>JAYFPK010000025.1:0-79021 GCA_034927815.1 Candidatus Limiplasma sp.
AGCCCTTCGGGCTGTGATCCGGCCTTTCGGTCATCGCAGCCTTCACTACCGTTCGGCTGCTCGCCTCAAGCCCCACCTCTCGCTCGCTTTTGCCTTCGGCAAAGGGCCCACTGGGCCCACGCTCACTGGCGGCGCCACTGGGCACACGCTTCCCTCCGTGTCCCGGCCGCCCCGGGAGGAAAGAGGTTGTTAGGGGGCCTTGGGGAATGAGGGAGGGCCGCAGGCCTGACTAGCGACCGAAGTTGCCGAAGGCAACGAATCACACGGAGGAAAGCGTGCGTCCAGTGGACGCTTGGGCGAAGCCCAAAGCGACCCGAAGTGGGAAGATAAACGAGCGGTCAAACGGTAGTGAAGACCGCGACGATTTATCTGAACCATACCCACCCCAGGGCTACGCCCTGGGGTGGGCGAAAGAGAAATCGGAAACCCCCCCGGCCCCCTGACATACTCGTTCCTGTGACAGGAGAAGAAAGAAAAGCAAGGAAAAATTATACTGATTAACATAATAAAAGCCCCCAACTCCTCTTCTTTTTAGAGCAAATCGAATCAACCCACCCCGCCCTGCGTTTTTCCCTCCCCCGCCTTGACAGCGCCCTTTTCCCGTGCTACCATGGGCGAACTTGGGCCGGGCCCAAAGCCTGTCCCCTTGGCAGCGCCATGGAAAATCCCTCGAAAGGAAGATGGCAATGAACCGCAGCCTTCGCGCCAATTTGATGCTCCTGACCACCGCCTTGATCTGGGGGGTGGCCTTTGTGGCGCAGGATGTGGCCATGGATTCGATGCCGCCCTTTGCCTTCAACGCCGCCCGGATGTTCCTGGCGGGGCTGGTGCTGATTCCCTGTATCTCCTTGCTGAAGGGCCGCACCCAGGCCGCTTCCAGCCAACCCGCCGGGCCGGAAAGCCCCGCCGCCGCGCCTTCCCGCATCCCTCCCCTGGCGCCGGGCATTTTGTGCGGCGCGGCGCTTTTTTTGGGCAGCTCCTTGCAGCAGTTTGGCATCCGGGACTCCTCCGCGGGCAAAGCGGGCTTTGTCACCGCGCTGTACATCGTGCTGGTTCCCCTCACGGGCCTTCTCTGGGGCAAAAAGGTCCGCCTTCGGGTTTGGCTGGCGGTGGGGGTGGCGACCCTTGGGCTGTTTTTGCTTTGCGTGACTTCGGATTTCACCATCGGCCCGGGGGATCTCTTTTTGATCCTTTGCGCCTTTTGCTTCACAGCCCATATTCTGCTCATTGACCATTTCGCTCCCCGGACGGACTGCTTGAAGATGAGCTGTATCCAGTTTTTTGCGGCTGCGGCCCTGTGCCTAGTGGCGTCCCTTCTCTGGGAAAAACCCACCTGGGAAGGGGCCCGGCAGGCTTTGATCCCCATTTTGTACGCCGGGGCGCTCAGCGGCGCTGTGGGCTACACGCTCCAAATCCTTGCCCAACGGGATACCAGCCCCACCATCGCTTCCTTGCTGATGTGCCTGGAAAGCGTCTTCGCGGTGCTGGCGGACTGGGCCCTTCTGGGGGACGTCCTCAGCCCCAGGGAGCTGTCCGGCTGCGCGTTGATGCTCACGGGCATTGTGCTGGCCCAGCTTCCCGTAAGGGAGAAACACCCGGCCCAGGCCACGGCCCAGGCTGCTGAAAAGACCCTGTAATGCCACAGATATCTAAAGGATCAAACGAAAGCCTCAAACCATAAGGGCCCGGGAACCGCGGTTCCGGCAAAGGAAAGGCGCGAAGCGACAGGTACGCAAAGCGCCTTTCTTTTTTGGATTCACAAAAGGCCAATGCGCGTTCTTCGCATTGGCCTTGCACAGCGGTTATAGCCCGCCGCCTCCCAAGACCCCGTCTTTTCCCAAGACAGGAGCGGCTTTTAACGCTTGGGCACGATCTCCAGCCAGTAGCCGTCCGGATCGCTGATGAAATAGATACCCATGCCGGGATTCTCGTAGCAGATGCAGCCCATCTTTTCGTGTTTGGCGTGGGCCGCCGGGTAATCGTCGGTTTCAAAGGCCAGGTGGAACTCGTTGTCCCCCAGGGCGTAGGGCTCCTTCCGGTCATGGAGCCAGGTAAGCTCCAGCTGGAACCCCTGGGTTTCATCCGCCAGATAGCAGAGGGTAAAGCCCTCTCCCTCCTTGCGGCGAACCTCATGAAGGCCCAGCGCCTCCTGGTAAAAGGCCAGGGAGCGCTCCAAATCCAGCACATTATAGTTCTCGTGAATCATCCGAAACATAGGTTCCCCTTACCCCCTTTTCCGGGCTTCCCCTATTCTACTCCAAATCCACAGGCAGGTCCGTATCCGCGAAGGGGTCCTCCCCCTGGGCCTCCATGCGGGGTTTCTCGGGCCTGCGCATGGGGGCGATGGGGAGGTCCGCCATGTCCTTGGGGGGCTCGATGATGTGGATGTCCAGCAGCTTCTCCTCGTAGGTGATGGTGGCGCTCTCCCCGGGGCGGGTCAGGGCCAGGATCTCCGTTTGAGGGGTTTTGGCCCGGCGGGCGAAGTCAATGGCTACCTCGGGCCGGTCCTGCCAGTGCATGGGGATGAAGACCCGGGGTTTTTGGCTCAAAATAAAATGGTTGGCCCCCGCGTCATAGAGCATGCCCTGGCGGGGGTCCACCGGGAACATGGCCAGGTCGATCTTTTCCCCCTTGATGGGGGCGCAGGCGGCGTAAAAGGCGTTCTCCGCCGCCTCGATCTCCCGGAGGGAGCTCTCCTGCCGCCAATGCCACAGGTTCAAATCCCCGGCGTGAAAAATGCTCATGCCATAGGCCTTCACCAAGAAGGATACCCCCAGGTCCGTGCTGTCAAAAGCCTTGACGCTGATGTCCTGGGAGAGCTGGAGGGTTTCCAGGGGCGCGATGCGCTTGCCCCGGGTGCCCACGGGCATGTCCGAGCTGACGATGTAGGTGACGGGCAGATCCTCCCGCCATTCGTAGATGATTTGAGAGAAGTGGTCCGGGTGCGCATGGCTCACGAAGATATAAATCTGCTCGTAGGCGGAGAGAATCTGTTGGTTCAGCCTTCCCACCTCCGCCAGCCTGCGACCCTCCCCTTCCCAGTAATCAAAAACCAGCAGCTTCCCACCGATCCGTATGGAAAAGCCGCTGTTATAATGGTACGTTACTTTGAGTTGTTTTTGCATATTCAAGGCGCCTCCATATGTCTTTACAGATCCGTAATATTCTTCCTCGTCGGCTGGGGTATGAAAAGATATATTACAAATGATTGCTCATGGATGGTCCCTTGAAAACCGGGCTTTTCTTTCCAATGGCGGAATGGCGCCGCCTGGGAAGAAGCATGTCCTTGGATGAGTATATCATACCGGTTACATTCTGTCAAACAAACCGCAACTAAATGAAGTGGTTTTGAAATTGAACCTCCACAATTTATACATATATTGAATATAAATCAGCGGATGCCCCCAGGGATAGTATATCCCGGAGGGCATCCTTTTCTTCCGCCCCCTTGGGCAAAAAGGGCTCTTGCTTACAGGAGGGGCTCGATATGCCAGATCTTTTCATTGTATTCCCGGATGGTCCGGTCACTGCTGAAATAGCCTGACATGGCCGTGTTGACCACCGCCATCTTCAGCCACTTCTCCCGGTTTTGATAGTCCTCGATGATCCGGCGGTTGGCCATGGAGTAGCTGCCGAAATCCTTCAGCACGAAGTAGGGATCGGCCATGCCGCCGTGGTCCCCTTGCAGCAGCATGTGGTACAGGTCTTGCATGGCCAAGGGCTCCGTGGGGAACACCGTGCCGTCCAGCCATTGGTTCATGGCCTTGCGGATTTCAAAGTTGGTCTCGTAAATGCTCATGGGGTTATAGGCCCCTTCCCGGTACATGGCCTCTACGGTGTCCGCCCGCATGCCGAAGATGTAGATGTTCTCCGCGCCCACCTGCTCGTAAATTTCCACATTGGCCCCATCCATGGTGCCCAAGGTCATAGCGCCATTCATCATGAATTTCATGTTGCCTGTGCCGCTGGCTTCCTTCCCCGCTGTGGAAAGCTGCTGGCTGATTTCCGCCGCGGGCATCAGCACCTCGGCGGTGGATACGTCGTAGTTTTCGATATAGACCACCTTGAGCATCTGCCTGGCCCTGGGATGGCTTTCGATCAGCTGGGCCAAGGCGTTGATGTAGCGGATGATGAGCTTGGCCCGCCAGTACCCGGGAGCGGCTTTGGCCCCAAAGAGGAACAGCCGGGGGGGCATGGTAAAGCCGGGGTCCTCCACCACCCGGTTATAGAGCACCTGAATATGCAGCGCGTTAAGGAGCTGGCGCTTGTACTCATGAAGGCGCTTGGCCTGAACATCGAAGATGAAATTGGGATCGATGTCTATGCCTTGCCTCTCCTGAATGAGCTTGCGGAGGCGCTCCTTGTTGTGCCGCTTCACCTGGTCAAACCGCTCCCGGAAGGCGGCGTCCTGGGCAAAGGGCTTCAGCTTTTCCAGCTGCTGGGCGTCCTTCATGAAGCCCCCGCCGATGGCCTCCTTGATCAAAGCGGTCAGGCCCGGATTGGCCTCCAACAGCCAGCGCCGGTGGGTGATGCCGTTGGTGATGGCGGAGAACTTGCGCTGGTCCAAGAGGTAATAATCATGGAAAATGGTATCGGTGAGGATCTTGCCGTGAAGCTGGCTGACCCCGTTGACGCTGAAGGCCAGCGCCACGCACAGGTTTGCCATGTGCACCTGCCCGTAGCCGATGATGGCCATGTGCCCGATGCGTTCCCATTGATCCGGGTAGCTTTGGAAGAGCTGCTCGCAGACCCTGCGGTTCAGCTCCTCTAAAATCATGAAGATCCGGGGGAGGGTCTGCTTCATCATATCCACAGGCCAGCGCTCCAAAGCCTCCGCCATCACCGTATGGTTGGTGTAGGCCATGCACCGGTGGGTGATCCGCTGGGCCATTTCCCAGCTAAGCCCCTCCTGGTCGATGAGCAGGCGCATCATTTCGGGGATCGCCAGCCCCGGATGGGTATCGTTGATGTGGAAGACCACCTTGTCCGGCAGCAGGTCCAGGTTGTCGCCGTATTGACGCTTAAAGGACTTCAGAGCGTTTTGAAGGGTGGCGCTGGTGAAGAAGTAATGCTGTTTCAGCCGGAGCATCTTTCCTTCATAGTGCTTATCCTCGGGGTAGAGCACCTTGGAAATCACCTCGGCCATCTGCATCTCCTCCATGGCCTTCATGTATTCCCCTTCCCCAAAGCAGCGCAGGTCGATGCGCTCCCGGCTGCGGGCGCTCCAGGTGCGCAAGGTGTTCACGCACTGGTTGTCATACCCGATCACGGGCATATCGTAAGGAACGGCGTCAATGGTATAGGCGTTCACCAGATGGAACACCGTCCGGCCGTTTTCCTCTCGCTCCTCCACCTCGCCGCCGAATTGCACCTGACAGGTATCCTCTATGGCGGCGATCTCCCAGACATTGCCATTTTGCAGCCAGGTATCCGGCAGCTCCACCTGCTGGCCGTCCACCATCTTCTGGCGGAAGAGGCCGTACTCATAGCGGATGGTGCAGCCTACCGCGGGAATGGAAAGGCTGGCCAGGCTGTCCATGAAGCAGGCGGCCAGGCGGCCTAAGCCCCCGTTGCCCAGGGCGGGTTCCGGCTCCTCCACCAAAATATCCTGCAGGCGGATGCCCAGCTCCTCCAGGGCCCTGGCGTAGTTCTCCTGGCTGCACAGGTTAATGAGGTTGCAGTTCAAGGCCCGGCCTGTGAGGAACTCCACGGAAAGGTAATACACCCGCTTGGCCTTTTCCGTTTTCCGGCGTTCCCGGAAAACCATCCACTTTTGCATGATCTGATCCCGCACCGTGGACGCAACGGCTTTATACAGCTGCTGGGGCGTCGCCTCCGCCACGGTAATGCCATTATACCGCTGGAGCTTCCCCATGATGCTTTGCTTGATGGATTCCGAATCGAACTGGGTAATGGCCATAAACAGCCTCCTTTGAAAACCTAGAATGGGGCTATTATAGCATGAAGCCCTTCATCCCGCAAATCCTGTCGAAACACCGCCGGTTTCCTTTCCCTGGAAAGGGCTCTGGACCATTGTACGGCTGTGTTTCCAAAAAGTTCCCAGGGCTTGTCCAATGTTTCACGTGAAACATTTTGGAAAATCGATGATTACGCTTTTACCAGCTCTTTGGAATTGTTTCACGTGAAACATTTCAAAGAAGTGACAAAAAGCGGGACCTTTTGACATCCCCAAGGCAATGGAGTACAATGCTCCTAGTAAAAGAGGTGAGAAGCATGCGCTATACCCTCCCGCAGCAAAACGCCATCCAGGCCAGAAACCGGGAGCTTCTGGTCTCCGCCGCCGCAGGCAGCGGAAAGACCAAGGTGCTGGTGGAACGGATCTTCCGCCTGACAGCCCAAGAAGGCTACCAATTGGACCGGATGCTGGTGGTGACCTTCACCAATGCCGCCGCTGCGGAAATGCGGGAGAGGCTGGAGGCCCGCTTTGAAGAGGGCGCGGCGGAGAACGAAAGCTTGCGCCGCCAGGCGGAACGGGTGGAAAACGCCCAGATCAGCACCCTTCATTCCTTTTGCCAAAAGCTGATCCGGGAGTTTTTTGAGGTGGCCGGGATCGACCCCCTGGCGGGGCTCGCGGAGGAAACCCTCCAAAAAAAGCTTCTGGAACAGGCGGCTCAAGAAGCCCTGGAGGAAAGCTACGAGCTGGCAAAGGAAGACCCCCGGCTTTTCTCCCTCACCCAAAAGTTCTCCCCCCAGGAGATCGGGGGCATGCTGCTGGAGCTCTACCGCTTCCTTCTCTCCCTCCCCCATCCCTTCCAATGGCTGGCGAAATGCGCGCAGCACTCGTACACCCTGGAGGACCTGGACAAGGGGCCCATGGCCCAGGTCCTGCTGCGGGATTGCCGGGTGATTTTGGACGGCGCTTTGGCCCTGTGGCAGCAGGCCGCTCCCTTGGCACAGGACCCCTTCTGCCAGGAGGGGTACGCCAGGGTTTTGGAAGCGGACGGACAGCTTCTTTCCACCTTGCAACACGCGGCCCAGGAGGGCCTGACGGCCCTTTTACAGGCAACCGCCTCCTCCGGCTTTTCCAGAATGCCCGGCATCAAGCTTGTGGAGCCACCGGAGATCAACGTCCGGGAAACCCTCAAGGAATTCAGGGACCGCTACAAGAAGCGCCTGGAGGAAATGAAGAAGCTTCTGCCCCAGGATGGGGACAGGAGCATCGCGGATCTGCAAGCCATGGCCACCCCGCTGCGGGGGCTGGCCAAGGCAGTGGAAAGCCTGCATAATAAATATGGACGTTTGAAGGCGGAACGAAACGTCATTGATTTTAGCGATTTGGAGCATATGGCCATTGCCATCCTCTCCAGGCCCGAATTGCAAAAGAGCATCTCCGGCCGCTTTGACGCTATCTTTGTAGACGAATACCAGGACATCAGCGAAATTCAGGAAGCGATCCTCCAAGCCCTCAAGCCCGAAGAGGAAAAATCCACTCCCCAGGAGGAAGGCCGGGAGGATGCCGGCAACAGCCGCCCTCCCTTCACCTGCTTTTACGTAGGGGACGTGAAGCAAAGCATCTACCGCTTCCGGCAAGCCGATCCCACCTTGTTCATGGAAAAGCTGGAGCGCTTTGGGGAAGCTGAAAATTCTCCCCAGCGGAAAATCAGCCTCAGCCATAACTTCCGCAGCCGGGAGGCTGTGCTGTCGGCGGTGAACCGGGTGTTCTCCCATGTGATGCAAGGGGACGTCACCGAGATTGACTATGATGAAAACGCCAGGCTCTATCCCGGACGTCCCTCTCTGGGGGACCCCCTCCCCCAGGTGCATTTGATGGACAGCCGGGAGGTAAAGGCCGCGGACCAGCCCCGGGAAGAAGCCCTTTTCATCGCGGGGGAAATCCAGCGCCTTCTTCGGGAACCCATCCTGGATTGGGAGGGGAAGGAAGCGGCGCCCCTTACCTACCGGGATATGGCGATTCTGCTTCCCGTGGCCAGGGGAAAGGCTTCCTTGGTGGAGCAGGTTCTCCAGGAGGCGGGAATCCCCGTGTACTGCGAGGACAACAGCGCAAACGGGGAAAGCCCGGAAATCACCCAAACCTTGGCCCACCTCCGGCTGCTGGACAACCTGATGGACGACCTCTCCTTGCTGACGGTGCTCAGGGGGCCCCATTACCGGCTCAGCGAAGAGGAGCTGGGGGCCATCCGCCTTCAGAAGCCGGACCCAAAGGCCAGCTTTTTGGAGGCCCTGATGGCCGCCGCCCAGGCGAAGCCGGAAAACGCCCTGGCAAAGCGCTGCCGGGACATCTTGGCGGAGCTGAAACAGGAGCGGTTTCTTGAGCAAAGCATGCCCCTGGACGAATACCTCTGGAGCTTCCTGAACCGGAGCGGCCTGTACGGCTTCTTCGGCATCTCCGCCGGGGGCAAGCTGCGCCAGGCAAACCTGCGGATGCTCTGCCACCAGGCCGGGGAATATGTGACCCAGCGGGGAGGCTCTCTGCATGATTTTTTGGACAGCCTCACCAACCGCCAGGGGGTCCACGACGGAAAGAGCCCTACCGTTGTAAGCCCCAATGAAAACGTGGTGCGGATCATGACCATTCACAAATCCAAGGGCTTGGAGTTTCCCGTGGTGTTTGTGATGGGGCTTGGGGGAAGCCTGCTCAGGCGCGGGGGAAGCAGCGCCCTTCAAATGCACTCCAAGCTGGGGGTGGCCCTTCCTTATATTAATGAAAAGGCCCGCACCAAGCGCGCCACCTTGCTGGGAAGCGCCATCAGCCTCCGCAAAGCCATGGAGGAGCGGGCCGAGCGGGCCCGGGTGCTCTACGTGGCCATGACCCGGGCCAAGGACCGGCTCTATCTGATCGGAAGTTCCTCCAGCCTTACGGCACAAGCCCTGGCGGGGGGCGGCCCTTCCGGAGCCGGGGAACTCTCGCCCGCTTTTGCCATGGAAAATCCACAGGGGAAAGCCTACGCGGTGTGGGAAGCCAAAAGCATGCTGGAATGGGTGTGGCAAAGCATCCAAAACACTGATGAAATAAGGGTTTGCGGGCCCGATGATTTGTCCACAGGTCCCCTGTGGGAAACAGGGTCCGAAACCCAATTCTCCACAGATTCCACATTTTTTCCACAGAAAAATGGGGTTTGGAGGGTCGTTTTCCACAATGGTGCTGTTGTAGCAAGGGTTTCAGAGAATGTGGAAAAAATATCAACCGCAAAAGCCAGTCCAGAGAAGGGTTTCAGCGAAACTTCGCTCCGGGAGCTGCTCTCCAGCCTGACCCAGGGCATGCCTTCCTCTCAGGAGGCTGCCCTGGAGGCCCCCTCCAAGGCCCTTCCCGTGCCGGTTCCCTTGAAAATGGGGGTGACCGCCCTGTGCCGCAGCCTGGAAAAGGAATCAAAGGACAGCCTGGAGCCCCTTCTCCTGGCCGATCAGCCTGATCCCGAGGCGGAGAGCGTGGAGATCAAGCGCCTTCCCCTCCCCCTCACCGTTCCCAGACGGCTATCGGAATTGCCCACCCTTCCCGCCTATCTGCGGGGATCGCCGCCCCAAACCGCGGTGCTGCGGGGAGTCGCCACCCACAAGGCCCTGTCCCTCCTTCCCTTTGAGCCCTTGCGGGAGGCCGTTTTGCCGGAAAATGGCAAAGAGAGCGTTTCTTCCGGCCTTTCCTCCTTGGACCTTTCCCTCCAAAATCTGCTCCCCGGCATGCTTCTCCCCTTGGAGCGGGAGGGCAAGCTCACCCCCCAGGAGCGGGAGCTGATCCACATGCCCGCCCTTGCCAAGTTCTTCGCCAGCCCTCTGGGCCTTCGGACGCTGGCTTCCCAGGAAGTACACAGGGAATGGAGCTTTAACCTTCGCCTTCCCCAGCTTTCCCAAAGCATTTTGCAAGGGGTCATAGACCTGTGCTTTTTGGAGAACGGGGCCTGGGTGCTGGTGGACTTCAAGACGGACCGGGTGAAGGAGGTCCGGGACCTTTGGCCGTTATACCATCGCCAGATCCACATATACCGCCGCGCCCTGGCCTCCTCCACCCGGTACCCCGTCGGGGAAAGCGTGCTGTTTTCCCTTCACCTGGGGGAAGGCCTTTCCATGGATTCCGGGGAAGGTGGGCCCTTTGCCTAGGCAAAGCCCCTTTTTATGGCAACGGATGAATTCTTCACGCTTTTGCGCCTGTGTTCCGCATTCAAAAAAATTTCCGAAATATAACAAAAATATTTCATAGCCGGGAACAAATCAACTGATTCCCGCGTCTTATAGGCGAGCGGAGAGCAAAACTCACTTGATTTCTCAAAGCTCACCGAGTACAATGAAACTGGCTACGCGTACCCGCGTATCCTGGGAATGAACAAAACCAACCATTTAGAGTGTTGCGCAACGATGCGCGCCATCGCAAGGGAGAGTTGAAGATTGAAAACACAACGGCGTATACCAAAGAAGCCGGTCGCGCCACAAGCCCTTCTCAAGCGCTCTTTGCTCATAGCGCTGCTTCTGGGAGCGGTGGTCATCCTCAGCAGCTGTTATCTGGAGCCGGACCGGATTGTGGACGATAACAACGGCTTGACCATCGGAACCGGGGGACAGCAGTTTGATACCGTTGTCACGCCGATTCCCCAGGCCACCGCCACGCCTACCCCTTCCCCTTCCCCCACCAACAACCAGGTGGATTGGAATGATTGGGACTTTAAGGGCGGCAGCGCCACCAACCCGCCCAGCAATGTGATTCCCATTGGCGAAACGGCTACCCCCGCCCCGGGGAACGTCACCATTGGCGTGCCTACCGCCACGCCCACCATCGCGGGCACGGCCTCCTCCAATGTCCTGAAAAGCGGCAGCGAGGGAACCAGCGTCAAGGAGCTGCAGCAGCGCCTCAAGACCCTGGGATATTACACCGGCTCCGTGGACGGAAAATACGGTTCCGGAACCACATCCGCCGTAAAGGACTTCCAAACCGCCAACAGGCTCCAAGCGGACGGTATCGCCGGAAAGGCCACCCAGGAAGCCATTTATAGCGCCCAGGCGATCCACAAAAAGGACGCTACCGTCTCCACCCCGTCCTCCTCTTCGTCCTCTTCCAGCGGTAGCAAGCCCTCTTCCTCCAGCAGTTCTTCCAGCTCTTCCTCCAACGCCAATAAATATACCAACGGCAAAACGGATATTTACCTCAGGCTGGGCTCCACTGGAGAACAGGTGGGCATTTTGCAAAACCGCCTGATCGTGCTTGGCTACCTCAGCGGTACCGCGGATAAGACCTTCGCGGAAACCACCGAAGCGGCGGTCATTGCCTTCCAGAAGCGTAACAGCATCTATGCCGACGGCATCGCCGGGCCTACCACATTGGCAAAGCTCTATTCCTCTTCCGCCAAGAAGGCTTCCTCCGTGGTGGCCAACATCGGCTCTTTGAAAAAGGGCATGAGCGGCGGCGCCGTGTCCGCCTTGCAGCAGCATCTCAAAACCCTGGGGTATTACTCCGGCAGCGTGGACGGGGATTTCGGGGACGGCACGGAAAGCGCCGTCATCGCCTTCCAAAGCGCCAACGGCCTCAACGCGGACGGCATTGCCGGAAAGGCCACCCTGAACGCCATCTATGGGAATTCCGGGGGAAACGGCGGTGGCAGCGGCGGCGGCGGGTCCAGCTCCGGTTCCTCCGCGGAGAGCTTCGGCAAGACCGCCAGCACCAACGGCTACACCACCATCGCCAATGGAACCAACACCAGCAAATCCACCGTGCAAGCGCTGCAAAGCGCCCTGTCCAGCAGGAACTATTACAACGGCGAATTGGACGGAAGCTATGGCTCCGGTACCCAGTCCGCTGTGAGCTCCTACCAGCAGGCCGCGGGCCTGCGGGTTACCGGCATGGCGGGCCCCACCACCCAGCGCCTTCTGTATGGCGGCACCTCCGAGTCCGGCAGCTATAGCAAGCTGGAGGTTGGCAGCAGCGGCACCGCCGTGAGAAACCTCCAGTATACCCTGTACGAGCTCAAGTATTACGACGGGGCCATCACCGGCAAATACGACGAAGCTACCCGGAATGCCGTGATGAACTTCCAGCAGGTGAACGGCTTGAGCGTGGATGGGGTGGCCGGCCAGGATACCCAGCGCAGGCTCTACAGCAGCAACGCCATTCCCAGCAATATCTAACGCTACATCCTGGCTTTAGGAAAGAGAATCGCCTGCCGGTTGGCAGGCGATTCTCTTTGCCTAAAATCTATCTTCCCTGAAAAAAGGCCCCAAACTTGGAGCCTTTTTCCCTTTTTTTCAAATCCCGAAAGGAAGTTAATTGTAAACCCGAACCGGAAGCACCAAATAGAGGTATTCATCCCCTTCCACAGGGCACACCACACAGGGGCTCACATTGGTGTTCATGCTCAGGGTACAGCACTCGTCGTCCACGTTCTTGATCACATCGCTGATGTAGCGGGCGTTGAAGGCGATATCGATCTCCTCGCCCTCCAGATGAATATCCAGCTCCTCCAGCACGTCTCCCAACTCGCTCATGGAGGTGATCTTCAGCCGGTCATTGGACGCATTCATGCGGATCAGGTTGTTCTTGCCCTCCCTGGCCATTAGGCTGGCCCGCTCAATGGCATCCTGGAGCTCCTTTTTCTTCACCGTGACCCTGGTAAGCCAGGCGGCGGGAAGAATCTGCTTGTAATTGATGTACTCTCCGGCCAGCAAGGTGGTGACCAAGGTGGTGTCCCCCATCACGGCCATGAGGTGGGTGCCGTCCAAATGGAAGGTGATCATGTTCTCCTCATCGGTCATGATGCGGCTCATTTCGCTCATCACATGGCCGGGCACGATGGCCGTGACCAGCTCCTTCCCCTCGGGCAGCACAAAGTTGTCGTGGAGCCGCTGAAGGGCCAGCCGGAACCCGTCCAGACCCACCAGGCGGAGTTCCTGGGGAGTGATCTCCACCAAACAGCCGGTAAGGGCCTGGCGGCTTTCCTGCACCGCTATGGCAAACACCACCTTGCTGATCATCTCCCGCAGGCGCTTTTGAGGCAGATGCAGCGCGTGAGTGGAAAGCAGGTTCTTCATTTCAGGAAAATCCGCCGGGGGCATGCCGGTGATGGTACTGCGGCTCTGGCAGCACTTTATCACCACCACCATCTTCTCATTCATCTGGAAGGATACCACGCCCTCGGGAAGCTTGCGGACGATTTCCGTGAGCAGCTTGCCGGGCAGTACAACGGACCCCGGCTGGTCCACCGTGGCCTTCACCCGGGCTTTGATGCTCAAAGAGCCGTCCGTGCAGGTCAGAAAAATTTCATCCTCCCCGGTTTTCAGCAAAACCCCTTCCAAAATCTGCATGGCGGGCCGGGCCCCCAAAGCGCGGGTGGCGTTCACCAGGCCAACCATCATTTCCTGAGCAGAACATTCAAACTTCATGCGGGACTCCTCCACCTACCCTATGGTAGTAGTATCTTATTTCTTAGTAGTAGTAGTAGGGGGTGTGGAAAGCGTGGAAAACCCCCTTCGCCGCTGCCGGGGCTTCAAAAACCCATGGGGAAAACCTGTGGAAGAATGTGCCGGATTTGGGCCTTTTTCCATGGCCGGCTTCCTCCCGGGGGTGAAGACCGCGCAACCCTTACCCTATTCGATAAAGATTCTCTCGTTTCCTGCCAATGGGGAGAGAACCTGGGAGGGAAACAAAGGGGGGAAGGAGCACCTCATCCGGTTGCCCAAAGGGGGTTTTCCACGCTTTCCACATCCATGGAAAACAGCGTCATGGAAAAAAGAAACGGCTTCTTATCGGAAAAAGGCGGACCTTATCCACAAGGATTCCCCAAAATTTTCCGTAATCAAACAGTCAGGAGTGGATCAATTCCAACAGGGATTTGATGGCGGCCTGTTCATCCTCGCCGTCCGCCACCAGGGTAAAGAGGCCGTCCCCAAAGGAATGGTGGGACAAAAGTCCCAGCATGCTTTTGGCGTTAAGCACCGTATGCTCCCTTTCCAGGGTCAGGCGGCACTCAAAGCGGGAGGCGGTTTGCGCCAGCAAGGCCGCCCCAACCCGGTCAAAGGGCAGGAAGGCCTGGAGGGAATAGGGGGTTTTGATCATGGGGTTTCTCCTTTCAAGAGGGTGGGGGATCAGGGGAAGCAGGAGGAATATCCTGGGGGTTTTCAGAAGGCCCGGATTCGGATAGGTTTTCCGCGACGTCCATCAGCCTGCGCATGCGGTGGTTGACCCCGCTTTTTCCCAGGGGAGGGTCCAGCATTTGCCCCAGCTCGGCCAAGGAAGCATCCGGCGCCTGCACGCGCATCTTGGCGATTTCCTGGAGGGCAGGGGACAGGCTCCCAAAGCGCTGGTGGGAAATCAGGCGGACGATTTGCTCAATCTGGCGGTCGCTGGCGTTCATGAGCTTTTGCAGATTGGCTGTGTCGCAGTTCATGGCCCGATTGATGTCCCCCAGCACCTCCCGCTGGACCCTGAGATCCTCCAGGGCCATCACCGCCCGGTGGGCGCCCACCACCGTGAGAAACGTGATGACCTCCTCGCCTTTGGTTTGGTACAATACCGTCTGCCCCTTGCGCCGGCTTTGCTTCAGGGAAAGGCCGAAGCGTTGCACCGCCTTGAACAGGGCCGCGCGCAGCCCCTCCTCCGAGGCGGCCAGCTCCAGCCGGTAGCCCCGCTTGGGCTTGGTGAGGGTGCCGCAGCCCAGCATCGCCCCCCGCAAAAACGCCCGGTTGCAGCACAGGCGCTGGAGGCTCGCCTTGGGGGTGGTGGAGCGGAGCGCCGCCTGGCCGTGATGATCCAGGTCCATCATGGAAAACCGGGTGAGCAGGACGGGGGATTGCTGGGGGCCCAGCGTGAGGATACAGCTTCGGACCCCGCCAAAGCGGGCGTGGGTGACGTAATGAATCTGGGCGGTAAGGTGGAGCTCCCTTTGCAACAGGATGAAGATGCGCCGGGCAATGGCGGGGCTCTCCACGGAAAACTGGACGCTGATCTGGCCCCGCCCCAAAAGGTTCAGGGAACCCAGGGTCATATACAGGGCGCTTAGTTCGCTGAGGCGGCAGCAGGACTTTTCCAAGGGAAGGCGGCAAAGCTCCTCCTTGCAATCGCTGGAAAAAGACATGGGCATCCGCTCCTCATCCGCGCAGGCGCAAGGACGTTTTCGGCAAGGTGAAAAGGCGTTGCAAAGCCCATCGCTGCTTTGATTGTATCGGTCTTTTCCTGAAAAGTCAAGAAAGGGAAGGGGGGAAATCAAAGCGGAACGATTGTTTTTGCCCCCATTCTTTGGTATGATTTGAACCATAGGTCAGGCGCAAGCTTCAAAACTACTTTTGGGGGGCTTTGTATGAATATTGGCGCGTTGGAAGCAGGCGGCACGAAGATGGTGCTGGGGGTCTTTTCCGAGGATGGAACCATTTTGAACCAGATCACCGTTCCTACCCAGGAACCGGCCGCCACCATGCCCCGCATGCAGGAGTTTTTCAGGGACCATCAGGTCCAGTCCTTGGGCGTGGGCAGCTTTGGGCCCCTGGACCTGGACCCGGCCTCCGCCACCTACGGCTGCATCACCAACACCCCCAAGCTGGCGTGGAAGAACTACCCGCTGCTGAAGAACCTGAAAGAGGGCCGGTCCATTCCCTGTGCCATTGACACGGATGTGAACGCGGCGGCTCTGGCGGAAATCGTTTTGGGAGCGGCCAAGGGCGTTTCCAACGCCGTGTATGTTACCGTAGGCACCGGCATCGGCGGCGGCGTGGTGGTGGATGGGCAGATGGTCCACGGCCTGCTGCATCCGGAGGTAGGGCATATGGTGCTCCGCCCCCATCCCCAGGACCCCAACCCCCGGGGGGTGTGCCCCTATCATGACGGGTGCCTGGAGGGGTTGGCCTCGGGCCCGGCCATCGGGGCCCGGGTTCAGGGGGACGCCCGCCTCCTGGCCGACGAGGACCCCACCTTTGACATCGAGGCCTATTACCTGGCCCAGATGTGCGTGAATTTGATCCTCATCGCCAGCCCCCAGCGGATCATTTTGGGGGGCGGCGTGATGGAGCGCCAGGGGCTCTTTCCCAAAGTCCGCAAGGAAACCCAAAGGCTCCTGGGTGGGTATGTGCGGCACGCCTCCATTTTGGAGCGGATCGACGAATACATCCTTCCCCCCAAGCTCTTTCCCATCAGCGGCCTTATGGGCGCGTACCTGCTGGGGCTGAGGGCCTGGGAAAGGGAGAAAAGAGAACAGGCGGACCAATAGGCGCGCAAAAGCGCAGACCAAGGAAGGCGCGGCCAAAGAGCCGCGCCTTCCTTGCTTTCAGGGTCCGCATGCTTCTATTGATCCGCGTTTCCCCGCTGCCAGAGGATCACGCTGCGCCCGGTTTCAAAGGGGCCGTCCCCCACCAGTTCCGGGTTCATGCGCTGGAGGCTTTCCTTGCTCACCCGGTAGCGCTTGGCGATGTCCCACAGGGATTCCTCCGGCTGGGTGAAGTAAAGGACGATGCCCGGGTTCAGGGGTTGGGCGGGCTGGCGCACCACATCGCTCACCAGGGCGTCCGTAGCCAGCTGCACATCGTTGCAGAAGAGATGGAGGATGTACTTGATCTCCACCCGGTCGCTGGTGATGCCGTTCACATCCACATTGCTGGGCACCAAGGTGATCCCCTCGGGATCGGACACCTCGCAGGCGAAAACCATGTGGAAGGGTTCCTCTGTGGAATAGCTGACGGGGACCTCGCTGTCGTCGGTCATGTAGAGCAAGGTGGTTTCCATCATGCCCTCCAAAAAGAGCCGTCCCCCCTGGGGGTTTACGTCGGTGACGATGGGCCGCAGGAAGGCCTTCACCGGCGTGCGGGCGGGGGGCTGTTCCCCCTCCAGGAGCAAGGTCATCTTTCCGCTTTCCGCGGTATGAATCTGCTGATACCCCAGGGCCCGGCGCACCTCCTGGACCACCGGAAGGAGAAGCTCTCCCTGGGTGGTGTAGGCGTCCTGGAGCAGCATCATGTCCTTTTTGCGGGTGGTGCGGGCCTTGAGGCCCAGCAGCACCTCGGCCCGCAGGGTGCGCTCCCCCTCCCCGGGCCCGTCCTGGGAGAGGACTGCCACGTCCTTTACCACGGCCTCGGCGCACAGGGAATCCCCGGGTTCT
Organism: Candidatus Limiplasma sp.; assembly: GCA_034927815.1. Classification (GTDB taxonomy): domain Bacteria; phylum Bacillota; class Clostridia; order Christensenellales; family Aristaeellaceae; genus Limiplasma. The sequence goes on from JAYFPK010000025.1 coordinate 17,043, forward strand.
CCCATCAAAGGAAGGGTTTCCTCAAAGGGGATGGTGTGCCGGGTGACCACCAAGGACCGGGAGGGCATGTTGCTGCAGTGGACCACTTCCAGCAGGATGTTTCCCGACAGGGTGGCCCGCTCCTCGCCCCCCATGACGTCGTTTACCGTGGCAAGGGCCGTGGCGTACAGGGTGTCTTTGATCTGCAGCACCCCCGCCAGCTCGCACTCGTCCCGGACCAGCACGTCCGTATCCCCTTCCGCCACGGTAAGGCAGCCCTGGACAACGGAGGTTTTCGCCATCAGGCCCTCTGTGTCCTGGATGCTGGTGACCACGCTGAAGGGTTCATTCAGAAGCACCCGGGCCCCCGCCCGCAGGATGGAACGCAGATGAAGCCGCCCCCCCTGGGCCACGGCCTCCACATGCTCCACCACAGCGTTGGGGGTGGCGGTCATCTTTGGGGATACCCCCGGCATATCCACGTTGTGGGTGAACTCCGCGCTGGCTTCCAGGGCCAGGATGTGAGTGGGGTCCCCCTGGGTGTAGAGAACGTGAAAAATCACACGGCCCTCCACCTCCACCCTGTCCGCCAGGGCCTCGGCCTTTTCCGCCACGCACATGGCCTCTGCGGAGAGCACGCGGGTCTCCTCCCTCAGGCCTCCGGGCAGGGCTACCTCCCCTTCCACCACAGCCTGGGAACTAGACGCGCCAACAAAACGCTCCATGGGAAGCTCTTCCCGCAACACCTTGAAGGAGGGGGCGGGTTGATGTTCATAAACTCTGGGGTCCATGTGATCCATCATATGGATTTCCTCCTCGTACGCCTTTGTAGGTAGCGTATGCGGGCTGTCCACGCCCTATGACTTGGAGGATCGGACTTGAAAAGAAAAAGCCGCTCCCACAGCGGGGAACGGGCTTGAAAACCGGCCGAATCCAGTCCGGCTAGGATAAGGCGGAGGCCCTTTCCAGCTTTCGGATGGCATGAATGTACATGGGGAACAAAAACACCGCGGAGAGGGTCCAGGCGATGGGAGAGGCAAGGCAGATGGCCGTAAAGCCCAAAGGCGCCAGCAGCAGCAGCCCCGCGATCATCCGGCCCGCGGTTTCCAAAAGGCCCGAGGCCATGACTACGTTGGAGAAGCCCAGGCCCTGCATGGCGTAGCGGTAAATGTAGATCAGCGTGATGAAAACGAAGAAATAGGAGTTCGTCATCAAAAGCTGCCGCACCAGCCCGTGGATGGCGGTTTGGGACCGATCCACAAAGAGCTCCGATATGGCGCAGCCGAAAAAGAAGTTGATGGCAAAGGCAAAGGCGCAATAGCCGAAAAAGAGCAATGTTGATTGGCGGATCCCCTGCCGGATGCGGTCAAAGCGCCGGGCCCCGTAGTTTTGGCTTACGAAGGTGGCAAGGCCCACCCCGGCGGCGTCCAGGGGCGCCAGAAGGGCGTTTTGCACCTTTCCGTTGGCGGACAGGGCCGCCACCGCATCGGACCCCAGGCTGTTCACAGCGGATTGGATCACCACGGAGCCTATGGCCACCAGGGAAAAGAGCAAGCCCAAGGGGATGCTGGTGCGGCACAGGCTCAGCATCTCCTTCAGGGAGGGCTTAGCGTCCTCCTTGGTGAGGTAAAGGATGGGCACGTGCTTGCGGATGGTGCGCACGCAAAAAAGCGCCGCGATCAGCTGGGAGAGGATGGTGGCCCAGGCGGCCCCCTCCACCCCGGTATGGAGCATCCCGATAAAGAGAAGGTCCAGCAGAATATTCAGGATGCAGGCCAGGATCAAAAACAGGAGAGGGGTTTTGCTGTCCCCCAGGGCCCGCATGTACCCCAGGAACAGGCTATAAAACAGCATTGCGAAGGAGCCCTTGAAGGTAAGGCCAATGAAGGTCACGGCGTCCTCCAGAAGATTGGCGGGGGTATTGAACAAAACGAGGATCGGCCGGGTGAGGAATGTCATAAAAAGGGCCATCAAGGCGCAGATGAGGGCCAGCAGGTATAGGCCGTTGGCCTCGGCCCGGCGAAGGGCCCGCACATCCCCGGCCCCGAAATGCTGGGCGATGGGGATGCACAGCCCGGAGGCAAACCCCAGGCCAAAGCCCAGGATCAGGGTGTTCATGGGACCTGTGCTGCCCACGGCGGCAAAGGCCTCCACCCCCAGGTATTTGCCCACAAGGATGCTTTCCACAATGGCATAGGCCTGTTGAAAAAGGCTGCCTACCAAAATTGGCAGGCAGAAACTCATCACTCTACGAAGGGGAGGTCCGACGGTCAAATCCCGAACCATAGGCGTCACCTCTCTGGATACCCCATAAGTCTATCCAGATTCGGATAAAAGTCAATGGCCTGGATTGCGGAAAGAAAAATCTTCCCGTAGGCCCGCATTGTTTCACGGGAAACAAGGGAAAACGGAAGGAATATTTTGGGAAAGGGCGAATGATAAAAGGTGTTCCTGGGCCTATCCAGGCAAGCGGAAACTCCTTTTGAAAAAGGGGATGAAAATGAGATACGCGGCGCTGTTTCGGGGGCTGAACGTAGGCGGCAGGCACCGGGTGGAGATGGCGGCCTTGCGCGCCATGCTCTCAGCGCTGGGCCTGGAGCAGGTAAGCACCTATATCCAAAGCGGGAACGCCCTGTTTTCCACCCATCGGGAGGAGCCCTTCCTTCGCCTGGAGATCGCGAAGGCCTTTCGGGATACCTTCGGCTTTGAAAGCCCCGTGATCTTGCGAAACAGCGAGGAAATGGAGGCTTTGGTGAAAGGGGTCCCCTTCTCCCCCCGGGAGCTGGCCCAGGCCCGGGAAGCGGCGGCAGGGGCGGAAAGCCTGTATTGTTATCTGCTGGAAGCCCCCCTGGCGGCCGGCCAGGCCGGGGTCATACCCCAAAGGGACGCAGAGGACCGGCTGGTGATCGCGGGGCGGGAGATATACCTGCTATGCCATCAAAGCATCCGCTCCAGCAAGCTGGCGGCCTCCCTGGAAAAGCTTTCGGTCCCCATGACCTGCCGCAACCTGAAGACCCTGGAAAAGCTGCTGGAGCTTTTGCAATAGGCCCCGGAGGGAATCCCCCAGGCCGCGCCACGGACCCGGAATGAAGAGAGGATGGATCGTATGTGGAAAAAAATCTTGGCGGTCGCGCTACTCCTGGCCCTGATGCCTACGGCGGCCCTGGCAAGCGGCCAATACATCATCCCGGACAGCAATACCCGCTATCTGACCCGGCAGGAGCTGTGGGAGTGGAGCTATGAGTCCCTGGGCTTTATCCTCAACGAGATCTTCGCCCGCCACGGCTATAACTTCGAGGTGGGAAAGAAGTATTACAATTACTTCGGGGACCGGCCCTGGTATACCCCCAACCAGGACCCGGACAACCGGCGGGCCTGTTACCCCAAGCTCAGCAGCCTGGAATGGACCAACGAGCGCCTGGTGAAGGACGTGCGCCAGGAGATGCGGGACCAGAACACCAAGAACTCCAAGGGAAAAAACTACCTGGATTATATCGAGGACAGCTTTGACGTGTTGAGCGGGTTTTTTGCCGTGGAGATGAAGGCAAACCAGAAATTCCCGGTCTATTCCGCCCCCAGCGCGCAGTCCTACCGGGGCGCGGGAGGGAAGGCCTCCCTGAGCACCAACGGGGCCGTCTACGCCGCCGGATGGGAGAACGGATGGCTGCTGGTGATGTATTTGACCAACAACGGCAGCGTCCGGGTGGGCTATGTGGACGGCGCGAAGATAAAGGGAAAGCCCGCGGGGCTTCCTTCCCTGGATTTTGAGGGAATCCCCATGACCTTACAAAGCGCCGCCCAGCTTACGGACGACCCGGCTATGGGCTCCAGCGTCATCGCCAGGCTGCCGGCGGGAGGCCAGCTCACCTACCTCACCGAATACCAGAACCGCTATGCCTGGGCCTATGTGGAAACCACATTGGAAGGGGAGCTGGTACGGGGGTTTGTGCAGGCGGACGCTTTGGGGCTTTCTCCTGATTTGGGTGAGGTGGAGGATTCCATTGGAGAGGATAAGCAGGTGGGGTAGGGGTATTTGGTTTTGATTGGGTTATGGGAGGAAGAGTGCCTCTTTGCTTGAGAGGAGTGGGCTTTTAGCGCAGAGATAGAATATTTTTCTTTCCTTACCTTGTCACAGGAAACGAGTACGTTAGGGGGCCTGGGGGATTTCCGATTTCTCTTTCGCCCACCCCAGGGCGTAGCCCTGGGGTGGGTACGCGATTCGTTGCCTTCGGCAACTTCGGTCGCTAGTCAGGCCTGCGGCCCTCCCTCATTCCCCCAGGCCCCCTAACAACCCCCTTCCCCCCGGGGCGGCCAGGGGCCCAGCCCCTGGAACCCCTTGTAAGCAAAGATGTACCACTGGAGAATATTGCCGCGACTTAGATAAAGACAATGATCCTGTTATGAAACCTGTCTTTAAAGCCATGAAGTCTTCCTCCGAGTCCTGATTTGTAAGACAACACCATATAGCTATGACGGAAAGACAGAAGGGGAAGTGAAATACTTCATACTTCTTTGTTCTTTTTCTGGGCCCCCGCCGCCCTGGCGGTGCCAAAACGCGCCTTGCCGCTCCTGTGGAACCTATGCTACAATGAATTGGGACTGCGCCATTGCTATAGGGAAAGGAGCGGCTTTCTTGCACACGACGGAGCGGAGCCTTTGGGTGGATTCCTCCCGGCGGGGGATGCTGGTGCTCATGTCCTTGAGCACCCAGTATCATTACATGTACTGCATGATGATGAGCGGCGTCCTTTCCATTCCCGCGGTCATCGGCGGCGCGCTGATGATGAGCGGCCTGATTGGCGTGGAGCTGATGCGCCTGGTGATGGGCCGGGGCAGAAAAGGGGTTCCCAAGGGCATGCGGGTGGCCGGCGCGCTGCTGCTGGCCTTCATGCTCCTATGCAATCTTCTTCTGCTGTCCGTCTATCCAACTGCGCTGAAAATCGAAACCGTATGGATCATCTTCTCCTTCGCGCTGCTGATCATCATGCGGGGGACCTTTTTGCGCCGACTGGTGGAAAAAAGGATGCGCCGCAGCATCGGGAAGCCCGCCTTTCTGCTGCTGTCCGCCCTTTTGGAGCTTCTGCCCGTGGGCATTGTGTCGGCCATCCTGTTTTGGAACATGCCCAGCGCGGAGGTGGCCTGGCAGATGCTGGCGGGCTTTGCCCTGGGCGCGGCCCTGGAGGGCTACGGCCTATGGCGGGAGAGAAAGACCCTGGCTGCCGGTACGGGCGAGCCCCCGGATTTGGGGGCCATGGGCAGCGCCGCCAAGGGGCTCCATGGCATCGGGGCCTATCAGGCCTTTGAGCGCTTTCACCGGTTGATTCTGCTGGCCTTGCAAATCACGCTGGTGATGGTGTACACCTTCATCGGCCTGGCTATCAAGGAGCTGCTGGTGAGCCTGGGCGTCGCGCTGTCTTTGACGCTGCTGCTGCAAAAGGTCACGGACTGGCTCCTGCGCAAAATGCAAGGCCGCCGCCCTGCCGTGACCCAGCTGCTTTTGGCGGGGGTCTTTTTGTGGATTTCCGGCCTGGTGCTTTTCTACCGGCAGCTGGGGCACGCCCCGGATTTGCTCATGAGCAACCTGGCCCTGGCCCTCTCCATGGCGGGGGCCACGGTGTCCGCCACCTGCCTGGCGGAAATGGAGCGGCTGATGACCAACGTGGCCCGCTATGGCCTGGAAAACCATCTGGAGGGGTATGTCCAGGTGCGGCAAGCCCATACGGAGCTCAGCATTCTGGCTGGGCAGATGCTGGCTTTGGCGTTGCTCACCCTTCTATCCGCCCCCTGGGGAAAGAGCTGGGAGGGCACGGATCTGCCGTCCCTGCTGCAGGGCTTCCGGCCCCTGATGATTCTGCCCCCCATGCTGCTGCTGCTGGCGGCCTTTGTCAGCGTGCTGCACTTTCCCATGGACAACCGCTACTTTGCCAAGCTGCGGCGCTTCTTGACCCTGACCCAGGAGGGCGGGGAAAACCCCGCCATGAAGGAGCAGCTGGACAGCGTGGTGGTGAAGCGCCATAAAAACCGCTATGCCTTGAAGGCCCTGATCACCATCTGCCGTCCCCTGTATTACCACAAGGTGGTGGGCAAGGAAAACATAGCCGGGCATGAGGACGGCACCATGATTTTGATCTGCAACCACGGGGAGCTGTACGGCCCGGTGGTGGCGAACCTCTACGCACCCATCTCCTTCAGGCCCTGGACGGCCAGCGATATGATGGAAAAGGAAGCCATTGTGGAGCATATGTACCAGGGCACCATGAAAAGGCAGAGATGGCTGCCGGAAAGATGGAAGCGCCCGTTGATCCGAAGGCTGCTCTACCCCATTTTCCACTGGATCTTCCAAAGCATCGAGAGCATCCCCGTGTACCGCAACGAGCCCCGCAAGCTGATGCAGACCTTCCGCATCACCATCCAGGCCATGCAGGCGGAGGATAACATCCTGATCTTTCCCGAAGCCGGGGAGGACCACGCCTACGGGGAGCGGGGATACGTCTCCGAAGGGGTGGGGCGGCTGTACACCGGCTTTGCCATGCTGGGCCCGGCCTATTACGCCAAGACCAAGAAGCGGGCGGTCTTTGTACCCATCTATGCCAGCAAAAAGCTGCGCACCCTGTTCATTGGCAAGGGGGTGGAGTATGACCCCCAGGCCCCCGCCAACCAGGAGAAGCTGCGCATTGTGGATGAACTGCTCGGCCGGATGCGGGACATGTACGCCATTGAGCTGGAAACAACCGGAAGGGAAAAGGCGGGGAAAGGGAGCGCGGGCCAGCTATTTTGATCCTTTGGGCATGCGGCGCAGCAAAGCCTCCCGCCCGGCGACGGAAAAGCCGAAAAAGCCAAGCTCCCGGCCCAAAGCCCTGTATTTGCCGTGTACATACCCCACCAGCCCCATGGCCTTCTCGTCGATGGAACCGGAGCCTGTGAAATAGGATTCCTGAACGCAGACCTGGAGGATTTCCGCCAGAAAAAGCTCGTGGCTGCCCAGGGGATACACGTCCTTCACCCGGCAGCAAAGAAAGGCCGGGCTTTCCGCCAAGGCGGGAGCATAGGAAAGAAGAGGGGCCGCAATGGCGTGCAGCCCCAGCGCCTCAAATTTATCCAGATCCCTTCCGCTTTTCACGCCGCAGTAGTCCGCGGCGTGAAGCAGCGCCTCGCTTACCAGGTTCACGGTGAATTCCCCGGTTTGCCGGATCAGCCCGTAGCTGTAGCGCTCCTTGCGCAAGCTGATGGAGAGCATGGGCGGGCGGGAGCAGCAAACCCCGGCCCAGGCCACGGTGATGAGATTGGGGCCCAGGCCCCTCTCCGGATCGGCGCAGCCCACCAGCACCGCAGGCACCGGCGAAAGGTAAGGGGTGGGGCCGATGGCCCGGAAGCCCGGCAAGGTTTTGGGGGAAGGTTCTTTCGGGGAAGCATTCTGTTTCGTCATGGATGCACGCCCTTGTCAACGGGGATGGTCCTAGTGTACAATACAGCGAAATAACCTGTCAACGACGGAAGGGGGAAAAAGGGATGCCGCGCTATCCGCTCAAGTACCGCAAGCCGCCTCGCAGGAGGGTTCGTTTTTCACGGGTCTTTATGTTTCTGGTGCTCCTTGCCATGATCGTCTACCCCTTTTGGGAGGCCAGCCGCTTGACGGTGGAGGAACGCACGGTGCAGGTGGCAAACCTCCACCCTAACCTCAAGGGCATGAGGATCGTCTTTGCCAGCGACATTCATGAGGGGGCGTTCTTTTCCCACAGCCGGGTGGTGAACCTGATCAACACCATCAACGGCCTCAGCCCCGATTTGGTGCTCCTGGGCGGGGATTATGCCGAGGACAGCGCCGGAGCCATTGAGTTTTTCCGAACCGCGCCGCCCATTCAGGCCCGGCTGGGGGTTTTCGGGGTGGTGGGCAACCATGACCGCACCGAGCCGGAGAGCAACTTTTCCCTGCTGGTGGGGCAGATGACCAAATACGGCTGCCTGCCCCTGACCAACAACGTGGCCCGGGTGAAGGTGGGGCAGACCTACGCCTATATCGCCGGGGTGGATGATTTCTACAACGGCTACCCGGATGTGGCCGGGGTGGCCTCCCAGGTGAGCAAGGACGATTTTGTCATCTTTGTGGGCCACACCCCGGATCTTTTGCCCGCGGCCTTTGCGGCCAAAACCAGGGAGAACGACAACCATTGGTTTGACCTGGCGCTATTTGGCCATACCCACGGCGGACAGGTGACCCTCTTCGGCCAGCCCCTGATCCCCAAACTCAGGCCGGAGATCGGCCTGCGTTACCTGAGCGGCTGGCGGGAGGAAAACCGGGCCAGCATTTTGATCAGCAACGGCGTGGGCACCAGCAACTTCCCGGCGCGGCTTTTCGCCACGCCCCAGATTCACCTCATCACCCTGAAAAGCAAATAACGCAGCGATGACCGCAGAGGTATCCCATGACCCACCAGAAAAACCGGCCCCCGGCCCCCGCCCAGGCTCCCCAAGAAGCGGAGAAGGCCCGCTTCTCCCTTCCCACCCTCACCCTTCCCAGGGCCTTGGGGGATGCGCTGTTTCTCCTGCTCATCCCCCTGGCTGCCCTGGCGCTTTTTGAAGCCCTTGCCAGGGGCGGCTTTCCCGCCATGCTCTCCTGGGCCCAAAAGAAGCCTGTGTTTTTTTTGCAAAACCTGGGCTTTTTTCTGGGCCTCTTCTGGCTTTTCGCCTTGATCCGCAGCGATAGGGCCCGGCTGTGCGCGTCCCTTTCCCTGACGCTGCTCTTCTGCGTTTTGGGCATTGTCAGCTTTTATAAGGTGCGCTACCGCTTCGAGCCCATCTTGCTGTCGGACCTTTGGCTCCTGGGGGAAATCCAGCACGCCGTGGGCCAGTTGGATTTGAAGATCGATTGGGCCCAGGCGTTCCGGGTGGTGATCCTGGGCCTTGCCGCCATTGGGCTGTCCTTGGTATTCATCCGGGGCCGCCGGGCCAGAAGGAGCTTTCTGTGGCCCGCTTTGGGCCTGGCGCTGATGGCGGCGTTGATCCCCGGCTGCAATTTTGAAGGAATCACCCAGGGCAGCAACACCAGCCTGGCGGACTGCGCCCATCACGGGGGCACCTTGTTCACCGTGGTGGCCGCGGAAAAGCAGCGGCAGTCCGTGGCGAGCTTCTCCTATCATGAGTCGGAGGTGGACGTGGCCTGGCAGCGGGTTCAATCGGCGGTCCCCCAGGAGAAAAAGCAAGCTGCCGAAAGCCCCAACCTGATCTTCATCCTCTCCGAGAGCTTTACGGACCAGGCCCATTTGGAGAAATACCTGGACTTCACCCGGCCCCTGATGCCCTTTTACGACGAGCTGATTCAAAGCTGCGCCACGGGGCAGATCTATGTGCCCAAACAGGGGGGCGGCACCAGCGAAACCGAGTTTGAGGTGCTCACGGGCCTGCAAAGCCGCTATTCCGTCAACCCCTATTCCATCGGGATTCCTCCCCTTCACTCCCTGGCGGCCACCTTGCGGGAGAGGGGCTACCACGCCTCGGCCATCCATTGGTTTAACGGGGTGTTCTACAACCGCTATAAGAATCTCCGGCTGATGGGCTTTGACGAGTTTTCCACCACCGACACCACCCGGCGGCCCCTGGCCAAGACGGGGATGTTCGTCAGCGACGGGGAACACTACCGGTCGGTGCTGGAAAAGCTCAAGGAGACCCAGGGGAAGGATTTCATCTTCTGCATCACCATGCAAAACCACGGAACCTACGACTATGATGATTTCGCCCAGACCTACGGCGCGGACAGGCCCTTTCGCAACGACCTGAGCCTGGAGAGCGAGCGGATTTTGCGCAATTACTGCTATCTCCTGGGCAAGAGCGACGAGGCGCTGCGGGAGCTGATCCGGGAGCTGTCCGCCTTCCCGGAGCCCACGATGGTGGTGCTTTTCGGCGATCACATTCCCCCCTTTGGCATCGAGGTCTACGAGGAAATCGGCATGCCCATAGAGGGGGACGTGGGGCACCTGTGCCCGTATTTGATCTGGAGCAACCGAGACACCTTCCGCAGCGAGCCCCCTATGAAAACCTGGCAGCTGGGAGCCCATGCCCTGGCCTTGGCGGGCCTGGGGGACGACCCCTTCTTCCACCACATCGACGAGCTGCGCAAAAAGGGCCTGAACACGGATTCGGATTACGATTTGCTCTCCTACGACGCCCTGTTTGGCAAGCAGCGGGCCTATGCCCTGGCGGGCATCCGCCCGGAGAGCGAAAACTGGCAGATCGGCGGAAAGATGGATCTGCTGGGCTTTGACACCTTCCCCATGGACGGCGCGGTGTATGTGATGCCCCGGCTGGCGGACCCCACCCAGCGCCTCCGGCTGTCCGTCAACGGGCAGCCCCTCAACGACTGGCTGGTGCTGGATACCAAGGAGCCCTTCACCCTTCAATGCGTGATGACCAGCCCCGAGGGCAAGCAGCTCAACCAGTCCCAAAGCGTATCCTTCGCCTCCTCCCAGGAGCTGCTGGAGCAAAGCGGCAGGCTGGATACCCCGGCCCTGGCCCTGGAGGAGATCCCCTTTCACGTGGAAAAGGAGGAGGGAGGCTTTCTGGTGGCGGTGAGCGGGGAGCCCTTTGGGGCCTTGGCCAGCTGCCTCACCCTGGAGGGCAAGCGGCAGAAATGGCAATTTCCCTACGGCTTTCGCAGGCCCGGCCAATATTACGTGGGCAAGGAAGCCGCCCCCATTTCCCTCACCATCGGCGTGGAGAGCTTTCAGGGATATGAGCATACCCCCCAAGGCCTGGCGGCGTATTTCAAGGACCATGAGGCCCGGTTGTGGCTGTTTGAATAATCGAATTTTTTGAAAAAAGCAAAGGACTTTCCATCTTCGCCAAGAAGCTTCCCTTGACGAACGCCCTGCTTCGAGATACAATGAGTTTGCTTTTGTTGAGCCGTATCTCATGATATTGCAATGATTGATCCTGCTTCCTTTCGGCCCATCAAGGCGAAGCAGCCGGCCTTTTGCCCACAGGCAAATCGAACCGGTCTGTTTCATTCTTTTCCAAAAGAAGGGGAGGATCGGTTTGTTTGGAAGACGCTATGATGGGCGCAGAGTAAAGCACATGGACCCTGTGGTGCAGTTGACCCCCCACCTGATGCCCATGCGCTGCGACGCGCAGGTGTTTCTGGACCACGAGGTGGAATATGAGCCCTTGATGCGCTACATTGCGGAAAAAAGCCGCGCCGGGGTGAAGATCACCTTCATGGAGGTGCTGGTGGCGGCCTATGTACGGGGCGTATCCCAGGTGCCCGAGGTCAACCGCTTCATCATGAACAAGCAGTTTTACAACCGCACCCAGCTGACCGTGGCCTTTACCATGCTGCTGGATACCCCTGACGGCAGCCTGGAGGAGACGGCGGTGAAGATTCACTTCGATCCCAGCGACACCCTCCTGGACGTGTCCGCCCGGATCAAGGAAACCATCGCAAACAACCGCAAGCCCGAGAACGCGAACATGGCCTTGAAGCTCGCGTCCTTTTTGATGAGCGCGCCCCTGCTGCCCAACCTGGTGGTGGGCATTGTGCGCCTTTTGGACCGCTATGGGATATGCCCTAAGATGATCCTGGAGGCGTCCCCCTTCCACACCGCCATGTTCATCACCAACATGGCCTCCATCGGCATGCACAAGGTGTACCATCACATCTACAACTTTGGCACCACCAGCCTGTTTTTGAGCCTGGGCACGCCGGAGCGGGAATATGGGGTGGACGCCAGCGGAAAGGTCGTCCGCAAGTGTACGCTGCCCGTGGGCGTTACCGCGGATGAGCGGGTCTGCGGCGGCGCGGTGTACGCCCAGCTTTTCGCCGTAATGAAGAAATGCCTGAGAAATCCCGTGCTCCTGGAGCAGCCCCCGGAGACGGTGAAGTACAACGAGGGGGCGGAGTATCACCATCCCAAGCCCCCGAAGCTGGCGGGCTCCCAGGAGCAGGCCGTCCGGGCCTAGGAGAGGTCCCCCCCGGACGCCGGTATCAAGGCATGGAACAGGAGGAAAGCCTGGGCCATGCCTTGTTGCCATTAGAAGCGGCGGCAAAAGAGGGAGGAACAGCCCATGACCCCTTACGAAAAGAGCCTGGAAGTTCTGGAGGAGCTGTTCGCCAGGGATTTTTGGTTTGTGCTGGCGACGGCGCAAGAGGGAAAGCCCTCCCAAAGGGTGGTGGACGCCTACTATCACAAAGGGGCGTTTTGGATCGTCACCTACGGAAAATCCAGAAAGATGGCGGAGATAGGGCAAAATCCCAACGTGTCCCTGTGCCATGAGTTTCACATCTTTCAAGGGAGAGCCTACCACGCCGGCCACCCTTTGAAGGCGGAAAACAAGGAGATCCGGGAAGAGCTGGTCCGGGTGTTTGCGCCCTGGTATTTTGCCCATAATGATGAGCGGGATGAGAACATGTGCTATGTGCGGGTAGAGCCCCAAACCGGGTTTTTCCACAAGGACGGAACAGGCTATCAGGTGGATTTTGCGGCCAAAACCGCGCACACCATTCCCTTTTCCCCCCAGGTGGTGGCGCCGCAGGAGTGACCGGAACCGCCTGCCCCGGGCGTTTCCGCCAAAGCGGCGGAGGGAGGCGTCAGTCCCGCATTTCCGCCACCTGGCCGTCCTTCACCCGGAAGCGGCGCACGGCCCGGGCCGCCACCCCCGGGTCATGGGTGATCAGCACCAGGGTGTGCCCGTCCTTGTGCAAGGCGGAAAAGAGGCCCAGCACCTCCTCCTTGCTCTCCTCGTCCAGGGCCCCGGTGGGCTCGTCGCACAGAAGCAGCTTTGGCTCGTAGCTCAAGGCCCTGGCCAGGGCCACCCGCTGCTGCTGTCCGCCGCTGAGCTGGCCCGGCTTGTGGAAGGCCCTGTCCCCCAGGCCCACATTGTCCAGGGCCTTCATGGCGATTTTGAAGCGGCGGTCCTCCCCCATGCCCCGGAGCATCAGGGGAAAGGCCACGTTTTCCAGGGCCGTTAGTCTGGGCAGAAGCTGAAAGCCCTGAAACATAAAGCCGATCTTTTCCCGCCGGATCAGGCAGAGCTCCTGGGCGCTCAGGCCGTTCACCTCCACCCCGTCCAGGCGGTAGAGGCCCTTTTGGGGGGAGTCCAAGCAGCCCAGAATGTGCATCAGCGTGCTTTTGCCGCTGCCGCTGGGGCCCACAAGGGCGGCGTAATCCCCCCGGCGGATGTGCAGATTCACGCCCCTGAGCACGGGCAGCTCGGCATCGGCGCTCCCCCAGGGAAGGGCGGCCTGGGCCTTGGGGCCGCCTGCGGCCCGCAGCCCGAACCAATGCCCCTGGGCCGCCTTGCCAATGGAATAGCCCTTTTCGATGTTTTCCATGCGGATCATGCAACCGCCTCCTCCTGATAGCGTTTCCAAGGGAAGGCTTCGTCCACCCAGGAAAAACCTCCCTCATGGCCGCCTTGTGAACAGGCGGCTTTTGATGTATGATGAGGGGGTAAACAGGCGTTGAGACGGGAGGGTGTGGAACATGTGGGTTGTGTATGCGCTGCTGGGAGCCGTGTTTGCCGCCTTGACCTCCATTCTGGCCAAGCTGGGCATCTCCGGGGTGAACTCCAACCTGGCTACGGCCATCCGCACCGTGGTGGTGCTGGTAATGGCCTGGGGGATCGTGTTTCTCTCCGGAAAGCAGGGGGAGATCTCCCAGATCGGGCCCAAAAGCTGGCTTTTTCTCGCCCTCTCGGGAATCGCCACGGGCCTTTCCTGGCTGTTCTTCTTCAAGGCGCTGCAATTGGGGGACGCCTCCAAGGTGGTGCCCATCGATAAATTCAGCGTGGTGATCACCATGGCCCTTGCCTTCCTGTTTTTAGGGGAGAAGCTGACCCCCAAGGCCTGGATCGGCGGCTTGCTGGTGGCCCTGGGCACCCTCATCCTCGCGCTGTAAAAGGAGCCTTCCCATGAACGATACATTGGCCCATAAGCTCAAAACGCTGCCCGGCAGCCCCGGCTGTTACCTGATGAAAAACCAGGGGAAGATCATCTATGTGGGCAAGGCGGTGAACCTGAAAAACCGGGTCCGCCAGTATTTCCATGAAAGCGCCCAGCATACCCCCAAGGTCCGCTGGATGGTTCAGGAGATCGATGATTTTGACATCATCCTCTGCGACACCAATTTTGAGGCCCTGACCTTGGAATGCAACCTCATCAAAAAGCACAGGCCCTTCTACAACATTTTGCTTCGGGACGACAAGCACTATCCTTATTTGCGCCTGGACCCCCGCGAGCCCTTCCCCCGGCTCACCGTGGCCCGGCAGATCGACCCCCACGACGGGGCCAAGTATTTCGGCCCTTATTATGCCGCCAGCGGGATTCGCCAGGTGCTGGAGGAGGTGCGGCGCTTCTTTCCCCTAAGGACCTGCGCGCTGAACCTGCCCTTAAAGCAGCCCCGCCGCCCCTGCGTCCACCACCAGATCGGCCAATGCCTGGCACCTTGCGCGAACTTGGTGAGCCAGGAGGAGTACGCCAAAATCCTCAAGAACGTGCTGGCCTTTCTGGGGGGCGATACCCGGCAGCTCCGGGAGGATTTGACCCGGCAGATGAGGGAGCATTCCCGAAAGATGGAATTTGAACAGGCCGCTGTGGTCCGGGACAAGCTGGCGGAAATTGACCGGATGATGGAGAAGCAGCATGCCATCCAAACCAAGGATGCCGAACAGGATTTGATCGCCGCCGTGACGGACGGGACGGACGCCCTGGTGCAGATCACCCACATCCGGGGCGGAAGGATGGAGGGGAGCCGGGGCTTTGTGATGGAGGACTCCGGCCAGGAGGACCTCTCGGAGCTCACCGCCAGCTTCCTGACCCAGTATTATGACGACGAGCACCTGATTCCCCAGGAGATTTTGGTGCAGGATCTGCCCAAGGACCCGGAGTTGCTGCACCGGTGGCTCAGGGAGAAGAAGGGCGGGGCCGTGGCGCTGGCCAGCCCCCAGCGGGGGGACAAGCGCCAGCTCATGGAGCTGTGCCTGAAAAACGCCCGGGAGAACCTGGCCAAGCACAGCACGAACAAGCAGGTGCGCTTCCGGCGCACCACCGGGGCCATGCAGGAGCTCCAGGAGGTTTTGGGGCTGCCCGGGCTGCCGTTGCGCATCGAGGGCTACGACATCTCCAACACCCAGGGGGCCCAGTCCGTAGCCGCCATGGTGGTGTTTGAAAACGGGGAGCCCGCCAAGAAGGAATACCGGCATTTCCGCATCAAGACCCTGGAGGGGCCCAACGACTTTGCCAGCCTGGCGGAGGCCATCGGCAGGCGCTTTACCCACGGGCTTCAGGAGAAGCATGAACGCCAGGAGGCGGGCCTGCCTGTGGAGGAAGGGCGCTTTAGCAAGCTGCCGGATTTGATTCTCATCGACGGCGGCCCGGAGCAGCTTCTCTACGCGCGGCGGGCCATGCTGGACGCGGGGGGCAATGTGCCCATGTTCGGCCTGGCAAAGCGCTTTGAGGAAATCTACCTCCCAGGCCGGGAGGAGCCCATCCGCCTGAGCAAGCATTCCGACGCGCTGCACCTGATCCAGCATGTTCGGGACGAGGCCCACCGCTTCGGCATCACCCGCCACCGGGCCCTGCGGACCCAGAGCACCCTGAAAAGCGAGCTTTCCTCCATTCCCGGGATCGGGCCCAAGCGGCAGGTGGAGCTCCTGCGCCATTTTGGAAATATCAAAGCCATCCTGGAGGCCGGCCAGGAGGAGCTGGCCGCGGTACGGGGTATGAACGCCCTGGCGGCCAAGGCCGTTGCGGAGTATGCGGCGGGGAAGGAAGCGGCGAAGCCGGGGATGTAGGGATAAAAAGAGTGATACAGGAGGCCGGCTCTCGTTTTGGAGAGCCGGCCTTTTTTGATGATATGCAAAAAACCCGCCCCGCCAAAGGCGGAGCGGGGGGAGAGATAACCGATGCTTCCCTTACGGGGCGGGCACTTCTCCCTCGGGCAGCACTTCCACTACCTCGGTGGGGGTTTCCGCAACGGCGGGAGGAGCGGAGGGGGGCAGAATCGCCAGCAGCACGAAGTTCAGGATGAACAGGAGGGTGGCGATCCACACGATGGGATGGATCTCCTTGATCTTCTTGGAGAAGAGCTTGGTGAGCACGTAGGCGATGAAGCCCGCGGCGATACCGTAGCTGATGGAGTAGCACAGGGCCATGAACACGCCCGCAAAGAAGGCGGGTACGGCCTCCAGGAAGTCCTCCCAGTCGATTTCCTTGAAGGAGGCGATCATCATGCAGCCCACGGCCACCAGAGCCGGAGCGGTGGCGGCGGAGGGAACCGCGCTGATGAAGGTGGCCAGGAACGCGCTGGCGGCAAAGCAGATTGCGACTACCACGCTGGTGAGGCCGGTGCGGCCTCCGGCGGCGATGCCCGAGGCGCTTTCCACGTAGGTGGTGGTGTTGGAGGTGCCGAAGATGGCGCCGATGGAGGTGGCGGTGGCGTCCGCGAAGAGCGCCTTATCCATCTTGCTCTTGAAGCCAGCGCCACTTTCCATGGCCTTCTCGTCTTCCTCGGAGAAGATGCCGCTGCGGCGGCCGGTGCCGATGAAGGTGCCGATGGTGTCAAAGGTGTCCGACAGGCTGAAGGAGAAGATGGTGATCAGCACGATGGGCAGCTTCGCCAAGTCGTTGAACAGGGAGCCCAGGCCCGCGTGGGTGAAGATCACGCCGAAGGTGGTGGGGAGCTGGCCCAGGGCCTCGGAGAAGGTGATGGTGTCATGCACCTGGGTGACGTTCCAGCCGGGGATGAGGCCCACCAAGGTGGTGGCGACGATGCCGATGAGGATCGCGCCCTTGACCTTGAGGAAGAGCAGAATTAGCGTGATGGCCAGGCCGATGAGGAACACCCACAAGGTGGGGCTGTTCAGCAGGGACATGGCGGGCACGCCCGCGCCGAAGTTGATGAAGCCCACGTTCAGCAAGCCGATGTAGGCAATGAAGATGCCGATGCCGCCGCCGATGGCGTTTTGAAGGCTTCTGGGGATCGCCTTGATAATGTGCTTACGAACCTTGGTGACGGTAATGAGGATGTTTACAAGTCCGCAGATGAAAACCATGGACAGCGCTTGCTGCCAGGTAAACCCAAGCTGGAAGCAAACCGTATACACGAAGAAGGCGTTCAGGCCCATGCCGGGGGCCTGGGCGTAGGGAACGTTGGCCACCAGGCCCATAACCAAGGTGCCGATGATTGCGGAGATGATGGTGGCAAGGAAGACCGCGCCCCATTCCATACCCGCTTGGCTGAGGATCGACGGGTTTACCACGATGATGTAGGCCATGGTAAAGAACGTTGTCAAACCAGCGATGATTTCCGTGGAGACCTTGGTTCCGTTTTCCTTCAACTTGAAGAATCTCTCCATTAGGTTCACCGTCCCGTTTTATGATGCTATTTCGCCATCGAAAAAGCTTATCCTTATTATACCGTCTGTTTACAAATATTTCAAGTGTATTGTTCGGATGCTTGTCCCTCAGGGAAGAGGGAGGAACGGGCTTGGGCGAGGGCGCGGGAAGAGCGGAACAACTGGAAGGAACGGCATCAGGGGGCGCTTTGGGCAGAAGGGCTCCCTGGGCCCGGCGGGAGGGAAACCGCTGGGATTTCCTGGGGACATCCTTGTAAAGACCGAATGTTTTCTAAAAACAAGACCCTCTTTGTTCGCCTTTGGGTCTTTTTTTGTACAAACTGTGAATGAATTCTTGACATTCCAGGGAAGGGATGGTTTAATCGGTAGGGCTTTATAGGAATGATGGGCTTGCGGGCTCCAAAACAGAATACGAAAGGAAGAACCCTATGCAACAGCAAAGCGTTGGATACTTACCTCACGAAAGGCCGCCTTTTGGAAAGCTGCTTCTGTATGCCTTGCAACAGGTTATCGTCATGTTCCCCGCCACGGTGGCCGTGGCGCTGATCACCGGGTTCCAGGTATCCACCACCATCTTTGCCAGCGGCCTGGCTACGCTTTGCTTCATTCTGATCACCGGGCGGAAGATCCCCCTGTACTATGGCTCCAGCTTCGCCTACCTGACGGCGGTGGCCGCCATGTGCGCGGCGGAGGGCTTTGTAAAGACGGATGGCATTTTGCCCCCCGAAGCCATCCAGTACGCTCAATTCGGCATTATTTTATCGGGCCTGGTGTCTGTGGCGGCGGGGCTGCTGATCCGCTTCTTTGGGAAAAACGCGGTGGAGAAGGTGCTCCCCCCCTCCGTTACGGGCCCGGTGGCCATGATCATCGGCCTGACCCTGGCCGGCAACGCCCTGACCGACGCGCTGCCCACCCCCGCCGGAGCCGGGATCTCCTCCCTTGAAATATGCTGGACCATCGTGGCCTTGGTGACGCTGATCTCCACCATTCTGTACAGCAAATACCTCAAGGGCCTCCTGGGGCAGCTGCCCCTGCTGCTGGGCGCGCTCACGGGCTGCGCGGTGGCGGGCGTGATGATGGCCTTTGGGATGAGCCTGTTTCGGGAAATGCCCGCCGCGGCCCTCAGCGCCTCGCTTTGGAAGCTGGGGGACGGCTCCCTCTTCGCGGTTCCGGCCCTGACCTTCCCCAAGGTGAGCTGGGTGGCTGTGGCGGGGATCATGCCCATCGCCATCGCCACCATTCCGGAGAGCACCGCCCATATGTACCAGCTGGAGGTGTATGTGGACGACGTAGCCAAGAAAAAGGGTACCAAGATGGGCTACCGCCTTACGGACATGCTGGACCGCAACCTCATCGGCGACGGCCTGTGCGATATGATCTCCGGCGTGGTGGGCGGCCCCGCGGGCACCAACTACGGCGAGAACATCTCCACTATGGCGGTGACCCGGGTGTTCAGCGTGCCAGTGGTGGCCTGCGCGGCGCTGATCGCCGTCATCGTCAGCTTCTTCACCCCGTTGATCAAGGTCATCTACGGCATTCCCCTGGCAGTGATCGGCGGCCTGGAGGTGTACCTCTTCGGCGCCATCGCGGCCCAGGGCGTGGCCATCATGA
This sequence comes from Candidatus Limiplasma sp., assembly GCA_034927815.1. Classification (GTDB taxonomy): domain Bacteria; phylum Bacillota; class Clostridia; order Christensenellales; family Aristaeellaceae; genus Limiplasma. The sequence continues at coordinate 35,976 of JAYFPK010000025.1, forward strand.
TCGACAAGAAGGTGGACATGTTTTCCGCCAAGAACATCGCGGTGATCGCCACCATCATGACCATCGGCGTGGGCGGCAACTATGCCTTTGGCGGCAACATCCCCTTCTTTGGCATGAACATCCCCTGCATCGCCGGGGCGGCCATCTTCGGGATTCTGCTGAACCTGCTATTGTCCATCGGGGAAAAGAAGGCCAAGGAAGAGGCTGAAAAGACCCAAGAAGACTAAGGAAAAGCAAGCTCCGCCCGCGTAAAAAGCGCACAAGAAAAAGCCAGATACCACAACGCCCCCAAGCGGCACATTCGCCCTTGGGGGCTTTTTTTGTTTTAGGAGATCAGCCCGCGCAGCGGCAGGCCGCAACAGGAGACGCGGCGAGACACAGGGAGACGGATTCGGGTGCTATACTGGCCTCGAAGCGGGAGGATGCGCAAAGCCAAGGGAAACGCGGCGGACAGCGAGGCCGCGGCTTTGCGGCAGCCAGAAAACGGATGAAAAGAGAGGAAGGATTACACATGAAACAGGGATGGATTCAGGTGGACAACCAGGGAACCCAGGAGGGATTGGCACCCAAGACCATGGCGGATATGGTGTACATGGATGATTCGCAGAGCGGATCGGTAAAGGACGCGATCCTTTACCACACGCCTATCCATTTGTTGGTGGAGCTCCCTGTCAATGGCTGGAGCGCGACCGCGCCACACACACAGACCGTTCAGGTGGCAGGACTGCTGGCAACGGACATACCGCTGGGTGATGTGGTACTGAATAACAATACGACTATCGCCGCCCGGCAGTTGCAGGCCTATGCGCTTGTGAGCCGCATGGACGCGAACGACGGGCAGTTGAAGGTGTATTGCTATGAGTCCAAGCCCGAAGAGGCTCTTATGATTCGGCTGAAGGTGGTGCGCTAGTATGGGACAAGTGATGATTATCAGGCGCGGAGGTATGGCGCCCAAAGGGGCTCCTACTTACATCTATACAGGCAGCAGCCAACTGTTCGACGAGGGGGACGGGAACTGGAGCATTAAGTTTTTGACCAACGGAACGTTTACCAGCAACGAAGCCGTTACGGTCCAAGTGTTTGTGGTCGGCGGCGGGGGCGCGGGCAGCCAAAACGGCGGCGCAGGCGGCGGTGGTTATAGCACAACGACATCAGGGATTGCGCTGCTTAAAGGCGTAGCTTACCCCATCAGTATCGGGGCTGGCGGAAAGTCGTCCGGCGCGGCGGGAGGCAGCTCGACCGCGTTTAACTGTACAGGCAACGGCGGCGGCGGGGGCGTCCCGGGCGCCGCCATAGGCCAAACCTGTGTCGTGATAAGCACCTCCGGTTCGGCGGGCAACGTGTATTATTACTCGACGCTCAGCGCAAGCGCGGTCAGTATCGGAAGTGGGCAAAGGACTGTAGACCTCGCCTATCCGATTACAGGCGCGAACCATACGAACGGTACGTACCTGCTCAAGGGCCTAAGTGGCTATTACCGCTGCAACATCGTATCCCATGGGGCTTACATTGGAACCGCCGGCTCGAACGGGGCGGGCGGAAACGCCGTGTATGCCTTTGGTGGGTCAAGCGGCACTCAGTATGGCGGCAGGGGCAGCGTGCCGAGCACAGCCAGCGGCGGCGCGAACACGGGCAAAGGCGGCGGTGGCTCGGGTGATTTTAATGGCACGGCATTCGGCAATGGCGGCAGCGGCGTTGTGATGATCCGCAACGTGCGATAAAGGAGGCATGGCACAGGCCGGGAAGCCTGCGCGCCGATCTTTCGATCAGCGCGCAGGGCACTGCCGGTCTGGTGGAAGCGCCTGCAGCGCTTCGCTTTTATCGCCGCACAGCCCGCTACCGCTCCCTGTTCTCGTAAAGGCTTACCCCTTCGGGTCTCTGGCCCTTCGGGCTATGCTTACTGGGCACACCCTTGACTCGCACCTCAAAACCGCGCGATTTCACAAGGAACCTGTAAAAATGAATCGGAAAAATCACATATGAATGGGAGGAAGCCATGACATGAAAGAAAAAACCACAATGGACCGCCCCGTCTCCCGCCACTTTGACACACGGCGGATGCGGGGGGAAGAAGTACAGGCGCAGCGCAATGAGTGCAGCAAAACCTTTGCGCTGGGCAGAGGGCTGTATCAGACGGTGGTGTACCCGGAGCGGGTGCATTACCGGGACAAAAAGGGCGATTGGCGCGAGATCGACAACCGTCTGAAACCCACGGCGAAGGGCGGGCCGGCGCTGGAAAACACCTCCGGCCCTCTGCTCACACGGCTGGCCCTCCGGGGAGACGCGAACCCCCTCGTGACCATACAAGACGAGCGGAAGCACATGCTGCGCTGGCGTCTGGAAGGCGCAGGCGGCGTATCCTGCACACAGGGGAAGCCCCTGCCCCGGAGCGACGATGAGGATGAGAACCGCGCCCACGCGGATAAATCCACCTCCACGGTCCAGTATGCCGGAATCCTCCCCCATACCGACCTGATCTGCGAGCTGCGGAGCGACGGGCTGAAGGAAGCCCTGGTGCTGAACGATCCGGACGCGCCGGCGCAATACCGTTTCACGTTGGACATCAATGGGCTGGCATGGGAGGAAACGGCTGGCGGCCTCCGCCTGTGGGACAGGGCGAATCCCGGCGAAGACACCTTCCGCCTGCCCGCTCCCTATATGATCGACGCAGCGGGCAGGTTGGGCGAAGTACGGACCGAATGGCAGACGATGGGCGGCAGCCTGCTCATGACTATGACGCCGGACGCGGAATTCCTGGGGTCGGCGCAATACCCGGTGGTCATCGACCCGACGGTGCAGAGCTCGCAGACCGCCACGAATATCCTGGATACCTTTCTCAGCGAGAGCAACAAAACTACGAACTATGGCTCCGCACAAACGTTGCGCGTAGGCAAGCACAGCACTTACGGTCAGTGCAGGGCGCTGGTCAAGATCACGAACCTGCCGGCCCTCACCAGCGCGTACACCGTCGCCAAGGCATGGATGGGGCTGGCTGTGCTACCCACCAGCAGCAATACCGGGGACGCGTATCTCTACGCCCACGAGGTGCTGGAAAACTGGGGCCAGACGACCGTGAACTGGAACAATCAGCCGCGTCATGACGAAAAGCATCTGGACTACACGCTGATCAAGAAGGGTGAGGCCGAGGCGAAATCCGCCCAGGTGGACATCACGAACCTGGTTCGCAAGTGGTACGCCAACAAGGCCGAAAACTTTGGCGTGATGCTGGACTCCCATGGGGAGCAGGCGATTGAGCTGTGCTCTTCGGAGAACACGGCCTACGCCTCCACGGCCCGGCCCGTGATCCACGTGAACTACGTGAGCGCCGCGGGGCTGGAGAGCTACCTGGCCTATGAATCCTTTGGGGCGGGCCGGGCCGGGACGGCCCACGTGGCCTTGCACAGCGGGCACCTGGTGGTGGATCGCGGCCTGACCGCCATGAACGGCAACCGGATGCCCATCTCCCTGGGGCTCACATGGAACGCGTGCCACATGGACGCAAACTCATTCGGCGTAGGCAAGGGCTGGCGGCTGAACTGGAACCAGAACCTGCGTCGGGAGCAGCCCGCCAGCGGAGATTATTACTACGTGCTGACCGACGGAGACGGCACGGAGCACGAGTTCCACAAGCATGTGAGGACCCAGGAGGAGCAAGGGCAGAGCGGTTTTGTGGACTATTACGAGGACCGGTCCAGGCTGTCGCTGAAGCTGTACGAGGGGACCTCGGAATCCGAGATCGTGAGCAAGGACCACAGCAAGCTGGTGTTCGACAAGCCCACGGCGGATTATACCGGCACACTTACAAGCGCCACGGTGAAGATGGTCAAGCGGGCGCTGGATGCCCATGGCAACACCGCCACCCTTATCCATGACAGCAGCTTCCGGCTGACACAGGCGACCGACGGCGTGGGGCGCGTGACCACGCTGGCGTACACCGCCAGCGATGTGCAAATCACCGTGCCGGGATACGGACAGAAGGTGGTGTTGTCCCTGGACGGGGGCCAGCGCCTGACGGCGGTCACGGACTTGGACGGGGGACGCAGCGAGTACGAATACGGCGCCGAACCCGCAGATCCGAACGACCCGAACCCGCCCGCCCCCAACCCGGCGGCTGCCAACCGCCTGCGGCTCTTGCGCAACACCGTGGACGGCACCCACGTGAATCCTACCTACGACGGACGGGACCGGGTGATCCAAATGCGGGTCTGGGGCATGGAGGACCCCCGGGATGCGGAGCCGGTCCTGATGCGGATGCATGGGCAGGAGGAGCCGCAAGGCCCGGAGATCCCCATGAATGTGTACGGGCAGGAGAACCCGGAGAGCCCGGAGATCCCCATGGGCCTGTACGGGGTGGGGAAGATGGAGGAAGAGCCCTTTCCCGTGGCGGGCGACGACCGGAGTTATGAATACTTCGACTGCGTGACCCAGGTGCGGGACCTGACCGTTGCCGAGGGCAAAGTGCTGACCTACCAATTCAACGACTACGGAAACGTGGTGGCTGTGCATGACGAGCTGGGATTCGCGGCCTTCGCTAAATTCAGCATGGGCAAGCCCAACACCCCGGAGGCCGTGTCGAAACTTCAGCGGTTGGTGGTGAACCTGCTGGACGTGCACGACTTCACCGAAGACAGCGGCTGGAGGACCGGCGTGATCGGCCCGGACGGCATAGCGCGGGAAAATGAGGTTGTCCGCATGGACACGAAGCACCTGTGCATGGAGCTCCCCGCGCCCAAGTGGGTGTCGCCTGAGGAAACCTCGTACGCGGAATACCTGAAGCCCTGCAAAGCGGGAGAGCATACGTTTTCTGTGTACGTGCGGAGCAGGGGCGATGTTTTGGCCTGGGCCGAGCTGGCGTGGCGGGACAACGACAGTCAATGGCATACGGTGACCAGTGAGCAGGTAAGGAGGGTTGGCAGTCCGCTGCGGCTGACCTGCACGATCGACCTGCCCCAGGCGGCGACAGTCCGCTGCCGCGTGTTGGCCGGGGACGGCAGGGGCGCGGCGTGGTTTTACCGGGCGCAGCTGGAACGGGGGGCGCTGGCGAACCGGCATGGTCTGTTGCAAAGCGCGAACTTCACCGCGCTGGCGGTTGGGGAACTGCCGGAAGGGTGGATGATTGGCGAGGGAAGCCCGGAGACGGAGGACGATCGCTCCCCGCGGATTGCTTTAGCCAAGGAGAGCGCCTTCAGGCCCAAGGACCTGGATGGGAATTGTTTGCGGCTGGTGGGTACGCCTGGGAAGCGCAACGGTGTGTACCAGGAGCTGGAGATCCGGGGCGAGAAGGGCGATAACTATGTGATGGGGGGCTGGGCGAGAGCCTGGGCCGCGCCTGCCAAGGAAAACCGGACCTTCCGGCTGCGGGCCCGGTTCCAGAAAAGGGACGGCACATGGGTTGACGGGGGTACGGCCGACTGGAATGAGGAGTGGGTGGACTGGCAGTACGCCTGCGGCGCGGCGGTGGCTCCGGCTGCCTATCAGAAGATCCGGGTATACATCGACTTTGACGAAAACCTGAACGAGGCCCAGATCGGCGCGGTATCCCTCAACAAGGAATACTACGGCCAAAACTTCGCCTACGACGAGAAGAACAACGTGACGGCGGTATCCACCCTGCTGGGCCAAAAGGACAAAGCGGAGTATGACAAGTTTGACAACCTGACCAGCTATGTGCAGCCGGGGAGGGAAGCCGGGGATAAGTATACCTTCTTCTATGGGAATACGGACGCGGAGAAGAAGCGGCACTTGCCGCTGCGGAGCGAGACGCCCCTGGGCCTGATCGCCGAAACGAAATACGACGCCTATGGCAACCCCACGGAGAGCACCGCGCGCGACAAGACCAGCGGACGGTTCATGCGGACGCAGACAACCTACACGGCGAATGGGAATTACGCCGCAAGTACGACGGACGCCCTGGAGCAGACCACCCTGGTGAATATTGATTCGAACAAAGGCCTGACCCTATCCGCCACGGACCCGGCGGGCCAGCGTGTGACATACCAGTACGACGCGGCGAGCCGTGTTACACAGGTGCAGACCGACGCCGATGGCAAGGTGTACCAAAACGCTTATACTTACCAGAAGGACCGGCTCAAAACCGCTAGCCACAACACCACTGGCGACCCAAAGGACAACGTGACCTACACCTTCGAGGCCGATGGTCTGGGGAACCAGACGAGGGTAAGCGTGGGCTGGCAGACGCTTTCCACCAATGTGTATACGGATACTGGGGACAAGCTGCTGGAAGCGGTGAAATATGGCAACGGCGGGAAGGTCAGCTACACGTACGATAGCTTCAAGCGGACCACCGGCATTCGGTACGACGATGCCACGCAGCCCCGCTTCGCCTATGAGTATGGGGCCAACGGCGCTGTGGGGAGGATCAAGGACGCGGAGCTTGGACGTGAGGTACGGATGGCCTATGACCTGGCGGAGCGGCCCGTGGAAGCGGAGCTGTACGAGAATGGGGCTCTCAAATACCGCCTGGCCCAGGAATATGACCGGTTTGAGCAGCCCAGCGTGTTGCATGAGCGGGTAGAGGAGCCGGACGATACCCGCAGCGAGTACACCATTTCCGCCGAGTATGACAAGGAAAGCAAGCCCACGGCGATCATCTACGAGGGCAGGCGGATGACGGAAACCGGCGTGCCGGACGAGAAGAGCAAGCGTAAGCTGGCCTACCACTACGACGGATTAGGCCGTATCGCGAAGCGGAACTTCCACGCAAACGGGGAAGCCGACGCGCAAACGGCCGCGCCGCTGTTCCAAAGCGAATACACCTACGCGACGGGCGGATACGCAGCGAACAGTACCACGGCGCAGGTGCAAAGTATCCGGCAGGCGGGCCAAAAGCGCGAGTACTGGTACGACAAGAATGGGAACATCACGCGGGAATGCTGGCATGGCAAGGCGGTGGAAGGCGGGGACCTCAGCTTTGAAGGGGAGCCCATTACCTCGGAGGAAGGCGCTCCCCTGACCCTGGACGCGGCGGGCTTGGAAGCGCGTTACAACACAACCTACGCCTACGACCCCCTGGGGCAGCTGATCCGGGTGGACGATGAGCGGGAGGGAGCCACCTGGACCTACCGCTATGACCAGGGCGGGAACATTCTGGAGAAGAAGCGGTACGGGTATACTACTGCGGCCGACCTGAGCGCCTTCACTCCGGAACAGGTGGTACCTTATAGCTATGGCGACGCGAACTGGAAGGACAAGCTCACAGCCTATGACGGCAAGCCCATTGCCTGCGACCCCATCGGCAATCCCCTTTTCTATGACGGCTGGACCTACGCCTGGAAGGCCGGGCGGATGCTCCACAGCATGGTACGGGACGGTGTGGACGCACAGTTTACCTATGACCATACCGGGCTTAGGGCGAAGAAGAGCGTAAACGGCGTGGATACGCTGTATACCCTGAACGGAAAGCGGATCACCCATATGAGGAAGGGCCCTGTACAGATGCACTTCTTCTACGATGCCCAGGGAAGACCGGCCATGGTGAGGTACAACGATACCGATTATGCGTACCTCCAGAATTTACAGGGGGATGTGACCGGTATCGTGGACATGACCGGCACCATAGTGGTAGAATATAGGTACGATGCCTGGGGCAAACCGGTTGCTACTACTGGGAGCATGGCGGAAACGCTAGGCTATGATAACCCGTTCCGGTATAGGGGGTATGTGTACGACGAGGAGACGGGGCTTTTCTGGGTATCCACTCGCTACTATAACCCGGAGTGGGGACGGTTCATCAATGCGGATACTTTGTTAGGGAAAACGGGTGCGTTGTTGAGTCATAATGCGTTTGCTTACTGTATGAACAATCCAGTGAACAATGTGGATCCAGATGGAAAAGCGGCCATAGGGGCAGCGGCGGCGGGACCACCAGGTTGGCTTATTGGCGTAGTACTAGGTTTGATCTTCATCGCTGTAATCTCGAAGCCTCGTTCCGGCACCAGGCAAGCTTCAAATAGCGGTGGAGCCATAACAGCACCAATACCTGGGCCGCTGCTTCCGCCAGCCACGGCAAATCCAGCGGCCACGCCAGCTCCAACCACTATAGCCCAACCGATACCGATCCCATATGCCATCTCGACACCTGCGCCTACACCTAGTGTGACGCCGATATATCGTAGAGGGGGATATACTTATCGTAACCTTACGCCCCGACCGGGAGTTGATTTGAATGGATTGTCGTTTCAACTTACAATTCCTCCAGGCAGATATGTGGCGACGACAATGGAAGCAATTAACGCGACGGGAGTGCTTACAGCATTTCAAGACAAGCCGAATCATGTTGCGGTAACACCTCGTAACATAACAGAGCTTAGCGAGTGGGCTGCGACACGCGATAACGCAGAAAGTGCACCGCATCCATACACCATATTGTTGCATTCACTTACTATGAGAGGAAGATAAGACGATGGACGATATTATCAAAAGCAGACTGCAGGCGCTGAATTTGACTGATGCACAACTAGAGGCAATTCTTGCGACCATGACACCGTGCGGCTGTGTCCAATTATCTGAAGAGGAAGATAAGATGATGGACGATAACATCAAAAGCAGACTGCAGGCGTTGTCCTGGTACAACCCAGCCGATATACAATTCAAGGCAATTGGTGCGATTGCGGAAGATGATACGTTCGACCCGTCGTTGCTATTGCAAGATCATCTTCGAAAAGACTGTTGGGAAAACGCGTCAATTATACTGGCGAAATGGGGCTCGCCGCGAATTGATGCAATTATTCCTGGTTTATTCTTATGGCTTCGGGATCCCACTTGGCCAGGTGCAATGGAAATACAAGTCTTATTATTTGATTTACCCACGGAAAAAACGGAGAAAGCACTACAAGATGCAATTGCGGAAGCAAAACGAACAAAGGATGAAGAATGGCTGTATAACCTTGAAGATTTCGCGAGCAGAGGGGAGTATGAACTTGGAGTCCGTGAGTATATGAAAAAGGTGAGAGCAATGATTGCAGAGTATTTCGGCGGCATATATCCGTGAGGTTTTTTGGCGGGAAATCTCCATGCGTAACACATTTGGTAGTGGGCTTGTGAGACTACCATCTTCTCCTAGCCACCCATGGGTGGCTAGGAGATCCTTGCAATCAACGAAATTTCTCTTGCAAAACGCCAGACAATGTGTATTTTCTGTTGGTGTTGCCCGTCCACAACCTCTTCACCTCCAATCTCAATGTGGTTAATCAACTTATTCAGCACCAATGGATTGCTAATGAAAGGGAGAGTGCTTGCCGCCCTCCCTTTTGCTTTGCCTAAAGTTGGGAATAGGCGGTTTATGCCCACTATGACAACGCCACGCAGCCGCACTTCACCTACGAGTACGGGACCAACGGCGCGGTGGGATGGATCAAGGGCGCGGAGCTGGACCGGGAGGCCCGCATGGCCTATGACCTGGCGGAGCGGCCCGCGGAGGCGGAGCTGTACGAAAACGGGGCGCTGCAATACCGCCTGACCCAGGAATACGACCGGTTTGAGCAGCCCAGCGTGCTCCACGAGCGGGTGGAGGAAGCGGACGACACCCGTAGCGAGTACACCATCCGGGCCCAGTACGACAAGGAGAGCAAGCCCACGGCCCTGACCTATGAAAGCGCCGCAATGACGGGGCTTGGGGAGCCGGAGGAGACAAGCAAGCGTAAGCTGGCCTACGCCTACGACGGCCTGGGGCGGATTGTGAAGCGGAGCTTTTACACCGACCCGGCCAGCCCGGGGGCAGCGTTCCAAAGCGAGTATGCCTATGTACCCGGCGGCTACGGCCCTGGCAGCACCACGGCCCTTGTGCGGAGCATCCGCCAGGCGGACGGCACGCGGGAGTATGTCTACGACAGCTTGGGGAATATCCTCCGGGAGCGCCGGCAGAACAAGGGCACGGAAGCGGGTGCGCTGTCCTTTGAGGGCGGGCCTGTCACCAGCGAGGCGGGAGAGGCCCTGACCCTGGAAGCGGCCTCCATGGGCGCAAGCGATGAGATCACCTACGCCTACGACCCCCTGGGGCAGCTGATCCGGGTGGACGATGAGCGGGAGGGAGCCACCTGGACCTACCGCTATGACCAGGGCGGGAACATCCTGGAGAAGAAGCGGTACGGGTACACCCTGGCGGCGAACCTGGACGGCTTGACCCCGGAGCAGGTCATTCCCTATGCCTACGGCGACACCAACTGGAAGGACAGGCTCACAGCCTATGACGGCAAGCCCATTGCCTGCGACCCCATCGGCAATCCCCTCTTCTATGACGGCTGGACCTACGCCTGGAAGGCCGGACGGATGCTCCACCGCATGGTACGGGACGGTGTGGACGCACAGTTTACCTATGACCATACCGGGCTAAGGGTGAAGAAGAGCGTAAACGGCGTGGATACGCTGTATACCCTGAACGGAAAGCGGATCACCCATATGAGGAAGGGCCCTGTACAGATGCACTTCTTCTACGACGCCCAGGGAAGACCGGCCATGGTGAGGTACAACGATACCGATTATGCGTACCTCCAGAATTTACAGGGGGATGTGACCGGTATCGTGGACATGACCGGCGCCATAGTGGTAGAATATAGGTACGATGCCTGGGGCAAACCGGTTGCTACTATTGGAAGCATGGCGGAAACGCTAGGCTATGACAATCCGTTCCGGTATAGGGGGTATGTGTACGACGAGGAGACAGGGCTGTATTACCTCAGGAGCAGGTATTATGATCCGGTGTGGGGAAGGTTTGTTAATGCGGATAGCATGATGGGTCGCGTTTCCCGCCTGTGCTCACATAACCTGTTTGCCTACTGTTTGAATCAACCTGTTACACAGGCTGACAGTAGTGGAAAAGAGCCGCTTCTAGCCATAGTCAATGAATTTCTGGATGCGTATGATCCGGACGGCATTGGGGAAAACCTTTACGACACAGTTGAAGAGACAGTGAGTTGGAGGCTCTCAAGAATTAATAATACGTATGTGGCAGATATTCTGCTGGATTACGCCATGCAAAACCCCACAGACAAAACAGCAAAGAAAAACCTATATACTTTTGTCGAATCAAAACAAGGTAACATCGCTGGACCATTTCAGGAGAGTTTTTGGAACGCACAACACGAACAAAAAGGTAATGGCAGAGACGAGCAAATAAAAAAATATTACACATATGTAAGCAGTTGGAGGGAAGGGCTTACTGTACAGAAAATCGAACGACCAACATGGCCGAAGGAGGTTACCTTGCCACAACTTGCTGATAAAAGGAGGGCAAAAGTACTTTCAGTGGCAAAAGCAAAAGCAAAAAGATTGGTAGCGGAAATTACATTGCAACTATCGAGAATGCTTTTAATGCGGAGAATGGAAAAATAAGCTCATTTCCATTATTATCAGGAAGGCGGAAGATCCCATGAGCTCTTGTTGATGGGATCTTCCGCCCCAAAAAACAGACATAAGAATACATACAGGATATTTATAATAAGTAGTAATGTATCCAGAACAAAGCTTAAAACAAGCAAAACAAAGGGAATGGGAGTGCTTAGTATGAAGTATAAGATAACAGCTTTAGCATTATTATGTGTCTTGCTCGCATATCAAGTTTTGCCAGTGCCGCAGGCTTCAGCCAGAAGCCCTTTTTTCCCTAACCGTTATGTGGCCGAAACAGTAAGCCATGTATTGGGCAAGCCTGTTGAGGACATTACTGAAGAAGATATTGCCTCTATGGAAGCGCTAATACTCCCAGGACACCTTTTATTAAATATTTCATTTTTGAAATATTATACGGGACTAAAGACTCTCAATTTGAATGATAATCCAAACATTGTAGATATTTCTCCTTTGGCATCTTTGAAGAATTTAAAAGAGCTTGCTCTAAACCGATGTGATATACAAGATTTATCCCCTTTGGCAGAGCTTGATTCCATAGAAACCCTTGGCTTAAGGGGGAATCGGAGAATATCTGATCTTACGCCGTTGCAGAATCTATCGTCGCTGGATTTTCTCGCCATAAACTCATGTCAGGTCACAGACCTGTCACCTCTTCGTAACCTGAGGGCGCTGACAACTCTCCTTGTATCCTATAATGAAATTGAAGACCTGGATGCTTTGGCTAATTTGGAGAATTTGCAGTTGCTAGGCTTGGCTGCAAACCCGATACACGATCTGAGCCCCCTGGCGAACCAAAAGCATTTGGCTTATTTGGACTTGAGCTGGAACCCAGGAATCAAGAATTTCTCGGTGTTAAAAGGTTTTCAAGAGTTGTGTGAGTTGTATTTGGATGGAACAGGGATTCAAGACCTGGAATTTGTCCAGGGGCTAGAGAGACTTGAAATGCTTACGGTGAGCCGAAACCAGATTACAAATATTGAGCCGTTATCCGGCTTACATGGTCTGGAGCAACTTTCCATCGAATTAAACCAGATTTCTGATTTCAGCCCTTTACAAGAATTGAGATATCTGTCCTTGCTGATCTACGGCAATAATCCCGTGGAGAGGGAGCAGGTGGAAGAATTGCGGCAGCGGGGCGTGACTTGCTATTGGAGTGGAGAAATGGGGGATATGTTGAAATAGAAGAGTACAAACGTATGCGCTGACGCTTCTTCCGGAAAATGACCCACGTATATAAGTATTTCAAACCTTAGTCCCCATATCCGCTATGACTGTGGTAAGAGCAGAATAGAGAAATAACCTTTGAGATAAAGATGTCGTTGCTGAAAGCGTTACTGAGAGAATATTGAAACATGACCATTCAGCCGGGAGTGGGATTATGCTCGGCAAAAAATGGCGATGTACGGCCCTCAACGCTGGCATAGTAATCCGAAATGGGATGGACCTCCTTGATAGGGCCATCCCATGGTCTATAAGATGTATGCTCTCCCTTTCCTCCAAAGGGTAGCTGTTCTCTAAGGATTATTTCATCCACCCTCTTACAACCATTCTTATTAGAAAATTGTTGCCCCCACCCTTCTTTCTCACCTCAAAACACCCCAAAAACTCTCATCTCCCCTCCCCTTCCTCCGCTTGACAGGCCCCCTGGGCCCGGGCATAATGGAGGGGTTACGCGGAAGGAAAGATGGGACAAGGCAATGACGGCAAACACCCATGATTTGACCCAGGGCGGTATCCTGAAAAAGCTACTGCATGTGGCGGTGCCCATCATGGGGACCCAGCTCATGCAGATGGCCTATAACCTTACGGACATGTTCTGGCTGGGGCGCATGGAGAACTCGGTGACGGCGGTGGCCGCCAGCGGGTTGGCGGGTATGTTCCTGTGGCTGGGCATGGCGCTGATGATGATCGGGCGCATCGGCGCGGAGATCGGCACCTCCCAGAACCTGGGCCGGGGGGACGTGGAAGCCGCCCGGGGATACGCCCAGGATTCCAGCCGGATCGCGCTGGGGCTGGGCCTTTTGTACGGCCTGGTGCTGGTGAGCCTGGCGGAGCCGCTGGTGTCCCTTTTGCAGGTCAAGGCGCCGGAGGTGTTTGACAGCGCCTGCGTCTATCTGCGCATTGTGGGGCTGGGCATTCCCCTTACCTATGTGTCCGCGGCCATCACCGGGGCGTTCAACGGCGCGGGGAACTCCCGCCTCAGCTTTTGGGCCAACGCCGTGGGCTTGGCGGTGAATATGGCGCTGGATCCGCTGCTCATCCTGACCATGAACCAGGGGGTCAAGGGCGCGGCCATCGCCACGGTAATCGCCCAGGCGGTGGTATGCATCCTTTTCGTATTCTTTGCCAAACGCCATCCCCGGCGGCCTTTTGAGCGCTTTCGGGTGCTGGGGGCTGTGAGATGGGCCAGAGCGCGCCAGATTTTGGGCTGGAGCCTCCCCGTGGCCCTGGAAAGCGGGGCCTTTACGGCGCTGGCAATGGTGGTGACGGGCATGGTGTCCGCATGGTATGGGGAAACCGCCGTGGCCGTGCAACGGGTGGGCAGCCAGATCGAATCCCTGTCCTGGCTCATCGGCGGAGGCTTCTCCTCCGCTGTCACCGCCTTTATCGGGCAGAATTATGGGGCTGGCAAATGGGGGCGCATCCGGCGGGGCTACCGCATTTCCCTGGGAGCGCTTCTGGCCTGGGAGGTTTTGGTAACGCTCATTTTGTTTCTGGGCGGACGCTTTTTGTTCTCCCTGTTTCTGCGGGAGCCTCCGGAGATCCTGGACATGGGGGGCACCTACTTGCGGATCCTGGCGGGATGCCAGCTGTTTATGGCTTTGGAGGGCGCCTGCGCCGGGGCTTTCCGGGGCATGGGCAAAACGCTGCCCCCCAGCCTGTGCAGCATCGCCTCCAACCTGATCCGCCCTCTGCTGTGCTGGGGTTTCGCCCAATGGATGGGGCTGAACGGGCTTTGGATGGGCATCACGGTTTCCGCGGCCTTGCGGGGCATCCTGATGTTTCTTTGGTTTACCCTCCATCAGCGGCGCATGCCCCGGGAGGATGTCCCCATGCCCATGCCGGAGCCGGAACCCGCCGCTTAAGAAAGGGCCAGGCGATAGAGTACATCGCAGGGTTCCTGGGCATGATGCTGCGCCCGCAAAACCTCCGCTCTATGGCGAATGCCTATTTTATACAATTCCTCTGTCTGGGATACATAGTGGGTAAAGGCCAGGTCGATCATTTTTTCCGGATGGGCGCGGTACACCCGTTGTTCCAGGGAGTGCTGGGATAAAAAGGACGCTAGCCGGTTCAATTCCTCCCGGGTGGCAATGCCCCCGTAGGGTTTGTCCTCCTGGAAATAAAAGGCGGCCCTTCTCGCCGGGCCTGATGCCTCGGCCGCCTGGATGGCAGCTTCCCGAACGATGAAATGGTCAATGTGCTCCTTGATGGCCAGCGGAAACACCAAGGCCGTGTCTTCCTGGAGGGTATAGGCCGATATCCGGGCCTTCATCCGGGCGAAGATCGCCCAATCTTTCTCATCAAAATCTGGAAACATCCCCTGGGGGAATTCCATGGCATCCTTGGCAAAGGGCTTCTCCCGCACAAAGCACTCGTCTTCCCCCGCCAGCTCATAGCGGTAGCCGTAGCTCCCCAGCAATTCATTCAGGCAGTTGTTATCCTCCAAAAGCCGCATGCCGGTGGCCAGCTTCAGCCGGTCCAGACTGGTATCAAAATTTTCCGCGCCGCTGCCTTGTAAATAGTTGCTGCGGGAAAAAAGCACCAGGATATGGATATTCTTTTGGAGCCCCGCCTGCTGCCAGCCCAGGGCGCAGTTGCCCAGCAGAAAAAGCCCGTCGTCATAATGGGGTGCAAATACGATGATATTTTTTTCGGGAATAATCCGGGCCGCTGGGGTGAGCCCTTGTGACAGTTGCTCCATGCTAAACACCTCTTTTACAGGAGCTCTTCGTAGATTTCCGTATAGGATTCCAGAAACAGCTTGGATTGCAGGCGGTATAGCGCCTCGTGCCTGGGATCGGCATTGAGAAAATCCAGCGCCGCGAAAGCTTCCTCCAGCTTGTCAAAGGCGCACTCCCAAAGCAAAGTGTTGGGAGGCTCCCGCCCTGTGAAGGGAAGATAGCGCCGCCCCTGGGGAAAGCCGGCATCCTCTTGTTCCAGCCGGGCAAACTCCCGTTCCAGCCGCAAAAATTCCTGCCGGTCCTCTTCCATGAAGCGCTGGACAAACCGCAGTTTATATCCCACGAAAGTCCCTCCTTTGCATTAGTGTTTTATCAAGGGAGCGTGTTTTGGAGCAATGCCGCAAAGGCTGGGGCATAGGATATCCCTTGGGATTGGGCGAAGCAAGCCAGGCTTTGGGCGTCGGCCTGGGGATGGATGGTGTGAGGGGAGGTAACGGAGAAGGCCGCCAGCAGGATCCCCACATCTACAGCGCAGGAGTATGCCTGCTCCCCTGGAGGGCGCAGCAGGGGCAACCCCAGGCATAAGCCCGCCATGGCGCCTGCCAGCAAAGCGTCCCCAGCCCCGGCGGTGCTGACGGCCTTCAGGGGGATTGCCGGCAGATGCTGAAAGTCACAGCCTTCCATGCCATAGCATCCTTTGGCCCCATTGGACACAAGGATTCTCATGGCAGGATTGCGCTGCCGTAGCCACGCCCGGCAGGCGCCGCAAATTTGCTCCGGAGCATCTTCCTGGGCGTCCATGGCCGCGATGGCTGCCGCCTCGTCAATGTTCACGGCCAGCAGGTCGATGCTTTTCCATAGCCCCTGCCGGGTAAAGGCTTCCACCTCCCCGCTGAGTACAGAGGCCACGTTCAGCGCGCCCCGCTCCCGGCCGGCGGCCAGCATAGCCGCCCGGGCTTCCACGGGCACCTCCGGGGCGGCCAGCATCATTTCAGGCACTCCATCCCTGGGAATCTTCGCCAAGGCGCTATGGATGTCCTCAGGAGCCACCTGAGCGCTGGCGCTGTTGGAGGAGGTGATGTTACCGCCGCTGGCATCCGGATACTGAAAGCATATGGATTGCAAGGTGGGAGCCTCCGCCACAGGGACCACCGCTTCGGTTTGGATGCCCGCTCGGCGCATTTGGGCGATCAGGGCGCGGCCCGGGGCGTCCTGCCCCACCTTGCCCATCGCGTGCACCGTAAAGCGGCCCTGGGCTCCCCCCAGCAGCACCGCTACGTAGTGGGTGATGACATGCTGTTTGCAGTAGTCCTGATGGGGCAGGAGCGCGCCCAGCCGGCTTTCGTTGCGGCCCAGGGTATGGTTGCCCTCCAGGGCGAAGAACAACCCCGTTCCAATGCCCCCTGTGGCCAGAAGCCTTTGGTAACGCAGCGCCTTCCCATCGATAGAGGTGAAATACTTCATGCGTTTATCCCCGTAAATTGCCATTCCGGATGCTCGGAGATGGGGTGGCGAGCCGTATCCACCGTAGCGGTAATGATGGCGTCCGGATGGCTTTGCAGCAGCGTCAGCGGGCATTCCGCCGTTTCCGGGGAGAACAGGGCGATGCGAAGGGCGGTTTGCTTCCAGGCGCCTGTATCGCTGAACACGCGAATCTTGCGGGCGGACAGGCATTCCTTCATGCCTAAGGTGATGGACATGGGCGGCACAAACTGGTATGCGGCCCCAAAGGAGCGGTGCCCCAAAGCCAGCAAGGTATCGATATTGTTTTCCTGAACCCGCAGCTCGCAGTTGCGCAGCTGCTCCAAAGTGAGCTGGCTGTAAGGATTGCGCCGGGCCTGGTTATAGGCCAGATGCCCGTCCTGGCCCCAGCCTCCCAGCAGAATATCCACCGGGGCTTGGGCAATGCGCCGCTTGATCTCCTCGATTTTGGCGGGCTCGGGAAACACCCTTTGGTTTTGTGGCACCGCCAGTTCCGGGTTCACATCCCGGTAGAACCAGTTTTCCATGCAGCTGCGGAAATTGTGAGGATCGTTGTGGGCCAGCAGGTTTCCTTGCCAGTCCAGGCATTCGTCCATATGGAAAACCGTCAGGCCCTTCAAGCTGACCCTTTGCTGGTTCACTTGGCGCACAAAGGGTTCGTACCAGCTCCGAGGCCCGCAGGGCACGATGGCGCGGATGGAGCGGCCTTGGCGGTTCGCCGCTGCGATCTCCTCCACAAACTCCGCCGCCATCATCTCACCCATGGCCTCCGGGGTATCCACCAGCCGGAAGGGAATGCGCCGCTCAGGATGGGTGGCCAGATCCTGAGCCCGAATGGAGCACCAGCGGTACAGATCTATAGGAGTAATGTCACTCATGGATTCCATCCTCCGATACCTGAATCCTTTGGAAAGTGTCCGTGATGGCGCTTTGGCGCGCCTTGAGGCACAGGAGTGCGCTGCGGATGCCTGCCATCAGGGGAAAGCGGGAGGGTTCCAACCCTGCCGCCATGCGGATGAAATTTCGGCCCAGGGCCGCGTCTCCGCCGTGGTGGCCGTCCCCCTGTTCCAGCTGATAGGTCTCCACCCGGGGCATGTGGTGCATATGCACTTTCAGCAGGCCGGTGTAAAAATCAAAGTCCAAAGTTCCCCTATAGCCCAGCAACGTTGCGCCTCTGGCCTGGGCGCCCCGGCGGGCGAAAAAATTTTGGGAATAGCAGGCGTGCATGCCCGAGGCATAGCGCACGATGGCGCTGCCGGAATCCTCATTGCCTGTGTCCACCGCAAAGCAGCATTGATTGCCGGCCACGAACTCCCCTGCCGCTTCCTTGCGTACAGAGCTTTCCAGGCAGGTGTCTTTTTCCGGGCATTCAGGGCAGCTCAGGCCCACAGGGCGGTCTCCTTTGAAAATCTGCTTGGACTTCATGGCGCACACCGCCACCGGCTCCTGCCCCGCCAGATAATTGATGTAGTCAAAATCATGGGTGGATTTTTGCAGAAACAGGCCCTGGGTTTCCGTTTCGTCCCGGTACCAGTTTTGATAGTAAATGGCGCCGTAGGGCACATTGTTCACGGCCTGGATGTGCTCCACCGTGCCAATTTTGCCGGAATCCACAATTTCTTTAGCCAGCTCCACCAGTTGAGAACCCCTCAGGGGGAAGGACACCACCGCCTGGGAGCTGTGGCGCTGCTCTGCTTGGTACAGCTTCAGCAGATCCGGATAGCTGGTGGACACCGGCTTTTCCAAAAACAGAGGCAGGCCCGCCTCCAGCACCTGGCAGGCAAAGCCCGTGTGCAGCGAACAGCGCGTGCCGATGGCCACCGCGTCCAGCTTTGCTTCCTGCAGCATGGTTTTGGCATCCACATACAAGGCGCTGCCATCCTCCAGCACCACCGGGTCGTCGCGAAAGCGCTCCGGTTCCAGTTCCGTTACCGCCGCCAGCTTGCAATCCGCGGATTCCTTGCGGAAAATCCTGACCATATGTTGTAAGCGGGTTCCGTATCCAATGACTCCGAGTCTCATAATGCTCCTCCTGAGTTTCGTTATCCCTTGATGCCGCCGATGACAATGCCGGAAATGAACCTTTTTTGCCCGATGATAAACATCACCAGCATAGGCATGGTAATCAAAACGCTTGCCGCCAGCAGCAAGTTGTACTTGCTGGCGTATCCGGGCATGGCGTTGAGGGTTGCCAGCCCTACGGAAAGAAGCCGCATACTCTCCGAGCTGGTGACCGTAAGGGGCCAGAGCATCTCGTTCCAGGACCATAGGACCACGACGATGCCAAAGGCGATCAGGCCGTTGGCGCACATGGGCAGTGCGATGTTCCAGAACAGCCGGGGAATGGAGCAGCCGTCAATGCGGCCTGCATCCTCCATCTCTGAGGGCAATGTTTTCATGAACTGACCCAGAAAAAAGACGCCATACGCGCTGGGAAGCTGGGGAATGATCAACCCCAAAAAGCTGTTCATCCAGCCTAACCCATTGGCGATGAGGAAGCGTGGTATCAGCATCATCTGGGCGGGTACCATCATGATGCTCAGCACCACAAAGAACATCGCCTGCCGCCCGGGAAAGCGCAGCCGGGTAAAGGCATAGGCCGCCAGGGAGCACATGAAGATCTGCCCCCCCAGCAGGCATAGGGTGGTGATGATGGTATTGAGATAATAGCGGCCGAAACTGAACCGCTGCAGCACATCCACATAGTTTTTCCATTGCGGGGCCTGGGGCCACCAAACGATGGGGAGCTTCAGGGTTTCCGCAAAGGTCTTCAGGGAAGTCAGCACCATCCAGAAAAAAGGAAAGGCCATGATCACCGCCCCAAGGATCAGCAGCGTATGGTGGCGAAAGGTACGGGGCCACCCGCCGGTTCTGGTCTGCATAGGCTCACCCCTCTGTTGGTTTATTCGTAAAAGACCCATTTCTTCTGGGCCCAAAACTGCACCGCTGTCATGATGGCAATCAGAACAAACAGCACCACCGCTTCCGCCGAGGCATACCCCATTTGATAGAAGGAAAAGCCCTTTTGATAGATGCCATACACCATGGTGCGGGAGGCGTCGATCAATTCGCCATAGGGTTGGGTGCTGCTGAACATATAGACCAGGTCAAAGGCCTTGAAGGCCCCCATCAGGGACATGACCATCAAAAAGAAAATATAGGGGGATAGCAGGGGAACCGTGATTTTGATGAACTGCTTCCATTCCGAAGCGCCGTCCAGGGACGCAGCCTCGTAATAGGTGACGGGAATGTTTTTGAGGCCCGCCAGGAGCATGATGATGTTGTACCCCAAGCCCATCCAGATGCTAACAATGATCATGGCGGGCATGATAAATCGGGGATCTCCCATCCACATGATACCGGAGAGGTCAAAGGCCTTGAGAATGCCGTTGATGATTCCGTACTTGGAATGAAACATCCACGCCCATACCAGGGCCACCGCCGCAGGCATGGTTACATTGGGCAGAAAATACAGCGTAGTATACACCGAGGAGCCTTTGCGGTTTTTGCCCAGCATATTGGCAATGACCACGGACAGCGCCATGCCCACAGGCACTGTGCCCACCGCGAAATAGAGGGTGTTGAGCAGCTCGCGCCCCACCTTGCCGTCTCCTGCGATGGTGGTGAAGTTTTCCAGGCCGACCCAGGCGCCCGGCGAAAGACCGGACCAATTTGTAAAGGACATGTACAAGGTAAACAAGATTGGAATGAGAAAAAAGATGGTTACCCCCAGCATCAATGGGGCTGTAAACAGATACCCGTAGAACCATTCCAGACGTTCTTTCTGGCCGCTTTTGCGGCGTTTGCGCGAAATACCGATCCTCTGGCCGGCTTGCATTTCCAGACCTCCCATCCCCCAATACGGCTCGATCAAGCAACGGTCATACGGGGCTGGCTGCGCTCAAGGGAATTTTGCTTGAGGGAACGGGCGGAGGCATGGCCACCGCCCGTTCCCGAAGGGTATCTTTACTTTGCCAATTCCGCGTTCATATTGGCTTCCGCTTCGGCCAGGGCATCCGCAATGCTGGCGCGCTGGTTCCAAACCTTGTCCAGGGCCTCATACATCACCTGCTCCACCATGGCGGAGTTTTTGCCCGCTACGGGAAGGGGCACGCCATAGGTCACGGCTTCGGGGAATACGGAGGCATCCAGCGTAGTGTACTTCTCCACCCAGGCGCCCTCCATGCCCTTGTAGGCAGGCAGCACCACGGAGGCTTGCAATGTCATGGCCTCCTGCTGAGCGCAGAAGTTTATGAAGGCCCAGGCTTCTTCGGGGTACTGGGTGTTGGCGGCGATGGCATAGCCGATGCCGTGGAGCATGGTGGCCCGGGTTTCCTTGCTGGGCATGGGAGCCACGCCCATCTTGTCGCCCAAGGTCTCCAAAAGGGCATCCACATACCAGGAGCCGAAGGTGATCATGGCCACCTGCTCCGCCTGAAACATCATGTAGGAGGGAGTTTCGGTGAGCTCCGCCGCGGAGGGGGATACCTTGTCCACATACATGAGGTCTTGCAGATACTGCAAGGTTTCCGCATTCTGGGGGGAGTTGATGGCGGACTTCAGGTTGCCTTCCTCAAAGATTTGTCCGCCGTTTTGGAAGATAAAGTTGCCAAGTCCGGTTTGCATGTAGGAATCCACCGCAAAGCCATACTGGGAATCGCCGATGGTGAGCTTTTGGGCGTTTTCCCGCAGGGTTTCCCAAGTCCAGTTGTCATCTGGATAGGGCAGGCCTGCGGCATCAAACATCTCTTTGTTATACAGCAGCGCGATGGAGTCATAGTCCTTGGGCATGGCGTACTGCTTGTTATCGAAACGGTACAGCGCCGTGATGCCCTCGGCATAGAGGCTCATGTCCATCTGATCCCGGTCGATGAAGTCCTGTAAGGACAGCAGCAGGCCGGCGGGGATATAATCCACCGCATGAGGGGCGTTGATCTGGAACAGGTCGGGGCCTGCTCCGCTGGGCAGGCTGGTTTGCAGCTTTGTCCAGTACTCGCCCCAGGGAATTACGGTGCTCTCGATCTTGATGTCGGGGTACACCTTGTTGAACTCCGCAACGGTCTGATCGATCATGGGTTTTTGGGGCTCGTTCCAGTAATAATAGGTCAGGGTGCAGGGCTGCAGCTCGGCGGCGCTGGCGGAGGCAGTGAGCATCATGGTCAGGCAAAGACAAGCGCAAAGGAAGGAAAGCGTCTTCTTCATTGGTCTGATTCCCCTTTCATCTGTCGAATACAAGTGTACTTCGGTTTCACTTGCTCCTTGTGGGTCTCAATTTACACTGTTTTTGGTTGATTGTCAATACCGTTTTTGCATTTTTGTGCACATTTATAGCGGGATAAAAAGGCAAGCACTCCCGCTTTATAGGAAATATCTGTAAATGTACAACGATTGTTTTCTGCTTTATGCCGGATTCAGAATGGACAAATCACGAGAGCCAAAAAATGAGCAAAAACGATCAATCGTCCTTGACTTTCCACCAGCAAACTCTATAATGTACCTAGAGCACAGGAGAGGGAGCAGCCTTATTCAGCCTTTTCCTTTCGTAAAGAGGTGTCGATTTTGGAGTATTTTGCGCGAGAGCGTGAGCAGATGATTTTGCAAGTCTTGAAGGAGAAGCACCGCATTACCGTGCAGGAGCTTACCCACATGCTACAGGCCTCCAGCACCACCATCCGCCGGCAACTGCACCAAATGGAACAGCAGGGGCTGCTGCTGCGTACCCATGGGGGAGCCATCAGCATCGAGGCCGCTTCTGTGGAGGAAGGCCTGGATGTGAAAGGCAGGCACCAGGCCAAGGAAAAGCAGCTCATTGCCCAGGAAGCCAGGCGGCATATCAACGATGGGGATATTGTAATGCTGGGCGGAGGCACCACCATTGTGGAATTGGCGAAGCTGCTGCACAATGCCAAAGACCTGATCGTGATCACCAATTCCCTGCCGGCTGCCATGGAGCTATACAGCAACAAGGATATTGAGGTACAGATTTGCGGCGGCGTTATACGGGACACCAGTGGCGTAATCATCGGAAACTCCGCTTTGCGGTATATTGACGAGCTATCCGCCACCAAAACCTTCATTGGCGCGGACTCCATTTCCACCAAATTCGGCATTACTACCCCCAACCGCTTTGAGGCGGAAATCGAGAGGCAGCTGGTGGACAGAGGAAACACGGTGTATGTGCTGGCGGACAGCACCAAGATGGACAAAATCACCCTTTCCCGCCAGTCCCCCTTGGAGCTGATCGATTATCTCATCACCGACGCGGCCATTCACCCCGGGTTTAAGGACAAGCTCACGGCCAGCGGGGTGAAGGTGCTGATCCCGAAATGAACGGAAAACGGAACCGGGGCGTTCCCCGGCTGATACCTGACTTTGCCTTAGGCTCATATCAAAAAAGCCCCTGGTTGGGGCTTTTTGGGTTGTTGCCCGGAACGTAAGCGGATTTCCCAAGAGGGACGATTCTGAGGAAGCATTTTTAGCGCCGGGAAGGTATTTTCAAGGCTGGCTGCTTCAGGGCTTTCACCCATCCACCCAGGCCACGGACAGGCATCCGCCTCCCAGGTGGATGGCCAGCACAGGGCCCAGGGTCCGTTGGATCACGGCGATGCCTTTGCCGCGCAGCCGGTGGGCCAGCTGCTCCGCCTGCTCCTGGGCCCGGCAGTGCTGCACCACCACGGGGGTTTTGCAGTGGGCCGCCGCCTCCTCCAGCAGGCGAAGCTGCTCATGCTGGCCCCGGGCCACGGCGTAGGCGTTGACCCCTCCCGCGGTGAGCTTCAAAATGGGCCGGATGTTCAAAATGGTGGAGACGGACATGCGCACCAGGTTCAGCCTGCCGCTTTTGCGCAGGGGCGCCATGTCCTTCACGGAAAACAGGGTGTTGGTTTTCTCCCGGTACTCCTTCACCCGCAGGGCCACCTCTCCCAGGGGAAGCCCTTCGCCGATCCACTCCCTGGCCTTGAGCAGCAAAAGGTACAGGGCCCCGGCGGTGGTTTTGGAATCCACCACCGCCACCTTCTCCGGGCCGATGACCTGGGCCGCCTTGTAGGCGTTGGCATAGGTGCCGCTGAGGCGGGAGGAGATGGGGAGCACCAGGGCCTGATGCCCCTCGGCCACGATGTCCTCCAGGGTGGACAGGAAGGCGGCGTAGGAAGCCTGGGAGGTGGTGAAGTGGCTGGGGTTCATGGTAACGGGGGTCAGCATGGCCTCATTCTCGTCGGCATAACCCTCGGTGTAGGTGGTGCGCCCTTCGTGGGCATAGTTCATGGGCACCTGTACCACCCCGTGGGTGCGTGCCTCCCGCCTGGAAAAATAGGCTGTGGTATCCGTAACCAAAACGATCATAACGGACGCCCTCCCATGCTTCTGAATTTGTCATAGCGCAAAGCCGCCACCGCCGCGCCCTCCAGGGCGGCGTAGGGGGCAAAGGAAGAAACCAGGGCTTCCCGGAGACCATCGTACAGGCTTGCGCCGTCCTGGGGCTCGGGAATGATCCGGTCGATGACCTTCAGGGCGTACAGGTCCTGGGCCGTGAGCTTGAGGGCCTCGCTGGAATCCTTGGTCTTTTTGGCGTCCTTCCATAGGATGCTGGCGGCCCCTTCCGGGGAGATCACCGAATAGACCGCGTTCTCCAGCATCCACACCTGGTTGGCCACCGCCAAGGCCAGCGCCCCGCCGCTGCCCCCTTCCCCGATGACGATGGAAATCACCGGCACCGTCAGGGCCATCATCTCCATGAGGTTTTCCGCAATGGCAAGGCCCTGGCCCCGCTCCTCGGCCCCCAGGCCGCAGGCCGCCCCGGCGGTATCCACAAAGCATACCACGGGGCGGCGGAATTTCTCCGCCAGCTTCATCTGCCGCAGGGCCTTGCGGTAGCCCTCGGGATTGGCGGAGCCAAAGTTCCGGGCCACCTTCTCCGCCGTATCCCGGCCCTTTTCCAGGCCGATGACGGTGACGGGGGTTCCCTGAAGGCGGGCGATGCCCGCCACCACGGCTCTGTCGTCCCCAAAGCGGCGGTCCCCGTGCATCTCAAGAAAATCCGTAAAAACGCCCTGGATAAACCCCATGGCGGTGGGGCGGCCCTTCTGCCGGGCCGCCTGAACCTTTTCATACGCGCTCATGCGCCGCCCTCCCCCCATGCATGCTCAGCAGCAGGGCCACAAGCTCCCGCTGGGTGTTCCTGGGGGCAATATGATCCACAAAGCCCTTTTTCAGCTGGAACTCCGCCCGTTGAAAGCCCGCGGGCAGCTTTTGGCGGATGGTCTGCTCGATCACCCTGGGCCCGGCAAAGCCGATCAGGGCCCCAGGCTCCGCCAGGATGATGTCCGCCTCCATGGCAAAGCTGGCGGCCACGCCCCCGGTGGTGGGGTCGGTGAGCAGCGCGATGTACAGGTTGCCCCCGTCGCTGTGGCGCTTCACGGCGGCGGACACCTTGGCCATCTGCATCAAAGAGAGAATGCCCTCCTGGATGCGGGCCCCGCCGGACACGGTGCAGCCCACCACAGGCAAGCGGCGCTGGGCGGCGTGCTCAAAGAGCCGGGTGAGCTTCTCCCCCACCATGGAGCCCATGGACCCCATCATAAAGGCGGGCTCCATGGCAAAAAAGGCGCAGGGCTCCCCCAAAATGGCGGCGGTTCCGGTGATCACGGCTTCCTTTTCCCCGCTCTCCCGCCGGGCGGTCTCCAGCTTTTCCTCATAGCCGGGGAAATCCAGCGCATTGCGGGATTCCAGCTCCCCGTCCCGCTCCTGGAAGCTGCCCGGGTCGCACAGCAAATCGATGCGGCCCCGGGCCCCCATGCGCAGGTGATGGCCGCAGCGGGGGCAGACCCACAGGTTTTGGGCAAGCTCCCGGCTGGGAACCTGTTTTTTGCATCCGGGGCAGGAAACGCCGGGGTCCCGGGGGATGGCCCCCTGGCCCTCCAGTTCGTTTTTCGGCTTTCGAAACAAGCTTTTGGCCAGCATTCAGGCTTCTCACTTTCTCAAAAAATCCGTGGCATAGCTGCCGTCCAGGAAGGAGGGCTCGCTGATGAGGTCCGCCTGGAAGCAGCCGTTGTGCTCCACGCCCTCGATGACGGTTTCGCACAGGGCCGCCTGCATTTTGCGGATGGCCTCCTGCCGGGTGGCGGCGTGGACGATGAGCTTGCCGATCATGGAGTCATAATAGGGCGGCACCTGATAGCCCTGGTACAGGGCGGTGTCAAAGCGCACCCAGGGCCCGCCGGGAATGTGCAGCAGCGTCACCCGGCCGCAGCTAGGCCGAAAATCCGCCAGGGGGTCCTCGGCGTTGATGCGGCATTCGATGGCGTGGCCCCGCAGGGGAATGTCCTTTTGGGCAAAGGGCAGCGCCATGCCAGCGGCCACCCGGATCTGCCATTTCACCAGGTCAATGCCCGTGACCATTTCCGTCACCGGGTGCTCCACCTGGAGCCGGGTGTTCATCTCCATGAAATAGAAGTTCCCCTCCCCGTCCAGGAGGAACTCCAGGGTGCCCACCCCCTCATAGCCTACGGCTGACGCCGCCCGGGCGGCGGCGGTCATCATCTTTTCCCGGAGCTCCGGGGAGATGGCGGGGCAGGGGCTTTCCTCAATGAGTTTTTGGTTGCGCCGCTGCATGGAGCAGTCCCGCTCCCCCAGGCATACGGCGTGGCCCTGTTGGTCGCACAGAATCTGCATCTCCACATGCTTCACATGCTGGAGGAACTTTTCCATGTATAATCCGCCGTCGGAAAAGGAGGCCTGGGCCTCGGCGGAGGCGGCCCGGAAGGCGGCCTCCACATCCTCGGCCCGCTCCACCATGCGGATGCCCCGGCCGCCGCCGCCGGCCCTGGCCTTGAGCAGCAGGGGAAAGCCCACCCGCTGCGCCGCCTGCTTCGCTTCCTCCGCGTCTTGCAGCAGCTCCTGGCCGGGGATGGTGGGCACCTTCAACCGGGCCATGGTGCGCTTGGCCTCCTCCTTGTCCCCCATGAGGCGGATCACCTGGGCGCTGGGGCCGATGAACTTGATGCCGTTTTGCTCGCAGGCCTCGGCAAAAGCGGGATTTTCGGACAGAAAGCCGTATCCGGGGTGAATGGCCTCGGCCCCGCTGAGCAAGGCCACGGAGAGGATGGCCCTTTGGTTCAAATAGCTGTGCCTGGCCTGAGGGCCGCCGATGCAGTAGCTTTCATCCGCCATGGACACGTGCAAGGCGTCCCGGTCCGCTTCGGAAAACACCGCTACGGTGAGGATGCCCATTTCCTTGCAAGCCCGAATCACCCGCACCGCGATCTCGCCCCTGTTGGCAATGAGGATTTTGGGAAACAAGCCATACCCTCCCATCATTGCGCCAGCATCAGGGAAAACATGCCGCTGGCGCATACGGCGTCCGATACCCGGGCCTCCCCGGCAATGACATAGACGCCCAGCTTCTGGCGGGTAATGCGGCAGGTGATGCGCACCGTATCCCCGGGGCGCACCATGTGCCGGAAGCGAACCCGATCCATGCCCGCGTACAGGGTGGTTTTGCCGGGCAGCTGCTCCCGGAGCAGCGCCCCGGCGGTCTGGGCGATGATCTCGCACAGCACCACCCCGGGCACTACGGGATTGCCGGGGAAATGCCCTTGCAAAAACCACTCGTCCCCCCGGACGGTATAGCGGCCCAGGGCGTTGCCCTCCCCGTCCAACTCCACCTCGTCCAGCAGAAGCATGGGCTCCCGGTGGGGCAAAAAGGTTTTGATCTCGTCACGGTTCATGTCAAAGCCTCGGTTCAAAAATTTTGAAAAGGGTCTGGCCGTATTCCACCACGCCGCCGTCCTGTACGCACACGTCCACCACTTCCCCGTCCGTGTCGGCGGTAATCTCGTTGTTGAGCTTCATGGCTTCCACAATGCACAGCACAGCGCCCTTTTTCACATGGTCCCCCACCTTCACAAAGGGCGTGCCGCCGGGCTCCGGCGCCACGTAGAACACGCCCACCATGGGGGATTTGATCTCGTGGAGCTGGTTAAAATCCGGGCCGGGATCGGCGCTGGGAAGGGGCGGCGGATTGGACGCCGCGGGGGAAGGCGGGGGAAGGGGGGATGCGGCGGGGGGCCGGAAGGCCCCTTGGGGCTCCAAAGGAGCGTAGGAGGAGGCTTCCCGGGCCAGCAGGATTTTCGTTTCTCCCTCGGAAACCTCCAGCCGGGTCAGCCCGTGCTGGGAAAAGAGGGCCAGAAGGTCTTTCACTTGCTTCATGTTCATGGCACTTTCCTCACTGCCACCGCGCTGTTATGGCCGCCAAAGCCCAACGAAAGGGAAAGGGCCATGGTGGGGCGCCACTGGCGGGAATGATGGGGCACATAGTCCAGGTCGCAGTCCGGGTCCGGCTGGTCCAAATGGAGGGTGGGGGGGACCACCCCGGTTTTCACCGCCATCAAAGAGGCGATGCACTCCACAGCCCCCGCGGCCCCCAGCATATGGCCCGTGGCGCTCTTGGTGGAGCTCATCAGGATTTTCCTGGCCGCTTCCTCCCCCAGGGCCAGCTTGATGGCCTGGGTCTCAACCTTGTCGTTTAAGGGGGTGCCGGTGCCATGGGCGTTGAGGTAGAGCCGGTCCTGGGGGCCAAGGCCCCCCGCTTCCTCCAGGGCCAGCTTGAGGGCCTGGGCGGCCCCCAGCCCTTCGGGATGGGGCGCGGTGATGTGGTTGGCGTCGCAGGTGTTGCCATAGCCCACAACCTCCCCGTAGATAGGGGCATGGCGGGCCATGGCCTGCTCCGCTTCCTCCAGCAGCAGCACCCCGGCCCCCTCGCCCATCACAAAGCCTTGGCGGCGCAGGTCAAAGGGCACGCAGGCGGCCTGGGGGTCCTGCTCCAGGGACAGGGCCTTGCAGCTGGTGAACCCGGCCACGGCCAGGGGCTCGATGGCCGCCTCGCAGCCTCCGGCCAAAATGGCGTCGGCGTAGCCGTGGCGGATGGCCCGGTAGGCCTCGCCGATGGCGTGGGTGGAGGTGGCGCAGGCGGTGACCACCGGCAGGCAGGGGCCCTGGGCATTGAAGCGGATGGCGATGTTTCCGGCGGCCATGTTGCCGATCATCATGGGGATGAAGAAGGGGGACACCCGGTCCGGCCCCCGGGTGAGCAGCTTTTCGCACTCGGCGGAAAAGGTGTGCATGCCGCCGATGCCGCTGCCCACGTACACCCCGAAGCGCTGGGGGTCGGCGTTTTCAAAGCCGCTGTCCTCCATGGCCTGGAGGGCCGCGGCCATGGCGTATTGGGCGAACAGGTCCAACCGCCTGGCGGTGGGCACATCCATGCCGTGCTCCTGGGGATCAAAGTCCTTCACCTGGGCCGCCACCTTCGCTTTCAGGGCGGAGGTATCAAACCGGGTGATGGGGCCGATGCCGCACACCCCGCTGACCAAAGCGTTCCAAAAATCCGGGACGGAGTTCCCCACAGGGGAAATCACGCCCAGCCCTGTGACCAATACGCGCCTCATGGCATTCACCTCACATATACAGTCCGCCGTCCACTTGCAAAACAGCGCCGGTGATATAGGCCGCCTCATCCCCGCAGAGAAAGGCCACGGCGGCGGCGATGTCCTCCGCCCGGCCTATGCGGCGCATGGGAATGCTCTGCACGGCCTTTTCCATCAGCCCGCCGTCCAGGGAGCGGGTCATGTCGGTTTCAATGAAGCCGGGGGCAATGGCGTTACAGGTGACATTGCGGGCCGCCAGCTCCTTGGCGATGGTCTTGGTCAGGCCGATGAGCCCCGCCTTGGCGGCGGAATAGTTGGCCTGGCCGGGGTTGCCCATCAGCCCGGACACGGAGGAGATGTTGATGATGCGGCCCCAGCGCCTGCGCAGCAGGTCCCCGTAGGCGGTGCGGATCAGGTAGAACGCGCCGTTTAGGTTCACCTGAACCACCTTGTCAAAGGCCTCCTGGCTCATGCGGGGGGTGAGGGCGTCCATGGTGATGCCCGCGTTGTTCACCAAAATCTCCACAGGGCCCCATTCCTCCTTGATCCGGGCAAAGGCGGATTCAACGGCCTGGAGATTTCCCACGTCGCAGGGCAAGGCCATGGCCTTGCCTCCCAGGGCCACAAGCTCCTCCAAAGTCTGCTGGGCCGCCTGCTGGTTGCCCGCGTACAGGAAGGCCACATGCGCCCCCTCCCGGGCCAGGCGCAGGGCCACAGCCCGGCCGATGCCCCTTGAGCCTCCGGTGACCAGCGCCACTTTGTCCCGCATCAGGCTATTCCTCCTTTGAGCATTGCAAGGGTTTCCCCCAGGCTGGCCGGGTCCTCCACATGGGAAACCCTGGCTTCGGGCAGGATTTTGCGGATCAGGCCGGACAGCACCGTGCCGGGGCCCAGCTCCACGAAGCAGTCCGCTCCCCCCTGGGCCATGCGGCGGATGGTATCCTCCCACAAAACGGGATGGTCCACCTGCCGGGCCAGAAGGGCCGCGCAGTCCCCCTCATAGGGCAGAGCCGTGCTGTTGGCGTACACGGGCAAGGAGGGCGCTTTCACGCCGGCTTGGCCCAGCCACAGCCCAAGCTGGTCCGCAGCCTCCTTCATGAAAGGGGAGTGGAAGGCCCCGCTCACCGCCAGGGGCATGGCCCGGCCCTTTTGCTCCGCCACAGCCTGGAAAAACGCGTCCTTTTGGGACAGGGCCCCGGAGACCACGATCTGGCCCGGGGCGTTGAAATTCACCGGGTAGACCCCTTCCAGCCCGCCGCATAGCTCCCGCACTGCTTCGGGGGCAAGCCGCAGCACCGCCGCCATAAAGCCGGGGAAGGCCAGGGCGCAGGCGTGCATCCGCCTGGCCCGCTCCTGCACGAAGGCAAAGGCCGTGGGGAAGTCCAGCATCCCGGAGAAAGCCGCCGCCGCCACCTCTCCTAAGGAGAAGCCCGCGCACAGGGCCGGGGCAACGCCTTGCTCCCCAAGGGCCGCCGCGCACATCAGGTCCACCGTGAACAGGCATGGCTGGGTGTTGGCCGTGAGGGCCAGCTCCTCCTTGGAGCCCTCAAAGCACTGGGCCCGGGTGCCGGGGCGGGCGGCCTCGGCCTGGTCCATCACGGCCTTGGCGGCGGGGGAAGCTTCATACAGCTCCCGGCCCATGCCGGGGTATTGGGCCCCCTGGCCCGCGAAGACAAAGGCTATTTGATCCATGCGGACGCTCCCTGAAGGCAACTTTCGGCCTGGGCGAACATCTCCCGAAGGATATCCCGCGCCGGAAGGCATGCGTGCACAAGCCCCGCGGACTGGCCCGCCATAAAGCAGCCCGTTTCCAGGTCCCCTTCCACGGCGGCCCTGCGCAAAGCTCCGGAGCCGAAGGCCTCCAGCTCCTCGCTGGATACCACCGGGTCCTCCTCCTTTTGGCGGAAGGCGTTCATGTAGGGGCTTTTTAAGGCCCGCACGGGATGGCCCAGCTTGCGGCCCGTGACCATGGTGTCGATATCCTTGGCCGCTACCACCTTGTTTTTGTAATTGTCGTGGATGGGGCATTCGCAGGAGGCCAAAAACCGCGTGCCGCACTGCACGCCCTGGGCCCCTAGCATCAAGGCCGCGGCGATGCCCCGGCCGTCGGCGATACCCCCGGCGGCCAGCACGGGAATGGACAGGGCCTCCGCCACCTGGGGAATGAGGGATATGGTGGTAAGCTCTCCGATGTGGCCTCCGGCCTCACAGCCTTCCGCCACCACGGCGCAGGCCCCTTCCCGCTCCACCCGCTTGGCAAGGGCCACGGAGGGGATCACCGGCACCACCTTGATGCCCGCGGGAATCCACTTTTTCATGTAGGGGCCCGGAAAGCCCGCCCCGGTGGTCACCACCGGCACCAGCTCCTCCAGCACCACCTGGGCCGCCTCCTGCACAAAGGGGCTCATGAGCATGAGGTTGACCCCAAAGGGCTTTTGGGTCAGCTCCCGGCAGATGCGGATCTGCTCCCGAAGGTAATCCCCGCTCAGGTTCATGGCGGAGATGATCCCCAGGCCTCCGGCGTTGGATACCGCCGCTGCCAGATGGGCGTCGGACACCCAGGCCATGCCGCCCTGAAAGATAGGGTACTCCAGGCCGAAAAGCCTGGTTACTTCCGTTTGAATCATTGCTTCGCTCCATCAATGGCCTTCACCAAATCGGCCACGCAGGTCATGTCCTTGGTGATCTCGATGGTGACGTTAAAGGCGTCCTCCAGGTCCATCACCAGCTCCGCCACATCCAGGGAATCCAGGGCCAACTCGCCAAACTGGCTGTCCGGGGAGATGGTATCCGGGGTCGTGCCCTTGCGCTGGGCCAGCAGTTCCGCAACTTTTTCAAAGGTGTTCATGATGTTGATCCTCCTGTTGTTTTGATCTATGGAAAGGGAGAAAACCGGCTATTCCTTGCGCCACCTCAAAAGGCATGCGCCTGTGGAAAGGCCCGCCCCAAAGGCGCTCATCACCATCAGGTCGTTTTCCCGGAGCTTGCCCCCCCGGTTGAGCTCATCCAGCAAAATGGGGATGCTGGCGGAGGAGGTATTGCCCACCCGGTGGATGTTGCTGGGGAATCTTTCCTCCGGCTGGCCCAGGCGCTGGCGCACGGCGTCCAGGATGCGCCGGTTGGCCTGGTGCAGTAAAAACCACTGGATGTCCTCCGGGGACAATCCCGCTTCCTCCACAATCCTGACAATATCCTCCGTGGCGTGGGATACGGCGAAGCGGAACACCTCCTGCCCGGCCATATGCACGCCCCGGGCCACCGGGGAAGCGGCGGCGAAGGGGGTGGGGGAGGGAGAGGGCTGAATGAACAGCGTATCCTTATCCTCCCGGACCGCCAGGCGGGTGGCCAGAAGCCCCTCTTCCCCGTCCAGCACCACGGCCCCGGCCCCGTCCCCAAAGAGGACGCAGGTGGCCCTGTCGCTCCAGTCGCAAAGCCTGGACATGGCTTCCGCGCTGACCAGAAGGATTTTGCGGGCCTTGCCGGAGGCCATGTAGGCCTGGGCCACATCCAGGCCGTACAGAAACCCCGCGCAGGCGGCGTTCACGT
This sequence comes from Candidatus Limiplasma sp., assembly GCA_034927815.1. GTDB lineage: Bacteria > Bacillota > Clostridia > Christensenellales > Aristaeellaceae > Limiplasma. The sequence goes on from JAYFPK010000025.1 coordinate 68,695, forward strand.
CCATACAGGGGCAGGAGGCCCCCACTCCGCTTTGCACCAGGCAGGCCATGGCCGGGGCGCTCTGGTCCCCCTGGACGGTGATCCCCAGGATCAGGTCCAGCTGGGAGCCGTCCATGCCCGCGTCCGCCAGGGCCCTCTGGGCCGCCAGCACCGCCAGGTCGGTCAGGGTTTCCTGGGAGAGGATGTGCCTGCTCCGGATTCCCGTTCTGGTGCTGATCCATTCATCGCTGGTGTCCAGAAATTCCTCCAGCGCGGCGTTGGGTACCGATAGGGCCGGCAGCGCGCTGCCTGTTCCCGCAATTCTCAAAGGGCTTCATCTCCTTGGTTGGGAGCCTTTTCGTCCTGTATGCCCAGGCTGTGCTCCTGACGCTCAAAAAAGGTCTGGAGGTCCTTGAGCCCCTTCAGCAGCACCTCACGCTCCTCCTGGGGGATGCTCCGGGAGACGGCCTGGACCATCCGCCTGTGGAAGAAGCGGTGGGCGGCCTCCGCCCTGCGGCCCATCTCCGTTAAAAGCACCCGGACCGTACGCCCGTCCTCCAGGCCCTTTTGCTTGCGCACGTATCCCTTTTGGGCCAGCTTGTTGATGGCTACCGTCACCGTGGGCAAGGTGATGGAAAGGTCCTGGGCGATGTCCGTGATGGTGCGCCCTTTCTCCGGTTCCCTGTGGATGGCCTCCAGCATGTGCAGCTCGCTGATGCTCAGCTTATCGTCGCTCATGCTGCGCAAGGCCGTTTCCTCCAGCTTGAGGATCGAGCGAAAGGTGTTGACCAACAGGTCGTTGAGGGCGGTGCTGAATGAGTCCATAGTCACCTCTCATTTACTTTGTTAGGCAAACTAACGAATTGGATTATACTCCCGTCCCCTCTCCTCTGTCAAGTGGGGGCGGCGCCCTTTGGGGAAACCTCCCAAAGCCTGACTGCGTTTGGGTTCAACCGTTCCAAAGACGCCAACCCGCTCAAGGAGCGGGTTGGCGCTTGCGTGGATTTGGTTTTCGTGCCCTATCTGGGAACGGCGTGCTTTCCCCGCTGCTAGTACATCAGCAGCTGCTCCTCCAGGGAGAAAAGGTCCAGCACCGGGTTCACGGGAATCGCCCGGAGAACTTCCCCTGTGAAGGCGTCCATTTCAAACTTGTAATTGAAGGGCGGATAGTTTTTGTCGTTCCTTCCATAGTACGCGATCACCGCGTCCGTATAGCTCTTGTCCATGTCATACTGGCTGGGCCGCAGGACAAACACCTTCCACAGGGGCCGCTGGGGATCGGTGATGTCGTAGTAAACGCGCATTCGATGGGCGAAAAGCCGGACTTCCTCCTCCTGATACCCAAAGGCGGAGGACAGCTCCCGCTCCGCGATGGCCCGGGCCTCCTTTTCCGGCAGCGCGCCTTCATCCGGCACGCCATAGGTGAACACGGTGGGGGCAAGGGTAAAGGGAGGGGAATACTCGGGGTATTTCTCCGCCAGCTGCAACAGCACCGGGACGATCTCCCGGCTGAAGCGCGCCCGGGCGGCGTGGCTCATGAGCTCAAAGCCTCCGTGCTCCTCATAAAAAGCCCGGGGGATTTGCAATAGCGGGTCCTTTTGGTAGGCCTCCACTGCCCGCCGCTCCTCCAGAATGCTCTGCACGCTTTGCAGCAGCGCCCCTGTGTCGGGATGGATAAACACGGAGATGCCGGTAAAGGGCAAAGCCTCCTGGGAGCCGAGGGGCGTTACGTATTCAATGTGCCAATAGGGCTGGGTTCCGCCCTCCGCCGCAAGGAATTCCGGCACCTGGAAGGAGGCGGACAGCTCGTACTGGTCCAGCGCGCTTTCCTCGATTTGGTACCCGCCGGCGATTTCCCGGCGCGCGATGGCAATGGCCTGGGCTTCGTCCACCGGGCCCTCCGGGGTTTTGTAGAAGGTGTGGTCCGCCCCTTGCAGCCCGGTATCCGCCATCAGCTGGGAAAACCACGCTTTCTCCTCAAAGGACCAGGAGGGGAAGGGGCCCCACACGGCCTCCATGATGCCCGTGAAGCTGATCTCAGGCAGCTCCTTTCCCGTAAAGGCCACGAGCGCCGCGTCCGCTACCCGCCGGGCTTCCTCCTGGGCAAGCTTTCCCTCAAGCAGATGCGCGACCTCCGGGGTCTTTTCCACATACCCGAGCTCCGCCAGGGATTCCACCAGAGAGAGTTTCTCCCCTGTGGGCCAATCCTGATAGGTTCCTTCGGTCTGCTCCGTTTCAAGGACCTTCCGCCCCGTTTCCTGGAGGGAAAGAACAACCGCCAGGGCCACCCCCGCGGCGAGAATCAACACCATGGCAAACACCACCGCAGCGGATATTTTTCTTTTCATCACTGTTTCCTCCTTCACGCTTTGCGCAGCCGCCATCATCAGCTCATGGGACCGTTTCGGCATGGGCGCAAATCTTTTCAACTCTTCACGCTTCATCAGGCTGCGCCTCCTCTGGCTCTAGCTCAAGCCGTAGTTTTTTTCTTGCGGAGTATAACCGGTTTCGGACTGTCACCAAGGGGATGCGCAGCATCGAAGCGATCTCCTTGCCCGAGTACCCCTCCACATAATGAAGGATCACCGGCAGGCGCAAGGCCTCCGGCAATGCGTCAACGGCCTTGTGCAAATCCACGTCCGGGGCGGGGCGGGCCGCTTCCACGCCCACTTCCGCCATCAGGGCGTACTTGGCTTGCTTTCGCTGAATGTTATGGCACTCATTGATGACAATGCGGGTGATCCACGTGGCGAAATATCCTTCGTTTTTGAGCTTGTGCCGGGCCGCCCAGGCTTTCAGGATTCCTTCCTGGAGCGCGTCGTTGCAGTCTTCCTCGCTGCGCAAAATGGACCGGGCGACGCGAAACAGGGTCTGGCTTTTTTCATCCACAAGCGCGACAAAGGTTTGCTTGTCAATCAAATTCTTCCACCTCCGATACCCTTTGTGCGCTTCACGCCGGCGCCTGCTGTAATGCATTACACCCATTAGACGCGGTGAGGGAGGGAATTTACTAGGCCCAAGGGGGAAATATCTTGAAAAAGGGGTCTGGCAAGCCCTTCCCAAAGGGAAAAGGGCGCTTTTTGCATCGGCGCAAAGGACGCGCCGGGCATCCGGGGGAGGCTCCCTTGGCCGGCGGAGCGCACATTGGGAAAACGCAGAAAAAAGCCGCCTGTTCAGGCGGCATAGCCCGCTGGCGACGGGTTGTCAACAGGCTGAAATCCCCAAAAGGAGCCCATCCCAGGAGGGTCCGGGCGCGCCCCGGGCCCGTTGGCTCTATAACCTCCGGTTCATAATGGACAAGAGCAGATTGCCGTTCTCAAAAACCTTGGCTAACGTGCTGGCCTGTACCATCTCCTGGAGCTGGGGGATGGGGAGGACGCTTTCCAGCAGCGGCATGGTGGTAAAGGCCACAAAGCACAGCGCCATGCCCAGCATAAAGCCGAAGAGGCCCCCGGCCAGCCAGTCCAGCTGCTTGAGCACAGGGAAGCGGAACACCGCCCGCAGCAGGTTGGTCAAAATGGTGAGGACCACGAAGCAGCCCACGAAGCACACCAGAAAGCTCAGGACGTTAATGCTCACGGACAGGATGGTCTGGTTCACATAATCCCCCACGTTGGTGGCCAGGTTGCCCAGGGGGCTGAACACCTGCTGGCTCAGGTTATGGGAGAGCAAGGTATCCACCGGAGTGGGCAAGTTGGCCGTTTGCACGATTTCGGCGATCCGGGAATCGGTAAGGCTGCTCACGGCCTGGCTGCTCAGGTCCAAACTGCCCAGCAGGCTGGAGGAATCGGTATAGCTGCTGATCATCCGGGTGATGTCCGTGTTGCCGCTGATGGCGTCGGCAATTTTGGGAAAGATCAGGAAGGAGCCCACGAAGGAGAGAAGGCAGCCCCCCAGGTTCAGGACGCTTTGAATGAACCCCCGGTAAAACCCAAAGAGCACGCAAAGCGCCACGATGCCAATGACGATAAAATCGATGATGTTCATGGATTCTCCTTTCCAAACGCGCGCGGGGGGCGGGCTTGAGCGGCCCAGGCCTTATTGCTCCGGCAAGGTAAGCACGAAGACATCCTCTCCGCTGGCCACCAGCACGCCGCCGTTCGTCAGGGTGCCGATGAAGCGGGTGGCGGGCTGGCTCAAGGGAAGCTCGTAGGCGGTGAAGCGGCTGGCGGTGAGGCCCGCCCGGTACAGGTGGGCGCCGGACACCGCGTAGATCGTCTTGTTCCAAAGGGTGGCTCCGATACAGGTATCCGGGAGGCTGTAGCGCTTGTCCTGGGCGCCGCTGATCATGCGGAGCTCCCGAATGTCAAACTGGTTGTCCGTCTGGGCGGTGGGGGCGAAGATCATCATGGCGTCCCCCCGCTCGGGGATTTCGTTGCCGATGAGCCGCCAGCCGTAGACCAGCACGCTCTGGGCGGCGTCCTCGGTGCCCCGGTAGTTGAAGGAGAGCATCTTGCGGGTGCTGATGACCCGCAGCTTGCTGTTTTCATACAGCACGGCATAGGTGATGCTATCCCCCAGGCTCACCTCGCCGGTGTTCATCTTGCCCACCTCGAAGGTGTTGAGCAGGTAGTTGGCGGCGGTGCCGAATACGTCCAGGGACAGGGTCCACATGTACTCGCCGTTTTTGCCGTAAAAACCCACATCCAGGAGGATCAGGTCCCGGTACGCGTCGGCCTCCTCGTCCATATGGGCCCCCGTATGGTCCTTCACCACCAGGCGGGGGGAGGTGGTATCCCCGATGACCGCGGCCACATACTGCTTTCCGGCCTTGGCGAACTGGATGGCGTCCCCCAGGTTGTCGTTATAGGAGGAATTGCCGTTCTCGTCCAGGATGTAGATGGTGTTCCCCGCCCAGGCGGCCACCACCTTGTCCGTGCAGTCGTACCCGGCGTTGGAGCCGATCTGGAAGGACCAGCGCACAGAGCCGGTGCCGGACATGCAATGGATGCTGACCCCGTCATAATAGAGCACATTGCTGCCAAAGGTCTTCAGGGAATCGTTGTACTGACAGGGAAGCTTGTAGGAAACTACGGAGGACTCCTGCCTGGGGGCAAAGAACCGCACGCCCCCATAAATCAAGGCGGCCAACGCCAAAAGAATCCCGATGAGGATCATCAGGGCGCGAAAGCGGCTCATCTTTGGGCGGACTCTTTGCATGGCTTCTCCCTATACGGCTCCCCGTTCAACATCAAAACGAAACAGAGCCGCAGTTTCATGCGAGGGTGGCAAGAAGGAGGCAAGAGCCCTCGGCAGCCAAACTCGTATCTTTTATTATAGCCAAAAGGGAACTTTTACGCAAGGTTTGCCGGGAAGGGGGAGGAGGACGCGCTCTATTTTACAGGATAGCGGGGCTGAAGCCTGATTTCGCGAAGGAACCCAGGGGGGACCCCGCCGCGAGCCCTCGCCCATGGCGCGGGGAGCGGCGCCGTAAAACGGCTTTGGGAGTGGGACTGCGCATGCTTTGCCCGGCGGCGGCTTCCCTGGAGGGCTCCGGGAGGAAGGCGGGGCAAGGGGCCAGGGCTATTCCCGGAGGACCATGCCCGGTGACCGAAAAAACCCGCCAGGAAGAATTTGTATGATATGGTCAAAAAAAAGTAGACCAAAACAAAATTGGTACTTGTTATTTGGGAATGGCAAGATTATAATGTCTGTGATTGCATACGGGTCTGTGGTTGCAAGCCGATGCCAGACGCGGGCGAAACGGTCCACGTAAACCAAGCAAAGCCTTGGCGAGCATGGCGCGTTCTAGTGGTAAGTCCGACCGGACTCCTCGGGGCTTTTCTGGGTTCTCCAGGAAAGCCGGCGGGGGCCCGAGAGGGGGCGCGTAGGGCGCTTGACGCGATGAGCAAACCCTCCTGTCGGCGAGTGTGGGGGAAAAGACCAGGTCAGCCGCATGCAATCGTCCCCAGGAGGCTCAATGATCCCCAACGACCTAGAAAAGAAAACGGAGGAATCCCCAGTTATGTACGAGGACAAGACCCTGACCTGCCGCGACTGCGGCGCGGAATTCGTATTCACCGCCGGAGAGCAGGAGTTCTATGCTGAAAAGGGTTTTCAGAATGAACCCACCCGTTGCAAGGATTGCCGTGTAGCCCGCAAGGCCAGCCGGGCTTCCGCTCCCCGGGAGCAGTTTGAAACTACCTGTGCGGCCTGCGGCAAGGCCACCACAGTGCCCTTTGTGCCCAAGAGCGACCGCCCCATCTACTGCAGCGAGTGCTTCGCCGAGCATAAGCAAGCGTAAGCCGTTGATTCAGGGCCGGGAAGAGGGCTTCCCACCGGATGAATACGACAGGGACCTTAGGACGCCGCAGCGAAAGCCGCGGCGTCTTTGCGTGCCGAAGGGGCCCGGCCTTTGCGCCGCCCTTGCGGCGGTCAGAAAAAGGGGCCCGTTCCGGAATGCGCGCCTCCTGGCGGTCCAAGGAAATTTAACAACTTCTCCCCTTGACAGGACAAACTTCCCCCAACTATATTAGTATTATCTAATTTACTGGAGGAGTTGCGACATGGCGGGTTTGGGAAAGACCGCTTCCATAGGGAAGGACTGCGTGGCCTGCGGAAGCTGCATCAAGCGCTGCCCCTTGGGGGCCATTGCCGTTTACAAGGGGCTGTACGCCTGGGTGGACGGCGCAACATGCGTTGGCTGCGGCAGATGCGCCAAGGCTTGCCCCGCGGGGGTGATTGAAATCCTGGAAAAGGAGGCCCGGGCCGTATGAAAAAGCGCTGGTATGAGTATCTGTGGGTTTTTTCCGCTATCTATCTGGCCCTGGGCTTCTTTAACATCCTGTTTGCCTGGCTGGGGCTGATCTGTTTTATCACCCCGCTGATGATCTCCCTGGTAAAGGGAAACAAGGCGTATTGCAACACCTACTGCGGCCGGGGGCAGTTTTTTGAGCTGCTGGGGGGAAGGCTGGGGCTTTCCCGGCAAAAGGCCCCGCCCAGGTTTTTGCGCTCGGGCTGGTTCCGGTATGGCTTTCTGGCCTTTTTTATGGGGATGTTTTTGCTGATGGTCTATAGCACCTACCTGGTGTTTGCCGGAGCGCCCCTGAAGGAAGCGGTGACGCTGCTGTGGGCCTTTAAGCTCCCCTGGCAATGGACCAATACCTCCCTGGTGGCCCCCTGGGCGGCGCAGTTTGCCTTCGGCTTTTACGGGGTGATGCTCACCTCCACGGTGCTGGGGCTTGTGACCATGATGGTCTTTAAGCCCCGCACCTGGTGCGTGTATTGCCCCATGGGCACCATGACCCAGGGAATTTGCATGCTGAAGAACCGAAAGGAAGCCGAAGAGTGGAAGAGCGGGCAAAGCGGCTGGCGGAGCTGCTAAAGGTACTGGCAAACGAAAACCGCCTGATGGTCTTTTGCGCCCTGATGAAAAAGCCCATGACCGTGGGGGAGATCGCCGCCTATGTACCGGGCATTACCCAATCCGCCCTGTCCCAGCATTTGGGCCTGCTGAAGGACCACGGCATCCTGGACTGCCGCAAGGCGGGGCTGCGGGTCACCTATTTCATCGCCGACCACCGGGTGGAGGAAATCCTCCGCGTGCTTCAAAAGCAGTACTGCGAACCCCAGGACCTGTTTTAAGTTATCTCGTAGATTCCAAAGGCCATGGTTTCGTGCAGAAATCATGGCCTTTGTCCCATGGGGCGATAAAATTTCCGCCCCGCGAATCTGCAAGGCCCCGGGTCCGTCTAATAGGTGCAAGCGCGCTGCTACAAAGGAGGGACAGGATGAACAAGGAGGAATTCAGCCTTCGGGTGACCTCCGCGCAAGGGCGGATGTACCGGGTGGCCTGCGGCTACCTCAGGGGAGAGCATGACCGCCTGGACGCCGTTTCCGAAGCGATTGTCAGGGCCTGGCAGAAGCGGGGCTCCCTGAAACGCCAGGAGTTCTTTGATAGTTGGCTGATTAAAATCCTGATTCGGGAATGCATCAACATCCAGCGCAGGCAAAAGCGCATGGTGCCCATGGAGCAGCTGCCCCAGGCCGGGGTGCAGGAAGCCCCCACGGAGAACGAGGCCCTGCGGGAAGCCCTGGAGGCGCTGCCCCAGAAGCTGCGCTCGGTGACGGTGCTGCATTACATGGAAGGCTATCCCGTTCAGGACGCCGCACAGATCCTTGGCATCACCAAAGGGGCGGTATGCTCCCGCCTGTCCCGTGCCCGCACCCTTTTGCGGGAACTATTAGAGGAGGAAATTCAATGAAGCGTGAAGATTGGCAAAAGGCCTATGAGCCGCTGCCGGAGGCCCTGGCCTGCCGTGTTTCCTCCACACTGGCCCGGCTGGATAAGGAGGAAATGCCCGTGAGAAGGATATCGCTGCGAACCGCCGTGATTGCCCTGGCCATCGTGCTGGCCTTGGGAGGGGTGGCCTATGCGGTCATCGCGTCCCAAACGGCGGATCTCTTCGGCTGGTTCTATGGGGAGGAAACCAAGGAAAGGCTGCTGGCGGGGGATATCGCCCCCTCCGGGGAAAGCACCGTGCTGGGGGATGTCATCTACACCCTGGATGACGTGATCTACAAGGACGGCATGATCTACGGAACCGGAACCATCCGCCCCAAGGAGGGGGCGAACATCGTGCTGATTCCCGAGGATTACAGCGTCAACGAGCCCGCCGGATATGTGCTGCACTATGGATCGGAAGAAATTCCCGAGGACGCCCCCAGCTACGCGGAGCTGGCGGCCCAGCGGAACGCCAAGATCATTCTGGCCAAGTGCGTAGCCAATGGAGTGCTGAATGAGGACGGGTCCCTGAACGCCTCGGAGATCGGCTATACCCAGATGGCCCGGCAGGACGGCAGCATCCGCTTCAGCCTGGAGTTCGAGGGGGGAGCGGTCCAGGAAGGGGTCCTGAAGGCCCAGGGGATTGACCGGCAGGAGAGCTACCGCCTCAGCCTGCGCATCGCCAACTGGGAAGTGACCCCGGAGGGGGATTGGCTCCGGGAGGACCCGGAGAACACTTGGCTGAAAACCGATTGGACCGTGACCGTGACCCCGGCGCAGAAAGGAGAATGAATATGAAGCGATTGGCAGCGATGACGCTGGCCCTGTGCCTGATGGCGGGCTCCGCCCTGGCCCAGCCCCTGCGGGTGCTGGATATGGGCTTTGGCGGGGGCGACGAATACCAAGAAGCCTTCCCGGACCGGCAGGTGGAAACCATCCGCCCGGAAACGGACGACCTGTCCCGCAGCAATGCCCAGCAATTTTTGCTGGAGAACCCCCAGGGCTGGGATGTAGCCTACCTCTGGTCTGACGAATGCGATTTGAATGCGCTGGAGGAAGCGGGCCTGCTGATGGACCTCAGCGGGGTGGAAGCCTTGGCCGGCCGTGCGGAAAACGCCTATGAGGCCATCCGCCAGGTGGTCACCCGGGAGGGAAAGGTGCTGGCGGCTCCCAGCGGCATCTTCGGCATGACGATGCAGCTGGGCATGTACCCCACGCTGCGGATGCCCCAGGGCGAAGTGGATGTTTTGGGTCCCCTGGGGCTGAGCGTACAGGACGCCCCCAGCACCTTTTCGGAGCTGAGCGCCTTTGCCCAGCGGTATGCGGAAATCCCCAAGGAAGCCCGCAAGGGCAGGGTTTTTCACATCGACGCGGCGGTGGGAGACCCCAAAATCTATTTTCTGGAGTACCTGATTGAGCTGTACACGGCCCAGTACGCGGATGCCACCGGCGCGGTAAACTACGATACCCCCGCGTTCCGCCAGGGACTTATGGACCTGGACGCCATGGGGGCGGCCTTGAAGGCGGAGCCAAAGATCACCTATGGGCCGGGGGGCGGCGTCTACGGGGTGGTGAGTGACGCCAGCTCCAGCCTGCTGCCCAACTCCAAAGGCACAGTGCTGCTGTACCTGGGGGTGGGGGAGAACCGGAGCCTTCCGGCCAGGCTGGGCATGGTGGTGGTAAACGCCAACACCCAGCAAAAGGAGGAGGCCGTCGCTTTTGCCCAGTGGTCGGCCCAGAACCGGGATACCGAGTGGGCCCCGCAGATTCTGAAAAACCTGGATTATGAGGCGCTGGCCCGCCGCTCCTATGACGAGAACATTGAAGCGCAAAAGAACCAGAACGAGGCGCAGTGGGTGATTGACAGGCTGATCCAGGAGCGGGACAAAGGGGACTACCCCGGCTATTATCCCCGGGAGAACATCCAGTTTTACGGGGAGAACATCGCCCCCCGCCTGACCTTCCCCCGGATTCCCTGGGTGGACCGCTACGCCGTGGCCAAGCAGTACGCCAGGGGCAAGCTGGACCAGGACGGGCTGATCCAAAAGCTCAACCAAATGGCGCAGGAATATTGGGAGAAGTAAAGGGTTTCATGAAAAAGGGTATGGCAAGGGGCCCGGCGCG
>JAYFPK010000026.1:0-98172 GCA_034927815.1 Candidatus Limiplasma sp.
TAAGCGGCTCTATGCTCTCAATCAATATGTCTTTGAAAAATATCGCGTCTTGAAAATCACCTTTTTGCATATAACCACAACCCGATTCATCCATGATTCGAACCTGATACCATTCGCCCAAGTCGGCTATGCACTCTATTGCCCGTTCAGTCACAAAGGTGCCGTCGCTTGGTAACCATGGATGATCAATGGTCGGGGATGATGGATTTGTGGAGGCCTTCAAAACCGCCGGGATAGCAGCATTCGGATTGAGAAATAAATAGCCTATCTCAGGGACATCGCCGTAGCAATCGGGCATTACAGAGCCGTCTTCAAGAACCAACTCATCTGAAGAAACGAATGCATATCGACCTTGATATTGAATGAGATAGTAATCTGACAATGTACCCAAGACAACAACCCGTGCATTCGCCGGAATGACATTGATATTCTCAAAGTCATGACGCGGCCCCTCAAAGACTGGAACTTCCATACCTGCTGTACTCTTAGCAACTCCAATTTTAATGGGGTGCGGTGCCCATATCGACTCTTGATTCGTATCCAAGCCTTCTGTCCGAACAAACCCTTCGATGCTCAACAACCCATCACTCATTCTTATACGTGTCCACTCATCTTGCGAATCCAACGCTTGAACAGACACGCCATTATATAAATATCCTTTTTGATTGGTGCCCAAGTCATTGTAAAATTCAGCGCCATCCGCCTCTCCATTAGCTTTGACAACGGCTCGGTTTTCAGCATACGCGATTTGTGAAACGAGAATCGCCATGATTGTTATGAAGAGGACCACCTTTCGCATATTGTACCCTCCCAATTTGAACTTCGATATTGCATCAGCTACATAAAATAACGGTAGTGTAGCCCAAATCATTCCAATACCTATAATTATCGGTGTTACCTAATGCCCCACACGGACAGGGCATTTGTAGCGCACCATCTCCATATCGCAGCCTTCCACCGCACCGTGGCCCACTACGGCGGCCTTCAAAGCATGAGCGGCCCCGGCAGCCCTTACGACAACGCCTGCGCGGAGAGTTTCTTCCGTTCGCTGAAGATGGGATGCGTGGATGCGGCGCACTTCGCCACCCGCAGGCAGGCATCTGAAGAAATTGCCGAATACATGTTGTTCTACAACCGGCGCAGAATTCGGGTCAATCCCAAATTATGTGTAAACTCCAAACGCGGAGTGAAACAGAGCAGAATTTTTATAGGCGGCAGCGGCATTGTGGATGCCGCCTTGATTTACAACATAACGCCGACGGGGATGGATGTCAAGGGCGGCGTAGCCGCTTGTTTATCCCAGCGCTCTGAAAAGGTATCCAGGGCAACCAATGCGGACGCCTCATCCACGGCGGCATAGACATGTGGCCCTTTTCCTTAATTTCGACGTCTCGCCCTTTTCTCTTGCTTTTCACATATAAAAAGGCCCGTTGACGATACCTTTGTCAACGGGCTGAGGCCCCGCCGCGCTAATGCAGGCGGGGCCTTTTATGTAAAAAACAAAAAAGCGCCCGGATAAGGGCGCTCTAGATGATTCTTCTGCCTACCAGGAGTGTTCCCAGTTGACGCTTTCCCCGCATTGGCTACATGTTAGCGTACCATTCGTGGGATAAAATCCGCCATATGCAATAGCTTCTGTTTGGGTTCCGTTATGGTGTAGTCTTACATATTTCAAATAGCCCTCGTCGGAAAACGTAAAACTGTGAGCAACAGGCGTTGGCGTTGGCGTAGGCGTTGGCGTAGGCGTAGGCGTTGGCGTAGGCGTAGGCGTAGGTGTAGGCGTGGGCGTAGGCGCAGGCGTGGGCGTAGGCGTAGGCGTAGGCGTAGGTGTAGGCGTGGGCGTGGGCGTAGGCGCAGGCGTGGGCGTGGGCGTGGGTATAGGCGTGGCTTTATTCACCGACTTCTTAAACTGTATATATGCACGAGTAATGCCTGATTTGGTTCGCTGCTCTTTGTTATATCCGGCCATCTTACGGTATTCATTGAGCGTGTCAGCATCCACCTCGGTTATGGCTGCTTCGGCATTTTTGAAGGCGATACCGTCCATTGCACCTACCCAATCTTTGTCTACATGCAAGGTTCCAAAATCACCGTCGAAAATGATTTTCTGTGTGCTCAACAATGCTATCAGCACCGTTTTACCGTTGTTCTGGAAAGTAAAGTAGACTATATTATTGTGCGTAAACATAGTAAATTCAGTAGGTGCTTCATGGGTCTTTAAATCTCGGCGATACCACTGCTCACCATTGCGGTACACTGCGATAATCATATTACCGCTTTTTTTATCGGCAGCCATTTTGATGGTTACAGGTGTTTTGCTAGGGTCTACAGCTGCAAAGCTTGTTGCCATTGGAAATGCCATTAGCAGCACAAGCAGCAGTGCCAGGCAACGGTTCGATTGTTTCAAAGTCATACCTCCTTTAACTACAATATGAAGAAATTATAACACGCCATGCAAATTATGTAAACGAACTAGATAGTGTCGTCAATAGAAGTATGGTATAATAGTGGAAACCACTATAGGAGGTTTCCGAGCGGTATTCTGGATTCTGCGTACCGGCGCGCCGTGGCGGGACTTGCCGCCCGAATACGGCGATTGGAAGAATACGCATAGACGCTTCTGCCGTTGGCGCGATAAGCGGATCTGGGAGCGTATGCTTGAAGCATTGATTGATGAACCCGATTTCGAGTGGTTGATGATAGACGCCAGTCACATCAAGGTTCATCCCCATGCGGCTGGTGCTGTTGGCGGCAACCAAGACATGGAACGCACTAAAGGGGGCTCAACACGAAGATACATCTGGCCGTGGATGCGCATGGTATGCCAGTACGATTCTTTGTTACAGCGGGTACCACGGCGGATTGCGCAGTTGCAGCGCACCTGATAGAAGGCTTTGCTGCACAATACTTGCTCGCCGATCGCGGTATCCATCGTCCCAGCGTTTCTTCTTTCGCCGGTTTGGAATGCAAACCGCTATAAGCATAAATCACCTTTTCATCCACGCCACTTCTTAATATAAACTAAAAAAGAGCGGGGATGCTTCCTCGCTCTGTCCATCTCTGGTGATTGTAAGTCTAACATGGGGGCTGGTGTAATGTCAGGACACCATCAGTACACCTTTCAGCCCAGCATAAAGCGCAGTGTGTCAGCATCCCGTTTGCTGCACAGGCTCTCCAGCTCTTTCATCGCCTTCTTTCTGTATTTGGCGATCATAGACCGGCTGACATAATGCCTTTCTGCCAGTTCATTCCATGAAAGGCGATTGATGACCATGTCACGCATAATTGCAGCAAGCTTCCCGGAAAGAGAATCGATTGCTGATTCCAGGAACACGATTTCTTCGTTCACCGCCTGCAGTTCTTTCTCAATCTGCTCATACCATTCCCGGTTGAGGCGCTCCCGGCGTTCCTGGTACACCATGGCGATTTGGGAGGTCTTGTCGGAGATATTGCTGGTCTGCACACGCTCTCCGTCCTGCCGGGGCGTGTACATGCTATCGATGACCTCCTCAGCAGTCAATCCCTTGAAGTGCGCCAGTTGATGGGCCAGACAGTCCCGGTCCTGTACCTTCTTGGGGTAGTCCTTCAGCAGCTTCTCAATCCTTGTGCTCACGCCGCGCCTCCTATTCTGGCCTTTACCGCCTCGATCAGGGCGGCCTGTCCCATGTCTTTTCGCTCCAGCGCCCGCATCACATCCTCATCATGGGTGCCAAGGGTAACGATGTGCTGGATCACCACTGTACTTTTCTGGCCTTGTCGCCAGAGCCGGGCGTTTAACTGCTGGTAGAGTTCCAAACTCCATGTGAGGCCGAACCACACGATGGTTGAGCCGCCGTCCTGCAGGTTCAGGCCGTGACCGGCGGAGGCCGGGTGGATCAGTGCCACCGGAATCCGCCCGGCGTTCCAGTCCGAGATGTCCCGCGCTGTATCGATGATCCGAACGTCGAACCGCTCCTGAATCCGGGCGAGGTCGTGCTTGTACCAGTAGGCGACCAGCAGGGGCTTGCCGTTGGCGGCCTCGATCAAGTCCTCCAGCGCATCCAGCTTCCGGTCGTGGATGGGGAGCGTACTGCCGCCCGCATCGTATACCGCGCCGTTGGCCATTTGGAGGAGCTTGCCGGATAGAGCCGCCGCATTGACCGCATCAATCTGGCCGCCCGGTAGGCGAAGGACCATCTCGCGGCGGAGGGTATCGTACTGCTTACGCTCGGCGCTGCTGAGGTGTACTTCTACACGGTTGCTGATCAGTTCCGGCATCTTCAGGTGGTCGGTGGCCTTCATGGAGATGCACAGGTCAGAAATCAGTTCGTAGATGCGCTGCTCCGCACCCTCCCGGAGCTTGTAGCTGTACACGATTTCGCGGTTGCGCTTATCGGGGACAAAGAATCGATCACGGTACCCTGAAATAAAGCGCCCCAGCCGCTTGCCCATGTCCAGCAGGTATATCTGTGGCCACAGGTCGATGAGCGTGTTGGGAGCCGGTGTGCCCGTAAGACCGATGACCCTATTCACCATGGGGCGCACGCGTTTAAGCGCTCTAAACCGCAGCGCCTTGGGGGATTTGAACGAGGACAGCTCATCGATCACCAGCGTATCGAAATCCCATCGGCAGTTGTCCACCAGCCACGCTACGTTCTCCCGGTTAATGATAAATAAAAACGCCCTGCGGCGAAGCGCCTCCCGCCTCTGTCTTTCCGTGCCCATGACCAAAGAGTAGGAAAGTCCATGCAAGTGATCCCATTTCGCCAGTTCCTTGGGCCAAGTGTCCTCGGCCACACGCTTGGGCGCGATCACCAGCACACGACCGCAGTCAAAGCTGTCCAGAACCAAATCCCATAGCGCTGTCAAGGTGATGACGCTTTTCCCTAGACCCATGTCGAGGATCAGGCCGCAGTACGGGTGCGTGAGCACAAAGTCCGTGGCGTACTCCTGATAATCATGCGGATTGTATTGCATCCAAGACCACTCCTATCTGATCCAGCCCATCCACGACAAACACCCGGAAGCCCAAACTCTCCAACTGTTCCTTACGCAATTCCTGTAAGGGCCGGAGCGTATTGCCGGGAGTTTTCAATTCCACAAAGGCCATCCTGCCACCCGGAAGCAGGGCAATCCGGTCGGGCACCCCATCAAGACCGGGCGACACGAATTTGGCAGCCAACCCACCACGCTTTTTCACCTCGATGACGAGCCGCCGCTCGATGCTGCTTTCCTTCAAGGGGCTACTCCTTTCCGGTTGTGTTTCCTGTTGTTGTTTCCAAATGCCCGTAAACCCCTTACGCGTATATATGTGTGTTTCTCTACTATCTATGGTATTTTTATAGGTCATAAGGGGGCTATCTGGGAAACAAGGGAAACAGGTATCAAGGCTTCCTTGTGACGCAGGCTTTTCTCCTGTTTCCCAGCGCTGTTGCCAACTACCGTAGGGGAAACCAAGGAAACAGATCAGGCGTTTCCCGGCGCTTCGTTGGAAACACGCACAAAGGTCTTTTGAATGCCGTACCCGGAGATGCGCATTTTGCCGGAGGCATTGCCCGCATAGCGAACCCAGCCGCCGATGCGGTTCAGAATCCCCTCGATCTCATAGGAGTCGGTGCGCTTGAGGTTCTGGCGTTCCTTGCCGAAGCACTCGCACCAGATTTCCATGACGCACACCTTTTCCCGGCGCACGCTGCCTTTGTGCACCCCGCCATCAAACTCGCTGTCGCCCAAGAAACTCCTGCGCTGATACAAATCCATGCTTTCCCATTGATCAGGCAGCAGCCTTTCGAGGTAATCACCGATGATGCCCTCACGGTCATCCGCTTCCATGGCTTCCTGCTGGGCGCAATATGCCTGCGCGGCCACGTCGCCTTTGAGGTACAACTCTTCACCGGCCCTGTACTTTTCAATGGCCTCTGCCCAGATCTGATCGGCGATAGCGGGAGTGATCTCATACACCGTGTGCGCAGCCCCGCCCTTTACCAGCACCGGCCAGAAGCGCCGGTTGCCGGTGATATCCCGCAGGAAGCCGGATTCCGAATTGGTGGAGCCGACGATGATGCAGGCCCTCGGATGGCTTTCCACCGCGATGCCATAGGACTGCCGGAACTTATCATCCGTGCGGGTGATGAAGGACTTCACGGTCTCCACGTCCATCTTCTTGATACCCGCGAGCTCGCCCAACTCCAGAATCCAATACCCCTGCAGCTTCTCGGCGGCAGTCTTGTCCTTCATATCGGAGATCGACAGCGAGTCGGAGTACCACTTGCCGCCCAGCCGGGCGAAGAAGGTGGATTTCCCGATTCCTTGTGGCCCGTTGAGCACGAGGATGGAGTCGAACTTCACGCCTGGCTCGTACACGCGGGCAACGGCGGCGCAGAGGGTTTTCCGCAAAACGCTGCGCGTGTAGTCGGTGTCCTCGGCTCCGAGGTAATCGATGAGCAAGGTGTCGATGCGTTCAACGCCATCCCAAACCAGCGGTGCAAAGTATTCCTTGATGGGATGGTATGTCCGCTCCGCCGACACCACGGCAAGCAGGGCGTCCTTGAACTTGGCGGGCGACCAGATGCCGTATACCTGCTCAAAGTACACCTTGGCGCAGGCAATGTCGGCATCGCCCCAGCCGGGCCTGACCTGCCGCCAAGGCAGATCGCCGGTCACGTCCAGCATGCCGGTGAACTCGTTGTACACGACGGCTTGGAGGTTGGGATCGTAGCGGATGATGTGGGCGATGTTGGTCAGGGTGTCCTTGACGCGACCCTGTTTGTCAAGCTCCAGCAGCCCCTGCCAATCATCTGGATTCTCAAATTCCATCTCAGCCTGCGCCATCCGCTCCCGCGCCAGAGTGGTCTTGACCTGATCATCCTGCACGGCGAATTCCTGCATCGCTTTGAAGGACGGGAGCTTCGATGACTCCGTGTCCTCTCCTGCACGGGCATCCAAGTTCCCAAAGCGGTGGAGGCGGACGATGTCAAAAGCATTGAGCAGCCTGCCGCACACTGGATCACTGGCATGATGGCTGAAAGCATACTTGTCCTCGTAGATCACCACGCCCGCTTGGGAATCAGCGGGGAGGTAGTCGAAACGACCGGGCATGACGCTGGGTTTGTACACGTCCGACAGAAATGCTTCAATGGCCTCCGGCATCGTGTACGTACGGCAGAACGCCCCGATGGCCCCCGGCTTGGAAAGCGGATCGGCCTGCTGCCGGGTTTCGCGTTGCACAATGGTCTGCTGACGGTTGGAGACCGGCCACTCGGCCACATTACGCCAGTCTCTGTACTTGCGCAGCACATCGTCTGGATTCAGAATCGCGCCCGTGATCTCCCGGAAGATGAACACGCCGTCTGAGGAGGTGGAGGGCCAATACATCAGGCGGGAGGGTTCGTAGGTCGTATCATCAAATTGCTCGATGCCGATTTCCTCGGCGACCTTCCGGCCCACCGCCATGTACTCGTCCGGCGAGACCTCACGGGAAAGAGGGATGATCAGGCGCAGGCGCGGCTTCTCCGGCGTGTGCTTGTGGGTGGAGTACAGATAGCAGCGAAAAGAGGTGAACATCTCCAATTGGTCTACAATGTCCGGCGCGGCGTAGTCCATGTCCAAGGTTAGGCCAGAGCGGGAAAGCACACTATCCTTCTTCCGCTGCCCGTCCTTGAGCGTGCCCATGACGAAGCCGCCTACATCCTTGATGTTGTCCTGCTGGGCCTTGGTGAGCTTGCGGTATTGCTCCACCGTCTCGGCGGTGCGCCGGGTGGTGGCGATCCGATCCCGGAACTCGTCCAATGTCATACTCGCTCGGTTCCAGCGTTTCTCCATGCGAGAGTTGCCCACGCTGATGGCAATTTTCATGTGCCTACCTCCTCGCAATCCTTAGTGAAATACCGAATCCGCATGCCGCGCCGCTCGGCGCTGTCGATCTCCATGGACATGCCCTTGGAAATGGTGTCACCAAACACCCAGACCTCGGCGCACTTGGTCATCAGGACAAACCCCATAAACAAGCCCTCAGCCCGCTGTTCTTCATCCGAGTCATCCAGAAAGCGCGTGAAGTAGAGATGAGGCGCAAGGGGAATGCATCCTTCCCGCACAGCAAAGCGGCAGTAGCGCAGCGCGTTCTGAACGTTCTTGCGGATATCGCCTGCGTAAGGGGAGCAGATGAACACCAAGGGGCGATAGTTCGGGATGCGGCGCGAAAGATTCTCCAAGCTGGCCGCCCGCGTTTCCCTTTCGATGGTTATGAAGGCATCGTAGGCCGTGGGGTCAAAGTATCCCTCGCTGTTGTACTTGCTGACGCTCATATTGCTCCTCCTTAGTCTTTTTGATAGAATTCACACTCGAAGCCGTCCGCCCGGAGCGGGAGACCTGCTGCCCAATCCGGCGCAACGGCCATGATCCTGCATACCTCCTGGACGCTGGACGCACCCTGCGGAACCTCCACCACAGCCTCGTCGTGCACATGCATCACGATCTCAAAGCCCGCGTCCCGCAGCCGGAGCATGCCCAGCGCCAACAGGTCGCGGGCGGTCGCCTGCACGATGTTCTCAACCAGCTTAGGGCCGTAAGTCTCAATGCGCATCCACTTCTTGCTTTCGCCGACACCCTCGTAGGTCAGGCCCTGCCGACCGAACCGGTTCTCTTGCAGACGCGGTTTGATGTAGCAGAGCCGCCTGTTGGAGGGCAGAGTAATGAACAGCATTCCGGATTGATATTGAAAGGCGATGCTCCCGACGCGGGTCGTGGTCTTCTCCGTGAACGCGGTCAGCGCGGCGGCATCCACATCCCACCAGAGCTTGGTGATGTGCGGGTTAGCGCTGCGCCATCGAGTGACCAGCGTGGGCAGCTCTTCTTCCATCAGCCCCATTTCCAGAGCGCCCATCGCTGTCAGCGCCCCGACCGATCCGCCATATCCAAGGGCCAATTCGGCAATTTTCCCCTTTTGGCGCAAGTGCCCGTTGACACCGTGCTTTTCCACCGGGATGCCAAACATCTGGGATGCCGAGGCGCAGTAGATGTCGCCGCCTTCTTCAAAAACGTCCAACCGCCACTGTTCACTGGAGAGCCAGGCGATGACCCGCGCCTCGATGGCGCTGAAATCGCCGACAATGAACCTGCAGCCGGGTTTTGGAATAAATGCTGTGCGGATGAGTTCGGAGAGCACGGTCGGCGTGGACTCGAACAGCGTTTCCACATCCTCAAACCGCCCATCCCGCACCAACTGCCGGGCGAGGGAAAGGTCTGGAATATGGTTCTGGGGCAGATTTTGGATTTGAACCAATCTGCCCGCCCACCTGCCGGTTCGATTGGCCCCGTAGAATTGAAGCAAACCATGGACGCGACCGTCTGAACAGACCGAGCGCCGGATGGCCTCATACTTTTTCACGGAGGTTTTCGCCATGAGCAGCCGGAGCTTCAGCACTTCCATCACTTCGCCATCCGCATCCGACAGCAGGGATTTCACGGCCTTCTTGTCAAGGCTTTCCGTGTCGACACCCTGTTCGGACAGCCATCCCCTGACCTGGGCGACGGAGTTAGGGTTGTTAAGGCCGGTCAGTTCATAGGCCCGGCGTGCGGCATGTTCCTTGTACAGCAGATCGCATTCGACGGCATGATCCACCAGCACCGGGTCGACGAGAATACCCCGGTCGTTGATCTCCTGATCCAGTTGATAGAGGGCCTGTTCATCCTTGGGGATTGGATAGTTCCTGAGTTTCTGCCTGATCTCGCGCTCCGCCTCTACGTCCCGAATGCAATACGTCTTGAAGCGCTCCCATTTCTCGGGGTCGTGCTCCGGCAGGTTGCGGGTTCTGCCGCCGTTGGCCTTAGTCGGTTTACAGGGGAAGGAAAAGTAGCGAACGAGGTCGGCACCCTCCTTGAGCTTTTTGCGCTGGATGTCCAGCACTTCGCCCACACCGTCCAACGAGAGGGGGAGCGCCAGCATAGCCGACTGGACAGCGGTACACTGCCAGGCCAGTGGCCACAGAAACACACCGAGGTGCTTTGACAGGCAGGTGCGCTCGAATGCCGCATTGAAAGCGGTCTTGATGATGCCGGGATCGGTGAGCGCGTCCAGCACTCGAATCGGCAGCCGCTCCCCACATTTGAGATCGATTACGGCAGGAGGATCATCGTCGAAGGCATAGGCGAACAGCAGAACCTCAAAACTGTCGCTGTCCGCGTAGGCATACACGCCGGACTTGGTCAGGTCTACTTCCGAGTAGGTTTCGATGTCGATTGCCAACACTGGCACGGTCATCACCTCCGAAGTGGAAAGGGGGCGGCAGCATCCCGCCGCCCCGTGGCCGGTCAAGCGAGGAAGTCCTCGTCCTGCACGGAATCGAACTCCTCGGATGCTTTCGCCCTGCCGCCCAGGCTCTCGCCGTCGCGCAGTTTTTGGATGTTGCCAAGGCCCGCCGCGATGCCGCGATTCCCGTTGGAATTGTAGCCGTAGAAGGTGACGCTGATCTTACCATAGCAGCCGGAGAACACCTCGTTCTGATCCGTGATGGGCTCCACACGGCTGTTCACCACCTGCGGGGCCTGGCGGCTGTTGGCGTTGAGGAAGTAGCAGCCCGCATAGGCTTCGTCCTCCGGGCGGTCGATGTCGCCGTCCCGGAGCGGGAGCTTTAGATTCGGGGGAATCTTGCCGCCCCACTTGGAAGCTGACTCCTTCTTGGCCACTTCGATAGCTGCCTTGATAGCGTTCACGGTTGCGGTGTCCGTCTTGGGGATGATGGCCGATACGCTGTACTTGGGTTCGCTGCCGTTCACCGAGTCCGGCTCCCAGCAATGCAAAAACGAGAAACGGCAGGGGACGATGACCTTTGTGGGGGATTGGGTATTGCTCATACGTTAAGCCTCCTGTTCAAAATCCGCGTGGGCGGTGGTATTGGTGATGGATTCCCGCTTGTCCGATTCCGGCACCAGCGTCAGCTTGCCTTGGGGCTTGTACACCAGCGCTCCCAGAATCGTGCCAAAGCTCTCCTTGCCCATCAGGCGCTCCATCTCGGTGATGCCGATGAGCGTGTGCTTGTAGATATCCTTGAAACCGGCAGCCATGGCGGCCTGCGCCACCTCATCGTCCGAGGTGTATTTCCGGCTGGCGCGACCTTCGACTACCTTGTAGCCCGGCCACTGTTTTCCGTGGATGATGGCCTCGTCCTGTGCAAAGGCGTAGATGTCGGCAGCCCATTTGGAGAGCTCGTCCGCCTTGGCAAGCACCTCGGCGATTTCCTCATCCGACAGGAGCGCGGGCTTGCTGAACTCCAGCCGGGCCAGATCTAAGAAAGATTCCGCCCGTGCGCGGCACTGGTGCTGCGCCTTGCAGAAGCGGCACCATGTTCCGGCTGCGAACTCGCCCGCGCCGATCAGCGCCTTGGCTCCGGCAGGCCGGAGAACGTCTTCGCCCCAACTCTTCAGGAAATCGGGGGAAACGCTCCATGTGGAGGAGTTGTTCAGCCGGGGCTGGAAGATGGTCATGCGCACGGTCTCGATGTCGTAGATGGCCTCCGCCATGAGGAGCACACCCAGACCGTAGATCATAAGCTGCGGGTTTTCCTCTGCTGTGACCTCCACGCCCCTGCCCAGCTTCAGGTCGATGATATGGGCGACTGTGTCTGTGATGATGACCATGTCCGCCGTTCCATAGCAGCCGGACACATACTCGGAAGCGTCGATTCGCTGTTCCACCAGCAGTATGGGATGGGCGCATTCCCTGCGGGCATCCTCGATCTCGCCGATCACGAAGGACACATACTCGTCCACGGCTTCCATAAGGTCGTCGGAGTAGTAGTCGGATACCGGGCGCTTGGTGCGCTGCTTGAGGTATTTGCGCAGCAGATGCTCCGCCAGAGCGTGCCCAGCGGTGCCCTCGGCGGCGTAGGGGCTTTCGCGTTCCTCGAACTGCTCCTCCAAGAGCAGGGAAGGCGGGCAATGAATGCGGCGGCTTGCCGCCGAGGGAGAGAACCTTGCGTGTGCGGATGGCATTATAGGTTCATTGCCTCCTCCAGGAGCGCCGGATAATCCTCGGGTTTAACCCCGGAGAGCTTACCGGCGTCGTATTTGTATAGGAGCTCCTTGACCTCCTGAGTCTTGCCATCACCGCTTTTCTCTGCCAGCACGGCCCGGACCTGATCGATGGTGACATGCTGGGGAGTGTGTTTCTGCGGCTGACTATCTGGGTGACTGTCCGGCGTGTGATCCTCAGTAGGTGTGTTTCCTTGGATACTGTCGGCCACTGTCTGCAGGCTGTCCGCCAGCCTTCTCATGTCCTCCACCACGTCCAGAAGGAGCTTGGTTTTGCTCATAGGGCATTTCCTTTCTTCTGTCGATAATGCGCCGAGCCATACTCCTGAAGCATCTGGCGAAGAACA
This sequence comes from Candidatus Limiplasma sp., assembly GCA_034927815.1. Classification (GTDB taxonomy): domain Bacteria; phylum Bacillota; class Clostridia; order Christensenellales; family Aristaeellaceae; genus Limiplasma. Next base: position 12,354 of record JAYFPK010000026.1, read on the forward strand.
TTGGCCTGATGGTCATCGTTGACGCTGATCAGTTGGGATAGAACCTGCTGCTGCTCATGGCTGAGAATGTTCCGGTGGGGATGGTACCAATCCGCCACCATCACACAGCCGCCGTTCCCTCGTTGAGTTTCCAGAGGATGATCGACCGTAAGCATCGTGATATCCGCACGAATTGTGCGATCCGTCACGCCAAGCTCTCGCGCCAGACTGCCCATCGTCTCATGACGGCGGGCAGTAAGGATTCGCATAATCTCTGCACGTCGCTCAGTCGGTCTCACGGTCGTTCACCTCCTTCCATTGGCTCTGAAAGGAGCGTAACAATCAAATAGGAAGGGTTATTTCCTATTTGAATAATTTCTTTTTGGATTCGGTAAGAATGACCCATGTTCGCTCCCTCTCGGAGCCGCGGCATGGAGCACCAGGTCCGACGACCGCCTTATCCCAAAACGCAAAAAAGCCGAGCAACAAGCGTCGGCACAAAAGAGAATCGCCGTAAATGAGCGCTTTAAATAAAGCAGTCATTCCGGCGATTTGGTACTCCTCTGTATCGGCGTCCGTTGCTCGGCTTGGTTGCGGGGATGCGCATTCATCAAGGAAAGCGGATTTTACCGGGATACAACCCGTAGGCCGCCCAAGGCTGCGGCAACCTACTGAACTGTCATGGCAAGGGAATCGCACCCCTCGCTCGAGTTCATTTCCGTTTCCACGCTGCGCTATTTGATTTTTTTACTGATGGCGCGATCCGGGCTTGCACCGGCCTCTTACATTGCTTACAATACGCGATCAGCTTTGTGGGGAGCCCTCAAAGCAAAGGAGAAACAGCTTTCCCTTGCATTGAGGGCAACGTATGATTTTGGGCATCGTTACTCCTCTCCGGCTCGACCAGATCGCAGAGCCATTCGGCAGTTGGCCGCGCCAGCAATCTGGCGTTTTGATAGGCCATGTTCAGTGTCAGGCAGGTATGACCGATGTAGTAACCCTCCATGACCGACAGCGCCATGGCGAGATCGGGACGAGCCATGTTCGTCAGATGGATGGGCAGAAGATACTGGATGCGCCCCTGAAACGACTGCGGGACAGCAAGGCTCCAATCGACAAGCGCTCTGCGCCGCGCCAGTTCCACCGCAGTTTCCAGCAACAATGGCAGATTCCAAGCGTCCCGTATACTTTCTGGTAGGCGCTGGACATTCTCGGCATCACCAAGAATGTGATCTGCATTCACGCGGATTTCCCACTCAGGATCAAAAAAACTCGCGTATTGTCGCATCGGGAAGGAAGGACGCAAAGGAAGTAAAGAGATGTACTTGAGCCAAGGCGAGCCTTCGTCCACAAATCCTTTGAAGTACCATTGCTTAAGTGTGTCCTGCCGCTTATTGCGGTCGAAGCACATATAAATACTCTTATATTGTTTGGTATATAGTCCTGTATGCAAGCAGGCAAACTCGTTTCGGAGATACAGCAGCCCGTCTGCTTCCGTAGGATTCTGGGCATATTCATATTCAATTACCAGCTTTTTGAACACCTGGTGGATATACCGCTCCAGGATAGGGGTCTCTGTGTTTTGAATTTCGTATTCTGGTTTTCTAAACCGCCATGGCTCCGGTATGGCAAGCTGAGATAGAGCATAAAGCTGTTCAAACCATGCAGGGACGTACGCGAATGAAAACAAATCGGTAGGGATCATCTTTTGTCACAATCCTTTCGGAAATCAGGCTCGGGGGAAGCCTTTAGCCTGCTTTCGTCGAATTTTAAAGTTCCTTCAATTACAGCCTCACGTAGTTCCTCTTGGATGTCCTGATCTAAATAGGGCAGCACCGTACCATTGGGCATCATGATCCCTACAATTGAGAGGGATGTGATATAGTTTTCAAAGTATTTCTGCAAATACTGCAGGGCCTGGGGATCGCCATCCTTTGCACTGCGAATTAGGTCAGCCGTCAATCTCATTCGGTCGGCCTACCCCTTTTAGCATCTTTCGTAGTTCCACGAGCGCTCTATCTCTCCTATTTCGTATTGTCCGTTCTGTGACATTGCATTTCTGCGCAACATCCTGCGTAGTCCAACCAAACCAGTATAAAAGCACAATGACCAACCGTAGATCTTCTGGCAACGCAAGAAGCGCGTTGTATAAGAAGTCGCTCATGATTTCGGCAGCATATCCTTGGATGCTAAGGGTATTGGTGCCTGCGCCATCATCAACGTGCGGTTGCTTCATGTGAGTAGTCGGGTCGCTGACGGAAAATTCGTGCGTTGCATATCGATAACGCCGTTTTTTCAATGTTCTACTGCGATTTCTCAGCAATTTCTTCATAAAACTGTCGTATAACTCCAAGACAATCTGGTCATTGTCATTGGAATTGAAGGGGTGTGTCAATGTATCACCCCCTATTCAGTTATACTTGCTGAGAGACAACGCTGAACAACACGTCTTTTCGTATTACTATTACTACCACGGATTGATTTTTTGGAAAAAAAGAGGGACATTATGAAAATTTATTTATGCAACGCAAAAAGCGGGCACCCAGAAATGGATGCCTGCTCTCTGAGGAATGCTTACTTAGTTTAGTAGGTGATCGTGTTTGAGTAGCGCGTGATGGTATAGTCATCAGCATAGAATACAGCCTTGATGCGATAGCGCTACCGGAATAAGTTGCCCATATTTACTGATATTTAGCGTTTAGTGCATCAACGACTTGTTGAATCTGCTCATCCGTCCATTTCAAATAGCTGCCCGCCTTTTGCAGGGTCATACCGCCGCCCACTTTTAGGGCATAAGGAGGCACCTTCTGTCCGGACTGTTGGGATAGAAAGTCGACGATGCCGGGGAGATGGTTGATTTCTCTCAGCCGTGTTTCACGCGTGTATTTCCCTTCGGAGGCCGCCGCTGTTTTCGTTGTGACTTCCTGTTCTGCTTGTAAATTGGGCAGCCAGTATTCAACGATTTCCTTAATGCCCTTCTTCCAGGGGTAGGCGCTTGGCCCGGTGATGGATTTGCGCTTTTCAGGACTGATTACCATCGCGGGCCATGAAAGCTCATCAACATACTTATACACAGGCTCAATTCCCGTCAACTCCGACATATAGGCGACCATTTCCTCAACGCTCAATACGTCGTCGCCGATAAAGTTGACAATCGGCGCTTCCGTAGTTGCGGCGTTCAACAGCGGTTCCATAAAGCGGTTAATGTCTTTATCGTAGATGCAGCTGAAATACGACGGCATATCCTTAACGACTTCAATCGGTAGATGGTTGACAAGATTGTTTAGGTAAACGAGGGTGAGCAACCCGCCGTCGCCGTGGGTTCCGTAATAAACGGAAAGCCGCAGTTGAATCGTCGGGATATTAAATACATGAGCCATTGCCCTGACAGCACCCTCGCCCGCGATTTTCGTACCGGAATAGTAGCCTTCGGCTTTGGAACCTACAGCGTCTTCTTCCGTATAGGCTGTCATCGGATCGCCTGTGGGTGTGTACTGGGCACAGGATGAAAAATGCATAAATGCCTTTACATTCTTACAATGCTCCATCAACAATGCCGGGCCGAGCGCGTTGTCTTTAAGTCCCATAGAGAAGTTCGCTGGCATGGTATTGGCCGCCAAGTTAATGCAATAATCAGCGTCTGTGGGCAAACCATCAAACTCGCCCTTCGTAAAATCGCCGACGACGGTATGAACTCCCTTGCCTTCCCAATACTCTCTTGAGCCAGGCCTGTAGAAGAGGTCATACCCCCATACCTCATTGCCGTTTTCCAGAAAATACTCGCCAATGCCGGAGCCGACGCGTCCAGCGATTCCCGTGATGATGATTTTCTTACCAGTGATCATACAAATTTCCTCCCCTAATTCAATACTCGATTCGCTTAAACAAGTTTGCGACGCTTATTCCTTTGCCTTCCTGTGCACGCACACCGGGCAGCAATTCGACAAAGCAATATCCCACAACTTCTCCTTTCATATTTTTGATGTGGCACAATTCTTCAAAATAGGCAAAGTTCATGTGCCCATCCTGAATCGGCTCTATCGTATAGTCCTTCTCCTTGTGTGCAAGGTGAAGTTCCCAGCCAGCAGACCACGTCATATTCATTGCTTTTATTGTCTTTACAGCCTTTATACTGTAATCATTGAGCCTTGCGGATGTGCCGTCCGCTTTGATATATGTGCCGTCATAATAGTGGTCTTGGGGGAAAGTAAATAGCATCATTTCCTCTTCGTCAAAGAAGCGCAGAGAAAACCATTCCCAATGCGTTTTGGCATTAAAGATTGAGTAGGAGCCGCCCTGCTTGTCAAACCATGTCTTGCCTCTTAAATGAATCATCTTGCCCTGTAATGTCAGGGTACCTTCCGTTGGCATATTGGTGTAAGAATAGTACAGGGTTGTTTCCTTTTCGCCCGGAATGCCCATTTGCAGTTTGCCGTTGTCGCAATGCCAAAATGCGCCTTTCCCGTAGTTGGCGAAGAATTCAATCGAAAAGTCTCGGTGATTTAGACTAAGTAGGATACCATCCTCATGCTTTGCCGCGGAGGCAATGTCTCCCATAGAAGCCTCCTTATTGCTTATGCGAACAGGCTCTTTTCTGCTGGAAGGGCACTGCAAATAGTAGTGACGATTATTCTTGAAATCTGTCAACGCAATCATTGCCACCTTCATCGAAATGATGCCAAAGGTAAGATGAAGCAATGTGTACTGATAGGAATACAAATTCTTTTCATTGTCAAACATAACTCCCGTTGCATACCACCATTCACGGCAGTTTTTGTGTACGCCCCATTCTTTTTCAAAAGAACCTAAGTGATTCGGTTCATACTTGATTTTCTCCGTAACATTAAACATACTCAATCCACCTATAGCTTAATATCCGACGATAAGCCCGCCGCGCTCTGCGTAGTAGCAACATAGTCCTCTCGTATGGAAAACTTTTACTTCGGTATTCGTCCAAAGCTCAAGAATCCTGTTTCGTAGCTTCCCGGCCAGATTCAGATTATGGCAATGACTGATAATCACTTTGCCACCACGAAATCCATACTCCGCCATCACTGTAAGCACGTATTCTATTGCTCTCTTATCGCCCCGCGTCTTGCCCTTCATCTTGATTGTGCCATCGTCACCTCCAACGCCAATGCCCCACATACCAAGTTTTCGTGCGACAAAGCCAGCCATCTTGCTCATTCGTCCGTTTTTCACTAGGTTGTCGAACGAAGACAGGGCAAATGCTACGTGAGATTCTTTCAGACTTGCCACCACGCCCGAGACGACCGCATCGAAATCAAGGCCCTGGCCGATAAGCTCCACAGCCTTTTCCACGCATAAAATTAACTCTGGCCCTGCTGAACACGAATCAATGACCGCTATCTTTCTATTTGGATTCTTCTCCAGCGCCATCTCTCTTGCGAGCATCGCGCTATTCATGCTGCCGGAAAGCCTGGAGGAAATCGTGATGGCAATCGTCTGCTCCGCCTTTTCAAATTCTTCCAGCCAGCTATTCGGTGTTGGGCAGGATGTATGGCTGGCCTCCGCACACTGTTCCATTGCGTCCAGCAATGCAAGTGTATCCAATCCTTCGTCATCGATATACTCGGTATCCCCAACGCTAATGATAAAGGGAACGCTGGAAATCTGTACCAAACCCCCATTGTTCTTCTCAGGGAGAAGATCACTGCTTGAGTCCGTCACGATATTCCATTTCATCGTCTTTTCCTCCTGATTCGGAAGACTCTGTTCAGCTTCCATATCGTCAATGAAATTCCCGTTTTTATCAACCCTAAACGCCCCCCATGAGCCAAAGTGATGAATAAACGAATCCTGCATAAGTCTCCCGAAGCGAACAAGAAAACTCCGCTCATTATGTTTCTTCATGTCATGTTCACCCCGTTCCGTTTGCAGATTTTGCCGATCTCTCGCAGCCATGATAGCGTGTCATCTATTGTTTCGCTTGCGGGTCGTACGGAATAGCCCAACTCTCGCTCCGCCTTTTCCCTCGAATAAAGATTGTTGCGTGTCAGGCTGTACAGGGAGTATGAGGTGAAAACGGGTTTCTGCTTTTTTGCCTTATAATACACTTCAAAAAAGGGAAGCAACATTTTCATGAACCAGAACGGGAACATGATTTTGATCTCTTTCACTCCCGAATGCAAATGTATCTCACGGAATAATTCCTTGAGGGTAAGAAGGTGCCCGGCGAGAATATAACCTTCTCCGGCCTTTCCCTTGTCGGCGCAGAGGACGATTCCTCTTGCCACGTCGCGTACATCAACAATATCAAAATCGCCGATGATCCCGGCGGGCAGCTTTTCATTGGCACAGTCCATCATGACCTGCGTCATGGTACCAAACGCGAAATCGCCCGGCCCGCAAACTCCGGTAGGATACACACTGGAAGCGTTTAGTCCTTCTTTAGCCGCGTCAATGACCGCCTGTGTTGCCTCGGCCTTTGTTTTCGCATAAAATCCGAGTACTTTCTCCGGGTCAAACATGGAAATTTCTTTCTGCGCAACGCCTCGCGGCTGCTCCGGAATCGCGCTTGCAGAGCTGACATAGACGAACTTTCTTACATTATACCGCTTGCAGAAGTGGAGTATGTTCTTTGTCCCTTTGACATTGACATCGTATATTTTCTGATTGAAATCCGGGTAGGTCGTGACGATTGCCGCCATATGGATCACGTAGATCTCGGTATTCGCCGGCACATCAAACAGTCTCTCCAGCGCATGATCGTCCAGCAGATCCCCCTCAATTTTCTGAATGCCCGGCGACAAACGCTCCGCCGTCTTATCACCCGGCAGCACGAGCGCGCGGATATGATCGCCTCGCTCGGATAACAAGCCGCATACATTGCCGCCAAGATTTCCTGCCGCTCCGGTCAATATGAAAAGTTTTTCCATTCCCGCTCTCCCTTCCGCAGGGCATCTGGAAATTGCCCTTGCTTTTTTCCTTAAGCTACGGTATAATCATAAACAACAAATGTTGCTTATTCAATCGTCGGTTTTTATCTTTGGTAGTTTAAGCAACTGAAATGAAAAAGAGGCGGTTATCGTGGCAAACATAAATGATCTTAGATATATCAAAACAGAACGCCTGATCGAGGAAACCTATATCGAGCTTAAGAAGAAAACTCGTTCACCGGTTAAGGTCGGTGAACTATGCAAGGCGGCATTGATTAACAAGACTACCTTCTATACGCACTATGAAACGATGGAAGCGCTGCATACGCAGATTTGCGAGAAAAAAATTACGGCAATGTTGGACGGTTGCCCCCACATTGACGAGGCGTTTACGGATACCGCCGCCTTCGTTCACGAGATGGTGAAAACAATTCAGAAAAACGCTGTTGTCATCCATGCCCTGTTTGGAGAGGATATAACAAAACAGACAAACATGCTTGAAGCCTGCCTGCTAAATCGTTACCTCCATGGAGGCGAATCGCAGGAAATGAAAATGAAGATTGTTTTTGCTATTGGCGGCGCGGCAAGGCTACTAATCGGTGATCAGAGCAATGAGCGCGTGCAGATGACAATAACACTGATTGGACGAGTACTGGGGGATGATGAAATACAGTGAGTGAGTTCCGATGAAATAGTTTAAAACGGAGCTTTATCTAGAATGCAAATGCGAAGCAGCAGATTCTAACATGGAGGACATTGCCGCCAGCCGCAAAACCTTGCTCCAGATCAAGGGCAGTGGTAAGGATAATGGCGCAGAAACTACGGCCGTGATCAAGGGAGGCCGCCAAACCAGCAAGAACCGCAGCATCAAGTACGTCTGCCCGACATGCAGCGCGATCATCCGGTCGACGAAGCAGGTCAACATAGTATGCGGCGATTGCAACGTACCATTTGAAAGTGCATAGATAACAAGGCCCTGCAACACCGCCGGGCCTTTGCGTCCTCTTGTCTATTCGTCGATAGGCTTAAAGCATCTGCCATCGTCGAGGAATGCGGCCAGCATGAATTGCACGCCTATCCGATAGCCTGAAATGAAGTCCTCCAAGCATGATATCGCCGCCAGATCGGCCTGGGCGCTTGTGAGTTGCCGCAGCAACTCCTCATGTTCCTCGGGTATCTCGGCTCTGATTTTCCTATCGATTTCTACGATCCGATTCAAGGTGCGGAAGTAGTCCGTGCCCCGTTTATAACCGCGCTCGGAAAGCGATAGGTTCCCTCTATGCAAATCGACCGGTATATTTCGCATAAAACCGCCTCCGTTTGGCAGACAGTAACATGTCGCATACTGAAAAGAAAGGGCCATGGCGATTCTGAAAGCATATCCTGCGTATGTCACACCGCCAACGCCCGTGGGGTGTGTTTTTGATGTTGGTGCGTCCATATGGACGCGGAACTGGCACGTATTGAAGTTAGGGTTATGCCTGCTGCCTCGTGGGAGAAGTACGTTAAGAATTGTTCAGGATTTCGATAGGTAAATCTTCAGATGTAACTGCTATGATTTGTTTAAAATAAAGTGCAGGAGAGTGAGATCGCCATGAAGAAGCTGTCGGAGGTTTGGTTCCTCGTAAAAAAGTGGTTTCGTGGTCTAATGGGAAAGTAATCCGGGAACCGCGTTAGTCTACACATCAGTCATGCAAAGGAAGCATCTGCACCGGGAACGGCATCATGGCGGAACCCTACGCATCATGCGCTGGGTTCTGTTTCTTGTCCCGATTGTTCAAACGCCACCGGAAGCCGCAGAATGCTATGAAACACTTCTCCCTGACAAATGCAAGTGAATTCACCGCCGTATTTCTGGGCGAGTGCACGCGAGGACTGCATGCCGATCTTCGTGCCTCTGTTCCGCTTATTGTCGATGCGCATATAATTTTCAATCCGTATAGTGACCTGCGAGGCAACCTCCGTTTCCACACGTGCGCGCACGGGGAACGCGGGGTCGGCATATTTGATGATGTTGGAGGTAATATTGTCGATAATCCTTTCTATGTCCAGCGGGTTCATCGTAAGAAAAAATGGCTCGAACGCGATGATGTAATCGGTTCGAAACCCCTTGCTTACCAAAAAAGCCTCCTGTTCCGAGAGCACCTGCCCTAGCATCAGCGCACCATCGATCCGCTCCTTCTCTTCTCCCGCCTTCTTGGGGTCGTCCGATACCAAGAAGTGCTTGAACAGTTGATCGGAACGTTCTTTTACCTGATATGCAGCATGGTGAATACGCTCGATGTAGCTTTTCAAGGTCGCCTCATCCATGCAATCGCCTGCCATGATTACCTCTAGATATCCGATCTGCTTGGTCAGAGGTGTGCGTAAATCGTGTGAAAGCGCGGTGATCAGTTCTCTGTTGGCGTTGACAGCTTCCGATTCCTTGTTCATCTGCTCAGTCACCGAAATTCGCATCGCCTCAATATCGCGCGCCAGTTCCCCTAGTTCATCCTTGCGCTTTGATCTGATCTCATGCGTCAGGTCGCCGCCCGTGAGCACGTTCATGTCCGCCGACAGGCGCGCGATGTCTTCGGTCAGTTTGCGTAGGGCCAGTAATAAGATGGCGAGAAAGCAGGAAAACGCCAGCAGGAATCCGATGATCTGCATATACTTTGCGAAACGTTCAAAATATACATAGGGATATACGCCGACCGTTTTGTCGGCAAACACAATAGTATATGGGCTGTCGGCCACATCCTCGCTGCCGTAAACCAAGCCGACGCCGCGCCCTTCGGACATCCATAACTGAAGTTTGAAGTAATCTGTTGAAGATACCTTGTTGAGCGTAACGAACTCCTGGAGTTGCTCGATGGCTCTCTCAACAAATTGCTTACTAAAGTAGCGTTGCACGAGCGGAGAATCCCAATCCAGCGAGTTGCCAATCGCGCTGATCCCGGTGAATACTCCTATCGCCGCAAGCATTGCCACGACCATGACTCCAAAAAGCCGCATACCCAAGCGGGATTTAAGAAGTATCATTCTTTTTTTACTCAATGCGATATCCCTTCCCCCAAACGGTCTTGATGATCTCTGGATTCTGCGGATCATCCTCCAACTTAGCGCGCATGCGGCGGATGTGCACCATGATGGTGTTCGCGCTGGCGGCGTAGTAAGGCTCTCGCCAGACGCTTTCATACAGGTTCTGCGCAGAAAAGATCTTGCCGCGATACTCAAGCATCAGCTTCAACATTTGATATTCAATTTCAGTCATGGGGATTTCCTCGCCATTTTTTGATACCTCGTTGAACCGAGTGTGGACGCGCAGATTTGCGTGCTCCAGATATTCGGCCTGCGTGATTTCTTTTCCCTTATAGCTATGATAACGCCGTAAAAGGCCCTTGACGCGCGCAAGCAGCTCGGCGTATGAAAAGGGCTTGGCTAGGTAATCATCCCCGCCGCTCGAAAAACCCATCGTCAAATCGGAATCCTGCGACTTTGCCGTCAAAAACAGGACTGGTACGTTGGTCACCTCCCGAATGCGGCGGCAAACCGCATAACCGGACGCACCAGGCATCATGATGTCTAGGATCACAAGTTCGATGTTGTCAGAAAGTATGGTCAGCGCAGAATCGCCGTCCTCCGCCTCTTCTATCTCGTACCCTTCGCCCTCAAGCAGAATACGCAGAAGCTCGCGTATTTCTGCGTCGTCATCCACGACCAGTATACGACCATTCGCCAATGGAATCACCTCTCTTGGTAGGCAGTGCGTATATACTATAACACAAACGAATGACGCGAAAAAGAATCGTTCCGCTAATAATGCATCATACGGCGGAAAGTTAAGAATTTTTCAGAATTTCATTAAGCTGGTTATAAGATATATGCGCTATTCTAGCAATTACGGTTGCGAACGAAGATCGTTATAGAATAAGAGGAATTGATGAAGTATGGAGCGATTGGCGAAGCTAGAGAAACCGAGCGACGAGTCATGGCTGCGCAAAGCGCATACGTTGATTATGGCGCGATACGCTGCTGTAAGTCTGATTCTGGCGGTCATTTATGCTTTCCTGGACATGCCGTATTTTTACTGGCAGGCATTCGGGACGTTGTTCGTCTTGCCAATTCTGTGGAGCGCATACCGTCTGCTGGGTATGCGGCCTGTTTACAGCCTTGACATTGTGATCGTGTGCTACACCTTCCTTGCCTATACCGTGGGCATCGTGCTTAGGACATATAAAGTCATTCCGCTATATGATAAGATGATGCACCTTATGGCGGGGATGCTTTCCATGATGCTTGCGTATCCGGTTTTCCATCTGCTCAAGGCGAACAATACGCTCGAAAAAAGCGATTTTCCGGTTGCGGTAGTGTTTTTTTGTGTGCCTCCGTCGTGTTTGCGGGGAACTGGGAGATTGGTGATCACTTCATGAGTTTACTGACCGGCATTGACACGCAGGTGGTGCAGGCGTCCGGCATCCACGATACGATGCAGGATATGCTTGTAGGCACAGTGGGTGCGCTACTCTTTCTGCCATTTGTGCGCGACGTGTACATAGGCAAGCCTGCCCGGCTATTTATGGCTCCGACAAAGGATTTTATAGGAAAATGCAAGTGTACACATGGTATGGGGGAGTGCGAACGTGCTATCACGAAATGACTCCTCCCAAGGCGGCACATAGGTCGACCAAATCAAATCCGGGCTTGCTCCACCGGAAAGGCCGCAAAAAAGAGATCAATGAGGTAGTAAAGAGAGGAAATATGGAACAACGAAAAGATAAAAAGAAACCGATTTTGGACTTAATTTCGTATTTGCTCAACGGAGTATTTCTAAAAACGGTAGGTTCCTATGGTGGCTTTTTCGTCGATAAGAATGGCCATATCGTTGAGAATCCGGAATGTGAGGCTGAACCGGAGGACATAGACAGAGCACAAGACCGGTCAACTTAATAATCAAAACTAATAAATACGCCCATAAAGAGCGAAGTTTTGGTGGTTTACACTGGAACCCTTGCTGCGCAAGCAAATGCCGACCTTGAACGTGTGAGCAACCAATTAGTCATAAAAAAGGAGTAGAAGACAAAACATGTTGGAACTTAGGCAAATCGTCAAGGACTATCCCGCCGGTGACGGTCAGGTTAATGCTCTAAAAGGTATCAGCCTCCGATTCAGAGAAAGCGAATTCGTTTCCATTTTGGGTCCCTCCGGCTGTGGCAAGACCACACTGCTTAACATTATCGGCGGGCTTGACAAGTACACCTCCGGAGACCTGATCATCAACGGAAAATCTACTAAGGAATATAAAGACCGTGACTGGGACGCGTACCGAAACCATTCCATCGGCTTTATCTTTCAAAGCTATCACCTTATTCCGCATCAGACGGTACTGCAGAACGTTGAGCTCGCGCTTACGCTTTCGGGCGTGAGCAAAACCGAGCGTAGAAAGCGCGCCATCAAAGTGCTTGAAGATGTGGGATTAAACACGCAACTGAACAAGAAACCAAATGAGATGTCCGGAGGACAGATGCAGCGGGTTGCGATTGCAAGAGCGCTTGTCAACAACCCTGACATTATTCTTGCAGATGAGCCAACCGGAGCGCTTGATAGTGAAACCAGTGTCCAGATCATGAACATTCTTAAAAAAATTTCGCAAGACCGCCTCATAATCATGGTCACGCACAATCCGAATTTGGCAAATACATACTCCACACGCATCATTCGTATGTTGGATGGGGCAATTACGGAAGACTCTCAGCCCGTGTCAGACCAGGAGGCTACGCAGAATGCAAAGTTTCAAAGCGATAAGAAGGAGAACGGACACAAGAAGCAAAAGTTACCTTCTATGTCCTGGGGCACCTCGTTTATGCTGTCGTTGAAAAACCTGTTTACAAAAAAAGGACGCACAGCACTGACTTCCTTTGCCGGAAGTATCGGTATTATTGGAATTGCGCTAATTCTAGCCATTTCAACCGGCATGACCTCCTATATCGACACCACACAAGAAGATGCTCTTTCCACCTATCCAATTACCATAGAAAGGACGACAGTTGATCTTTCTACTTTGATGGACGTATTCATGAATGTTTCCATAGATGAAGTTGATCACGAAAGGAACGCGGTTTATAAAAGATCCACGATCTATCAAATGATCAACTCGCTCAGCAACATTGACGAGCAGAAAAATGACCTTACCTCCTTCAAAACCTATCTGGAAAATGCACTTGCATATACGGAGGAAAACAAGGACAGGTATAAGGCTGTCAACGGCATCCAGTACACTTATGATCTGCCGCTGCTTGTCTATACGGAAAATGTAGACGGCGATGTGATTAAGTCCGATACCATGGAGCTTATGAGCAGTTTAATCGCTGAATACATGGGCATGAGTATGGCATCAGGTTCAAATCTTGGTTCACTGGATTCCTTGGGTGAATTAAGCAATATGCCCTCAATGGGGATGGTAAATCTGGGGCTTTGGCAGGAGATGCTACCGGGCAAAGACGGTTCGCTAATCAGCGATGTGCTTGATAAGCAATACGATGTCGTCTATGGCTCGTGGCCGAACAATTATGATGAGGTCGTGCTGGTGCTAGATGAGAACAACGAATTGGATGATATGACGCTGTATGCGCTTGGACTGGTGCCGCAGGAACAAGTGGAACAAATTATGCGGGCCGCCATGAACGGAGAGGAAATTGAGTTTGAAGAGCAGCGCTGGACCTACGAAGAAATATGTTCGCAGGTGTATCATGTGCTACTAAACTCCTCTGCCTTTGTTTACGATGACGCTACTGGTCTCTACACGGATTTGCGTGATACGGATGCTGGCATCCGCTATTTGTATGATAACGGCATCAAGCTGAAGGTTTCGGGTATCATACGACCGAACGAGAATTCTCTCACTACGATGCTTACCGGATCCATTGGCTATACGCAGGAGTTGACAAAGCATGTGATTGGGCGTTCACAGTCGTCCCCTGCCATTAGCGCCCAGAAAGACAATCCATCTGTGGATGTAATTACTGGTCTGCCTTTCAAGGAAAACACCGGCCTCCTTTCCACGGATGATAAGGCAGCAGAATTCCGCAAGTATATTGATGGTCTTGACGAGGCTGCAAAAGCCGAGGCATATGTGCGCATCAAGTCAATACCAACACAAGAGATACTTGACAGCGCCACGCAGCAGGCGCTGCAGGGGATGACGCGAGAGGTGATGGAAAGCACGCTCGTATCGGGTCTTGTAGAGGAAATGGGCGTTTCAGTCGCGGAAATTGCTGGCTATGTTACCGCCATGACAGATGAGGAGCTTACGGCGATCTTTGAGGGCATAATCGCCGATCAGACCAAGCAGCAATACGCTCAGCAGGTAGCTCAACAGATGGCGGCGATGAGCCCTGCTCAACTTACCGGTGCGCTTGCGATGGAGATGGATACCTACACAGCACAGCAGACTGCCTCCTACTATGATCAAATCCTGGAGTTCTCCACCTCAAGCTACGAAAGCAACTTAACAAAACTTGGCTATGTTGATCTTGATGATCCGGCGACGATCAGCATCTACGCATCTTCCTTTGCCAACAAAGATGTGATTGAAGATATCATTGCCGAGTATAATGAAGGCGTTGATGAGCTGTCACAGATCAAGTATACGGATTATATCGGGATCATGTTGTCGTCCATCACGACCATCATTAATGCAATAACGTATGTACTGATTGCATTTGTCACCATTTCCCTGGTTGTTTCGTCGATTATGATTGGCGTGATCACGCTTATATCGGTCCAGGAACGCGTCAAGGAAATTGGTATCCTGCGTGCCATCGGGGCATCCAAGAGGAATGTTTCTGGTATGTTCAACGCCGAAACCATCATCATTGGCTTTGCTTCTGGTGCGTTGGGAATCGTCATTTCTTACCTGTTGTGCATTCCGATTAACGCTATCATCTACCGCGTTACCGGCATTCCGAACCTTGAGGCAACACTACCTGTTCCCGCCGCACTAATTCTAATTGCAATCAGCGTTGCGTTGACATTGATTTCCGGGATTATTCCCTCGCGCAGCGCCGCCAAGAAGGATCCCGTTGTCGCTTTGCGCACAGAATAAGTAGTGGGTAAAGGCGAGGCTCAAATCGTAATAAAGACGGCTACCGAAGGCTTGGCACATAGTCGAGCCTTCTTCCTTTAACTATTCTCCGATGCCCTTCGGGCAAGTGAATACGTCGCGTGAAAATGAACATGTTCAACGCGAGCGACATATTCAGGCAAGGGCAAGAATAAAAAGGGAGCAATGACTACGAACAGCGCTGGCTAGTAATCCAAAACTGCGAAAAACCCTGGCTAAAGTGCCAGTTTTCATTTTCTGGAAGGGAGTGCTCTAAGCCTGAACGCACGCCAACTTCCCCCAAATATGTTATCTACTGCTTAATTCATAAGAGCTCTTTCCGTGATGCAAGTGTCTCATAATGCTTATATAGAGAACAGAATTTTCCATTATAGTGGCTGTGCCATGGCTTTTTCTTACCGCAGAAATGGAGAATTGAGGTATTTCGCATGACATACTCCATATCCACTGTACCGTTGCTTAGGATTTTATTGTATTGATAATAGCGTGCGTCATAGTTATATTTCAGTTCATCGATTTTCTTGATTTCTTTGCTGTATAATGCATTTAAAATATCTTGATCTGGAAGGTACAGATGGTTTTTATGCCTGGCAACGAACGCATATATATCTTCCTCGTTTATCTTATCTCTTTGAAGAGCTAAATTCATCATCAAAACGCCTGAGTTGAAGTATTCCTCCATCTCATACGCTTTTAGTCTGAAACGATTGAGCTCCTTGACCGAAACCGCATCGTGGTATGCCGCTGCATAGAGATAATTATCTAATTGAGTATCATAAAGTTCTTTGATGGGGTTTATTATAAGGATGTCTGGATCAAGATATAGAATTTTATCAACATCAACCGGAAGAAATCTATATGCCAGCAGCCGGTAATACATTTCTTTGGTATAATGCAAAATCACTGGTGCATCTTTAAAATATTCTTCTTGAATAGTTATTGCATGAAGTTTCTGCCCGTATTGAGTAATATAACGATGAAGCCCGTCAATATCTTCCTCCATCAGGGAAGAGTGTAAAAGATAGATATTAAAGCTTTGCTCAGGATTGTTAAAAAACAACGACCATAGCATCACTTTAAGCGGTCTAATATAATTGGCATTCAAAGTGACCAGAATATTCAATGTATTGATCTCTCCTTTCTCCCAATGACCGTTGCGCCTTAGTGTCCGTCTGTGGAATAAATCTCAACATTGATTTCCTATATGTAATCTGGATAGCAGCGGTAAACGATGGGTATTCTTGACATATCGAGTGGCGATGCCACATCGACCCGCGGTATCCAAAAAACTCCGTTGAAAAAAACCATGTGTTTCTCGCGTTACCTCTCAACTTCCCTTTTTTCCTTTATTTTACCACAATTCCGTTGGCGAAACAATCTATGTTGTTTGACAACATTCGGTGAATAATATACAAAATGTTATGAAATAAGAAAGCCATGCGCAAGACCACAGGCACGAAAGGCGTGGTAAGTATAGAGGGATGTGTACACCAGTACACGAAAACCTTGGGATATGCAATAAAAACCGAATATATCAGGCGGTTTTGGGGTAGTCTGGACTGAACTCGAACCAGTGACCACATCAATGTAAATGATGGCATAGTCTTAGAAGTTGAACAAACCAAAGCTCCCGAAAAAAGAGTTTGGGCCTATACATGACGACCACAATTTCCTGGCCTTAAGCATATATCAGCCTAATCACAGCATCTTTGCGTTTCTTTTCATGGAACACCATGCGCCACTCTACATCATCAACCGGTTGAAAATGTAGAGCTGAGCAGGCTACGCGAAGCTCCCCTTGATTGCTGCCTCCGAGAACAATGGCCGTTGGATCATCCACGCTACCGATGATACCGATGCAACAAACATCACCGGTTGCCCGCAGTGCCCTTGGGTCGGCGTGTTTTTGACAGGGTCGGTCACCCGGCGCACAATCCACGATCATCAAGGATTGATCCGGGAGATCAGGCGAGAGCGTATAGCTCATCATGGTATAGTGTTTCGGGAACTCCAGATCATCCAGATCAGGGATGTTGAAATGCTCGTCGGATAGCTCCTGCCGTTCATATTCTTGCACGGTTAGCGTGTGTTTCTCGCCCGTGGCCGGATGTATAAACTCAATTTGCTCACCGGGGAACGATGCCCCGAATTGTGGCCCCGGTATGGCGACAGGTTCTTGCATTAGCATTATGCTGAGCGTTTTTATCTGCGGCTTGCGTTTCGTTTTCCAGGGGAACGCGCTGCGCCAAAAGACATAGCCCAGTTCGGGATCAAGCTCATAGTGCCGCATGACGCTTCGCGCCTCAAGGCCATTGCCCTCGGGGAAGCAGGGATTCCAGCAAAGACCGCAACCGTGCGAGTTGGGAAGCTCGGTTCCGTTCAGCGCGGCCTTTGGATTGATATGGACGGTCAGCGGGTTTTCCGCATCGATTCTCATCCGCTGTTCCTTTGTCAGTCCGGAGCCATCACGGTCAGCAGAGAGATTCCATTTAGCCATAAAGGCGTGGATACGCTCCGACGGAACCTGCAAGCAAAAATCTACGATCAAGCCCTTGCTACAGGTGTAAATTGCCGGAATCGTCCAGACTTCATCATCCCAGAGAAATTGTTTGTTCAGGGGAATCTCCTTTCCTGCCCTTTCTCGGCCGGAATGTCCCCAAATGTTCGCGTCAAAGTAAACCTTCCATTCCGGTATGGGAGGCTCGACGGGAACAGTGTCATAGTAATCCTCCGTATATGGGATGAGGCGATAATCAAACCCGTCCTGCAAGGTTTTAATGTAGGGAAAAGGCTGCTCCATCGGCGTAAGGGACAGCTTTTCTCGAATGATATGAAGTGCTACCGATTGCTCGGCCGTTGGGACGTTTTCCCTCAGGAATTCATCAAACTGCTCCTGATCCCAACTCCACGCCTGTTCCAGCGCCGCAGTATGGCCGCAAGCCAGCAAAAGTCGCAGAAAGTCCTTGAAATCCCTTGCCATCGGATGCGCATAGTTGCCAGGCGTGTTCATCGGGCTGACGGCAAATATCATTTCTCCAAAGCCACGCACAAAACAAAAATGAATGCCGTCAACACCTGCCCAGCCGATGATGCTTGCACCCTTCGGTGTACAAAAATAGGCGTTTTCATTCTCTCCGCTCTCTAAACCAATGTAAGATCCGCTTATGTCTAGATTTCGATATTTTTCATAAATCGTTTTCATCAAAACCTCATGTTTTCTGACCAATTAAAGCTTATCACGATATTCGGAATTTTCCATACTATAGGCCTTATATTGATACCGCACTTCAAGACTGTTCAGCAAATTCCCGATTATGGTCAAGTATATTATATCAGATCAACCACAACAGAGAAAATTGATATCGGGCTTTGGTGCGTAAAAAAGCCGCCCTTTTCAAAGGCGAAATATAGGAGGTACTTACTGGATTTGAACCAGTGCCTCCTTGATGTGAACGAGGTGCTCTATCGCTGAGCCAAAGCACTGTAAGGATATTGAGCCAACAGACCAGGAATATTGTTCCAGGCTTGTGGAGAAGCCAAGTACGAAGTACTCTACCAACCTAAAGTGTACCCTTTGTCAAGGACAAAACAAAAGGTTTATGGTTCAATGCGCTTAAAAAGTGATATAATGACACCGCTTTACCGACCCGGAGGATACGGCAACACTGAGGAGTGACCAGAGCGCCGGGGCGGGTTTGCGGGAGGGCGGCGGCAACGTCGCCCCTTCTTACGTTCTATCCTGCCGTTGCCTCCGACCTATCCCGCCGCAGCGGGCTGCCCTCCTGGAAATCAATGCGTCAAACCTCGGGGGTGCAGGGGGCAGAGCCCCCGCTACTCGGTTCCATCGTTTTACCACTGCCAGGTTCTATTGTCCTACCATGGAGCCCGTCCAGAGGATGGATGCCCGAATGAACATACTCGTAGAACTCGTTCGGCGACAGCTTTGCCAACTGCCACTGATAACGGTCGTTGTTGTAGTAATCGGTCCAGTCGGCAATCACGACTTTGACCTCCCCAAAGGTCTGGCAGTGGGCCAGATCGATCTCATCCTTCATGTGACCGTAGAAGCTCTCCTGCGGCGCATTGTCCCAACAGTTGGCACGGCGCGACATCGACTGCCGCAGATTCGCGTCTCGGATGATCTGAATGAATCTGTAGCTGGTATAGTGGCAGCCTTGGTCGCTATTGATCAGCGTCTCGGCCTGGAGCGAGATGCCGTGTTCTTGGATAAGGATCTCGACCGTCTCCAGCACAAAGTCGACTTCCAAGGACTCGCTCACAACATAGGCCAGGAGCTGTTTTGTGAAGGCGTCCAGGATCGTGGACATATAGCAACGTACGCCCGCTCCAAAATGTATATAGGTGATGTCCGTCAGGAGCACCATGCGAGGTCCATGTTCCCGAAATTCCCGGTTCAACAAATTTGGTGCCACATTGCTGGTTTTCAGGGCTTTCGCCATACGCCGATAAGGATTCGCCTTCCGGATTGGGCACATCAGGCCGTACTTGTGCATGAGCCGTCGGATCTTCTTTATATTCATGACAATCGGCGGGATTTGGTGCAAAAGCCGCATATAGATGCCACGTGCGCCCTTTTCATACCCTCGAAACCGATATGCCTCCAGCATCAGCCCAAAGTCTTGCTCGTCCTGACCTTCACGAGCCTTTCGAACATCTTCCGCCCCAAGCCAACGATAGTAACCAGAGCGGGAAACGTAGGCAATTTTACACAGCAAGGAGATGTTGAGCAGGTTGTTATCCCTGGCCGTCATTTCTCGGATGATTTCGAACTTCACCTCTGCTTTTTCTCGGATGAGCATTTCCGATTTACCTCTCTGCCGGCTAAAATGATTTTTTTATGAACTCCAGTTCCTGCTTCATGTAGGCTATTTCATGCTGCATATGAACCAAGGCTTTGGATGGCGGCAGGCCGTTAGAACTGTCACCTAAGGTTTTATTCCGCCGGTAGTCTCGAAAATCTTCTCCACTGTTGACCGTGGCTTTGATGTGCTGTAGAATTCCGTTGAGTCTGGAGACGCCAAATACTTCCGGATCGAAACCCATGTCCGCTACAATGGTCGCCATAGGGCGCCCGTTTTGAAATTCATCCCAAACCCGCTCTTTGAATTCTACGGTAAAACTGACCATGTACGTCGTTACCCTTTTTACATAAGGATTGGCTCTGAGTGAAACTACTTCTTCAGGAGTAAATGCTTTCCAGTTCATTTGTCTTCCCCCGCCAATGTTGTCTCTTGTCAGTATACCTTTTTCGTGTCCACTTTCAAGGATTTCAACCTTTTCTGTGTCCACTTCTCGGGATCCCAACTTTTTCGATTGTCCATTTTCTGGGGTACATTTAACCAGAGGCATACAATTTGGCGAAACCCAGGATATCTTTTGGCGAAACTCAAACAATTTGGCGAAACACCAAAGGGGGGTAAAAAAGGACGGATGCAGGAAAGGCGTTCGCCTTCCGCACCTGTTTTGCATCCGATCTACGAGGCTGTCAGCGTACAATTTGGCAAAACATATGGCAAAAGCCCCTGCAATAAGGGGCTTTTAAGTGTCGGGGGGTAAAAAATCATCCCACAGGATTGTATCAAATCCTATGGGATGAGGTGGTAGCGGCGGTCGGATTCGAACCAACGACACTCCGGGTATGAACCGAATGCTCTAGCCAACTGAGCTACGCCGCCAAAAAAAATGGTTGCGGGGGAGGGACTTGAACCCTCGACCTCCGGGTTATGAGCCCGACGAGCTACCAAACTGCTCTACCCCGCGTCACCAGTCGCTCATGCGACGCTACCTATCATACAACAGCGTCCCGGGTTTGTCAATTCTTTTTTTCACTTTTCCAGGGTTTTGGATGGGGTTTTTGAAAACGCCTCAGGCCTCTTGCCCGGCCTCCTTTTCCACCTCCCGGAGGACGTCGTCCATGGCGTCCACGATGGCGGGCAGCTCCCTGGACAGGGTGCACACATGGGGCACATCCCTAAGCCATAGCTTTTGCTTCCGGTAGGAGCTGACGCTTTGCAGAATCAAATCAGCGCTGCCGTGCCAGATGGTCTCGTCGGCCTCGCTCTGGACGGCCAGGATGGGGCAGTTCACCGCAAAGAGGTTCTGCCGCGCCAAGCGGATCAGGTGGCGCAGGTCCCCCGCGCACCGGGTGGGAAAGCCGGAATAGCCGTAATCATAGGCCGCGTTGAGCCCGGAGTGGTGCGCGTCCTGGGAGACCCAGGCCACCCGGGGATGAAAGGGCGACGCGACCTTTGCCAGCGGAAGGAGCCTGTTTCTCACCGCCATGGGCGTGGAAATGGGCACGCAGGCCTCCAGGCGCATCTGCTCGGCGATCAGCAAGGCCAGCAGCCCGCCCATGGACAGGCCGCACACCGCCACCGTCCGGCATCTTTCCTTCAAAGCCAGCGTGGCCTGCTTGGAGGCTTGCAGCCAATCCTGCCAGCCGGTTTTAGCCATGTCCTCCTCCTGGGTGGCATGCCCGGGGAGGTTGATACCCATCACGGTATATCCCCTCTCCCCCAGGGCCTCTCCCAAAGGCCGCATATGGGATACGCTGCCCGTGAACCCGTGGATCAGCAAAACGCCGGTTCCGCTTCCCTCCAGAAGAAAGGGCTTGCAAACGTCACGATCAAAATGCGCCGCGCCATAAGGCTTCATAGACATCCTCCCTCCGGGTATGAGCCGCTTCGCCCCACAGGAGCCGTTCCCCTATGGAATCATCATACTTCGCCGGTCCATGAAAAGTCAAGCCGGAGCCCATTGCGGCGGGCAACCGCCTCCCCGGTTATGGAGACGCCTCCTGGGCGGCTTTCAGCTCCTGGGAGATGGCGTCGGCTAGGTATGGCATGGCGGCCAGGGCTTCCTGAAGGGTGTTGCGGTTGTTGCCCACCTCGATGAGGAGGCAGCCCACGGCAATGTGCTGGTTGAACCGCCCGGACTTCATGCGCACCTCCTTGCCCAGCCCGGAAACCTGGCTGTTCAAGGCATCGGTGATGCGCTGGGCGATCAACAGGTTGTCCTGCCATTGGGGCTTTTCTTCAAAGCCCTCCGCCGTCTGGCCTTCCCCCTTGCCCACCAGCATCATGATCCTGGCCATGCTGCCATCCCCCACGGAGACGGCATTGGGCCCGGGCTGGGAGGCGATATAGGCGTCCCGGTGGAGGTCCAGGTACAGGTCATAGCTCTCCCCCATGGCCTTGCGCCGCTTGAGCATCTCCAGGGAGCGGGTGTAGGAACCCGCCAATTCCGGCGGCTCAAAGGCCGTGGTGTCATGGACCACCTCAACGCCCATGCCCCGAAGCAAGGAGGCCAGCTCCTCCCCCACCCGCACCATATTGTGTTTTTCATCCCGGGTGCGCCATTGCTCCGTTTCCTGGTAGGGGTCCGCCTCGGTTTGCTCAAAGGCCTCATAGGTGTGGGTATGGTAAATCAGCACGCGCCCCAGGGGGCTTTGCGCGGCAAGGCCCGCCTCTTCCCCGTCCCGCACCAGTTCAATGACAAAGCCCGCCTCCTGGGTGGCGGTCGGCGCGGGGGAATGGGCCTGCTCCGGGGAAACGGCTGCCTCGGCCGTTTCCGAGGGGCTAGGGGTAGGGGCGAGGTCCAGGGCGAACCAGTTTTCCACTGTGGTCTCCACAGGCGCGGGCGTGGGAGGCTCCGGGGCCGTTGTTTCCACCCTCCAGGAGGCGGCAGGCGCAAAAGCCGCCACCGCAGGCTCCCTGTCAGGTTCCTGGTTGGAAACGGTTGTTCCGATCACAATGCCAAGGCCCAGCAGCAAACACGCTGCTACGCACAAAAACCAGCGGGCGCTACGCGGCGGTAGGTTCATCATGGGTACCTCCTTGAGGATCGTTACCCATGATGTATATGCTATTGGTGCATGTATGTATGCAGCGTGGCCGCATCCAAATCAGGATGAATCGCCTGGTTGAGGCCGCTGCCTAAAATCTCCGCTACGGTCAGCACCATCTCGTCAATTTCCCGGGGCGTCACTACCATATCCCCCATGAGGCCGTCGGATACCTGTCTCAGCAAGGCGGCGGTGGCCTCCCTGTGCCTGTCCGGCATGATCTGGTACTCCTCGATGAGCCGGGCCATGGCGTCCCTGGCGATGGTGGAGGCATACACCACCATGGGCACGCCGATGGCGATGACCTTCACCCGCAGCGTCTCCTGGGTCAGGCCCAGGCGGTGGTTCCCCACCCCGCTGCCGGGTTCGATGCCTGTGTCCGTGATCTGGATGGTGGTACAGATGCGGTTGCTGTCAAAGGCCGCCAGGGCGTCGATAGCGATGACGCAGGTGGGCTTCACATGCTCCACCAGGCCTTTGCACAACTCGGCGGTCTCAATCCCCGTCAGGCCCAGCACCCCGGGGGCGATGGCGCTGACCCCCCGCAGCTTGCCTTGGGTCTCCTGGCTCATGGCCTGGCGCAGATGCCGGGTTACCAGCATCCGTTCCACCACCCGGGTGCCCAGGGCGTCCGCGGTGACGTTGCGATTCCCCAGGCCCACCACCAGCACTTCCCCCTGGGGAGGCAGCATGGTCAAAAGGCTTTGGGCAATGAGCCTGGCCATGGACCGCTGCTTTTGGGTATCGCATTTCATGAGCTCCCCGTATTCCAAGGTGACATACTCGCCCCTGCTTTTGCCAAGCTCCCTCTCCGCATCCTCCGATTCAATCCGGATGCGGGTACGCTTGATGCCCCCCAGAGTCTTTGTCTCTATCGCAACGCCCTCCATGGGAGCGCCTCCGCTGCCCATGCACTCCATGGCCAAGTCGGTACGAAAAGAGCGCATGCCATCCCCATCCTTTCACGGGGACAGCATGCGCCAAAACCGCGCAAACTATGTGGCGTTCTTCGGACTTATCCTTCGTAGCGCAGGGCCTCGATGGGATGGAGTTTGCTGGCCTTGCTGGCGGGGTACATGCCGAAGACCACGCCGATGAAAACGGAAAAGCCAATGGCCATCCAGGCTACCGAGGTGGGCACCGTCAAGGTCATGTTCAAAACCGGGCCCAGGAACCCCACCGCCAAAAACGAGATCAAAAGCCCCAATACGCCTCCCATCAGGCTCACCACCAAGGATTCGATCAAAAACTGCATCAGAATATTGCCCCGGGCCGCGCCGATGGCCTTGCGAATGCCGATCTCCCGGGTGCGTTCGCTGACGCTGACCAGCATGATGTTCATGATGCCGATGCCGCCCACCAGCAGGGAGATGCCCGCGATGCCCCCCAGCATCAAGGTGAGGGTCGCCGTGGTTTCGCTTAGGGTGTCCAGCATTTCCGATTGGTTATACACGCTGTACTGGGTGCCGAAGGTATCGGTGTTGTAATTGGCAAAGGCGCCGTCCAGGTAGGCCTCCACAGCGTCCTGGGCCTGGGCCACCACGCCGGAGGAGGCGGCGGACACGTAGAAGGAGCTGATGCCCCGCTGGGAAAACAGGCGCTCCGCCAGGGTGAAAGGAAGCAGAATCTGGTTGTCATTGCTGCCGGAGGCGCTGGCGCCGTTTTCCTTCATCACGCCTACCACCGTCATGGTGTACCCGTTCAAAGAGAAGGTTTCCCCCACCACATGGGTGGTTCCGTACATCTCTGTGGCCGCCTCGGAGCCGATCACCGCCACAAAGCTCCGGTTGTCCACGTCCGGCTGCTTCAGGAACCGCCCTTCCTCCATCTCCCAGCCGCGAATCTCCTCATAGCCCGGGGTGGTGCCCTGGATGCTCCCGTCGTCATAGGTGGTGACGCCCGCCTTCACCGTGCCGCTCACGTTGACAATGGGGGCCACATGGGCGATGAGCGGGCTTTGCCCCAGTTCCGTAAGCCCTTTCAGCGTGATGGGATTGGTGCGCCGCGCCCGGATGCTGACGTTGATCAAATTGGTGCCCATCCCCTCGATGCTGGACATCACGGAGC
Organism: Candidatus Limiplasma sp.; assembly: GCA_034927815.1. Classification (GTDB taxonomy): domain Bacteria; phylum Bacillota; class Clostridia; order Christensenellales; family Aristaeellaceae; genus Limiplasma. Next base: position 37,264 of record JAYFPK010000026.1, read on the forward strand.
TGTTGGCCCCCTGGCCGATGGCCACCAGCACCACGATGGCCACCACGCCGATGACCACGCCCAAAATGGTGAGGAAGGAGCGCATTTTGTTGCCGGCAATGGCCTTTACTGCCATCTTAAAGGACTGGAACAGCATCCCCGCCCACCTCCTCTTCCTGCAGTTTGCCGTCCTCGATCCGCACGGTCCGCTGGGCCCGCCGGGCCACCTTGGGGTCATGGGTGATCAGAAGGATGGTATTTCCGGCTTCATGGAGCTCGTCAAACAAATCCAGAATCTCCTGGCCCGTTTTCTTGTCCAGGTTGCCGGTGGGCTCATCCGCCAGAATCAAAGAGGGGTTCACGGCGATGGCCCTGGCGATGGCGGCCCTTTGCTGCTGGCCGCCGGAGAGCTGGGTGGGCCGATGCTTCATCCGGTCCCCCAGGCCCACCTTGACCAAGGCCTCCTTGGCCCTGCGCCTGCGCTCCCCCGCCGGAATGCCCTGGTAGATCATGGGCAGCTCCACGTTTTCCAGGGCGGAGAGCTTGCCCAGCAGGTTGAAGCCCTGGAAGATGAAGCCGATCTGCCGGTTGCGCACATGGGCCAGCTGGCGCTCCTTATACTTCTCGATGGGCTTGCCCCCCAGCAGGTAGGAGCCGCTGTCCGCCACATCCAGGCAGCCGATGATGTTCATCAGCGTGCTCTTTCCGCTGCCGGAGGGGCCGATCACCGCCACATACTCCCCCTCCCGGACATGCAAGGACACATGGTCCAGGGCGTAGATTTCCTCGCCGCCTAGCACATACCGTTTCACCACGTTCGTCATGTCAATCATGCCGGCGCCCCCTTAGTTTCCGCCGCCGGAGCGGCTCCCGCCGCCAAAGCGCACGTTCCCGCCGCCGGAGGGGGGCACCTCGCCGCCGCCCATGTTGAACATCATGCCCCCCCCGTCCAGGTTCATAAACCTGTTGGTACCGCCGCTGCCGGCCTCCCGGGTCACCATCACCACGTCGCCCTCGCTGAGCCCGCTGAGGACCTGGGCGTAATTCTCATCGGACATGCCGGTGGTGAGAAAGGTCTTCACTCCCGGCTCGTCGCTTTCGGCGGATTGATCGGGATCATAGAGCCACACATATTGGCCTTCCCTGGAGGTGTTCAGGGCGGCGATGGGCACCAGCAGCGTGTCCTTGACCTCCTGCACGGAGATGACGGCGGTGCCGTTCATGCCGATTTTCAGCTTTTCATCCCCCTGGATGTCCACGGTCACGTCGTAGGTGGTTACGCCGCTGGAGGCCGTGCCGATGTGGGACACATGGGTCACCTGGCCTTGGTAGGACACGCCCTCTAGGGCGTCAAAGGAGATGCTTACCGCCTGCCCCTCCTGGACGTTGGTGATGTCCAGCTCATCCACGGCCACGATCATCTGCTTCTGATCCCCCACATACAGGGAGGCCAGGACGGCCTTGGCTTCCTGCTGAACGGAGGAGGCCTCCGCCAGGCTGGACACAATGCCGTCAATGGGAGAATCCACACTGCCCGTTTGGAGCATGGCCTTGGCCTGGGCGATTTGCTCCATGAGCTTGGAGCGGGTATTCTGCAAAGCGGTATACTCGCCGGAAACCGGCACGTTGATGAGATACAGGAGCCGGTTTCCCTCCCATTTTTTCTGGCCGGGCTCCAGGTATACCGCGGAGACGTAACCCTTTTGGGTGGTGGTGAGGGAATAGGGAAGGCTGATATACGCCTGGCCCGTGCCCAGGGAAGCCTGATTGTACAGCACCTCCACCTCCTGTCCCTCCTGGGCGTACGCATCGGAAAAGGTAATCAGCGCCACCCCGGCGTTCAGCTCCCGAACCACGCCGTCCAGCTGGGTGCGGCCCACCTTTACCTTCACCTTGGAAGTCACCTCCATGCCCTGGGCCGCAGTCACTTCCACATACATCTTGCCATCCAGGGACATAAGCGCGATGCTGCCCTTTTCAGCCATCACGTCCTCCACCTTCCGGCCTTCTTCCACATACACCTCCTTCACCCGGCCCGTGAGGGGGGCCTTCACGTAAGCCGTGCTGCTATACTGGTTGGAGATGGAGGACATATCGCTTTCGGTGGTGTCCAGCTCGGCTTGCAAGGTATCGATGGTGGTCTGCAAAGCGTCCTTGTCAACCAGCAGCAACGCTCTTCCGGCCTGGACCACGTCCCCCGGGCTGGCAACGGTCCCCGTCACCGTGACCCCATAGTCCAGGGCCACGTCCTGAGTGGCGCCGATGCTCAACTGGCCGGTTCCGGTAATACTCTTGCTCAAATCCCCCTTGGAGATAGTCACCTGCTGATAGGCGTTCTGGGCGGCGGCATCGGCTGCGACGGTTTTGAAATTCCGCTCATAATAGCCGTACCCAAAATAGCCTGCAGCCCCCAGCGCCGCCAGGACCAGCAATATTTTCAGGGCCTTTTTCATGGTCGTCCTCCTGTAGTTGGAAATCATTTCATCCGTATCGTACAGGCTCAACCTTTTGAACAGATGATTGTTTTGTGAATTCTGTGTGTTTCCCCGGAAAAATCCGCCCATAATTTGCCGCCTTCCCGCGCATACTGCCAGTAGCAACGCGTGGGAAGGCGGTTTTTCATGATTGGTTTTTTGTTCAGCGTCATCGCCGGGGCGGCCATGAGCGTGCAAGGGGTAATGAACACCCGTCTATCGGACAAGCTGGGGCTCTGGGAAGCCAACGCCTTTGTTCAGGGCACCGCCTTTATCCTTTCCCTTTTGGTGATGCTGATCTTCGGCAAAGGGGATTTCAGCGCCATCCGTTCCGTGCCCAAGGGCTACCTGCTGGGCGGCGCGCTGGGGCTGGTGATCACCGTCACCGTGATGCTCTCCATCAAGGGCCTGGACGCCACGGTGGCCATCTCCGCCATCCTCATCGCTCAGCTTTTGATGGCCGCCATCATCGACGGCTGCGGCTGGCTGGGGCAGGAAAAGCTGTGCATGAATTGGAAGCATTACGCCGGCCTGGCGCTGATGCTAGGCGGCGTAGTGCTGATGAAGATCAAATAGCGGCCAGGCAGGCCGGGAGGCCCTCAGGACTCAGAAGCGCGTGCCCTTAATGCCCCAGCACCGTATTGGTGTGAAGGCTCAATTCTTCCACGGCCTGGCGGAGCTCCGCCATGGAATCATTGACCTTCTGGCCGGTGGCCAGCTTGGCGTCAAAGGCGTCGATCACGGAATAGATCTTATCAAAGACCTCCTGCTTATACAGCCGCCCCACCTCCCCGTACATGCCCACGTTCAGGTCGTTGATGACCTCGATGCCATGGACATACTGGCGAATCCGCCCCAGCACGCCGCTGGTGTTGGTGGCCCCCAGGCTGCTCAGGGAATTGGTCTGGCTCATGGCATGCTGCATCTCGCTGCGGAGCTTGGCATTGCGCTGGTTTTCAAAATTTCCCGCGTCAATGCCGCCTCCGGCGGTCAATTTGAAGATCAAAAACGCCGCCAGCAGCAGCCCCAGAATGACCAGAATCTGGCGTCCACGGTTGGACTTCATGACATAGTTAAATCGATTTTGACTTGAATAGCGATACAAGGATAGCTCCTCCTTTGGGGGCGGCGGGGCCGATTGCCTGCGCCGCAAATCAGAATCCTTCTCCATTCCTCGCAGGGCTATTATACCATGAGCCGGGAAAGTGGTAAAGAGCGGAAGAATGCCTATGGAATTTTGGCCCCGCGTGGAGGCTTGCCCGCCATGAGCAGGGGTTTTTACCATAGAAAGGGAGAATTGGGGAGAAATGGGGGCTTGGCGCTTTTGGGCGCGCCGGAACAATTTCCCCTTGACAAACCCCCGGGCCTTGGATACAATAACGGACAAACACAATGACGGGGCCCGGCGTTCCCCTCATGCCTTTCAGAGAAGTGTCGGCGGGTGCGAGACACAAAGGCGCGGGAAAGCCCCTCTCCCCTGAGTGGTGGGCGCGAAATGCCAGTAGTGCCCAACGGGTCTGCCCGTCACAGCTTTTGAGTGGGAGCCCCCCGGCTCCAACCGAAGTGGTACCGCGGATGTTATGCCTCCGTCTTCGCAGCAGAAGACGGAGGCATTTTCATTGCAACCATGTATGAAGGAGGATTTTCCATGGCCTTTACACCGACCACGACTTTGACCCCCTACACCTTGCATGGTTTGCTGAAAAAGCACGCGACGGAGCGGCCCGACAATGACTGCGTGGTGGCCCCGGAGTACGGCGTATGCTGGAGCTGGAAGGAGTTTGACCGCCTCACGGACGAAATCGCCAAGGGCCTCCACGCCTGGGGTATCCGCAAGGGGGACCATGTGGCGATTTGGGCCACCAACGTGCCCCAGTGGCTGCTGGTGATGTTCGGCTCCGCCAAGCTGGGGGCCGTGCTGGTGACCGTGAACACCAACTACAAGCAGTTTGAGCTGAACTACTTGCTCACGCAAAGCGACAGCAAGATGCTGGTGATGATCGGCGGGGTCAAGGGGAACGATTATATCAGCCATATTACGGGCCTGATGCCCTCTTTGCTGACCAAAAACCCCGAGGAGATCGGGGAGAAGCAGCTGCCCTTTCTCAAGAGCGTGGTGCTCATCGGCGAGGCTCAGGAAAAGCCCATAGGCATGCGGGCCTTTGACGATTTGTTTGAGGCCGCCCACAGCGTGCCCCAGAGCGTGCTGGAGGAGATCATGGCGGGCCTGGAGACCCACGATACCATCAACATGCAGTATACCAGCGGCACCACGGGCTTCCCCAAGGGCGTCATGCTCACCCACTACAACATCGCCAACAACGGCCAGTTCATGGGCGATTGCATGAAGTTTACCGACGAGGACCGGCTGCTCATCGTAGTGCCCCTGTTCCACTGCTTTGGCTGCGTCCTGGGGGTGATGAGCTGCCTGACCCATGGCGCCACCATGGTGCTCATGGAGCGCTACAACCCCGCCAAGGAGATGGAGATGCTTGAGGAGCAGCGCTGCACCGCCGTCCACGGAGTCCCCACCATGTTCATCGGCATGCTGGAACACCCGGATTTTGACAAGCACGACTTTTCCAACTTGCGCACCGGGATCATGGCGGGCAGCCCCTGTCCCATCAAGACCATGAGGGATGTGACCGGGCGGATGCACGTGTCCGAGCTCACCATCACCTACGGCCAGACGGAATGCTCCCCCGGCATGACCATGAGCCGCACCGACGACCCCCTGGAGCTCCGCTGCACCACCGTGGGCAAGCTGCTGCCCCATACCGAGGGCAAGATCGTGAACCCCGAAACCGGCCTGGAGGTTCCCCGGGGCACCCCCGGCGAAATCGTCACCCGGGGCTACCATGTAATGAAGGGCTACTACAAAATGCCCGAGGCCACCCGCCAGGCCATTGACGAGGAGGGCTGGCTCCACACCGGGGACATCGGCACCATGGACGAGGACGGCAACTTCCGTATCACCGGCCGCCTGAAGGACATGATCATCCGGGGCGGGGAGAACATCTACCCCCGGGAGATCGAGGAGTTCATGTACACCCACCCCGCCATCTCCGACGTCCAGGTGGTGGGCGTGCCGGACGAGAAGTACGGCGAGGAGGTGTGCGCCTGCGTCATCTTCAAGGAGGGAGCCCAGGCCACTTCCCAGGAGCTGATCGACTTCGTGAAAAATGGCCTGAGCCGCTTCAAGTCCCCCCGGTACATCCTCCCCATGGATTCCTTCCCCATGACCGCCAGCGGAAAGATTCAAAAATACAAGCTCCGGGAAACGGGCGTGGAGAGGCTGGGCTTGCAGTCCACCGCCGAGATCGAGACGGCGTAAGGGGAGACGATCCGGGGCTTCGCCCCGGCCCCGCCAGGGAAGAAGCCCCTGGACCCGCTTTTGCCCTCCACATAGCGCGGGCAAAAAAATAATGCGATCATACCATTACTGGCGGCGCATAGCGCCGCCAGTAATGGGTTCAGGGCATCGCCCCGAGCGGGGGCTTGGGGGCTGCCGCCCCCAAAAACCGTCAGTTCCTCAAGCTGTGCAGCGGCGCGGGAATGCGCCCGCCCCGCTGGATAAACTCATCGTTGTTGCAGCGGTTCACCTGCATCACCGGAGCATAGCCGAACAGGCCGCCGAAATCCACCATGTCCCCCGCCTTCTTCCCCGGGGCGGGAATGATCCGCACGGCGGTGGTCTTGTTGTTGACCATGCCGATGGCGGCCTCGTCCGCGATGATCCCCGCGATGGTGTTGGCGGAGGTATCCCCCGGCACCGCGATCATGTCCAGCCCCACGGAGCAGACGCAGGTCATGGCCTCCAATTTCTCCAGGGTGAGGCAGCCCGCCGCCGCGGCCTCGATCATGCCCACATCCTCGCTGACGGGGATGAACGCGCCGCTGAGGCCGCCCACATGGCCGCTGGCCATGACGCCGCCCGTCTTCACCATGTCGTTGAGCAAGGCCAAGGCCGCCGTGGTGCCCGGCGCTCCCGCCATCTCCAGGCCCATCTCGCTGAGGATATAGGCCACGCTGTCCCCCAGGGAGGGGGTAGGGGCCAGGGACAGGTCCACGATGCCAAAGGGTACGTCCAACCGCTTCCCGGCCTCCTGGGCCACCAGCTGCCCCACCCGGGTGATCTTGAAGGCAGTGCGCTTGATGGTCTCCGCCACCACGTCAAAGGGCTGCCCATGGGTTTCCATCAGCGCGCGCTGCACCACCCCGGGCCCGCTGACGCCTACGTTCACCACGCATTCCGGCTCTCCCACCCCATGGAAGGCCCCGGCCATGAAGGGGTTGTCCTCCACGGCGTTGGCAAACACCACCAGCTTGGCGCAGCCAAAGCCGTTCTGATCCGCCGTCAGCTCCGCCGTGCGCTTGATGACCCCGCCCATGGTGCGCACCGCGTCCATGTTGATGCCGGTGCGGGTGCTGGCTACGTTGACGCTGCCGCAAAGCCTCTGGGTTTGGGCAAACACCTGGGGCATGGCCTCCAAAAGGGCTTCCTCCGCCCGGGTGGCTCCCTTGTGCATCAGGGCGCTAAAGCCGCCGATGAAGTTCACCCCCACCTCCTGGGCCGCCTTGTCCAGCGCCAGGGCGATGGCCATGGGATCGTCCCCGCAGATCAGCCCCACAGGCGTGACGCTGATGCGCTTGTTGACGATGGGAACGCCCAACTCCCCCTCCAGGTCGCAGCCTACCTTCACCAGGTCCCGGGCCAGCCTGCGCACCTTTTCATAAACCCTCTCGGCGGTGCGGGCATCCGCGCCTTCCTTGCAGTCCAGCAGGTTCATGCCCATGGTCACGGTGCGGATATCAAAATGCTCCTCATGAACCATGCGGATGGTTTGCAGAATTTCATTGATTTCAAGCATCCACAGCCCTCCTCACACCCGGTGCATGGCGTCGAAAAGCTCCGCCCGCTGAATTTGCACCACCACGCCCATGGCCTCCCCCGCCTGGGTCAGGGCCGCCGCGATGTCCGAAAATCCGTGGGCGGCGTTGGAAATGTCCACCATCATCATCATGGTGAAGTACCCTCCCAAAATGGTTTGGGAGATCTCCAGAATATTGATGTTCTGCTCAAAGAGGGATGTGCTGACCTTGGCAATGATTCCGGGGCGATCCACCCCCATGACCGATACCAGCGCCTTTTGCATGGGCGTTCCTCCCAACCCGGCCATGAGCCGGGTTTGTGTTTCCTCCCCACCATAGCGCGGCGGTTCTGGTTTGTCAATGGCGCTCTTGCGTTTTTTTCGCTTTTGTGTATCATGGTAAAAAGGAAGAAACAGACGGAGGCGGCATCCATGCAAAAACGGGTCCTGGCGGTCCACGATATCTCCTGCGTAGGGCGGTGCTCCCTGACAGTGGCCCTCCCCATCCTCTCCGCCGCCGGCATCAACACCTCCATCATCCCCACCGCCTTGCTCAGCACCCACACCGGGGAGTTTACCGGCTACACCCACCTGGATTTAAGCGATCAGCTCTTGCCCATCGCCCGGCATATAGCCACCTTGGGGCTGGCCTTTGACGCCCTGTATACCGGGTATCTGGCTTCCAGCCAGCAGGTGCGGCAGGTGCTGGAGATCGTCGACCTGCTCATCGGCCCCCAGACCCATCTGTTTGTGGACCCGGCCTTTGCGGACCACGGCAAGCTCTATTCCCTCCTGGACGATACCATGCCCTCCCAGATGCGCCGCCTCTGCGCCCGGGCCCACACCATTGTGCCCAACCTGACCGAGGCCGCCTTTTTGCTGGACGAGCCCTACCCCGGGGAGTCCTATTCCCCCGCCTATGTGAGCCGCCTGGCCAGGTCCCTGTGCTCCATGGGGCCCGAGAACGTCATCATCACCGACGTTTCCTTTGACCCCAAGGAAACCGGCATCGTCATGTACCAGCGGGGCATGGGCGAGCCCCTCTTCTCCTTTACAAAGCGCTACCAGGGTCCCTTCCATGGCACAGGGGACGTTTTCGCCAGCTTTTTGCTGGGGGCCCTGCTGCGGGGCAAATCCCTCCTGTCCGCGGTGCGGCTGGCCCTCTCCCTGACCCATGACAGCATCCTTGTGACCCTGGAGGAGGAGCAGCCCTTGCGCTATGGGGTGCAGTTTGAGCGGATGACCCCCAAGTTCTTACAGGCGTTGGGGCTGCAAAGCCCTCTTGAATCCGAGTCCTGACGGACCGCTTGTCCAGGAGGTGCCCCATGGAAGCCGATCTGGATATCTCCTTGCATTTCATTCAAAGGGGGACGGCGGGCTTTCCGCTGATCCTGCTCCATGGCAACGGCGAAAGCGGGGCCTATTTTGAGCGCCAGATGGAGGCCTTTGCCCGGCACGCCCGGGTCATTGCCGTGGACACCCGGGGCCATGGGGAAAGCCCCAGGGGAAGCAAGCCCTTTACCCTTGCCCAGTTTGCGGAGGACCTGCGGGCCTTCATGGACCGGCAGGGCATTGACCGGGCGGACCTGCTGGGCTTCAGCGACGGGGGCAACATCGCGCTGCTCTTTGCCCTGCGCTACCCCCACCGGGTGGGCAAGCTGGTGCTCAACGGCGCGAACCTGCGGCCCAGCGGGGTGCGCCCGCTCTTTCAGCTGCCCCTATGCCTGCACTATGGGCTTGTCTGCCTCCTCTCCCCCTTGCGGCCCGGCCTTGCGCCCCAAAAGGAGCTGCTGCGCCTGATGGTGCGGGAGCCCCGCATCCCCACCTCCGCGCTGCACGGGGTTACGGCCCCCGCCTTGGTGATCGCGGGGGAAAAGGACCTGATCCGTTCCGGGCACACCCGGGCCATCGCCAAGGCCTTGCCCAAGGGGGTCCTTTGCTTCCTGCCCGGGGACCACTTCATCGCCTACAAAAACCCCAAGGCCTTTAACCGGATGGTGGGCAAATTCCTGTGGGGCCAGGAGGCCTGACCGCCGCCACAGCGGCGGTACCCACGCGCAGATACAAAGCCGCCGGCCATCACCGGCGGCTTTTTCATGGGCCCTTTGCCATCCCTTTGGCGGCATCCCCCCGCCCTTTCCAGCCGTCCCGCCGTGGCGGGCATGCCTGAAAGGGCCTCTTTATTGAAACAGCAGAGCCACCTTGATTCCCTCCTTGCTTCGGACCAGCTCAAACCCCTTTTCATACTCCTGGATGGGCAGCCGGTGGGTCACCAGGGCGTCCAGGTCCAAGAGGCCGGAACCCGCGGCCTCCAGAATCTTCTCATGGGCCGCTCCCTCCTTGGCGTGGATGGGAAACTGCATGAAGCGGATGCCGAAGTTGCGCATCCCCGCCAGAGGCAAAGTCAGCACGTCCCCGGAATGAAGGCCGTAGACCGCCATGACGCCGTCCGGGGCAAGCAAGGGCAGCCCTTGGGCCAAAGTCTGGTTGGTGCCGATGGTGTCGATATAAAACTGCGCCCTTTTCCCGCAATTCCTCCGAAGCAGCTCCATCTCCCCGGGATTCCGGTGGTTGTACACGGCGCTGGCCCCCATGGACAGGGCCTTGCCCATGGTTCTTTCGTTTTCCCCGATGATGTGCAGCTCCTTGGCCTGAAACAGCCTGGCGACGCCCGCCATGCACAGCGCCACGGGGCCGTCCCCCACCAGCGCCAGCGCGTCCCCCGGCTGCACCCCCAGCCGGGCAAAGGCGCTGTAAGTTTCTTTATAGGTGATGGCCATGGCGGCTTGGACCGGGGTGAACCCCTTGGGGAAGACCCCTTGCATGCACCCGATGGTATACCGGTCCGCCTCGGGCGCATGGTCCTCCACCATGGCCCGGTAGTCGGTCACCAGGCCGTATTCGGAAAACCCGCCCCAGCCGCAGCCATACTTTTCATTCTTGCGCACAATGGAGCGGACCACCAAATCCCCTTCCCGGTAATGGCGCGCCTTGGCCCCGCGACGCACCACATACCCGGCGGACTCATGCCCCAGCATCACCGGGTAGTCCCCCACCTCCGCAAGGGCGCCCCGGATGATCTCCTGGTCCGTTCCATTGCAAATGATGCAGCACGCGTTTTGGACCAACGCGTCATACTCCCCCACTTCCGGCATGGGAATATCCTCCGCCAGCAAAAGCGCCCGCTCCCGGGTGACCACCAAACCGCGCATCAAGGTCCCTCCCTTCTTCTTCTGGCATACAGTATAGCACAAAATGTCGATCATCTTCATAAACAAAATAAAAACATGAAAATAATCTACAAAATGTCTTGCAATGGAAAGATGATGCTGCTATACTCAAACCACAATGGAAACGGGCTGGCCTTACGCGCGACCGCTTCCTTAAAACACACCGGCCATGCCCGTTTCAACACGATCCGAATGAAAAGGAGGATACCCAATGAAACGCTTGTTTGCCATGCTCCTCACCGCGCTGCTGCTGGTATCCGCCCTGGGCGTCAGCGCCCTGGCGGAAGAAAACCAGACCCGAAGCATCACCATTGCCGTGCAGTCCCACACCGCCCTGACAGCCCTCTCCGAGCTCTTTTCCCAGTTTACCGAGGAAACCGGGATCATCGTGATCATGGACCAATCCCCCCAGGACCAGCTGAGCCAAAAGATCCTGCTGGATCTCTCCTCCGGCACCGGGGCCTATGACATCATCGGCATCCACGAGATTTGGCTGGGCAGCTACGCGGACTCCGGCTGGCTCGCCCCCCTGGACGATTACATCAAGGCGGCCCAGGAAGCGGATCCCGAAGGGTTTGATTACGACGACTTCGCCTCCCCCGCCGCCTTCAACTACAAGGGCGTGCAGTACGGCCTGCCCCTGTACAATGAGACCCACATGATGTTCTACAACACGGAGATCTTCCAGGAGGCGGGGCTGGAGCGCGTCCCTGAAACCTGGTCCGAATTGGTGGAATACGCCAAGACCATTGAGGAAAAAACCGGGAAGACCGGCATCGCCATGCGGGGCATCGCGGACAACCGCGCCATCATCTACACCTGGAACATCTTCGCTTACAGCAACGGCTGGAAGGGCTGGTTCGACGAGGACATGAACCCGCAGTTCGACGCCCCGGAAGCCATTGAGGCCGCCGAGTTCTATGCCAAGCTGCTCAACGACTACGGCCCTGATGGCGTAGCCGGGTACAACTGGCCCGACGTACAGACCCTGATGCAGCAAGGCATGGTGGGCATCATCATCGACGCCAGCAACTTCGGCGCCCGCCTGGAGAACCCCGAAACCTCCACCATCAACGGCAAGGTTGGCTACGCCTTGGTGCCCAAGGCCGACAAGACCGGCGTGGCGGCCCCCGGCATCCTGGGCTATGGCATGTACATCCCCGCCTCCTCCAAAAACAAGGACGCGGCCTGGGAGTTCCTGAATTGGGCCACCAGCAAAAAGATCCAGCTGGAAACCGCGCTGATCGGCACCCGGGAGGACGTGACCCGCAAGTCCGTCATCGCCCAGCCCGAATACCAGGCCAAGTATAATATCTCCAACTATTTGCAGGTGAAGGCGGACTCCTTCGCCATCGGCGTGAAGCACTACCCCACCATCGTTCCCTTCCAGGAGGTATCCTCCGAGGTATCCGTGGCCCTGAACTCCATCCTCACCGGCGGCGACGCCAAGACCTTGATGACCGAGTTGAACGCCAAGGTGAAGCAAATCATGGAAGAAAACGGCTTCTAAGCCCCCTTTCCTCAAAGCGCGGAGGGATGAGATGACCTTTCGTCTCATCTCTCCTGTTTTGAGGAGGGCCCTTTGCCAACGGCATCATCCAGAAAGGAGACCCTTATGGAACGAACACAGCGGCGGGACCGTTCCGCCCTTGTTGCGATGCTCGCCCCCTCGGTGATCTTTTTATTCCTGATCACCGCCGTTCCCCTCGGCTATGTGCTGTATTCCAGCTTTTCCAACTGGGTATTGACCAAATCTCCCTATCCGCGCTTATCGGGGTTTGGAAACTACGTGAAGATGTTTGCGGACCCCTACTTTTATAATTCCCTCAAGGTTACGGCGATTTTCACCGTGGGCAGCCTGATCCTGGAGATCGTGCTGGGCACGCTGATCGCCCTGCTGCTCTTTCGCAAGTTTCGCGGCCGCGGAATTTTGCGCAGCTTCATCCTGATTCCCATGATGATCACCCCCGCCGTGATCGGCTTGATCTGGAGGATCATGTTGAACTCGGACTTTGGGATCATCAGCTATATTTTGACCTCCTTTGGCGTGGACGCGCCCTCCTGGCTGGCGGACACCGCCACGGCGCTGCCCTGCCTGATCGCGGTGGACGTTTGGGAATGGACGCCCTTTGTGGCCCTTTCCGTGCTGGCGGCCCTTCAAACCCGCTCCCAGGATCAGATCGAAAGCGCCCTCATCGACGGGGCGGGGCCGCTGAAGGTGTTCCGCTACATCACCTTCCCCCACATCCAGCCCATTTTGTTCATCGCCTCCAGCTTCCGGATGGGGGCGCTGCTGCGGTGGTTTGATACCATCTACGTGATGACGGCGGGAGGACCCGGGCGCTCCACCCAAAACTTGCCCATGTACATCTACCAAACGGGCTTTTATTACCTGAACATGGGCTATTCCGCCACCATCGCGGTGTTTTTGCTGGCGCTGACCATCGCCGTGACCTATCTTTTCGTCCGCCAATCCAAAATCACCGAGGCATAGGAGGAGAAAAACATGAAAAAAAGAAAAGGCGTCGCCGCCCTCCTGTGCTCCAACCAGTGGAAGCTTACGCTGCTGACCTATTTCGTCACCTTCCTGTTTGTGTTCCCTGTGCTTTGGGTGACGCTGATGTCTTTGAAGACCTCGGTGGACTCCTTTGCCCTTCCGCCGAAGCTGATCTTCAAGCCCGTTTTGGACAACTTCATCCGGGTCTTCCAGAACAACTTCTTTATTCAGAACTACAAAAACAGCTTTTTCATTGCCTTCGGCTCCACGATTCTGGCGATGATCCTGGGGGTTCCCGCCGCCTACGCCATCACCCGCTTCCGGTTCCGGGGGCATAAGGCGCTCTCCTTCTGGATTCTGGTGACCCGCATGGCTCCGGCGTCCTCCATGGTAGTGGCCTATTTCATCATCCTCAACCATCTGAGCCTCATCGACACCTACCTGGGGATCATCATGGTCTATTTGTCCTTCAACATCGGCTACATCATCTGGATGGTGCGGGGCTTCATCCTGGCCGTGCCCATCGAGTGCGAGGAAGCGGCGATTGTGGACGGCTGCAACCGGTTCTCCACCTTCTGGCGCATCACCTTGCCCCTGTGCATTCCGGGCATCGTCTCCGTGGGCATCCAGGCGTTCATCTTCGCCTGGAACGAATTCCTCTACGCGCTGATCCTGACCCGCAACCAATGGAAAACCGCGCCCATCGCCGTGATGAGCTATATTACCTCGGAGGGCATCCTGTGGGGCGAGCTGGCCGCCGCCTCCATCCTGATCGTTCTGCCGGTGCTGGTGTTGACCCTGTGCATCCAGCGCTACATTGTAAGCGGCCTCACTTCCGGTTCAGTAAAAGGATAAGGAGAAGAAGGGCATGAAAGCGGCAAGGTTTGTGGGCGACAACAAAATTCAGGTGATAGACGTACCCATCCCCTCCCCCGGAGCCCATGAAGTTTTGGTGAAGGTGGCCTTTTGCGGCCTTTGCGGCTCGGAAAGGCGGATTCTGAAAGCGGGCTTCCCCGGCATCACCCCCGGCCATGAAATCTCCGGCACTGTACAAGCCTGCGGGGACACGCCCGCCCCTTTGGAAAAAGGAACGCCCGTGCTGATCTACCTGTCGGACTTTTGCGGAAACTGCGAGGCCTGCGCGACCATGAACACCAGCCAATGCTCCGCCAAGAAACGGCTGGTAGGCTGGCATTTTGACGGCGGGTACGCGGAGTATGTGCTGGTTCCCAGGCATATGGTCTTCCCCATCGGCTCCTTGCCCCTGGAGCATGGGGTATTGGCCCTGGACACCGTGGGCACCGCCTTCCACGGCCTGCGCCTGGGGGACATCCGCCCGGAGCACTCCGTGCTGGTGATCGGCTGCGGGCCCATCGGCCTGGGCTGCGTCAGCATTTTGCACAACCACTACCATATCCAAAACCTGTACGCCGCAGACACCTCCGCCTATCACCTACGCTTGGCCGGGGAGCTGGGGGCTACCCAGCAGATCGCGGTGGATCCCTCGGACACCCCCGGCTCCATTGCCGCAGCCTTGCACAGCTTTGTGGACCGGGTGATTGAGGTGGTGGGCGTGGACGGCACCCTGGCGGCCTCCATGAAATGCGTCGCCCCCGGAGGCCGGATCGTGCTGATTGGCGAGCCTGAAAAGGCCCTCACCCTCCAGCGCAGCACGGATTGGGTGCTAAAGGACTTCTCCCTGGTAAACTCCTGGTATTTCCCAGTCTCGGAAATGGAGGAAAACCTCCAATACATCCGGGAGCATGCCGACGAGGTGGGCAAGCTCGCCTCCCACCGCTTTGGCATCCAGGATATGGAACACGCCTACGAGCTCTTTGGACAGGGGCTTACCGGCAAGGTGCTGATCCATCCCTAGCGCCCTTGTCGGCCGCCGCGCTGTTACAGCCGCTCCTCCCACTGGGGCTGCCGGAAGCCCACCAGGACAAAATCCTCCCCCACCAGAATCGGGCGCTTGACCAGCATCCCGTCGCTGGCCAGCAGGGCGTACTGCTCCTCCTGGCTCATGGAGCCCAGCTTATCGGACAGCTCCAGGGCCCTGTAGGAAAGGCCGCTGGTGTTGAAAAACCGCTTCAAGGGCAGGCCGCTCTTGGCGTGCCATGCCCGCAGCTCCTCCTGGGTGGGTGGGTCCCGCTTGATATCCCGAACCTGGTGGGCAATGCCCCGGGCCTGAAGAAAGGCCCGGGCCTTCTGGCAGGTAGTGCACGAGGGATAGCAGACAAACAGCATCGGCGGCATCCTCCTGTTTTTGTTGGCGGCCCCGTCTCCAGGGGCCGCTTTGCGCCAGTATACCATACTTGCGCCCTAAAGGGCAAAGCCGCCCTTTTTAGGGGAACTTCCCGAAAGAGGATGCACGCCTCTTCGGAGAACATGGCGGCGCCGCCCAGGAAGCCCTGCGCTGGGGCCTTCCTAGGCGGCGCTGTTTCTGGAAACGGAACAATCTTAATACTTGGTGCTTTTCAGCGCCCTTTCCACCTCGTCCTCCATGGGCATGGCGTTCCGGGCCTTCTGGCGGATGGCAAGGGCGGTGTAGAGGCTGTCGATCAAGGTGTATTGGGAGATGCGGGAGGAGAGGGCCACGATGTGGTATTCCACCTCCCGGGAGGCGGCGTCCAGGCGGCAATCGGAAATCTTGCTCAGGGGGGAGGACCCTACCCCGGTCATACAAATCACCGTGGCTCCCTTGTCTTTAGCCAGCTGCGCCGCCGCCACAATGGCCCTGGAGGAGCCGGAGTGGCTCACCGCCACGCAAACGTCCCCCTGGCGGAGCTGAACGCTGGAGATGCACTGCATATGGGCGTCCATGTAAGCCATAGCGTTGATGGAAAGCCGCATCAGCTTATGTTGAAGGTCCAGGGCCACGGCGGCGGAGTTTCCGCAGCCGTAGATGAACACCTTGCCCGCCTGGGCCAGGGCCTGAACCGCCTTTTCAAACTGGTCCCGGTCCACCACCCGGGCCGTATAGTCCAGGGCCTGCTTGGTGCTCTCAAATACCTTGCCTAAAATTTCCTCGTTGGTGTCGCTCTCCCGGACATCCTCATAGATGCGGTCTGTGGAGGACACCAGCTCCTGGGCCATGGTGAGCTTGAGCTCCTGGTATCCTTGCATGCCCAGGCGCTTGCACAGCCGTACCACGGTGGCGTCGCTGACCCCGGCCCTTTCCGCGATGCCCGTGATGGAGAGGTGGATCACCTCCCGGGGAGCGGCCAAAATCGTCTCCGTAATTTTGCGCTCGGAAGCCGTCATGGCGGGCCTGAGCGCCTGGAGCTTGATGAGCAGCGGCGAGTTTTCCATCCTAGATACCTCCCGGATCAACTATGAAAAGTATATCATAGAAAATATCCTCTGGCAATTGACAAATGTAGATCATTTTCATATAATTATTATTGTTATGTAGATTATCAACATTTTGCCGTCATGTTCCCAAAAGAAAGGAAGAACGACCCATGCTCACGGATGTCAGAACTTTGCTGGAGATTGCCGAAGACCGGGGCTGCGCCATCCCCGCCTTCAACGTGTACAACCAGGAAACGGCGCTGGGGGTGCTCTTTGCGGCGGAGGAAAGCAACGCCTGCGTGATCTTGCAGATGTACAGCCGCCTGTTCTCCAACTTCGAGGCCCGGTTCCTGGCCCCGGCCTTGGTGAACGCCGCCCGGGAATCCAAGGTGAAGATCGCCTTCCATCTGGATCACGGGGCCAATGAAGAGGTGGTCACCAAGGCCCTGCGCTGGGGCTGCACCGGGGTGATGCGGGACGCCAGCGACCTTCCCTTAAGGGAGAACATCACCGCCACCCGCAAGGTGGTGGATTTCTGCCATCCGGTGAACGTTTCCGTGGAGGGCGAGCTGGGGCATATCGGCACCACTAAGGAGGGCGTCAGCGCGGAGTACACCAGGGTGGACGAGGCCGTGACCTATGTACAGGAAACCCAGGTGGACGCGCTGGCCATTTTGGTGGGCACGGCCCATGGCCGCTACGCCCAGGCCCCGGTAATCGCCACCAAGCGGATCGCGGAAATCAAGGAAGCCACGGGCATCCCCTTGGTGCTCCACGGGGGCAGCGGCGTGCCGGATGAGCAGATCACACAGGCCATTGGGGCGGGCATCCGCAAGATCAACTTCGGCACGGACCTGTGCTACGCCTTTTTGGACCAGGTTATGGCCACGGGGCGGGAGCAAGTGGCGGTGGACCTGTTTATGAAGGATTCCATTCAGGCGGTCAAGGCCTTTGCCCTGTCCAAGATCAAGCTGTTGAAAGCGGTGGGTTGCAATGAGTGAACGCTGGCCCCAGGTGGTGGGCATCGGCTCCACGGTGTATGACACGCTGATGGTGACGGAGGGCTTCCCCCAGGAGGATACGAAGATGCTGGGGGTGGAAACCAAAATCCAAGGGGGCGGCCCCTGCGCCACCGCCTTGGTGGCCGCCGCCAAGCTGGGGGTTTCCTCCGCCTACCTGGGCACCGTGGGGGACGATCCCTTTGGCCGCTACCTCATGGAGGACCTGGAAGCCTGGAAGGTGGACGTGACCCATGTGCGCCGGGTGCCGGAGGCGGTGTCCTTTCACGCGGTGGTGTTGCTGAACCGGCAAAAGGGCACCCGCACCTGCGTCTGGAGTCCTGGCACGGTGCCGCCCCCCACGCCCCGGGATATTCCGGAGGAGGCGCTGGCCCATGCCAAGGTGCTGCACCTGGACGGGCACATGCTCCAGGCCGCCATCCACGCCGCCCGGCTCTGCAAGGGGCTGGGGGTGAAGGTCAGCCACGACGCGGGGGGCGCCTACCCCGGCATTGAGACGCTGCTGCCCTACGTGGACTACCTGATCCCCTCGGAGGAATTCGCCATGAAAATCACCGGGGCCGCCAGCCCCGAGGACGCCGCCCGCCAGCTCTACGATGCCTACCACCCGGAGCTTGTGGCCCTGACCCAGGGGGTACGGGGCGGCATCCTCCTGGACGCCCAGGGGATGCGGCGCTACGAGAGCTACCCCGTGGAGGTGGTGGACAGCAACGGCTGCGGGGATACCTTCCACGGGGCCTTCGTAGCGGCGCGGGTGAAGGGCATGGGCCCGGACGCCGCCTGCCGCTTCGCCAGCGCGGCCGCGGCCCTGAAATGCACCCGCCTAGGGGCCCGGATAGGGATTCCCACCGAGGCGGAATGCCTGGCGTTCATACAGGAGAGGGGGATTGTCCTATGAGCCTGGTCACCATCCAAAATCCGTTTCTCACCGTGACCATTTCCAGCCTTGGAGCCGAACTGCAATCCATCCGCGATGCCCAAGGGATTGAAAGGCTTTGGCAGGGGGACCCCGCCTTTTGGACAGGCCGGGCCCCGATCCTCTTTCCCGTCGCGGGCGGGCTTCGGGAGGATTGCTACCTTTTGGAGGGCAAGCGCTACTCCATGCCCAAGCACGGCTTTGTCCG
This sequence comes from Candidatus Limiplasma sp., assembly GCA_034927815.1. Lineage (GTDB taxonomy): Bacteria > Bacillota > Clostridia > Christensenellales > Aristaeellaceae > Limiplasma. Next base: position 55,752 of record JAYFPK010000026.1, read on the forward strand.
GTCTTTGGAATGGCTTGTGGAGGAGGCTGCGGAGGACCGCGCCACCTTCCTGACCCAGGAGCGTCACCCGGGCTTCCCCTTTGCCTATGAGCTTCGGGCCCGTTTTGCCCTGGATGGCCCTGCGCTATCGGTCACCTACCAGGTGGACAACCGGGACGCCCAAGCCTTCTGGTACGGGGCGGGCGCCCACGAGGCCTACGCCATCCCGGAGGGCGTGGAGCAGTACGAGCTGCTCTTTGACCAGCCCGAGCGCTTTGACAACTATGTGCTCCAGGGCAATCTCATCGGCCGGGAGCCGGTGACGCTGCTGGAAAACACCCGAGTATTCCCCCTTAAGGACGAGTATTTCGCGGTGGACGCGCTGGTGTTTCTCACCCTCCAAAGCCGGGGTGTAACGCTGCGCAGCCCCCTGCACTCCCGTACCCTCCGGGTGGACTTCCCGGGTCACGACGTGCTGATGCTTTGGAAGAAGCCCGCAGCGGGCTATCTGTGCATCGAGCCCTGGCTCAACGGCCCGGATTTTGTGGACCATGACCTGCGCATCGACCATAAGCCCGGCTGCGTGCGCCTGGCCCCCGGAGAGTCCAAGGCCCATACCCACACCCTTACTTTGGGGTAAAAAACGAAAACCCGGCAAAGGAGAGAGACCATGGAACGCAAAGCATTCATGGGGGATATGATCCGCACCGAATTGGAGGATGTGGTGGGCGTACCCCACGTTTCCACCCGCGCCAGCGACCGCATGGTATACGGCGTCGATTATTTTTGGATCGGCCGGATGTGGGCGGACCGGGGACAAACCCCGCCCATGCCCGATTGGATCGTCTGCCCCAACAGCAAGGAAGAAATCAGCAAGCTGCTGAAAATCGCCAACTACTACAAGCTGCCGGTCCATGTGTGGGGCGGCGGCTCCGGCAGCCAGGGCGGGGCACTGCCCATGTCCGGCGGCTTGATGATCGACATGAAGCGCATGTCCCGCCTCCTCGAGCTCAACGAGTTTTCCCGCACCATCACCGCCGAGGCGGGGATGATCTTCCAGCAGCTGGAATGGTATGCCAACGAAAAGGGCTATTCCTGCCAGCATATCCCCTCCTGCCTCACCTGCGGCACCATCGGCGGCGCTTTGGCCCACCGGGGCATCGGGATCATGAGCACCAAGTACGGCAAGATCGACGACCAGTGCCTCAGCCTGGAGGTTGTGCTGCCCAACGGCGATATCATCAACACCCTCCCGGTGCCCAAACACGCGGCGGGGCCCGACCTCAACCAGATCTTCATCGGCTCCGAGGGGACGCTGGGGATCATCACCCAGGCCACCTTCAAGCTCTTTGAGCAGCCGGAAAGCCGGAAGTTCAGGGCCTTCCTGTTCCCGGACATGACCTCGGGAATCATGGCGGGCCGGGATATGATGCAAAAGGTCAAGCCCTCCATCCTCCGCTTTTTTGACGAGGCGGAAACCACCAGCATCATCAAAAAGATCCTCGGGTTTGAGAAGAAGGGCTGCTTCATGAACCTGGCGGTGGAGGGCCTGGAGCGCATCGTGGACATCGAGATGGAAATCATCCAGGAGATTTGCCAAAAACACGGGGCCCAGGACCTGGGGGCTGAATACGGCGAGAAGTGGTACCAGAACCGGATCACCTTCTTCTACCCGGGGCACATCATGGACATTCCCCAGATGTTCGGCACCATGGACACCGTGGCGACCTATGACCGGGTGGAGGAGATCTATTGGGCCATGAAGCACGCCATTGAGGACAATTTCCCAGGGGTGCGCTTCATCGCCCATTGCAGCCACTGGTATGAGTGGGGCACCATGATCTACGACCGCTTCATCATGGACCACCCGCCCCAGGATCCCCAGGAGGCCATTAGGCTCCACAACCAGATTTGGAACGCGGGGGTGCGGGCGGCCATGGCCCACGGCGGGGTCATCAACGACCACCACGGCATCGGGCTCAAGCTCAGCCGCCTGATGAAGGAGCAATACGGGGGGGCCATGCAAGTGATGGAGGGGCTGAAAAAGTCCCTTGATCCCAACGGAATCATGAATCCATATAAGCTAGGCCTGTAAGGGGGAATGGAAATGTATAGCGAAAAGGCAAAAAAGCATGCGGACGCGTGCCGCTTTTGTTGGATGTGCCGCCACCTGTGCCCTGTGGAGCAGGTGACCGGCAGGGAAGCGGATACTCCCCGGGCCAAGGGGCTGCTGGTTTCCATGTTTGAGCGGGGGCTTGTGATGGACGCGGACGCCGCCGAAACCATGTACGGATGCATGATGTGCGGCTCCTGCACCAACGACTGCGCCACGGGCTACGAGCCTCCCCTGTATATCCGGGAGGCCCGCTCCCAGGCGGTGATGGCGGATTTGACGCCCGCCTCCGTCCAGGCGGTGCTGGACCGCCTGGAGCGGACCGGAAACATGTACGGCGCTACGGAATGCAAGGTGGACTTTCAGGACGCCCCCGAAACCGGGGAGACGCTGGTTTGGCTGGGCGCCACGGCCCGCTACTCGGTCCCGGAAACCGCCAATGCCCTGCTGTCCTTGCTCAGAAAGGCGGGGGTTCCCTTCGCGGCACTGCGGGAGGAGCCTTCCTCCGGCTCCGCCCTGGGGGATTTGATCGGCTTTTTGGAGGATGTGCGCCAGCAGGCCAAGAAGGTTTCCCAGGCGGTGCGGACCTCCGGCGCAAAGCGCATGGTGGTGCTGGACAGCTACGACGCGGCGCTGTTCCTTCACGAATACAAGGATTGGGGCATTGAGCTGCCCCAGGTTCTCACCGCCACGTCCTTTGTGAACGAGCTGGTGAAGTCCGGCAAGCTCACCGTAAAGCCCGCGCCCCTTAGCGTCAGCTACCACGACGGCAGCCGCCTGGCCCGGGACCTGGACGAGCACGAGCCCGCCAGGGAGCTGCTTGCGGCCATGGGCTGCGAAATCCATGAGATGTTCCTGAACCGGCGCTTGTCCAAGTGCTGCGGCAGCGCCGTGGCGGGGCAGTTCATGCCCGAGGTGCGCAAGGGCTCCGCCGAAAACCGCTGGGGGGACATGAAGCGCACCGAAGCCTCCACGCTGGTGGCCGCCTGCCCCCAAAGCACCGAGGCCCTGGGCTCCACCGTGCCCCCCGGCTATGCCTACCAGGACCTGTTCGTTCTGCTGGACCAGCGCACGGAGCCCTGACCCATGAAGATTCTCGTTTTGCTGAAACAAGTCCCGGACACCATGGACGTGAAGCTGTCCGGGGACTTCACCCTCCAGCGGGAGGCCGTGGCCCAGGTGACGAACCCCGCGGACGAGTCCGCCCTGGAATTGGGGCTGACCCTGCGGGACGCCCTGGGCGGCAGCGTCACCGTGATGACCATGGGCCTCCCCCGGGCGGAGGGGATGCTTCGGGAAGCCATCAGCCGGGGCGCGGAGGAAGCCGCGCTGCTGACCGACCCCCGCTTTGCCGGGGCGGACACCCTGGCCACGGCCAGGACCCTCCGCGCCGCCCAAGAGACCCTGGGGCCCTTTGACCTGATCCTGTGCGGCCGCCGCGCCGCGGACGGGGAAACGGGCCAGGTGGGCCCCATGCTGGCCGCTTTGATGAACATCCCCTGCGTGGCGAACGCCACCAAGGTCTGCTGGGAAAAGGACGCTTTCATTGTCCAACAACTGACGGAAGGCGGGCTTCTCCAATGGGAGGTTCCTCCGCCCGCCCTGGTGACCCTGTGCGAATGGAGCCACCCCCTGCGCTTGCCCAGCCTCGCCGGGCTTCGCGGCGCGGCAAAGGCCGTGGTGCGCCGCTTCACGGCGGCGGACCTGGACCTTGATCCCCAGGAGTGCGGCCTGAAGGGCTCCCCCACCCGGGTGATCCGCGTCAGCGTCCGTCCGGCCGGGATACGGTCTTGCCAAAAGCTCACCCTTCAGGAGTTGCTGGAAAAGGGGGTGCTCCCATGACCTTTGCGGTATTTTGCGAAGCCGCCGGCAGCGCCGGCCTGGAGCTCATCGGCAAGGCCCGGGAGCTGGCCCCCGCCGCCCGCATCGCCGCCTTGGCGGAAGGGGAGCCTTCCCTGGTTTCCTCCTGCTTCGCCTGCGGCGCGGACGAGGTGTATGCCCTTCCCCCTTGCCCGGACGATTGCCTCCAGGGCTCCTACCTGGCCCAGGCCATGAAGGAGCTTGAGCCCGATGTGGCGCTGTTTCCGGCCACGGTCCGGGGACGCTTCCTTTCCGCCTGGGTGGCCGCCAAGCTGGACACCGGCCTCACCGCGGACTGCACGGCCCTGGCGTTGACGCCGGAGGGGCTGCTGCTTCAAAGCCGCCCGGCCTTTGGCGGCCATTTGACCGCGGACATCCTCTGCAAGGAGCGCCGCCCCCAGATGGCCAGCGTCCGGCCCGGCATCTTTCCCCTTCCCCAGGAAAAGCCTTCGGCCCAAGGCCCGGTCAAGCCCTTTCTTCCCCAGCCCTTGCCCTCCTTGATGCGTCGGCTCTCCCTGACCCCGGCCCCGGACGGCGCTTCCCTCTCCCAGGCCAAGATCATTGTAGCGGGGGGGAAGGGTATCGGCGGCGCGGAGGGCTTCGCAACGCTGGCGGAGCTGGCCCGGCTGCTGGGGGGCGCTTTGGGGGCTACCCGCAGCGCCGTGGACGCGGGGTGGATCAGCTATGACCACCAGATCGGCCAAACCGGCGTCGCCGTGCGGCCGGACTTGTACCTGGCCTTTGGCGTCAGCGGCCTGATCCAGCACGTGGTGGGCATGAACGGGGCCAAAACCGTCGTAGCGGTGAACACGGACCGCATGGCGGCTATCTTTGATTACGCGGACTATGGAATCGTGGCCGATTGGAAGGAAACCGCCCAAAAGATGATCGCCTTTTTGCGGGAGCGAAAGAGCCCGTAAGAAGCCTTCTTTGACAAACAGGCCTTTAGGCCCCGGGGACAGCTTTCCCCCGGCCTAAAGGCTTTTGCATGCATATCTCTGTCACCTTACGGAAAGCCTAGCTTCCAGAGGGGTGACAGGCATGCGGGAAGGAATTCTCACCGAACGGGAATGGCGCAAGCAGGCGTGGCGCGTGTCCAAGCGCAGGCCGCCTTGCTGGGGGGCGCAGTACGTAACGCCCCAGGCGCAGCCGCGCCCCAGCCGGCACAGAAAATACGCTCCCTGGGCCGCCCTTTCCCTGGGGCTGGCGGCCCTTGGCATTATCCTGTCCCTGACGCTTCGCTACCACACGCCCCCCTCGGACTTTCCCATCATGCCCGCCCTCAGCGAGGCTGTGGAGCTCCCCCAGCAGCGCACCGTGCGGGCCAACAGCGCCGTGGCCTACCAGTATCCCCAGCTTTCCACCCGGGACGTGACCTTCACCCAAAGCGAGCTCTTGCGGGGCAACATCATGCTCATAAACCGGGAGCATCCCCTGCCCCATGACGCCCCCGGGGCCAACACCGTGAGCATCGCCACCTTTGGCAAGGGCATCGTGCCGGTGCGGAATCTGGAGCTAAAGGCAGGCCGGGAGACCATCGACGCCCTGTATCAGTTCTTTTTGTTAGCCCGGCAAAAGGGCATCGAGGGGTTGGGCATCTCCCAGGGCACCCTGAGCGAGGCCCAGCAGCGGGAGCTCCAACTGGAGCGGGTGAAGGTCCACGCCTGTAGCATGCCCTTGCAGGAGGCTGTGGAAAAGGCCCGCCAGGAGGTGGACGACCCCAGGGCCAGCGATTTTCAGCAGCAGTACACCGTGGAGATCCGCCTGTACGCCCCCTGGGAGGGGGCGGCGGACCAGCGGCCCCTGGCCCGTACCGAGCAAGGCCGTTTTCTGCTCACCAACGCGTGGCGCTATGGCTTCATCCGCCGCTATCCCCAGGAAAATGCAAACCCCTACAAGGCGTACCAATTCCGCTACGTAGGGGCGGCTCACAGCACCGCCATGACCTACCTGGACCTGGATTTGGAATCCTACCTGGAACTGCTCCATGAAAAACGGATGATTTTCATCCACGACAAGGGCGCACCCAAATACCTGATCCTCTGTCTGCCCGTCACAGACGGGTATGTGAGCTTCCCCATCCCGGAAAATGCCGCCTACGAGGCCGGGTATGACAACCTGGGCTACGCCGTGGTGGCCTGTACCTTCCCGGAATAAAAAGGCGCGAGAAAGACCGCCGCGGCATGCCGCGGCGGCCTTTGCCAACCATTCATGTTATTGGATGCCCCTAACCTGCGTAAAGGGGAATACCACAAAGCGGACGTGGCCCACGATCTGGTCCCGGGTCAGGGCCGCGGGAGCGCCGTCCGGATAATAGTTACGGCTGTCGTGGCTGTTGTCCCGGTTATCCCCCATGACAAAATACTCGTTTTCCCCCAGCACAAAGGCCTCCATGCTAAAGCCGTTGTCATTGCGCTCGGGGGTCAAATAAGGCTCCTTGAGGGCCTCGCCGTTGCGGTACACCATATTTTGCCTGACCTCGATCACATCCCCGGGGCCGCCCATGAGCCGCTTGACGAAATACTCCGTCCGGCCCGGATACCGGCAGATGATCACATCTCCCAAGCTGGGCGCTCCAAAGATATACTCCGGCTTGGTGACGATCATGATCTCCCCGTCGGCCAAGGTGTCGTTCATGCTGGCCCCATCCACCCGGATGGGCTCGAAGAGAAAGGAACGGATAAATAATGCAATGAGCACAGCGGCGCCCAACGTGAGCACCCAGGAGAGAATTTCTCTTTTCACGCTTTTCTTCTTCCCAGCCTCGGCGGCCACATCCCCGGCCACGGTCTCCATCTGGCCCTGGACGATCTGTTCCGCCATTGCTTTTTCGCTTTGCGTCTGCATGGAAAACCCCTCCTTTATTGCCGCTGTGACATCTCGCGCAGCGTTTCGGCCTCAGGCACGGGGCCTTGGGTCAGCACCTTCTTGCGCCGCCTCACAAAGTCCGCCCGCTCCATCATCACAATCCGGCCGCAGCCCAGGCACTTTACCTTGATATCAGCGCCAATGCGAATTACGGTCCATTGGTCGCTGCCGCACGGATGGGTTTTTCGCATTTGAACGACATCCTGTAAGCGAATCTCGTCCACGATGCTGCACCTCCGACATTGTTCCTATGCATTATACAACTCATCCGCGCTGGTTTCAAGCCAAATGAATTGCCAAATGAACACTCAACTGTGAATAATTGATGAACTCCGTCCCTCCCGGCCCCTACGCCTTGCCCGCCAGCGGCGCTGTATGCTATACTGTGGCGGGCATTACCCAAGGGAGGAGCAAAGCCATGGCAAGCAACGGAAAAAAGAGGAAAACCGCGAAAGTATGGATCACACGGGGCATTTGCCTGGCCCTGGCGCTGCTCATGCTGGGGATGGTGCTGGCCTCGGCCCTCTGGTCCAACGTTTGGTGAACCCGGTTTTTTGCCGGGGACGCGTTTGCCTTCCCCTTTTGTGACAAAGGCGCGCTAAGCCGGAAAAGGATGGCAAGCTGCCCAAGACCTGGGGCGCTGATGGTTGGAAAACATGGGCGGCCTTGCGTTCTTTTCTTCAAAAACGATCACGGAACATCTCTTGCGCAGAAGTTTCTGCGCGTTTTTCATGGGCAAAGTATGGAGGCGGCGGCCCTTCAGGGGCTTAGGCCAGCTCCATGGCGATGTGTTTGCCGAACCTTTCCTCCCCCACCATCAGCACATAGAGCGCCTTCAGCTCTTCATAGAGCCGGGCGTCTCCCTCGTCCCCGCGCAGGGGCAGGTAGAGGATCTCAAATTCCACGCCAAAGACCACGGCGCGGATGCCGGTTTTGCGCAGCCCGTTCTTTTCGTAAAAAGCGATCCTGCGGATTCTCTGCGTCCTCTCCTGCTGGTTTTTGGCCCCGGCTACGCTCTCCACCTCAATGAGGTAGCCCTGGGAGGCGCGGTCCTCCTTCTTAAGCCTTTCCAGGAGCAAGGAGCCGTACCCCTTGCCCCGCTGCTTCCGGTTGCTGGCAAAATAGTCCAGCAGCTGAAAACCGCTGTCCTTGTTGTGGAGCAAAATAGCGTAGGCCAGCAGTTCCTCCCCCCGGCATAAGCCCTGGACCGTGCAAATCCCCTTTTCCATATAGGCCTTGATGGCCCACAGGGGCTTGAGCTCGCTGCGGGGGAAATCATGGATCATGTGGTTTTCATACAGGTCCGCCACCTGCTGTACGTCCATCTTTTTCAGGTGCATTGTTCTCCTCCTTCGCGAAATTCCCTGTCCGGGCCCGCTGGGGCCTGGTCTTCCTCCTCCCAGGCCGGAATCAAAAACCAAAAGGTGGTGCCCTTGCCCTTTTCGCTGGCGACTCCGTATTCCAGGCGGTGGTTTTCCAAAATGCTCTGCACAATGCTCAGCCCCAGGCCCGTGCCGATGGCGGCCCGCTTGTGGGGCTTGCCGCCCCGGTAATACCGGCTCCAGATGTAGGGCAGCTCCTGGGGATCAATGCCCTCGCCGCTGTCGCTGACTTCAATTTTGATCCGCCCGTTTTCGACGGTCTGCCGCAAGGTGACGGTTTTGTCCTCCCCAGTATAGGTCAGGGCGTTGTTCACCAGATTGTACACCACCTGCCCCACCTTCACCTCGTCCGCCATCACCTTCACATGCCGCTCATACTGAAAATCCACACGGTAGCCGTCCTGCTGGATTAGCTTTTGATAGCGCCCCAAAATCTCCAGGATTCCGGCGGTGAGGTCAAACACCTTGGGCCGGATGCTCTCTTTTCCGTTTTTGCTGGCGCTGTAATCCAGCACGGCGTTCACCAAGGTGCTCAGGCGCTTGGTTTCGTCAATGATCACCTGCATATTGCCGGGGTTGTTCTCCCCGGGGATGTCCCGCATGGCCTCGGCGTAGCCCTGGATCAAGGTCAGAGGCGTGCGCAGGTCATGGGAGATGTTGGCGATCAATTCCCGCTGCATGCCCTCCACCTTGCGCAGGTCCTGGGCGGTTTGGGTAAGCTGCCGGTTGAGCTGGACCACCTCCCGGTAGCTGATACGGGTCCGCCGGGGGGCAAACCGGCCCACGGTCAGTTCTTTGGCGGCCAAGGTGGTGGCTACGATGGGCTGGGTGATGCGCTTGGACAGCACCAGGGAAAGGAGGAAGGACAGCAGCACCAAGATCACGGTGATGAAAAAGAGCTGATGGCGCAAGGTCTCCACCGTGGCATTCACCGGGGTGATGATGGCGTTGAGAAGAATATAAGCCTCCCTTCCATCCGCCAAGGAGGCCCTTTTGGCCGCGATCATGCTTTTCACATCCCGGTTCTCCGGCGGGGGCACCCGTCCCGCAAAGCGCTCCACCCGGTACTCGCTGTTGCGAAAGCCCATGATCTGAAAGATTCTGAAAACCGTGCGGCCTCTGTTTTCCTGCCGGATTGCGGCCACAAAGCGCTGGAGCTCCCGCATGCCCATGTGATGGATCAAACAGCCGGGAGACGCATCCGCGCTGGCCAGGGAAACCAGCTTCTCGTCCAGGATGAGCACGCACACATCGTTTTGCTGGCTGATGCGCTCCACCAGCGACTCCAGCTCCGGGTTGTTGATATTGCCCGCCAGGCTGTCCATGGAGGCGGAGAGCATGCTGGTTTTTTGGAAGCGGTAGAACTGCTCCAGCAGCACGGTCTGAAACAGCCACAGCAGAGCCAGCAGCAAGGCTGTAAACAATAGAAAATAAGCAAAAATCCGGCTTCGGATGCTGAAGCCGTTGGCATAATGGCGGATTCTGGCGGCCAAGGAGGGCCTGGGGGCGGCGGACTCAGGATTTTTCAAAGCGGTAGCCCACCCCCCTCAGCGTGGTAATATACCGGGCGTATTCCCCCAGCTGCTTGCGCAGCAGCTTGATGTGGGTGTCCAGCGTGCGGTCGTCCCCGTAGAAATCAAAGCCCCATACCTCGCTGATGAGCTTGTCCCGGCTGAGGGCGATGCCCCGGTTGCGCACCATGTAAAACAGCAGGTCGTACTCCTTGGGGGAAAGGGTCACGGGGCTGCCGCCGATCAAAAGCTGGCGTGCCGTAAAGTCCACCACCATGCCCTCCAGGTGAACGGTTTCATGGTCCTGCTGGGAGGGCCGGGCCTCCCCCACCCGGCGCAGCACAGCCCCCACCCGGAGCATCAGCTCCTTCGGGGAAAAGGGCTTTACCACATAATCGTCGATCCCCAGCTCAAAGCCATGGATTTTATCGTACTCCTCGCCCCGGGCGGACAAGAGGATGATGGGGACGTTTTGGGTTTTGCGAATCTCCCGGGAGGCGGAAAACCCGTCCAGCTCCGGCATCATGATATCCATGATAATAAGGTCAAAGGCCTGGGCCCTGGCCTTTTCAATGGCGTCCATCCCGTTTTCCGCTTCCGCGGTCTCATACCCCTCAAAAACCGCGTACTTGACGATCAGCTCCCGAATCCTTTGCTCATCGTCCACAATGAGAAGCTTCATGCCCATCTCCTCCGCTTTGCCTTCCCCAAACAGTATAGCAGACCCCAAAGGGGTTCATCAAGGCTCCGCCTCCTGAAAGAGCGCCAGAACAACGGCCTTTTCCTCCCCCTGGCGCAGCAAGGTGACAGTGACGGACTCCGCGCCGGCTTCCTGGGACAGGGCCGCGTTGACCTCCGCGCTGGAGCGCACGGGGGTTCCCGCCAAAGCCAAAAGCCGGTCTCCGGAGCGCAGGCCGGAGCGGAACGCCCGCCCTTGCTCGTCCGCCGCCAGGATGTACACCCCCAGGTCCTTCACATGGAACTCCTTGGCTGTCTCCTCCCGGTCAATGTCCACCAACACCAGCCCCAATTCGTCCGCCTGGGGGGCGGATGCTCCCAAGCCCTGGGGCTGGGGGGAGAAGCCCTGATGGAACACCGAGAAAAAACCGATTCCCCGCCAGATCAACAGACCTGACAGCGCCAGGATCAAAAGGGCGGCCCCCAGCCGCTTGCGCCCCTGTGTTCTCATGGCCCCCTCCCCCTTCGTCCCCGTCCCCTTTCCACTATACCCGCCGCCGGTGACGGGCGGGTGAACACGCCCTGACGCTTCTTTGAAAACATGCCTTCCCCTCCCGCCCTTCTTCCTTGAGTGACGAATAGCCCCAATCGTGATATAATGCGCCTAAGATAAGGTAGGAGGATGGCCTATGGACAGGACGGCGGAAAAAAGGGGCTCCGGGCTCGCGGGAAATCTGGATACTTCCTTCTTGAAGGTGTTGGCCTTGCTTTTCATGCTGGTGGACCACCTGGGCGCGGCCATCTTCCCGGGGATTCCCGGGCTGCGCATCATCGGGCGGATGGCCTTCCCATTGTATGCCTGGTGCCTGGTGGTGGGGAGCGAAAAAACCCGAAGCCCGCTGCGCTACGGGCTCCGGTTGCTGCTGCTGGGGATCATCTCCCAGCCTTTATACATGATGGCCCTGTCCCACACCTGGGCGAATCTCAACATCCTGTTTTCCCTGCTGGTGGGCCTGATCGCCCTTGTGGGCATTCAAAAGCGCTGGATGCTCAGCCAGATTTGGGTTCCGGCCCTGTGCTACGTGCTGCTGGGCTTCCTGCGGGTGGACTACGGCTGGATGGGGCTGACCTTTATTTTGGTGCTATATGGAGCGCGGCAAAGCCGCGCAGGGCTGGTGACGGCCTACCTGGCCTACGCCCTGTTTTGGGGCGCCGGGAGCAGCGCGGTAAAGGAGCTCTTTGGCTGGCAGCTTTCCTTCCTGAACTGGCCCGGCCTTGGCCCGGTCCTCTCCGCGCTGTTCAGGACCCAGGGCATGGTCTGGCTGTCCTTGCCGCTGATCGCCCTGCCCACCCATACCCGCCTGAAGATGCCCCAATGGCTGGGGTATGCCCTCTACCCGGCCCATCTGGTCCTGATCATTTTGCTGCGGGTCTTCCTAAGCGGGGTAGGCTGGACGGCGCTGCTGCAAGGGTTTTAGCCTCGCGGCAAAGCGCCGCCGGGGGAATTGCCCCTTTGGCTATCCCCGCTTATGGGCCGTTTCGCAGTACAGGCAGCGGTAGGTCTGCTTCTCCTGGTCCGCCAGGAAAAAGATTTGATCCACCTCCTGCTCGATCTGGGTGATGCAGCGGGGGTTTTTGCAGCGGATCACGTTCACCACCCGCTGGGGCAAAGCCAGGTGCTTCTTCGCCACCCGCTCGCCGTTGCGGATCACGTTCACGGTGATCCCCGGATCAATATAGCCCAGCATATCCAGGTTCAGGGAAATCTCCTCGTCGATTTTGATAATGTCCTTTTTGCCCATGCGGCCGGATTTGACGTTTTTGATGATGGCCACGGAGCAGTCGAGGCTGTCCAGGCCCAGGTAGCGGTAGATTTCCATGCTGCGCCCGGCCCGGATGTGGTCGATCACGTACCCGTTTTGAATGCTGTCAATGTTCATGCTTCTTCCTCCAACAGCTTCAGGATCAGCGCCATGCGCACAAACTTTCCGTTCAGCGCCTGGCGGAAGTAGGCGGCCCTGTCGTCGCTGTCCACCGCCCGGCTGATTTCGTTTACCCTGGGCAGGGGGTGCATGACGCACAGGTCCTTGCGGGCCTGGCTCAGCTTCTCCGGGTCCAGGATGTAGCTGTCCTTGAGGCGCACATAGTCCGCCTCGTTGAAGAAGCGCTCCTTCTGAACCCGGGTCATGTAGAGGATGTCCAACGTACCGATGACGTCCTCCAGCTTCTCCACCTCGGTGAAGGGCACCCCGGCCTTGCGCATGCCCTCCCGGAGATAGTCCGGAATGCGGAGCTCGTTGGGGGAGATCAGCACGAAGCGGATGCTCTTGTAGCGGGCCATGGCGTTCATGAGGCTGTGGACCGTGCGGCCAAATTGCAAATCCCCGCACATGCCCACCACCAGCTGGTTCAGCCGCCCCTTTTCCCGGCGGATGGTCAGAAGGTCCGTGAGGGTCTGGGTGGGGTGGTTGTGGCCCCCGTCCCCGGCGTTGATGACGGGCACCGTGGACACCTGGGCCGCCACGGTGGGCGCGCCCTCCTTGGGGTGGCGCATAGCGATGATGTCTGCGTAGCAGCCCACGGTGCGGATGGTGTCCGCCACGCTCTCCCCTTTGGCGGCGGAGCTGCTGTCTGCGGAGGAAAAGCCCAGCACATTGCCCCCCAGCTCCATCATGGCCGCCTCAAAGGAAAGGCGGGTACGGGTGCTGGGCTCGAAAAACAGCGTGGCCAGCTTCTTGTAGCGCATGGCATCCCGGTAATGGACAGGGCGGGCGATGATATCATCCGCCACGTCCAGCAGTTGATCGATCTCCTGGGTGGAAAGGTCTACGATATCCAACAAATGGCGCACAGGCGTGCCTCCTTTGGCTTGATGGGAAGTGATGGGCACGGCGCCCCTTTAGGCTTCCTCCATCCAGGAGGGGTCGTTGGGGTTATCCCGGAAGCGGAGCAGCTGGCGCACCTGGCCGGGCTGGATGTAGCCGGTTTGGGCCGCCACCTCGGCCAGCGCGTCGAAATTGCACAGGCTCACGTTTTTCACCTGGGCTTCCGCCAGCCGTTCCAGACCTTTTTTCATGCCATAGGTGAAGATGCTGGCGATGCCCAGCACCTGGGCCCCCGCCTCCCGCAGGACCTGGACCACCTCGATAACGCTGCCGCCGGTGGAGATCAAATCCTCCACCACCACCACCTTCTGGCCCTCCTCCAGCTTGCCCTCAATCTGGTTGGTGCGGCCATGGTCCTTGGCCCCGGAGCGCACATAGCCCATGGGCAGGCCCATCATATGGGCCACGATGGCCGCGTGGGCGATGCCCGCCGTGCTGGTGCCCATCAGCACCTCGCAGTCCGGGTATTCCCGCTTCACCAGCGCCATCAGGCCGTCCTCCACCTGGTTTCGCACCTGGGGCGCGGTAAGGGTCAGGCGGTTGTCGCAGTAGATGGGGCTCTTGATGCCGCTGGCCCAGGTAAAGGGCTCCTGGGGCCGCAGAAATACCGCGCCGATGGAGAGCAGTGCCTTGGCGATTTGTTGTTCCATGGGGATGGTCCCTCCTTTGATTGTTGGTGTGGATGTTTGCCGGAAAAACCCTTCGTCAGCGCCTCATCCCAGGAACTCCTGGACACAGCGCCGGTATGTGGCTACCGGGTCCTGGGCCTGGGTGATGGGCCGGCCCACCACGATAAAGTCGCTGCCCCCAAGGCGGGCCTTTTCCGGGGTCATGATCCGGGCCTGGTCGTCCGCAGCCGCGTCCGCAAAGCGGATGCCGGGGGTCACGGTCTGGAAGGCCTCGCCGCAGGCGTCCTTCACCAGCCGGGCCTCCAGGGGAGAGCACACCACCCCGTCCAGCCCCGCCTCCTTGGCGTTTTGGGCGTAATGAATCACGGCCTCCTCCATGGTGGCCTGGATCAGCAGCTCCCGGCGCATCCGCTCCTGGCTGGTGGAGGTGAGCTGGGTTACGGCCAGCAGCAAAGGCCGGGCGCCGTCGGGCCGGGTCAGGCCCTCCAGGGCGGCCTTCATCATGTCGATGGTGCCCGCCGCGTGAAGGTTGGTCATGTCCACGTCCAATTTGGAGAGGGAGCGCATGGCGCTTTTCACCGTATTGGGAATGTCGTGGAGCTTCAAATCCAGAAAAATTTTATGCCCCCGGGCCTTGATCTCCCGCAGAATCTGCGGGCCCTCGGCATAGAAGAGCTCCATGCCCACCTTCACATAGGGCTTCTCCTGGGCGAACCGGTCCAGAAAGGCGTACACGGCCCCGGCTCCCGGAAAGTCCAGCGCGATGATCACATCTCCCTTTTTCATTTCCACGCACCTCCAATGATTTCTTGCAGATTCGTCATGCCATAGCGCTCCATGGCCTGGGGTAACTCCTCGATGATCCGCTTGCAAGCGTAGGGGTCCACCAGGTTCTGGGCCCCCACCTGCACGGCGGTGGCCCCCGCCAGCATCATCTCCAGCACGTCCTCCGCGGTGGCGATGCCCCCCATGCCGATGAGGGGAATCCGCACCGCCTGGGCCACCTGGTACACCATCCGCAGGGCCACCGGGAAGACGGCCGGGCCGGAGAAGCCCCCCATGATGTTGGCCAGCACGGGCTTTTTTTTGCGCAGGTCGATGCGCATGCCCAGCAGCGTATTGATGAGGGATAGCCCATCCGCCCCCGCCTCCTCGCAGGCCCGGGCCACGGCCACGATGTCCGCAGCGTTGGGGCTGAGCTTGATGTACACGGGCTTGGTGGTCACCGCCTTCACGGCCCGGGTCACCTGGGCCGCGCTTTCCGGCAGCATGCCAAAGGCCATGCCTCCGCCGTGGACATTGGGGCAGCTGATGTTTACCTCAATGAGGCCCACCTGGGGCTGGCCGTCGATCAGGCGGCAGCACTCCACATATTCCTCCAAGGAAAAGCCGCTGATGTTGGCGACCACGGGCTTGTGGAAAAAGGTGGCCAGCCGGGGCAGCTCCTCCCGGATCACATGGTGGATGCCGGGGTTTTGCAAGCCCACGGCGTTGATCATCCCCTGGGGGCACTCCGCGATCCGGGGGGTGGGGTTGCCAAAGCGGGGGTGCAAGGTGGTGCCCTTGAAGGAGAAGCTGCCCAGGAGGTTGATATCGTAAAACTCCCGCATCTCCTCGCCATAGCCGAAGGTACCGCTGGCGGCCATCACGGGGTTGTCCAGCTCCCAGCCGGAAAGGGCTACTTTGGTGTTCACCACCGGATCTCCTCCCCTCTGAGCACCGGGCCGTCCTTGCAGATGCGCTTGCTGCCGTACTTGGTCTCGCAGGAACAGCCCATGCACACCCCGAAGCCGCAGGCCATCCGCTCCTCAAAGCTGTACTGGCCGGGGACTCCGGCAGCCTGGGCCACGGTGTGAACCGCCTTGAGCATGGGCTCCGGGCCGCAGGCAAACACATAGTCGTACTTCCCCTGCAGTTCCTCCATGCCCCGGGTCACAAAGCCTTTGAGCCCCTTGGAGCCGTCCGCCGTGCACAGGAGCGCCCGAACCCCCAGGTCCGCAAATTCCTTTTCCAAAAAGGCTTCCGCCGCGGTGTTAAAGCCCAGGACCACCGTAGGCTCCTTTTCCAGGGCCAGCAGCCCCTTGCACAGGCCGTACAGGGGCGGGGTTCCCACCCCTCCGCCCACCAGCAGCGGGGCCTGGCTGGCCCGCACGTCCTCCAAGCCGTCCATGTCGTAGCCATTGCCCAGGCCCGTGAGCAGGTCCAATTCGCTCCCCGGCACTATCAGGCTCATGGCCTGGGTGCCCTGGCCCAGCACCTTGTAGATAAGCTCCAGGGTTCCCCTTTCCCCGGGCCGCCAATCACACACGGAAAGGGGGCGGCGCAGGTAAAAGCCCGGCAGGGCCACCTGCACGAACTGGCCGGGGCGCAGGATGTCCCTGGTATCCCCCGCCAGGTCCATGCGGAACACCCCTTGGGCGATCCTCTGGTTTGAGTTCACAGTAAAACGCATGCTTGGCAAACCTTCTCTCACTCGCTATCAATGGTGGAGATGCACAGGGTGATCTCCTCCAGCACGTTCAGCAGCACCCGCACGGTATCCAGGGCGGTGAAGATGGGGATGTTGTTCTCCGCCGCGCACCGGCGGATCTGCGCCCCGTCGCTGTCATGGCCGAAGCGGTTCGGCCCCCGGGTGTTGAGCACGTAATTCACATGGCCCTTGCGCATGCTCTCCAGAATCTCGCCGCTGCCCTCGCTGAGCTTGCGGCACAGGTGGGTGCGGACGCCGTTTCTGCGCAGGAATTCCGCCGTGCCGTGGGTGGCCTGGATGTTGAAGCCCAGGTCGTAAAAGCGGCGAATCAGGGGAAGGGCCTCCTCCTTGTCCCCGTCGGCGATGGTAGCCAGCAAGGTGCCGTAGTTGACCACGTTCATGCCCGAGGACTGGAGGGCCTTGTACAGGGCCCGGGTGAAGGTCCTGTCGTACCCGATGGCTTCCCCGGTGGATTTCATCTCCGGGGTGAGGTAGGCGTCCATGCCCCTGAGCTTGCTGAAGCTGAAGGCGGGAGCCTTCACGTACCATTTCTTCTTGGCCGGGGCTATCACCTCGGTGATGCCCTGTTCCCGCAGGCTTTGGCCCAGCATGACCCGGGTGGCGATGTCCGCCATGGGCACCCCGGTAGCCTTGCTCAAAAAGGGCACCGTGCGGGAGGAGCGTGGGTTCACCTCAATGACGAACACGTTGTCGTCCCTGTCCACGATGAACTGGATGTTGTACAGCCCCAGGATGCCGATGCCCAGGCCCAGGCGCACGGTATAGTCCAAAATGGTCTGCCGGGCCTTTTCACTGATGCTGAAGGTGGGGTACACGCTGATGCTGTCCCCGCTATGGACCCCGGTGCGCTCCACATGCTCCATGATCCCCGGCACGTATACCCCTTCCCCGTCGCAAACGGCGTCGGTCTCCAGCTCCTTGCCGGTGATGTACTTGTCCACCAGCACGGGCTGGTCCGCATCCAGGGCCACGGCGGTTTTCAGGTAGTGGCGCAGGGCCTTTTCGTCCGGCACGATCTCCATGGCCCGGCCCCCCAGCACATAGCTGGGGCGCACCAGCACCGGATAGCCGATGCGCTCCGCCACCCTGACGCCGGCCTGGATGTCCGTGACCGCCTCCCCCAAGGGCTGGGGAATATCCAATTCCCGCATGACCTTCTCAAAGGCGTCCCGGTTTTCCGCCCGGCGGATGGCCTCCACCCCGGTGCCGATGATGGGCACCCCCATCTGGGACAACCCCTGGGCCAGGTTGATGGCGGTCTGCCCCCCCAGGGTCACCACCACGCCCTTGGGCTTCTCCAGGGTCACGATGTTCATCACATCCTCCAGGGTGAGGGGCTCAAAGTAGAGCTTGTCGCTGGTGGTGTAGTCCGTGGACACGGTTTCCGGGTTGTTGTTAATGATGATGGCCTCATACCCGGCCTGGCGGATGGTCCAGATGGCGTGGACGGTAGAATAGTCGAACTCCACCCCCTGGCCGATGCGGATGGGGCCGGAGCCCAAGACGATGATCTTCTCCTTGGGGGAGACGACGGACTCGTTTTCCGCCTCATAGGTGGAGTAGAAGTAGGGCACAGAGCTTTCAAACTCCCCGGCGCAGGTGTCGATCATCTTGTACACCGGCAGCAGGCCCGTTTTCTCCCGCAGGCGGAATACCTCCTCCTGGGACATGCCCCAGCTCTGGCCCACGTACTTGTCGCTGATTCCCATGCGCTTGGCCCGGCGCAGCGCCTCCGGGTCCTTGGGGCTTTGGCGCAGCGCCTCCTCAAAGTCCACGATGTTCTTGATCTTGCTCAGGAATAGCAGGTCGATTTTCGTGCGGTCGTAGATCAGCCCCAGGTCCACCCCCAGGCGGATCAGCCGGGCGATGGCGAAGAGCCTGTCATCGGTGCCCTTGCCCACGTACTCCAGCAAAGCTTCGCTGTCCATGCCGTCAAAGCGGGGGACGTGGATGTGGCAAGCCCCCACCTCCAAAGAGCGCACGGCCTTGAGCAAGCTTTCCTCAATGGTGCGGCCGATGCTCATCACCTCGCCGGTGGCCTTCATCTGGGTGGAGAGGCTGTTTTCCGCGCCCTGGAGCTTGTCAAAGGGGAAGCGGGCCATCTTGCAGACCACGTAGTCCAAAGCGGGCTCAAAGCAGGCGGGGGTGTTCGCCAGGGGGATTTCCTCCAGGTGCATGCCCACCGCCACCTTGGTGGACACCCTGGCGATGGGGTAGCCGCTGGCCTTGCTTGCCAACGCCGAGGAGCGGGATACCCGGGGGTTGACCTCGATGAGGAAATATTCGAAGCTGAAAGGGTCCAGGGCGAACTGGACATTGCAGCCCCCCTCTATTTTCAGCGCTCGGATCATTTTCAGGGCGCTGTCCCGCAGCAGCTCCACTTCCTTGTTGGTGAGGGTCTGGCAGGGGCACAGCACGATGCTGTCCCCGGTATGCACCCCCACCGGGTCCACGTTTTCCATGTTGCAGATGGCGATGGCGGTATCGTTCGCGTCCCGCATCACCTCGTACTCAATTTCCTTGTAGCCCTTGATGCTCTTTTCCACCAGCACCTGCCCCACCGGGGAGAGCTTGAGAGCGTGCTCCATCATGGGCAGAAACTGGGCCTCGTCGTCCGCGAAGCCGCCGCCGGTGCCCCCCAGGGTAAAGGCCGGACGCAGCACCAAGGGGAAGCCGATGCTCCGGGCGGCGGCCAGCCCCTCCTCCAGGGTGGTGGCAATGATGGAGGGCAAAACCGGCTCCCCCAGGCTCTGGCACAGGACCTTGAACTTCTCCCGGTCCTCGGCCATTTCAATGGAGGCGAAGCTGGTGCCCAAAATCTCCACCCGGCACTCGTCCAAAATGCCCTTTTTGTGCAGCTGCATAGCCAGGTTCAGCCCCGTCTGGCCCCCCAGGCCCGGCAGGATTGCGTCGGGCCGCTCGTAGCGCAAAATCTTCGCCACATATTCCAGGGTCAACGGCTCCATGTACACCTTGTCGGCGATGTCCACATCCGTCATGATGGTGGCGGGGTTGCTGTTCACCAAAATGACCTCGTAGCCCTCCTCCCTGAGGGCCAGGCAGGCCTGGGTGCCCGCGTAGTCAAACTCCGCGGCCTGGCCGATGACGATGGGGCCGGAGCCGATCACCAAAATCCGGTGGATGTCCGTGCGCTTGGGCATTACCGCCGCCCCCTTTCCATCAGGCCCGTGAAGCGGTCAAACAGGGCCGCGCTGTCATTGGGGCCCGGCGCTCCCTCCGGGTGGAACTGCACCGTGAACACCTGGTCCGCGGCGCTTTGGGTTCCCTCGGAGGTGCCGTCCAGCAGGTTGACATGGGTGAGCTCCAATCCGGTGCCCTTCAGGCTGTCCCCCTCCACGGCGTAGCCATGGTTCTGGCTGGTGATCTCCACCTTGCCGGTGCGCAGGTCCTTCACCGGGTGGTTGGCCCCCCGGTGGCCGAACTTCATTTTATAGGTCCTGGCCCCATAGGCCAGGCTGATGAGCTGGTGCCCCAGGCAGATGCCCATCATGGGCAGCTTGCCCCTGAGGGCGGCGATCTCCCGGATGACCCCGGCGACCCAGGCCGGGTCCCCCGGGCCGTTGCTCACCAGCAGGCCGTCGGGCCCCAGGGAGAGGATCGTATCGGCGGGGGTGTCGTAAGGCACCACGGTGACGTTGCAGCCGCTTTGGTTGAGCTTGCGGATGATGTTCATCTTCACGCCGCAGTCCAGCACCACCACGCTGAAGCGGGGGTTGGCGGTCCTGGCGTACCACTTCTTCTTGCAGCTCACCTTCCGCACGCAGTCCCGGGGCATCTCATAGGCGCGGACTCGCTGCACCGCCTCCCCATCCGGCACCTCCGCGCCGCACAGCAGCGCCCGCTGGGTGCCCTCGCTGCGGATCATGCGGCCCAGCTGCCGGGTATCCACCCCCTGGATGCCGGGAATGCCGTTCTCCTCCAGCATTTCCCCCAGGGTCTTGGTATAGCGGAAGTTGCTGGGAAGATCGTTGTACTCCCGCACCACCATCCCCCCGATGAGGGGGGCGCGGCTTTCATTGTCCTCGTCGGTGACGCCGTAATTGCCGATGAGGGGATAGGTCATCAGCACCATCTGCCCCACATAGCTGGGGTCCGTCACCATCTCCTGGTATCCCGCCATGGCGGTGTCAAACACCAGCTCGCACAGCGCGTCCCCCCGGGCTCCGAAGCCCGTGCCATAATGAACGCTGCCGTTTTCCAGCACCAGCTTCCGGTCTACCTTCTGAGCCATACCTCTTCCCCTTCCACCAACGTGCATTCACACCGCCCCCAGACCTCCATGCCCGCAAAGGGCGTGGCCCGGCCCAAGGAGGCGAATTCCTCCGGGTTCACCGTACCTTTGGCCCCAAGGTCAAAGATGGCGATATCCGCGCTTTGCCCAGGCTCCAAGGTGACCGGGGGCAGGCCGAAGCGCCTGCGGGGCGCGTCGGTCATGGCCGCCAACAGCCGCTCCAAAGGCAGCTTTCCGGCTTTCACCAGCCCCGTGTACAGCACCGCAAAGGCGCATTCCAGCCCCACGATCCCGTTGGCGCTTCCCTCCAGGCCGCCGCTTTTCTCCTGGGCGCTATGGGGGGCATGGTCCGTGGCGATGATGTCCACCGTGCCATCCGAAAGGCCCTCCAGCAGCGCCATCCGGTCCGCCTCCTCCCGGATGGGCGGGTTCATCTTCCAGTTCCCATCCTCCTGGAGCCAGTCCTCTTGCAAAAGCAGGTAGTGGGGCGCTGTCTCGCAGCTCACGTCCACCCCTTCCCTTTTGGCCCGGCGGATCAGGGCCACGCTCTCCTTGGTGGAGACATGGCACACATGGTAGCGGCAGCCTGTTTCCCTGGCCAGCGCCAGGTCCCGCTGCACCTGCCGCCACTCGCTCTCGCTGGAGATGCCCCTGTGCCCGTGGGCCCTGGCGTAGCTCCCCTTGTGGATGTAGCCGCCTTCCAGCAGGCTTTCGTCCTCGCAATGGGCCACCAGGAGGCCGTTCACGGCTTTCACCCGCCCCATGGCCTCTCGCATGGCCTCCTCATCCTGGACCCCCCGGCCGTCATCGGAGAAGGCCACCACCTTGGGGGCCAGGGCCGCGAAGTCCACCAGCCCGCCCCGGCCCTTTTGGCCCAAAGTGATGCTGGCGTAGGGATAGACCCGGATGCAGGCGTCCCGGTCAATGATGTCCTGCTGAACCTTCACGTGCTCCAGGCTGTCCGGCGCAGGGTTCAGGTTGGGCATGGCGCACAGGGCGGTATACCCGCCCCGGGCCCCGGCCCGGCTGCCTGCGGCGATGGTTTCCTTATAAGAAAAACCCGGCTCTCGAAGATGTACATGAACATCAACAAGACCCGGGATCAACAGCTTGCCATTCAATGGGGTAACACGGGGAACTCCGTCCCCCTGCGCCGGTGAGGAAAAATCAACAACTCTCCCTTGGGAAAGGGCCACGCCGCCTTTTGACAGCTTCCCTCTTGTGTACAGCGTAGCGTCCGTAAACCGCCTTTGCATGTCCGCTCTCCTTCCGCTCTGGCGTGAGGGGATTTCAACCTTCAAGTTGGTATTTTGCCCTAACGCCCGCGGAAAGTCAAGGGGTTTTACGCAAGATTTTGCGGTTTGCTTGCAAGCTCTACGCAAGCGGCCAATTTTTCGGCAATATCCTCCAAGTCTCCCTCCTGTTCCGGCCTCATGGCCGAGCGGATCACCAGGGGCTGGGCCACCAGGCGCATGTTCTTCATGCCCTCCAGCTTCTGTTGCAAAAGGGTGTGGGCCACGGGAGCCCAGGAACCGTTGCCGATGATGGCCACCCCGCGGTTTTGGAGGTTCAATTCCGCCATGTCGTTCACAAGGGTATCCATGCCCTGGTACAGGTGCATGTTGTAGGTGGGCGACGCCAGCACCAGGTGGCTGTATTGGAAGGCCCGGGCGATGATGAAGGAAACATGGGTTTTGGACACGTCGTACAGGCGCAGGTCACGCACGCCTTTTAGGGACAGCAGCCCCGCCAGCCGGTGCACAGCCGCCTCGGTATTGCCGTACATGGAGGCGTAGGCCAGCACAACCCCCGCCTTTTCCGGCTGGTAGGACGCCCACCGCCCGTATTTTTCCAACAGAAGGGGGATGTCGCCCCCTCTGAGCACAGGCCCGTGCAAAGGGCAGATCAGCCTGATCTCCCGGCCCCGGAATTTCTCCAAAGCGGCCAGCACCTGGGGCCCATACTTCCCTACAATATTGGCGTAATACCGGCGGGTTTCATCCAGGTACAGGCTTTGGTAATCCCCCTCGTCGCTGAACAGGTTGCCCGTAAAGCCCCCGAAGGTGCCGAAGGCATCCGCGGAAAACAGGATATGCTCCGTTGTTTCGTAGGTAAACATCACCTCGGGCCAGTGCACCATGGGCGCCATGGAAAAGCGCAAGGTATGCCGGCCCAGGGGGAGCTCCTCCCCCTCCTTGACCTCAAGGGTTCTCCCCTCCAGGTCCAGGCGGTAGAACTGCTGGATCATCTGAAAGGTCTTTTGGTTGCCCACGATCTTCACACCCGGCCACATCCGGCAGATATCCTCTATATGGGCGCAATGATCCGGCTCCATATGGTTGATTACCAAATAATCCAGGGGCCTCTCCCCCAGGACAGCGTGGAGGTTCTCGAAAAACTGCTGGCGGATGGCGCTGTCCACAGTGTCCACCAAGGCCGTTTTTTCATCCACAATGACGTAGGCATTGTAGGTCACGCCGTTGTCCAGGGGGAACAGGTTTTCAAACAGCGCCAGGCGGCGGTCGCTGCCGCCTACCCAATAGATGTGAGGGGTTACGTTTTGTATGCAGTCCATAGGAACCTTCCTTCTGTGCGCTCAGGCCCGGGGAATCCGCCCCTCATAGGAAACAGTACAACGGGAGCGTTGTACTGTTTCCTGCGGCCTATTCTTTCACTCCCTCCCCGGCGGCAGCCGGGGGGACGCGGGCTATGCCAGATAAGATTGGAGCATCCACATCAGCTTTTGATATTGGCCCAAATACCCGTTGAATTGGTCCACGGTGGCTCCGTCCCCGGCTTCCTCCGCCAAATCCACGATTTCCTTCGTGTCCTTGATCCAATACTCCACATCGGAAATCAGGCTGTGGACGGTCTGGTCCGAAGAAACAGGCACATCCTCCAACTCCCGAATGGTAGCCATGGACAGGGCCTTCTTCATATTGGCCACCGGGGCTTGCCCAAGGGCCAGCAGGCGCTCGGCCACGTCGTCGATGATCTGGGCGGTCTGGTCGTAAAGCTCCTCCAGCTTCCCATGCAAGGTGAAGAAGCCGCGGCCCTTTACATACCAGTGCAGGTTGTGAAGCTTGATGTAGCTCAACTCCTGGTTGGCAAGATACAGGTTCATTTTTTCATATAGCTTGGTACTCATGTCAAATCCTCCTACTGCTGTGGGTATGCTACTAGTATGGTGGCGCCGCGCGATTTTATTTGCCCGCCTTCACGCGCTCGTAATTCTCCGCCACCGCTTTCCAATCGATCACGTTGTAAAACGCCTTCACATAATCGGCCCGGAGATTCCTGTACTTCAGGTAATAGGCGTGCTCCCAGACGTCGATGCCCAAAATCGGAAGGTATCCGGCCCCCTCCATGAAGGGGTTGTCCTGGTTGGGGCTGGAGGAGAGTTTGAGCTTGCCGTCCCGGTTGGCGGAGAGCCAGGCCCACCCGGAGCCGAACTGGCCCACGGCCAGAGCGCTCAGCTTCTCCTGGAAGGCGGAAAAGCTTCCAAACTCATTTCCCAGCAGCTTTCCAAAGGCTCCGGCGGGTTCCCCGCCGCCATTGGGCCCGATGGTGGAAAAATAGAGGTTATGGTTGTAATAGCCGCCTCCATTGTTCCGGATCACCTGGCGCAAAGCGCTGTCCCCCACATCCTCCAAAGAGGATAATAGCTCCTGGATGTCCTTGCGGATGCCGCCTTTTTCCACGGCGTCGTTCAGGTTTTTGGTGTATGCGGCGTGATGCTTGCTGTAATGCGTCTCCATGGTCAAGGCGTCGATATAAGGCTCAAGCGCGTCATACGCATACTGTAATTGATGTTGTGTATACATAAGTAGACCTCCTGTCCAGTCGAGTGGTTAGCAACTGCTAACTTACGTTTATTATACCCGATTGGTTTTCAAAAAGCAACCCCGTTGGGCTTTTCTTGGAAAAATGTTTTTGCAGCTTGCGCCCCGCTTCTGCCGGGCGGCGGTCCGTCCGCCGCCCGGCTCGCACCGCCCGCATAGCTTTCCAGGGGCTGCGCAAGCTACCTTTCAAAGGAAACCGTGAAAGGAGGATGGCACATGCGTCATCCATTCCTCAAGGACATGCTGCTGGGGGGCGTTGGGTATCCGCTGCTGGAAATCTGCTACCGGGGCCGCACCCACTGGACCATGGCCCTAACCGGCGGGCTGGCCGTGGCTTTGCTGCGCCGCATGAGGATCAGGCAAAAAAGGCGCGCGCTCTGGCAGCAGGCCCTTTGGGGCGGGCTTCTCATCACCGGCCTGGAATATGTTGTGGGGAGGGGCTTTAACCAAAATCACCGCATTTGGGACTACCGCCGGATGCCCTTGAACCTGCACGGGCAAATCTGCCTTGCCTATTCCGCCTGCTGGTGCGCCCTCAGCGCGGCGATACTGACGCTGATGCGCAAAGGGAGGGTTTAACCCTCCCTTTGCGCCAGCGCCAAATTGAATATGGTCTCCATCCGCCCAAGGGCCTCCCGCCGCTTGGGAGCGGAGGTCAAAAAGGTCACTTGGCCCTTGGGCCCCGCATCCAGGCGCTGGAGCTCCCCCTCCTGAAGCTTGCGGGCAAGCTGGCTCACCGTGCCCGCATTGCCGTCCACCAAGGGGACCTCCTCCCCCACCACCCGGCGGATGGCCTTGCGCAAAAACACATAATGGGTGCATCCCAGCACGATGGCCTTTACAGGCCGGTCCAGATAGGGCGCCAAGAATTCTCTCAGCAGGGCTTCCACCCGCTCCCCCTCCATCTCCCCCCGCTCCACCAGCTCCACCAACCCCGAGCCGGGAATGGGCACGGCGTCCTGGCCGTAATGCTCCATCAAGCCGGAAAATTTCGGCAGCTTCAAGGTCATCCGGGTCGCCAGCACCAAAATGGAGCCCTGGCCCGGCATCAGGGCCGCGGGCTTGAGGGCCGGCTCCATGCCGATGATGGGAACGCTCATCTCTTCCCGCAGGGCCGCCGCCGCCGCGCTGGTGGCGGTGTTGCAGGCGATCAGAATGGCCTTGCTCCCCCTTGCCATCAGCTTGTCCACCACGGCCCGGGAAAGCCGCAGTACCTCTTCGGGTTGCTTATCTCCATAGGGGGCATGCCCCGTATCCCCATAATACACGAAGTCCTCGGCGGGCAAAAGGCGCACAGCCTCCGCCAGAACGCTGATTCCTCCCAGGCCGCTGTCAAACAGTCCGATGGGCCGACGCCGCTTCTCCACGGCCAACCACCTCCGTCCATGGTATTATACCTGGGCAAGGGGTTCTTTACAAGCCGGGGGGGCGATGGCGCAAGGGGGATTTGGTTTTGATTTATCTTTGGGAAGAAGCGTGATTTTGGTTTGGGGAGGCGTTCAAGGTTTTTAGTATGGTGATGAAGTTAGGTACCCTGTTTTGAAACCTGTCCTTGGGCCATACTGCCTTCCTCTCGGCCCGCAAGATGTCATGGCATAATCATAGCCAAAGAGCAAAAGGACAGGTGAGAGCCCTTCCTTCTCTAATTTATTTACGTTAACGGCTCCGTCCCATCCCGCCCCAGTCAGCAAAGGATATTTTTGCACGCAGGAAAAACCGCCGGGCATGACGTATTAATAAAGGGATATTCGCCACCAGGCCCCGGCAGGGGCTTTTGTCCTGCGGGAACAAATGAAACACGATGGAGGGAACGCAATGCTCCAGGCTGCCAGCGCCTTCGATGTGAAAGGGAGCCCTATTCAGTGTGAGCGCTACGGGCACGGCCACATCAACAGCACCTATCTTTTGGTGACGGACCAAGAACAATCCTATATTCTGCAAAAAATCAACCAGCATGTGTTCAAGGACGTGCCCGCCCTGATGCACAACATCGCTTCCGTCACCCGGCACCTGCACAAGGCCGATCCCCGCCCCCGGCATTCCCTGACGCTGGTGAGCACCGTGGAGGGGAACCCCTATTACCTGGACGGGGAGGGGGAATACTGGCGGCTGTATGATTTCATCACGGACAGCGTGTGCCTGGAGCGGGCGGAGTCCCAGGAGGACTTCTACCAAAGCGCCGTGGCCTTTGGCATGTTCCAGAACCTGCTGGCGGATTTCCCCGCGGATACCCTTAACGAGACCATTCCCCGATTCCATGACACCCCCAACCGCTACGTGCAGTTTCGCCAGGCCCTCCAGGCCGACGCCGCCGGGCGCGGAAAGGATGTGCGGGAAGAGATCGCCTTTGCCCTGGCCCGGGAAGAGGAAGCCGCCTTCATGATGGATTTGCTCCGCAAAGGAGAGCTTCCCCTCAGGGTCACCCATAACGACACCAAGCTGAACAACGTCATGCTGGACGCCAAAACCCGCCAGGCTCTTTGCGTCATCGACCTGGATACCGTGATGCCCGGCCTGGTGGCCAATGATTTCGGCGATTCCATCCGCTTTGGCGCGTCCACGGCCCTGGAGGATGAACAGGATTTAAGCAAGGTGCGCCTTTCCCTGGACCTGTATGAGGCCTATGTCCGGGGATTTTTGAAGCAATGCGGGGCAAGGCTCACCCAAAGGGAAATCGAAACCCTTCCCATGGGGGCGAAGCTGATGACCCTGGAAAACGCCATCCGCTTCCTGGCGGATCACCTGGCCGGAGACGTCTATTACCGCATCTCCCGCCCCGGCCACAACCTGGACCGGGCCCGCACCCAGTTCAAGCTGGTGCGGGAGATGGAGGCCCATTGGCAGGAAATGGCGGATATCCTGGATAAGGTCCGCCGGGAGCTGGACCTTTCCTGACCGCTTCCGCGCGGCATAGCGGCAAGCTGCCCTGGCGTGTTCTCCCAAATCCGGGTTTTCCCCCAAAGGCCAGATGTGTGGATGCCGGTCCGGCCGGTTTTGGTGAACTTCCTCTGAACCAAGGCGCCTGGACGTCCCCGGGATTTGTCCCACGCTCCTGGCCGTTGCGCTCTTCACAGCATTTGCCCTCTGGTTCGGGCGGTTTGGGCTCAGGCGCTATCAAAGCGCCGGCAGTTGAAAAGGGTATGGGAAAAGGACGCCCCGGCGCTTGCCGGGGCGTCCTTTTCCAGGCTTTGGCGCGCCTTTAGATGCCGGGCTGGGGCCTTGCGGCCTGGCCCGCCATCATCGGAGGCGGGGGCGGCTGGACGCTGCCGGGCACCCGGCCCACGTCGATGTTGTCCACCCGCACATCCCGCAGCTGGGTGATGGGGTTGGGGGCGCTTTCCCAGCGGTAATCCCGGCCAAACTGGTTGATGTGATCCTTGATGACCATGTGGCTGGGCACGCAGGCGGCGTCCGGGTTGACCTTTTGCTGATAGCGGAAGAAGTCCGCATCCTGGGCCAGATGGTCCACGCTGGCATAGCTCTCCCGGCAGGTGGTCTCCTGTACGGTTTTGCCCAGTACCTGCCGCACATACTCGATGTTGGAGCACAGGCAAATCGGGTCCGGGAAGTCCCCGTTGCCCACCACCTGCTGGTAGTCCTTGCCCTCCTCCTTTTTCAGCAGCTTAGCGGCGGCGGCCAGGTGGATGGTCTCCTGGTCGTAAAGCCATTGCCATACCTGCTTGGTCTTGGGGCAGCTCTCCGTCTCCATGCAGGAGTAATACAGGTAGCACTCGATGTATTGATGCATCAGCAGGTTTTCCAGCCAGGTGGCGGACGGGTCCATGAGGCTGCCGTAATGGGTGACGTGCTGCTCCTCGATCATGCCGATCTCCTGGTAGAGCTTGCGCCCCCGGTCATCCTTGTAGGTTCCGCAGACGTTCATGTAGAAGTTCATGGTCTGCTGCTCCGCCGCCGTGATGATGCCCACGCACAGCTTGGTGCTCAACGCCGCGGTGTTGTTGCGGATGGACTTTTTGATGGTATCGTAAGGGAAGCAGTGCTCGGAGATGGTGGGCCTTCCCGGCGTCACCTCCGTATAATGCCCCACAAGGTCCTCGGCGTGGACCCCGGTCTCCATGTCCATGAGATCGGCATAGCGGTAGAGGTGGTCAAAATCCTCCAGCAGGGCGAAATCCAGGGCGGTTTTCACATAGGGGTCCGCCTCCCGCTGGGCCAGGTGGGCCGTCAAATCCACAGCCAGCTGCTCATACCCGATGGTATGCTCCAGCACCGTTTCATCCACGGGCTTCAAGGCGCTGAGGAGCTTTTGCTGCTGCTGCTCCAGCCGCCGCAGCAGAGCCAGCTGCCTGCGTACGTCGTTGTTGCCGCAGTTTCGGGAAAATTGGTGGGAAAACCAGACGTTTTCAAACTCCGTGCCATTCATCAGTATGATCCGGGTGCGGGTGTAGGGGGCTACCTCATTCTTGTTGTAGGGGGCGGGATACAGCCCCTTCCAGTCCAGGATGCAGTCCTCCAGGCGGCTGTTTTTTTGATCAAACGGGTTCATGCTTCGCTCTCCTTCTCTTGGCTTATTGCCCTTTCCGGGGTAGTATGCGCCAAGGAAGGGAATTCCAAACCTGGGAAAGCATGAGCCTCTTCAGGGCTCCGCCCAAACCCCGCATAGAGATTTCATCCCTGGAAACGCACATCCCACATGCCAAAGGCATATGGGATGTGGGGATTCTTGATGGATGCATCCTTGAATCGCCGGGGGCAACCGTTCCTACGCCCGCTCCCCCAGCCACTCCTTCACCTTGAGGCCGGCGGCGTACACGGCGTTCTTGCGCTCCCCTTCGCCGGTGAGCTCCTCCATGGCCTCCCGCATGGACAGGCCCTTCAAAACCCCCTCCAGGAGCCGGGCCTCCAAAGACACGGGGCTTTCCTGCCGGGGCGCGGGGGCGGGGTCCTCCTCGCTCCAGCGCAGCACCAAGCAGTACTCTCCCTTTTCCGCCTTGGGGTTAGCCCGCAGGGCCTCCAGCACCTGGGCCACGGGGCCCCGGAGCGTTACCTCATGCTTTTTGGTCAAATCGCAGCTGGCGCTGACCTGGGTATGGGGCAGCACCTCCTGGACGCAGGAGAGCAGGTCCGCCACCCGGTGGGGGGATTCGTGCACCACGGCCAGCTTGGAATGGCTCCGCATGTCCCGCAGCTTTTCCCTGAGTTCCCCCTTGGCCCTGGGCAGAAACCCGTAAAAGGTGAACTCCGTCACAGGCATGCCACTGACGCTCAGGGCCGCCGCCAGGGCCGTGGGGCCCGCCACGGCCACCACTTCGATGCCGGCCCGGACCGCCTCCTCCACCAAAAAGCTGCCGGGATCGCTGATACAGGGGGTGCCCGCGTCCGTGGTCAGGGCCACGTCCAGGTTTTCCTCCAGCATCCGCGCTACGATCTGGGCGGATTTATCCCGCTGGTTGTGCTCATGGCAGCTGGTCATGGGGGTGGCAATGCCAAAGACGCTGAGCAGCTTGCGGGTCACCCGGGTATCCTCCGCGGCGATAAGGCCCACCGCTTTCAGCGTGTCAATGGCCCTGGGGGCCATATCCCCCAGATTGCCGATGGGGGTCGCCACCACATAGAGAGTCGGCATAGGCTTCTCCTTTGCTTTCGCTACCCCTGGGCGCGCTCAAACACCCGCAGCTTGGCGCTGCGGGACCGGGGATTCTCCTGCGCCTCCAGGGCGGTGGGCTTCACCGCGCCTCCCGCCAGCACCTTGCC
Source organism: Candidatus Limiplasma sp. (assembly GCA_034927815.1). Taxonomy (GTDB): domain Bacteria; phylum Bacillota; class Clostridia; order Christensenellales; family Aristaeellaceae; genus Limiplasma. The sequence goes on from JAYFPK010000026.1 coordinate 85,957, forward strand.
CAGGGACTTCTTGCCGCAGGTGCAGATAGGGGCCTTGGGCGGGCAAGTACAGGGGTTTTGGAGGCTGCGGAAGGTGTTTTTCACGATCCGGTCCTCCAGGGAGTGGAAGGTGATCACCAGCAGCCTTCCCCCGGGAGCCAGGCAATCCGCGATATCCCGCAAAGCCTCCTCCAGGGGCGCCAGCTCGTCGTTCACGGCGATGCGCACCGCCTGGAAGGTCCGCCGGGCGGGGTGCCCCTCCTCCTTGCGGCGCACCGCCTTGGGAATGGCCGCGTCCACCACGGCCACCAGGTCCCCGGTGGTGAGGATGGGGGCCTTGGCCCGCCTTTCCTCCAGCACCTGGGCGATGCGGGCGGACCATTTCTCCTCCCCATATTGGGTGAGCACCCGGCGCAGTTCCTCCCGGCCCACTGCGGCCAGGTACTCCGCCGCCGTGATGCCCTGGCTTGTATCCATGCGCATGTCCAGGGGCGCGTCCTCATGGTAGCTGAAGCCCCGATCGGCGGTGTCCAGCTGGTGGCTGCTGACCCCCAAATCCAGCAAAGCGCCGGTTAAAGGAGGCGCTTGCACGCCCGCCAGCAACGCCTTGGCCTCGTGAAAGTTCCCCCGGATGGGATGAAAGCCCGGATAGCCCCCAAGCCTCTCCCCGGCGGCGGCGATGGCGGCCTCGTCCCGGTCGATGCCATAGAGGACGGCCTCGCCCCCGGCGGCCCGCAGAATCTCCTTGCTGTGGCCGCCGCCCCCCAAAGTGCCGTCCAGGTATACGCCGCCGCGCTCAGGGCGCAGCCATTCCATCACCTCGGCCAAAAGCACGGGCAGGTGATGGAAGGAGGCGGGATTTCCCTGTTGATGTTCCATGCTTACAGGCTTTCCTTTAATTCCGCGATGCGCTCCCTGAGGGAGGCCAGCATGCTGCGGTTGGTTTTCAGCTTTTCCTTTTCCTGCTCCACCAAAGCCGCCGGGGCCTTGGCCAAAAAGCCCTGGTTGGCGAGCTTGCCCTCTCCCCGGTTGATTTCCCCCTCCAGCTGGGCGGCTTCCTTCTCCAGGCGGGCCGCTTCCTTGGCAAAATCCACCAGGTCTCCCAGGGGAATGCGGATCTCTCCGGCGGCGCACACGGCGCTGACGGTCTTCTCCGCGGCGAGGGCGTCCTTGCCCCCCAGCTCCGCGGCCCCGGCCCCCGCCAGGCGCTGCAAGTAGGGCTCCGCCAAGGCCAGGGTATCCTCCCAGCCCGCCTCGGGGATCAAGGTCACATGGATGCGCTTGCCGGGCTGCACGTTCATCTCCGAGCGCAGGTTGCGGATGGACCGGATGATCTCCATCAGGCCTTCCATCTGCCGCTCTTCCTTGGCGAAGTCAAATTCCGGCCTGAGCTGGGGCCAGCTTGCCAAAATCAGCATGCCTTCCTTCCCCGGCAGGTACTGGTATACCTCCTCCGTGAGGAAGGGCATGAAGGGATGCAGCAGCTTCAGCAGCCCCTCCAGCACGTACAGCAGCACCGCCCGCGCATTGCGCTTGGCTGCCTCGTCCTCCCCGGTGAGGCGGCCCTTGCTCAGCTCGATATACCAATCGCAGAACTCGCTCCAGGCAAAGTCGTAAATCTTGGAGGCAGCCAGGCCGAAATCGCCCTCCTCCATGTGCTGGCTTACCTCCTGGACCGCCTTTTGGAAGCGGCTGAGGATCCACTGGTCCGGCAAGGTCAATTCCCCTGTGCGGATGTCCTCCCGGCTGTCCAGGTTCATGAGCACGAAGCGGGAGGCGTTCCATACCTTGTTGGCGAAATTGCGGGCGCTTTCCACCTTCTCGGTGGAGAAGCGGGTGTCGTTGCCGGGGCTTACGCCGTTCGCCAGGGAGAAGCGCAGCGCGTCCGCGCCGTACTGGTCGATGATCTCCAGGGGGTCCACGCCGTTGCCCAGGCTCTTGCTCATCTTGCGGCCTTTTTCATCCCGCACCAGGCCGTGGATCAGCACGGTGTCAAAGGGGACCTCCCCCATCTGCTCGATGCCGCTGAAAATCATCCGGGCCACCCAAAAGAAGATGATGTCATAGCCCGTCACCAGCATATTGGTGGGGTAGAAATACTTCAAATCCTCGGTTTGATGAGGCCAGCCCAAGGTGCTGAAGGGCCACAGGGCCGAGGAGAACCAGGTGTCCAGCACATCCTCGTCCTGATGCAGATGGGCGCTGCCGCAAAAGGGGCATACGTCCGGGGCTTCCCGGGCCACGATGGTTTCGCCACAGCTGTGGCAATACCAGGCGGGAATCCGGTGCCCCCACCAAAGCTGGCGGCTGACGCACCAATCCCGGATGTTCTCCATCCAGTTGTAGTAGGTCTTGCTGAAGCGCTCGGGCACAAAGCGGATCTTCCCGGTCTTCACCGCCTCGATGGCGGGGGCGGCCAGGGGTTCCATCTTCACGAACCACTGGCGGCTCACCAAGGGCTCCACGGTCTGGTGGCAGCGGTAGCAGGTGCCCACGTTATGGGAATAGTCCTCGATCTTCACCAGCAGGCCCAGCCCCCGGAGCTCTTCCACGATGGCCTTGCGGCATTCCTGGGAGGTCATTCCCGCAAAGCGGCCCGCGTTCTCGTTCATGGTGCCGTCGTCGTTGGTGACCCGAAGCACCTCCAGGCCATGGCGCTGGGCCACCTCAAAGTCGTTGGGATCATGGGCCGGGGTCATCTTCACCGCGCCGGTGCCGAACTCCGGGTCCACATACTCATCCGCCACTACGATGATTTCCTTGTTGACGATGGGCAATACCACCTTCTTGCCCACCAAATCCCTGTATCGCTCATCCCCGGGATTCACGGCCACGCCGGTATCCCCCAGCATGGTTTCCGGCCGGGTGGTGGCGACGACCACCCCCGGCCCTCCGTCCGCGGCGGGATAGCGGATGTGCCACAGGTGGCTGGCTTGCTCCTCGTACTCCACCTCGGCGTCGGAAAGGGCGGTTTTGCACACCGGGCACCAGTTGATGATCCGGTCCCCCCGGTAAATCAGGCCCTTTTCGTACAGGCGCACGAAAACCTCCCGCACGGCCTCGTTGCAGCCCTCGTCCATGGTGAAGCGCTCCCGGCTCCAGTCGCAGCTGGCTCCCAGCCTGCGCTGCTGCCGGTTGATCCGCCCGCCGTATTCGGCCTTCCACTTCCAGGCGCGCTCCAAAAAGCCCTCCCGGCCAATATCCTCTTTGGTGACGCCCTCGGCCTTCATCTGCTCCACGATCTTCACCTCCGTGGCGATGGAGGCGTGGTCCGTGCCGGGCAGCCACAGGGTGGGGTCCCCCTTCATGCGGTGGTAGCGGGTGGGGGCGTCCTGCAGCAGGCAGTCCATGGCGTGACCCATGTGCAGCTGCCCGGTGATATTGGGGGGCGGCATGACGATGGTGTAGGGCTTCTTGCCCGGAACCCTGTGGGCCACAAAGGCCCCGCCTTCCTCCCACATTTGATACAGCTTGTCTTCAATAGCCTGGGGATTGTATACCTTCTCCATGGCAAATTCCCGTGGACGCTGCTCGCTCATGCGGCTTCCTCCCTATTGCGCTTGCGGGGCTCAAAGCCCCGGAATCCAATCCAACAAGATGACGGCTCCCAAGACCGCCAGGGCCAGACCCAGAATTTTCACCGGCAGAATGAGCTTTTCCCCATTGTCCTTGAAAAGCACTCTGCATAGCTTCGCCGCCTGAACAACCAGCACGGCCCCGGCGGTGACCAGGAGAAGCCCCGGGACGCTCAGCCGCCCCATCATCTTTTCCCAAAAGCTCATGGTATCCCTCCCCTACAACAGCAAAGCCGCCTCGTCCCAAAGGACGGAGCGGCTCCGTGGTACCACCTTTTTTCGCGCCTGCGGGGCAGGCGCCTCCATGCGCTATACCGGGCGCGCCCGGCGGAACTAGCGGCATGCCGTTCATTCCGCGCCCTCCCAAGCGACCTTCCGCATTACGCCAATCCAAGCAACGTTTCAGCCAAGGGTTGCTCTCTCTGTGGGGCGGGATGCGTACTCCTCTTGTTCCAAGGGCTAATTCTCCGGGGCCACTTTCCTGTTTTCCCTGAGGAAAAACAGGAAAGTGGCCCCGGGGGTTGAAGGAAGCCTTAGGCGTTTTCCTTCTTTTTCTCGGTCATGTCAATCACTTGCCTGCCGTTGTAATACCCGCAATGCTTGCATACACGGTGGGAAAGCTTCATTTGGTGGCACTGCGGGCATTCCACGATGCCGGGCAGGCTCAGCTTCCAATTCGCCCGGCGGCTGCGGCCACGGGCCTTGGATACTTTTCCTTTGGGAAGAGCCATATCTACACCTCCTCGTCCTTCTTAAGCAAGTGCTGCAATGCTTCAAAAGGACGCTGGGTTGGCGGTCCATCTTCGCATGAGCTCTTGGAAATGTCCCTTTGCCACGCCTGGAGCTCCTGGGTTCCCGCGCAATCCTCCTGGCAGAGGAAGCGCATGGGCAGGGCCAGCATCACCAGCGTAAGCGCCATTTGGTCCAGGGAAACGGATTTCCCTTGGTAAGGAAAGGCCTCGTCCTCCTGGCCGTTGGCATCCTTGCGAAAAACTTCCGCAAAGGAAACCCGCAGGGGAATGTCCGCCGGGTTCAGGCACAGGACGCAGGCGGCGTGGGCCACCGTGCCCAGGGTCCCCTTCACATGAACCGCATCCTCCAAAACGCTGTAGGTTCCCTGGAGCAGCGCCTCGTCAAAAGCGACCGTTTCCCCTGTCACATCCTGGGGCGGAAGCTGGAGCTTCGCCTCAAAAGGGAACGCCGTGCCCGGGTCCAAAAAAGCTTTTGAAACATCCAGCAGCATGGTGCCCTCCTCAAACGTGACCATGCAGTATTATACGGCCATAGGGAGGGTTTGTCAACCACTTTTTCAGGCTGACAGCTTACTCTACGGCTTCTCCGGACACGATGGCCAAAGTGTCCCGGGCGATGACGATTTCCTCGTCCGTGGGGATCACCACGATCTTCACCTTGCTATCGTCGGCGGAGATGACGGTCTCCTTGCGGTTGATCCGGTTCTTTTCCGGGTCCAGCTTGGCTCCCAGGAACTCCATGCCTTCCATTACCATGGCCCGCAAGGTATCGTTGTTTTCGCCGATGCCCGCCGTGAAGGCGATCACGTCCACGCCGCCCATGGCCGCCGCGTACGCGCCGATGTACTTGCGGATGCTGTAAGCCAGCATCTCCCGGGCGGTCAGGGCGTCCTCGTCCCCGGCGTCGCAGAGGTCGTCGATGTCCCGCATGTCGCTGCTCTTGCCGCTCAGGCCCATCAGGCCGCTCTTTTTATTGAGCAGGTCCAGCACCTGGTCCACGGAGAGGCGGTCGCTGTTGGCGATGAACTGCACCACGGCGGGGTCCACGTTGCCGGAGCGGGTGCCCATGATGACCCCCTCCAGCGGGGTGAGGCCCATGCTGGTATCCACGCACTTGCCGCCGTCCACGGCGGACAGGCTGGAGCCGTTGCCCAAATGGCAGGTGATGACCTTGGTGCTTTTGCGGTCCAGGCCCAAAAACGCGCAGGCCCGCTTGCTCACATAGCGGTGACTGGTGCCGTGGAAGCCGTAGCGGCGAATGTGGAGCCGTTCATAGTATTCCTTGGGGACCCCGTACAGATACGCCTTCTTGGGCATGGTCTGGTGGAAGGCGGTGTCGAACACGGCCACGTTGGGGGTGTTGGGCATCACCTTTTCGCAGGCCTCGATCCCCATCAAATTGGCGGGATTATGGAGGGGGCCCAAGGGGATGTTGGCCCGGATGGCGTCCTTGACTTCCTCGTTGATGCACACGCTGGCGGTGAAGCGCTCGCCGCCGTGAAGCACCCGGTGGCCCACAGCGCCGATTTCGTCCATGTTGCGCAGTGCGCCCTTTTCCGCGTCGGTGAGGGCCTCCAGCATCAGCTCGATGGCCGCGGTATGGTCCTTCATGGGGGCGGTGCGCTCATAGTTTTCGCCGTTCACGCACTGCTTGAGCTTGCTGCCCTCGATGCCGATGCGCTCGCAGATGCCCTTGGCCAGGAGCTTTTCACCGTCCATGTCGATGAGCTGGTACTTCAGGGAGGAGGAACCCGCGTTGAGAATCAGAATCTTCATCAATCTTGCTCCTTATGCTTGCGCCTTCACGGCGGTAATGGCAACCACGCTGACGATATCCTCCACCGAGCAGCCACGGCTCAGGTCGTTCACGGGCCGGGCCAGGCCCTGCACAATGGGGCCGATGGCCTGGGCCCCGGCCAGGCGCTGCACCAGCTTGTAGCCAATGTTGCCCGCCTGCAGGTCGGGGAAGACCAGCACGTTGGCATGGCCCGCCACCTTGGAGCCGGGGCTTTTGAGCTGCCCAACGCTTTCCACCAGCGCGGCGTCCGCCTGCAGTTCCCCGTCCAGCTCCAACTCCGGCGCCAGGGTCCGGGCCAGGGCTGTGGCTTCCTGGACCTTGGTCACCAGCGGGTCCTTGGCGCTGCCCTTGGTGGAGAAGGAGAGCATAGCCACCTTGGGCTCCAAATCCACCAGGCTCTTGCCGGTCTGGGCGCTGGCGATGGCAATGGCGGCCAATTCCTCCGCCGTGGGGTTGGGGATCACCGCGCAGTCCCCAAAGATCATCACGCCGTTCTGTCCGTACTGGGCCGTGGGCAGCTCCATGACAAAGCAGCTGGACACCACCTTGATGCCGGGCGCGGTCTTGATGACCTGCAAGGCCGGGCGAAGCACGTCTCCGGTGGAGTGGATGGCTCCGGCCACCATACCGTCCGCGTCCCCGGCCTTTACCATCACCGCGCCAAAATACAGGGGGTTGCCGGTAACCAGTTCCATGGCCTGCTCCGGCGTCATGCCCTTGGCCTTGCGAAGCTCGTACAAAAGCTGCCCGTAGGCCTCGGCCTTCTCGCTGGCCTTGGGATCGATGATCCCTACGCCCTCCAGGCTCGCGCCGGTTTCCTGGGCCACCTTGGCGATTTCCTGGGCATTGCCCAGCAGCGTCACCCGTGCGATGCCCTCGGCGGCGATTTTCCCGCTGGCCTGGACGGTGCGGGGCTCCGTACCCTCGGGCAGCAGAATATGCATGGGCTTTTGCTTTGCCTTCGCCTTGATTTTTTCAATGGCTGACATGGCGGTTTCCTCCCCTGTATGGTATACTTTCTTGTGAATAGAGAAATTGACAACCAACCTATTATACACCTTTTACGGGCGAAAAGGAAGGGAAAAAAGGAAAATGTCCAAGAAAAACGCCTTGTCCGTCCTCCACTGGGAGGCGGGCTGCCCGGCGGTGGCGGGTGTGATTTGCGAATACAATCCCTTCCATAGGGGCCACGCCCGGCAGTTTGAGCTGATTCGCCAAAAGCTTCCCGGGGCGGCCATTGTATGCGTGATGAGCGGCCCCTTTACCCAACGGGGGGTGCCCGCCCTCTACGCCCCGGCCCAGCGGGCCGAGGCGGCGCTGCGGGCCGGGGCCGATGTGGTGCTGGAGCTGCCCGCCCTCTTTGCCCTGCGGGAGGCGGAGCACTTCGCCCTGGGGGGCGTGGCGATTTTGAACGCCTTGGGCTTTGTGACCCATATCAGCTTTGGGTGCGAAACGGAAGACCTGCCGCTACTGGAGGCGGCGGCGCAGGTATTGCAGCGCCAGGAGGAGCCCTTCCGTCTGGCGCTGAAAAGCCATCTTCGCCGGGGCCTCTCCTTCGCGGCAGCCCAGGGAAAGGCTTTGGCCCAGGCGCTGTGTGTGGAGCCGGATGTTCTGGCCTCCCCCAACAACGCTTTGGGGATCAGCTATCTCCGGGCCTTGGGGCGTCTGGGAAGCCCCCTCCGTCCTTTGCCCGTGCTGCGGGAGGGAAGTTACCACGAAACCGCTTTGGGGCCTGATTTGGGCTACCCCTCCGCCACGGCGGTCCGGGCCGCCCTGGCCGCTGGAAAATGGGAGGAGGCCAAGGCGGCCTGTGGCTATGAGCACCGGGGGCTGCCCCGCCACCCGGAGGAGAGCCTGGATTCCCTTCTGCTATATCTGCTGCGGGCCATGGACCCCGCCCAGCTGGCCGCTTTGCCGGACTGCACCGAGGGCCTCCAGCACCGCCTGTACGCCGCCTGCCGCAAGGCCGTGAGCCGCCGGGAGCTCCTGGGCATGCTCAAAACCAAGCGCTACACCCACGCCCGGCTTTCCCGGCTGTGCTGCCATGGCCTGCTGGGGATCACCGCCCGTTTGCAAAGGGAGAATCCCCTGCCCGCCTATGTGCGGCTGCTGGGCTTTTACCGGCAAAGCGGCGAGCTCCTTTCCGGGCTGCGGCAAAGCGGGATTCCCATCATCGCCAAGGCTGCTGACGGGCCCGCCGCGGACCCGGCCTACCGGCTGGACGCCCGGGCCTCTGACCTGTGGGCCCTGGGAGCGGGTCAGCCCGCAGGGCTCATGTACCGCCAGGGCGTGGCGGTGGTGGAGTAGCGCAAAACAGCCGCCGGGGAGCCAGTGCTCCCAGGCGGCTGCCAAAGCGGTGAACCGGGTTCCCGGCAAGGCCCGGGCCGTTATGGCTGAGGGGCCGCCAAGGGCTTGGGCGTTGCCTCGGGCTGCGGCGTGACCGAGGGCTTGGGCGTTTGTGTCGGTTTCTCCGTGGCCTTGGGAGGCGGGGTCTCCTGAGGCGGCAGCTCAAACCAGGCGAAGGTCAGCAGGCTGCCGGGATAAGCCTTCTGAAAGGCCGCGATGGCCTGCTGCCCTTGGAGGGCCGTAGCCTTTCCGGCCCGTTGCTCCAAAAGCGTCTTCACCGCGCCTGCGTAGGCTTCCATCTCCTTGGTTTTGGCAGTCAGCGCCGCCGTTGCCTTCTCGTGCTCGGTTTGCAAGGCGGCCAGCGCGTCCTGGGTTTCCTTGTGCTTGCCTTCCAAGGCTGTCAACGCGTCCTGGGCCTCCTGGCGCTTGCCCTCAGAGGCCGTCAGCGCGTCCAGCGTTTCCTGGTGCCTGCCCTCCAAGGCCGTCAAGGCCCCCAATGTCTCCTGATGCTTGCTCTCCAAAGCCGTTAGCGCGTCCTGGACGCTTTGGCGCTCCTCCTGCAGGGCGGTGAGCGCATCCTGGGCTTGCTGGCGTTGCCCTTCCACCTCAACCAACTTCTCCTGGGCGGCCTGATATTCCCCCTCCAAGGCGGCAAGGGTATCCTGGGCTGTCTGGGCGCTGGCCAAAGCCGTCTGCGCCTCCTGGGCCGCCTGGGAGCTGGCTTCCATCTCATTTTTCAGGGTCTCCACCTGGGTCAACGCCTCATCCCGCTCCTTTTGAGCGGCGGTGAGCTGTTCCCCTAAACTGAGGGCCAGGGCCTTCTGCTTCTCCTTCTCCTGGGTGAGGGTGCTCTTCTCCTGCTCCAAGGCGGACAGGGCGGTTTCCTGGTCCTTTTCCGTTTGGGTCAGGGCGGCGGTGGCGGTGTTGGCTGTGGCCTGGGCCTCGGCCAGCGCCGTTTCGTTCTCCGTGAGCAACTGTTGGGCCTCGGTCAGGCCCGCTTTCAAGGTATCCTTATCCTGTAAGGCGGCCGCCAGCTCCTTTTCCTTCTCCTTCAGCTTGAGAGCCTGCTCCTCCTTTTCGGCAATTTGAGCGTCCAGCTGCTCTTGCAAGGCCGCCTGCTGCCCCTTGAGCTCGTTGACCTGATCCACCTTCGCGGCAAGCTGTTTGGACTGCTGCATGCTCCCGGCTACGATAAAGCCGGATACCGCCAGCAGCGCCACCACGACAATCGCCAGAATGGTAAGCGCCTGTTTCACTTTATCCCCCACCCTCTCTCATTTTTTCACGCGCAAAAAGACGAACCCGTCCTCTGCCATAGCATATGACGGGTTCTCCTGGTTTATTCCATCTGTTGAAAATTCTCCCAAGAGGGGTTGCGCGGATTTAAGGCACCAAAGGAAGGTCGTCCTTCTCCAGGGGCTGGGCTTGGGGGAGGGCGGGCATCTCCCGGATGTCGGAAATGCCGAAATGCTCCAAAAACCGGTCTGTGGTGGCGTACAGAATGGGCCGGCCCAGGGCTTCCTTGCGGCCCACCTCCTTGATAAGCCCCTTGCTGAGCAAGGACTGGACGGAGTAATCGCACTTCACCCCCCGCACCAGCTCCACCTCGCCCCGGGTGGTAGGCTGCCGGTAGGCGATGACCGCCAGGGTCTCCAGGGCGGCCTGGGAAAGGGTCTGCCTCTGTACGGGCTGGAGCATTCTCTCCACATAGGGGGCGCATTCCGGGCGGGTCTCCAGGCGCAGGTGGTTGCCGTAGCGCCGCAGGAGAATCCCCCGCCTGGAGCTCTCGTACTCCCTTTGCAAGGCCTCCACCGCGTGAATGGTCTCCATTTCGCTCAACCCCAGGGCCGCCCCTATGTCCTCCACGGCAACGGGGTCCCCGGCCACAAACAAAATCGCCTCGATAATGGAAGGCGCTTCATTCAAGTCCATCCTCTGCTCTCCTTCCCGGGCGCAGGATGATCCGGTCAAAAGTGGATTCCTGCGAAACATGCGCTTTGCCCAGCTTGAGCAACTCCAGCAGGGCGATAAACAGCGTGACGATCTCTTCCTTGTCCGGCGTTTCGCTGAAGAGCTCCTCAAAGGAGGCGCTGCCAAGCCCCAGGCGGCTTTCAATGACTTCCATGCAGCCTTCCACGGTGTAGCTGTCCCGCCGGATGTCCCGGAGGCGGAACTCCACCTCCCGGGGCTGCTTGGGGGCACGCTCCGCCAGGCGCTGGAGCGCTTCCCACAGCGCCCCAAAGGTCAGGCCGTCGATCTCCAGGGAGGGAGGCGGGAGGGGATATTCCTCCGGCAGCTTGCCAAAAATCCGCTGGGCGGCCTTTTCAAACTCCGCCATGTTCTGGGCGCCTTCCTTGAACTGCTGGTAGGCGATCAAGCGTTGGATGAGCTGCTGCTCCGGGTCCTCCTCTTCCTCCTTGGGAGGCTTGGGCAGGATGGCGCGGCTTTTGATCTCCACCAGCAAAGCAGCCATGGCGATAAATTCGCTGGCTTCCTCCATGTCAAAATCCGGGGCGTTGCGAACCGCGTCGATGTACTGCTCCGTGATCTCGCTGACAAAGATGTCCTGGAGGTTGATTTTCGCTTTTCCAATGAGATGCAACAGCAGGTCCAAAGGGCCGTCAAACTGCTTGAGGCGTACATGAACCGACATACAAAGCTCCTATGGGTGGCCCGCCAGGCGCAAAAACAGGTTCAGCACACCGCTTTCAATCCCCCCGGTGAGGAAGCCCAAAATGCCGGACAGCGCTCCGGTAAGGGCCAGGGCCATCAAGCCGAACTGGGCGATCTGGAACACCTGTCGGTTCAGGCTGAGCCTGCCCCGGAACACCACGTCGTCCAGCACATGCCAGCCGTCCAAAGGCGGGATGGGCAGAAGGTTGAACACCCCCACGCCCAAATTCAGGGAGAAGAAAAGCATCAGAAACCGCTGTACATGCTGGAGCCAGGGGGTGCGCATGGCCTCTACCGCCTGGCCGCCCTGGCCGCTGAGCAAAATGCCATAGCCGATGCCCCTGGAGGACAGGAGCTCCTTGGCGCCATAGGCGTTGATGATCTCGGGCTTCCACAAAAGCCCGTTGATCCCCACAGCCAAAGCCATGGAAAGCAAGAACAGCGTAAAGTTCACCGTGACCCCGGCCAGGCTCACCAGCAGGTCGTCCCGGACGCCGCTGCGGAAGTTGCGGGGGTTCACAGGCACGGGCTTGGCCCAGCCAAAGCCGAAGAGCACCATAAACACGGTGCCCACAGGGTCCAGATGCTTGCGGGGGTCCAAGGACAGCCTGCCCAGCATCTTGGCGGTGGGATCGCCGCAGCGGTAGGCCACGTAGCCGTGGGCCACCTCATGCAGGATCAGGGTCGCCAGGATCGCCACGGCAAAATACAGCAGATAGACCACAAAGCCCACAGGGTCGCTGGTGAGCCATTGGCCCCAGAGTTGCAACCGATTTAATATGCCCAATCCAAAGCTCCTTTTCAAAACGCAGGGGGTTTTGGCGAAATGGCCGCCCCTCGCCCTTCCCAGGGAAAGGGACGGCAGGAATATTATAGCGCGGGGAGGAGAAAAAAACAAGGCAAGGGCTTTGGGGATAGGGGAAGGGGGGGTGGTTTTGAATTGTCCTTGGGAAGAAGCGCTCTTTTGTTTATGAGGCACTTAGGTACTTATCTTCATGTTCAGGATGATTGCTTCCTTGTCACAGGAAACGAGTACGTTAGGGGGCCGGGGGGATTTCCGATTTCTCCCCCCAGGCCCCCTAACAACCCCCTT
>JAYFPK010000053.1:0-7695 GCA_034927815.1 Candidatus Limiplasma sp.
AGCCCGAGGTGATGCTCCTGGGCCTGGGGGGCATCCTGAAGGCATGCGCCATCTCCGAGGCCAACCATCAGCCGGTGGCGTGCCACCAGGCCCAAAGCCCCTTCTGCACTGCCGTAAACGCCCATATCCACTCGGTGATCCCCAACTTCCTGATTCAGGAATGCTTTGACGACAGCCTGTGGCCCGGCGTCTGGGACCTGCTGGAGGGCGTTCCCAGGGTGGAAAACGGCTTCCTCGCCGTTTCGGATAGGCCCGGGTGGGGCGTGGAGCTCAATGAGGCGGAATGCGAAAAATACCCCTACTCCCCCAAGAATTTTTTGCGGTTGTTTGAGGACGGATGGGAATCCAGGCTGGGTGAAAGGTGATGAGAAATCATCTTTACATAAAGGAGGTAAAGGTTCGTATGAAAAGGAAAACACACCTGGTCATCGCGCTGGTGCTTGTGGCCGCGCTACTCCTGCCCCTGTACGCCACCGCGGACGAAGCCATGAAAATCACCCATTGGACTTGGAGCACCGGCGCTTTCTACGGCACCGCCTGGGACATGTTCATGCGGGATCATCCCGAGTACGCGGATATCCAGTATGAGTTCGCGTCCCAGGGAGGCTCCTCCCAGGACATGCTCCAGAAGATCATGCTCTCCTACGCCGCGGGCGCGGAGGTGCCCGACGTGATCGAAATGAACCTGAAGCTCAACCCCATGCTGATTGAAAGCGGCGTTGCCGCCGACATTACGGATCTTGTGATGCCCTATAAGGACAAGGTGCCGGAGTATGTATGGAACTCCGCCATGAAGGACGGCCGGATGTACGCCATCCCCCTGCGGGGAAACTCCTCTATGATGCTGTACCGGGAGGACCTGTGCGCCGCGGCGGGAATCGACATGAGCGCCTTGAAGACCTGGGATGATTTCTTCGCGGCCGGAAACCAATTCATGGAATACGCCCGGGCCCAGGGCGAGGACCTGTATTGGACCACCATCTCCCCGGACAACCCTTGCGGATACTGGGGGGAAATCATGTTTGGGCAGCAGGATATGGGCTTCTTTGACGAGAACGGCGAGTGTATCGTGGATACCGATCCCAAGGCCATCGAAGCCCTCAAGACCATTTACAGGATCTACTCGGAGGGCTTCGCCACGAAGCTGACGGACCTCACCCCCAGCTGGTACGGAGCCCTGGCGGAAGGAAAAGTGGCTTGCATTTTGGTTGCCAGCTGGATGCCCACCATCATGATGACCAACAACCCCGACGGAGCGGGCCTGTGGCGGGTCGCCCCCTACCCCGCCTTTGCCAACGGCAAGCAAAGCATGCAAGGGTTCCTGGGCTTCACCATCCTCGCCACCGATGAGAAAAAGCAGGAAATCGCCGCCCGGGTTCTGCTGGAAACGGCCTTCGACGACGTGAAATGCTATGAGCTTGAAGAAAAAACGGTGGCGACCCTGTCCCTGAATATCTTTGCGGAGCATCCGCCCCAATCTGAAAACAACGACAAGCTGAACGCATACTTCGGCGGGCAGAACGTGACGCAAATGGACATGGCGATTCTCTCCGACGCTACGATCCACCGGTACACGCCCGCCTTCTCGGAGGCGCTGAATATCCTCAGCACCGAAATGGCGAAAGCCATCAGCGATCAAAAGACCATCGACGAGGCCATTGCCGATATGGGCAAGGCCATCCGCCAACAGATTGGCACGTCCAAATACTGACCGGCGCGGCCGGGGCAAGGGCTTACGCCCTGGCCCCGGCCCCTGATAGGTGACATATGAAAAGAAAGCCCCGCATCGGCAAGGAGGAATCCCGGGCGGCACTCCTGTTCGTATTGCCTTTCCTGCTGCTTTTTGCCTGTTTCAAGGTCTTTCCCATTTTCTATTCCCTGGCCATGAGCTTTTTCAAGTGGAACGGCATGGGCAAAAAGGTCTTTCTGGGCCTTGACAATTATGTAAACCTGCTCACCAATGACGGCACCTATTTGACCTCCGTCAAAAACACGCTGATCGTTTGGGGCGCGAACATTTTGCTGGTGGTCTTTTTCGGCTTTTGCATGGCGCTGATCATCAACAGAAAGGAGCTCAGGGGCAGGGGCTTTTTCAGAACCTGTTTTTATCTGCCCCAGGCCCTGGCCATCATCCCCCTGTGCCTGACCTTTGGGTATATCTTCGAATATAACTTTGGGTTTGCCAACCTGCTGCTGCAAAAGCTGCATCTTCCCAGGGTGGAGTGGCTGTTAAGCTCCCGTTTGGCTATGTCCACGGTGATCTTTGTGATCGTCTGGAGGACCACCCCCTGGCACATGGTCATCTTCCTGGCCGGGCTGCAGAGCATCCCCAACGAGTTGTATGAGGCCGCGGAAATGGACGGATGCACAAGCCTGAAAAAGACATTGTACATTACCATTCCCTCCCTGAAGCCCATCTTCTTCTATTGCTTTTTGATGGGCTCCATCTCCTCCTTTCAGGTCTTCCAGGAGCCCTACGTCATTACGGCGGGCGGTCCCGGGGACACCACCACCACCATTTCCCTGTACATGTACCGCACCGGCTTTGAGTTTTTCAAGCTGGGGTACGCCTCCTCCATCACCTTTGTCTCCCTGGCCGTCATCATGCTGCTGTCCGCCCTGGTCCTATTGAGTTTCAGGAGTGAACTGGAATGAGATATCCTATGCCGCGCAAAAAAATCGCCCGCCTGGGGCTCCTCCTTCTCGCCTCTTGCCTCGCGGTGGTATGCGTTTTCCCGCTTTTGTGGATGGTGATCTCCGCCGTGCGCCCAAACCAGGAGACCTTTACCACCACGCTCCAGGTTTTGCCCAAAAAGCTCACCAACGAAAACTTCCAATACGTCGCCAACGCCATTCCCCTGCCGCAAATCTATGCCAATTCCCTGTTCGTTTCCATCGCCAGAACGGTCCTGACGCTGTTTTTTGCCTCCCTGGCCGGCTTCGCCCTGGCCAAGCTCCGCTTTCCGGGGAGAACGGCCCTTTTCATTCTGGTGCTGTATACCATGACCATCCCCTTTGACGCCATTGTGCTGCCCTCCTTCATGACCATGGTGGGCTTGAAGTGGGCCAACACCTACTGGCCGCTGATCATCCCCTTTGTGGCCGATCCCTTCGCCATCTTTCTAATGCGCCAGTATATCGGGGCCGTACCCACCGAGGTCATTGAATCCGCCAGGATTGACGGGGCCTCCTACTTCAAAATCTACGCCACCATCATCTCCCCCATCATCGTTCCGGCCTTCATCACGCTGACTATCTTCGTGTTCAAAAGCTCCTGGAACGACTTCCTCTGGCCTTTGATCATCATCAGGGACCCGGCCAAGCAGATGCTGATGGTGTCCATCAACAGCCTCCCTCCCAACGATCCGGTTATCCGGGACATCCCCTGGGGGGCCACCATGGCGGCGGCGTGCCTGGCGTGCCTCCCACCCCTGGCGCTGTTCATGTTCATGCAAAAATACTTCATTGCGGATGCCATGAAAGGGTCTATCAAATGAAAAACGTCATGATCGGCGCCAACCGCTATGTGCGGGGCAGCGGCGCGCTGGCGCTGCTGGGGGAGCTGTCCGCGCCCCTGGGCCGAAAAGCCTTGGTCATCGGCGGCAAAACCGCTCTTTCCAAAACCCTGGACGCCATCACCCATTCCTTGCAATCCCAGGGCATCGGCCTTTCGGTGGCCGTCTTCCAGACGGAGGTGTGCAAGGAACAGGCCTACGCCCTGCGGGAAGCCTTCCTCCGGGAAAAAGCGGACTTCGTCATCGGGGTAGGAGGCGGGAAGGCCCTGGACCTGAGCAAGTGGGTGGCGGATTTGAGCCATGCCCCTTGCGTAACGGTGCCCACCTGCGCATCCACCTGCGCTTGCATGGTATCCCTGATCGTCACCTATCACGCAAGCGGCTTGGCGGACCAGGGCCTCTACGCGGCCAACAGCCCCTGGCTGTGCCTGGCGGATACCGCCGTCTTGGCGGCCGCCCCGCAAAGACTCCTTTTCTCTGGCATTGCGGACACCCTCTCCAAATGGCCGGAAACCCGCTACGCCATGCGCGAAGCCCCGGCAGGCGTGTTCAATTTTCTCACCGCGTCCCTTGGGCGGAACATATACGATACTTTGCTGGCAAAGGGCCCTTCCGCCCTTTCGGCGCCGGGGGACGGCCCGGAGGGCAGCGCTTTGGAGGAGGTCCTGGACATCATTTTCTTCATGAGCGCTTTGGTGGGCAACACCGCAGGCGACGCGTACCGGCTGGCGATTGCCCATAGCCTCCACGATGGCCTGATCGCCGTAAGGCCCCAGGTGATCCATTCCTTTTACCACGGGGAAAAGGTCGGCTATGGCACGCTGGTACAGCTGGCGCTGCTTGAGCCCGAGGTGGGCGCGGAACACCTGCAAAGCGTATACAGCCTCTTGCATTCCTGGGGGCTTCCCGTTTCCCTCCGGGATTTTGGCCTGACGGATTCCCCCGCGGACGTCAACGCCTTGGTGGAGGCCACCAGGGGGCCCAAGATCCGCCAAGGCCCCTCCCACACCTCCTTGGAAGCCCTGGAGAGGGCCATCCGGAGAATCGAAGCCCTGCGGCCCTGACCGAATCCAGCGGAGCCAGCGTTCCCCAGCCCAAGGCGCGCAGCCCGCTGAAAAGGCGGGCCGCCTTTCGTTCCCCCGGCGCAAAAGCCGCTTCTACTCACCGAAGCGAAAATGGATTGCAAAATCCAATCCTGTCTGCTAGGATAGGAGGCAATAGGAAGCATGCCGCCTCTGCCGGGCTGCTTTTGCGGGCGGGGCGGGGTGCTTCCATCATGATTCTGATGATCTTCGGAGGGAATGAACATGGGCTTTCCAAAGGGATTCGTCTGGGGCGCCGCCACCAGCTCCTACCAAATTGAAGGAGCCGCTTATGAGGACGGCAAGGGACTGAGCATTTGGGATACGTGCTGTGAGCATCCGGGGCTGGTGCGGGACTTCCAAAACGCCGACGTGGCCTGCGACCACTACCACCGCTACCCGGAGGATATCGGGCTGCTGAAGGAAATGGGCGCGGCCGCGTACCGCTTCTCCCTGTCCTGGCCCCGGATTTTGCCGGAGGGCACCGGCGCGGTGAATGAAAAGGGCCTGGATTTCTACGACAGGCTCATTGACGGGCTGTGCGAGGCGGGCGTCGCCCCCTATGTGACCCTCTATCACTGGGACCTGCCCTATGAGCTTTACAAGCGCGGCGGCTGGCTGAACCGCGACATTGCCGGGTGGTTTGCCGAGTATACCCAGGTGGTGGCGGAGCGCTTTTGCGACCGGGTGGAGCATTGGATGACCCTCAACGAGCCCCAGTGCTTCATTGGCCTTGGCATGCAAACAGGCCGCCAGGCTCCCTATTTGACCCTCCCCCAGCGGGATGTGCTTACCGCCGCCCACCATGCGCTCCTGGCCCATGGCCGGAGCGTGCAGACCCTCCGGGCCGCCGCTAAAAGGCCTCTGCAAATTGGCTTCGCCCCTGTGGGCGGGGTCTGCTGCCCGGCTTCCCACAGCCCCCAGGACATCGCGGCGGCCCGGGAGGAAATGTTCCGCACGGACAGGGATTCCCTGTTCAACGCCGCCTGGTGGTCTGATCCCATCTTTTTGGGCCGCTATCCCGAGGACGGCCTGGCCTATTACGGAAAGCACATGCCCCGGATTCTCTCCGGCGACATGGAAACCATCCGCCAGCCCTTGGACTTTTATGGGGTGAACATCTACAACGCCGACCGGGCGAAGGCCGGGCCGGACGGCAAGGCCGTGCTCCTGCCCTGGGCGGACGGCTTCCCCCGCAACAACTGCGACTGGCCCATCATCCCGGAGTCCCTGTACTGGGGCCCCCGTTTCCTGTACGAGAGGTACCAAAGCCCCATCCTCGTTACGGAAAACGGCTTTGCGGGCCTGGATTGGATCAGCGAGGACGGCAAGTGCCACGATCCGCAGCGCATGGACTACCTGAGCCGCTACCTGGGCGCGTTGGAACAGGCCCATCAAGACGGCGTGAAGATGCTGGGGTATTTCGTGTGGTCCCTGATGGATAACTTCGAATGGGCCGAGGGCTATTACAAGCGCTTTGGCATGGTCCATGTGGACTTTGAAACCCAAAAGCGCACGCCCAAGGACTCCTTCTACTGGTACAGGGACTACATCGCCAGGCAGCGGTAACCGCCAAAAATCCCCGGAGAAAAACGCCCCTGCCCGGGGCGTTTTTTCTATCTCCAGCCGGGGGGGTGCCTATGCCTTTTGTTACAGCACGCACCGGAGGAACTCCTGGGTCCGCTGCTCCTTGGGGTGGGCGAAGAGCTCCTTGGGCGCGCCCTCCTCCACGATCAGCCCGTCGGACATGAAGATCACCCGGTCCGCCACATCCCTGGCAAAGCCCATCTCATGGGTCACCACCACCATGGTCATGCCCTCCGCCGCCAGTTGCTTCATCACCTGGAGCACCTCGCCGATCATCTCCGGGTCCAAAGCGCTGGTGGGCTCGTCAAAGAGCATCACATCCGGGGACATAGCCAAGGACCGGGCAATGGCCACCCGCTGCTTCTGGCCGCCGGAAAGCTCGTGGGGATAGGCGTCGATCTTCTCGGACAGGCCCACCCGCTCCAGAAGCTGCGCCGCTTTGGCATCCGCCTCCTCCTTGGTGAGCTTTTTCAGCTCCACAGGGGCCAAGGTGATGTTCCTGCGTACCGTGAGGTGGGAGAACAGGTTGAAGTTCTGGAACACCATGCCGATGTTTTCCCGGATTTTGTTGAGGTTGGCCTTCTCCTGGGTGATTTTGAAATCGTCGATGAAGATTTCCCCGCCGCTCACTTCCTCCAGCCGGTTCAGGCAGCGCAGAAACGTGGACTTTCCCGAACCCGAGGGCCCGATGATGCACACCACCTCGCCCTCTTGGACGGTGAGGTCAATGCCCATGAGCACCTGGGTCCCCGCGAAGCTTTTGCGGACATTACGGGCGATTATCTTTGCTTTCATACTGAAACTTCTTCTCCACACGCTTGGAGATGACCATCAGAATCGAGATCACCACCAAATAGTACAGGGCGACCAAAAGATAGGTGGCGAAGAACTGGTAGCTCTTGCCCACATAGACCTTGGCCTTGTTCACCAAATCCGCCAAGCCGATCACGGAAAGAATGGAGGTGTCCTTCACGGCGATGATAAACTGGTTCACCATGGAGGGAATGGATATCTTAATCGCCTGGGGCAGCACCACCCTCAACATGGTACGGGAGGAGGAAAGGCCCAGGCTTCGGGCCGCCTCCACCTGCCCCTGGTCCACGGCGTTGATGCCCCCTCGAAAGATTTCGGAAAGATAAGCGCCCGCGTTCAGGCTCAGGGTGATCACACCCGCCACATCGGCGCTAATGCGAAAGCCGGGGTTCAGGAGCTGCACCAGCTGGGGAACCCCGAAATAGACGATGAAGGCCTGCACGATCATGGGAGTGCCCCGGATGACCCAGATATACACCCCCGCGACGAAGCGCAGGACCTTGGATTTCGCAATGCTCAGCAGCGAGGTGAAAAAGCCGATGATCGTTCCAAAGAGGATGGAGATCACCGAAACCGCCACTGTCACCTGTAAGCCTTGCAGCAAAAGCAAGCCGGATTCTTGAATGGTTCTGGAAAAATTCATAGCATGCCCTTTTCTTTACAGAATCCGCCGGTTTGAGCGGTTTTTCCAGGGAGCC
>JAYFPK010000036.1:0-42093 GCA_034927815.1 Candidatus Limiplasma sp.
GCTTTTTGTCAAAAGAAAATGCCGGTCCGGGCGCTTTAAAATTCGTCTTGGGGGAAAAAAACGGATATGGTATCATAATTCATTTTTTTCGTGCCTTTTGGGGCCGGCGGTGGAATTCCCACCGCCGGCCCCGGGAACCGCTTTTCCTTTTCCGCTTTGCGGTGTGGGGAGCGGCTCAGAGGTAATCCATATCGCAGCCCTCGTCGGCCTGAAGGGTGTGCTCGATGAAGTTGCGCACGAAGCCCCGGGTAATGTCCGGGTGCTCCTTGGGCTGGAAGCCCTCCAGCCGGGCGGCGATCTCCTGGTCAGGAACCTCCAGCTCCACCAGGTTCTGATCCACGTCGAGGCGGATCATGTCCCCATCCCGCACCGCCGCCAGCGGGCCCCCTATGGCGCTCTCCGGCGCGCAGTGCAAAAGGACCGTGCCAAAGGCCCCGCCGGACATGCGGCTGTCGGTGATGCGCACAAAGTCCTTGATGCCCTGCTGATATAGCTTTTTAGGAATGGGAAGGTAGTTGCCGAACTCCGGCATCCCCGGCGCGCCCTTGGGGCCATAGCCCCGCAGCACGATCACGGTATCCGGGGTCATGTCGTTGTTTTCATCCAGCAGGTACCGCTCCGCCTCGCTGAGGTCGTCAAAGACCTTGGCGGGCCCCCGGTGGCGGAGCAGATGCTCGCTGGCGGCGGAGCGCTTCACCACGCAGCCCCCCGGAGCCAGGTTGCCCCGCAGCACGGCAATGCCGCCCCGGGGGGAAATGGGATCGTCATAGGGGCGGATGATCTTCCGGTCATAGGCTGTTTCAGCCTGGGCCAGGTTTTCCGCCACGGTCTTTCCGGTCACCGTCAGGCAATCGCCGTTCAAATGGGGAAGCAGCTCCTTCATCAGGGCCCGAACCCCGCCCGCGTGCCCAAAGTCCCCCACGGAATGCTCCCCATGGGGCTTGACGTTTACCAGCAGCGGCGTTTCATTGCTGATGCGGTCAAACTCCATCAGGTCCAGGGGAATCCCCGCCCGCCGGGCGATGGCCTTGAGATGGATCAGCAGGTTGGTGGAGCCCCCCGCCGCCATGATGATGCGGATGGCGTTTTCAATGCTGGCCTTGGTGATGATGTCCCGGGCAACCACCCCTTTTTCGATCAGGGTCATGATCTGGCGGCCCGTCATTTCCGAAACCCGCTGCATTTCCGCGGAAACCGCCACGCAGGCGGCGCTGCCCGGCAAGGCCAGGCCCAAGGCCTCGGTCACGGTCTGCCCGGTGTTGGCCGTGCCCATGATGGGGCAGGCCCCCGCGGAGCCGTACAGGCACCCTTCCTGGCGGATGACCTCCTCCATATCGATTTCCCCCATGTTGTAACGGGTCCACAGCTTGAAGCTGTCCGTGCCGCAGCACAGGGGCTCGCCCTGGTAATGGCCGGGCAGCATGGTGCCGCCGGGCAGGAAGATGGTGGGCTTGTTGGCGGATACCGCCGCCATGAGCTGGGCGGGAATGCTCTTGTCACAGCCGCCGATCAGCACCACGCCGTCAAAGGGGTGCCGGGCGATCAGCTCCTCCGTGGTGATGGAGAGGAGGTTGCGGTAAATGAGGCTGGAGATGTCAAAAAAGACCTCGCAGAGGGACAGGGTGTTGACTTCCAGGGGGAAGCCCCCCGCCGCCCATACGCCCCGCTTCACAGCCTCGGAAAGCTGCCGGAAGTGGACGTGGCCGGGGTTGGTCTCGCCCCAGGTGTTGATGATGCCCACGATGGGCTTGTCGATGTCCTGGTCCGTATAGCCCATGGCTTTGAGCAGCGCGTTGCGCAGCAGCGCCTGGCGCGTGCCCCGCTTTTTCCAGGAGGCGGAATCGTTGTTCTTCATGGCGTTCAAACTCCTTACCGTTGAAACTGCGGCGCAATGCGCTCGTAATGCTCGTCAAAGAGCCTGTCGTCATAGGGGTCCGGCGCAAAGGAGGGCAGGCGGCAGTAATCGCTTTGGATGATGCCCCGGCGCTTCAAAATGCGCTTTTCATAGGCGATGATCATTTCCACGTTCTGCCGGATGTGGTTGAGAATGGGCAGAATGTAGCCGCTGTGGGTATCGGCGGCGGCGGAGCGGTCGCCGGAGGTGTACTGGCGGTACATCTTCAAATAAATGTCGAACATGGAGCAGCCCGGCATGACCCCCGTGGCCCCCCGGTCAAAGCACTCGATGAACTGGTACCCGGCGTTGCCCACAAACACGCCGATCTTGCCGCCGGTTTCCCTCAGCAGCGTGGAGATATAGCCTCCCGCAGGCTTGCATTCGATCTTGTAGTACCGGATGTTGGGGGCCTCGGCAAACAGGCCGGCAAAGACCCCCGGCTGGATGGCCACGCCGGTCTGCTCGGGGGCGTATTGGGCCATCACGGGAATGCTCACCGCCTGGCCTACCGCCTTCATGTGCTGGTAAAGGGCCCCCGCGCCGGGCTTGAGAAAGAAGGGGGGCAGCAGCATCAGGCAATCCGCCCCGGCGTCCTGGTAGTCCCTGGCCCGCTGCACGGCCAGCTCTGTGGCGTGCTGGGTGACGGAAATGATGGCCTTGCCGCCATGCCTTTGGCATTCTTCCACGGTGATGTCCACCAGCTTCGCGCTCTCCTCCTCGGAGAGCTTGTAGTATTCCCCCGCGATGCCAAAGAGCGTGATGGCGGGGCAGCCGCCTTTGAGCAGCGTGGCGGCCAGGTTGCGGAAGCTGTCATAGTCCACGGCTCCGCGGTCCGTAAAGGGGGTGGCGATAATGGGGCAGATGCCCTGTAGGTCCAGCATGATTGTTCCTCCTGCCTGTGTGTGGTATCGCGGCTGTTACTGCGCGCCGTATCCGTATTTATCCAGAGAATCCGTCTGCAAGCTGGCGCCCCCGTCCATGGTAAGGGTGATTCCCGTAATGGACCCGGCCCAGGGCCCGCTGAGAAAGAGCGCCGCCTGGCCCACCTCCTGGGGCGTGCACCAGCGCCGAAGGGGGATGTGGTAGTAGGAATCCTCCGGTGCGCCCAGCCGCTGGGCGCCGGTATCCGTCCAGCCCGGGGCGATAACGTTGACCCGCACCCCATACTTGCCCAGCTCCACCCCGGCGCTCTTGCACAGCTTGTTCAAGGCCGCTTTCAGGGCCCCGTAGCAGGAGCATAGGGGATGCTGCATGAAGGCGTGGTTGGAGGAGATCAGCACGATGCTGCCCCCGGTGCCCTGCCGCTTCATCAGGGTTGCGGCCTCCTGGATGCCGAAGTAATTGCCCTTCCAGTTCAGGGCGCACATCAGGTCAAAATCCCGTTCCTCCATGTCCTCCAGGCGGCCTTTGAGGGTCAGCCCCGCGTTGCCCACAAAGACGTCCAGCCGGCCGAACAACGCCTCAAAGGCCCTGAACATCCCCCGCAGCCCGGCCAGGTCCGTCAAATCCGCCCCCAGGATCTCGCAGCGGGGCCCAAGGGCCAGGATCTCCTGCTGTACGGCCAGGGCCTGTTCCTTGCTGCCGTTGTAATGCAGCGCGATGTCATACCCGGCCCGGGCCATTTCCAGGGCCACGCCCTTGCCGATGCCCACGCCCGCGCCGGTGATCAGGGCAACCTTTGCCATGTTTCTCACTCCTTGACAGCGCCGCCCGTCAGGCCGGCGACCATGTATTTTTGAAAGAAGATAAAGGCCAGTAAAATGGGCAGCGACGCGATGACGCTCATGGTCATCATTCCGGCGTAGTCGTGGACGAACTCGCCCATGAAGCTTTCCGCGATGCCCACGGGCAGCGTTTTTAAGTGCTGCTTGTTCATCAGCACCAGGCCGAACAGGTAATCGTCCCAGGACTGAAGGAAGGTGTAGATGCCCACCGCCAGCATCCCCGGCTTTACCAGGGGCACCACGATCCGCAGCATCGTCCGCAGCCTTCCCGCGCCGTCAATGCACGCGCTTTCATCCAGGGAGCGCGGCACATGGTCGAAGAAGGATTTCAGCATCCACACCGCCAGGGGCAGCGACATGGTGATGTCCGCCAGAATGAGGCCGGGATAGGTATTGTTGAGCTTGAGCCCCACAAAGAAGGAGTACAGGGAGATCAAAATGGCCACCACGGGAAACATCTGCACCGAGAGCAGAATAGTCATGAGGGTTTTGCGGAAGGGAAAGCGGAAGCGGCTCAGGGAGTAGCCCGCCAGCAGCGAGGCCATCAGGCAGACGGCCACCGTGGCGGAGGCGACGATCACCGAGTTGAGCAAATAGCGCAGGTATTTGGCGTTGGAAAAGATGCGCTCATAGTTTTGAAGCAAAAGCACGGAGGGGGCGAAGTTTGGCGGCAGCTTCATCAACTCGGTATTGGTTTTGAAGGAGGAGATGACCATCCAATACATGGGAAACAGGAACACCAGGAGAAACGCCGCCAGCAGCAAGTAGACGCAGGCTTTGCCAAAGGGATTTTTCCGTCCGACCATGGGGCTTCCTCCTTTCATTCCACGTCCTCAAAGCGGCGGGATTTGATGTTGTAGAAAAGGGTGATGGCGCTGAGCAAGATCAGCCACAGGACCCCGATGGCGGAACCGAGCCCCAGGTCCATCTTGGTAAAGGCGGCCTTGTAGGCGGCGATGGACAGCGTGGTGGTGGCGGTGATGGGCCCGCCCCCGGTCATGTTGTAGGTGATGGTGAACTGCTGGAAGGCGCTGAGCACGGAGATGATCAGCGTGGTATCCAGTACGGACCGGATGCCGGGGATCATGATGTGGAAGAAGATCTGGAGCCGGGAGGCCCCGTCGATGGCCGCGGCTTCGATCAGGTCCTCCCGCACGGATTGGAGCCCGGCCAGCAGCATGACGATCATGTAGGGCCCGCTTTTCCACAGCGAGGCCGCCACCACCGTCAGCAGCGCGTAGCGCGGGTTCTGGAGCCATTGCATATTGGGGTCTCCCAGCAGGCCCAGGCTGCTTAGGAGATAGTTCATGATGCCGTACTGGGGCTGGAAGATCCAGCACCACAAAATGGCTGCCACCACGCTGGGCACGGTCCAGGACACCAGAAAGAGCCCCCGCAGGACAGTGCGCCCCCGCACGGCGGTGTTGAGCAGCAGCGCCACGGACATGGCGATGAGGAATTGGAGGGAAACGCTGCAAAGCATATAGGCCAGCGTATTTTTGAGGTATTCAAAGAAGTCGCCGCTCCTGAACAGCGCCTTGTAATTGGCGAAGTCGTTCCAGACGGGGCCGGTGCGCATGGTGGCGAAGGTGTATTTGAAAAAGCTCATGGCAATGCCCCTGAGGATGGGGAAGAAGATCACGAGGGCCAAGGCCGTGAAGGCGGGCAGCAAAAGCGCGTAGGCAAAGGCGGTGTCGGTTCTGTATTTGTTCCAGAAGGGGCGCTTGGAATCGGGCTGGCGTATGGTCATGGGCTGCCTCCTGTGGGTAAAATGAGGGGGAGGGCGCATGGGCTCCTCCCCCTGGAAAAGGAAGGTTATTGCCCGTAGAGCTCCTTGATGGCGGCGTCGGTCTCCGCTACCACGGCGGCGGCGTCCTCGCCGTTGATGCACACCCGCTGCACCCCGGTGATGATGGCCTCGCAGGCCTGGATGAAGGAGGAGGACTGCACAGGCAAGCCCCGGGTCACAGGCAGAACCTTGAAGAACACGCCGGCCTTGTCGTCCAAAGTCTTGTAGAAATCGTTGCCCTCCACGGAGGCCCGGGCGGGAAGAACGGTGACGCCGTTATCCGTATAGATCTTCATGCCCTCGGCTCCGGTGATGAAATCCACGAACAGGGCCGCTTCCTCCCGGTGGGGGCTGTCCTTGAAGACCACCATGTGATGGTCCGAGGAGAAGGAGATGCCCTCGGGGCCGTCCTGGCCGGGGCACTGGGCGATGGCGAAGTCCTCCAGGAACGCCTGGCCCTTGGGAGAGGTGTCCGCCATCAGCTTGACGATGGAGGGAAGGTCGAAGTGGAAGGCGGCCTGGCCCAGCGCAAACAGGTTCCGGTTCTCCTTTACCTCCAGCCCGCCCGCCACGACGCCCTCGGCGATGAGGTCCCGGGCTTCCTCAAAGGCAGCCACGGTCTGGGGGCTGTTCAGCACCACGTTCCCGCTCTCGTCCACAAACTCCCCGCCGTGCTGCCACACATTCAGCAGGAAGAAATATCCCGCGCCAAAGAGCAGCTTGGTGGAGAGGGTCATGCCGTAGAGCTTGTTGCAGTCCTCGTTGTTGCCCAAAGCCGCCACGGCCCGGGACATCTCCACCATCTCGCCCCAGGTGGCGGGGGCGTGGTCGTAGCCCGCCTTGGCCAGCAGCGCCTTGTTGTAAAACAGGCACACGGGGTTGATGTTCCAGGGGATGGACATGCGCTTGCCGCCGATGGTGGTGCCGGAGCAGGCGCCGGGGTAGTAGTCGCCCATGGCGGCCTCGTCAAAGAGCTCGTCCATGGAGCACAGGGCGTCCATCTCGGCCAGGGAGGCCACCCAGATGGGCGCGCACTGGGCCACATCCGGCGGGGTGCCGCCCGCGGCCTGGATCAGCAGCTGGCTTTGAACGTCGTTGTAGGGGTATCCGGTCATCTCTACCTTGATGTGGGGGTACTTGGCTTCAAAGGCCGCCACCATGGCCTCGAAGGCGGGGCGGGTGGATTCCTCCACGGAACCCCAGCAGGCGAAGCTGAGGGTGACGGGTTCCTGGGCGGCCAGGGCCGCCAGGGAACTCAGGCACAGGCACAGGGTCAGGAGCAAGGATACGATTTTCCGCATGAATGTGACCTCCTTATGCATTTGGTTTTCGATTCTCTATTTTCAGCGGTACAATCCGCTAAAAATGCCTTTGGAGTGAAACGTGTTTCCAAAAAATTCCATTTGTTTCAGAATGTTTCCGTGGGCGCTCCATGAATTGGCGCTATTATAACACGATGTTTTCCAAAAACGCAAGACTGAAAACAAAGTTTTTTCTAGGAATGTTTAAGGTGCGCGCAAAAAGCTTGCAGGGAGGCGGGTTTTGAATTTTCTGAAACAAAATGTATTTTGTTTCAGAAAATCTATTGCGAAGAAAAACCGGCTGTGCTATACTGCTTCTAGGGTCAGCAAGGGATGAACGGATCACCAGGAAGGGGGGCTGTTTCCTTGTCCGCTACGGTTCGAGATGTTGCCAAAAAGGCCGGTGTTTCTCCCAGCACGGTTTCCCGGGTGCTCAGCGGAGCTGTTCCCGTCCGGGAGGAGCTTCGCGCCCGGGTGATGGGGGCGGTTGCGGAGCTTCATTACCAATATCGGCCCTTGGGCGCGTCCCCTTCCGGCGCGGCCAGTATCGGCATCATCGTGCCCAAATCCTCGGGCAGCGATTTTTTGGCCCACCCCACCATTTACAGCATCTTCTCGGCCTTTGTGGACGAATTGAGCAACCGGGGCATCGGCAATTCCGTCCTGTTGGTGGACAAGGAGCACCTCTCCCACATCGAGACGCTCTTTGGCCCCCGCCACGACGGGTATCTCATTATCGGCACCAACGAGGAGGAGGAGGACCGCCTGATGCCCTACCTCCTGGAAAACGGCATTCCCCATATGATTGTCAACCGCTGGATGAATGAGAAGTACATGAACTATATCAACGTGGACGATGTAACGGCCTCCTACGGGGCCACCCAGCACCTGATTTCCCTGGGCCACAGGGACATCGCCTTTATCGGCGGCAACCGGAACTTCCGCAATACCTCCCTGCGGCTGATCGGCTACAAAAACGCCATGGCGGAGGCGGGACTGCCCGTGCCGCCCGCCTATATCCACTATGGCCTTTACACCGAGGCCTTCGGCTACGAGGTGGCGGACGCGGTGCTTTCCCTCCCCGCCCGCCCCACGGCGGCGTTTTTCTGCTCGGACATGATCGCCATCGGCTTTCAAAAGCGCTGCCGGGAGCGGGGCATTCCGCTTCCCTCGGGGCTGGCCATGGTGGGGTATGGGAACACGCCCCTGGCCTCCTACGTGCGGCCCCCCTTGACCACGGTGGAGATGCCCGCGGAGGTGATGGGGCGGCAGGCCGCCCATGCGCTTTTGAATCTGGTGGAGAATCCGGCTGTGGCGCGGGTGCAGATTTTGCTCAAAGCGCCCCTGATCATCCGGGAATCCTGCGGCGCGCCGCTCATGAGGCCGCAGGGCACATAAAAAATCCCTTCGCTCACCGCTCCGCCGCGAAGGGATTTCCCTGGCCCAAATGCTCTGTGATCAAGGCTTCAAACTCTTGCCGGGTCTTTACCCCCGCGTCGGCGAAAATCTTGTTGAGGCGGTAGCGAAGCGTACTGCCGCTGATGAACAACTCCTCGGCGATCTGCTCGTAGCTGAGGGGGTCCATCAGGCTTTTCATGATCCCCATATCGATTTCATCCCGCTGGGAAATGCAGTTTTCGATGCGCACCAGGGAGGCGATGGTGGGGTTGTGATAAAACCGGTCCGCCGGAAGGGTGGGGGACGCGGTGCCCTTGCCCGCCTCGATGTGCGTACCCGCCGTGCTCTCCCGGGCCAGAATGCGGCTGGGCACGGTGATTTTCAGCGCCGTCAGGCGGGAGGCGTCGTTGAGGATCAAAAAGCGCCATGCGTTAAAGGCTTGCTCCCCCACGCAGAGCATATCCATGGTCATGGTGGTGATGCTGGGCCGGTAGAACCGGCCGATGGACATGTTGCCAAAGGAAGCCACAAAAAGGTCCTCCGGCACACGAAGGCCCCCGGCCTTGCACTGGTTGATGAAACAGATGGAGATCACGTCGTTGGGGCAGATCACCGCGTCATAGCGGTCCGCCACTGGCAGGAAGGCGTCGAAGCTGGTGCGGGGGTCATGCTGCCAAAGAAAGGTGTCCTCCTCTGTGAGCAGCTTTCCCCAGGCGGCCACGGCGCTCATGGCGGCGTGATAGCGGAAGTTGTCATTGATGGAATTGCAGCCGAAGCCTACCAAGGCCAGCCGTTCCTTGCCGCATTGGTACAGGTAGTTGACCAGCTGCTGGATTTCCGCCCGGCGGGAGGGGGTGGCGCAGGAAACATCGGGGCCGAAAAGCTCGCTGTCCGTGCCCGCCAGCACGGCGTGCCGCCCCGCCGCCCGCAGCCGGGAAAGCGCCTCTTGCAAAAAGGGCATGGAGGCGCCGGTGAGGATCCCTACCGGAGCCAGGGAAGAAAAATCCGTGGCCGCGAGGTTTTCCTCGCAATACAGGGCCAGGTGCATCCCCAGCTTGGCGGCGGCGGTGCGGATGCCCTGAATGGTGTTGGCATACTGGGTGGAGGCGGCGGATTTTTGATCAAAGAAAACCGGAATAAACTGGTCTTTCATGCATTTTCCGATCCTTCCCAAAAACGATACAATAGTATAAGGCATGT
Organism: Candidatus Limiplasma sp.; assembly: GCA_034927815.1. Classification (GTDB taxonomy): domain Bacteria; phylum Bacillota; class Clostridia; order Christensenellales; family Aristaeellaceae; genus Limiplasma. Next base: position 9,310 of record JAYFPK010000036.1, read on the forward strand.
TCCTTCAAAAAGCAAGACGAAATCTTTTGGTGGCTGATGGCGCTTCTTCGCGTTGAAGGGAAAGCCTGTGGTGGCTTACAATCGTCTCATCGGAAAGGATGACGAATGGGATGGAGGGCTTTGAACGCATCGCGCCGGATGTGTACCGGCTGCGGGTGCCTTTCCCGGGCTGCTGGACGGGGGTGGCGCTGGTATGCGGCGCCCAAAACGTGCTGGTGGACAGCGGAGGCTCCCCGGAAACGGTGGACAGCTGTATCGTGCCCGCCCTGGCGAAATTGGGCCTCGCGCCCCAGGATATCGCCTATCTGGCCCTGACCCACATCCACGGCGACCATGTGGGCGGCTGTGCGCGGCTCAAGGCCCTTGCGCCTGGAATGAAGGTGGCGGTCTTTGCCCAGTCTCTGGAGCGCATACGGGACCCCAAGGCCTATTCCCGGCGGATTCGGGAGCGGTTTCCCGGCCATGGCGCGCCTGTGCCCCAGGGGCTGGAGGGGGTTGAGCCCGGCCTTTTGCTTCAGGATGGGGACAGGCTGCTGACCTTGCGCCTTGTGCATACCCCCGGCCACGATACCGATAGCTGCTGCTATTTGGAGCAGAGGACCGGCACCTTGATCACCGGGGATTCCCTCCAGCTGAACGGCACCGTATCCCAGGGCTGCGCGCTGCTCATGGATGCCCCGGGCTATGGGCGCACGCTGCGCAAGCTCCGGGAGATGGACATCCGCAACCTCCTCTGCGGGCATCCCTACCTTCCCCTGGGGGATGTGGCCCTGGGGCCGGAGGCGGTGAGGGAGTACCTGGCGGCCTGCGCCGCCTGCGACGCCCATGACCAGGGCTTTGTGGCGGGGATGCTGGCGGCGGGGGAAGAGGACGCGGCCGCTATCGCCCGGGCGCTGATTCACGAGGTGGGAGGCCGGGCGCCGGAGCATTTGTTCCTGCCGCTGCATACCGTGACGGAATACATCCATAAAAGGAGACGGCGCTTATGAAAAAGTCGGTTCTCATCACAGGCTCCTCCCATGGCATTGGCGCGGCTGCGGCTGTGGCCTTTGCCCGGGAGGGCTATGATGTCGGCATCAATTATCTGAATTCCCTGGAGGACGCCCAGCACGTGGCGGAGCAATGCCGGGAGGCCGGGGCCGACGCCCAGACCTATCAGGCGGACGTCTCCAAGCGGGACCAGTGCGAGCGGATGCTGGAAGCCTTTATCGCGCATTTTGGCAAAATCGACGTGCTGGTGAACAACGCCGGGGGCGCGCAAGGCATTCCCAAGGGCCGCTTCGTGGATATGCCCATGGAATACTGGGACGACCAGATCGACCTGAACCTGAACGCCGCCGTCTACTGCGCCCATGAGGCCGCCAAGGACATGATCCGCAAGGGAACCCAGGGGGCGATCATCAACATCTCCTCCATCCACAGCCAGATCACCTGGGTGCGCCGCAAGGCGCTGCCCTATTCCGCCGGCAAGGCCGGGCTGAATATGTTCACCAAGTCCATCGGCGTGGAGCTGATCCCCCATGGCATCAATGTCAACTGCATCGCCCCGGGGCTGGTATACACCAAGATCATGGACCGTTACAGCGAAAAAAACGTGGAGGGCTTCAACCGCAAGATCCCCGCGGGCCACGGCGGCCTGCCGGAGGATATCACCCCCCTGATCCTGTTTCTGGCGGATAAGCGCAAAAGCCGCTTCATCGTGGGACAGACGATTTTCATCGATGGCGGACAGTCCATTGACGGAGCTATTGACAGCATGCTGGACGAGGAATATTGAGCGATCATCATTGATTTTTTGAAGGAGGAACCCACCGTGAAGAAGACCTACAAGGACATGCGCAGCAACTGGGAGTTTGGCGAGGCTTCGGAGTGCCGCCGGGGCTTGATGTTAGGCATGGGCTACACCGAGGAGGAGCTTCACCGCCCGCTCATCGCCGTGGTGAACAGCTGGAACGAGTACAACCCCGGCCATGTCCATTTGAAGGAGCTGGCGGAGCGGGTGAAGCAAGGCGTGCGGGAGGCGGGCGGCCTGCCCCTGGAGGTGATGACCACCGCCATCTGCGACGGCATGGTGCTCAAGGACCCCAAATATATCGAGATTCCCAGCCGCAACTCCATCGCGGACCAGGTGGAGCTTACCGTGGAGGGGAATTTCTTTGACGGCATGGTGATGCTCTCCACCTGCGACTCCATCGTTCCCGGCCATCTGATGGGCGCGGCCCGCCTGGACATCCCCACCATCATCGTCACCGGCGGCTACATGCCCCACGGCCAGTTCCGGGGGCAGGAGGTCGTGCACATCCGCGCCCAGGACAAGGTGGGTACGGCGGCCGAGGGCAAGATGGACATGGACGAGTACAACGGCCTCATCGCCAACAGCTGGGGTACCTGCGGGGCCTGCACCTCCATGACCACCGCCAACTCCATGTGCATCATGGCCGAGGCCATGGGCCTGACCATGCCCGGCAACTCCACCATGAGCGCCGTTTCCAGCGCCATCCGCAAGCTCTCCTACGAGGCGGGCAAGCGCATCATGGCCCTGGTGGAGGAGGGGGTCACCGCCCGGCAGATCATGACCGTGGACGCCATCAAGAACGCTATCGCGGTGGACATGGCCGTGGCCGGTTCCTCCAACCTCATTTTGCATATGCCCGCCATCGCCCACGAGGCCGGGTACGACCTGCCCTGGTGGAAGTATTTTGACGAAGCCTCCAACAACGTGCCGCTGATGAGCCACTTGATGCCCGGCGGCGAATACTCCGTGAAGGATTTTGACCTGGCCGGGGGCTTGCCCGCGCTGATGAAGAACCTGCTGCCCTGCCTTAACGGCGATTGCATGACCGTGACGGGCCGCACCATTGCCCAGAACGTGGCGGACGCGGTGGTGTATAACGAGGATTGCATCCGCACCCTGGACAATCCCGTGATGAAGGAGCCGGGCATCGGCGTGCTTTACGGCAACCTGGCCCCGGAGGGCTCCATTTTGAAGATCGCCGCCGTGCCGTCCCAGCTGATGCACTTTAAGGGCAAGGCCAAGTGCTTTGACAGCCTTCAGGATGGCCTGGACGCCCTGCGGAGCGGGAAAATCCAGGAGGGCGACGCCATTGTGCTGCGGTTTATGGGCCTGAAAGGGCGCTTTGGCACCACGGCCTTCACCTTCCAGGAGGAGCTCAAGGGCCAGAGCAAGCTGTACAACTCCTGCGCCATCATCACCGACGGCCGCTTCTCCGGCGGCACCAGCGGCCTGAGCATAGGCTATGTCAGCCCCGAGGCAGCTTTGGGCAGCCCCCTGGCTGTGGTGAAGGACGGGGACGAGATCGTCATCGACGTGCCTGCCCGCAGGATGGATGTGAGCCTTTCGCAAGAAGAGATCAGCGAGCGCATCGCCAAGTTCGACTGGGTATTCCCCGGCCAGGACTACCCCCGCTTTTTGCGCCTGTTCTCCAAGAACGTCGGTTCCATGGCCAAGGGCGGCATCTGGGATGTGTGAGAAGCCATGAAGAAGCGGACGACGGATTGCCTGGTCATCGGCGGAGGCCTGGCCGGATGGAGCGCCGCCTGGGAGGCGGCGCGGGCGGGCGTAAGCGTGACGCTGCTGCATGACGGAATGGGGGCCTCCCCCTGGGTGCATGGTCTGTGCGTTCCCCTGCTGCCGGAGGACTCGGTGGACAGCTTTCTCAGCGATACCCTTCAAAGCGGGCAAGGGCTCAGCGATCCGCGCCTGGCCCGAGCGTTGTGCGAGGATGCGCCCAAGATGTTTGAAGCCTTGCAAAAGATGGGCCTTGCCTTCAACCGATCGGGGGAAGGATACCAGCTTCTGCGGCCCCTGGGAGCCAGCCACCCCCGGGTGGCGTCCATTGGCAATGAAACCGGGGTGGCGGTGCTGGAGGCTTTGCGTAAAGGGCTGGCGGGACGGGTGCAGGAGCTTCCTCAGACCCGGGCCCTCCGCCTGGCTGTGGGCCCGGACGGGGTGAACGGAGCGCTGGCGTACGACGTCAAGGCCGGGGAATGGATTGCGGTGAGCGCAAAGGCGGTGGTGTTGGCCTGCGGCGGATTTTGCCGGCTGTATCCCTTCTCCACCAACAAGCGGGACTGCGGCGGCGACGGGCCCGCCATGGCCTATTACGCGGGAGCGGTCCTCCAGGACATGGAGTTTATCCAGTTTGAGCCCAGCGCGGCGGTTTGGCCGCCGGAATTGAGGGGCACCAGCGTCATCACCACGCTGTTTTATGAGGGCGCGGTGCTGCGCAACCGCCAAGGGGAGCGCTTTATGACCCGCTACGGCCAGGAGGCCGAGCGGGTGGGCAAGGATGTGCTGGCGCGGCGGATCGCGGCGGAGATCGCCCAAGGCCTGGGCACGGAACACGGCGGCGTGTATTTTGACGCCACCGGGGTAAGCCGGGAAACGCTCCAAAAGGAATACCCCATGTACCTGAAGCGCTATCAGAACGTGGGCATCGATTTGTCCACCACCCCTGTGGAGCTGGCCCCCGCGCCCCATACCGCCTTGGGCGGCGTGCAGACGGACGAGGAGGGCCGCGCCGGCGTGGCGGGCCTGTTTGCCTGCGGAGAAAGCATCGGCGGGCTGCATGGGGCCAACCGCATCGGAGGCAGCGCGGGTTTGGAAACCTTGGTGTTCGGCTTCCGGGCGGGCCGCGGGGCGGCGGCCTGGGCCAAGGACGCGGGTTTCCCGCTGGCGGAGATTCAGGCCCCTGAAACAGGGGGGACCTCCATCCGGGAGGCTTTGGAGCGGCTTCGGGCACAGATGCAAAAGGCCCTGGAGGCGGCGGGTCCCCTGCGGGAGGGCGCGGCCCTGGAAAGGGCCGGGGAGGCGCTCCGGCAAGGGCTGGCGGAAATCAAGGGGCTCCGGGGCGCGGATTCCCAGGAGGCGTTTTTGCGGCTGCGGCTGGAGAACGATCTGACCACAGCTCTCATGCTGTGCGCGGCGGCGGGGGCCCGAAAGGAAACCCGGGGCTGCCATGCCCGGGTGGATTTCCCGGAGGCGGAGAAGCAGCCCATGCGGGTAACGCTCCGGCAGGGAGCCCAGGGCATGGCGGTGGCAAAGGAGACGGTATCGGGATGAAGAGGGTTTATCTGATCAAGAACCGGTATGTGGACTCGGTGACCCTGATGGGCGTGGCCGAGCGGCTCCTGGGGCGGGAGGGCGTTACCGGCGCGGAAAGCGGCATGGGCACCCCCGCCAATGTGGAGTTGCTGACGGGCCTGGGCTACCGGGTGCCGGAGGACGCGGGCAAGAACGACCTGATGATCGCCCTGGAGGCGGGGGATGAGGCTGCCATGGAGGCCGCCTATCAATCGGGCATAGACCTGCTGGAACATCCCGGCGGCGGCAGGTGCCAGGTGTTCCGGGACCTGCGGGAGCTGCAAGCGGGCCAGTTTGACATCGCCCAGATCTCCCTGCCCGGGGAATACGCCGCCGGGGAGGCCCGCAAGGCCATTGAGCTGGGCATGGATGTGTTTATTTTCAGCGATAACGTGCCCCTGGCCCAGGAGCGGGAGCTCAAGGAGCTGGGCCGCGCCAAGGGCAGGCTGGTGATGGGCCCGGACGCGGGGGTGGGCCTCATGGGCGGCGTGGCCCTGGCGGCGGGCAGCATCGTGCGCAAGGGCGGCGTGGGCATTGTGGCGGCCAGCGGCAGCGGAGCCCAGGAGGTGGCTTGCCTGATAGAACGGCTGGGAGCGGGGGTCAGCGCCATCATCGGTACCGGCGGCCACGACCTGCTGCCGGAGATCGGCGGCATCACCATGCGCATGGGCATGGAGCGGCTGGATAACGACCCGGATACCCAGGTCCTGTGCCTGGTGAGCAAGCTGGCGGACCAAAACGTCATGGCGGAGGTGCTCAAAGACGCCCAGAGGCTGCAAAAGCCTGTGGTGGCGGTGTTCCTGGGGGGAGGCGCGGAGATCTTCCGGGGGAGCAAGGTCCGGGGAGCGTTCAGCCTCCAGGAGGCCGCAGAGGTCAGCTACGAGCTGCTCACCGGGGAACAGAAGCACTTGGGCTGGACCCAGGGAGAGCTGGAGGCGCTGGCAGGGGAGCTGCTGGGGCGGATCCCCCGGGGCCGGAAGTACTTCCGGGGCCTGTATTGCGGCGGCACCTTCGCCGAGGAAGCGCTGCTGCTCTTCGCCAAGGAGAACCCCCAGGCGGGGATTTCCTCCAACCTGAACACTCCCTATGCCCAAAAGCTGCCGTCCCATCATCAAAGCGCGGGCCACACCCTTTTGGACCTGGGGGCGGAGGATTTCACCGCGGAAGCGCCCCATCCGGTTTTTGACCCCGCCCTGCGCCTGCGCAGGCTGGAGAAGGAGCTGGAGGATCCCGAGGTGGCGGTGGTGCTGCTGGACTTCATCACCGGCCCCGGGGTGCATCCCGATCCGATTCTGCCCTTTGTGCCCCTTTTGCGGCGGCATAAGGACATCGTGTTCATCGCCACCCTCTGCGGCGCCCAGGGCGACCCCCAGGATATCGCCGGGGCCGGGAAGGCCCTTGGGGAGGCGGGCGCGGTGGTGGCCGCCTCCAACCGGGAAAGCGCCAGGCTGGCTTCGGCCCTGATGGCGGCGCTGCAAAGGAGGAGCTAGCATGGAGGAGAACAATGCCAAGCCCCGGGTGGTCAATGTGGGCATACAGACCTTTTATGAGGCGCTGCTTTCCCAGGGGGTGGAGTGCGCCCAGATTCAGTGGCATCCTCCCGTGAAGCAGAGCGAGGAGATCGAAAGCCTGCTGGATAAGTTCCTGTAAAGAGGGAAAGGAGTCCGGATGGATGGAGATTCGTGACAGGATCAAGGCCGCCAACGACGCGGCGGTTCATTGTATCATTGATTCCGACCCGTATTGGGTGGATGCGCAGCCGGCGGGTGAATGTGTGGAGGGGTTGGAGGATCATATGATCCTTCACTCCGGCCCTCCCATCGACTTTGAGGACATGGTGGCGCTGCACCGGCGGGGCATGGTCAGCGCCATGCTTATGGAACGCTGGGCCAAGGACGAAAAGGAGGCCGTGGAGCGCATCCGGGCCGGAGAGGTGAAGATCGAATCGGCGCTGGATCATAACACGGTGGGGGCGGGCACGGGCATCATCACCCCTTCCGTGATGATGAACGTGATCCAGGACCGCCGCAGCGGCAAGACGGCCTGCACCTTCCCCGCGGAGGGCCCCTTTCAGGGAGGCTTTTGCGGCTGGGGGCTGTATAGCGAGGGCATTGCCGAAAACCTGCGCTCTTTGCGGGAGGAGATTTTTCCCGTGCTTCGGGAGGCGCTGCAAAAGCGCGGAGGCCTGGCCCTCAAGCCCATTTTGGCGGAGGGCATGCAGATGGGGGACGAGAACCACACCCGCCAAAGCGCTGCGGACCTTCTGTTTGACAAGCAGATTCTCCCGGACCTCTTTGCCTTGGACCGCCCCAAGGAAGAGATCATGAAGGCGGTGCGCTACCTTGTGGAAACCCCCCGCTTCTTCCACTGCTACGGCCAGGGGGCGTCCCGCTCGGCGCTGCTGGCGGCGGACGGCACCCCCTACTCCACCATGGTCATCGCGGTTTGCGGCAACGGCGTGGAATTCGGCATCAAGGTGGCCGGGCTGCCGGACCGGTGGTTTACGGCCCCCGCCCCCATGATGGAGGGCCGTTATACCTCCACCCAATACACCGAGAAGGATCAGCTGCCCTGGCTCGGGGACAGCTGCGTGGTGGAGTGCGCGGGCATGGGCGGCTTCGCCGCGGCGGCAAGCCCCATGGTGGGCAACCTCAGGGGGATGACCCTGCGGGAGTGCGTCGCCCAGACCCGGGAGATGGAGGAGATCTCCATCTCCAAAAATCCCAACTTCCCCATTCCCAACCTGGATTTTGACTTTCTGCCCGTGGGCATCGATATCCGGCTGGTGCTGAAAACCGGCATTTGCCCGGCCATCCACGGAGGGATGTTCAACCGGGAGGGGGGCCTGATCGGCGCGGGCATGGCCAGGGTTCCCATGGAATGCTTCCAGAAGGCCATGAAGGCTTTCGGCGTCCAATACGCGGGCTGAGGCGCCGCCGCCGCCGCAAGGAGAAACGGATTTCGTTTTTCCCTGGGGCGGCTTTTTGATAGGAGGATAAAGAATGATGAGGATTCTCGTGCTGAATTTGGGTTCCACCAGCTTCAAATGCAAGCTCTATGAAATGGGGCCTGAGGAGAAGCTGCTGGCCACCGGCGGCGTGGAGAGCGTCGGCGGCAGCGGCAAGTACGCCTTGCAAGCGGGGGAAAAGCGCCGGGAAGGGGAGTGCGCCTGCGCCACCCACCTGGAGGCCCTGGCGCTGTGCCTGGAGGTGTTGGAGGAGTTGGGGGTGCCCGTGGAGATGGCTTCCCTGGACGCCGTGGGTTATAAGGCCGTCCACGGGGGAGCGCTTTCCGGCGCGCAGAAGGTGGATGAAAAGCTGCTGGAGGAGATGCAGCGCATGGCGGCCTTTGCCCCCGCCCACAACCCGGTGTACCTGGCCATGATGCGCAGCGTGGCGGAGCGTTATGGCAGTATCCGCCAAATCGCTTGCTTTGAAACGGCGTTCCATGCTACCATGCCCTTAGAGAGAGCCGTATACGGGGTTCCTTATTCCTGGGCCCTGGAGGACGGGGTGCGCCGGTATGGCTTTCACGGCTCCAGCCACAGCTATATCGCCTGGAAGATGCGCCGGGCCGCGCCCCAGGCCCGGCGGGTGATCAGCGCTCATTTGGGGGGCAGCAGCTCCCTGTGCGCGATTTTAGAGGGCAAGAGCGTGTACAACACCATGGGGGCCACCCCCCAAAGCGGGCTGTTTCACAACAACCGGGTGGGGGAGTTGGATGTGTTCTGTTTGCCCATGCTGGTGCAAAAGCTGGGCGGGCTGGAGGCGGCGATGAAAGCCCTGTCCTCCCAAAGCGGCCTGTTGGGCCTTTCCGGAGTGAGCAATGATCTCAGGGAGGTTCAGCGGGCCGCCGGGGAGGGCGACAGCCGGGCCGCCTTGGCCGTGGAGGCCCTGGCGGACGAGGTGGTGGGGTATACCGGCATGCTCACCGCCTACCTGGGCGGCCTGGACGCGCTGGTGTTTACAGGGGGAATCGGCTTCAACGGGGCGGATTTCCGCAGGCGGGTAGTCCAAAAGCTGGGCTTTTGCGGCGCGAAGCTGGACGATTCCCTGAACCGCCGGGGATATGAGGGGCGTATCAGCGCCCCGGACAGCGGCGTGGAAATCTGGGCCCTGGAAACCAATGAGGAGCTCATGGTGGCGCGGGCCTGCGTGCAGCTGCTGGAGGAGAGATGAAGAAGGCTTGCATGGGAGAAGCCAGGCTGACCCCCGCTTTTCACGGGACGGGGGAACGGCGGGGCCGGGTGCACTCCGTATTTCAGCAGGTGGTGAACCTTTCCTTTCCCTTGGAGGGGGAGGAGCGGCTGGTGGCGCTGTGCAAACCCGGCCTGCCCCTGCTGCCGGACAGCATCGTCGCGCCCCGGGGCTGGCTGGAGGAGCTGGCGTTGCCTGTGGGCGCGCCTGTCCTGCTCTCCCCGGAAGCGCTGTGGGCGCATGGGCACAGCCTCCCTTTGCGCCATGCCCGGGAATGGGACGGCTACCTGGCCCCCTTTTCCGGCGCGCCCGCCTCCCGGGAGCTGCTGGAAATGGAAAGGCGCTGCCCCAATGGCTTTGACGCGCTGCCTCCCTCCCTTCGAGGTCGGGCGGAGGCGGCCCTCACCGGGGGCGGCATTCAGCGCTGGCTGGGGCTGGGCCGGGGCCTGACCCCTTCCTTTGACGATGCCTGCGTAGGGGTCATGGCCCTGTGCCGCGGCCTGGGGCGGCCCGCCCCCTTTGCCCTGGGGGAGGTGAGCGCCACCACCGATGTGAGCGCCCGCTACCTGCGCCTGGCCCAGGAGGGCTATTTTGGCTGGCCCTTGTGGAACCTTATAGCCTCCCTGTTTCGCGGCAGCGTGGCAAAGGCCGTCCGGGAGCTGCTGGGGGTGGGGGCAAGCTCGGGGGCGGATATGCTTCATGGAGTGGCGGTGGCCTTGAAGGATATGGGAATATAAAGGCCAAAAATTATAACACATCCCCGGAGAAAAAGCAATGCTATTTTTTCCGGGGGCAGATGGAAAGGAATAGCCTGGATGAATCCAAGGGCCCATTATATAATGCCCTTAACAGGAAGGCGGCGCAATGGAAGCCTTCCAAAAAACCAACATGAAAGGCGGATACTTTGTATGAAAAAATGCTTGGCACTGGTTTTATCCGTGATCCTGCTGGCATCCATGTCCTCTGCGGCCCTGGCGGAGGATGTCACCATTGGCTGGACCTCCTGGGCCCTGGCCGAGGAGAAGCTCATCCCCGTCTATGGGGGCTCTGCCAATGCCTTTATGGAGGATAACCCCGGGATTATCATCGATTATTCCCAGAGCAATCCCTACGCTTCCTACCTGGATCAGCTCCTGACCGCCGCCAGCGCGGGCAATGCCCCGTATGTGGCCCACATCAAGGCGGAGTGGCTGCCCCAGTTCCTGGAGCTGGGCGCGCTCAAGGACCTCACCCCCTACCTCAACGCCGATGTGATCGCCGATTACAGCCCCGGCGCCATCGCCGGCGCGACCATCGATGGCAAGATCATAGCCATGCCCTGGTTCGGCAACACCATCGCGGTGTATTACAACAAGGCCCTGCTGGCCCAGGCGGGCATTGAAACCCTGCCCCAGACCTGGGATGAGCTGGTGGCGGACGCCTATCAAATCGCCGCCCTGGGCGAGGACATCTATGGCCTGGCCTTCCCCAACTCCAACGGCGTGGAAGCCGGAGAGGGCTACAACGTATTTCCGGCCTTGTGGGCCAACGGCGGGGATTTCCTGGACGCCGAAGGCAAGGTCAACCTGACCGATGAAGCCGCCATCAAGACCTTCACCGAGATTCAAAAGCTGGTGCTGGATAAGGTGTCTCCCACCGTGGGCAACAGCCTCAAGGATCTGCGCAACCTCTTTGGCCAGGGCAAGATCGGCTTCTACTGGGATCTGGAGGCCACCGTCGCCACCGCCGCCGCTGCGGCTCCCGACGAAGCGAAGTTTTACGAGGATTTTGGCTGCTTTGTCATCCCCGGCGGGGATACCCCCAATGGCAGCGGCTATGTGATCGACCACTACCTGGTGGTGATGAACAACTGCCCCGATGAGATCATGCCCCAGGTAGCCACCTTCCTGGAGTATATGAGCGACGCCAGGGTCATTCAAATCTTCAAGGACGGCAACCAGGGCAAGATGAGCAGCCGCGCCAGCGTTATGGAGAAGGTCTTTGCGGACGTGGGCGACATCACCAAGGTGTATGTGGAAGCCATGAAAACCGCGCGCCCCCTGCCCGTGAGCGGCTTGCATTTCATGGACGCGGACAAGGAGCTTGTCAACGCCATGACCCGCCTGGCCCAGGGTGAGGATGTAACCGCCGTGATGACCGACTGCCAGAGCATCATTCAAGAGATGTACGACGAAGAGTAACAGGCAGACGCGAAAAATTATCAGGCGCCGTCCTTCCTGCAAGGCGGGAAGGGCGGCGCTCTTTTGGAACGAAAGGAAGGGCGCGCATGCAAGCACGGACCGGGAAGGTCGTCAATCCCAGAAGCCCCACACAGCGGGCGGACAGCTTGTTTGGTTTCGCGTTGGTGCTGCCGGCGCTGCTGGTGCTGCTGGTGGTGATCGCGCTGCCGATCCTCAAAGGCATTTTTGTGAGCTTTTTTTCCTACAAGCTCAAAAATGTAAGCGGCCCGCTGTTTGATTTCTCCAAGCTGCCTGCGGCCCTGGCGGGAGAAATAGGCCTCGGCGGCCTGCTGAACCTTCAATGGAACGATCTCGCCAACTATACCTCCCTGTTCAGGCGGGGTGAAATCCTGGGGTATTTCGGCAACACGTTGGCGTTTGTGGGCCTCACCGTTGGCATCCAGCTGGCGCTGGGCATGGGGATTGCGCTGCTGCTCAACTCCAGGATCAAGGGCCGCGGCCTGTTTCGGGGGTTGATGCTGATCCCCTGGACCATTCCTTCCGTGGTTGTGGCGATCCTGTGGCGCTGGATGCTCCACCAGGACTTTGGAATCATCAACTATGTGGCCTTTGTCACGGGGGTCTCCCGGCAGCTCAACGTCTCGTGGCAGGTGTCCGGCCAGCTGGCCATGGCCTCCATCGTGATGGCCTCGGTATGGCGGCAGCTGCCCTATATGATGGTGATGCTGCTGGCGGGACTGCAAAGCGTGGACTCCTCCCTGGAAGAAGCCTCCCACATCGACGGGGCCAATGGCTGGAACACCTTCCTCCATGTGATTTTGCCCTCCATCCGCCCGGTGCTCATCACCTCCACCTGGATTGCCATCATGAACAATTTCCAGATGTATACCATCATCGCCAACATGAACGGCACCGGCGCGTCCACCATGACGCTGTCCATTGCCGCGTACCAGGAAGCCTTCAAGAGCTACAACTTCGGCAAGGGAGCCGCCATCGGCGTGATGTGGCTGGCATTGCTCTTTGCCATTACGCTGATGAGCAACAAGCTTAACGACCGTTATGCCAACGATTACCAGTAGTCAGATCGGAGGGAATGCCATGAATCACCCTGTGAGCGCTTCGCCCGATCGCACGGGCCGCTGGCGGTGGGCGGGCGTGTTTGCACTGTACTGGCTCTGCGCGGGCCTCGCCTTTGCGGGCCTGCGGCGTATCTTCTTTCTTTCGGGCCGGGTGGCCCCCCAGGAGTGCGCGGGCTGTATTTTACTGGGCGTAGGGCTGCTGGGCCTGGCCGCGGGGACGCTGTATCTGGCCCGCCGGTTTCACCACACGTCCAAGGAGAGGGCGGGCTTTGCCGCCTCCCGCCGCGCTACGCTGCGGTCCATGCGCTATGTCATCGTGGCCGCCGTTACGGTGGTGCTGCTGTTTCCCGTGCTGTGGATGCTGATCTCCTCCTTGCAACCCAGCCATAGGCTGATGAGCCTTCCGCCCCAGCTTACCTTGGGCGGTGAAAGTGGCTTGAACAACTATGTGAAGATTTTCTCCAAGCCGGAATATGTGCGCTATTTTATCAACAGCTTTATCACTGCGGGGGGTACGGTGGTGATGGTGCTGCTCATTTCCATCCCGGCGGGCTTTTCCTTTTCCCGCTACCGTTTCAGGGGCCGCAACGCCATCTTGACCACCATTTTGTCCGTGCAGATGTTCCCCATCGTGGTCATCCTGATCTCGCTGTATACCTTTTACATGCAGTGGAATCTGCTGAACCAGTACATGGGCGTGATCCTGGCGGACACCACCTTCGCGCTGCCTTTGGCCATTACGCTGATGAAATCCTTTTTTGACACGCTGCCCAGGTCTTTGGACGAGAGCGCCCGCATCGACGGCGCGGGAAGGCTGCGCACGCTGTTTCAGATTTTGCTGCCCTTGACGCTGCCGGGCCTGGTGGCCGTGGGCATCTACACCTTCCTGTCCGCCTGGGATGATTACCTCATGTCCATGACCATTATGCAGAGCAACGCCATGAAAACCCTTCCGGTGGGCCTGGCCCAGAGCTTTTTGGGGGAATACGCCCATGATTACGGCGCGCTGATGGCCTTTTCCATGGCGGGCTCGCTGCCCATTGTGCTGCTGTTCGTTCTGTTCCAGAAGTACATGATCAGCGGCTTGACGGCGGGCGCGGTCAAGGGATAATCATTTGATGGGGCAAGCGGAACGCGGCGCGTTCTTCCGGGGCGGTCCCAACGGGGAACCCGGCGGCTGCGTTTACCTATAAATTACAGAAGGTACGGGAAAGGGCCTTTGCCGTCCTTGGCGGTATTTTTGCAACGGACGGTCCTTCCTTTTCCCGGACAGCGGCCAGGCAAAACCGGCGGACGGCCCGGCTGTACCGCCCGGCAGGGGAAAAGGCCCACCATCACAAGGAGGCGCGCTCATGGACGAGCGGTATCTGCAAATCAAGGAGAATCAGGGGGAAGACTATCAGCCGGTGGTGTCCTTCGGGGGATGGCGCGTGGCATTCCTCAATACCCACGACCGGTTTCGCCGGGAAAACCTGCGCCAGCTGGAGCGCCATTTGCTCACGGACGAAACCTTCACGCTCCTTCGGGGCCGGGCCGCGCTGTATATCGGCGACGGAGAGGGAGAGTGGGCCGGGAATATCACGCTGGTGCCTTTGGAGCCCTATAAGGTGTACAATGTCCGGGCGGGGGTGTGGCACGCCATTGAAACCGGGGAGGATACCAGCCTGCTGATTACCGAAAACCACAACACCTCCCCGGAAAACTCCCCCAAACTGCCCATTTTGCCGGAGCAGCTTCCCCAGTGGAATCCGGCGGAGTAAGCGAGAGGCACGGAAAGCCTTTACGATTGCAGGCCGGTAATTCGGACTTCACGGTGCGGATTACCGGCTTTTGCGCGCTTCATTATCCCCATTCGCTGGGACTCGGCTGGAGGGAAACAGGCCATAGGGTGAGGCGGGATAAGCCTTTGCGGAATTGTGTCGATTTATTCACTTGCCATTTGATGGGTGGGCGTGTATAATCAATAGGCTAGAAGGAAGGATAGACATTGGGGATGGATTCCGCCGGTGATTTGTCCTCGCATAACCAATGAGGAGGATGGCAAACCCATGACAAAGTATGTGTACCTATTTAAAGAGGGCAATGCCGACATGCGCAACCTGCTGGGCGGCAAAGGCGCGAACCTGGCCGAGATGACCAACATCGGCCTGCCTGTACCCCAGGGCTTTACCGTGACCACGGAAGCGTGTACCCGCTATTATAAGGACGGCGAAGTCATCGCGGATGAAATCGTCGCCCAGATCTATGAGGCGCTGTCCAAGACGGAAGTCATCTGCGGCAAGAAGTTCGGCGACATGGACAATCCGTTTTTGGTATCCGTGCGCTCCGGCTCCCGTGCCTCCATGCCCGGCATGATGGACACCATCCTGAACCTGGGCCTCAACGATGTGGCCGTGAAGGGCCTGGCCAACCAGACCGGCAACGAGCGCTTCGCCTATGACAGCTACCGCCGCTTCATCCAGATGTTCGCGGACGTGGTCATGGAGATCAAGAAGAGCAACTTCGAAGCCATCCTGGACGAAATGAAGGCCGCCAAGAACGCGAAATACGATACCGACCTGAACGCCGAGGACCTCAAGGAGGTCGTGAAGCGCTTCAAGGAGAAATATAAGCAGGAAAAGGGCGAGGAGTTCCCCCAGGATCCCAAGGTGCAGCTCATGGAGGCCATCAAGGCCGTGTTCCGCAGCTGGGACAACCCCCGCGCCATCTACTACCGCCGCATGAACGACATCCCCGGGGATTGGGGCACCGCCGTCAACGTGCAGTCCATGGTGTTCGGCAACATGGGCGATGACAGCGGCACCGGCGTGGCCTTCACCCGCAACCCCTCCACGGGGGAAAACAAGCTCTACGGCGAGTACCTCATCAACGCCCAGGGCGAGGACGTGGTGGCCGGCATCCGCACCCCCCAGAACATCGCCACCCTGGAGCAGGTGATGCCCGAGGTGTTCAAGCAGTTCAGCCAGATCGCCACCACCCTGGAGAAGCATTACAAAGACATGCAGGATATGGAGTACACCATCGAGCATGGCAAGTTGTATATGCTCCAGACCCGTAACGGCAAGCGCACCGCCGCCGCGGCCATCAAGATCGCCGTGGATTTGGTGGACGAGGGCATGCTCACCCCCGAAGAGGCCGTGCTGAAGGTGGAGCCCAAGCAGCTGGACACCTTGCTGCATCCCAACTTTGATACTGCCGCTTTGAAGAAGGCGGAGGTGGTGGCCAAGGGCCTGCCCGCCTCCCCCGGAGCCGCCGCCGGCAAGATCTACTTCACCGCCGCCGCCGCCGCCAAGGCGGGCAAGGCCGGTATCGACTGCATCTTGGTTCGTGAGGAAACCACCCCCGAGGATATCGAGGGCATGGACCTGTCCAAGGGCATCCTCACCGCCCGGGGCGGCATGACCTCCCACGCGGCGGTTGTGGCCCGGGGCATGGGCCGCGCGGCTGTGGTAGGCTGCGGCGAACTGCACATCAACGAAGGAGCCAAGACCCTCACCGTAGGCAGCCGCGTGTTTCAGGAAGGGGACTTCCTCTCCGTGGACGGCTCCACCGGCAACGTGTACGGCGAGCTTATCCCCACCGTGGAAGCCGCCGTGTCCGGCGACTTTGCCCGCCTGATGAAGTGGGCCGACGAAGCCCGCACCCTGAAGGTGCGCACCAACGCCGACACCCCCCGGGACACCAAGCAGGCCGTGGAGTTTGGCGCGGAAGGCATCGGCCTGTGCCGTACCGAGCACATGTTCTTTGAAGCGGACCGGATCGCCGCCGTGCGGGAAATGATCCTGGCGGACACCGTGGAGCAGAGGGAAAAGGCCCTGGCGAAGATTCTGCCCATGCAACAGGGCGACTTCGAGGCCATGTTCAAGGCCCTGGAAGGCCGCCCCATGACCGTCCGCTACCTGGATCCCCCGCTGCATGAGTTCCTGCCCCAGAAGAGCATGACCGCCGAAATCGCGGACATCGCCAAGCAGCTGGATACCACCAGCGAGAAGATCATTGAGAAGATCGACGCGCTGCACGAGTTCAATCCCATGATGGGCCACCGGGGCTGCCGCCTGGCCGTCACCTATCCTGAAATCGCCGTGATGCAGACCCGCGCCGTGATGCAGGCCGCCATCAAGGTGAAGAAGGAAACCGGCTATGACATCGTGCCGGAGATCATGATTCCCCTGGTTTGCGAAATCAAGGAGCTGGCCTTCGTGAAGAAGGTCGTGGTGGACACCATCCAGAAGGTGTTCGAGGAGCAAAAGACCACCCTTGCCTACCACATCGGCACCATGATCGAAATCCCCCGCGCCGCCGTCACCGCGGATGAAATTGCCCGGGAGGCCGAGTTCTTCTCCTTCGGCACCAACGACTTGACCCAGATGACCTTCGGCTTCAGCCGCGACGACGCGGGCAAGTTCCTGGACGCCTACTACACCGGCAAGATCTTCGAGAGCGATCCCTTCGCCCGCCTGGATCAAAACGGCGTGGGCAAGCTGGTGAAAATGGCCGTGAAGCTGGGCCGCCAGACCCGCCCCGACATCAAGCTGGGCATCTGCGGCGAGCATGGCGGCGATCCCTCCACCGTGGAGTTCTGCCACCAGATCGGCCTGAACTACGTGAGCTGCTCTCCCTTCCGGGTGCCCATCGCCCGCTTGGCTGCGGCCCATGCGGCCATCAAGGCCAAGAAGGCGAAGTAAGGGATTCCCCAAAGCCTTATCACAAAAACCCCCGGGAATGGCCTGTCCATTCCCGGGGGTTTCTTCTGTCATCAAAGGGACTTATGGGCTTTACTGCTCCTGGGCCAGCAGCGCGGCCAGGGGCAAGGTAAAGTTCCGGGAGGGGTCATAGGTGCGGATTTCCCTGCCGTCCCCGGGCCAAACGGAGGTGTAAAAGGCGAAGGTCAGGCTGTCCGGCACCTCCTCCGGCATCTGGAACTCGCCGTAGAAGGACAGCGCCTTGGGGTTGCCGTCGTGGGAGCCCGGCATCGCCATGCCCCAGGAGGAGGAGGGCAGCACGTCCCCGCTGGGCAAGCGCATCTCGTAGGCCTCCCCCCCGGTGAAGCCCGCCAGGGCCTTCTCATCCTCGGGGAGCAACTCAAACCGGTAGCGCCCCAAGAGGAAGGAAAAGTCAAGCCCGCCAAAGGTGACGGCGCCGCCCGACACGGGGAAGCCAAGACCCTTGCCCAGGCCGGAATGGTGGCTTGCGGGCAGCGGCGTGGTGAAGGTGCATTCAATGGTATCCACCAACGTAAAGGCTCCGGAGCCTATCAGGCGGTCCGGGAGGGAAAGGAGGGCCGCTTCCTCCCCGGGGACATCCTGGGGAAGGGGCAAGATGCTGGCGTATTCCGCCAGATTTTCCCCATTGCTGAGCAGAATCTGCCGGTTGGCATAGGCGTCCCGGAAGGCTTGCATGTACTCCTCCATCGGAGGGTCGCTTTCCTCTCCCCGCAGCATCACGGAGTTGTTCAAAAGCGGCCAGTTGGGGGAAAGCACCTTCATGGTAAACACCCATGTAACGTCCGTGCCGGCAAAATCCTTCTCCAGGACCGCGTCAAAGCCATATTGGCCGTCCAGCCCGTCCGGCCCGGCGATGTTGGGGAACAGGAAGCCGGAGTCAAAGCCGCCCCGGGCCCCTTCCATGGTGATGTTCAGCTTGCGCTCCCCGCAGTAGGCGCTGAGCCTGGGGTACAGGTAGGCGGGCCTGCCGGGATCCTTGGGGCTCAGGTTCATGGCCATGGCCACCTTGCTGCCGTCAAAAACCGCGTCCCCCAGGGTCAGGGTGATCCAATCGTTGGCATAGGTTTGGTTCAGCTCTACAATATGCTCCTCAAACTCCGCCCAGGGCTTTCCCCCGGCCTCATACTCCCGTACGCTGTAATAATGGATCAGGGCAAGGGCGCTGCCGCCCAAAACCGCCAGGATCAACAGGGCGGCCAAAACCACAGTGGTTCTTTTGCGCATGGGGCGTTCCTCCTTCACGCTGTGGGCGGCGCGCATCAGGCCCTGGTGAAACGCCGGGGGAACGGGGGCGTAGGCTTTTTGCAATGCCGAAAGCTTCATGAACGCCGCACCTCCTCATCGTGTTCCAATTCCAATTGCAATGCTTTGCGCCCCCGGTGCAGCCGGGCCTTCACCGTGCCCAAAGGCAGGCGCAGCGAGGCTGCGATGTCCCCCAGGGGCCATCCCTCCAGATAGTGCAGCACCATCGGAAGCCGCAGCTTTTCCGGCAGCGCGTCCAGCGCCAAAGAGACCTCCCAAGGGGAGTCCCAGGGGTTTTCGCTTTCCCGGGCTCCTTGCCAATCCTCAAGCGCCGCCGCTGTCCGGGCCTGCCTGCGGCCGATGCCGCGGCACTCGTTGATAAGGATCCGGGTCAGCCATGTGGCGAAGTACTGGGGCTGCCGCAGGTCTCCCCGGTGGGCCCAGGCCTTGGTGATGGCCTCCTGTACGGCGTCCAGCTGGTCCGCCTCCTGCCGCAGCAAGGACCGGGCGATACGGTAGAGCAGCTGCTCCTGCCGCATTACCTGTTGGATGAACTCCTGTCTGTCCATGGGTGCGTCACCTCCGGCGCAGCCGCCGCGCTTTTGTCATGCATGACATCCATTAGATGCAAGAATCGGAAAAAAGGTTGCCTTTTGCCAAAAAGAAAAGAGTGCGGGCTTCCCGGCCCTCCAACCCCTGGGGGGAGGGCCATCCGCCCTGCCGGAGAAGGGCGGGGGGCCAGAGGGCTTCTTTTCTTTGCTTTCGGGATGTGCTATCATTTCCCCAGAGGTGGAAGGGATGGACATTGTATATTCCAATTATGCGCCCACGTTTTTGTACGTAGACCGGTACCATTTCGCCAGCACGTGGGTCTACCAGCCCAGCAAGGTGCATTACTCGTTGCTGCGCTATATTGTAAAGGGCAGCGCCCTGTTTCGCCTGGAGGAGGAGGAATACCGGGTAAAGGAGGGGGATGTGTTTTATATTCCCCAGGAAAGCCTTTTGTCCTGCGAGGCGCTGACGGAGATCATCTTCATCAGCGTCCGGTTTGTGGGCTCCATCCAACTGCCGGGCACGGATATGCTCCGCCACCTGTGGGGTGTGCCCCAGCAAACCCCCTTCGGACATAAGCCGGAAATGTACCATTGGTTTGAAAGCATGTACCTCAGCGCCGTCTCCCGCAACACGTACAAGATGCTGGAGATTCGCGGCTATTTGAATCTGATTTGCGCCGCGCTGGCGTCCGCCATTGCCGCCAACGCCGGGGCGGACGAAACCCTGGAGGAGGACCGCAAGAGGATGGAGGCCGGGTTTGACCCGGAGAGCCTTCGCAGGCGTGCGGAAAAATCCACGGATAGCATGGACCCCCGCATCCGGGTGGTGGTGGATTACATCGTCACCCATCCGGGGGAGAACCTGACCCGGGAGGATATGTGCCAAATGGCGGAGATGAGCGAGAGCACCCTGCGCCGGCTGTTCAAAGCCCATACCAAGAAGACGATCCACGAATTCATCAAGGAAACCAAAATGCTCAACGCCGCGCGGATGCTGGTGGTGACCAGCGAGCCCATCACCAACATCGGTTACGAGCTGGGGTATGAATCGGCCAGCTATTTCGGCAAGTGCTTTCGCGAGGTCTTTGGCGTCAGCCCGCAAAAATACAGAAAGATGTCCCAAAACACATAAGGGTTGCTGAAAAGAAGAATATGAAAAAAAGAGCATAATGTAACCGATTTGTGATAATTATGCTTGCTTTTTGACTTGTTTGCATGGAAACAAACCGAGTATACTACCGCCATAAGGTTTAAGGCTTGCAAGGCGAACCCGAAGAAAGTAAGAGGTGGGAGCAATCATGAGGAATCCATGGAAGAAGTGGGTTGGATTTTCCCTTTCCCTGACGCTGGCGCTGAGTATGCTTTTGGTTGGCGGCTGCGCCGTGGCGGAGAATGGGGCGGCGGAGCTGGAGGGTGATATCACGTTCTGGCATTCCTTTACCCAAGGAGCGCGTATGGAGGCGGTACAGGCTGCCGCCGACGAATTTATGAAGATGCACCCCAAGGTGAAAATCACCATTGAAACCTTCTCCTGGGGCGATTTCAACACCAAGTGGAACGCCGGCGTCACCACGGGCGATCTGCCGGACATGAGCACCGCCCAGAACACCGGCGAAGTGATCGAGATGGTGAATGCGGGCGTGCTGGCCTCCGCTGATTCTTTGATCGACGCCATTGGCCGGGACCGGTTTTCCGCCAATGCTTTGACCGATATGACCTGGGACGGCATCACCTACGGCGTACCTTATTACTCCCACGCCCAGGTGATGTGGTACCGCAGCGACCTCCTGGAGAAGGCGGGCCTGGCTGTGCCCAAGACCTGGCGGGAGTTTTACGACGCGGCGGTGGCCCTCACCAAGGACGGAACCTATGGCGCGGCCTTTTCCAGCAGCACCAACGACCTGCTGTGCACCCGCTATTTGAACTACTATGTGCGCAGCGGCGGCGGAAGCCTGCTGACAGAAGACCTGCGGGCCAACCTCACCAGCGACCTGGCTATCGAAGGCATCAACTTCTGGCTCAACGTGTACAAAAACTGCTCCCCCGCGGAAACCATCAACTACACGGTGCTGGATCACGCCACGCTTTTCTATCAGGGCATCACCGCCTTTGACTTTAACTCCGGCTTCATGATCAGCGGCGTGCAGAACAATACCCCGGATATCGTCCAGTACGTGGACAGCGCCCCTCTGCCCAAGATCAACGAGGGCGACCCGGATTACAGCGCCGAGGCCACCCACATTCCCCTGGTGATCTGGGAGAAGGCGGAGCACCCGGAAGTCTGCGAAGCGTTTATCCAATTCCTGTACCAGGAGGATAACTATATCCGCTTCCTGGACGCGGTGCCCGTGGGCATGCTGCCCGCCATCAGCGGCATCGACGCCAACCCCAAGTATACGCAAAACCCCACGGTGCAGCAGTTTGCCCACTCCGTAGAGGTCATCACCGGCGCCATTGAAAAGGGCAGCGCCATCGGCTTTGAGCATGGGGCCAGCGTACAGGCCAGCTTCCTCACCAGCCAGGGCGTGATCGAGGCCATGTTCCAGGATATCCTCACCAATGGAACGGATGTCAGGGAAGCCGCCAAGGCCGCCGAGGACCAGCTGAACGAAATATTTGACACCATGATTGACTGACGGGTTGCGTGAAGCTGAAACAGGGGAAGCAACAGCTTCCCCTGTTCTTATGAAAAACGCGCCGATGAGCAAGAGGAGGCGAATGGGTGAAAACCGTAAATCATGCCTTGTACAGGGGAGAAAGCCGCAACTACACGCGCTGGCTGTTTGTGCTGCCCGCCATGCTGGTGGTGCTGGGCCTGCTGGTCTACCCCCTGTGCTCCACCATGGTCTATAGCCTGACCAACAAAACGCTGATCAAGACCACCTACGCCTTTCGCGGGCTGGACAACTATGTGTCCATCCTGGCGGACAGGGAATTTCAATCCGCGTTTTTCACCACCCTCCGCTGGACGCTGTACAGCCTCCTGGGGCAGATTTTTATCGGGTTTACGGCGGCCCTGTGCCTGAACCGGGTGAAGGGCAAGGTCTCCAAGACGGTATACCGCATCGCCATGATCATTCCCTGGGCCTTTCCCTCCATCGCCATCGCCCTGACCTGGAAGTGGCTGCTCAACGGCATTTACGGGTTTATCCCCTCGCTGTTGGTGCGGCTGGGCCTCAGCGATACGCTGGTGCAGTTTTTAAGCTCCGCGGAGCTGGCGCTGCCTACGCTGGTGGTGGTCAACATCTGGTTCGGGTTTCCCATGATTATGGTAAACGTGCTGGCGGCGCTCCAGACCATTCCCCAGGACCAGTATGAGGCGGCGCAGATCGACGGCGCGTCGCCCTGGCAATCCTTTGCCCATATCACCATCCCCCACATCAAGGTGGTGGTGGGGCTGCTGGTGGTGCTGCGCACCATTTGGGTATTCAACAGCTTTGACATCATTTATATGATGACCGCGGGCGGCCCCTCCGGCAAAAGCACCACCATGTCCATCTTCATTTACAACATGAGCTGGGTGAAGAAGATGGTGGGCAAAGCCTCCGCCGCGTCCATGCTGCTGCTGCTGTTTTTGCTGCTGCTGTGCGGCGTTTACTTCGCGGTGATCCGCCGCTGGGAAAGGGAGGGCAAGTAAATGCGGAGGTTTCGCAGGATGACCCTGGGGGATGTGACGTCCCACCTCTATTTAACCGCGCTGTCCGTATTTGCGGTGTTCCCGCTCTTGTGGCTGTTGACCTCGGCGTTTAAAAGCGGAAGCGAAATGCTGGGGAATCCCACCACGATTTTCCCACGGCAATGGACGCTGGAAAACTTCCATACGGTGCTGGTCACGCTGAAATTCGGCACG
Source organism: Candidatus Limiplasma sp. (assembly GCA_034927815.1). Taxonomy (GTDB): domain Bacteria; phylum Bacillota; class Clostridia; order Christensenellales; family Aristaeellaceae; genus Limiplasma. The sequence continues at coordinate 32,239 of JAYFPK010000036.1, forward strand.
AATATCGGCAACAGCGTGGTCATCGCGTTGAGCACCACGCTGATCGCCACGGCCATTTCCTCCCTGGCCGCCTATGGAATCGTGCGGTTTTTCCCAAAGCTGGGGAATGTGATGACCAAGCTGCTGATTACCACCTATATGTTTCCCTCCATCATGCTGGTGATCCCCTACGCGGTGGTCATGGGCAGGCTGAACTTGACCAATACGCGCGTTGGCCTGGTGCTGGTGTACCTGTCCTTTTCCGTTCCCTATGCGGTATGGCTGCTGGTGGGCTTTTTCAAAACGGTGCCCATCGGCATTGAGGAGGCGGCGCGTATTGACGGCGCGAACAAGTGGCAGGTCTTCCGCATCGTGGTACTGCCCCTGGTGGCTCCGGGGATGGTGGCTACGGCCATCTACATGTTCATCAACGCCTGGAATGAATTCCTCTATGCCCTGATCTTGATGAGCAGCTCCAGCAAAACCACGATTTCCGTGGCGCTGAAGGCGTTGGAGGGTTCCGATATTTTGGACTGGGGCGCGCTGATGGCCGCCTGCACCATCGTGGTAGTGCCATCCATTGTGTTCTTCTGCTTCATCCAGCGCAGAATCGTCGGGGGGCTGTCCGAAGGCGCCGTGAAGTAAGCGGTTTACTACTCAAAAGCAAGGAGCGTTGTCCGTGAAAACCATTGGATATGCCATTGTGGGAACGGGTTATTTTGGTGCCGAGCTGGGCCGGGTATTGCAAAAGGAGAAAGGGGCGAGGATCGCCGCCGTGCTGGACCCGGAGAATGCCCAAAAGATCGCGGCCGAGCTGGGCTGCGAGGTGGAGGCGGAGCTGGACGCCCTTTGCGCCCGCAAGGACGTGGACGCGGTCATCGTAGCCACGCCCAACTATCTGCATAAGGAGCCGGTGCTTTGCGCCGCCAGGCATGGCAAGCATGTGTTTTGCGAAAAGCCCATTGCGCTTTCCTACGCCGATTGCGACCAGATGGTAAAGGCCTGCGAGGGAAATGGCGTTGTGTTTATGGCCGGGCACATCATGAACTTTTTCAACGGCGTGCAAAAGGCCAAGGAGCTGATCCATGAGGGCCGCATCGGCAAGGTCCTGTACTGCCATTCCGCCAGAAACGGCTGGGAGCCGCCCCAGCCCAGCGTCTCCTGGAAGAAGATGCGGGAAAAATCCGGCGGCCACCTGTACCATCACATCCATGAGCTGGATTGCATCCAATTCATCATGGGCCCCGCCGCCTCGGTGACCATGGTGGGGGGCAACGTGGCCCACCAGGGGGAGCGCTTTGGCGACGAGGAGGATATGCTGCTCCTGTCCCTGGAGTTTGGAAACGGTACCTTCGCCATGGCGGAATACGGTTCCGCATTCCGCTGGAGCGAGCACTACCTGCTGATCCAAGGGACGCAAGGGGCCATCCGCATAGATATGAAGGACTGCGGGATGACGCTGAGAACCCCCCTGGGAGAAGAAAAATTTTTGGTGCACCGCACCCGGGAGGAGGACGAGGACCGGACACGGATGTACAACGGGCCGCTGGAGGCGGATGGAGCGGTGCTCTATGGGAACCCCAACAAGCGCCCCCCTCTGTGGCTTCATGGGTTGATCGAAAGGGAAATGGCATATTTTAACGAATTAATGCATGGAGAAAAGCCCACCCAGGAGTTCATCCCCTTGCTGAACGGCAGCGCCGCCCGGGCGGCCATCGCCACGGCGGACGCGGCAACCCGCTCCCTCCGGGAAAACCGCAAGGTAGCCGTCCGCGAAATCACCGGACGGGGATAAGGAGGGGCATATATGGAAGGCAACAGGCAATACCAGGGCATTTTTCCGGCCTTTTACGCTTGCTATGAAAGCGACGGAGAGGTAAGCCGGGACAGGACCCAGAAGCTGGCGCGCCATCTGGTAGACAAGGGAATCCACGGCCTGTATGTGGGCGGTTCCTCGGGGGAGTGCATTTACCAAAGCGTTTCGGAGCGCAAGCGAATTCTGGAATGGGTGATGGAGGCGGTGCAGCGCCGCATTCCCGTGATCGCCCATGTGGCGTGCAACAACACCCGGGACAGCATGGAGCTGGCGGCCCACGCCCAGGGCCTTGGGGTAAACGCCATCGCCGCCATTCCGCCGATCTATTTCCATTTGCCCCAGGAGGCCATCGGCCAATACTGGAACGACATCTCCTCGGCGGCGCCCCAGACGGATTTTTTCATCTACAACATCCCCCAGCTCGCCGGGGTGGCGCTGACGGCGAGCCTGTACCGCGCCATGCTGGACAACCCCCGGGTGGCGGGGGTGAAAAACTCCTCCATGGCAGCCCAGGATATTCAAATTTTCAAGGACTTGGGCGGGCCCGGGCGGGTGGTGATGAACGGCCCGGACGAGCAGCTGGTAAGCGGCCTGGCCATGGGCGCGGACGGTGGCATCGGCGGCACCTATGGGGTGATGCCGGAACTATACCTGCGGATCAAAGCCTGCGTGGACAGCGGCGACCTGGCCCAGGCCAGGCGGGTGCAGAACCTGGCCTGCGGGGTGATTGCCGCCATGGCGGCTTGCCGGGGAAACCTATACGCCGTGATGAAGGAGATTCTCCGGCGCAGGGAAGGGCTCGACATCGGCTCCGTCAGGGCGCCCCTGCCGCCGGTCACAGCCGGGGATGACAGCGCTATCGCCACGGCCGTCCGGCTGCTGGACCAGGCGATGGACAGCATACTGCAACAGGAGCGGGGGAGCGAAAAGCAAGTGTCCCCTCATATGGATCATGATATTTGATACAAGGGAGCATTTGGAGGACTACCGCGGTATCAGCGCCGGGCTGGACCGGGCCATCGATTTTTTGCAAAGCCGCTCCTGGGAGGGCCTGGAGGAGGGGAGAATGGAGCTTGACGGGCAGCGGGTATACGCCCAGGTCATGAGCGTGGAGCACCGCCAGGCCGATCTCGCCTGGGAATCCCACCGGGAGTATGTGGACGTCCAGGTTTCTCTCACCGGAACGGAGAGGATTCGCTGCTGGCCGGTTCATCGTCTGGAGGGCTGGAGCGAGTACACGGGGGATATCCGCTTTTCGCAGAGCCGGGAAACGGGGATTCCGCTGCATATGGCCCGGGATTGCTTTGCGGTCTTTTTCCCCTGGGACGCCCACCGGCCCAATGAGGGGGAGGGAAAAGGGCGCAAGCTGGTAATCAAGGTCAAATGGGACAAAGCCCCGTTTTTCAGGGAAACCGAAAAGGAGGATGCCGGATGGGAGGACCCAAGGAAAGGCTGACGGAATACCGGGCCTGGGCCAAGGCGGAATTGGAGAGGTGCGTCGCCTTTTGGCTGGAGAATGGAATGGACCGCCGGCACGGCGGAATCCTGACCTGCCTGGATCGGGAGGGGCAGGTGTACTCCACGGACAAAAGCGTCTGGATGCAAGGGCGCTGCGCCTGGATGTTCAGCTACCTGTGCCGGGTGTACGGCTCCCGCCCGGAATGGCTGGAGGCGGCCCGGAGCTGCCTGGATTTTCTGGAGGCCCATTGCGTCAACCGCAGCGCGGGAAACCGGATGTACTTTACCGTGACCCGGGAGGGCAAGCCGCTGCGCCAGCGCCGCTATTGCTTCAGCGAGGCCTTTTATGCCATGGCCTGCGCCGAATATGGGGCGCTCACCGGGGATAAAGTGTTTTTGCGGCGGGCCCAGGAAGCGGCGGATTTGATTTGGGGGCTGACCCATGGCCTGATCCGGGACCCCACGGGGCTCACGGCCAAGACGATTCCCCAGACCAGGACCACAAGAGGGCTGGCGAACCCCATGATCTACCTGAACCTGTGCTCTATTTTGCGCCGGTGCGACCCGGACAACAGGGCGGTGTACGAGGAGCGGGCGCAGGCCAGCGCCCAGGAGATCCTCCGCTACCATGTCAAGCCGGAAATGAACTGCACCTTGGAAACCGTGGGCCTGGACGGCGCCTTCCTGGGGGAGGTGACCGAGGGGCGGGTGGTGAACCCCGGCCATGACATGGAGTGCAGCTGGTTCCTCATGGAGGAGGCCAACTACCGCAAAGACCCGGCCCTGGCGCAAACGGCGCGCATGATGTATGCCAATGCCTTGCGGGCCGGGTGGGACGGGGAATACGGCGGCCTCCTGTACTTTGTGGACTGCCTGGGAAAGCCGCCGGAATCCTATGAGCATGACATGAAGCTGTGGTGGCCCCACAATGAGCTGATGATCGCCTCCCTGGCGGCCTACCGGGACACCGGGGAGCAAACCTACCTGGATGATTTTGACAGAACCCTCCGCTACTGCCGGGAGCATTTCAGCGATCCGGAGCATGGGGAATGGTACGGCTATCTGCGCCGGGACGGCAAGCCCACCATGCCTCCCAGCAAGGGCTCCACCTTTAAGGGTCCCTTCCATTTGCCAAGGATGCTCTGTTTGGTGGAGCAGATCGCCGGGGAGCTGTTGCAAAAGGCGTGAGCCCGGCTGGGGCGTGAACAAGAGGCGGGGGCATTTTGCCCCCGCCTCTTGTTTTAGAATCCCACCGGCTCAAAGTCCGCCGCCCCGTGCTTGCATATGGGGCAGATGAAATCCGGCGGCAGGGTTTCTCCTTCGTAGAAATAGCCGCAGATTTTGCACACATAGCCGCGCCTGGGCTTGTCCTCCGCCTCCGCCTTGGGCTGGGGCTTGGGCTTGATGTGGTCAAAATAGTAGGCGTAGGTGACGGAGGGCACGGTGCAAAGCACCTGGGCCTGGGTCACGTCGGCGATGAACAAAGTATGGGTGCCGCAGTCCAAGGTCTGGATCACCTTGCCCGAGAGGAAGGAATTGCAGGACTGGGTCAGGTAGCGCAGGCCGTTTTCACTCCGGGGCTCGTTGCTGCCCTCAAACTTGTCCACCTTGTGGCCGCTTTGGAAGCCAAAGCGCTGGAACAGGGAGAAGGGCACCTCCTGGGTGAGCACGCAGATGTTGAACAGCCCGGTTTTCAAAACCATGTCATGGGTCTTGTTGAGCTTGTTCACCGCCATGGTCATGCGCTTGGGCTGGTCGGTGGTCTGGATGAGGGTGTTGATGATGCAACCGTTGTCCTTGCCGCCGTCCCTGGCGGTGAGCACATACAGGCCGTAGCCGATGGTGAAGAAGGCCTGGGGGTCCAGGCCGTCCTCCTCCGCCGGGGCGGCGGCAACCGGGAGGCAGGCTTGGGGCACGGCGGCCATGGAGGACACAAGCTCCGCCGCCATTACGTCCAGTTCCGCCTCCTGGGAGGGCTTCAGCTTGGTAAGCAGCGTAAGGGAGCTTTCCAGCACCCGCATGTTCTTCATTTCCTCCAGGCGCTTGCGGATCAGGTTGCCCGCGGCGGGAGCCCAGGAGCCGTTTTGCACGATCGCCACCGTGCGGTTTTGCAGATTGTGCTCCTTCCACTCCTGTAGCAGATGGTCCAGCAGGTGGAAGATGCCCGCGTTGTGGGTGACGCTGCACAGGGCGATGTGGCTGGCCCGGAAGGCCTCCGCCACTAGCAAAGAGGGCTCGGCGGAGGAAACGTCGTACATGGCGATGCTTCTGGCCCCCTTTTCCGCCAGCTTGGCGGCCAGGATCTCCGCGGCGTTCTCGGTATGGCCGTAGATGGAGGCGTACAGGATCAGCACGGAGCTTTCCTCCGGCTCATAAGCGCTCCATTTGCGGTACTTGTCCACGTACCAGGGGATGTTCCTGCGCCAGATGGGGCCGTGGAGGGGGCAGAGCAGCTTCACGTCCAGGGCTTCGATTTTTTTCAGGGCTGCCTGCGCCTGGGGGCCGTACTTGCCCACGATGTTGGCGTAATACCGGCGGGATTCCGGCAGCCAGTCCCGCTCAAAGTCCATTTCATCGGCAAAGAGGTTTCCGTTCAACGCGCCAAAGGTGCCGAAGGCGTCGGCGGAGAAGAGGATGCCCTGGGTCTTTTCATAGGTGAACATCACCTCGGGCCAATGGACCATGGGGGCCATGAGGAAGGTCAGGGTGCGCTGCCCCAAAGACAGCTCGTCCCCCTCGGCCACTAGGCGCACCCGGCTTGCCAGCTCCTCGTTGAAAAACTGGCCGATCAGCTTGGCGGACTTGGCGTTGCATACGATTTGAGCCTGGGGATAGCGCAGGCACAGGTCCTCCAAGGTGGCGCAATGGTCCGGCTCCATGTGGTTCACCACCACATAGTCCAGGGCCCGCCCTCCCAGGGCGTGGGCCACGTTTTCAAAAAAAAGGTCCCGGATGGCCGCGTCCGCCGTGTCCAGCAGCGCGGTCTTTTCGTCCAGCAGCACATAGGCGTTATAGGAGATGCCCATGGGGACCGGGAAGGCGTTTTCAAACCGGGCCAGCCTGCGGTCGCTGCCGCCTACCCAGTAAAATGAATCCGTAATTTTCCGCGCGCTGTGCATCAAAGAAGCACCTCCGTGACAATGATGGGGAATCATGGGTTCTGCGATTCGTACATGTCCCATTTTAGCACGGGTCGCATGCCGATACAAGGCCGCCCCCGGCTGCCGGGCTCAATTTCTTCCCGCCGGGGTCCCCCTTCGTCCCGGGTTTTTCCATGTTGTATTTTGCCGGTTTTTGGCTTTACAGGGGAACAAATCCCTTGACAAGGACCGCCAGGCGGCTTATGATAAACGTGTTCGATGGCCGAAAGGGGAAAGAGCCGAGGCGATTTCCCGCGACGGGCCGCCCGATGGGCAACTGCGTGGGGCTCATGGGGAAGAACTCTACTTGTGTAGGATGGTTGTACGGTAGGGATGGTAGGTTCCTCCACCACTGCTTCCAGGGCAATGTTGCTTGCGTGGGCCGTTGATGCCTACTCTTAAAGTAACAAATGTAGCAAGCCGCCCTGGAGCAACAGGGCGGCTTTTGCGCGGTACGCCGCGAGAAGCAATAGATGTAGGAGGTTTGTAGGAATGAGGAAATTGTTTGTATGTGCGTTGGCTTTGCTGCTTGCCTGTACGCCCATGATGGCCCTGGCGGCCGAGGGCGCAAAAAGCATCGGTGTGATTCAGTATGTGCAGCACGTGGCGCTGGACTCCGCTTGCGAGGGCTTTGTGCAAGCCCTGGCGGATAACGGCTTCGTGGACGGGGAGAACATCACGTTGGACATCCAGAACGCCCAGGCGGACGCGTCCAACCTGGCGACCATTTCCGATCGGTTCGTAGCCAACAACGTGGATTTGGTGCTGGCCATCGCCACCCCGGCGGCCCAGACCATGGCGGGCAAAACCACCGCGATCCCGATCCTGGGCACCGCCATCACGGATTACGAGGTGGCCCGGCTGGTGAACAGCAACGAGAACCCCGGCACCAACGTGTCCGGCACCACGGACATGAACCCGGTGGCGGACCAGATCAAGCTCATCAAGGAGCTGTTCCCCGAGACCCAGGCGGTGGGGGTGCTGTATACCTCCAGCGAGGATAACTCCATCCTCCAGGCCCAGATGGCTAAGGAAGCCATCGAGGCCGAGGGCATGACCTATGTGGAGGGCACCGTGTCCTCCTCCAACGATGTCCAACAGGCGACCCAATCCATCCTGGACAGCTGCGACGCGATCTATATCCCCACGGACAACGTGTTCGCCTCCTCCATGGCGGTGGTGTACGAGGTGACCACCGCGGCCAAGAAGCCGGTGATCGGCGGCGAGGCGGGCATGGTCAAGGCCGGCGGCCTGGCGACTTTGGGCATCAACTACTACAACCTGGGCTACCAGACCGGCGAGATGGCGGTGCGCGTACTGGGCGGCGAGGATATTTCCACCATGCCCATTGAAACCGCCTCCGATGTGGACTACACCTTCAACTCCACCTACGCCGAGGCGATTGGCTTCACCATCCCCGAGAAGTACCTGCCGTACGCGGCGGCAATGGAATAAGGAACCATTACGGCGCGGGCCGCTAAGGCGGCCCGCGCCCTTATAAGGGAGAACGTTGTTCATGGCGCAAATCCTGTTGGGCGCGGTGGCGTTGGGGCTTTTGTGGGCCGTTATGACCATCGGCGTGTACATCACCTACCGCATTTTGGACATTGCGGACTTGACGGTGGAGGGCAGCATTACGTTGGGGGCCGCGGTATCGGCGGCGATGATCTCCGGCGGGGCCAGCCCCTACGCCGCCACAGGCTGCGCGCTGCTGGCGGGCTTGGGGGCGGGCCTGATAACGGGACTGCTGCACACCAAGCTGCGCATTCCGGCGCTGCTGTCCGGAATCCTCACCATGATCGCGCTGTATTCGGTGAACCTGCGGGTGATGGGCAAGGCCAACGTGTCGCTGCTGCGCCTGGGCACGGTGTACAGCCCCCTGGAGGCGCTGGGCCTGGAGAAAAACATGGCCGTGGCGATTCTGGGCTTCGGGCTGGTGATGGTGATCATCGCGGTGCTGTATTGGTTCTTTGGGACCGAGCTGGGCAACGTGATCCGGGCCACGGGCAACAACCCCAACATGGTGCGGGCCCAGGGCGTGAACACGGACAATACCAAGATTCTGGGGCTGATGGTCAGCAACGGCCTGGTGGCCCTCAGCGGCGCGATGATCGCCCAGAGCCAGAACTTCGCGGATGTGCAGATGGGCACAGGCTCCATCGTGATCGGCCTGGCCTCGCTGATCATCGGCGAGGTGCTCTTCGGGCGGCGCAATTTCTTCAGCAGGCTGTTCTCCCTGATTTTAGGCGCGGTAACCTACCGGGTCATCATCGCCATGGTGCTGAAGCTGGGCATGCCCACCAACGACTTGAAGCTGTTCACCGCCATTACCGTGGCCTTGGCGCTTTCGCTGCCGATGTTCCAGGATTACCTGAACACCCTGCGGCGGTCCATAAGGGGGCGAAAAGAGTGCTAAAGCTGACGGGAATCCGCAAGAGCTTCAATATTGGGACTGTCAACGAAAAGCTGGCCCTGGACGGGGTGGACTTGATCCTTCAGCCGGGGGATTTTATCAGCGTGATCGGCGGCAACGGCGCGGGAAAGTCCACGCTGCTCAACGCCGTGGCCGGGGTGTATCCGGTGGACGAGGGAAGTATCGAGATCGACGGCGTCAACGTGACGCGGCTTTCGGAGTTCAAACGCGCCAAATACCTGGGCCGTGTGTTCCAGGACCCCGTCATGGGCACCGCCGGGGACATGAACATCGAGGAGAACCTGGCCATGGCCCTGCGGCGGGGCAAAAGGCGCACCCTCAAATGGGGCGTCACCGCTGCCGAGCGCAAGCGCTACGCCGCCTACCTTCAGCACCTGGACCTGGGCCTGGAGAGCCGCATGACCACGAAGGTGGGCCTGCTCTCCGGGGGACAGCGCCAGGCGCTGACGCTGCTCATGGCGACCCTGACGGCCCCCAAGCTGTTGCTGCTGGACGAGCACACTGCGGCCTTGGACCCCAAAACCGCCGCCAAGGTGCTGGCTCTCAGCGACAAGTTCATCCAGGAGGAACAGCTGACGGCCCTGATGGTCACCCACAACATGCGGGACGCCATTGCCCATGGCAACCGCCTGCTGATGATGTACGAGGGCAAGATCATCGTGGACGTTCAGGGTGAGGAGAAAAAGCGCCTCACCGTAGAGGGGCTGCTGGCCCTCTTTGGCAAGGCCAGCGGCCAGCAGCTGGCCAACGACCGGCTGTTGCTGTCCTAAGCCGGGCGGCTTTCTGTCTTTTCCATGAGTATACGCCACTGTCCCTTTTACAGAGGCAATGGCGTGCAGGGCGTTGGCGTTTCAAAAAGAGAAGAAAAGAAGGGCATTTTAGCTGCTCTTCTTTTTTTCGCCATGGCGTGCTGTCTTGCGTATCAAGAAGGAAGGTTCCCTGGCCTGAGGACAGGCTCTAAAACAACTTGACAGTCTTTTCTAAGTCGCGGCAACGATCTTGAACGGTACTTCTCCGACTACAGGGGG
>JAYFPK010000008.1:0-407774 GCA_034927815.1 Candidatus Limiplasma sp.
ACCATCCCGGCCGACACCGCCTTCATGGACCCGAAGCAGAGCGGCTGCCCGCTGGTGAAGTGAGGGGGAGGCGGGCGCCTTGCCCCCTCCCTAACCCTCCCCCGCTCTCAGCGGACCTACGGTCCGCCTGTCGCGTCAGCACAAAGCATAGCTTTGTGCCGGGCCCGCCCATCATAGCCAGGGATTGGTTTTTGTACCCTGCGGGAGCATGTTGTTTCACCCTGGAAAGATAACCGCCGGGGCACGGCAGCCGGGATATGGACGGCTTGCCGGAACCCTTGCGGTTTTTTTCCAATCTTCTCCAGTGAAGGTGCGGGGCCGCTATTAAGCATGGCCTTCTTGAATGCCCCCAGCCTTCTGCCGGAAAGTGAAAAAATGTGGGGGCTCCTTTGGCGAATCCTTTCATCCGGGCAAGCTCCCCGGCCTTCCGGGCGGCGTTGCGATGTCGAGCGCCCTCCCCGCCCATGGGGGCCGCCGCCCTACGCCTTCTCCTCCACCCAGGCGATCAAATCCGCCCAGACATGCTCCCTTTCCTTCTCGTTGAACATCTCGTGGCGGCCCTTTTCGTACAGCCGCAAGGTCACATCCTTCACCCCGGCTCCCTTTATCTCCTCCGCCACCTTTTTCACGCCCTTGCCATAGGCTCCCACGGGATCGTCCTCCCCGGCGAAGAGCAGCACGGGAACGTCCTTTTCCATGGCGGAGAGCTTGGAGGGATACAGCCGGGAAAGCCCCTCGAACATGTCCCGGTAGGCCCGGGCGGTGAAGGTAAAGCCGCAGAAGGGATCGGCGATATAAGCGTCCACCACGGCGGGGTCGCTGGAGAGCCAGTCAAAGGTGGTGCGGGCCTGGCCGTAGGTTTTGTTATACCCGGCGGAGCTCATGGAGGCCAGCACGCCGCTGGGCTTTTCCCCGCCCCCCAAAGCGCATTGCACCCTGGCTACCAGGCGGCCCACCACCAGGACGGCCGGGTCAAAATGCCCGGTGCCGGAAAGGATCAGCCCCGCCAGGCCCTTCTCATGCTTGAGGGCATAGCCCCGGGCCACAAAGCTGCCCATGCTGTGCCCCAGCAGGAAATAGGGAATCCCCGGATAGGCAGCCTGGGTGGCCGTGCGCAGGGCTTGGGTATCCTCGATCAGCGCGTCCCAGCCGCCCTTTTGGGAAAAGTACCCCAGGGTTTTGGCCCCCTGGCCGTGGCCCAGGTGGTTGTGCCCCACCACGGCAAAGCCCGCCCCGTTCAGGGCCTTGGCTGTGGCGTCGTACCGGTCGATGTGCTCCGCCATGCCGTGAATCAGCTGGATCACAGCCCTTGGCTCCCCCTGGGGCAGCCACAGCCGCTTATGCAGCGCCTCCCCTGTGACGGATAAAAAGGTTTCCCTGACGGCCTCTCCCATCCCGCTTCCTCCTTTGTACGCCCCTGCGCCGGGCGGTTCTCGCTGGCCTGATTATACCACATCCCTCTCCTTGGCAAAAGTGACTTGGACGCTTTTCCATGCTACAATAGAACATCCATAAACCTTTTGCCAGGGAGAGGGAGGGATTCCATGAAAAAGGACCGGCATGCCGCCTTGGACCCGGAGGCTGGGAACAAGCCCCAGGCCGCTTCGGGCCCTTCCCCGAGGCCCACGGAGCCCTGGCTTCGCTGGGCCATGGAGATGCAGAGCATCGGGCAATGCGGCCTGACCTACGCCAAGGACCCCTATGATCTCCAACGCTACCAACGGCTGCGGGACCTCGCGGCGGAGATGCTAAGCTGGCAAACAGAAATTCCCGCCGAAAAAATCAAGTCCCTCTTTTGCAGCGAGGAAGGCTATCAAACCCCCAAGCTGGACACCAGGGCGGCGATGTTCCGGGACGGCAAGATACTGCTGGTCCGGGAAAGGAGCGGCAGGTGGGCCTTGCCCGGCGGCTGGGTGGATGTGCTGGAGTCCGTCGCCTCCAACACGGTGAAGGAGGTCAAGGAGGAAGCGGGCCTGGACGTGGAGGCCAGAAGGATCATCGCCGTTCAGGACAGGAACAGGCATAACACGCCGCCCTATGCCTACGGCATCTGCAAGGTCTTTGTCCTGTGCGGCATCCTGGGGGGCGGCTTTGTGGAGAACCTGGAAACCACGGCGTCCGACTTTTTCCCCCTGGAGCATTTGCCTCCGCTGGCCCAGGAGAAAACCACCCGGGAGCAGATCGCGCTGTGCTTTGAGGCCTGCGAGGCCGAGCATTGGGAAACGCGGTTTGACTGACGCCCCTTTGGAGGTGGGCTTCCTCCCTCCGGAACCCGCGTGCGCGGGCCGCTCCTCCCTGTATTAAAGCTGCACTTTTCCCCCCCGTCCCTTGCTTCCCTTTGCCTCCCTTTGTATACTGTATACGAAATAAACAGCGGGAAACCGCGCCATAGGAGCCAGAGCGCCCATGAATGTGACCCAAAAAATTTTAGCCGCCCACCTTCTTTCCGGGGAATTGAAAGCGGGCACCGAGATCGCCATCAAAATCGACCAGACCCTCACCCAGGACTCCACCGGAACCATGGCTTATTTGCAATTTGAGGCCATGGGCATCCCCCGGGTAAAGACCGAAAAGAGCATGGCCTACATCGACCATAACACCTTGCAGACCGGGTTTGAAAACGCCGACGACCACCAGTACATCACCACGGTAGCCAAAAAGCACGGCGTGTTTTTGAGCAAGCCCGGCAACGGCATCTGCCACCAGGTGCACCTGGAGCGCATCGGCGCGCCCGGCAAAACCCTGTTGGGCAGCGACAGCCACACCCCCACCGGGGGCGGCCTGGGCATGCTGGCCATTGGGGCCGGGGGCCTGGACGTGGCCGTGGCCATGGGCGGCGGAGCCTATTACCTCACCTGCCCCCAGGTGGTGAACGTGCGCCTCACGGGCAAGCTCCAGCGGGCCGTGGCCGCCAAGGACGTGATCCTGGAGCTGCTGCGCCGCCTCTCCGTCAAGGGCGGGGTGGGCAAGGTGATGGAGTACACCGGCCCCGGCGTCGCCTCCCTGTCCATTCCCGAGCGGGCCACCATCACCAACATGGGCGCGGAGCTGGGGGCCACCACCTCGGTATTCCCCAGCGACGAGGTGACCCGTTCCTTCCTGGCGGCCCAGGGCCGGGAGGGGGACTTCGTGCCCCTGGCCCCGGACGCGGACGCCGCCTACGAGGAAACCGTGGAAATCGACCTGGGTTCCCTGGAGCCCATGGTGGCCTTGCCCCATATGCCCGACAACGTGAAAACGGTGGCCCAGGCGGGCCCCGTGAAGGTGGACCAGGTGTGCATCGGCAGCTGCACCAACTCCAGCTATTTGGACATGATGCGGGTGGCCGCCATCTTGAAAGGCAAAACCGTGCACCCGGAGGTGTCCTTGGTGATCGCCCCGGGCAGCAAGCAGGTGCTGAGCATGCTCAGCGCCAACGGCGCGCTCCATGACATGATCGAGGCCGGAGGCCGGATTCTGGAATGCGCCTGCGGCCCCTGTATCGGCATGGGCCAAAGCCCCCGCACCGGCGCGGTGAGCGTGCGCACCAACAACCGCAACTTCTATGGCCGCAGCGGCACCAAAAGCGCCGGGGTCTTCCTGGTAAGCTGCGAAACTGCCGCCGCCACGGCCCTGGCCGGAGTGCTCACCGACCCCCGGGCCCTGGAGGTGAGCCTGGACGTGGAAATGCCCAGCCATTTCCTTTTGAACGACAACCTGATCCTGCCCCCGGCCACCCGAGGGGAAGCCGCCGGGGTGGAGGTGGTGCGGGGCCCCAACATCAAGCCCTTCCCCCAGGCCCAGCCCTTGCCGGAAAGCCTTTCCGGCTCCTTGCTGCTGAAGATGGAGGACAACATCACCACCGACCACATCATGCCCAGCGACAGCTCCCTTCTGCCCTTCCGCAGCAACATCCCCAAGCTGGCCCAGCACTGCCTGACCCCGGTGGACCCCACCTTCCCCAGCCGCGCCCAAGCGGCGGGCGGCGGCTTTTTGGTGGCCGGGCAGAACTACGGCCAGGGCTCCAGCCGGGAGCACGCGGCCCTGGTACCCCTGTACCTGAAAATCCGCGGGGTGCTGGCCAAGAGCTTCGCCCGCATCCATGCCGCCAACCTGATCAACAACGGCATTTTGCCCCTTACCTTCCAAAACGAGGCGGACTATGACCGCTTCCGGCAGGGGGATGAAATCGCCATTGAAAACATCAAAGCCCTTGTGGAGGGCGGCGCGCAGGAGATTCCCGTCACCAACCTGACCCAAGGGTTTACCGCGGCCGCCCTGCTCTCCCTCACCCCCCGCCAGCGCAAGATGATTTTGGCGGGCGGCCTGATCAACATGATCGGGGAGAAAGGAGCACGGTAGGAGGCTTTGGTTCCGGCTTTACCGCCGCAGAGAACATAAGCCCGCCAGCGGCGCTGCCGAACGCGCATACTTTCTCCTGATCCCAGGCCTCGCCAGGGAGCCGAACAGAATCATAGACAATGGCCCCGGCGGATGTAATCCGCCGGGGCCATTGCAAAGGATGTTCAGCCTCCCACATGCTTTCTCATATGGGACAGCGCGTTCTTTTCCAGCCTGCTGACCTGGGCCTGGGAGATGCCGATCTCCCCCGCCACCTCCATCTGGGTGCGGCCCTCGAAAAACCGGAGCTTAAGGATATGCTTCTCCCGGTCGTTCAGGCGGCTCATGGCCTCCTTCACGCCGATCTCGTCCAGCCAGCCGTCGTCCAGCTTCTTGTTGTCCGTGACCTGGTCCATGATGTACAGGGCGTCGCCGCCGTCGTTGTAAACCGGCTCAAAGAGGCTTACCGGGTCCTGGATGGCCTCCAGGGCGAAGACCACGTCCTCCCTGGGCAGGCCCAACTCCTGGGCCAGCTCGGTGACGTTGGGCTCCCGGCCCAGCCGTTCCGCCATCCGGTCCCGGGCCTTCAGGGCCTTGTAGGCGATATCCCTCAGGCTGCGGCTCACCCGGATGGCGTTGTTGTCCCGCAGGTAGCGGCGAATCTCCCCGATGATCATGGGCACGGCATAGGTGGAGAAGCGCACGTTCTGGGATACGTCAAAGTTGTCCAGGGCCTTGATCAGCCCGATGCAGCCCACCTGAAACAAATCGTCCACGTTCTCTCCCCGGTTGCCAAAGCGCTGGATTACGCTGAGGACCAGCCGGAGATTGCCTCGGATAAACTCCTCCCGGGACTTCATATCGCCCCCGTGTACCAGGGGAAACAGCTCCCTCATCCGCTCGTTGGTGAGCACCGGCAGCGTGGAGGTGTCCACCCCGCAAATTTCCACCTTATTGGTCGCCATATCATCCCTCCGCTTTTGCAAAGCTTGTACAATAGGGAGTATGGCGCGGCCAAAGCGGGATTATTCCATTCGTGTCATGATGGCAAAAGTAGTGAAATCACGACAACGGGACGCCCAAGCGGGCGTCCCAAATTGTCGAAAAGCGCCGCGTGGGCGGCTCTATAGGGAAATCGTCACGATCTCCTTGCCCTGCCTGGCCGCATAGCGCAAGGTGGCGGCGGTGCCGCCCCCCGGGCGGCCGTCATACAGGCCGATCACCCGCTGGGCCCGGCGCACCATGTAGCGGTTGCGCTTCATGAAGCATTGGGGGCCGTAGGCGGGGCTGTGCACCCCAAGGACGTCGCAGGCCGCCAGCAGCTCCTGAAACCGGGGGTCCGGGCAGCGCAAGCGCTGGGGGTGGGGAAGGGCCGCCTCCAACGTGACGTAGGGAAAGCGCTCCTTCATCTGGACCACCAGCTCCGCGAAAAGCAGGTCCGCCCCCTGGGCAAAGCCCGAAAGAAAGTGGGTATAGCCCTGGTCTATGGCCCGGAAAAGCTCCTGGAGCAGGGCAAAGCGGATCTCCTCGTCCTTTTGGGGCGCAAGGGCGCGGTGCCCGGTGACCATGCAGGCCTTTGGAAGCGAGGGCTCCTTCCCCTGTTCCCCAGGGGCCGCCCCTTCCCCCTTCGCCTCCGCCGGGAACTGCCCGCAAGGGGGCTTGACGCCGGGCTTGTCCATGGCCTCGCTCCTTCTCAGGCTTTGGGCCCCTCGCCGTTCAGGCTGTCCACCAGGGGAAGCAGCTCCGTCAGGGAGGACAGGTGGTAGGTCACCAATTCCTTCAGGCCCTCATAGGGGATCAAATCCGGGATCATCACCGCGGGAATCCCCGCGGCCTTCAGGGCCAACAGGCCGTTATGGCTGTCCTCCACCCCCAGGCAGCGCTCCGGCGCGATCCCGATCTCCTCCGCGGCCCGCAAAAAGATATCCGGGGCGGGCTTGCCTTTTGCCACGTCCGTGCCGCAGACCACCGCGTCAAAAGCGCCGTGCATCTGGGGAATATGCTCCAGGTATATCTCCACCACCTTGCGGGGGGTGCTGGTGGCCAGGGCCAAAGGCAGGCCCCGCCCGCGCAGGCCTGCCAGGCATTCCCCCAGCCCCGGCTTTTTGGGAGTCCTGTCCTGCCGGGCCAAAGCGGTGCATTCCTCCCAATAAAGGCGGCTGATCTCCTCATGGGGATAGTCCTGGCCTAAAAAGCTCCGGAAGAGCTCCCCGCTTCGCTGTCCCGGAGCCCCCAGGCTCTGGCGGTATATCTCGGGGGCCATGGCATACCCCAGTTTGGCCGCCAGCCGGATCGTCAGCGCCATCCCCTGGGTTTCCGTATCCAGCAGCACGCCGTCCATGTCAAAAACAATTCCCTCAACCATCGGTTTCTCCTTCCATTCCAAGGGATGCGGGCTCCCCAAAGAGCCGGATGAAGTTCTTTTGCTCCTTGCGCACATGGTAGCCGCAGGCTTCGTAAAACCGGTGGGCCTCCCGGCGGTTCATGCCGGACACCAGCCTCACCCCGGCGCAGCCGCATTCCTTCGCCCATCCCTCCACCGCCGCCACCAAAGCGCGGCCCACCCCCTGCCGCCGGGCCGCGCCGTCCACAGCCAGAGACAGGATGTTTTTCAGGGATTCGCAGTGGAGGCAGTCATAGTCGGCCGCGTGGACAAAGCCCCTCACGGCCCCCTCCCCCTCCGCGATCCATACGCGGTTTGCGGGGTTTGGCAATACCTCCCCCAAGCGCCGCCGGGTCATCTCCAGGGCGCAATCATAGCCCAACGCCTCCATCTCCAGGCGGCGAATGGCAGCGGCATCCTCCAGGGACGCGGGACGAATCACAAGGCCCATGGCTTCTCCTTTCCGCTTTCCAGCCCGGCCAAAAGGCCGTCTACCGCGGCGCTGACGATGCCCCCGGCGTACCCCGCCCCCTCCCCGATGGGAAACAGCCCGGCGATGGGGCTCTCCCGGCGGCCATTGCGAAGAATGCGCAGGGGGGCGGAAGAGCGGGTCTCCGGGGCGGTGAGCAGCGCGTCCGGGTGGTCAAAGCCCCGCAGGCGCCGGCCCAGCCGGGGCAACGCGTAGCGCAGGTTATCCGTCACAAAGGGGGGAAACAGCGCCGTTACCTCCCCCAAAGACACCCCGGGGCGGTAGCTGGGGACGACCTCCCCCAGGGCCGCCGTGGGGCGGTTTTCCAAAAAATCCTCCACCCGCTGGCAGGGGGCCGCGTAGCCGAAGGCGGCAAAGGCCCGCTCCTCCATGCGGCGCTGAAACTCCACCCCTGCCAAAGGATGATCGCTTCCAAAATCCCCGGGGCGCACCCCCACCAGCAGCGCGGCGTTGGCGTTGGCGCCGGCCCGGGCGTGAAAGCTCATGCCGTTTACATTCATCCCCCCAGGCTCGCTCACCGCCCCGATGACCTGGCCTCCGGGGCACATGCAGAAGGTGTACACCCCCCGCTGGTCCGGGGTGGGGATGTTCAGCTTGTACTCGGCGGGGGGCAAGGCCGGGTGCCCGGCGGCCTGGCCGTACTGGGCCCGGTTGACGGCGCTTTGCAAATGCTCGATCCGCAGGCCCACCGCGAAGGGCTTGGGCTCCATGGGCGCACCCAAGGCGTTCAGCCAGGCGTAGGTATCCCGGGCGCTGTGGCCGATAGCCAGAAAGACCTGGGATACGGGGAGGGTGCGGGACTCCCTGGGCGCTTGCCTTGGGGCTTCTCCCAGGGAATCCCCCTCCTGCCGGGCAACGCTGAGGACCGCCTCCGCCACCCGGCCGTCCCGCAAAACCAAGCCGTCCAGCCGGTGGCCGAAGCGGACGTCCGCGCCCATCTCCAGGAGCTTCCCCCGCAGGTTCACCAGCACCCGCCGCAGCTTGTCCGTGCCGATGTGGGGATGGGCGGCGGTAAGGATCTCCTCCGGGGCTCCGCACTCCACCAACAGGCGCAGCACTGTGGGAATGTGAGGATGGTTCAGCCCGCAGGTGAGCTTGCCGTCGGAGAAGGCCCCGGCCCCTCCTTCCCCAAAGAGCACGTTGCTTTCCGGGTCCAGGGTTCCCTCCCTCTGAAAGGCTTCCACCGAACGGCTCCGCCGCTCCACCGGAAGGCCCCGCTCCACGAGGATAGGCCTGGCCCCCCGCCTTGCCAGGGCGTAGGCGCAAAAAAGCCCCGCCGGGCCCGCCCCCACCACCAAAGGCCTGGGCCCCTGGTCGGGCCAGGGGGCACAGCCGGACAGCTGGGCGGAAAAGGCGTGCCGATCCTCCTCCAGGTAGGCCACCTCATTGGGCTTTTCCCTGGCGGCAATGGCCTTCTCCGCCTTTTCTCCCCCGAAAAGGGTCACGTCGGCGGTGAGGGCGAAGTGAACGTTGGCCTTATCCCTGGCGTCTACGCTGCGCTTTGCCAGGGCCACGGATTGCAGCCGGCTTTGGGGGAGGCGGAGCCGCTTGGCGCAAAGGCTCCGCAGCAGCGCCATATCCAGCCGGGGGCCGTCCTCCAGGGACAGGGAAAGCTGATGAAGCCGCAGCATGTGCTTCCCTCCTCCCGTTTCTATCCGGCCCATTGTACCATAAGGCCCTTGCCGGGGCAACGGGTCCAGAATCTCCCAGGAAAAATGGAAGATTCCGGCATGCCGCTTCGTTTGGTAAGCAGAGCCCTTTGATTTCCGCATCATCTCATTTCCACTCAGGAGGATCTTCCTATGAAAAAGCGGATTTGCCTGTTTCTGACGCTGCTTGTGGCCCTGGGCGGGGCCTTTCCCGCCCAGGCCGAACTGAAAACCTGGGAGCAGGAGGGGGATTCCCCCGCCACCTTCTGCCGGCTCACCACCTGGCAAGGGGAGCTGCCCCCGCTGCTGGGGGATGTCCTCGCCCAAAGGGGCTATGGAAACCTGCCCTGCCTTGCCGGGGCCATGGGCGAGACGGTGTACACCCAAAGCCAGGAAGTGGACAGCATCCGGGCCCTGGTGGCGCTGCAAGGGGAAAGCGGGCCCATCGCCCTGGGCATGGCCTATGGGAGCACATACCGCCAATGGTTTCTGGACGACATGGGGGACAAGGCCTTTCTGCCGGGCCGGGAGTATGCCTTGCAGATCATCGTGGACCACAGGCCCATAAACCGCTTCGCCTTCGCCCTGGACTACGCCGGGCCCCAGGGCGGCATGGAGCGCTATGAGCTGATGGACGGCTACGGGGAGAACCAGCCCTGGATCCTGCGGCGTTACAGCGCCTGGGACAGCCGGGGAAAGGGCGTGGAAATCGCCGGCGCTTCCCCGGAGCACGGCTTTCGGGTGCGGTCCCTTCCGGCCCGGGAAGAGGACCAGGGCGTGCTGTATCCCGGCTTTATCCGCCAGATCCTGCGGTACATGCCCGGCGGCGTCGGAGAGTACCCCGCCACCCGGGAGGAGGCCCAGCGGATGGCAAAGGAGTCCCTGCGCCTGTTTGAGGGGAAAAACCTGGCCATCCTCTATGGCGCGAACCTGCGCAAGGAGCCCACCGCGCGCTCCCAGAGCCTGGGGAAAGCCCAGCCCGGCGCCCTGGCCGAAGTGTTGGGCCAGAAGCCCGGCAAGGACTACCCCTGGTTTCACCTGCGCCTGGGAAATGTAGAGTGCTACGTGGCCGGCAATTATGTGCATCCGATTCCCCAGCCGGATGTATTTGCGGCCGATCCCCTATCCCTCCGGGTCTTTGCCATCATGCCCCCGCCTGTGGTCCGGGCGAGGGAGGCTTGCGCCCTGCGCCAAAGCCCCGGCGGCTCGGGGAAGGAGGCGGCCCGGCTTGAGGCGGGCACCCAGATGCATGTGCTCTCCGTCACCTCCGATGGGTACTATCAGGTGATGGTCCCCAGGGACGAGCCGGATTGGTACATGGATGTGGAGGGAACCAGCGGCTATGTAAAGGGAGCGGAAGTGGAGGGGGTCAGCGGCATGGTGTGGGAGTAAGCCGCACTGGTGCAAAAAACGGAGCGGCCTCCCGGGCCGCCCCGTTTCTTGCCTTGGATATGGTTCAATCGTCCGTTGGCGGCGCTTCACGCCTCCGGGAGCGTCCGGGGCTGAAACCCTCAGCGCTCCCCCGTTATCCCAACAGCCGGGCCGCCTCGGCCATGTTATCGATGATGGACACCCCAAAGGGGCAGCGCTCCTCGCAGCTTCCGCACTGGATGCACTCGTCCCCGCCGTGGCCCAGCGCCCGGTAGTGGGATTTCACAGAGGGCGGGATATGGTCCTCGTCAAGCCGGGCGATGTCCAGGTACTTGTTCACGGCGGCGATGTCGATTTCGCTGGGACAGGGCTGGCAATGGCTGCAATAGACGCAGCTTCCCCGAAACTCCTTGCTGGCGGTGTTGAGGATTTCCGCGTAATCCCGCTGCTCGTCCCCCAGCGTGAGGTAGGCCAGGGCGTCCCCCATCTGCTCCGCCGTCTGGCAGCCCGGCAAAACGCTGGCTACCGCCGGGCGGCTCAGGGCATAGTGGATGCACTGGGCCATGGTCATGGGCTTGCCAAAGGGGGTATGCTCCGGGGAGAGCAGCTTCCCCGCCCCCAGGGCCTTCATCACGGTGATACCCACGCCCTTCTGCTCGCAGAGCTTGTACAGCGCCGCCCGCTGGGGATCGATGCCCTGAAACAGCCCCGCGTCAAAGCCCTCGTCCAAACTGTCCAGCACGTGCTTCTGGGCCGGGTACAGGTCGTACGCCATGTTGATGCTGAAAAGCATGGTTTCCACCAGCCCCGTGTTCACCACCCGGGCGGCGGTTACGGGATTGTGGGAGGAGAAGCCGATGTGCCCGATATCGCCCTTTTCCTTCAAGCCCTTTACATACTCGACAAACTCCGTTTCAAAGACCTTTTGGTAATCCTCCTCGCTGTCGATGAAAAACATCATGCCAAAGTCGATGTATCCATCGAAAATGCGCAGCAGGTCCTCGAAATATTTGCGGACGGCGGGCATGTCCCGGCTGATGTCGTACTGCTTCCCCACATGGGTGGACCCGATATGCCCCTGGATCATCACGTCCTTGCGGCGATGCCCCAGGGCTTTGCGGATGTTTTGGCGGACCTCCTCCCCGGGCATGAATACGTCCAGCAGGTTCACGCCCCCCTCCAGGGCCGTGCGAATGGTTTCCTCCACCTGCCCATAGGGCTTGCCGTCCAGGTGTTCACAGCCCAGGCCAATGATGCCGGCCTTTTTGCCCGTGCGTCCCAAATCGCGGTATTCCATAGCGCTTCTCCTTTTGTTGCGGCCCAAATCCCCCCGGGCTTTGGCTTTCTCCGTCTATTTCTTTAGTGTTGTGACGCTTTTTTCTGATTGTACCCTAAGCGGGTGGGAAAAGCAACTTGGGGTGGGGAGAGCGCCAAGGGCGGCGGTATTTGATGTTGGATTGTCTTTACGAGAGAAGAACGCTTCTGATTGCCGTGACTTAGAAAAGATAGCGGTCTTGTTTTGAAACCTGTCCCTATGCAAGGAAATCTTTCTTTACGATAGCAGGGCGGCACAGCATCGCTACGGCGAACGCCGCCTCATCCCCACAAAGGACAAAAAACGGGAGGAAAAACCATGCAACATGCCTTCTACAAATGGATCCCGGCGCTTGTGTGTTTGGCAATCCTGCTTTCGCCCCAAGGCGCTGTTTGTGGGGCAGAGTCCCGTACCCTTGTCATTTCAGGGTTTAATGAGGATGATGTAACCCGGCAATTCCTGGCATTGCATCCCGATATCCGCATTCGGTATGATGACGAAAAGCAGCTTTCGGCAGACCGCCTGATCCAGGCCATGATCACCCGGGATCATGCCTGTGACATCTTCGTCATCAACAATGACTGGGGGCTGGACGCCCTGGGGCGGAAGGGCTACTTTTTCGATCTTTCCGGCAGCGAAGCCATCGCGGCCCTGTGCCGGGGCTGGTATCCGCAGGTACGGGACGCGTTGAGCGTGGGCTCAAAGATCATCGCCTACCCCATTGCGCTCTCCATGGATGTCTGGGGGATCGACACATCCCTGTCCACCCTCTGCCCTCTTTTCACCCCTCCCCAGGATTTCCTCTCCTTTCTTCAGGGCTTGCAGAGCAATGAGGACATCCGGGACACCTTTGGGGCAAGCTACGTCATCGAAGTGCCCGGCAGGGAAAGGCTGATGCGCAAGCTGGTCCAAAGCGTTCTGCTGTCTGGGGAGCAAAGCGCCGTCCAGGCAAATTTCAACCAGGACGCCTTTCTCCTTTGCGCCGAAACCATCCGGAAGATGCCGGAGCCCGAGCCGGTGGACGAGTATCTCTACGACGTCCTTTACCAGCTTCCCACCTACCTTTCCCTGTCCCAGGACCTGCTTGATCCCAACAGCCCTTATACGCTGACCGCTCCCGCGCCGCTGTTTCGGGGGCAGACGCCCGCCATTGAAACGGTACTGACGGTGATGGTGGTGAATCCTTACAGTCAGAACGCTGACCTTGCCTTGGAGTACCTGCAATTCCGCACCACCCACGAAACCCCCAAAACGGCCTACCTCCTATCCCCAAAGCCCAGTAAGCCGCTGGAAAACCCGGCTTACCAGGGGCTGCGGGCAGAGCGCCAAAAGCGGATCGCTTCGCTGACAGCGCTGCTGGAGGACGCCCCACCGGAGGAAGCCTATGAGCTGCGGGAGCAAATAGACCTTCTGGCAAGAGAAAGCGCCCGGGAGCATTCCCGGTGGATCATCAGCCCGGAATGCTTGGCGGCCTATCGTGCCATTGCCCCTTCCATGTACATCGTAAAGGGTTCACCCTTGCTGGGCGTGGGCGGCGAGGGGCTGTTTGCAACGATAGCCCAGGCTGTGCCGCCCTACCTCCAGCATCAAATAGACGCGGCTCAACTGGCGGAGCAGCTAACCCAAAAGGCCGGCTTTCTCTATGCCGAAAGCCAATGAAAGCCCTTTGGGGGCCACGCGGTTCCATGGGCCGGCCTTTTTGCGCTCCTTTTGCCGCCCATCCCCAACTTTCTCCCGCCCCGAAGCCTTACACCCTTGCCAAATGGCGCTTTTCCCTTTATAATGATGCGACACCATAGGTAATGAACCTGTTTGAGGGAAAGGTAGGGCCTGTCATGGAGCGCAATCCGGCCAAATCCAATTTCATTTGGGACATCATCCGGGAGGACCTCGCCAGCGGGCGCACCCAGCGGGTGCACACGCGCTTTCCCCCGGAACCCAACGGCTATCTGCACATCGGCCATTGCAAGGCCTTTATCGCGGACTTCGCCGCCGCCGAGGACTTCGGCGGGCTGGCTAATTTGCGCTTTGACGATACCAACCCCGCCAAGGAAGAAACCGAGTACGTGGAAGGCATCATGGAGGATATCCGCTGGCTGGGGTATGATTGGAACGGCGGCTTGTTCTTTGCCAGCCAGTACTATCCCCAGTGCTACGCCATTGCCGAGGATTGGATCCAGCGGGGTCTGGCCTATGTATGCCAGCTCTCCCCGGAGCAGGTGCGGGAGTACCGGGGCACCTTAACCCAGCCCGGCAAAAACAGCCCCTACCGGGACCGCCCGGTGGAGGAAAGCCTGGACCTGTTCCGCCGGATGCGGGCCGGGGAGTTCCCCGAGGGCTCCATGATCCTGCGGATGAAAATCGACATGGCAAGCCCCAACATGAACATGCGGGACCCGGCCATGTACCGGATCCTCTACAAGGAGCACCACCGCACCGGCAAGGAGTGGTGCATCTACCCCATGTACGACTTCGCCCATCCCATCGGCGACGCCCTGGAGGGCATCACCCACAGCCTGTGCTCCCTGGAGTATGAGGACCACCGCCCCCTGTATGACTGGGTGGTGGAAAAGGCCGCCCACATGCTCCCCGGCAGGCCCCGCCAGATCGAGTTCTCCCGCCTGAACCTCACCCGCACCATCATGTCCAAGCGCTACTTGCGCATGCTGGTGGAAACCGGGGCCGTGCGCGGCTGGGACGATCCCCGCATGCCCACGCTGTGCGCCATGCGCCGCCGGGGCTTCACCCCCGCCTCCATCCGCAATTTCATCGACCAGGTGGGCATGTCCAAAACCGACAGCACTGTGGACTACGCCTTTTTGGAGTATTGCGTCCGGGAGGATCTGGGCTCCGCCGCCCCCAGGGCCATGGCCGTGGTGAACCCCTTGAAGGTGATCCTCACCAACTGGCCCGAGGACAGGCGGGAGGAGCTGCCCCTGGAAAACCATCCGGACCATCCGGAAATGGGCAGCCATACCGCCGTTCTCACCCGGGAGATCTTCATCGAGCAGGAGGACTTCATGGAGGTCCCCGCCAAGAAGTACTTCCGCATGTTCCCCGGCGGGGAGGTGCGCCTGAAGGGCGCGTACATCGTCCGCTGCGACGGCTGCGAAAAGGACGGGGCGGGCAACGTCACCGCGGTGCTGTGCACCGTGGACATGGATACCAAAAACGGTACCGAAGGGGCCAACCGCAAGGTCAAGGGCACCTTGCACTGGGTCAGCGCCAGTGAGAATACTCCCTTTGAGGCCCGGCTCTACGAGCCTTTGCTCCGGGAGGAGGGTCCTGCGGAGGGCAGCCCTGCGGGCGGCGGTTTTGCGGAGGGCGGTCCTGCGGACGGCGAATTGGAGGAGGAGGCAGGCGCTTCCCCCGGGGACAAGAAGGATTTCCTCAGCCGCCTAAACCCCGACAGCCTCATCGTCCGCCGGGGCTATTTGGAAAAATCCCTGGCCTGCGCCCAGGTGGGGGACACCTTCCAGTTCCTTCGCATGGGCTACTTCTGCAAGGACCCGGACAGCACCGCCGCCCTCCCCGTGTTCAACCGGGTGGTGGGGTTGAAGGACACCTTCAAGAAGCAGGTCATGGCCTAACAGGGCCGCGGGCCGGGGCGCTTCCCCCGGCAAAGCATAAATGCATCGTTCATTCCCCTTCCTTCTCCCGCGCTTGGGGAGAGGGAAGCGTTTCCAGGGCGGCAGCCCGTTTGAAGGAGGTACTCCCCTATGATCCGCACCCGGTTTGCCCCCAGCCCCACCGGCTACCTTCACCTGGGCGGCCTGCGCACGGCCCTGTATACCTATCTCTTCGCCAAGCAAAACGGCGGCGCTTTCATCCTCCGGGTGGAGGATACCGACCAGGAGCGGGAGGTGCCCGGCGCGGTGGAGCTGATCTACCAAAGCCTGCGCCAGGCCGGGCTGGCCTACGACGAAGGCCCGGATGTGGGCGGGCCCTTTGGCCCCTACATCCAGAGCCAGCGCAAGGCCACCTATTTGCCCTACGCCATCAAGCTGGTCCAAAGCGGCGCGGCCTACCCCTGCTTTTGCACCAAGGAGGACCTATCCCAGCGCCGGGCCGAGGCCGAGGCCCAAAACCCCGGCCAATGGAAGTATGACAAGCATTGCCTGTGCATCCGCAGGGAAGAGGCTTTGGAGCGGATGCAAAGCGGGGAGCCCTGCGTGATCCGGCAGAACGTGCCCACCACGGGCAGCGCCGGTTTTGACGACCTGCTGTACGGCCATGTGGAAACCCCTTGCGATACGCTGGACGACAACGTCCTCATCAAGGCGGACGGCCTGCCCACCTACAACTTCGCCAACGTGGTGGACGACCATCTCATGAACATCACCCACGTGATGCGGGGCACGGAGTACCTCAGCTCCACCCCCAAGTACAACCTGCTCTATGAGGCCCTGGGCTGGACGCCCCCGGTGTACATCCACCTGCCCCCGGTGATGAAGGACGCCAGCCGCAAGCTCTCCAAGCGCTACGGCGATCCCAGCTTTGAGGACCTGCTCTCCCAGGGGTATGTGAAGGAGGCCATCATCAACTTCATCGCGCTGCTGGGCTGGAGCCCAGGGGACGAGCGGGAGTTCTTCACTCTCCCGGAGCTGGTGCGGGCCTTTGACATCAAGGGGCTTTCCAAGGCCCCGGCCATCTTCAACACCGAAAAGCTGGTGTGGTTCAACCACGAGTACATCAGCCGCATGCCCTTTGAGGACTACCTGGCTATGGCCACCCCCTGGTTTGACAAGGTCCTGGCGGGAAAGGGCGTGGACTACCGCCGCCTGGCGGAGCTGATGCACACCCGCACCGAGGTCTTTGACCGGGTGCCGGACCAGGTGCGCTTTTTGGCCCAGCTGCCGGAGTATGACATCGAGATATACTCCCACAAGAAGATGAAGACCGATCCGGCCCTTTCCCTGCGGGTGCTGGAAGCGGCCCGGCCCGTTTTGGAGGCGCTCCCCTCCTTTGGGGAGGAAGCCCTGAAGGAGGCCCTCATGGCCCTGGCGGAAAAAGAGGGGCTGAAAACCGGCCAGATGATGTGGCCGGTGCGAATCGCCCTCTCGGGCCTTGCCAGCACCCCCGGCGGAGCCACGGAAATCGCCTGCCTGCTGGGGAAGGCGGAAAGCCTGCGCCGGATCGATACCGGGCTGGACAAGCTGCGGCAAGCCGCCGGATAACGGCCCTCTCCCCAATGAATCCCTGTCCTGAAAGGAGCCCCGTCATGGACGAGCAACGCATGTACAAGCCTGAGGTCATCGAGCCCAAGTGGCAGAAGAAGTGGGAGGAAAGCGGCATTTTCAAGGCCCAATTCCCCAGCTCCAAGCCCAAGTATTATTGCCTGATCGAGTTCCCCTACCCCAGCGGCAACGGCCTGCACGTGGGCCATCCCCGCAGCAATACCGCCCTGGACATCATCGCCCGCAAGCGCCGCATGGAGGGCTACAACGTCCTCTACCCCATCGGGTACGACGCCTTCGGCCTGCCTACGGAGAATTACGCCATCAAGAACAAGGTCCACCCGGCGGCGGTGACCAAGGCCAACATCGACCACTTCCGCAGCCAGTTGAAGCGCCTGGGGTTCAGCTTTGATTACAGCCGGGAGGTGGACACCACCGACCCCGCCTATTACAAGTGGACGCAATGGATTTTCCTCCAGCTGCTTAAAAGCGGCCTGGCCTACAAGGCCGAGATGCCCATCAACTGGTGCGTAAGCTGCAAGTGCGGCCTGGCCAACGAAGAGGTGGTGGGCGGCGTTTGCGAGCGCTGCGGCGGCGAGGTGGTGCGCAAGGTGAAGAGGCAGTGGATGCTGCGCATCACAGACTACGCCCAAAAGCTCCTGGACGGCCTGGACCATGTGGACTTCATCGAAAAGGTGAAAACCCAGCAGCGCAACTGGATCGGCAGAAGCGAGGGCGCGGAGGTGGACTTCTCCATCGCGGGAACCGGGGAAAAGCTCCGGGTCTACACCACCCGGCCCGACACCCTCTTTGGGGCCACCTACATGGTCATCAGCCCCGAGCATCCCCTGATTGAGGCCTACAAGGACCGCCTGGGCAACTATGAGGCCGTGGCCGCCTACCGATCCACAGCCGCCAAGAAAAGCGATTTTGAACGTACCGAGCTGGCCAAGGACAAGACCGGCGTGGAGCTGGAGGGTCTGCGGGCGGTGAACCCCGTCACCGGCAAGGAAATCCCCGTCTGGGTCAGCGATTATGTGCTCATGAGCTACGGCACCGGGGCCATCATGGCCGTGCCCGGCCACGACAGCCGGGACTGGGAGTTCGCCAAAAAGTTCGGCTTGCCCATCCTGGAGGTGGTCAGGGGCGGGGACGTCACCCAGGCCGCCTATGAGGACATCGCCCAGGGCACCTTGGTCAACAGCGGTTTCCTGGACGGCCTCCCCGTGCCCGAGGCCAAGAAGAAGATTATCGATTGGCTGACGGAAAAGGCCCTGGGCATTGTAAAGGTCAACTTCAAGCTCCGGGACTGGGTGTTCAGCCGCCAGCGCTACTGGGGCGAGCCCATTCCCGTCGTCAACTGCCCCCACTGCGGCGCGGTGCCCGTGCCCCAGGACCAGCTTCCCGTGCTGTTGCCCCAGGTGGACAACTACGAGCCCACGGACGACGGGGAAAGCCCCCTCTCCGCCATGGCGGACTGGGTGAACGTGCCCTGTCCCCAGTGCGGCGGCCCCGCCAAGCGGGAAACCGATACCATGCCCCAATGGGCGGGGAGCAGCTGGTACTTCCTGCGCTACTGCGACCCCCACAATGACCAGGCCTTCGCCAGCCCCGAGGCCCTGTCCTACTTCATGCCTGTGGACTGGTACAACGGCGGCATGGAGCACACCACCTTGCACCTTCTCTACAGCCGCTTCTGGCATCAGGTGCTCCACGACCTGGGCTTTGTGGCCGCCCCCGAGCCCTACCAAAAGCGCACCAGCCACGGCATGATTTTGGGGGAGAACAACGAGAAGATGTCCAAATCCCGGGGCAATGTCATCAACCCCGACGACATCGTGTCCGAGCTGGGGGCCGACGCCTTCCGGCTCTACGAGATGTTCATGGGCGCTTTTGACCAGGCCATTCCCTGGAGCACCAACGGAGCCCGGGGCTGCCGCCGCTTTTTGGACCGGGTCTGGCGCTTACAGGACATGATCCAGCCCGGCAAGAGCTTCCGCAAGGACTTCACCCCCCTGATGCACGAAACCATCAAAAAGGTGGGGGACGACTACGAGGCCATGAAGTACAACACGGCCATTGCCGCCATGATGACCTTGGTGAACGAGTTCTACGCGGCGGGCGGAGCCACCCGGGACGAGCTGCGCGCCTTGCTTTTGCTCCTTTGCCCCGTAGCGCCCCACCTCTGCGAGGAAATGTGGGAGTTGCTGGGCTTTGGCGGCGTGCTGGCCCTGACCCCCTGGCCCGCCTATGACGAGGCCGCCATGAAGCGCAGCGAGGTGGAGATCGCCGTCCAGATCAACGGCAAGGTTCGCGGCCACCTGATGGTTTCCCCGGACCTCACCCCCCAGCAGGCCGCCAAGGAGCTGCCGGAGTTGCCCCGGGTGCGGGAGCTCACCGGAGGCAAGGACATCGTGAAGGTCATCTTCGTCCCCGGCCGGCTCTGCAACCTGATTGTGAAATAGGGAAAGCGCCGGGGCTTTGCCCCGGGCCCTTAACAATCCCACACATGGCGGCTGGGCTTGACCCAGCCGCCAGCCCTATGCATAGGAGAAACGCCGCATGTCTGTTGAAAGAGTCAAGCAATCTCTGCAACCCTTTGGCCTGGAGGAACGGGTGCTCACCTTTTCCGCCTCCAGCGCCACCGTGGAGGAGGCCGCCCTGGCCGTGGGCTGCCAGCCCCAGCGCATTGCCAAAACCCTGTCCTTTTTGGTGGAGGGGGCCCCTTTGCTCATCGTCATGGCCGGGGATGGAAAGATCGACAACGCCAAGTTCAAAGCCCGCTTTCATCAAAAGGCCGCCATGATCCCCCCGGACCAGGTACAGGCCCTGGTGGGCTATGCCGTGGGGGGCGTGTGCCCCTTTGCCGTGGCCCCCGGCGTTGCCGTCTACCTGGACGAATCCCTGCGCCGCTTTGAAACCGTCTACCCCGCCGCCGGGGATGCCCGCAGCGCCGTGAAACTCTCCCCGGAGGAGCTGGAGAAGGCCAGCCAGGCCGCCGGGTGGGTGGACGTGGGCAAGGGCTGGCAATAGGAAGGAACGCCCCCTGGGCGGTTCCAACCCCCGCCCCGGCTCCTTGAAAGGTCCGGCCTCATTGTTCATCGCAAGCCTTGCCCTTTGGCATACGCTGCGCACAGCGCTTTTTCCGGCAGCCTGTGGGTGTCGAAAGCGCAGGCCTGTTCCCTTGCGCCTCCATTCCATCCTCATGGATATTTGGCCTAGCCAAACACATCATTTTCTCTGTCTCCTATCATAGGAGCAGAGGGTGATGACATGAAAAAGCGCAAGCTGCCCCTTGGCGGCAAAAATCTGGTGGGGGCCCGCGTAACACAGGCGCGCCTCCTTTTGGGCATGAAGCAGGGGGAGCTTTTGACAAAATTGCAGACCTCTGGGGTGAACCTCAGCACTCCGGCCCTTTCCCTGTTGGAAGGCCAGAAGCGCCCCGTATCGGACATAGAGCTCAACGCCCTGGCGGATATTTTAGGCGTTTCCGTGGATTGGCTGATGGGAAGAAAGTAAAGGCGGGGCTGCGCAACGGCAAACCCCGCAAGGAAATGTTCGTCATGGAGGGGGTGCGGCAGCGCGCCCCTTTTTGTCCGCGATTCGGTCCTTACTTGTTTCCCCGCACCTTGAAGGGCTTTTTCTTGCCAGTGGGCAAGGTCAGCTCCCCGTCGGGCTTGGGCATCCCGGCCTTGGGCCCGTCGGGCTTGGGCGTAGCGGGCTGGGCGGAATATCCCGTCCCCTGCGCCAAAACCGGCTTCGTGCCGCCTCCAGACCGTCCTGCGGCCCAGGCCGCCTCCGCTTTTTCCGCCGCCGTGCGGTCCGCGTCCAGCACCGCCCTCACCAGGCTCAGCAGCACAGGTCCTCCCAGCAGGCCCAGCGCCCCCATCATCCGGTAGCCCGCATACATGGCGATCATGGTGGCCAGGGGGTACAGGCCCAGGTTTCTGCCCACGATGCGGGGCTCAAAAATCTGCCGGATCGCAATGACGCCCACATAGGCGCAGGCCATGAAGACCCCGGTAAAAATATCCCCTGTGATGAATCCGAAAATGCTCAAAGGAATCAGGAACAGCCCGGCCCCTATCACCGGCAGCGCGTCCGCCACGCCGATCAGAAGGCCCATCAGCAAGCCGTAGCGCACCCGGAAGACCAGAAAGGAGCCCGTCAGGAACAAAATCAGGATCAGGGACACGCTCAGCTGGCTCTTGATCTGTCCGAAAAGGGAATGGAACAGGTTTGTTTTGATTAAAATCCCGTGGGTGCGCACGTCCTGGGGGAAGGTGCGGCGAAAAAAGGCGGCGATGCGCTCCTTGTCCGCAGTGAGGTAATAGGTGCCCATGATGGTCAGCACCACGGAGAGCACCACGTCCACAATGGACATGGCCGAACGCCAGGCTCCCACCGTCACCCAGGAGGTCAGCGTGCTGGCCCATCCGGAGGCCGTTTTGCCGATGGAGGCGATCAGGTCATTGAGCGTGCCTTGAAGATAGTCCGGCAGCACATTTTGATATTCCCGGTACAGGTTTTGGATCCAGGGAATGGCCGTGCCGTTGATCCACCGGAGGAATTCGGGCACCGAATCCTTCAGGGACAGGATTTCCCGCCACAGGCGGTTTACCGTGATGATCAGCAGCACCGTCAGGAGGCCAAAAAGCAGCAATATCCCAATCAGGGTGGCGATGTTGCGGGCGATTTTCCCCTTTTGCAGCCATCCGGACACCAGCCGTACGAAGGGTTCCAGAAGCAAGGAAAACAGCCCGGCCACCACAAAGGGCCAGAAGTAGGGAAGCAACATCACCAACAGCCATGCGGACAACAAGGTAATGCCAATCAGCAGGCATTTGCGTGGAATTCCATTCATCCGTTGGTTCCAGTCCGCCATTTTCGCAAGGAATATTTGCATGCACGGCCTCCCTTCAAGCGCGCCCCGGCCCCGAGGCACCCTGGGCGCATACGTTAATTTTAACGGATTTCCAGCCTATTGGCAAGGGGAAACCATCGGAAGCGCAGCCTTTTCCCATTCTATCCCCCAATGATTCCTATTCCGGGGCAAAGGCTGTCATGCGCCGCCGGATGCGATCCCGCCCGGCCCATGAAAAAGCGGCGCGAACCCTTTTCATAGGTTCTGCGCCGTTTTGCGGTTTGCTCTTGGCCTTGAGTCTTGCCGTATCTTGCCGAAATCAAGCTCCTGTGGTGGTCTGGGGCTGCGCCGTGGTGGTGGTATTGGGAGTTCCCCCTGCGATCTGGCTGCTGAGCTCAATCACCCGGGTCTGCAATTCCGCGAAGGTGATCTCGTTTTTCTGGACCTGCTCCCAGAGCTTCTGGATCTCCTGTACCATCGTCTTGTCGTCGGTCACATGGGTCACGGTCACGCTCTTGTCCGCCATCTCTACCCGCTGCTCAACCATCTGCTTGATCCTGTCGGTTAAGCCGCCTTGGTACTGGGTATCATACTGAATGCCCACCAGGGCAATGTTGCCCGCCACCACTACGTCCGCGTTGCTCAGCTCGGAGAGCTTTTCTACTTCCTTTTTGACCACCGCGCTCACCCGCTGCACATCCTCCAGCGTCGTCACCCCTGCCTGAACGGTAGGGGTGACGGTGGCTGTGGGCATCGCGGTGACCATCGGCGTTGTCGTCATCATCGGGCTGACGCTGGGGCTGGGGCTGGGCAGCGTATCCGCGTTACTGGTGCAACCACTCAGAACCGCTACGCCCAGCACCAAGAGAACCAAGAGAATCCATCTTTTTTTCAATGCAGTTCGCCTCCTCGCGGCTATTGTGTGCAAAAGCCGCCGGGCATATCAGCGACAATCATTGGATTCCCTTCAACAAAGTGGCATCGGCGCAAAATGCTTACATGACAGGCAATTGCCGCCTTGACGCCATCCCGCGGATTCAGTATAATGTCGGCATGCGCCCATCGTGAGGATTTTTGTCCCCATGCGCGGTGGAAAGGAAGGGACGGCCATGCAGAACCGCTTTGCGAAAGTTTTGCTTTGCGTTGGCTTGTTTTTGCTGTCCTTGCTTTTCCTCAGCGCCTTGGTGGAAGGGCCTCCTGATTCGGCCCCCCCTGAGCCCAGGGCCTTTGTGGAAAATACGGCCCTATGGCCGAATAGCCTGGGCCTCCAGGACCTGCTGGGCTTCTCCCACTGGCCTCAACGGATCCAGGGGAGCTTTGCCGCTCCGCAAGAGCCCCTGGGCTTCCAGGCCCCCCGCCTTCTCCCCTGCCGGGACGCCAATGGAAGGGTGCTGCGGGGCGCGGGCTACCTGGAGTGCGCCTTTGTCCTTTTTCATCCTGAAACCGCCGCGGGATAGGCCTTCGCGCCTTTTTTCCTCCCCGATGATTCAAATACGGAAGGACGGTATCAGTCATGAAAGTCGAAAAAAACGGCAAGGCTGCCCCCGGCAAAAGCAGCAGCGCCAATGCGGAAAAAAATCGCCATGCCGGCGCAAAAGTGAACCAGCGCCGCCGGGGAAAGCTGGCCCCGCGCACCGGCGCCATCATCGCCCTGTGCGCCACCTTGATATTGACCCTTTTGGCGGGCTATTTGGGATTCAACGGCGCCTGGCTGGACAGCCGGGGGCTGTGGAAGCTGCTGCCCTGGCTGCCTAACGCCAACGTGGAGAAATGGCCCCAGTCCATCGCCCTGGGCCTGGACCTCAAGGGCGGGGTTTATGTGGAATATGAAGCCAAAATGAGCGAGGCCATGCAAAAGGAAGGCCACAATTTTGACTACCTGCTGGATAATACCATTGCCATCATGGGCCAGCGCCTCACCGAAAAGGGCTATCCGGAGGCTACGGTAACCCAGCTGGGCGTCAGCGGCATCCGGGTGGAGATCCCCGATGTAACCGACCCCGCCGCAGTGCTGGATCTGATCGGCTCTCCGGCCAAGCTGGAGTTCCTGGACCCCGAGGGGAACGTGTTCCTGGAGGGCAAGGACCTGAAAGCCGCCTACCCCACCAAGGACGATAACGCCCGTCCCGCCATCTCCTTCCAGCTCAACAATCAGGGAGCCACGGCCTTTGGCGACATGACCGCCAAAAGCGTGGGCAAGACCATCACCATTCAGCTGGATGGGGAAACCCTGATGGCCCCCACCGTGCAAACCGTCATCTACGGCGGCAGCGTGCTGGTCACCGGTGATTTCACCGAGGAAAGGGCCCAGGACATCGCCTTGCAGCTCCAAAGCGGCGCGCTGCCCCTGGAGCTTCGCCAGGACAAGCTGGATACCATCTCCGCCACCTTGGGCATCGACGCCCTGTCCACCAGCGTCACGGCGGCCATGATCGGCATGTTGCTGGTGATGATCCTGATGGCCGTGCGCTACCGCCTCTGTGGCCTCCTGGCGGACTGGGCCTTGGTCATCTACATGATTTTGATGTTCCTGCTCATCGCCATCGTGCCGGGCATCCAGCTCACCTTGCCGGGCATCGCCGGTATTATCCTGAGCATCGGCATGGCCGTGGACGCCAACGTGGTGATCTTTGAGCGGGTGAAGGAGGAGGTCCGCGCCGGGCGGCCCATGGCCTACGCCACCCGCATGGGCTTCAAAAACGCCATGAGCGCCGTGCTGGACTCCAACATCACCACCCTCATCGCGGCCCTGGTGCTGCTGATGCTGGGCACCGGCTCCGTGCAAGGCTTTGCCACCACGCTGCTTTTGGGCGTGATCACCAGCATGTTCACCGCCATCGTCATCTCCCGGTTCCTGATGAAGCGCATGGTGCGTATCGTCCAAAAGCCCAGCCTCTATGTGTCCGGGCTTGCCAAATACCAAACCGCGGAAACCGCAAACGGGGAGGCGAAATAACATGAAAGTCAAAAACCACTCCCGCATCTGCCTGATCGTATCCGGCAGCATCATGGTTCTGGCCTTGCTCCTGTCCCTCTTTGGCCTGGGGATCAACATGGGCCTGGATTTCGTGGGCGGCCTGAGCATCCGCTATGATATGGGCCAGGCCTTTGACCAGGCCGACGTGGCGGCCGCCCTGGACGCCCAGGGCATCGCCGGCTATTCCGTCGCCCATTCCGGCGACCAGGGCCAGATCCTCCAGGTCCGCATTCCGGAGCTGGCCACCCAGGACGACATCCAAAATTTGCAAAGCAGCCTGGAAGCCACCTTGCTGGCGAAGTACCCGCAGCTGAACACCGCCACGGCCACGGCCAACTACGTGGGGCCCATCGCGGGGGCGGCCCTGGTGCGCAACGCCATTTTCAGCGTGTTGCTGGCCACTGTCCTGATGCTCGCCTACATCGCCTTCCGCTTTGACCTGTACAGCGGCATCGCCGCCGTCGCCGGACTTGTGCACGACGTGCTCATCATGCTCAGCTTCATGGTGCTTCTGCGCAGCGTGGTTCAGATGAACAGCTCCTTCATCGCGGCCATGCTCACCATCGTGGGCTATTCCATCAACAACACCATCGTGATCTTTGACCGCATCCGGGAGAACAACGCCAAGCCCGGGTATCACGGCCTGAAGCGTGAGGAAATTGTCAACCTCTCCGTGGGCCAAAGCCTGGGCCGTACCATCAACACCACCCTCACCACGCTGATCACCATCGTGACGCTGTACATCATGGGCGTGGACGCCATCCGGGAGTTCAGCTTGCCCATCATCGTGGGCATCGTCTCCGGCGTGTACTCCGCCAACATGATCAACGGCTATGTGTGGGCCTGGCTGGAGGAACGCCGCAGAGGCAGGAAGGGTTCCCTCAAGCAGCCCTCCTTGAAGGCCAAAAAGGCGTAAGGCGGAAAATTTCCGCCCTTTGCCACCGGCATCAGGCCGCCGCGCCCCAGGCGCGGCGGCCTTTGCTGTGTAAGGCGATCCTCCCGGTATCCATTGCCCGATTGCCCCGCCTGTGTTACAATGAACAAAAGCATCTCCAAGGAATCCGCCCCCTCCCAAAGCGCCGCCTTGGGGGAAGCGGGCCGGAAACCCGGCAAGCCGCTTGGGAGGAAACCCGTCCTTGTTCCCGCGCTGTTGCCGCCAACCGATGTTGAAAGGGGATTTGTTTGCTTATGCGTACACGCCTTTTCGCGTTGACCCTGGCCCTCTTCCTGGCTGCGCCCTGCCTTTGCGCGGCGGAAACGGTCCCCTTTACCCCCAAGGCGATCCATGCTATCTGGGACCTTCCCTGGGGTCTCGCCCCGGAGGAATTCTGCCAAAGAGCCCAGCAAGCCCAGGGCCTTGTGTTTGTAAAGGCTTCCGAGTACCTTGGGCAGTCGGTCTACACCCTGGACGGGGGACCGGCCACCATTTTAGGCTATCCGGCCCATGTGAAGGTGGTCTTTTCCGGGGAGCCTCAGGTTTCCTCCTTGGTGCAGTTCCATTTTCTCACCTGGGATACCAAGACTCCCGTATCCTACGCCCTGAACATGCTGGGAGGCCTGTACCAAAGCATCTGCGCCCAATATGGGGAGCCCGCCATGGCCTACCTGATGGGGTACAATTATCACTGGCAGATAATCCCCTTCGTGCTTCCCATACAGGGCCAAAGCCTGGAAATCGACCGGCTTTTGCCCCTGTACCAGGCGGACCATGCGCTGCCAAGCTGCTCCGTGCAGTTTGACAACGTGGCCTTGGTGCTCTTCCCCTCCTCGGACGACAGGGCGCGCCCCAATGCCGTGGACGGGTCTTTGGAGGCCGCCTTCTCCCTGTGGGTGGAGGCCTGCTCCCCGGAGCAAGCCAAGGAGCTTTCCGTTCCCGCCAAGCTGGAGCCCTTTGAATCCTACGAGCAGCTCACCCAGCAGGACGGCTGACCTCTCCGCCTTCGGGCCAGAGGCCACAGGGACGAGCCCGGCACAGGGGGATATTGAGATGAGCGATTGCGTTTTTTGCGGCCAGCCCATTGGCGCCAACGGCTCCATGCGCCTGTATTATGCCCAGGACAGCGGCGCGGAAGGCTACGCCTGCGCCCGCTGCGAGAGGCTGTTCCAGGGATGGGATGCGAACACCCCCTCCGCCCCGGAGGCGGACCCGTCGCCCCCTGCGCTGCGCCATCCCCGCCTTGCCGCCAATCCCCCTCCCTTGGCTCCCTCCGGAGAAAGGCGCACCCTCTCCGCGCCCGCTCCCCGGAGCCGCAAAGACCTGCCCGCGCCTGTGGATCTTCCGGGCTGCGGGGCCAGGGCCCGGCAGGGAGCCATCAGCCGCCTGCTGGATTCGCCGCCCCCCAAGCCGGACACGAGCCCCCACAGTTTTTGGATTCTGGGCATGAAGACCTTCGCGTGGCTGCTTTTCATCGCCACGGTGGCGGGCATATGCCTCTGGGGCAGCCAGGCTGCCTTCCTTCGGGATTACTTCCCGGGCGCCGCCGTTTTTCTGGCGGTCCTGGTTCTGGTTGCCCTGCTGGCGGGCTTTCTGGTAACCGGCTTGCTGATGGTGTTTCTCAACTTGGCCCAGGATGTGCGGCTGATTCGGATCCGGTTGATGGAGGGGGAGGAGGAAAGGCGGTAAGAGCATGGAGACGCGCCCCAAAAGGCAAACCTCTCAAAAAAAACCTGAAATCCCCGTGATATGGGATACGGCGTGCCGGGACATCCCGATTTGTTCCGCCATGATGGGCGGCATCCAACGGATGGCCAACAAAAAGCGCTACGCCGTAAAGGTGTATGGCAGCTGCGCGGAACTGGCGGCCAACCCCCACGCCAACCGCACGGTGATCGTGCTGGGCTTTGAATCCTCCCGGTTTTTGACGGTTTTGCAGGAGCTGCAAGCCCTGGGCAAGAGGATCGTGGTCACCAGCATGGACGCGGACCATATCGATTCCCATTATTCCTGCGCCACTTTTTCCCGGCGCATTGCCACAGAACAGATGCTGGACTATCTGCTGGGCAAGGGATGCCGCCGCATCGCCCTGGTGGGCTGCGGCGAGCGCTCCGTCAACGACACGGTCCACAGCGACGCCATGGAGAAATATCTCTCCAAGCGCCACCAGGAGGCCTTCGGCCAGACCTTTTGGTACTACACCCGCATTGCGGAGAGCTTTCAGGAGTTTCTGGCCCACCGCCCGGCCTTTGACGCGGTGCTGTGCCCCAACGATTTTGCGGCGGTGGCTTTTTTGCACTTTTGCGAGGAACAGGGCCTTCGGGTGCCGGAGGACCTGCTGCTGGCCACCATCAAGGGCAGCTGCGTCAGCCAGTACTGCAAGCCCTCCATCACCTCCCTTTCCGTGGACTTTGATTCCATCGGCGTTCATTCCGTGTCCACCTGGCTCTTTTTACAGGATATTGAGGACGACAGCCTCCAGGTGCGGCTCACCATTCCCGGGGAGATCGCGGTTCGGGAAAGCACGGGCCTGGACACGCCCCAAACGGCCCAGTCCGCCCCTTTGCCCCTGGACGGCAGCTACCAGGGCGGCCCTTTTTACGGGGAACCCACCTTGCAAGCGCTGATGCGGATCGAGCGCTGCCTCCAGGGCTGCGACGAGCTGGACCTTCGCATCATCGGCCGCCTCGTCACCCCGGACAGCTACGAGAAAATCGCCGAGAGCCTGTTTCTGTGCGAAAGCTCCCTCCAATACAGGGTCCACAACATCTTCCAGCGGGTCCAGGTCAATGACCGCCGGATGTTTGTAAAGCTCCTGCAGGAGAACTTCACCCGGAGCAATCATTTTCAGGATGCGTAACGCCCAAACCGGCGCTGTTGCCGCCGCTCCTCCCCGGTGACGGGGAGGAGTTTTTGTATGGGATTTTTGTATAAAAAATATATTTTACTCCCATTTCGGATAAAAGTCAACCCGAAATTGCCGCCGTGGATGAAGGAAGAATCACCTCCCCTTTTTCCCGCCGATCCTATATAATCATGTTCATGCAATACCAAACGATCTGTGAAAGGGCGGCGTTCGGATGCGCGTACGCGTAAACCATCTTTCTCCCACCACGGCGCTGGGCCGCAGTGACCGCCGTCTCGGCATTCTTCTGGTGCTCCCCGTGGTAGCGTTCATGCTGGTGCTGGTGGCCTATCCCCTCATCAACCTGATCACCCTCAGCGTGCAAAACTATAACCTCCTCTCCCAGCGGAGCAGGTTTGTGGGGCTGACTAACTTTATCCGGGTGCTCTCCGGCGGGGATTTTTGGCAGAGCCTGCTGCGCACGCTGATCTACGCTCTGGGTTCCTTGCTCCCCTGCGCGGTGCTGGGAACGCTCTTCGCCGTGCTGCTCAACAAGGACATTCCCGGGCGCTCCTTTGTCCGCTCCTTTGTAATCTTTCCCTACATCATCCCCATGGTGGTCACCTGCGCGATTTTCAAGTATATGTTCAACGACCTGGTGGGCGTGCTGGACCATTTCGCCGTGGCGCTGGGGCTGGCTCCCCGCACGCTGAACCTCTTTGGGCGCTACGACCTGGCGATGCCGGGGGTGATTCTGGTTTCCGTATGGAAGTATACCCCCATGATCATGATCGCCGTGCTTGGCAAGCTGCAAACCATCTCCAACGACTATTACGAGGCCGCCCAGGTGGATGGGGCAAGCCAGTGGCAGCAGTTCTGGCACATCACGTTCCCCTTCATCCTCCCTCCGCTGATCGTGGTGATGCTCATGCGCTTTATCTTCCTGTTCAACAAATGGGACATCATCTACCTGCTCACCGGGGGCGGGCCGCTGAACGCCACCGCCACGCTGCCCATGGCGCTTTATTCCGAGGCTTTCAGCTCCTATAACCTGGGCAAGGCCGCGGCCATCGGCGTGATGATGTTTGTGATTTTGCTGATCTGCTCCAGGTTTTACTACAAGCTGAACGAAATGGCTGAAAAGAGGCTGTAGACATGACGCTGAGCCAAAGGACGGTTTTGCATAAGGCAATTCTCTATGGGGTGGTCTTGTTTCTGGTGGTGGTGGCGCTCTTTCCCCTGGCCTGGTCCATTTTCGGGTCCCTGAAAAGCAGCCAGGAGCTCTACCGCTTCCCCTACGACCTGTTGCCCAAGGCCCCCACCCTGGATAATTTTTCCGTGCTCTTCAACCTCTCCAACTTCTTTCGCAGCTTCTCCAACACGTTTTTCACCTCCGTGGCGGCTACGGCCCTTTCCCTGCTGGTGGCGTGCCTGTCGGGGTACAGCCTGACACGCTTTTCCTTCCCAGGCTCCAGGCTGCTCAAACGGCTGATTCTGGACACCTACATGATCCCTTCCATCTTGCTGGTGCTGCCGATTTACTCCATCCTCACCAAGCTGAACCTTCGGGACAACCTGGTGGCCTATACCTTCATGGTCACCTCCACCACCCTTCCCTTTTGCGTGTGGCTCATGACCTCCTATTTCACAGGGGTGTCCATGAGCTATGAGGAGGCCGCCATGATCGACGGCTGCTCCCGCTTCCAGGCCTTTTACAGGGTGGTGGTCCCCCAGCTGACCCCGGCCATCATCGCCACGGGCATCCAGGCCTTCATTCTGGTATGGAATGATCTGATGTACGCCAAAATCCTGCTTTCCTCCGAGGAGAACCGAACCCTTTCCCTGGTAATCTCCTCCATGTTTGCCCAGGAGCAGGTATACCCCTGGGGGGTGATCCTGGCGGGCACCGTGGTGGCTACGGTTCCGGTGCTGGTGATGTTCATCTTCGGCGTGGATAAGCTCATCGGCGGCTGGTCCGAGGGCGGCGTAAAGGGATAACCCCGCAATTCCGTGTTGGCTGCGAGCCGGGGGCGTGGACTCCGGCCGCTTCACAATAACAAAAGGAGGATGTTTTCATGAAAAAAAGACTGGGCGTTTTGCTTGCGTTGGTACTGCTTGTCACCACCTTTGCTCCCTGGGCCATGGCCGAAGGAAGCGGCCTGTCCGGCACCATTACCTTCCTCTCCGGGGAAACCGATGAGGAACAGGTGCTCATCACCCGCGCCGTGATCGCGGCCTTTGAAAAGGAAAACCCCAACTGCAAAATCGAGCTGGTGCTGGCGGGCATGGACGACCGGGAGGAGTCCATCATGGCCGACCTGTACGCCGGGGCCCCGGTGGACTTGATCACCGTGGACGCGGAATCCATCGGCACCTATGCCAACGCGGGCATTCTCCATCCCCTGGACGATTTGATCCAGGAAGTGGGCGAGGAGGACTTTATCCCCGGCTCCCGCCTCCAGATAGACGGTCATGACTACGGCTTCCCCTATGCCGGCTGCAGCATGATGATGTACGTGCGCAACGACCTGCTCCAGGCCGCGGGCCTGGAGGTTCCCACCACCTGGTCGGAGCTGCTGGAAGTAGCCAAAGCCCTCACCAAGGACGGCCTGTACGGCGCTTGCCTCCCCGCCGGGCAGAACAACGCCACCACGCTGTGGGCCAACATGTTCATCAACATGGCCGGGGGCAACGTTTGCGGCACGGACCTCCAGCCCACCTTGAATACCCAGCCTGTGGAAAAGGCCTTGCAGTTCTACAAGGACCTGGCCCAGTATTGCCCCGAGGGGATCTCCTCCTACGGCTACGGCGACCAGATCACGGCCTTCTGCTCCGGCAAAGCCGCCATCACCTTCTACCAGGGCCGCGTCATCGCCAGGGTGTTCTCCGAAGCTCCCGACCTGCTGGATGATTACGGCGTCTATGAGATTCCCACCAGCGACGACGGCGCTCCCTTGCAATTCGCGAGCTACAACTACTATGCCCTGGGCGCCAGCACCCAGAATCCGGACTTGGCCAAGGCCTTCCTGAAATACCTGTGCACCGGCCAGAACGCCGCAGACTTCGCCCTTTCCGCTCCCGGGCACATCACCCCCTCGCTGTACAGCGTGAAGACCTTGCTCACGGACATCGTGAACACCTCCGAAGAGCCCATCATCGCCAAGAGCGCCGACAAAATCCTCTTCTCCTTTGACCATGCCGCCAGCGAGAAGGGCTTCAACGAGTCGGCCAACGCGGGAGGCGTCACCGGGACCACCTTCACCCGCAACGGTATCCTCAACACCAACTACGCCTATGTGCGCCAGCACAACATCCTCAGCGCCATGGTGCAGCAGGTGCTTTTGAACAACGTGGCCCCGGCTGACGCGGCGGCGGCGGCCCAGGCCCAATTTGTGGAAGTGCTGGAAGACCTGCAATAAAAACCGGCGCGGCGGCCCTTGGGGGTGCGCCGCGGCCCTCAAAAATTTCTCTTTCTCTCAACCCGGGGCCGCTGCGGCGGCCCCGGGTTCGTTTTGGGGTAAAGTAAACCCCCGGCGAAGCCGGGGGAGGAAAAGCGTAAGCTTTGCCCAAAACTCTCCCGGTTCATGAGGGGCCCCCGGGGGATAACACCAGCCAGGAACTCCGTCCATTTATGGATAATGGGGCAGGAGTCAGCAGTTGACAGGATTTCGGTGCGTCTCAAGAGGCTTCGCTAGTGTTAGGCCCTTCTGGGGCTTAATCAAGCCACCGGCTCAGCCGGTGGTCGTGACTTGGAAGGGGCGAAAAGGGACAGATACCGCGCCTCTATATCCCCCATGAGGGGATCCGGGGGAAGCGTATGGCCGTTTTTGATAAAAATCACCTTCGTGGCGATGCTCTTCACAAAATCCAGAACATGGCTGGACAGGACGGTGATTTTCTTTTCTTCGGACCGCTTGCGCAAAACGCTCTTGAGCTGCAAAAGCGTCATGGTGTCAAAGCCGTTGGTGGGCTCGTCCAGAATCAGCAGCGCCGGGTCGCCGATAAGGGCGGCTGCCAAAGCGATCCTCTTGCGGTGCCCCTGGGACAAGGAGCCCAGCTTTTGGCCCGCGGAGGCCTCCGCTTGCAAAAGGGCCAGCGTTTCCTCAACGGGTTTGAAATCCGCGGCCTCCTTCATCCCGGCGAGGAAGCGGAGAAATTGATAGCCGGTGAGCCCGTCGATGAGGTAGGGAATCTCCGGGAGATACCCGATGTCATGCTTGCGCTTGTGAACCGACTCCCCCTCCAAAAGGCACTCCCCCTGGTCAGGGCGGTGCACGTCGCACAGGATTTGGAGCAGCGTTGATTTGCCGGAGCCATTCGGGCCGATCAGCGCCAGAACCTCCCCGGGCTGCGCGTCAAAGTCCCCTTGGAGCAGGCCGATGCCCGGGGCGTATTGCTTGGACAGATTCCGAACCCTCAGCATGCTATCGCCTCCCTCCGCAAAACGCCCTTTTGGCTTTGCGCGCCGCCACCAGCAGATAGAGCAAAGGCCACACCGGGCAAAAGAGCGTACAAAACACCGAAACCGTCAAGCTCAGCTGAACCTTTTCCGGATGGGCCGCGTGGCCCATGATCACCGCGCATTGCATGGCGCACAGCAGGGCGTTCATGAGCAGCGCCGCCGCCCCCAGCAGGGCGAAGGCCCCCAGGGAGTAGGTTCCCCCCAGAGCGGATAGCCCCAAAAACAGCAGCCCGGGCAAAGCCAGGGCCGTGGATACGCTCCCGATCTTCGCCCGAAAAAAGTCCCCTTGGGCAAAG
This sequence comes from Candidatus Limiplasma sp., assembly GCA_034927815.1. GTDB lineage: Bacteria > Bacillota > Clostridia > Christensenellales > Aristaeellaceae > Limiplasma. The sequence goes on from JAYFPK010000008.1 coordinate 33,084, forward strand.
GGCAGCGTGCGCAAAAACGGAAGGGACGCCATGTCGTTCTTCATCAGCTCTTCGCTGAGGGTGGAGAGCACAAAGACAAAAATGCATAAAATAACCCCGTTGATGGACGCGTCAAAGCGGTATGCCGCCGAGAGGATGCCCAGGGCGGCGGCTATGACGTAAAACAGCGCCACCAGCGGATTGCCGGCGCACAGGAGCAAGTCCTTATACACAAGGTTCCGGTACAGCCCCTTGTACAGCCTTGTGCTTTTTCGTTTCGTGGCAACGCTTTTCCGTTGATAGCCGGATTCGTAAAAAGCCGCATGGGCGGTATAGTACCCAAGCCACAAAAGGCATGGCAGCAGAACATAGCCATTGGGGGAGAGAAAATGCCCCTCCACCGCCAGAAGCATCCGGGAGGCGGATGATTTTGGGAGCGGCCATCCCGGAACCAGGAGAACGCCTAGGGCCGCCAGCCCCAACGCCCCCAGGAGAAGCCGGCGGCTCCCCGGCCCCCGCCTGATCCACGTTTGTACCCAAAGGATTCCATGGGCCGCCAGGCTGGAGCAGGCCCCTATCAAAACCAGGCTATACGGCAGCTGCGCCAGGGCCAAAGTCCCCCTGGAGCCCTGGAAAACGCAGGACAGCAGGCCGTAGAGCGCGTAACAGGGAAAGCCCTGGGCCAGCAGGGCAAAGTTGCGCAGCGCGTTGGTGAGGGGAAGGGACCGGAAATACCGGTATTCCGGCGAGCCCACGTAGCGCTGGATGGCAAAAACGCTCCCAGTGAGCAAAATGACAAAAAAGAGGCTTTTCACCAGGGGAACGCTTGGGGATTGCATGGAGGCGGCAAAGGGAAGGGAGAGCACGTCCTGGAAAAGCAGCACCGCCGCCAGCAGCGCGGCGTACAGAATCCAGATGCACTTCTGCACCGGGGTCCACAGGCTTTTCACTTTACAGTACTGAACGTACCGGTTCATCCACTCTCCCCCTGACGGCTTTTTCAGTGCAGCAAACCCCGCGGGGAAAAACAAGGCATCCCTCATGTTTGCAAAGGGGAGGGGGCCGGGAGGACAGGAGCAATCAGCCGCAGCCTCACCCATGCCGCTGCTTATCCAAATACATCAACCTGTCCAGCCGCTTGAGGAAGGCGGCCATCGACCCGTCCGCTTCTTTGTCGTAACAGGCGTACCCGATGCTTAGCTTTATGTCATAGGGCGTCATGCTTTGGGCGTTATGCAGCGCCACGGCGTCTTTGAGCCGCTGGACCAGGATCTCCACTTCCGCTATGCTCCCGGCCTGCAGCATCACCAAGAATTCATCCCCGCCGTACCTTGCGATAAAGTCGCTTTTTCTGAACGTATTTTTGAGAATTTCAGCCATATCCTTCAGCGCCTGGTCCCCGCTCTCATGGCCGTATACGTCGTTGATGGCCTTGAAATCGTCCAGGTCAATCATGATTCCGCCGACCCGGTAGCCTTGCTCATGCTGGGGAAGGGATTGCAGGTAATTGTCAAAATGGCGGCGGTTGTAAAGGTTTGTTAAGTAGTCTGTGTACAGCTGATCCTTCTGGATGTTGATAAAAATCATTAAAATGGACACGGTGGCCGAAAGCCAGATCAGGTCCAGGCCATGGAAGAAAAACTGTATGACCCCTCCGGCCATGGGGAAAAGCGCGAACAAAAGCATGTTGGTGTACACGCTCCGCCCGAGCTTTTTCCGGTTCAGGGTCAACAGCACGGAACCGGGCAAAAGAAGGAGAGCGCATATCCCCAGCAGGATAAAGACAAAGGGACCGGAGTGGTAGGCGTTATACCGGTCAAATACGAAATAGAACGGGGTAAAAATGCTGACCACGGACAAGATCATGTTCAGGGCCGCGGGGATGCCCATCCAGAGCGCCACCTTCTTCAGCCGCGCTTTGTTCTCGTTGATATAATAATCGGCGTAACAGGTCCAGATGACGCAAACGGTGGGATTGAGGCTGTTGTACAGCACAATGGCCGCCACGGACAGGATTCTGGCAAACGGGCCCGGCCTGCCGTCCAGGCACCACAGAAGCATGTTCAGCGCCAGCAGCAAAATCACGTTGACGATCAGCGCGAGAAAGAGCTGCTGATCAAAAGCGTATTGGCGGCTCCGGCGGCGCATGTTCAAGAAGATGACCACAAGGATGGCCAAGGCGAACCCATTCAGCTCCACATGGTAGATGATGGGCGACACTTTCCATCATCACCTTTCGACAAAAATCGCAAAAGATCTTTTCTTGATTATAACCAGTTTGCACCAAAGAATCAAGAAAAAGACCCCCGGGCGGATGAAAGGATTTGGACACCGGGCTGCGCCCCCGTAAATCCTGTGCTTCACCGTATCACCCCTCCGGCTTTCAAGGGTGTTGCATAAAAGGCGCAGCCGCCGGGCTGCGCCTTGGTCCCTTTTACCCGGAAAACCGGTCATGTCCCCGGTTCTTTTGCTCCATTTTCACATAAACGCTCCCCTCTCCCCGCCTATTCTCCAGGCGCACCCTTTGGGTTTTTCCCAAGGCCGACGCCGATCAGGCTGCCTACCCGCCGGAGCCTCCCCTGCCGCTCCCTTTGGGATAAGAGAGGCGCAAGAAAGGAAGCCCTTGCGAGGCAAGGGCTTCCTTTCCCTCCAGCCTTGTGCGTTAGCCGTTGCCTCCTGTCAGCACATCCACGGATAGCACTTCGCCCGTTGCGCCGTCCAGCCTGACGACGCAATCGTATTCGACGCCATCGATCGTCACATAGATGGAGATATCCCATAGGGTTTTGCCATTTGCGCGGGCATGGAAGCTTCCATCCGTGATGACGCCGGCGGCCAGGCTGTTCTTGTCCATTCCAAAATCCTCGGACAGCACCTGAACCGCGATTGCATAGGCTTGGTCCCGGGTCAGATCGTTTGCGCCCGGTTCTGCCGCGCGGATGATTTCGTCCTGCCAGTAACGCTCGCCCTGCCCCAGCGGAACCTGCGCCTTGTAAGGCGAGGTACTCTTCCCATTCTCACGGTCCTGCCGGTAGAGCGCCAGGGAATGCTCCGCCGCCTTCTCCTTGTTTGCAAAGGAGGCTTCCAGCTGCTTGCAGCCCCATACGGAGGCGGACAGGTCCCCGGAATCATACACGGCTTTGTCCACCTCGTCATAGGACCAGCTGGCCTCGGCCTTGCCGTCCTTCTCCACCGTGGTGTACACCCCGGTAAGGGAGGGGTGGAAGGTGTTGCAGGTCCATGTCAGGGTAAACCCGTCCTTCTCCTCCCGTCCTTCAAAGACAAACAATCCCAGGGTTTTGGGGGTGAGGCCATACTTTTCGTACAAGGCCTCCCGGGCCAGGTTGATGTTTACGGTTCGTTCGGAACGCATGACCACGGCGGCGGCCAGGGCCACCGCGGCCATGAGCGCCAGCGCCAGCGCGAACACCAAGGCTGCGGACAGTTTCTTTTTCATCACTTTTTCTTCCTTTCCCAGCGCTCTTTCCATCACCGCCCGGCGGCTTTCCGGCTGAAAACGCAGGGAACCGAGATGCTGATCAAACACTTCTTGCACAGTGTGTTTTTCATTCATCATAATACCACCCTTCCAATTGCGTACGGAGTTTCTGGTTCGCGCGTTTCAGGCGTTTTTTCACCGTCTCGGGCGATAGGCAAAGCGCTTCGCCGATTTCCTTGATCTTCATGTTCTGCCAGTATCGAAGGAGAATGACCTGGCGCAGCTTCATGGATAAGGCCAGCACGGCTTCCATGACGGTTCTGTCCGGCATGGGCGCGTCCGCGTAGGGCTCGGGCAGCTGCTCTAGGGGCGTTTTTCTGTCCATTCGCTTCATCCAGGCCGTGCGCAGGTAATCCCGGCAGGTGTTCATCAGGATGCCGGTGAGGTACGTCTTCTCGGAGCATTCCCCCCGAAAGGACCCCCTGCTTTTATACGCCTTCACAAAGGTATCCTGGGCCGCGTCCTGGGCCAGAAACGAATCCTTCAAAATGCCGTAGGCCAGCCGTACCAGCATATCGCCGTAGTCGTTCATCCAGCGTGACAGCTCCGCTTCATGAGTTTCGTCAGGTACCTTGACTTCACTCATTCCGTCACCCCCTTCACCTGTTTGGACGAGTGCATGCGCTCAAATGGGTCCCTGGATGAAAAAGATTTAGCTTCCCTGGCAATATACCATTGCCTGGACGCGGTGTGGAGGCCCTGGGGGTATTTTTAAACCTGGTTTGAAACCCAAAAATCGAAAAAAAGCCGCCATGGCCTCCAACCCGCAAAGGTTCGGAGGCCATAGGCGGCTGCAATCCCGTCTCTTCCAAAGCGGCGCGTCAGTATCCCATGCCGCGGACCGCTTCATAGCACCGGCGGATGTTCTCCATCTCAGGATATTTTTCCGGGCAGTCATATTCGACGATATGCCACTGGGTCACGCCCTGGGCCAGAATCTCTTCAAAGGCGGCTTTCCAGTCGATGGAATCCTCGCCGATCATGGTGGCGAAGCCCGTTTTGAGGGAATAGGGCTTCAAATGCCAGGTAAACGCGCGCCCAGGGTACTTTTGAAGGTATTGCAGCGCATCCGCTCCGCCCTCCAGGGCGTTGCCATTATCGATCTGGCCCATGACGGAGGCGTCCGTCCCGCTCATCATGATATCCCAGCCGGTGGCGTCCCCCTCCTCCTTGCGGAACTCCTGGGCGTGATTGTGGTACCCCAGCGTGATGCCATGCCGCCCCAGAATCCTGGCGGCGGCGTTGAATTTTTCCGCGCTGTCCCGCCAGGCGGCGGCGTCGGAGCACATCTCCCCATGGAGCATGGCTACGGTGATATACCGCATGCCCACGGCCTTGGCATAGGCTATGGTTGCATAAATCTGGGACGCGTCAATGGCGCTGAAGGGCACATGGCTGCCGATGACGGTCAGGCCCGCGTCCCCAGCCGCTTTTTGGACCTCTTCTGCGCTCCAGAGAAACCCTCCGTACAGCTCCACGCCGGAATAACCGATCTCCTTGATCTTTTTGAAGGCGGCGGGCAAGTCCTTTTTACACGATTCCCTGACGGAATAGAGCTGCACGCCCAACCTACACTGGCTCATGATCTTCCCTCCATGCTTTTGAGGAATTATCCCCCTTATTTCACCGGCACCCAAACGTGTTTCTTGGCGGATTCCACAATGTTCCCGGCCAACACCAGCTCGCGCAGCCCGTCCGTAAACGTGGGGAAGCTGACCGGCAGATTCTTCTTTTTGCCATCGTTCAGAATATAGGTATAGATGCTGTGAAAGCACTGCTTGAAGGTGTCCGGAAAGCCCTCGTTGTGCCCGCCCGGGTAGGCGGCGATGCGCCGCGCCGGTTCGTTCAGCAGGGACGGGTCCCGGAGCAGATGGCCGTTATAGGCGTCCCGCTCGCCGACCCACAACTCGTTGGGGCGCTCGGAGTTGAAGCTCACGCCGCGCTTGCTGCCAAAGAGCTCAAAGTAGATCCTGTTTTTATACCCGGCGGCCGCCTGATTGACGGTCATAGCGCCGTGCGCGCCATTGTCAAAGTGCAGCAGAACCGTGGCATAATCCTCTGTCGTAATGGGGACCTCCTGATAGTCCTCCGGCGTCAGCACCTTGCCGGAATAGGTTTCCACCGGCTTGAGGCTCTTTTTGCGGGTCTTGTGGAAGGTGGCGAAATCGGCGAATACGCCTGTGATTTTTAGCCCCGATATGAACTCGGCGCTATCCATCCAGTGGGAGCCGATGTCCACCACCGCCCGGGATTCCCCGGACTTATCCGGTTCCAGACGCCAGCTGTAATCGGTCTGCTTTTGGAGCCAGTCCTGCTGATAGGAGCCGTTCACAGAGAAAATCTCCCCCAGCTCGCCGCTTTGTATCATTTCCTTCACATGATGCAAAACGGGGTAGAAGCGCACATTGAAGTTGAGCGCGGCCACCGCGGGCGACTGCTCCGCCAGGGCCACCAGCTCCGCCGCCTGCGCGATGTTCACCGCCAAAGGCTTATCGCACACCACATGCTTGTTGGCTTCCAGAACCGCCTTGACCATCTCGAAGTGCAGATGATTCGGCGTGCAGATATGAACGCACTCCACCTCCGGGTCGTTGATCAAATCCATGTAATTTCCGTACGCTTTGGCAATGTTGAGCTGGGCGGCCTTCTGATCCGCTATCTGCTGGCTTGCGTCCGCAAGGGCCACCACATTCACATACCCCAGCCGCCGAAGCGCCTCAATGTGAACCGGCCCAATAAACCCAGTGCCAATGACGCCTGCATGGATCGTTTTCATATCGTTCCCTCCCTCTCTATGAGTCCAGCGCTCCCCTTGACCATTTTTCCAAAAAGTCCCGCATCTCGGCCAGGGTGGGGCTCCGGCCTTCCCGCACATAGAAGCCGGATGCCGCCGTGCCCAAGGTCAGGCACAGCGCGGCGTCAAACCCCATGACGAGGCCATAGGCGAAACCGGCGTTGAAATTGTCCCCCGCCCCGGTTGTCAGCTTGGGCTTGGCGCAGTACGGCCCTTGAACGGCGGTATACTGCCCGTCGAGCACGCAGGCCGCCGAGTCCGTGGGGTGCACCACCACGCAGTCGATGTTCATCAGCCGCGCGATCTGCCGCGTCAATTCCTGAAGGTCAGCCTCCGCAATGCTCGAAAAGGAGCATCCCGCGACTGCGGCAATCTCACAGGCCTCTTTTTTATTCAGCCCCAGGGCTGTCCGAAATCCCGCCGCTTTGAACCGGCGAATCAAAAGAAGCGCTTCTTCCAAATCCGCCGCATCCCGCTTCTGGGGATCCGCCAGATCGAAAAACAGGGTCTTTCCCTCCTTGGGGGCGCGCATCAGGGGCAGCACGTCCTGGAGCAAACGCAGCCAGATATCGCTCATGGAGGGCAGCATCGTCCAGTTGTTGAAGCTGATGAGCCGGGTTTCGTCCAACAGCGCGGCAAACTCACTTTCCGGCAGCCGCTCCCGTATGTTCTCCCAGGTCATGCGGTTCAGCGTGTCCAGCTTACAGCAGATCAGCTTGCCGTCCTCAAACTCCATGGCGTCCGTATGCCCCGGTTCGCAAACGCCTATCATGCGCGACCCCTGCGCCAGCTCTGCAAACACGGCGTCCACTGTTTGCCCGCCCACCGCGCCGATATAGGTTACCTCCGCCCCAAAGCGCTTCAGGCCCAAAGCCATAATGGGTCCGTTGCCCCCCTGCTTCCGGGCCACCGTGATAAATTCCATATTGGTGCTCAGCCCTGCGGCGGCGGCAATCCGCTCCCCATATTCTTTCAGGGTGCGCAGCCGGTCAAACCGGATCGGGCTATACCGCTTATCCACCACGTGAACGATCTCATCCACGAACCCGTCCAGCCCGATCACCGCACGGAGGGGGCGCTCCCCCGCGCGGGCGAGCGCATCTATGAGCTGTTTTTGCATGGCTGCCCTCTTACAAGATGAATTGGTTGATGAAGGTTTTGGTCAGCAAAATCGAATCCACCCGCGCCTGGAGGTCGTCCTCGTAGGCCCGGTCCTCAATTTCGATGATCACATCCCCCTTGTAGCGGACATCGTTCAGGGCGGCCATCACATCGCCCCAGCGCACATCCCCCTGGCCGGGCAGCTTGGGCTTGTGATACTCCAGGGGTGGCGCAAAGGGGCCCACCTGATCGAACTTGTCCTTGTAGAACTTGGTATCCTTCACGTGGAAGTGCTTGATGCGCTCCGCAAACTGATAAATGGGCTTCACATGATCCATCCGCATCCACACCAGGTGGGAGGGATCGTAGTTGAGGCCAAAGCTCGCGCTGGGAATCAGGCTGAACATCCGCTCCCAAATGGCCGGGGTGGAGGCCAGGTTGTTGCCGCCCGGGGCTTCATCCTTGGTGTAATACATCGGGCAGTTTTCAATGCACACCGTTACGCCGCTGTCCTCTGCCAGCTTGATGATCTCCGGCCAAACTTTTTCAAACTCGGCAAAGTTATCATCCACGCTGGCAAAGCGGTCCTTGCCGATGAAGGTGTTGACGATGTTCACGTTCAAATCCGCGGCAACTCCAATGAGCTTTTTCAGGTGAGTCACGTACACCTCCCGCTGTTTCAGGTCCGGCGTGAGGGGGTTGGGGTAATAGCCCAGGCCGGAAATCTTCACGTCCGCCGCGGTCAGCTTGTCCCCGATGGCGGCCTTGTCATAGTGATCGGCGTCGATATGGGTCACCCCGGCATAGCGGCGCTCCGCGTTGCCCTTGGGCCAGCAGGCCAGCTCTACGCGCTTGAGCCCCAGGCTTGCCGCGCAGTCAACCACCTGCTCAAAGGTGTACTCCGGAAGGATGGCGGATAGGAATCCAAGCTTCATAGAAACCTCCATGGGCCGGTGCGGCTGACGGCCGGGCGCAGTGCATCAGCGAAGACCGCAGATTTTTCGCTTTGGGAGTGCGCTTTGCCTCTCCGGCAAGGGGACAAAGCCCCTTGCCGGCGCGTCCTCAAAACAAATCGTCGCTGACGGTTTCAGGCAAAACCAGCGTTCCGTCTTTCTCGCGGCGGTAGGCGTCCTCCATGATGGCCTTTGTGGCGGTTGCCCCAAAGCGGGAGCCGCCCACGGCCCGCACCGCCAAGGCGGCGTCCAGGGTGCGCACGCCGCCCGCGGCCTTCACCCGGATATGGGGGGAGCAGGAGGCGCGCATCAGCTTCAGGTCACGGATGGTAGCGCCGGTGGGGGCGTAGCCGGTGGAGGTTTTGACGAAGTCTGCCCCGGCCTTTTCGCAAATCTTGCATGCCCTGACGATTTCCTCCCGGGTGAGGTAGGCGTTTTCCAGAATTACCTTGACGATGGCACCCTTGGAATGGGTCAATTCGCATACGGCGCGGATATCGCTTTCCACCAGCTCGTCGTCCCCGGACCTGAGCCGTCCTATGTTTTGTACCAGGTCCAGCTCCCGGCAGCCCCCCGCAAGAGCCAGCTCCGCTTCCTTGAGCTTTCCCTCGGTGAGGCTGCTTCCATGGGGGAAGCCTATGACGGTAGTTACCATCACGTCGCTACCCGCCAGGATTTCGCCGGCCACCTCCACATCGCAGGGCTTCACGCAAACCGTGGCGCAATCGTAGGCTTTGGCAATTTTGCAACCGTCGATCACTTCCTGGCGGGTCATCTCCGGCCTTAATAAGGAGTGGTCGATCATTTTGGCAATATCCTTCGCGGTAACCTTGGTGGTGTTCATGGGTGTATTCCATCCTTTCTTGCCTGGGCAATCTTCATTGATCCTGCCGGGGCGCGGGCCGCGTCATTTGATCACGCGAACGGGCAGCAGGCCCTCAAATACCTCCTCCGGCACCTGACCCACATCGCAGGGCTGGGGATGGGCCGGGCACATACCGCAGCAATGGCTCTCCCCGGCGATGAACGCTTCGATCTCATCATCCGTGGCGTGGAGCTCCAGGGGCTTGTACGCCAGATATGGCTCCCACAGCGCCTTGGTTTCCAGCTTGCCAATGATCTGGGGAAGGAACGCCAGGGGCGGGCATTTCCACACCTTGCCGTCCTGGAGGATGGGGCTGTGCCCTACGCAGAAGTCTTCAGGACCTTACACAGGATCTGTCCAACGCCGGGTTCAGGGATCGGGACTTCCTCCAGTTTCCACGGACCTCCCTTGTCCATCCCTGCCAAGCGCTTCATCATGCCTTCCATTGTTGTCATCCCTCCAAATTTTGGCTCCACAGAGCCTGTTTGCGTACAGAACATATCATGATTTTCTTACCCGGAGGCATGGCTGAATTGGCCAGAGACAGCTGCATCTGACTAAGAAATATCAAATTGGGGAACGGGTTGGAAAACCGTTAAGACTCCTGCCGGTCCTCGGCGCGTTTGTCCAAATTGCGCTTCACGGAGTAGTTGCCCTGCGTCAGGGATACGACGATCTTGGATTGGTCGCCGCGCATGACGGATTGCGTCAGTTCATACACCCGGTCGTCCTTGTCGTAGGCAAGGCGGCGGATAAAAAAGCCGGTGGTGTTTTTGGGGCAGCCCAACAAATCGCAGGTTCCCTTATCAAGTAAGATGCTTTCATAAGACTCTTCCGCGTGGACAGGTATGACGCCCGCGTCGTCCCGGAGTATATCGTAGAGCGAATTGCCTTGCAGCCGTTCCTCGGTCAAGCCGGGAATAACGGACACGGGGATATACACGCTTTCCATCAAAAGAGGAACGCCGTCCGCCATGCGGATGCGGATGATATGGTACACTTCACTGGCGTCCTCATTGCTGTCAAACAGGAATTGCGCCACGTCGTTCGCCGGCATCATCTTTCGGAACACAAGGATGCGCGAAGACGCCTTCTTGCCCATGGCCTCCATTTCGTGGGTAAAGCTGTACACGCTTTCCATCTTGCGGCGCAGCTTCTTGCCCGACACAAACGTACCCTTGCCCCGCACCCGCACCAGCAGCCCGTCCACCACCAGCACTTTCAGCGCCTGGCGCACAGTGGAACGGCTGATATTGTAAGCGTTGCAAAAGGCCTCTTCCGTTGGGATGAGATCGCCGGCCGCCAGTTCTCCGCTATCTACCAGCTGCCTGACGATTTGGGATAGCTGATAGCTAAGGGCCAGATTGCTTTCCATGGAGAAATCCTGTTGCAACAGAATATCGCTTTTCATCTCTACGTCTCCCGTTCGTATCTTCCGTTTTTCCCGGGATGCTTACACCGTACTTTTCGCCACTGCCGTCCCTGCCCCACATTTGATACATTTGTTTGTTTTGCATTATAGAGGGCGCTGGCGTCTCTGTCAATGGCACAAATTATTTTTGTGCATTTTGCTTTATATCATATTTATTATATAATGCATTATTAACATTTTACTGGGTTAGTTAGGACAAACCATTTCATACATTTCAAACATTTCAGACATGAAAAACGTCGCCAGGGCGCGCGCTTCCAACCCGACAGGCTGAAAGGCGCTTCGGTCAAACCGGAGAATGGCGCCGCCGGAGCTGTGCTTGGATAGGGCGGCCCGCAGGCGGCAGATTCGGACCGCCTTCACTTGCCGCCAGGGCAGAGGGATACCGGGGCGCGGCTATGTGCCTGTCCGGTGTGGCCATGCCGTTGACCGCGCTGTTTTCCGGCCACAGCGGCAAGGGGAATGTGATTCCAGGCCCCGTCCTCGCGCTGCCGGGCGTTGCCGCAAATACAGGGTTCTGGCTGCGCTGCCGCAAGCCCGACCTTCAAAAGCCGGACGCTATCCTCGCGGTGCAACGCAAGCTCTGCCTGGCAACGCCGCTTGTGGACGGCTGCGCCACCGTGGCGCTCACGGTGATCGCCCTTGCGCCGGGCACCCCGGCGGCCCGGTATTTTGATGTGGCCGGTTCCATTGCCGCCGCCATTTATCTCATCGCAAGCGGAGCCCTCACGCTGCGCGCCATAGCAAAGAAAGCGGCTGCTATCCGCTCCGAAGAAGGCCGCTGAACGGCTTATTTCCCTGCCGTCAGGAAACGCGCCTTGACCTCAATAATACGAAAGGGTGTGAACGGCCGGATGCACAAAAAGGTTGCCTTGCCCACCAGCGCAAACGCCGGCATCGGCAAGGCAACGGCAATAGCCCTCCCGAAAAAGGGCTTGCTTGTGGTCATGTTGTGCACAAGCAGAAAGCGCGGCAAGGCCGCGAGGCCGTCCAAATCGGGGGAGTGCATGCGCCATAGGCGGTTTCACCCCTAGCCGCGCCTATACTCCGTTTCCTTCCAGGGGGCGAAGGTGAGTTTCCCGTCCGCGCTCTCCCCCAGCATGCGCAGCTGTCCCCGGCCGCTCACAGGCTCGTGCCTGCCGTCCCTGTCGGGGAGCGTATACCTTCTGAACCACGATTCCATGTAGGTACGCAGCTCCAGAACCTTGCCGCTGATTTCTTCCGGCGTATGCCGCAGGATGCGGCCCTCCTCCAGCAGATTCCAGTATTCGTCCGGGTCCTGAACGAGATCGTAAAGCTCGTGAGGGCCATAGGGATACCGGTGGACGTACTTCCATTCCTTTGTCCGCACCATGCGGGCGGGGCCATATTCGTCAAACACGACGACGCTGTCCCGCCCATCCTCGCCGCCGGTTTCCAGCAGGCGCAAAAAGCTGCGCCCCGGCAGGTCCTTTGCGTCAGGGTTTTCCACCCCGCAAAAATCCAGCAGAGTGGGCAGAATGTCATACCCGCTTAACATAGCGTCTGTGCGGACGCCCCGCGCAATGCGCCCCGGCATCGCGAAAATAGCCGGCACCTTCACGGAAGTATCGTACATATTGTTGGGGAAGGTCGCGTTTCCTTTGCCCCAAATGCCATGCTTGCCGCAGCTAAACCCGTTATCGCTGGAATAAAGGATCAGCGTGTTTTCCAGCACGCCCAGCCGCCTCAACTGCGCTACCATGCGCCCCACCTGGTCGTCCACCGCTTGGATGGAGGCATAGTACCCCGCAATCAGGTCCCGGACGGTGACGCTCTCCCGCTCTTTGCCGGCGAGCATCTGGCTGTATTGGATGTCAATGGCATGCTTTGGCATCCAAGGATGCCGGGCGTCCTGGGGGCTGTCCGCAAAGGTACACTGCCGGGTATAGTATTCCACATACTCCCGGGGGTGCTGGTCCACCATGGGGCTGTGGGGCGCGGTGAAATTCACAAGGGACAGGAAGGGAACCCTGTCCGCCACGCATTCGCCCATAAAGTCCAGGGCATCCTGGGCGATCGCCTCTGTCAAATAGCGCTTTTCGGTTGTCAGCTTTCCGTCCCGGTACACCTGGGCGTCATGGTATGGCCCGCTGCCGCCGAGGGTGGCATACCAGTGGGAAAACCCCTTCTGGGGGGTGCCGCTGCCGCCCATATGCCATTTGCCGGACATGCCGCAGCGGTAGCCGGCCTCTGTAAGGTAGTCGGCATATCCCTTCATGCCCGCCAGGTATTCCACAGGCTCGCCGTCCTCCCCGCCGTTCCCCGTGCGCAGCCAGTCCAAAATTCCATGCTGGGAAGGGATGCGCCCCGTTAAAAGCGAGGCCCTGGCAGGGGAGCACACCGGCGAGACGCAAAAGAAATTCTCGCAAAATACGCCGGATTCCGCCAGCGCGTCGATGTTGGGCGTGCGGATTTCACGGTTGCCGGCGCAGCCCAGCGCCCAAAAGCCCTGGTCGTCGGTCAATACAAACACAACATTGGGACGTTGCACACAAACACACTCCTTTTCGCAACGATGCCTGCTACCCCTTAATGGCCCCGGCCATTGCGCCCTTCACAAAGTAGCGCTGCAAAAACGGGTACACCAGCAGTATGGGCAACACCGTCAGCACAACCGCGGAGGCGTTCATAATCTCCACGCTTACGGTACTGGCCAGCTCAATCTCTCCCAGCCCCGCCTGCATCTGCGAATTTTTGATCAGCTCGTACAGGTACAGCGTGATGGGCTTGAGCGCCGTTTTGGAAATGTACAGCAGCGCGTCGAAATACTTGTTCCAGTAGTTGACGGAGAAAAACACGCAAATCGTGGCAATGGCCGGCTTGGATACCGGGACGATCACCGAGAAGAGAATGCGAAAATAGGAGGCGCCATCGATGCGCGCCGCTTCCTCCAGGCTGTCCGGGATTGCGTCCATGTTTTTCTTCAGGACAAACATGTAGTAGGGGTTGACCAGCGTTGGCAAGATGAGGGACCAGCGCGTGTTCAGCAGCCCGTACTCCTTAATTTGAAAATACATGGGCAATATGCCCGCGTCAAAAATCATCACGAACACGTACAGGGCCGTAATCAGCTTCGCGCCCCGGATTTGGTGGGTCAGCGCGTAGGCGGTCAGGATGGAGAGAAAAACGGCGATGGCGGTCCCGGTCAGCGTAATCAAAAACGAATTGTACAGGTTGGTTACAAAAGAGGTTCTTTCCCAAATATACCGCCACCCGGCCGGGTTAAAGCTCTTGGGCCAGAACCACACCTGGTTGCCGGCCACCGCGCTGACGGAGCTTAACGAGCGCGCCACAATGTTCAAAATCGGCAACAGGCAAATCAGCGCAAAAAGAATCATGAACCCATACACGAAAATTGAAAAAGCCTTTTCCTTCCAGTCCATCCGCATAACAGTCCTTCTCCTTCCATATCACGGGTACTTGGTTTTGTATGGGCTACCATACGGATTGGCCTGTCATTTGTTTGGACATCAGGTTGGACACCCCCACCAGAAGCAACCCCACCAACGAGTTGAAAAAGCCCACGGCGGTCGCGTAGCTGAAGTTCGCCTGCCCAATGCCCGTGCGGTACACATAGGTACTGATGATGTCGCCTTTTTCATAGACGGTGGGGTTGTAAAAGGCCAGCACCTGGTCAAAGCCGGAGGTCATGATTTTCCCCAGCCGGATGGAGAGCATCAGCAGGAGCGTGGGCACCAGGTACGGGATGATGATGTAGCGGATGCGTTTCAGGCGGCTAGCGCCGTCCACAATGGCGGCGTCGAAGATCTCCTCGTCAATGGCGGTAATGGCCGCCAGGTAGACGATTGTACCCCAGCCCGCCGAGAACCACACGTCCGAAAACACCAGCAAAAACCGAAACCACCCGTTGTTCATGAAGAAAAGAACCGTATCCCCGCCCAGGGCATGCACCACCGTATTGATAACGCCTCCCGAGCCAAATACAATGTAGAATACCGAATACACCACGACCCAGGTGAAGAAGTGTGGAATGTAAATGATCGTCTGAATCCCTTTTTTCAGGGATTTGCATGTGATTTCGTTGATCATCACCGCCATGAGCATGGGCAAGGGGATGGCAAAGAGGATTTGCAGAATGTTGATCTCCACCGTATTGGAAATCACGCGCCATACTTCGGCGTCCGTAAAAAGCTTTTGGAAATTTGCAAGGCCCACCCAGTCGCTTCCCGCAATGCCCTTGAGCGGCCTGAAGTTTTGGAACGCAATGGTGATTTTGGACAGGGGCATCAGCTTGAACAGCAAAATCAGCAGCAGGCCGGGCAAAAGCATCAGGTATAGCTGGCGGTCACCCAAGAGCTTTGCAAAGGACCGTTTGCGCTTCCGTTGGTTTGTGTTTTCCACGGCAATTCCTCCTTATCGCAACCCCGCGGGGAACGGCAGGCCGGCGCTTTCAGCGCAAGCCCGCCGCCCCCTGGCATGGGGGCTGTGAACACCCCACGGTCAGGACGTTCACAGCCGCATGCGTGGGCGCCGTCACCCGGCTGTGATCCACTTTGGTTCGGCTATCATTTGCTGTACCAGTTGTTGTAGAACTCCTCAACTTCCTTTCCGCCGTTTGCGGACCAGTACGCGCGGACAGCTTCCAAATCCCCAAGGGACTTGGTGCCGGCCACAATCGCCGTCAGGTTGTCTTTTACATAGGTATCCAGGGCAACCTTATTGCCCACCACGGTCACAGCAGGCGCCAGCGCGGTAGGATCCTTTACGCCTGCGTCCTGCAGCGAGGCCTTGTATGTTTTGAAAATCCACTCCAGGTCCGCATTCTTGGTCAGGCGCGTCTCCCACATTTTGGGGTAAATGTCTTCGCGCAGGAACCCGTTGACAAACACGTTGGAGTTGTTTTTCTCCTCGTTGAAGGCGGGCTGGATCAGCTTATAGTTTCCATTTTCGTCGTACTCGAAATGCGTGCCTTCCACGCCCAGAACGATTTCCGTAAAGCTCTCCTCTTTGATCTGGTTATTGATGACGGCGATGGTTTCCTCGGGGCGCTCACAGGTTACGGGAATCGCGCCGTAAGCGAACAGGCCGTATTCCATGCGCCCGTGTACCTTGCCAGTGGCATCCGGCATCAGGGGCAAAACGTCGTATTCCATTTTCGGCTCCAAAGAGCGAAGCGCGCCCACGGGGGTTTCCGTGCCTTGCCACTTTGTGTAGATCATCACCGCTTGCCCGGAAGACCACTTGGAGCGCGCGTCGCTGTTGGAAAGGGCGGGCATTTCCGCGTCAATCAAGCCTTCCTGGTATAGCTTTGCCACAAAGGCCAGGTACTCCTCCAGGGCCGGGTTGTTCACCATCGGCACAAGCTTGCCGTCAATGTCCTGCCACAGGTCCACCAGGTTGAAGGCGCTGGCGATGTTGTTGATGAAGTATCCGCCCACCTTCAGGTCATTGGGGACAGTCAGGGGGATTTTGTCGGGATAGGCGGCCTTTACAGCCACCAGCATGTCGTAGAACTCATCCAGGTTGGTGGGCATGGCAATCCCGGCGGCATCCAGCAAATCCTTGCGGACCAGGATGCTGTCCTCCAGGGCGCCCGCAAACTGGATGGCGGAAGGAATGGCCCAGATTTCGCCGTTTTCCCCTGTTACCGCCGGCCACAGCGTTTGGAAGGAAGCCTTGATTTCAGGGCCGTATTCATCCAGCAGCGGCCCAATATCCATCAGCGCCTCTTCCCCCATCATCAGATCATAGTTCTCTTTGGTCAGATAGATGAAGTCGTAGGGCTGTCCGGACGAAACGATCAGCATGAGCTGCTCGGTTCCATTGAGAACCTCGTAGTCGATTTTCCTTCCGGCCACACGCTGGCAAACCTCCCAGCCGATGTCGGAATCCAGATCATAAAACCCGGCCTGAATCAGGAATTTTAGCCCATCCTCCTCCGCCATTGCCGGTACGCCCATTGCGCACATCAGTGTCATTGCCAGAAGCAGCGCGATCCATTTTTTCATTGTGTTTTCCTCCTTAACCCTTTCTTTTTCATACGGTGCATTTTACATCCTACCCGGCCTGCGTTCATTCCCACCCCGCTTTCAACCGGCCCGTCCGCCGCAGCCGAACGCTTGCCGTTACTCAGACTATGCTCTCGGGAACCAATCCTTTGTTGCTTTCCCCGCTTAGAGATCCATGAGCACCTTCATCGTGGCTTCCCGGTTGGCATCGATGTAGTCATAGGCCTGCTGGTATTCCGCAAAGGCAAAATGCTTGGTTTGCAGCGGTTTCAGGTTGATTTTGCCGTGCCGCAGCAACTCGATGGCCGCCAGGTAATGCTCGTGCCGGTACATCATGGAGGTATTCAAATCCAATTCATGATCGTTGAGCACAGCCAAATCCACGTTTGCCATTTTGGCAAACACCGCCACCAGAATAAGGGTGGAGCCCTTGCGCGCATGGGCAATGGCCTGCCCTATGGTGGTGTCGTTTCCCGCGCAATCATAAATCACGTCCGCCTTGTCCGGCCCGAAGGCCTCCAGCACAGCGCCGCCAAAATCCCGCGCCTTTGTGTTCACACACACGTCGACGCCGCATTGCTCCGCCAGCCGCAGCCGGTAATCGCTGGTATCGGTTATCAGCACCTTGCGCGCGCCCAGCCCCTTGGCCGTTTGCGCAACCAGATTGCCAATGGGCCCCGCGCCCAGTACCACGATGTCTTTCCCGGCCACGTCGCCCGCCTGCTGTACCGCGTGCACCGCCACCGCAAGGGGCTCCAGCATGGCCCCGTCGTCCAAATCCATGCCTTCAGGCAAAGGGGTGATTTTGGCGCTGTCTACGCAAAAATACTCCGACGCCGCGCCCGTGGTTTGAAACCCCATCACTTTCAGCTCTTCGCACAGGTTGTATCTTCCATGGCGGCAAGGGTAGCATTGGCCGCATACCACCTGGGGCTCGATGGTCACGCTTTGGCCCGGGCGCAGGGCGGTCACCGCGCCGCCTACCCGCTCGATGATTCCCGACACCTCATGCCCCTGGGTAACAGGATACTTGGTGAAGGGGTGCTGTCCATGCCACACATGGATGTCGGAGCCGCATATGCCGATCCGCTTGATACGGACAAGCACCTCGTTCTCCCCTACCTCCGGAATGGGTATTTCGCGAAAGGTCATGGTACGGGGGGCTGTTACCACCTGTTGAAGCATTGCGCATTCTCCTCCTCTTTTGCCTGTTCCGGCGGCTTGCCGGACTGATTGATCCATTTTTTCTAAGAATTGCGAGCCAGCGCCCATGACGAAAGGGCAGTGCCTGGAGTGTCAAAGATTTTTCCTGGCCGCCAAGGCGAGGGCGTGGGGGCGGCAAAGCCACCTCGCAAGCCGGGGGGATGAAGCCTGGCTGCCCCAAAGGCGGCAAAGCAGCCGGGCCGCACCGCCGCGAAACCGCGGAAAGGACTGGCGTGGGCCAGGTGGAACGAAGCATGGGACGCGGGAAAAGGAACCGCCCGGCGTGCGCGACCCGAAGGGAATTGGGTGTGAATGGAGGCGGAAACAGTGGCGGGGGGTTTTACATGATTGCAAGGAAGAAAACCGCAGAATCGTGCCGTGACGCCCAGGTTATCTGACGAAGGCCGGTGGCGCAAACAAGCGCCGCAGGCTGCCGCCCTGGGTTCATTGGGGCTCCCTTAGGCATCCAGTTGCAAAATCGCGCCCTTTTTCAGCATTTTCTCCCGCACCTTCGCTACCTGTACCTCTTTGGGCAATTGCCCGTTTTGCACGCATAGGGCGGCCGCAATGCCGATGCCCTCCGAAGCCTGTATCAACGGACCCATGACGCGCGCCGCCGCGTACACCGTGGAATCCACGGACAAGGTGCGGCCCGCCAGAAACAGGTTCTCCACATCCCTGGCGACGAAGCTGCCATAGGGCAGGCCGAAGGCGCGCTGCAGCTGCGTCAGGTCGATATGGTCCCCCGTCCCCGAATGAACGTCCACATTGTATCCGCACAGCGCAATGGTTTCCTCGTCTTGCTGGTAGGCATACATCTCCTTTGCGGTGAGCTGGCGGATGCCCGCAAAATGCCGCGTTTCCCGAATACCCAGCGTAGAGGAGATGTCGCTGACCGTTACCTTTTCAAAGCCGGGCACATACTTGCGCAGGAATTGAATCTGCTCGTGCACCTGCTTGTATCCCTTCTCCATCCCTTTGGAAAGCTCAAAGGGGTCGGAGGCGTCTATGTTGATGATGCGGGAGGTGTTGTTCACCAGAAGCTCGGGGATTGAGGTTTTGATATAGATAAACTGATTGCGCGGGATGGTGAAATCCCCCGCGGCGCGCGCTTTGCGCACCGTTTCCGTCAGGCCGATGAGGCAGTGCCCAGGCGTATTGCGGAAAAAATCCACCGTATACCCCTCCGCGTATTCCTCCTTCACCCCGACCTCCGTGGGATTTTGATCCACCCAGTCGAAAAAGCGGTTCAGGTCAAAATTGGTCATGGTGAACACCAGCGTGGCAGGCTGCATCACACCAGTGCCCTCCTGTCCCTGGGTATAGCGGCATCCCGCCAGGTAGGCCATATCCCCGTCGCCCGTGCCGTCCACGAACACCTTGCCCTTGATGCGGATATCCGTACACTTCCCATAGACCGTTACTTGGCGGATGTGGCCGCGCTCCACCTGCACGTCCGTTACGTCGCAGTTAAAAAGGATGTCCACGCCGGCTTCCTCACACATCTCCACCGCCAGAATCTTGAACATCTGCGCCGAAATGGGCGACATGGAATTATGAACCGGGCACCGGAAATGCCCCATGGCGCCGCCCATTTTCTCCAGGCGCTCATTGATTTCCTGGGGCAATCCGCCCAGGCAGCGGTTTCCTTGCTTATCCAGGTAGCCTAAAATGGTAAGGCCTGACGCGGCGCAGCCGCCCAGTACGCCTGTGCGCTCTACCAGTATGGTTTTCGCCCCTTCCCGGGCAGCGGCAATCGCCGCGCTCAACCCGCCGGCCCCGCCGCCAATCACGACGACATCATACTCCAGTTCCTTCAGCCTGTGCATAGTTTCATCTCCTCTTTTCTATTGGGTCAACGCTTCTACCAGCCTGATCAGCGACGGCGCGGCATAGCGCGCCTTTGTGGAAACCGGCCGCTTTTTTCCATAATGCAGCAGGGCGCTGTCCAGGCCTGCGGCGCAAGCCCCGGCAATATCCGCTTCCTCGTCATCCCCTACCATGAGGGCTTCCTTCCCCTGTGCTATGCCCGCGGCTGCCAACGCCTGCCGGAAAAAGCGCTTTTGAGGCTTCAACACCCCTATTTCCGAGGAAAAGAAGCACTCCTCAAAGCTTCCCCCAATCCCCGCAAGGGCCAGCCTTCTCCGCTGTACGCTCCCCTCTCCGTTGGACGCCACAAAGAGCGTTACCCCCGCTTTGCGCAAGCGCGCAAGCGCTTCTTTCGTATCCGGGTACAGGCGGCATGCGGCGGCCAGCTGCTCTTCGTACATCCCGCCCAGGGATTCCGGGTCTCCCTGGAGGCGGCACTGGGTCAACAGGCGTTCAAAGCATACCCGGCGCAACGCCTGCCGCCGCATTTCCCCCGCGGCGACCTGCCGCCAGCATTGCGCGTTTATCTCCCGGTAGCGCTCCACAAACCCGGGGGTTGCCTTCGCCCCGAACATGGCCTGCAGAATCTCCGCTTCGGACCCTTGCGTGTCCAAGAGGGTATTGTCCATATCCAGAAACACAAACCGATACTCCATATCATTCCGCCTCTACATGGGTCAGCCGGTTGGTGGGCAGGTAGTCCAGCCCGATGCGTTTCATCCACATGGCCGTTTGCCAGCTATCCGCCGCCCGGAAGCAGACCCGCACCCCCTCCTTGTGCACCCTGTCTACTAAGCCAGGGGGAACCTGGCGCTCCTCATGAATATCGAAGCTCATACCGCTGTTGCCCCAGCTTGCCAGCGTTTCCAAATGCTCCAGGTTGCTAAGGATATGGTGAATAAAAACGTTTTGGTTTCTCTGCCGCGCTTCGGATAGATGCTCCAGCGACAGGGAAGAAAGCACAATTTGCTCCACAGGCAAATGCTTCAAGGCTTCCCGCAAAACCTGCTCCACCCCGTCAAACTTGGTCTCCAGGAAAGCAACCGCGTGGTATTTTGCACAGATTTCCAGGTATTCCGCCAGAAGCGGCATGCGCATCTCCGCGTCCGAAAAGCAGGCGGTTGCGCCGCTTTTTCGGATGCGCATATGCCGCAGCTCCTCCAACGTCAAGGCGTCCACCGCGCCGCTTCCCTCATACTGCCCTTCCACCCTTTCCTCATGGAGGCATACCAGGGACCCATCCTTGGTGCGCCGCACATCCGTCTCTATCGCCCAAAGGCCCAGGCGTCCCGCATAGGCAAACCCCGGCAGGGAATTCTCCGGCGCAAGGGGCGTAAATCCCCTGTGGCCGATTAACCGTGTGCAGCATCTGGAAAACATAGCATCCCTCAAGTCCCGTTATTAAAACGTTTCGATTTTTGTGGAAATGAAAAAACCTGCCGCTATTCCCACCGTCTCACGGATTCCCGAACCACCAGCTTTGGCTCCAGCAGCACCAGCTGATGCGGCGCGTCGGGTTCGGCGATTCTCCCCAGCAGCATTTTGCAGGCCCTCTTGCCCAATTCGTGCTTCTGGGCGCTTACCGTCGTCAGGGGCGGCAGCGCGTACTCCGCCAAAATACCATCCTCAAACCCCACAACAGAAATATCGCGCGGGCAATACAGGCTCCGCTCGCTCAAATAGCGCAGCGCACCCAAGGCAATGCAATCCACAGCGGCAATCAACGCCTTGGGCCCAATGCCCTTTTCCACCAGGCCGCGCATGGCAGTATAGCCGCCGTAGCCGGAAAAATTGCTCTTGCTGACCAGCGCTTCATTAAAGGGAAGCCCCGCCTTCTGAAGCCCTTCCCGGTAGCCTTGCAGCTTTTGCGCGGAGGTCTGGCTGGTGTCCGGGCCGTTGATAAACGCAATTTCGCGGTGTCCCATCTCCACCAGATATTCCACAGCCATGCGGATGGCCGCGCGATAAGAGGTGTCCACACAGTCCAGCATCGCGCTGCGCGAACCCACCAACACCGTTGGAATAGCGCTCCGGGCGATCATCTCCGGCAGCTTTTCATTGATAATGCCCCCCACCATCAGCACGCCGTCCACCTTCCCCTGCTGAAACATAGGCGGTAGCTCACTTTTGTCAGTGTAGGTTTCCGACCAGTCCACCATCAAGCTGTACCCGGCGGTAAAGGAGCCCTGTTCGATACTTTTCAGCATTTCGGCCAAGTAGGTATCCACCGTGCTGTCAAAACCGTATGCGCTGTCGCTGATGTCGTCGGTGCAACGCACAACCCCAATGACGAGGTTCTTTTTGGTCACCAGCGAGCGCGCGTTGGGATTGGGGGTATAGGAAAGCTTCCGCGCGGCGGCCACAACCCGCCTGCGGGTTTCTTCTTTCACCGCCTTGCTTCCGTTCAGCGCCAAGGACACCGTGCTGATGGAGACCCCGGCTTCCTTTGCCACATTCTTGATGGTGGACATTTCCGCAGGCCTCCTTTCCACCATGCACCCTGGCAATAAAAACGTTTTAATTAAAGTCCAAAAAAATAATCGAAACGTTTTATGTTTGGTGAGATTATATGCCGGTCATTTCATTTTGTCAACCTATTTTTGTACAGAACCCGCGAAATATGCCTGTACGGTTTGCGGGACGTTAGGATCGTGATTTTATCCGTTATGTGTTTGGGTATCCTTGCTTGTATGGTGTGGCTCCAACATTTCAGGGATACTTGCCGGGCAAGCCGAAAGCGGAAAATAAAATGGGGAGAGTGTTTGGTGTTGTATTGGTGAAGGAATGGATGTTGTTCCGGAGGGGGAGGGGCTACGATCAATTTATGTGATGAGCAGTGTGACCAATACGACAGAATTTTACAGAATTTCATGGCATCTTCAGGAAAACATGAAAAACAAACCCCTTGAAAACGCTATGTTTCAAGGGATTTTCTGGTGAGCCCGGCGGGATTCGAACCCACGGCCTTTTGATTCGCACTAGCACAAATACCATTCTTCAACGGTTTGCGCCGTTCTGTCTCGATACGCAAACTCCTTTATGTATAACGGTTATTTTGCGTTGTGTGTTCCAACCTTACCTCCCGTTTCGTACTCTCTGTAACAGGGTGGCGGACGCCAATAGTGGTCTCCGGAACACACCAAAGAGTGACACAGGAAGGACCGACGTTCCTACTGCTCTCTGGCATACCCGCCCATACCCGCCCCGGCGCGTTGGCTGCTTTTTATCGCCGCCCTATCCTCCGCGCCGAGAAAACAGCGCCTTGATAACCCAATTTCACTCCGTTGGCGCATTGGACATTCCGCATTGTCCTTGAAACACCTACACTTTCGTTGGCCTTGCCGCTATATGCGATCAGGGCATATGGTTGCCATGGCAACTATATTGTGCTATAATTGCGCACAAAGAAAGGTGGTATCCGCACCATGTTATCCATTCGGCGCATTTGGCTGGATATGAAGGGGATTTTACGTTCGTCCCGACAGCTGATCAATGCGGACCTTGGGCCGCTTGGACTGTCCGGTGCAGAGGGCGATATTCTCTTTCACCTTTTCACAGGCAGCAACGGCTTTCAGCAGGAGCGGCTCGCGGAACAGCTGGACATTGGAAAGGCTTCTATTTCCCGGGTGATCGGCGCGTTGGAAGCAAAGGGCTATGTGGAACGGACGCGGCAGCAGGAGGATAAACGGGCGTACAGCGTTTCCTTGACCCGCAAAGGCCTCTTACTCGGCCCTGAAATTCAAAGTGTTTATGAGCGGCTTTATGCCCGTGTGCGGTCCGGAATCAGTGACGGAGACCTTCTCCAAATCAAAGAACTGCTCTGTCGCGTCGCGGCCAATCTACAATCCGAAGGAGAATAAGAGTGCTTGCATTTCTGGCGAGATTTGGAATTCTGCTTGGCTATTTCGTGCTCTGTGCGGTATCGGCGCTCATTTTGCGCCGATTGGTCACGATGCCCAAGGAGATCTTTCGCAAAACCTTGCACATCATTTTGCTTGGGTCTATTCTTGTATTGACCCACAATTTCCCTACATGGCAAGAGGCGGCTGCCGCCTCCCTCGCGTTCGCCGCAATCGTATTCCCGATTCTCACGCTCGTGGAGCACATACCGGGCTATTCAGAGCTGCTCACCGAGCGCAAACACGGGGAAATCAAAAACAGCCTGATCGTGGTCTTTGTCATGTTCACGGCGCTGATCTGCGTCTGTTGGGGATGGCTGGGGGAGAAGTATCTGGTGGTCGCGTCGGTGCTGGCTTGGGGGCTGGGGGATGCGGCGGCGGCCTTGGTCGGGAAGAGATTTGGCCGGCATGCCATTGAAGGACCGCTGGTTGAAGGACGCAAGAGCCTTGAGGGGACGCTTGCGATGTTTCTGGTGTCATTTCTGACGGTACTTGCCATCCTGATTGTCCACCGCCCGATGCCTTGGTATGGATATGCCCCCATTTCGGCGATCACTGCCGCGGTATGCGCGGTTGTGGAGCTCTATACGAAGAACGGCATGGATACCTTGACCTGTCCTTTCGCGGCGGCGGCGGTCCTGATTCCGCTGACGCATTGCGTGGGGGTGATGGGATGAAGCGCGAAGCGGGGGAGCGGACGCTCCTCACCTCCGTGGTGCTGAGTTCGCCTGGCCCCATCGTCGTGGGTGCAGGTCTTTTTCTTGGCCGCTCGTCCACCCAGATCGCGGACTTCATCCGGCGCACGGCGGAACTGGCGGCGATTGTGGTCTCTTGGATCGTGTTTCGCCTGCTCCATAAAGATGGCGGGCCGGAAGCCGAACGCAAAAGCAGGTTGGAAAAGACCGCGAATTCATGCGTCGGCGCGGCTATGTGCCTGTCCGGCGTGGCCATGCTGTTGATCGCGCTGTTTTCCAGCCACAGCGACAAGGGGAATGTGATTCCAGGCCTTGTCATCGCGCTGCTGGGCGTTACCACAAACACATGGTTCTGGCTGCGCTACCGCAAGCTCAACCTTCAAAAGCCGGACGCGATCCTCGCGGTGCAAAGCAAGCTCTACCGGGCAAAGTCGCTTGTGGACGCCTGCGTCACCGTGGCGCTCACGGTGATCGCCCTTGCGCCGGGCACCCCGGCGGCCCGGTATTTTGATGTGATCGGCTCCATTGCCGTCGCCATCTATCTGACCGCAAGCGGAGCCGTTACGCTGCGCGCCACAGCAAAGGAAGCGGCTGCTACCCGCCCCGAGGAAGGCCGGTGAAGGGCTTATTTCCCTGCCGTCAGGCAACGCGCCTTGGCGTCAATATACGAAAGAGTGTGAACTGCCGGATGCGCCAAAAGATTGCATTGATCATTGGCGCAAACTCCGGCATCGGCCAGGCAACGGCAATCGCCCTCCCGAAAAAGGGCATGCTTGCGGTCATGCTATGCAGAAACAGAAAGCGCGGCGAGGCCGCCATGGCCGAAATCAAACGGCAAAGCGGCGGCAACGATGTGCCCCTGATGCTCTGCGACCTGTCTGATCTGACCGATGTACAGCGGTTTTGCCGCGCCTTTATCCCCCGGTATCCCTCCCTTGACATACTGGTGAACAATGCCGGCGTTCTGAGCTTCGCACGCCGGGAGGCGAAGGTGGCAGGAAAATCCCTGGAGATGATTTTGACGGGCAAGCGGCCAAGAATCCTTCCAGATGGAGCTTGGGGGCGGCAAGCGCCCAAAGCAACCCTGCCAAGCCGCCTCTCCTCCACCAAAGGGTACGGTCTTGGCATGGGTTTGACTGTTCTTCCGCAGGCAGCGGAAGAATGGCTGGTTCAGGTTCGTATTACAGCGCCTTTTGAAGCGCCTCCACAATGGCAACGCTGGCCGTGGAACCGATGCGCGATACCCCCATATCAATCAGCCGCAGCGCAGTGGATAAATCGCGAATGCCGCCCGCCGCTTTTACGGCAATACGCCCCCGTACGGCGCGCAGCATCAGTTCAACATCCTCAAAAGCCGCGCCCCCCGGGCCAAAGCCGGTGGATGTTTTGATAAAATCCGGCCCGACGTCTAGGGCAATCTTGCACATCGTTTCCTTTTCGGCCTGGGTCAGATAGCAATTTTCAAAAATCACCTTGCTGACAACCCGATGCGCCCGGCACACCGTTACGACCGCCTCCATCTCCTTGGCAACAAAGGCGTACTCTCCATCTTTAAGCCGCGTGATGTTGATGACGTAGTCAATCTCCTCCGCTCCACGCTCAATGGCGTCAAGGGCCTCAAACCGCTTGACCTCAAGCGTATTTTGCCCAAGCGGAAAGCCGATTGCGGCGCCCACGCGCACGCCCGTACCCTCCAGCAATTCGCAGCAAAGCGGTACCGGCGCCGGATTGACCGCCACCATTTTGAAACGGAAGGCGCGGCTTTGGTTACAAAGGGCTTCAAAGTCCGCCCGGGTTGCGTTGGGCCTGAGCAGCGTATGATCGAAGTACTGCGCCAATAATTCCGGCGTCATCTTCTGCAGAGTATCCATACATCCAATCCTCCCCACAGGCTACCCGTTATGCCCTTCCTTGGTTTCAACCCGCAGCATTGCAAGCTTCTCATACGTGGGCATCAGTCCTTCATAGGCCTGGTCGAATGCGGCCTGAAGCGCACGGTACAGCCGCGCTTTGGAAGGGTCCGGCACTACCGTACCGGCAACCCGGTTGAAACGGTGTACCGCCGTAAAGTCATGAAACGCGCCGATTCCAACGCCTGCGCAAACTGCCGCGCCCATGCTGGTCGCCTCCTGGGGCCGGTCCGGCAGCAGCAGCGGTTTTTGCCATATGTCCGCCAAAATCTGCTGCCACAGGTCTCCCTGGACCCCTCCACCGATCAAGCGAACCTCTTCAAAGGAAGACGCCCTTGCCAGAATGTCCAGAATGATCTTGAGATTCATGCCAACGCCTTCCAGCACCGCCCGGGCCATATCCCCACGGGTGGTAGTTACCGAGAGCCCCACAAACGCCCCCCTTGCGTCCAGGTTCCAGCGTGGAGAGCGTTCTCCCAGCAGATAGGGCAGATAGAGCAGCCCGCCCGCGCCAGGCGGCGAAGAGGCGGCCTTCTGATTGACCAGCTCATAGCCGCTAATACCGCGCATCTGCGCTTCCTTGATCTGCGTATCGCACAGCGCGTCATGGAACCAGCTGTAGGAATAGCCCGCCGCCTGCATCGTGCCGCAGGGCGTATAAAGGCTTGGGTCCAAATGCACCCAGTTGAATGTGCGCATCCTCTCGTCCAGGATTGGCTCCCGGCTGGCGATAGAGATCCAGGAAGAGGACCCTAGCGCGCAGTAGGCGTTCCCTTCGCTGACAACGCCCGCGCCCACGCACGCGCAGGAGCCATCCCCGCCGCCAACCACCACCGGAATCCCTTCGCACAGGCCGCACGCCTGCGCCGCTTCCGGCAGCAAACGTCCGGCGATCTCCTGGGAGGGCAGCGCCTCGGGCAGCAAGGACGCGTCGATCTCCAGCGCCTTGAGAATGTCTTCCGACCAGCGCTTGCGCTGGAGATCAAACAGGTTTGTACCCGAGGCGTCGCTGAAATCCGTCACATAGCGCCCGGTCATGCGGAAAATGATAAAATCCTTTGCCTGGAGCATTTTCCCGGCGCGCGCAAAGGTCTCCGGCTCCTTTTCCCTGACCCACATCAGCTTTGCCGCCGAATAGGAGGCGCTGACACGGTGGCCCGTCAAGCGATAGATGAATTCCATGCCTAAGCGCGCTTCCATTTCCTGAGCCTGGCGCTGGGCCCGTGTATCGGCCCAAATGAGCATATTGCGCAAGGGCATCCCCTGGCGATCCACAAGCAGGCATCCCATCATTTGGCCGCTGAAGCTGACGGCGGCGATTTCGCTTGCTTTTGCGCCGCTTTTCTCCATCAGCTCGCGGGTTGACGCGCATACGGCTTCCCACCAATCTTCCGGATTCTGTTCCACAAACCCCGGCTGCGGATAGAAGGTGGGATACGGCTTCAACGCGCTTGCACATAGGCGTCCGTCAAAGGTATAAAGCGTCGCTTTGTTGGCGCTGGTGCCAAGGTCGTGCGCCAAAAGATACTGGCTCATCGTGGCCTCCTTGCATAGGATAGAAAATCAGCGCGGCTTCACGCTTTTTCAAACTCGATCCGCTCCTCGCTGGGACCGATCACATGAAACCAGCTTGTAGGCGTGGGCCAGTAATCAGACACGCCGATTTCCTCCTTGACAAAGCGAAGATGAAGCGTCTGCGCGCGGCGAAAGGCCTCCCCGATGTCATTGACTTCAAACGCAATGTGGTCCACCGCTCCCGGAACGCCCGGTATGCTGTCACGCTCATACGCTTCGATCAAAAGGTTGGAAAGCTGCAAATGTACCACCCGAACAGGCTGGTCCCCTTCCATGACCTTGGTTTCGAAAACGACTTTCGCCCCCAGCTTCCCGTAGAAATCCACCGTGGCGTCCATGTCCCCCGTTGGCAGCCCGATATGATGCATCCCCTGAATCAGATCGTTCATGGATAAGCCTCCTCCTTTATCTCATACAAACTCAAAGGGCTTGATGATATCCCCAATGGCTTCCATTTGCTCCGCCGTAATCTCCCAGTCCAGCGCGCGCAGGTTTTTCTCCAGCTGCCCGACGGAGGAAACGCCGCCGATGATAGAGGTCACCTCCGGCTTTTGCCTAAGCCAGTTGATGGCCAGCTCGTTCATCGGCCTTGCTATCTCCCGGGCAAAGGAGCGCAGCTTTTCATAACAGGCGAAATAATTCCGATACTGCTCTCCCAGCAGCTTGGGATTTTGATTCCGAATGTCACGGGGGGAGAATTTCTCCGCCAGCGTAAATTCCCCCGCCAGGAGGCCTTGAAAAAAGGGGCTGTAGGGTAAAAACGCCTGTCCGTTTTGCAAAACGGCGGGGAACACTTCCGATTCCGTCCGGTATTCCAGGGGAATGCCGTGATACGATTTGGCGTTTCGCTCCAGCATGTTGTAAAGCCCCTGCTGAGCGTGAACGTCAATCATAGACATGAAAAGGGCTACATCCTTTTGAGAAAAGTTCGAAAGGCCTATATACCGGATCTTGCCGGCCTGCGCAATGCGCCTGAGCGCGTCAACCGTCTCCTCAATCGGCGTGCTATGGTCCGGCCAGTGAAGCTGGTATAAATCAATATACTCCACGCCAAGGCGCGCAAGGCTTTCATCGATCTCACGCAAGATATTTTCCCGGGAGAGGTCATTGCGCGTCTGATGGCGTTCATTCCAAACCAGGCCGCATTTCGAGGCGATAAACACCTTCTCCCGCGTTATGCCGCGAATCGCTTTGCCAAGCACGCGTTCCGCATGATGCCAACCGTATACGGGTGCTACATCGATCAGGTTGATCCCGTGATCGATCGCGCAATGGATGATGTTGATGGCACTGGCGTCATCAGATGTGTCCCAGTCCCCGCCAAAATTCCAGCAGCCGATTCCCAGTGCGGAAATTGGTTCCTTAATCATCCGGACGGTCTTATAAATCACTTGTTTCCCGCTCCTTTGCTTCTTGTATTACAGGGCGTGCCGCATCCTCCGGCTCCCAGGCTACTTTGCGATAAGATCCTTGCGGTTTTTGTCGCTGTTGATGTAAATGGCAAACAGAACCAGCGCGCCAAACACAACCTGCTGCCAAAGCCCGTCCACCCCTACCACGTTCATCCCGTTTTGGATGATCGTAATCAGCAGCGCGCCCATCAGCGTCATAAGGATATTTCCCTTCCCCCCGGTCAGCGCCACGCCCCCCAATACCGCCGAAGCAATCGCCATCAGCGTATACTGTTCGCCAACCGTAGGGATGCCGCTTTTGAGTTTGGCGGCAAAGAAGATACCCCCGGCAGCGGCCCCAAGCCCCGAAAGGAGAAACGCGACCACCTTAGCCTTAGGGACGTTCATGCCGGACATGCGGGCGGCGCGTTCATTGGCGCCGGCATCAAGAATCGTCCGGCCAATGGGCGTATGCTTCTGAAAGATGTAGTAGAGCAAGGTAAGGAGCAGCGCGGTCAAAAACAGGAGTGGGATACTGGAAAAAAGGGTCACCTTCGCCCAGTCCACATAAGGCCATACCGCCGGAAGCATCGCCAGGGGCTGTCCCCCCGAGATAATGTATGCCGCGCTTTGCCATACAAGCTGCGTGCCCAGGGTTACAATGAACGACGGCACGCGCAAAACCGTATGCAAAAGGCCGTTTGCGATCCCCGCAAATATGCCGTAGAGGATCACAACGGCGTATCCCCACGGGCCGATTTCCTTCAGCAGCACCGCAAGCATCACCGCCGCGCACGATGCGATCGAGCCGATGGACAGGTCAATGGAGCCCAGCATCAGCGGCAGCGCGACGCCCGCAGCTATGACCAGAATCGGCGAAATATCCATCAGGATATTTTTGATATTCCGCGCGCTTAGAAAATTGCCGTTCATCACGACAAAGAGGACAGACATCAGCACGATGGAAACAAGGCTCAGGTACTTCGTCAGATTGCTTTTGTTGCCGCGTATCTTTTCGGGCAAGGCACGGATGGATATCTTTATCATGGAGCCCACCTCACATCATATACTTGATGATTTCAAGCTGCTCAGGTTTGCCGCGCGCCGGCGCGTCAAGCACTTTTGTAACTTCCCCATCCTTCATGACCAGAATGCGGTTGCTAAGGCCGATGCACTCGTCCAGCGTATCCCCCAATACGATCACGCTTTTTCCCTGCTGCGTAATATCCCGAACAATGCTGTAAATCTCTTCTTTGGCCCCTACATCCACGCCCCGCGTGGGGTGGTTGAGCACCAGCACGCTGGCGTCGCTGGCCAGCATACGCGCAAAGACAACCTTTTGCGCATTGCCGCCGCTTAAATGGCCCACCGGGTGTTTTACCGACGGCAGCTTAATGGAAAGCTCCTCCACATATTTGAGCGCAACCCTTTGCGCTCTGCGGTCGGATACCAGGCCATGCACCTTCATGGCTGCGAAATTTGCCATGCAAATATTCTCATAAGCAGGGCGGTCGGCTATGATCCCTTCGGCCCTGCGTTCCTTGGGAATTGAGAGAATACCGCTGGCAAGCGCCTGGTATGGCGAACGGAACGCCTTGCATGCACCCTTGACGCGTATTTCTCCCTCCGTGGGCGCTTCATCCCCGCAAATCACGGCGCACAGGTTCTCTTTGCCGGAGCCGATTACGCCGCAGATGCCCACAACCTCGCCCCGGCGCAGCGCCAGGTCGATTCCCTTGAAATAGCCGCGCTGCCCGAGATTTTTGAGCTCCAGTACAACCTCATCCTCCGGTATCCGTTGACGGTTGATTTTATAGTATTCGCCCGAGGCCGTTTTGCCCACCATCTTTTCATATAAAACGGCCTCATTCGCCTGATCGCGCATGAGCTCCCCGGCGTTGCAGCCATCCTTGAAGATATAGATGCGGTCGGAAATCTCCAGCACCTCATCCAGCCTGTGGGAAATGAACACAACCGCGTTCCCCGCCTCGCAAAGGGCGCGCACATTGGAAAAGAGGTGCGTTACCTCGCTTTCACTCAACACCGAGGTGGGCTCATCCAGCAAAATCACGGCTCCGCCTTGACCCGAGCGCTGAACGGAATGGAACACCTTGGCGATCTCCACCATCTGGCGGGTTGCATAATCCAGCCTGCTCACTTTCCATTCGGGCCGTATGGTATGTACGCCAGCCTCATGAAGGACGCGCATCGCTTCCTGGCGCATCTTTTTTTTGTGGATAAAGCCAAAGCGGGTAAAGGAGCACTCCTGGCCGATAAAAATATTCTGCGCCACGGTGAGGTTTGCGATCAGCGCCTGCTCCTGGAAAACCATGCCCACGCCCGCGTGGTTTGCCTCCATAGGCGTGCGCGGCGCGTACTTCTCGCCCCGCATCATCATGCCGCCTTCCGTTGGCATTTCAATCCCCATCATAATCTTCAGCAGCGTCGACTTCCCTGCGCCGTTCTCGCCAACCAGCCCCACCACCTCGCCGGCATGAATCTCCATGCTGACGTTGTTAAGCGCCAATGTGCCGGGATACTGCTTGACTATGTTGCTCAAGGAAAACAAAACATCCATATCCACACGAACACCTCCCCGGCGCTTATTTCACGATGGCTTTTCTGTCCCTGGAGATCGAAAGGGCAACCGCGCTGATGATGATCAGCCCTTGCATGGCCGATTGTATATATGGATTCACTCCCAGCAAAATCAAGCCGTTATTGATAATGGTGACAATGAAGGCTCCCACCAGGGACTGCACGACGCCCCCCTTGCCTCCCGACAGGCTTGTTCCGCCCACAACGACTGCCGTGATGGCTGGAAAAACCATATCCTTGCCAATGGCGACCTCGCCGCGGCCATTGCGGATTGCGCCCAGAATACCCGCGATGCCGATGCATAGGCCAAGCCAGACAAAAACCAATATCTTTGTTTTATCGATGTTGATGCCCATGTTCTTGGCTACGCTCTCGTTATCCCCTATGGCGATCACATGGCTTCCCAAGCGCGTGTATTCCTGAAGGATAAAGGCAACCCCAAAAACCCCAAGGGCGATGAGCGTCAGGTAGGGTATCCCCAGCAAGGTTCCCTGGGAAATGGATGTGAACAGCTCGTACCGGATCAGCGCGGGCTGCCCCTGGTAACACAGCACCGCAAAACCCGCCATGATGCTGGAGATCGCATAGGAAACCATGAAGGAGGGCAACTTGCCCTTCACATGGATCAAGCCGGATACGGTGCTCACCAGTACGCTGCTCATGATTGCAATCAGCAAGGCGGCGCCCCCCAGATTCAGGTCCGTCTTTGAATTAAGGACCATCAAAGAAACGATGGAGCCCACGAAGCCCCCCAGCCCTTGCGCTGAAAGATCGGTGCTTCCAAGGAGGATCACAAAGGTGAGCCCCATGGACATCACCAGGGGGATGGAAGCCTGATAGAGGATTGTCTGCAAATTCTTGACCGAAAAAAAGCCTTGGGCCACAAAGGATAAAAGAAGGACCAGAAAGAGCAAAATGCAAGCGGGAGCCAAGGACGCCAGCCTCTCCCGCTGGCTTTGCCGTTTCATCTCCTGGGCAAATTCCAATCCGACACTCGAGGTTTGCCTATTTCCTTCCACACGCAACACACTCCACTATAGTGTGCGCGACGTGCAACGAGGCACGCCGCGCACATGTCCTGTGATCGAGGATTATTCTACTTCCATAGCGCTCAGGATCGGGAAATCCAGGTCGTTGTAATCATATACGGGCGCGCTCTCCACGAAGTTCTTCGTGTAATCGGGCAGCGTCTCAGCCGTTACCAGGTAGCCGTCGGTATAGAACATGCGGTGCTTGTTGTCCATGGTCGCGGTATCGATCTTGCCGGTATGCGCCGCATAGGCATAGGCGACGCCGTAGCCGCCCTGGAGCCAGCCATTGTTGGCGATGGTGCAAACCAAATCGCCCGTTCCCACCATTTCGATGGCGGCCGCAATGCCGTCCACGCCTGTTACCTTGACCTTTTTGTCCAAGCCCTTGGCCCTGAGCGCCTGTACAACGCCCAGCGCCATATCGTCGCATGCGCACCAGATGCCGTCGATGTCGTCAAACTTGGCCAGCCAGGTTTCAGTGATGGCCAGCGCCTTGGCGGTTTGCCAATCCCCTGCCTGATCGTCCAGCACCTCGATCTTGGGGTTTTCTGCCAGCGCCTTGCGGAGCCCTTCCATACGGGAAACGTTGGCCGTATTGGCAAGCATGCCCTCCAGCACCAGAATCTTGCCCTCTCCAGGCGTCTGGAAGCTGTTAAACAGCGTCGTGGCAATATCGTAGCCCTGCTTGACCGCGTCGCAGCTCTGATGGTGGACCCAGTACTGGTAGCTGAGCGGGTTGATGCCTTCGGGGGTGTTCCATGCGCTGACCCAATACACGCCGGCCTCTTCGCAGGCCTCGGCGATGGCCGTGATGTTGGGCGCATTGTTGGGATCAACAAAGAGAATCATGTTCTCGCCTTTGCTTGCGATCAGCGCGTTGATGTCGTTGATTTGCTTGTCATCATTTCCTTCACAGGCAAGAATCTGCAGTTCCGCGGTTCCTTCGGGCAGCGTGTCGATGAAAGATTGCGCTCCCGCGACATACTGCATGTGGTATTCGCTCGCCGTGGAGCGTATGCTGACGGCGACGGTCAGCGGCGCCGCGCTTTCCGCCGTTGCGGCGGCGGCGAATCCCAGGATCATCGTGAATGCCAACAACAGTGCCAGGATAGCGGTGCCAGGTGTAGCGCGTTTCATTCTTTTCTCCCCCTGTTTCTTTATTTATTTTATACGTAACGTATAAAATTCATTGAAAGCCCTCCCCGAGGCCCGCAGACGCCCATTGTGGGATCGGTCCCACAACGCCCATAAAGAAAGTGTAAACACAAGCAGCCCCGTGAAAAGGGACCGGTCCCACAACGTGCCCATGGCACTTCAGCACATGCTTTGCGCCCGATTGGCGCTCCTACCCTTCCCGCACGGATTGCGGGCGCTTCTCCAATAGCCGTTCCGAGCCAAGCAGTTTGAGCGTCGGTTCCATGATGACTTTTTCGAAGGGCCTTCTGGGATTCTCAAATCGGTTAATGAGCAGTTCCATCGCCCGTTTTCCCATGTCCATCACTTCCCGCTCCACATAGCTGTAAGGAAGGCCAAACACATCCTGGCCGTACATCCTATCAAAGCCAATAAAGGCGATATCCTCCGGAATACGCAGCCCACGCTCTGAAATGGCTTGCAAAAATCCGTACGCGCTAAGGTTGTTGCTGATAAAGAAGGCGGTTGGCAAATCCCCGGCATCCAGCATCCCGCACATGAGTTCATAGGTCAGGGCGCTATCAAACTTACCCGGGACAAAATACTCTTTCTGCTCTATAATGCCATATGCCTCCAGCGCCTTTTGGTATCCATGATAGCGCTCTCTGCCGATGGAAAGCTCCAAATCTCCGGCAATTGTCCCAATCTTCCGGTGCCCCGCCTTGATCAGGGCTTCCGTGGCCAAATACGCGCTCCTGAAATTATCCGAAAAAACGCCGTCGCTTTGCAAATGAAAGATGGGCCTATCCAGCAGAACGGTAGGGCAGCGAAGCTGCTTGATCAAATCGTGGATTCGTTCAAACTCCTGCTGCGAGCTATAATCCACGGCGGGGGTATAGATCAAGCCCTTGACCCGCTGGCGCAGCATGACGCCCAATGCATGAATGTCTTTATCCACATTGTTTCCGCTGCCGCAAAGGATGAGCGTCAAGCCGTAAGCGTCCACCATCTGGCATACCCCTAGCAGGATCTCCGCGAAGAAGGGGTTGTTTGATTCCGGCAGGATAATGCCAATGGTATCGCTTTGCTGCCTGGACAAGCTGCGCGCTGCGGAGGAGGGCACGTAGTTGTACCTCTGCATGACATCCTGCACCTTTTTCCTGGTCTCGGGGCTGATGTATCCAGTTCCATTGATTACACGGGATACTGTGGACTTCCCAACGCCAGCTTCACGGGCGATATCATGTATGGTCAATCCAGGCATCTTTCACCTCAGATATGGGACCGTTCCCTTATGCACTTTATCCTACACAACCTTTTGGGTTTTGTCAATAGTATTTATAGTCTCTTTCTATCTTTTTTCGTCTTCTCGTTCTTCCTCATAGCATCATTCTTTTTGTCGTTATCATGGGATTTTAGCCGTATCCGGCCGCTGTCTTCTCGCGCTATATATCCACTCTCCTGCTGGTTTTCCCGGAATTGCGCAAGCCAATCGGCATCCCCCGCTTGCCGGGGGACGCCGATTGGCGCGCTGCCCCTATGAACAAATCAATGGCTCTCGCTCAAGGCAGCCAGGGGCTATGCTTTGTTGCGATCAAACTCAGCCGTACCGTTCCGCGCTATTGCCCGGAGGCCCCACTACTCACCCAAGCGGCCGCCAAACTGCGCTGTGGCGTTCTGGATCACAATGGCTTTGCCGGTGGTCATTTCCTCATAGCAGTTGAACATGTTGTCCGTGCCAAGGCCGCTTTCCTTGCGCGGCATGTAGGGAACATTGCCCGGGCGGAAGCAGCCGCTGGCATTGACCACCACGCCGCCCACTTCCATTGCGTCCGCCAGCTTCATGGCCCGGGAAATGTCACGGGTGAACACCGCGCCTTCCAGGCCATAGGGCGAATCATTGGCAATAAAAAGCGCTTCCTCATCGCTATGGCTTTCCATGATGGTGACCACGGGGCCAAAGCACTCCTGGTCATAGAGCGCCATGCCTTTTGTGACACCGGAAAGCACCGTGGGCTCAATGAAGTTATCCCGCCGCTTGCCGCCAAAGCGCACCGCCGCGCCCTTGCCGACGGCATCCTGGATCATGGCTTCAATGCGCTCCGCCGCCCGCGCGTTGATCACCGGGCCCACATCCACCCCGGGGTCCGCGGGGTCGCCCATCCTCAGGCCCGCGGCCATGTTTACGATCTTTTCCGTCAGCTCTCCCAGAACCTTATGGTCCACAATCAGGCGCTTGTCCGCCACGCAGGCCTGTCCGTTGCCCACGGTGAAGCGGCCCTTGATGAGCCCCTGCGCCACGGCATCCAAATCCGCGTCATCACAGACGATGACCGGATCGTTGCCACCCAGCTCCAAAGACAGGTGCTTGAGGTATTTGGCGGAATGCTCCATGATGATTTTGCCCACCGCGCTGCTGCCCGTAAAGGTGATCATGGGCACATCCGGATGGTCCACCAGCGCCATGCCCGCTTCCTCGCCGTATCCCACCAGCAGGTGGAAGGCCTCCTTGGGCACACCGGCTTGCAGCATCAACTCCCCCAGCTTCAGGCACGTCAGCGGGCAGTCCTCGGATAGCTTCACCACAATCGCATTGCCGGCGCTCAGTGCGCCCCCCACCTTGTAAGCCACCATTTCCAGCGGGAAGTTGAACGGGATGATGCCCCCCACCACGCCCCGGGGCTGGCGGTACATCATGGCCATCATCCCGGCGCAATCCTGCATGGAGTCCATCGGGTAGGTAGTGCCCACGGGGTCCTTGGGCCGCTCCGCCAGCACACGGATGATCTCCGTGGATTTAGTCACTTCAAAGTGCGCCCAGTGCTGAGATTTTCCGTTTTCCGCCACCATGACGTCCTTGAGCTCATCATGGTTCCGCTCCATCAAATCTGCCAGCTTGTGCAGATACCTGGCGCGCTCGCGGCTGGGGATGGCGCGGTTGACGGCATAGCCTTGCTTGGCAAACGCCACGGCCGTATTCACATCCGCCGCGCCGCTGCGGGGCACAGTGTCCAGCAGGGCGCCGGTTGCGGGGTTGTACACCTGGATCACCCGGCCATCCTGCGCATCCACCCATTGTCCATTGATCAGGTTTTTCATGGGGCAAGTCTCCTTTCCAAAAACACAATTCCGTCCCTGGTTCCGTCCCTGAATGGTTAACAGGCCAGTTCCTCCGAGGCGATGGAGTAGCGGAGGATCTCCGCCGTGGTGGTTTTGGCCGTGACCAGCTCCTTAACGATGCGCCCCATGCGCATGATCAGGATGCGGTCCGACGCGCTCATCAGCTCCTCTGTTTCCGAGGAAAAGATGATGATGCCGATCCCCCGGTTGGCCAGCGCGCGAAGATTATCATAAATCTCCTGCTTAGCCCCCACATCCACGCCGCGGGTGGGCTCATCCAGCAAAATCAGCTGCTTTCCGCCTGCGATCCACCGGGAAAGCATGGCCTTTTGCTGGTTGCCCCCTGAAAGGCTGGTAATGGGCAGCGCCGCATCCTGGGGCGTGATATGGAACATCCGGATCATGTCCTCCGTCACCGCCTTTTCCCGGCGCCTGTTTACGTGAAAGCCCAGCTTATCCAGCACCGTGATGCTGATGTTCTTCATTACGGAAAAGTTTTGGAACAAGCCCTCGTCCTTGCGGGAAAGGGGCACATACCCAACGCCGTTTGCAACGCCCGCCACCGGCCTGCGGGGGTTGATGCGCTTCCCTTCCAGCGTGATCTCCCCCGTGTAGCGCCGGTGTACGCCAAACAGCGTCCGGGCCAAATCGCTCTTGCCGGAGCCCACCAGCCCTGTGATAGCAAGGATTTCCCCACGGTACAGGTCAAAGGCAACGTCCTTGACGCAATTCCCATAATGCAAGCCGCGTACCTTCAGCATCACATCATTGGGATCGCCGTTGGTGATGCCGGATTTTTTGAATATCTCCACGGATTTTCCCAGCATGTGGCGGGTAATATCCTCCAGCGTATACTCCTTCACCGGGCCTTGCGCCACACAGTGGCCATCCCGTAAAATGCTGATTTGATCGCACAGGCTGAAAATTTCTTCCATCTTATGGGTGATGAGCACGATGGTGATCCCTTCCGCCCTGAGGT
Source organism: Candidatus Limiplasma sp. (assembly GCA_034927815.1). Classification (GTDB taxonomy): domain Bacteria; phylum Bacillota; class Clostridia; order Christensenellales; family Aristaeellaceae; genus Limiplasma. Next base: position 71,101 of record JAYFPK010000008.1, read on the forward strand.
TTCGGATCAGGGTATAGAGAATCTCCTCCTCGGTCTGGGAAAGGGAGGAACTGGGCTCATCCAGAAAGATCAGCTTGGGTTGGCGGTAAATGCACTTGGCAATCTCCACCAGCTGCTGCTTGGCCAGGGGAAGGTCCTTGACCTTGTCCGTGGCCCGCACCGTGATGTTAAGCCGGTCCAGCAGCGCCTGCACCTGTTGATGGCACGTACGCCAGCTGATTTTGCGGCGCGGCGGCGCCATCTGGCAGAGCATGATGTTTTCTGTAACGGTCAGCTCTCCAAACAAATTAAGCTCCTGAAACACCATGGCAATCCCCTGCTTCATGGCGGCGGCAGGGCCGGAAAAATGCACCTTCCCGCCGTTGAGGTACATATCTCCACGATCTGCGGTATAGATCCCTTGCATGATCTTCACCAGCGTGGATTTCCCCGCCCCGTTCACCCCGATCAGCGCATGGATCTTCCCCACCTCAAAATCGATGCTCACATCCTCCAGCACATTGTTGCTGCCAAAGCTTTTGTAGATGTTCCGTACGGAAAGTATCGGTGTGTTCATCAAGAAGCAACTCCTTTGCATCGCACGCTGGTAAGGAAGGCATCACAGGCAAGGCTTGCGACGTACGCAAGGCCTGGGCATCCGCATGCCGGGGCAGGCGCGGGCACGCCTGCCCTGCGGCATGGGCAGAAGGGAATTGTTTACTTGCCGGTCTGCATCACGTAGGAATCGGTCTCCATCGGGCCCCACTCGTTCACGGTGGCAATGTCCTTGGTGCCCCAGCGCTCAGGCGCGTCCACGTTGGCCGCGGTCACCGGCGTGGTCTGGAAGAAGATGGTGCCGGGGATCTCATAGCCGTGCAGATAGTCCACGATCACCTTAAAGGCAATGTCCGAGTGCAGCGCCGCGTTGTGCTCCGCACACTGGTCAATGTAGCCTTCCTTGATAAACTTAACGCCGGAGGGATCGGCATCGATGGATACGATGGTCACATGCCCCTCTTCGCCAACGGGCTTAAGGCGGCCCAGGTCCTGAAGCGCCTGGATGATGCCGGAATCCTGGCAATCCGCACAGTTATAGATGGTGTTCGCCTCGGGGTTGGCGGTGAGCATATCCATCACGGCGGTGTACGCTGTGGTGGGGTCCCACTTACACTCGGTAGCTGCCAGCACTTCAATGTTGCCCAGCTTTTCCGCCGCGTCCACAAAGCCGTCCTTGCGCTGCTGGCCGATGGTGGAGGCCATATCCCCCAGGCAGATGACCACCTTGGCGGGCTCGCCCTTTTCCGCGTATACCTTGGACACATACTCCGCGTTCACGCTGCCCAAGGAGAGCTGATCCGTCTGAATGATGGTGAGGATATCCACATCGGCGTTTTCAATGATGCCGATGTCCAGCAGAATCACCGGGATTCCCTCGGCGTTCACCTGCTGAATGGCGGGCACGATGGCCGCCGCGTCAATGGGCTTGATCACGATCACATCCGGCTGCAGCACAAGGCTGTCCAGCAGCATTTGCGCCTGGGTGGCGGAATCATTCTCGGGGTTGTAGATTTGGCAGGTGCCCCCCTCTGCCTCTACCAGCGCTTTGAGGTAAGAGGTGCCGATGGCCTGCCAGTCGCTGGCGCACTCATTGGAGATGTACACAACCTTTGCGGGCTTGCCGTCAATCACCAGCAGCCCCGTTTCCTCCGCTGCCGCGAAAGAGAACGTGCCAAGGATCAGGGTAAGGGCCAACAGGGTACTCAGTAGTTTTTTCATGGTGTTTCCTCCTTATCTTTTTGCCGACCGGTTTCGATCGGTCAGGTCCAGAAGTGAGCCTCTCCCCGGCGCGCGGCGCATCCCTCCGGCTGAGCGTCAGACCGCGCTGAGCTTGCGCTTTTGGTAGGCATCCAACGCCACAACGATGAAAATGATCACGCCTTTGCAGATTTCCTGGGCAAAGGGTGTAACGCCCATGATGTTGAGCCCGTTGGAGATCATGGCGATGGCAATGGCCCCCATGATGGTGCCGCTGACTGAGCCCACGCCGCCGGAAAGGCTGGTGCCGCCCAGCACGCAGGAGGCGATGGCATCCATGCCCAGGGTGCTGGCGATGGTGGAGGAGGCGCTCATCAGCTTGGAGGTCATAAGGATGGCGCCCCAGCCGCATAAAAACCCGGACACCACGTAGGCCGCCATGACAATGCCCGTGGTCTTCATGCCCGCCATCCAGGCGGCATTGGAGTTGCCGCCCACCGCGTACAGCTTGCGCCCATAGCTGGTGTAGCGCAACACGTAAAAGGCCACCAGGGCGATCACCAGCATCATGATCACCGGCCCCGGAATCACGCCGAACAGGGAGCGGTTAAACAAGCCGTGGATTTCCGGAAAACCGTACACCGTCATGCCGTTGGTAAACAGCTTGCCGTAGCCGCGGGTAATGTCCCCAATGGCCATGGTCACCACAAAAGCCACCATCCCAAAGCGGCCCACGGATATGCCATTGATGAGCCCCACCAGGGAGCTGACGCAAAGGCCGGCGAGCAGCACCGCAATCCACGGCTGCCCGTCCTTCATCAGCTGCGCCATGATCAGCGATGTGGTGACCACATTGCCGGAAACCGAAAGGTCAATGCCTCCGGTAATGAGCACAAACGTCATGCCAATGCCCACGATGCCGTTAAGCGCAGAGGATACCAGAATGTTGGTGACATTCTTGCCGCTGATGAACAGGCCGCCCGTGGAAATGGAGAAAAACACGCAAATGATTACAATGAGGAGGGTAAGCCCGCCGGTCATCCGGAAGCGCTTCAGGTTCACCTTCATAGCCAAATCCCCTTTCTCAACCCTGTACGTCAGCCCACGCGGTAGCGGAGGATCAGGTCCTCGTCAATCTCCAACCCCAAGCCGGGCTCCACGGGTTTTTCAATGTACCCGTCCTGGATAACCAGCTTGTTTTGGGAAAGTTCTTCCCGGAAGATGTTTGCCGTACGGTCCAGTTCCAGCCAGCTTTCCTCCGGAAAGAGGCTCTTGGGAAAATCCGGCTGCGCCAGCGCCACATGCAAGCCCGTGCGGACCGCAATAGCGGAGCCCCAGATGTGCGGGCAGCATTGAACGTTCTTTACCTGCGCCTGGGGGATCACGCGGAAGTACTCGGTAGGGCCGCCCATGACGCAATTATCCATCTGGAGGATGTCCACCGCGCGGCGGTCCAGCAGCGTATAATAGCCATACTTGGTAAACTCCGCCTCGCCGCCCGCAATGGGCACCTTCAGCGCCTGCTTGACGGCAAGGTAGCCGTCAAGATCCTCGGGAGGTACGGGTTCTTCAAACCAGGCGACATTGCACTCCTCCATCACATGGCCAATGTCAATGGCGGTACGGGAATTATAGGCGTGGTTCGCATCCACCATCAGGGCAATATCGTCCCCTATGGCCTTGCGGATGGCGCGAATCTTTTTCTTGTCCTCCTCGATGCCAAAGCCGATCTTCAGCTTTACGCCCCGGAAGCCCTGCTGTACATAGCCGGTGGCTTCCTCCACCAGCTCCTCGACCAGGCGGGGCGAGTTGCGGTGATATAGCCCGGTGGCATAGGGCTTGACCCTCTGGCGGTGCGCGCCGCCAAAGAGCTGATAGCAGGGAAGGTGTAGCGCCTTGCCTTTGATATCCCACAGCGCAATATCAATGGCGCTGATGGCCTCAATGCAAACGCCCTTTTGCCCATGGTCCTGGAGGCGGTTATAAAGCGTTTCCCAAATCACGGTGGTGTCCATGGGGTCCATGCCGGTAATCATGGGCGCGTACACAGACTCGATGATCGCCTTATGCACAAAGGCAGGGCCAAACGCCTCTCCCCAGCCGGTGATACCCGCATCCGTCTCAATGCGCAAAATCATGAGCACGCGGGAATCATACCAAGCCTGCGAGTAGGCAAATTGTTGGTTGCCTTCCAGCTGTACCTTCAAAACGATGGGCTCCACCTTGGTGATTCTCATTGGGACCACTCCAATTAGCATATTTGATATAGGATATCATATAAGTTAAAAAACTGAATCTTTCCCATCTGCTGTAAGCACGACATACTCTCAAGGAAATGCACCCAACGGCAGCACGGGCCCATCCATTGTCAACGCATGGTAATCCATTGGCTTCCCTTGATGGCAGAGGCTTGGCCCAAAGGCGGCCCCCTCCGCTTGCCCCCTGTTGCGCCTGATGCCGGTACCTACCCCATGGAGCTGTCTGCCTTTCGGGCCGGAAATGGCGGTTCGCTCCTCCGCCATATCCTCCGGCTATGGCGGCAGGGATGCTTGCGCGCATCTTTTTCTTTGCAAGCCTTGGTGTTTTCTCTTTGTTGAAGCAAGGGAACCGGGAGCCTATGCCGGTATTTTTCATCCATGCACGCGGCGCTTTTCCCCGGAACGCATTACGGCATTACCGCTTCCTTGTCCATGGAGTAATGCATGATCACCTCATCCAGCTTGGCGCTTTCATCGATGCTGCTGCGAAACATGTGCTCCGATGCGCTCAGGTGCTCTTGCATGCGCCGCGACGCCACTTCCGGATCTCGCGCCCGTATGGCCTCCAGAATCCGTTGGTGAAAATGGGAGTCGGATTCCACCTTGCCGCCGGAGAGCACCACCTTCCCCACCATTTGCACCAGCATGGGCTTGATGGCCTTTACAAAGGCGATGAGCAAGCGGTTTTGGGTGGCGTAGGCCAGCGCCATATGGAAGGATACGTCCTCCTGGGCGTATTGCGTCACATTGGATTCGTTCTCCATGTTGCGGGTATGGGTTTCCATGGCGGCGATCTGCTGCTCGGTGGCGCGCGTGGCCGCAAGGTATGCCACCTGGCACTCGATCAGCTGGCGGGTCTCGATGAACTCCGCCATGGTGTAGTCGTCCCGCATCATGAGGTTTCGGAGGGAATCCGTCAACACGTTCTCGCTGCGGTTGACCACATATACGCCCTTGCCGTGCTTGCGCACCAGAAAGCCCTTTTCCACCAACGTGCTGATGGCATCCCGCATCGTTGTGCGGCTTACCCCAAAGTGTTCTGCCAACGCCCCTTCACTGGGCAGGCACTCCCCCACGGAAAAGTTGCCATCCATCAGCATTTGCTTCAGGCTGCTCTGTACTTGGGCGGACAGGGATACCCTTGGCGCAACAATTGACATATGCTACCCTCTGCAACTCATAATATATGTGATATGTTATATATACCAGAGCCTCCTTTCCTTGTCAATAGGTTTTCTGAAAATTCTGCCGCGGCAGCCCTTGATTTGATCCCATTCCTCTTTTATGGCATCACCAATGCCTGCCCGCCCGGCATGACCCGTTTCAGCCCGATGATCTCCTGTAACTGGCCGTGGCCCCTGTGCCTATTTCTTGCATGGTTCCAAAAGTTCCCCACCGGCTCATAGCGAAGATGGCGGAGGTACTCGCGCTTACGCCACAGGAAACCGCCGATCTCTATGATCTCGCAGCCTTCGATCGGGCTTGCGTAGAGAAAGAAAAAAGTAGCGCAGTATCGCCTGACCTGCCGGAGTACATCATGAGCAGCGAGAAACTCCGTGTGGCTCTACGCATGGCGCGTGATGCTGGTGCGGGCGATGACGGCTGGATTAAGGTTATAGAGATGCTCGAACGAAAAGATAAGCAGTCTGAGTAACAGGGGGTAAAAGTATATTGTTCTATCTTGATTACGACTTGCCGCAGCCATTAGGATTGCTGAAGGCAAAATCCGTGACTTTGACAAGGAGCGGCTCACAATTCCAAAACCCCTTGATGCTTTCGACTTCATTGAGTTCGACAATGGCCTGGGGCTTGAAACCGACCCACAGCGGCTGACACCGAATCTTTCCATCTGGGGGCTTACTGCGTTCAACGACGGCCATTGGTGGGTATGGCCAAAAGATTCCGAAATGCCCGAAAAGCATCCCGTTAAAAAAGGTATGATCCTCATCGACGACCGCTTGTTGCTGCCTGATGCCAACATGGGATGGCGTAACTTTACGCTTTTGCACGAGGGATTTCGCAACGGTGCTGAGGTCACGGCTTAACTGAAAACGAATACTCATGGCTCGCCTTCGGGCGGGCTTTTTTTGTGCCTTCAACCGCAATTAAAACAGCCAAAAATAAATGTTGCCAAACATCGACACGGGCAATGAGAATCGTTAAATTTGAACACCCCTGACAGGGTAATCGTTAAAAGACACTCGAAAATCGCTACGGTTGATGTCAACTGTTCTCCGAAAACGCTCTCCGGCTCTAATTAAGTTTTGATATAGTCTGAAAGTGATGAAACTGAAAAAGCCCAGTATTACTGGACTTTCGGGCAAAACAAAAACCACCTACGGATAGAATTTCTTTTATCAATAGATGGTTAATGATTTGGTGAGCCCGGCGGGATTCGAACCCACGACCTTTTGATTCGTAGTCAAACACTCTATCCAGCTGAGCTACGAGCCCACAACTGACTTTGCGCCATGGGCCAAAATCAGCTTGATTAGTATAACAGAGCTTCGGGAAAATTTCAAGCCCCTGGGACGGGTTTTTTGTACCCTTGCCCCACCCCTTGGGCGGCAAACGCCCAAGGGGTGGGGCAAGGGGCGGCCAGGAGCGCCTGGGAATGGGCAAAGATACGCCTGCCCCGGGGAAGCGCTCCCCGGGGCAGGCGGCTTAGCTTATCAGGCCCCCGCCGGGGCTCAGGCCTTAGCGGCCTCCACGATCTTGGTGAAGGCGGCGGGGTCGTTGACGGCGATGTCCGCCAGCATCTTGCGGTTCACGGCGATGTTGTGCTTTTTCAGCCCGTTCATCAGCACGGAATAGCTCACGCCGTTCAGGCGGGCCGCGGCGTTGATGCGGGTGATCCACAGGCGGCGGAAATCCCGCTTGCGGAGCTTACGGCCTTCGTAGGCATAGCGCAGGCTGCGGGCCACCTGCTCGCTGGCTGCGCGGTATTGCTTGGATCTTGAGCCAAAATAGCCTTTGGCAAGCTTTAGCACCTTGCGGCGCTTCTTGTGAGCGTTGACGGCTCTCTTAATACGTGCCATGTCCTTTTCCTCCTTGAATCACTAGCAAAGCTTATTTGTAGGGCAGCAGCCTGTGGATGGTGCGGGCCTCGGCCGCGTTGTCCACAATGCCGTCTGCGCGCAGATGCCGGGTCCGTTTGGTGGTTTTCAGGTGCACCTGATGGTTGGCGTTCATCTGCTTATGCTTCACCTTGCCATTCTTTGTGAAGGAAAAACGCTTGGCTGCGCCACGGTGGGTCTTTTGCTTGGGCATAGGGGTTGTCCTCCTCTCCGTATGCAATCCACGCCCGGCCAGAGGTTGGCGAAAAGGCGCGGGAATGCCGATTCCAGGTCAGATCATATTCTCGCTTTCGCGCTTGACCTTTTTGGTGGGCTGCGGCTTGGACTCCTTGGGGCCCTCCGCCGCCTGCGCCTCGTTGGCTGCCTGAAGCTCCTTGCGCTTTTGGCTCTTTTCCGCAAAGCTCTTCTTTTCCGCCTTGGGCGCCAGGATCATGATCATATGCCGGCCTTCCAGCAGGGGGCGGCGTTCGATGTTGCCGTACTCCTGGATGCGGGCGGCAAAGTCCTGCATGATCTTCATGCCGATGTCCGCGTGGGCGATCTGGCGGCCGCGAAAGCGAATCGTCACCTTCACCTTGTCGCCGTCCTGGAGGAACTTGACGGCGTTCTTGAACTTTGTCTGAACGTCGTTCTCCTCAATGGTGGCGGAAAGCTGCACTTCCTTCAGGGTGACGATGCGCTGGTTCTTTCGCATATCACGCTCGCGCTTGGACTGCTCAAAGCGGTGCTTGTCATAGTCCATCAGCTTACACACAGGCGGTTGCGCGTTGGGCACGATCTTCACCAAGTCCAGCCCGGCGGCCTCAGCCTTGTCCATGGCGTCCCTGGTGGGCATGACGCCCAACTGTTCACCGTCCGCACCAATCAGGCGGACCTCTCTGTCGCGGATTTCTTCATTGATCATCGGCTCGTTGATATCCATACACCTCCCAGATTTTTCAAAGCAGGCGCTTTCAGGCTTCAGGCACAAAAAAACGCCGGGCATACCACCCGCCGCACAATGACCCCATGGACTGATGCGCCACAACCGGCGCAAAACGGATTCGCGCGGTGAGAAGCGGGCAGCTTCTGCTTACGGCATTTATCATATCATAAGGAGCTTAGAGTTGTCAACATAAAGGTAATGCGAAACAGATCATTCTTTTGCCTTTTCCGGAAGACCCCTGTCCTTCGGCTCTTCCTCCCCTTCCTCCCCGCAAAGGCCGCATGCCTCCTCCCCGGCTTCCCTGTCCTGATCCGGGGATTCTTGCGTGCCGCCCTCCTCGCCCTTCCCCTTGGGCCGCCACACGAACTGGTTGACCCCCATGGCCACCAGCACGCCCACGGCGGTCTCCAGCACCTGCATGACGGCAAAGAGCAAGGGGTTCTCAGCGTTTCCTCCCAGCACCACGCTGAGCAGCACGATGGCAGCGATGGCAGCCGCGTCCTGAATGCGGCTCAGGCAGCAGATGGAAATACATAGCATCACCCCTAAAGTAGCCAGGCCCACCCGCAGCGCTCCGTGGGGATAGAGGGTGAGCAAGCCCAGCAGCACCAGCCCGGTGGCGCCGCCGATGGCCGTGCCCAATAGGCGGTTCACGCCCGAGGACAGGGAAGCCCTTTGGGTGGCTTGCATGGTCAGGATGGCCGCGATGCAGGCGTTCATCGGCGCGTTGTAGCCCAGCACATAGTCCAGCAGGAGGCAAACCGCCACCGCTATGCCGGTTTTGCGGGTGCGGGCCCCGAACCGGTACCGCTCCAGGAAATGATGGATGAATCTCCTCATGGGATATGGGCACCCCTTTGCTCATAGAACCCCTGGGTTGGGTCCGGCGGTTCCTTCTTCCCGCTCACCGCCTGATTTCGAAAAGCGTAGGCATCAGCTGGGTCCCCTCCATGAGCACGGGCTCGCTGAGAAACTCTTTTTCACAGAACTTGCGCCTGGGCTCCTCCCGGCCCGAGGCCAGGGCCTGCCGCACCGTGCGGCTGTCATAAATGGCGTAGGGCACGGGGCTGCCGTCATGGGTGCGGGTGGTGAGCAGCGTGGGATGATCGCTGAGGAGCAAAAGCCGGAAGTCCTCCCCGCTGTCCCAGAGCTTGTCCAGAAGCCGCGCCACTACACGGCTTTCAATATTTTGGATGGCCTCCAGCTTTCCCGCCAGGTTCCCCGCGTGGGCCATTTCATCCGGGGCCTCCACATGGACGGCCGCAAAGTCGTCCCCCTCTTCCAGCAGGGCCGTAAGGGCCGCGTCGGCCTTGCCCTCATAGTTGGTGTCCAAATCCCCGTTGGCTCCGGGCACCTTGGGGGTTTTCAGCCCCGCCAGGGTGGCGATGCCCCATACCAGGGGCACGGCGCTGATCACGGAGCCCCCATGCCCATATTTGTCCTCAAAGCTGGCGAGCTCCATGGCTGTGGCCGCGCCCCAGGGCCAGATCATGCTGGCGGGGAGCTTGCCCTCCTCCCGCCGCCTTTGGTTGACGGGATGGTCCTTGAGGGCCTCGTAGCTCAGGAGCATCAGCTGCTCCAGATCCTCCCGCAGGCGCTGGGTGGCGGCGTCCGAAGTGGGCTGGGCCAGCCGGGGCAAATGCCCCTCCACCTCCTGGTCCAGCACATTGTGGGGCTCCGTGAGGACCAGGGCCCCCAGGTCCTGGGCGTCGCTTTTCATCACCCCGATATGGCGGAAGGTGTCCGTCACGGTGATCTCCATGCGGGCTTCTTTCATGCGGGCGGCAAAGGCGGGATCCGCCAGCAGGGCCTCCATCAGCTCCAGGGCCTCCCGGCCATGGATATTGCCGCCGTTGTGGCTTCTGATCACCGGCTTGCCCCCGTCCCCGGGCTCCACCGCGCACAAATTCACCCGGAAGGACAGGCTCCCGGCGGGCAAAACCACCCCCATGCCCGCAGCCTCCAGCACGCTTCGGCCCGTATACTGGGCCCTGGGGTCATAGCCGAAGATGCTGAGGATCGCCGTATCGCTTCCAGGGGCAATGCCTTGGGGAACGGTCAGCACCCGGCCGCAGTGGCAGCCGGCCACCCGGTCAAAAGCGGGCAAGGCCAAGGCCTCCAGAGGCGTGCGCCCCGCCAGCTGCCCCAGGGCCGTATCCGCCATGCCGTCCCCAATCACCAATACATATTTCATGAAGGCACTCCTTTTTGGCTCTGGATCGCCGCCTTGGGCATTACCCCAAGGGCGCTCTACGCCTGAGCACAGTATACCCCCAAAGAAGGGCTGTTTCAAGCCCGGGGTTGCGGGTCCTGTGCTAATCCCTGGGAATTATGGTATACTACCTTATGCGGACTTTCTTCCCAGGGGCCTTCCCTGGGGCGGCGGTTCCCCCAATCCTCAAGCATCAGGAGCCATTCATGACCAAAGCCAGCACCTCTCCCTCCCGGCGCATCGTGCTCACCGGCGGCGGCACCGCCGGGCATGTGACCCCCCATGTGAGCCTGATCCCCAAGCTGAAGGCCCAGGGGTATGACATTCATTACATCGGCACCCGGGCCGGCATCGAGCGGGGCATGATCGCCTCCATTCCCGGCGTCACCTACCATGTGGTACAAAGCGGCAAGCTGCGCCGCTATTTCAGCGTCCAAAACTTTACCGATCCCTTCCGGGTGCTCTGGGGGGCGCTGCAAAGCATCGCGTTGATGCGGCGCCTCCGGCCCGACGTCTGCTTTTCCAAGGGCGGCTTTGTGAGCGTGCCCGTGGTGTTCGGGGCCTGGCTGTGCCGCGTTCCCGCCGTTTGCCATGAAAGCGATTTTTCTCCGGGGCTGGCCAACCGCATCTGCGCCCGGTTCGCCCGGCGGGTGGCCACCACCTTCCCGGAATGCGCCCAAGCCTTGGGCCCCAAGGCGGTGATGACCGGAACGCCCCTTCGCCCGGAGCTGTTCACCGGCAGCCGGGCCGCGGGCCTTGCCCTGGCGGGGTTCTCCGGAAGCAAGCCCGTGCTGCTGATGACCGGGGGCAGCCTGGGGGCCCAGAGCGTCAACCAGTGTTTGCGGGAAAGCCTCGCCGCCTTGCTGCCCCTCATGGACATCATCCACCTGTGTGGCAAGGGAAACCTGGATCCGGCCCTGGACCAAACCCCGGGGTATTGGCAGCGGGAATTCCTCTCCGGGGAGCTTCCCGACGCCCTGGCCGCCGCCGACATCGTCCTCAGCCGCGCCGGGGCCAACACCCTTTGCGAGCTGGTGGCCCTCCAAAAGCCCATGCTCCTGATCCCCTATCCCCGGGGCGCTTCCCGGGGGGACCAGATTCAAAACGCCCAAAGCTACCAAAAGCAAGGCTTGGCCCAGGTATTGCCCCAGGAGAACATGACCCCCGCCACGCTGACCCAAGCTTTGTTACATTTGCTACGAACCAAAGACGCATTGCGCAGCGTCCTAAAGGAGTACCCGGCCCGGGATGGCACCCAGGCCGTTCTGGACCTGATTGAAGAGGTACAGGAGGTGAAAAAGGCGCAGCGCTAAGGCATGCCAAATGTTACGGGCAAATGTTACAATCCGATTACATTGACAAGTTATTCCCATTCCCCTATAATATGGGGTATCAGCGCATTCCGTATTCCCGCGCCTTACAACGGCATTCGCATTATCGTAGGAGGGTTTCACTCATATGAAAAAAATCGTTTCCTTGCTCCTGGCCGTAGTGCTTCTGGCCACCGGTCTGGGTTCGGCTTTGGCCGCCACCAAAACAAAGGGGAATAAATACTCCTTGCCCAAGGAAGGCACCGTGCTGCAGGATGTGGCGGACCGGGGCATCAAGCCCCAGGGGGATTCCACCCGCCACACCATGATTCCCGGGGAGAGCCCCACCACCGGCTTGCCCTGGTCCGGGGATTATCTGCCCATGATCGTGCAGATCAGCAACGCCGAGGGCAGCGCCAAGGTCAACGGAAAGAACGTAAACGCCGCTGGCATCGGCGAGCGGGCTCCCTGGAGCGGCCAATACGCGGATATCGTCTTTGAAGGCATCCTCTACCGCACCGGCGCCACCCGTATCTCCTTCCTGTTCAGCGATTCCTTCGCCGAGAACCAGCCCCAAAGCGCGGGCCCCGTGCGCTCCGCCCGGATCGGCCATGTGCTGCTGCGGGAGGAATGGGAATCGGGCTTTGTGTACGCGGGCGGCCCCCGGCGGGAGGACAACAACATCCGCGAGCTCTTCGCCAAGACCGGAGCGGACGATAAGGGCGTGCTCTTTGACCTGCTCTCCGGAAGCTGGGTGGATCTGAAGAACCGGGTCGGCGGCGTAAAGGCGCCGGACAACTACAACGCCAATTTGCTGGGCCTGCGCCAGCAGATCCCCGCCTCCTATGCGGCCACCCCCCGGCCCTTCCTCTTCTCCGACGAAAGCCCCTACACCGAGGGCTACGAGTATGCCAGCGCCATCAACCTGGACTGGGGCGACAAGAAATACATCTCCCACTTCTACTATGACGAGGCCGAGAATCTCTACCTGCGTTACAGCGGCGACGCCCCCTATATGACCTTTGCCGCCGCCGAGGACCGCAGCGATGAAAACATGGAGCAGATGTCCTTCTCCAATGTGATCATCCAGCGGGTCCACTACGACTACGTCAACAACAATAAGATCATGCCCGACATGCAGTCCGTTGGACAGGGCAACGCGGACATCTTCATCGGCGGGCGCTACATCCCCGGCTACTGGGTGCGCAAGGCCGTCACCGAGCCCACCGTGTTCTATGACGATAAGGGCCAGGAGATCCAGCTTGCCCGGGGCAAGACCTTCATCGCCCACTTCCCGCCGGAAAGCATGCTGACCTTCTCCGGCATCGAATAACAGCCGTTTATACGCAAAGCCCGGGGAGCTCCACTCCCCGGGCTTTTTCATTCCGTTCCCAGGTTTGGCAGCTTTCAACAAAGGATTGCAACCAGGCTGTAAAACCGTTATAATAAATCTGTATATGCCTTAATCCCCGGATTTGTCTTTTGGGAAGGAAGGAAGTCCTATGCAAAAAACCATGCCGGGTCTTCGCGAGCAAAACCCGTTGGTATTCTATCTGCGCACGCTGCTATATATGCTCCTGGCGCTGCTGCTTCGCATCGTGACCTTCGCGCCCTTGCTCACGCTCTTCATCCCCAGCGAGCTCCCCTTTTGGCCGTGGCTTTCCCTGCTCTGCCCCGTCCTGTTTTTCTTTTTCCTCCTGCCCCTGCGCTTCTCCTTTGCGGAGGCCCTGGTGCAGACCGGCTCACCCCGCCGCTTTGGCTTTGATACCGCCTTTAGCCTTCGCCAATATTTTGAAAAGCTTTGGCGGGGCTTTGTCCACTTCCTCAGCGTTCTGAAATGGTGCCTTCCCTTGGGGGCAGCCGCCTTTTTTGCCTATTTGCAAATGGATCAGGGCGTGAACATACTTCTCGACCAGCTTACCCAACTGGGCCTGTGGGCGGGGAACCTGGCTGCCGGCGTGGGTACCTTCCTGCGAAATCTTTTTGGCGATACAACTCCCTTGGAAATCCACGGGGGATGGGCCGAGGGCCTGCTGGCCCTGGCCGTCGTCATAGCCCTTCTGCTGCTGATCGCCGCCATCGGGGTGATGCGCAACAGTGCCACCCGCTACGTTTGGGCCTATGCCTCCCAGTATCACCGCAATCCCCGCAGCGAAAACCGCCGCCGGGTGAAAAACCGCCGCTGGACCCAGTTGGGCTTCGCCCTGATCAACCTGCTGCTCTGGGCACCCTTCCTGGCGGGCCTGTGGAGCTTCCTTCCCGGCCTTTTCAGCGACCTCTCCAGCCAGCTCATGCTCCTCATCGGCACCCAGCAGATGGATACTTCCTTCTTCTCGCAAAAGACCGGGCAGCTGCTCTTTGCTTTCTTTGTTCTCTACTTGCCCTTTTTGCCCCTTCGCCGGATGATTACCGCCTTTTTTGCCGCCAAGTCCATCCGCTTTGCCCATTCCTCCCCCTTGAGCGGCCCGGCTCAGCCCGCTGTGGAACCGGCGGAGGCGTCCGGCTCCAGCCTGCTCCAGGACGAGGACGCCGAGGATGGCTTGCCTCCCCTCTCCCAGGTGACTCCGGTGCCGGAGCCTGTGCCGGCCTGGCCTAAGCCCCAGGATTCCGCGAAGCACACCGCCCCTTATCAGCCCTCCGCCCAGGAGGTTCAGGAGGCAATCAGGGAAGCCCCTTCCCTGTGGACGCCCGAGCCCCGGGAAACCTCCGATTCCCCTGTGGTGGCGGAGGCTTCCCCGGAAGCGCCCCGGGAGAAAGCACCGGAAGCCGCATTGGACGCGGAAGCCTCCCCGGCTCCGGCGTCTCCTGAGGCCGCCTCTGCCCAATCCCCTGCGCAGCAGCCCCGGCAGGACGTGGATCCCTCCGCGTTCACCATTGGCCAGTAAGCTTTGCCCTCCCTTCGTTTGGACAAGTTCCTGGCCGCCGGGGGAGAGCGTTCCCGCAGCGAGGCCGTCCGGCTGGTGAAGACCGGCCTCGTGAAGGTGGATGGCCTGGAGGAAAGGGATCCCGCCCGGAAGATCGACCCCGTCCTCCAGCAGGTGACCCTGGCCGGGGAGGCGGTGGCGGACCAGCGCCTCCAGTACATTTTGCTCCACAAGCCAAAGGGCGTCCTCACCGCCGCCCGGGACCGCCGGGCAAAAACGGTCATGGCCCTGCTGCCCGAGGCTTTGCTTCGGCGCAACGTGCTGCCTGTGGGCAGGCTGGACAAGGACACCACCGGGGCGCTGCTGCTTACCAACGATGGGGAGCTGGCCCACCGGCTGCTGGCCCCGGCCCGGCATGTGGTCAAGGAATACCATGCCTGGGTCCAGGGCTTGCTGGGGGAGGAGGACATACGTGCCTTCGCCCAGGGGCTGGCGCTGTCGGACTTCACCGCCCGGCCCGCCCAGCTGCGAATCGCCAGCGCTTCGCCGGAAAAAAGCCTGGGGATACTGCTGCTTTCCGAAGGCAAGTTCCATCAGGTAAAGCGCATGTTCGCCAGCCGGGGCCATGGGGTGCTCTCCCTCCACCGGGCCGCCTTCGGCCCCTTGCGGCTGGGAGAGCTGCCGGAAGGGGCCTGGCGGGAGCTGACGCCCCAGGAGACCGTCGGCCTGCGGCAGGCCGCGGCCTTGGAGAAGCCCTCCTTCACCTCTCAACCGGCCCCCCTACTACGCGATTAAAGGAACAGATCATGCCAGACCATTACTTTACGCCACTTCCCCAAAGCGAGCACAAGCCCGCCCGGCTGGCCTTCTCCTACCGGGGGCATGCGCTGGTTTTTGACACGGACAGCGGCGTTTTTTCACGCCTCCAGGTGGACAAGGGATCGGAGCTTTTGCTCCATACCCTCCCCGAAGCCCTGATGGGCCGGGTTTTGGACATGGGCTGCGGCTATGGAGCCATTGGCCTGTCCGTAGCCAAGGCCTATCCGGGCTGCTCCGTAACCCTGGCGGATATCAACGAGCGTGCTGTGGCCCTGGCGGAGCAGAACGCCAAAGCCAACGGCCTTATCCTGCGGACCCTTGTCAGCGACGGCTTTGAGGCCCTTAAGGAGGAGCGCTTCGACTGGATCTTGCTCAACCCCCCCATCCGGGCCGGGAAGCAGGTGATCTACGGCATGTTTGCCGATGCGGCCCGCTGTCTCTCCCCCCGGGGGGAATTGTGGCTGGTAATCCGCAAACAGCAGGGCGCGCCCTCCGCCATGGAGTACCTGAAAGGGTTGTTCGCCCAGGTTCAGGCCGTGGAAAAGAAGGGCGGATACTGGATTCTGCGCTGCCGGGAGCCCCTGGCCTGATTCCGCCGGGCGTCCCGGCGTTTCCGATGCCCGGCCTCTTGATCTTTTGGAAAGGACCTGATTCCCATGTCCTATGATTCCCCGTTCTTTGACAGCTTTCCCAGCCGCATGGGCACTGATTGCGAGAAATGGGACGCCCTGCGCCGGGAGGAAGGGGCGGAGCTGCTGCCCATGTGGGTGGCGGATATGGATTTCCGCTGTCCCCCGGAGGTGACCCAGGCTCTGGTCCGGCGGGCGTCCCATGGCATTTACGGCTATACGGAGCCCTCCCTTGGGGCCCAGGAGGCCCTGCTGGGTTTTGTCAAACGCCGCCATGGCCTGGAGTTGACCCGTGAGCAGCAATCCATGCTGCCCTGTGTGATCTCGGGGCTGAAAACGGCGGTGCGCGCCCTCACGAAGCCTGGGGATTCCGTCATTGTGCAGCCCCCGGTCTACGGCCCCTTCTTTTCCTCTGTCACAGCCAATGGCCGGGTGGTGGCGGAAAGCCCCCTGCTCTCGGACGCCCGGGGCCGCTACGCCATGGACTTTGACGGCGTTGAGGCGCTTTGCCGGGCCGGGGCCAAAATGATGCTTCTGTGCAGCCCCCACAATCCGGTGGGCCGCTGCTGGAGCCGGGAGGAGCTCCAACGCCTTTGGGATATTCTCAGCCGGTACGGGGTAGCCTTGGTATCCGATGAAATCCATTGGGACTTTGTCTATGAACCGGGGGCCTTCACCTCGGTGCTGGCCCTTCCCGAAGCCCAGGATCCCGCCGCTCCCATCGCGGCGCTTACCAGCGCCAGCAAGACCTTCAACCTGGCCGGTTTGCAGCAAGCCGTGCTGCTCACCCGCAACCAAGGCCTGCTGGAAACCTTCCAAAGGGAGACGGAGGCGGCCGGGGTGGTTCAGGGGAACCTGTTCGGCATGGTGGCTACCCAGGCGGCCTATGAGCAAGGGGACGAATGGCTGGAGGGACTGCTGGCCTATCTGCGCCAATCCAGGGCCATCCTCCGGGAGGAGCTTTCCCTTCGCCTGCCCCGGGCCGTCCTCAGCCCTTTGGAGGCCACCTACCTGGCCTGGGTTGACCTGCGGGCCTACGGCTTGTCCACCCAGGAGCTCACACAGCGCACCCGCCGGGCGGGCGTGGCCTTTACCATGGGAACCTTCTTTGGATCCCAGGGAGAGGGCTTTTTGCGCATCAATTTGGCCTGTCCCCACAGCCAACTCCGGGAAGCCCTGGCTTTGCTCCAAAAGGCAATCCTGGGGCCCCTGCCCTGATCTCACTTTTCTTTCCCATCAACCGACAGGAGGAAGCGTCATGGAAGACCTGAATACCATCATCGAAGAGCTGCGAGAATCCCTTATCGACATCCTGCGCCGCTGGATCGCCGTTCCCAGCATCAAAGGGGAGCCGGCTCCGGGAGCCCCCTATGGCCTGGAGGTCAGGCGGGCCCTGGACACGGCCCTGGCGGACGCCGGGAAGCTGGGTTTTGCGGTGCGCGACATTGACGGCCATGCCGGGGATGTGCGCATGGGCCCCTTGGATCAGGACCCCTTGGGCATTCTGGTCCATCTGGACGTGGTGCCTGTGGGCGCCGGATGGCAGATGGATCCCTTTGGGGGCGTGCTGGAGGGAGACCGCCTCTATGGCCGGGGCGCCAGCGACGACAAGGGCCCCGCTGTGGCCGCCTTGCTGGCCATGTACGCCGTGAAGCAGGCGGGGATCCCCCTGTCCCGGGAGGTGCGGCTGATTCTGGGCTGCGACGAGGAAACCGGCATGGACGACATGAAGTATTACGCGGCCCAGGGCCTGATGCCCAAGACCGGCTTCAGCCCCGACGCCAGCTTCCCCGTCATCAACACGGAAAAGGGCTTGCTCCACCTGGAGCTGCGCGCCCACGCCTCCACGGACGGGCTGCCCGTAAAGAGCATTGACGTGGGCGAGCGGCCCAACGTGGTTCCCGGCCTGGCCACCGCTTTGGTGTACGGCGACGGGGCGCTGTGCGCAAAGGTCAACAAGCTGGCCGGGGACATGCATCTGCAGGTGGAGGCGGAGATCGCCGGGGATAGCCTGGTGAAGCTCACCTCCACCGGCATCGGCGGCCACGCGGCCTATCCGGAATCCGCCCGCAACGCCAACGGCCAGCTATTGCTGATGCTCCGGGCCCTGGGGGTCACAGGCGTGCTGAAAACCCTGGCGGATTGCGTAGGCATGGAATATGACGGCAGCAGCCTGGGGGCCCGGTGCAGCGACGAGCTGAGCGGTCCGCTCACTTGCAACCTGGGCATTTTGCGCTACGGCCAGGACGGTTGCTTTGCCACCTTGGACATCCGCTATCCCGTGCTGGCCTACCATGAGCGGATCGTGCGCAGCGTGCGGGCCGCCTTGGGAGCGGAAATCCAAGTGGAGGTGGCGGCGCACAAGGAGCCCCACCACGTGCCTCCCAACTCGCCTTTGGTCACCGCCTTGCTGGACGCCTACCACGAGGAAACCGGCCGGGACCGGGAGTGCGTCGCCACCGGCGGCGGCACCTACGCCCGCTGCTTGGGCGAGGGCGTGGCCTTTGGCAGCGCCTTCCCCGAGGACGAGGAGCTGGCCCACCAGGCCGGGGAGTACGCCAGCATAGACGGGCTGATGATGAATATCAGAATTTTCGCCAATGCCATTGTGAAGCTGGCGGGGGCGTAAACGGGGGAGGAACCAGGGGACCAGGGATACGTTAGGGGCTGCGCCCCTAAGACCCTCCCCAGGGCTATGCCATGGACCCACTTTTGGCGGCGCTTTGCGCCGCCAACTTTTTTTGGTATGATAGGGGTACCTTATGTATCCTGCTGCACGAAAGATCGCAAGGAGTGATGCGCCCATGTCCTCCATTCCGGAACAAAAGGCAGCCCTGCGCCGCCTCATCGGGGAGGGACAAGCCCGGCTGAAGCCAGCCTATCTGCGGGACTCGGACCAAAGAATCACCGCCGCTGTGCTGGCCCTCAAGGAATGGAAGGCGGCAAAGAGCGTATTTCTCTATCTCAGCGTAGGCAATGAACCGGACACCCATGCCTTGCTTGCCAGGGCATGGCAGGAGGGAAAGCGGACAGCTGTGCCCCGGTGCCTGAAAGGCGGAGTCATGGAGGCTCGGGAAATTGCTTCTATGGAGGGGCTCACCCCAAAAAGCTTCGGCATTTTGGAGCCGGACGAAACCTTTCCCCTGATTCCTCCGGAAGAAATCGATTTGATCCTGGCCCCCTGTATGGCGGCGGACCGGACGCTCCACCGCCTGGGCCACGGGGCCGGTTATTATGACCGCTATCTTCCCCAGGTGCGCTGCCCGGCGGTTTGCCTGTGCCGGGGCGTGTTTTTACTGGAGGAAGTGCCTGTGGACGGACTGGATGTGAAGGTGGATAGGGTGGTTACGGAGGATGGGGTGGTTGGGTAAGCCAGCAGGAGCTGAAAAAGGGCATGACAGGCGGGCTCTCCATAGATGCAAAAAAGCCAGCCCTGGAACTGCTTTCGAAGGCTGGAAGGGATTACGGGTTCCGATAGCCGAGGGCTTTGCATGCTGATCCTGTCACATTACATCACGCCATGTTTGTCAAAGGCCTCCACAGTGGACATGCCTCCCAAAATCGTGGTCCGCACGGCATTCTCGGCTTGGCTTTTCTCCAGTGCCTGGGTCAGCACCTCCCCTTCCACCGCCTTGGGCACTATCACCACCCCGTCCAGGTCGCCAAAAACCAAATCCCCTGGATGGACCACCACGCCGTTTTCAAAGGTGATGGGGCAGCGGTAATCGATTACCTGGCCCCGCACGCCTTGATCCTTGGCATAGCAGCCGCTGGAAAACACAGGGAAGTTGAGCTCCAAAATCTCCCTAGTGTCCCGGGAATAACCATTCAGCACAGCCCCGGCGGCTCCCAGCAGCTTTGCCCGGTTGCTCATCAACCCGCCCCACTGGGCATAATCCACAGAGGAACCGGCGCAAATATAGATCTCATTTTCCGTGAGGCTATCCAAAGCCTCCAGCATTTTGCCAAAGGGCTTTGCCAAAGGCCCTGTGCAATCCGCCTCTTGAACAGTCATCGCCCTTCCCACGCATACCATGTCCTGGCGCAGAGAACGAATCCGCTGTGGCAAAAACTGATTGATATACCCCATCTTGTCCAGAATATCGCCAATCACCGCTGAAAAAAGGGTCTCGCCGCATTTTTGAAGCATGGCGGCGTCGCTCTCCCATTGATATGTCATCGCCTTTACTCCTTTACCGCCCACATTTCAACTTCAACCAAAAGGTTATCCAGCAGCCCCACCTGCACTGCGGTACGGGTGGGAAGGGGCCGGGGCATGATTTCCGAATACACCTGGTTAAAGCGCGGCCAGTCTGCCAAATCCCGCAGATAGACTGTTACCTTGAAAACATCCGAAAAACCGCAGCCGCTGCTGCCAAGCAGCCTCCGGCAGTTCTCCAGCGTTACTCTCGTCTGCTCCTGTATGGTTTCCCCCACCACGTTACCCTCCATGTCAATGGCGGCTTGACCGGAAAGGATCACCATTGCGCCGCCTCTTACCTCCAGTACGGGGGAATAAGGTCCGGCAGTCACATGCTGGGCCGCGCCGTCGGGGATTTGAATCTGTTTCATTGGTCTTTCATCCTTTCATTGATTCCGGAAAATACTGTCCGCACATACGCGGCCTCCTGATCGGTCAGGGTCATTGGATTCACGTAGATGATTCCATTTTCGATCATGACAAAGATGGAGCGCTCGTTTTCCCGAAGGAGCCCCTGAACAGATTCCGGCGTGACCGAGGGATCGTGAATCACCATGCGCGCCCTGGGCACCGGCTGCCCGGCCTCATTGGGCCATGCCCGTTCAAAGTGAAAGGCATCCCCGAAGGTAAAGGCTTCCTCATATTCCTTCACAATCTGCTCGCACCGGGCCCGGAAAGCATCCTCGTCATTCTCCACGTATTCCTTTACCGCGCTCCAAATTCCGGCCAATTCTTCCCGGCCCACCTTGTGGATGCGGCCAATGCCATAATTGGGGAACCCGTTAGCCACCACCCAATCCAGCAAGGCTTTTTTCCCCAGCACCAATCCGGTAGTCTGAGGGCCCTTTAGGTCCTTGCCGCCGCTGAAAACAATGGCGGAGGCCCCAGCCTGGGTATAGGCCCACAGATTCGCCTTGGGGGGAAGCTGGGCCGCCGCGTCCACTACCACAGGCACTCCATGCCTGCGGGCTACGGCCAAAGTGCCGTCAAAGTCCAAGGCGCCGGGAGGCACCCAACCGCCGTGGCAAGAAGGCAAAAACACAAGAGCCACCGTCTTTTCCGTGATAGCGCTCTCCAAATCCTCCTGGGTGGCTATGCTGATATTATTGGGATACCCTACCTCCTTGACCGTCACCCCCAGCATTTCCAGCCCCCGGTCATAGGGATTGCGGTGGGCCCGGAACATCACCACCTCGGACTCCTGGATCCGTTCCTTGGGAAGGTGTTTGAGGGCCTTTTGATACTTCATGGAAATGCAGGAGGCAATGGTCAGGTAGAACCCCGCCATAGCGCCCGGAGTCACGCAGGCGGCTTCATTGCGGGTCATCTCCGCGATTTGGGCGTGGACCGCGGCTTGCAACTCCCGGATCACCACATGGGAACGGGCCGCTTGGTTCATAGCCGCCAGGGTTTTTTCACTCATCCGGGACCCGCCGATGATGGTATAGGTACCGGCGCAGTTGATGATCTTGGAGATGCCCAACTCCTCGTAAAAATCCATTCAGCGTCACCTCTCCCCATAGGGTAGAAACTGCCCTGTTGTCTTAAATTGCTTGGCATAGAAACGGAGCTTGTCCTCATCCACACTCAGGCACAAGCCGCTGCCCTGGGGAATGCCCCAGGAGGGGCCGTGCTGGATGGGAATCCCTCCGTCTACTATATCATCCCGCATCAGGTACGCGGTCTGCTGGTTGCCGTCGGTAATGCTGGGCAGGTTCAGCAGCGCATGATGATTGGCCATGGCCGAGATGGAAAATTCTCCATGGGTATGCTTGCATGTGGGAATGCCCTTCATGGCCGCCAGGCTGGAAAGGCACTTAAAATCAAAGAAGGAACCCACCCAGTAGGGGCTGTAGTTCAAATAGTCCGCGGATAGGGAAGATATATGGCGCAGAACTTCCTCCCGGGTCCACAACCCCTCGTTCAGGCAGAGGCCAATGGAAAACTGATGGCGCTTGAGCTCGTTCATGGCCTCCACATCCGGCACCACAGGCCCTTCCAGGAACTCGATATCATATTCCTCCAGCCGGGACAGGTTTTTCTTGGCCTGGGGCAGCGTCCAGGCAGTGTTGGCATCCAGCCGGATCTTGTTTCCAGGGCCAATGGCATCCCGGATGGCCTTTACCATAGCCAGCTCCTTGTCCATATCCAGGCCCACCTTGAGGTAAAACACATGGAACCCCTTGGCAAGGCCATCCTGGCACTGTTCCACAAGGGAGGCCGCAGGGCCTTGGGAGAGGTAATAGAAGTAGTCTACGCTATCCCGCATTTTCCCCCCCAGCAACTCATACACCGGCCGGCCGGCCAGCTTGCCTTGGATATCCATAAGGGCCATTTCATAGCCGGCCCAGGTAAAGTTGGCCGTACCCTTGCGAAATTGCCAGAGCCCATCCCAGTACACATCCCGGCGCATGGCGTCCAGCTCCCAGGGGCTCCGGCCCAGCACAAAGGGCTCCATAGCCCGGGCCGCCGCCGTCACGGAATGGATATCCGCGCCACTGCAGCATTCTCCCCAGCCCACGGCCCCATCCGAGGTGGAAAGCCTGAGCACCACATCGCTGACGCCGCCCCGGTTTACCTGGGCGCTGACCTCCGGATGGTCATAGGCGATGCTGATGGGAAACAGCTCGATCCGGTCAATACGCGTCATATTCCTCTCACCCCTTTACAGAGCCTTGGGTCAGGCCGCTTACAATATACTTCTGGAAAAAGACATAGATCAACAGGCTGGGAATCGTAAAGAGGATCGCCCCCGCCATGATCTGGGTTACAGGTACGGTATACATGCCGATAAAGGAGGACAGCCCTACGCTGGTAACCCATTTGCTGTTGTTGGTCACCATGGTCACCGCGAAAAGATACTCGTTCCAGGCCTCGAAAAAGACGATGATGGCGGTGGCGGCCATGGAGGGCATCACCGTGGGGATTAAGATCCGCGTGAGGGTGGTGAGCTTGTTGCACCCGTCGATGTTGGCGGCCTCATCCAGTTCCTTGGGTACGGTATCGAAAAAGTTCTTCATGATCCAGGTTCCGATGGGTACCTGGAAGGCCGCGTTGATCAGCATCAGGCCGAACATGTTGTTGAGCATGCCCGCCTCCTTGTAGAGCATATACACCGGCAACAGCAGCAGCGCTTCGGGCAGCATCTGGGTCAGCAGCAGCAACAGCAGCACCGGCTTTTGGCCCGCAAAGCGAAATCTGGACAGCGTATAGCCGGACAGGGTCGCCACCACCACCACCATGGCCGCTGTGGACAGGGCCACGATCATGGAGTTGCGGATCCACAAAAAGATATTGCCCGCGCTGACCAGATTACGGTATCCCGCCAGCTCAAAAGCGGAAGGGATGATGTGGGGCGACGCGCTAAAGGTATCCACCTCAGGCGTGATGGAGGTGACCAGCATCCAATAGACTGGAAAAATCACCACCAAACACGCCGCGGCGGCAATCAGCAGCCTTAGTCCTACAACCAACTTTCGTTCCTTCATGAAAACATCCTCCCACTCAGCCGCCACCCCGGCTTGGATCTGTGCGCGACTAATAGGCTTCCTGCTTTTTTTGGATCACGAAATACACAACGGTAATCACCATCGTCAGGAGCAAGCCCATGACGCCTACCGCTGCCGCCAATCCGGGCTTGAACATTTGGAAAATATACTTGTACATCAGGATCACCAGGTTTTCCGTCGTGCCGGAGGGGCCCCCCTGCGTGGACAGCCAGATAATCGTGAAGCGCTTAAAGGACCAAATGGTGTTGAGCAGCATCAGCAGCATCAGCGTGGGCCGGATCAGCGGCAGAGTGATGCGCGTATAGACAGAAAGGGCGTTGGCTCCATCGATCTTTGCCACTTCATACAGCTCGGTGGGCACCGTTTGCAACGCTGTCAAAATCACGATAGTAGAGAAGGGGAAAATCTTCCAGATTGTGGTGGCGATTACCGATGGAAACGCTGTGTTCACATCGTTGAGCCATTTTCCATAATGATTGATGACGCCCAGATTCATCAAAATATTGTTGAACACACCAAAGTTAGGGTCAAACATGAATACCCAAATCATCACACAGGCTACCTCCGGGATAGCCCAGGGCAGCGTCATGGCCACCCGGGCCGCCGTGCGGCCAGGGAAGCGGGCGTTCAAAAGCGTAGCGCTGAAAAGTCCCACCAGCAGTGTAAAAACAACACAGTAAATCGTGTATGCCACGGTCGTGATGGCGGAGTTTAAGAACCGGGGATTGGAAAAAATGTATTGGTAATTCCCAAATCCAGTAAAGTTCTTGAGCTCCGGGCTAAGCCCCTTCAAATCAAAAAAACTCATTACGATTCCGCGAAAGATAGGATAGATCAACAGGGGCACAACTATGGCCAACAAGGGGATCAAAAAATAATAGGGTACCAATTTGTGATGAATGGAACGCTTCATGCGGACACTCTCCCCCACGCCGCTGACAACCATGCGGCTTCTCTAGCATTTCCTGGTGAGACCGCAAGGGCCTCACCAGGAAATGCGCATATGCGAAAAGGTTCACGTAGGATTTTTTTCCCGGCCCAAACCGGGAGAGCCCCCTATTGGATCAGCATCTCCACCTCTCCTTGCGCCTCCGTCAGCGCTTCCTCAGGAGAGACGTTGTTGAGGAGTACCTTTTCCATGGCCCGCAGCACGGCGTCCCGGAACTCGCCCATGTACACGCCCAGGCCCTCGGGAATAACGGTGCTGGCATAGTTGGCCCCCTCGATAAAGGCCGCTACCGTCGGGTTCTGGGCCGCCCACTCGTCGCTGACGCTCTTTTTATAAGCGCCGGTAGGACAGGCGGTCTCCTCCATCCAGGCGGTGTAGACCTCGGGCTGCATGAACCAGCGGATAAACTCCGCCGCTTCCTGGGGATGCTTCGCGTCCTTGCTGACGCTGAGCACCACCAGCTCCGTGACGGAATCCTTCTCTGGGAAGGGCAGCGCCGCGGAACGGATGTTGAGGGTGGGGTTTTCCATCAGGAAGTTGTGGATATTGGAGGAGTTGTCGGTGAGGAAGCCGCACTGGCCAATGCTCATGGCCTTGCGGTAGTTGGCGCTGGTCACGCCCTGGGTCATGGCGCCGGAATCATACATCTTTTTGTAGGCGGTGAGCGCCGCGATGTTCTCCGGGGAATTGATAGTGGGTTTGCCTTCCACGGCCCAGCGGGCGCCGAAGCCATAGGCCCAAGAGCAGTAGTCGCTCCACCATCCAAAGCTCTGGTCCATGCTGTTGCGGCAGCCATAGCCCAGCCAATCCGGATTGGCATTTTTCACGGCCAGGGCGTATTGGATGAACTCATCCACAGTTGTGGGGGGCTTGTCCGGGTCCAGGCCGGCGGCCTCCAGCAGATCGGGCAGATAGATCAACTCCTGCACCACCGCCTCGGACACAAAGCCGTAATACTTGCCGTCAAACTTGGCATTGTCTGAAAGGGGGGAGAGAATGTCGGCATATTGCTCAAAGTCGATGACCTCGGAAAGGGGCAACAGGTAATCCTGGTCCACGGCCATGGGCAGGATCGCGTCCGGCACAAAGATGATGTCCGGCGCATCCTGAGCCGCCCACTTGGTAAAGGCGGTATCGGGATACTGGCCCCAGGGGACGGAGATTTCCTCAAACTGAATGCCATTGGCCTCCCCATAGGTCTTGAACAGGTCGCGGAGCTGGTCTCCTTTGCCCGCCTCATTAAACTGCCAGTTCATCACGGTGAGGGTCACCGGCTCGGAAGCCACGCTGGTTGTCACAAGAAAGGATGACAAAATGGTGATGAGCACCAGGCATGCCAGGATTCGTACTTTTTTGCTTTTCATCGATTCTTCCTCCTGCTTTATTGGATGATCCTTGCAAACGTCGAGCCTCATGATCCCAGCTAGCCCATCAGCATCACCCCTTCTTTTCACCGTCCTCCATCTTGGCGTTCTTGCGGCAGCGCGGCGTTCCGGCCCGCCTCCATGCAAAGGGCGTCCATGCCCTTCTTTTTTTCACTCAGGGCTTTTCGTTCTTCGCGTCCATCCCCTCCGGGGCCGTTTCATCGCAGGGCTCCGCATCCCCGTCCTGGTCGTCCTTTCCATGCCCGTTGCCATTACGGCCTGCGGCCAAGTATTGATACAATGTGTATTTGGAGATCCCCAGCGTTTCGCAAATGCGCTCGCTGGATCTGGTAATTTGCAGCGCGCCTTTCTGGTCCAAATAATGGACAAACGCAATTTTATCCCCACGCTTCATCTCTTCTACAGTTTTGCCGACGTATTTCTGGCCTTCCGCGATAAAAAAGTTCAGCAGCTCTCCCACGTTTTGCGCAAACACCTCTTGCACGGGCTCATTAAAAATTTTATGCTGGTTGAACTCATGCAGAAAACCCTCAAGCCGAAGCGTTTCCGTGATATCCTGGTTCACGCACAGGCAGGCGCAGGCCTTTCCCTTCTCGTTATAAAAGAACACGGAAGAAGAGCGCAGTGTCCTGCCGCTGGCGGTGTGGGTGATATAGTTGAAGCGGTCTCCGTTGACAACGGTTCCGCGCATGACCTCCAATCCCAAGTTGCTGCCGCAGGAGCCTGCCTTCCGGCCTGTGATATGGCCGTTACGGATGTCTACGATCGTACTGTCATAGGGTCTTTCCAGATCGTGAAACACAACCTCGCAGGAAGGTCCCATCTGTTGTTCCAAAAGATCCAAAACTTTTTTTAGGACTTCGCTAGAATCCATGTCTTTCATTGGATATAATCCTCCGTCTTTTGAATAAATTGAAATAAAACCAAACAAAATCCATCAAAAATATTCATTTATTCTGTGCTCTTTTCCTCGTTTCCAAAAATATACAATACAAAAAGTCTTTTGTCAATCATTTTTTCAAGAAAAAACAAACAAATAATATGTTTCTTATGGTGTAGCATTCATACTTCCGTAGCGGGTCACGGCCCAATTCTAAGGTAAAATCAGCTATTCAGCATATAATAGCCTTCCCGCTCCTCCCACAATCCGGAAACACCATTTTTTAGCTTTTTCTCTTTGCATCCTGCTCCAATCCGCGCAAAAAAACCCCCGACACCGCTCTTGCATAAGCTCAAGCAGCATCGGGGGCCCCGTTCCATTTACTCAAATCCCTATGGGATGACCAGCGGGTTCTTCCTTACTTCCCATCCACCTTGGACATGTACTCAATGAGGTCCACGACCTTGCAGGAATAACCCCACTCGTTGTCATACCAGGCTACCAGCTTCACGAAGGTATCCGTGAGGCTGATGCCGGCGGTGGCGTCGAAGATGGAGGTGCGGGAGTCGGAGATGAAGTCGCTGGAGACCACGGCGTCCTCGGTGTAGCCGATGATGCCCTTCCAGCGCTCGGACTCGGAGGCTTCCTTCATGGTCTTCTTGATCTCCTCCATGGTGGCGGGGGTCTTGAGGTTCACGGTGAGGTCCACCACGGATACGTCAGCGGTGGGCACCCGGAAGGCCATGCCGGTGAGCTTGCCCTTGAGTTCGGGGATGACCACGCCCACGGCCTTGGCAGCGCCGGTGGAGGAGGGGATGACGTTGAAAGCCGCGCCGCGGCCGCCGCGCCAATCCTTGTTGGAGGGGCCGTCCACGGTCTTCTGGGTGGCGGTGGTGGCGTGCACGGTGGTCATGAGGCCGTCGGCAATGCCGTACTTGTCATTGATGACCTTGGCCAGGGGGGCCAGGCAGTTGGTGGTGCAGCTGGCGTTGGAAACCACCATCATGTCCTTGGTATAGGTGTCGGTGTTCACACCCATGACGAACATGGGGGTCTCCTTGTCCTTGGCGGGAGCGGTGATGACGACCTTCTTGGCGCCGCCCTTGAAGTGGGCGCTGGCGCTGGGGGTGTCGCAAAACACGCCGGTAGCCTCGGCGATGTACTCCGCGCCGGCGCTCTTCCAGTCGATCTCAGCGGGGTCCTTGCAGCCGAACACCTTTACCTTCTCACCGTTGACGATGAGGCAGTTGTTGTCGGCGTCCACCTCGATGGTGCCCTTGAACTGGCCGTGAACGGTGTCATAGCGCAGCATGTAGGCCATGTAATCCACGGGGATGAAAGGATCGTTCACGGCGCAAACGGTCACGTTGGGGTTGAGCATCGCGGCGCGGAAAACCAGGCGTCCGATGCGGCCAAAACCGTTAATACCAACCTTAATCATGAATGGAAACCTCCTAGCAAAACTTTTCGTTCCGCTCTGTATTGTACCCAAATACGGCAGATTTTGCAAGGGGAAAGCCCGGCTTTGGGAAAATAGATTGTTAAATTTTTTTCAAACTTTTTTTTTACGGTTTTCAGCGGATGCGTCAAGGGGCCCTCCTTTGCCACAAGAGGGCCCCCGCGCATCCGTCTTGCGCCTTATTTGAGCGCCTCGGGGTTGAGGCACTTGAGGTCCTCCACCACGAACAGGCCGTCCTTGCGGATCAGCTCGCCGTCAAAGTACATCTCCCCTCCGCCGTACTCCGGGGTCTGGATGCAGACCAGATCCCAGTGAATGGCACTTTTGTTGCCGTTGGGGCATTCGTCGTAGCAGGAGCCGGGGGTGAAGTGGAAGGACCCGGCGATCTTCTCGTCAAAGAGGGTGTCCTTGATGGCTTTGGTGATGTAGGGGTTCACGCCGATGGCGAACTCGCCCACATAGCGGGCCCCCCCGTCGGTGTCAAAGATGGCGTTGCTGCGGGCGGTGTCGCTGGAGGTGGCCTCCACGATCTTGCCATCCTTGAAGACCAGGCGGGTATTCTCAAAGACGCTGCCCTGGTACAGGCTGGGGGTGTTGTAGGTGATCACGCCGTTCACGCTGTCCCGCACCGGGGCGGAGAACACCTCCCCGTCGGGGATGTTCAGCTTGCCGTCGCACTTGATGGGGGGCATGCCCTTGATGGAGAAGGACAGGTCCGTGCCGGGCCCCAGGATATGCACCTTGTCCGTGCGGGCCATGCGGGCCACCAAAGCGTCCATGGCGACGCTCATTTTGGCGTAGTCCAGGGTGCATACGTTAAAGTAATGATCCTCAAAGGCCTCGGTGCTGGTTTCCGCCAGCTGGGCCATGGCGGGGGTGGGGAAGCGCAGCACCACCCAACGGGTCTTGGGCACGCGGATCTCCCCGTGAACGGGCTTGTTGTAGTGCTGCATGTACAGCTTCATCTTCTCCTGGGGCACGTCGGAGGTCTCATAGCTGTTCTCCCCGCCCCGGATGGCAATGTAGGCGTCCATCTGGCTCATCCGCGCCCCGTCCAGCTCGGCCTCCTTGTCCCACTTGGCGGCGGTGCCGCCCATCATCAAGGCCCGCTGGACGGCGTTGTCCCGCAGGACCACCAGGGGCTCCGCGCCCACTGCATAGGCCTCGGCGATCAGGGCGGTCACAAACTCGGTCTCCACACCGAAGTTCTCAATCAGCACCCGCTGCCCTTTCTTCAGCTCGCAGGAGTACCGGATCAACTGGCGGCTTAGCTTCTGGATTCTTGGGTCTTTCATGGTTCTTCCTCCTATGCTCTATCCAATGATGGGATAACCTCGCAATGGGTTTTTCCACCCCGTAGGTGGCGGCCATGGCCACCAGCACCGAGGCGGCCAGGCACAGCGCGGTGTAGGCCCGCTGCAAAGAGGCGTCGGCGTGAAGGGTCTGGGGGAACCAATCCCGGGCGATCTGGGCGGACAGGGGCTGATGCCAGATGTAGAGGTTGAAGGAGATCACCGCCAAAAAGCGCATCAGGCGGTTGTCCAGCAGGGCTTGCAAAAAGCGGGGCATCAGCGCGGCCCCCAGCATGGCGGCCAGCATGCATAGGGCAAAGGGCAGACGGATGAGCAGCTGGGACAGCCGCAGCGCCTCCAACCCCGCCAGGCTTTGGGTGGATTGAAAGCGCATCAGGGCTCCCAGGCCCCAAAGGGCCGCCCCAAAGATCAAGGCGGCAAAGGTCCGCAGGACGCGCCTTTCCAGGAGGGGCTTCTCCCCATCCCATTTCAGCCAGCGTACGTAGAGCATCGCCCCCAGCATGCCCAGGGCGTATACATCCAAAAAGCCCGCCATCTGGTTGATGAGCATGGCGTTGTCCGGAATGCGGGCGTATACCAGCGCCCGGTAGCCAATCCCCGCCAAAGCCATGGCGCAAAGGGTCCACGCGGGCTTCTTCTGGGCGGCCCGGGCCAGGAAGGGGAAGATCAGGTAGAAGTGCATCTCCACCGCCACGGTCCACAGCGCCCCGTTCAGGGGCGTGGACAGGTAGGTCTCCTTCCAGAAGGTGAAGGTGAAGGTGAGGTGGGTGAGGATGTCCTTGGACATGGCCCCTGGGTTCCCATACCTGCCCTGGGGCAAGGCCACGTAAAAGAGCATCACCAGCACAGAGAGCAGATAGGAGGGCGCGATGCGCACCAGCCGGTTCAGGTAAAACCGGCCCAGGCTTGGCACCGGGGTTCCCCGTCTGGATTCCAGGGCATAGGGCAGATACAGCAGCAGGCCGCTCATGAGGATCAGCCCGTCCACCATGAGATAGCTGGAACGGGTGATGAAATCCACGTTCAGCTCCAGGCCAAAGACCCGGAAGTACTGGGGAAGCCAGCCCAGCTGCCAGATGTGGTAATTGCAGACCCACAGCACCATCAGGGCCCGGAAGCCAAAGAGCACCCCAATGGTGAGCTTTTGGCCCCCAGGCTGTTCATAGGGCGGGCGCGTCATTGTCCTCCTCCTGGACCAGCATCTCCTCAAAGGGGTTTGCGACCCCAGGGGCCGGGGTGGCCTGGGGGGAAGGAGCGGGCTGGTCATCGCTGACACGGGTAAACTTGTACACCACGCCGTCCTGGGCCACCTCCCGCAGGGTCATCCCTTCCCGGGTCAGGACGGTGAGCTTATGGGTGAGGGTCAGGGCCTGGGGGTCCGTCCCCGTGAGCAAGGAGTAGCTGTCCACCTGGAAGGTCAGCTCCTGGCCCATGAGGTTGCATGTGCCGTCGTCCCGGAACACGGCCTTCTTCCCCGTGGTGGATTCCCAGGACCCCAGAATCAGGTAGGCCCGGCGGGTCAGCTTTTTGTCCGCCACGTCCCGGTACTGGGGAATGGCCCGGTAATAGGGCAGGGCCTCATAGGGCTTGCCCTGGTCATACAGCTCCTCGGCATACAGATAGCAAGCCTGGTCCCGCAGCTCCGGCAAATCCGCATACTGCTGGGGCAGGTCCTCCATGGGAAAATCCCGGAGGGCCTCGTAGGCCGCTTGATAATCCTTGTTTTGGAAGGCTTCCCGGGCGGGGTCCGCCACGGCGCCAAAGGCCTCCTGGTAGGCCGCCTGGCCCTGCTGGGCCGCATCGGAATAATTCCCCAGGGCCAAAAAGACGGCGCCGGCCTCGGCCAGCTTGCCCTGGCTTTTCAGCAGCAGGCCCAGCTCGTACTGGCACATCTGGTACTGCTCCCTGGCGTCCCCGTAGTCCCCCAAAGCCAGCAGCAAAGCGCTGGCCTGGGCCAGCTCCCCCTCCTCTTTTTTCTTCATGGCCTGCTGGTAGGCGATTTCCGAAAGCTGCTGCTGGGCGTTGCTGTCCCTGGGCAAGGAGGAAAGCAAGGTGATGGCCTGATCCATGTCCCCCTTTTCCTTGAACTGCATGGCCAGCTCATAGGTGGCGCTTTCCAGCTTCTGGGGCGCATCCTGGTACTGGCCTAAAGCCGAGAAGGCCTCCACGGCGGCGGCGTAGTCCTTTTCCGCGAAAGCGTTCTGGGCGATCTGATAGCGGCATTCCAGGGCCTTTTGGGCGCTGTCCTGGTAGTCCCCCAGGGCCTCGAACAGCGCCAGCCCCTCGGCGAACCGCCCCTGTTCCTGATGCTCCTGGGCGATGCGGTAATTGCATTCCCTGGCCCGGTCCATGGCGTCCTTGTGCTGGGGAATGGAGGCAAACAGCTCCGCGGCCCCAGGGAGGTCCTGGGCGGCCAGCAGGGCCTCCGCCTGTCGGTAGAGGCACTCAAAGCGCTGGCTTTCGCTGTCCAGGTAGGGGACGATCTCCCCAAAGAGCTCGGCGGCCTTGGGGTAATCCCCGGCCTCCATGGTTTCCCTGGCCATCTGGTACAGGCTGTCGTTGGCCTTGAGCTTCGCGTTCTCATAGTCCCCCACCCGCAGGTACAGCTTGCCCGCCTCCTCAAAGGAGCCCTGGGCCAGCTTCTGCTCCGCCAGGGCATAGTAGGCGGCCTGCATTCGCTGGGGTACGTCCTCATACTCCGGGATGGCCTCATAATGCCTCAGGGCCGCCTCCAGGTCATTGGCCTCCTCGGCGGCGGTTCCCAAGGCGTACTCGCACTCCAGCACCTTGTCCTGGGAATCCCGGTATTCCCCCAGGCCCCGGAAAAGCACCTGGGCGGCCACTATCCCGTCGTTGGCCATGAGCTGCTCCGCCTGGCGGTAGGTGGTCTCCTTCAGCTTGTCCGCGCTGTCCTGGTAATCCCCCAGCTGCTGGAAGTTCTCCGCGGCGGATTCGTAGGCCCCGGCCTCCAGCTCCATCTCTCCCATCCGGTAGCTGCATTGCTGCCAAAGGGCGTGGCTGTCCTCAAAATCTTTTTGGGCGGCAAAGACGGCGGCGGCTTTTTGCAAGCCCGCTAAACCCCCGGCCTCCATCCAGCCCTTGGCCTCCAGGTAATCGCAGCGAAGCAACTGCTCCCGGGTATGGGGGCTGTCCCCCATAGCCGCGAAGGCGGCCCGGGCCTCCCCGTATTTCCCCTGGGCCAGCAAGGATTCCGCCTCGCCAAAGCGCATGGCGGGGAGCCCCCATACCAGCAGCACCGCGGCCGCCACCGCCACGCAGGCCAGGGCTATGGTCCAGCGCAGCCTGCGCTTTGCCTTGCGCTCCTTTAGCTTGACGGCCGCCTCCCGCTCCTGGGCCAGCTTGCTGGCGTCCTCCCGGGCCTTCCTGGCGATGTCCAGCAGCTTTTGCTCATGAATGGCGATGAGCTGGTCCACGTTGGCCTTCTGGTAGCTGGCCAGCACCGTTTCCAGGCTGCGGCCGCAGCGGCAGCAGCGGGTTCTTTCCTTGGAGTTGGGGCGGCCGCATACGCACATCCACACATGGGCCTGCCGCTGGGGATAGCCTGCCGCGTCCTTCCCCGCCACAAAGCGGAGCTCGTCCAGGGCCCTGCCCGCAGGCAGGTTGTTGGGCTGGTATTCGGTCAGGCTGCCGCTGCCCCTGCGCCAGATGGTGGCGTCGTCAAACCAGACCTTCTCAATCACCAGCTCGACCCCGGCCACCTCCCCCCACTGGCTGGGCAGGAGCATGATGCTGAAGCGCTCCCCAGCCCCCGCGGAAAGGCCCTGAATCCGCTCGATCTGCCGGAAGAGAAGCTTCTCCTCCCGGTCATGGCAAATCAAGGTCACCTGTACGGAGGTGACCACCTTTTCGCTTAAATTGTTCAGCACAAAGGTGCATTCCGGCTCCTCCGGGGTAGGGGTGGAAAACTGCCACAGCTCAACGGGACAGGATAAATCAATCTTCATATGCGTTCCTCCAGGGCGGGTGGTTGCGCTTTTGGCGCGGGAATCAAGAAAATGAGTCCGTATTCATGACCAGGGAGACCAGGCGGTCTTCCTGAAAGCGAAGGCGCAAGGCGGCCTTGCGGGACGCCCCATCCCCGCCGGTGACCTGGGCCTCGTAATGCAGCACCAGCTCCCCGGGGCTCCATGTGCCATAGGCGCAGGGCAAGGCCTGGCTGCTGCCGTACAGAAAAAACTCCTGGCCTTCCGCCCAGGCGGGGCCGTCGCAGCGGAACTTCTCCACCACGCTTTGGGGGGAGTCCCCCAGCCGGATGCCCCGGGGGCCCTCCAGGGGGCAGCCGTCCGCAAGCACCAGCTCCGCCAGCCGGGGGTTCTCCTTGTTAGAATCCAGCGCAAAGGAAAGGGACACGCCCCCCGGCCATTGGCGGCTGAGCCGCCAGGACCCGCTGTCCGGGTCCTGGCGCCAGTCCTCGGCCAGATGGTCCGAGCCAAAGGCGGTCAACGCGCCCTTGGGGGTCAACGTGAGCAAGTCCATGCGGGAAAACTGCAAATCCGCGGTTCCAAAGGCCTCCTGGGTGGAAACCGGCCATACCCCCGCGGCGGGTGCCCCAGCCTTTGAGGAGGCGCCCGCCTTCACGGAATCGCTGTCCAGGATGGGTTCCTCCCGCTGGAGTTCGTCCCCGCTGACAGCCGCCTGGGTCTGAACAAAGGTTTCCAGGTTTCCCAGCACCTCCGCCAAGGACATCACCGAGCCAAGGCCGTAGATCCGGATGCCGGAGACCGCGTCATCCTCCAGGGTATACTGGATGCCCGCGTCCGTATAGCTGTCCTCCCCCACCTGGACGTGAATGAAGCAGTTTACCATCTCCAGGCCCTCTTCCCCCATCTGGCCCCAGGCCCAATAGGCGGCCTGAGGCAGCTGGTCCAAAAGATAGAAGGGGGCCATCAGCCCGTCGGTCATGAGGCCGGAATTCTGCCAGCCATAGGTCTGCACCAGGGCCTCCTCCGGAGAACCGATGCGCAGGCCCCTGGGGGTCTCCAACCCCTCGTCGGTCACGGAAACCGCCTGGAGCTTGCTGGCTTGATCCAGCACGGGCTTGTCATAAAACAGCGTCGCTTGCTCGTATAAAAAAGCGTATCCGTCCTGGGTCAGGGCCTCCTCCCCCACCGGGGCGTTTTGGGGCTCCTGGGACACCGTAGCGAGCAAAAGTTGCCTGAGCCAGGCGTTCAGTTCGTTTTCCGAAAGCACTCCAGTATCGTCGGCCCTGGCCTGGAGAGGCGCATGCCCAAGGAGGAGAAGCCCCAGGCAAAGGAGGCCTGCGGCTAGCTTTCGAGCCGTCATGCGGCCACGCTCCTTTCCGGGGTGAATCCCCAAATGTTACGAAATTTCCCAGCCTTTATTGTACATGAAAATACAAAAGGTGTACAGTTCCTTTCCAAGAAATTCTTGTCTGATTCCCCATATCGTAACAATCTTGACATGAGAAGGCAGCGCAAAGGGGAGCGGCGCAGCCGGCCGCTCCCCTCTTTTCTTCCTTTGGTTCCCTGGCGTTCCTTAGGGCAGCTGATAGGTTACCTGTACGGAGGCCTCCACCGTCAGCGTTCCGGCGACAATGGGGGTGCTGGCGGCGGCGTCCATGACCATGCTCTTCATGTACCCTCCGCCGTAGCCGATGCCCAGCTCCTGGAGTTCCACCAGGTTCCCCAGGGTCTTGTCCGCGGCCTGGGCCACGAGCCCGGCCTTGCGCTGGGCTTCCTTCACCGCCTCCTGGAGGGCTCTGTCGTAAGCCTGGGGCTTTTGAGCGCTGTCGAAGCTCAGGCTGTAGCTCTGGTTGGCCCCGGCGGCCATGGCCTGGTCAAGGATGCTTCCGATATTGTCCAAATCCCGGAGGGTGACCAGGAGGTTGTTCTCCACCCGGTAGCCCACGGGTTTCCCGTCTACGTCGGGGTAGACCTCCATCTCATAGGAGGCGCTCATATCCCCAAAGACAGGGTACACGTTGAAATAGCTGGTCTGGATATCCTCCTTGGCAACCCCCGCCTTTTGGAGGGCCTCCAGCACCGCCTTCATCTGAACAGCATTCTGGGCCTGGGCCTCGGCCACTGTCTGGCCCTGGGTCATGACCCCCAGATTCAGGGTGGCAAAGTCCGGCTGAATCATCACCGAGGCGGAGCCCGTCACCGTCAAAAGGCTGTCCCTTCCGGCCGCCGAGGCCTCCTGGGCCATTGCCACCGGCGCCATGGCCAGCATAATCAACCCCATGCAAATCGCGATCATCTTTTTCATTTTGTTTCCTCCTCCTTATTTTGACGAAGCTCCAGGCTCCGCCGCTTCCGGCGCAGGATCACCCGCGCCACAATCCAAATCACCACGAGTACGATTAGCGCCGGCAGCGCCATCACCAAAAATACCAGCATGTTCTGGAAGAACCTTCCGATTCCCTCCAGGGACGCCGCCAGACCGCTCAGGAGCCTATCCCCCAGGCTGACGCCCGCTTGGGCGGCGCTTTGGGCCGGGGTTTCCTCCACCAAGGTGACGCTCACCTGGCTTTGCTCCACCTCCCGGTCAATGGACCGCAGGGAGGTTTCATAGCTGTCGATCTGGTACTGGGTGTTGGCGATTTCCGTTTCGATCTCCAGCAGGTCCGATACGGACTCTGCCTGGGCCAGCAGCTCTTGGAGGCGTTTCATCTTCTCCCGCTGGGTTTCCAGCCGCAGGGCGGTATCGGAGTATTGCACGGTCATGTCCTGGGTGTTTTCGCTGCGGGCGGTGACCCGGCCGATGCCCGCCACCCCCGTAAGGAACTCGTCCAGCTTCTCCGTGGGGATGCGCAAGGTAAAGTAGATCCGCCGCTCGGGCTCCCATTGGGTGCCCTCGTATTGGTATATGTTCTGCACATATCCCCCCGCCAGGGCGACCCTGTCCCGGATGGCCTGCTGGTCCGCGTCAAAGGAGGTGGTAGCCAAGGTGATGTCCGCCGTGCGGACGATTTTCTTTCCCTGGACCGCCCCCGTATCCCCGGCGGCGGCATCCGCGGCCATGGGCGCCGGAGCCGCGCCCCCTGAGAGCCCGTAGCCGCCGGAGCTTTCGCTCTCATAGGCCTTGTTCATGCTCTGGGAGGACATATCTTCCGCGCCTTCATAGGACGCCGTCCTGGGGACGGCCATCTGCTGCCTCCCGGGGGATGCCCCCAAATCGCTGCCTCCCGTCAGTAACGTGCCCACCACCAGCACCACGGCGGCAAAGGCGGGCAACGCCACCCTCCAAGCGCTGCGCTTGGTAAATGGTTTCATTTGTGTCAACTCCTCTCGTTTCACCGCTCCCCGCCAGGCCGCGTCAAACCCCTGGGGCGTCTGAATCCGGTACAGGCCGGCCAGCGCATGATCCAGCGCGTCCATTTCTTCCCTTTGAAAATCCTTGAAGCTGTCCATAGGCTGACCTCCCTTCCCTTTATGAAACGAGACTGTTGAAAAAAAGTTCCATGGAATTTTGCCGCTATGCCTCCAAAAGCTCCTGGAGCCGGTCCTTGGCGCGGCTCAGCTTGCTTTTCACCGTTCCCTCCCGCAGGCCCGTGGCCCTTGCCAGCTCCTCATAGCTGTAGTTTTCGCCGTAACGCAGGTTCAGCAAGGTCTGCTGGTCCTGGGGCAGCTTGGCGATGGCCGCCAGGAGCCGCTGGGCCTCGGCCTTCTTTTCATAGGCGGTTTCAGGGGTATCCCCGGCGGCCCGGGGCTCAAAGCCCGCCTCCCGCATCTGCTCCATGGAAGAAACTTCCCTTTTGCGCTGGGGCTTTTTCAGCATGTCCAGGCAGGTGTTGTGGGCGATGCGGTACAGCCAGGAGGCCACGCCGCTCTGCCCCAAAAAGCGGGGGATGGCCCGGTATGCCCTGAGCATGGTTTCCTGGGCGGCGTCCTGGGCGTCCGCCTGCCGCCCCAGCATCTGGAGGCAGTGCCTGTACACCATGCCGGAAAAAGGCGCGCAAAGCTCGGCAAAAGCATCCCCGTCCCCTGAGCGCGCTCTTTTGAGCAGCTCCCTCTGGTCGTCCACGGGCCTTCCTCCCTTCCATGGCCTTGGGCTGCGCCTGTGCCATTTCCTGCCAAAAAGGCATGTCCTGATGATTAGACGAGGCAGCCTTCCCTTTTGTTCCCATTGTTGACAAGAGCAAAAGAAACATTGTAAGATAGCTCAACCCATCGTAAAGGAGAGCCTCCCCTTGAAGATCATTGACACCCACGCCCATATTTATCCCGACGCCATCGCCCTGAAAGCCGCCGCCTCCATCGGTGAATTCTACGAGATCCCCATCTGCCTGGACGGCACCTTGGGCACCTTGCTGTCCCGGGGCGATCAGGCGGGCATCTCCCGCTTTCTGGTGCACAGCGTAGCCGTGACCTGGGAGCGGGTGCAAAGCATCAACAACTACCTCATGGGGGCCGTGGCGCAGCATCCCGACCGCCTGCTGGGCTTTGGGACCTTGCACCCGGACCACCCCAACCCAAGGGCGGAATTGGAGCGCATCCGCGCGGGGGGCCTGCGGGGAATCAAGCTGCACCCGGATTTCCAGAAGTTCCAATTGGACAGCCCCAAGGCCCTGGCCCTTTTCCGGCACATGGACGAGCTTTCCATGCCCCTTTTGTCCCATGTGGGAGACACCCGGTTTTCCTTCAGCGAGCCCCAGCGCCTGGCCCGGGTCATGGACGCTGTGCCGGGCCTGAAGGTCATCGGCGCGCACCTGGGGGGCTGGTCCATGTGGGAAGAGGGCTGGAAGGCCCTGGCGGGCCGGGAAAACCTGTGGGTGGACGCCAGCAGCAGCCTGTACGCCCTCAGCCCCCAGGAGGCCGTGGACATCATCCGCCGCTATGGGGCGGACCGGGTGTTCTTCGGCTCAGACTACCCCATGTGGGACCCCGCCGCGGAAGTGGAGCGGCTCAAAGCCCTGCCCCTTACCGGGGAGGAGCTGGAGAACATCCTGCACCGGAATTTCGAGGCCTTCTGCCAATCCCTGGCATAGGGCCGCGGCCTTTGGAGCGGTGCGCCGCCCTCATTCCTCCTGCCGCTTGGAATCCTCCTTCTGCTGGAGGCTGCCCAGCAGGTTGTGGGGCAGAAGCGCCCGCAGCGCCCCCGCCGCCCCGGTGCTGAACAGCCGTCCCAGCATCCGGCGCACGCTTTTGCGTACCTGTGGGTCCAACTCCCGCAGCGCTTCCAGCATTTTCAGGGAGCTGTCCCGCCAATCCTCCACCAAGCCGCTGACCGTGTCAATTTGGGCGGCGGCCACCACTTGATACAAGGTGTCCACCAGCAACCGCCGGTCCTGGGCGTTCATGCCCGCCAGCCAGGCGTGAAGGGTTTCGTCCGTGATCTTGCTTGTCAGGTCCAAATCCGTGAGGGTGGCAAAGGCCCCCTCCCGAATCTGCCAGGTCATGGCGTCGTGCTGCAAAATGCCCAGGGACTTGCTCTGCACCACCGTGTAGGGGGGATGGTCATACAGCAGCATCCCCACCACGCTGCTCTGGGGCAGGTAGCTCTCCATCCGGTCCTGAACGCTTTGGTAGCCCCGGCTGCTTAAAATGCCCTGGTCAAAGCCGGGGCCGTCAAAGGAATGCACCCGGAGGATTTTCCCCCGGGCTTCGTCGCTGACGGCGGAGGCCGCGTACACCGCCAAATTGCCCCCCTTGCTGTGGCCGGTGAGGATCAGTTCCCCCCCGGCAAGCTTTGCCATGTCCTCCACGTACCGCGCCGCCTCCAGCTGGGAGGGGACGGTCATAAAGGACATGTTCAAGTCCTCCTTCCAGCCCGCCAGGCTCAAATCCGTGCCCCGAAAGGCCAGCACGGTTTGCCCCGTGGGCAGGTCAAAGGCGCAGGCGCAAAACTGCATCTCCCGCCGGGGATCGATGTGGTTCACATAATGATGGAGCGCCCAGTCCCGGTAGCGGTTTTGCTCCGCGCACACCTTGGTGAGGGCATAGCGCTTTTTCTGGAAAATATCAAAGGTTTCCTCGGGATGGTTCTCCCGGAGGAACTCCCAAAGCTGGGCCAAAGAGGCCCTCTCCCCCTGGTCCAGGAGCCCTTCCATGGGCATGTATACAATCTGCGTCAAAATCAGGCTGTCAATCGCGTCGAAGGGCCTTTCCCCCAGGGTCAGCGCGCCTGCCTCCTGGGCGTGATTGGTTGCCGTGGGCACCCTTGTCCCCTCCTTTTATCCCTCCAGGAGTTGCCTGAGTATGTCTTCCAGCAGCCGGGGGTCCGCCTTGCCCCCGGTGAGCGCCATGGCCTTGCCCATCAAAGCCCGCAGCACGTTGGTTTTGCCCTCGCGGTAGGCCTGGGCCATGGCCTGGTTTTCCTCCAGGGCCCGGATGGCCGCCTCCCGCAGCGCCCCTTCCTCCCTGATGAGCAGAAGATCGTGGGCCAGGGCGTATTCCCCAGGGTCAAAATCCTCTTCAAACAGCGCTCCCAGGATTCTCTTCCCTGTGGAGCTGTTCACCTTCCCCTGGACCAGCAGATCGCTCAAGGCCGCCAAGCGCCGGGGGGCGATGGGCAAAGCCCCCTCCTCCTCCCCAGGGTCCTTGCCCCGCAGGGAGAGCTGGGCGAAGACCTCCCCCAGCAAGAGGTTGGCTACCGACTCCGGGCTTTGGGCCAGGGCCGCGGCCTCCTCAAAGTAGTCCGCCAGCCAGCGCCGGGCGGTGAGCTGCTCCGCCCCATAGGGGGAAAGGCCAAAGGCCGCCGCGAACCGCTCCCTCCGGGCCGCCGGCAGCTCCGGAAGGCTGGCCCGTAGCGCTTGCAGCGCCTCCTGGGGAACGGCGACCCAGGGCAGGTCCGGCTCGGGGAAAAAGCGGTACTCCCCGCTGCTTTCCTTGGGGCGCATGGCCTGGGTCAGGCCCGTTTTGGGGTCATAGCGGCGGGTTTCCAAAAGGACGGACTCCCCCCGCCTGAGGGCCTGGGCCTGGCGCAGGGCCTCCGCCTGGATGGCCCGCTCCACGCTTTGAAAGGAGTTCAGGTTCTTGATCTCCGTGCGCACCCCCAGGGGCCCGCCGGGAAGGCGCAGGCTCAGGTTCACATCGCAGCGCAGGCTCCCCTCGTTCATTTTGCAATCGCTGACCCCGGCGTAGGTAAGCACCGCCCGGAGCCCCCGCAGGTAGGCCGCGGCCTCCTGGGGGCTTGCCAAATCCGGCCCGGATACGATTTCAATGAGGGGCACGCCGCAGCGGTTCAGGTCCAGCAGCGAGCCCCGCTCCCCGTCATGGAGCAGCTTCCCCGCGTCCTCCTCCATGTGAATCCTGGTGATGCCCACGGCCTTGGGCCCCGCCCCGGTCTGGATCACCAGCCGTCCCCCCTGGCACAGCGGATGGAAAAACTGGCTGATTTGATAGCCCTTGGGCAGGTCCGGGTAGAAGTAATGCTTCCGGTCAAAGCGGCTGAGGGGCTGTACCCCGGCTTCCAGGGCCAGGCCCGCCAAAGCCGCCAGGCGCACCGCCTCCCGGTTCAGCACCGGCAGCGCTCCCGGCAGGCCCATGCATACCGGGCAGACCTGGGTATTGGGCCGGGCCCCAAAGGCGGTGGAGCAGCCGCAGAACATCTTGCTTGTGGTGGCAAGCTGTACATGGGCCTCCAGGCCCACCACCAGTTCATACGGAGCCAGCGATTTTTCAAGGCTCATGCCTACCGCCCTCCTTTGCCGCCCGTTCGTAAGGCCTGTTTCCCTCCGCCAGGGGATAGGCCCGCTCATAGGCATGGGCCAAGGACAGCAGCCGGGGCAAGCTCTCCCGGGGCCCCATGAGGCCGATGCCCAAAGGCAGCCCCTCCGGGGACAGGGCGCAGGGCAGGGACACCTCGGGAAGGCCCGTAAGGCCCGCAAGAACCCCCACCCGGTCCCCCTGGGATGTGGCCGTGGGCTCCCAGGCCCCGCCCTCCAGAGGCCCCGCCGCCCTGGACACCACCGGAAGCAGCAGCCCGTCGCAGCCCTCCATGGCCTGGACCGCTTCCCGGCCCAGCATTTCCCGGACGGCCCACGCCCGCTCATAGGAAATAGGGCTGTCCGCCCCCAGCACATAATCCCCCAGCAGCACCCGGCGCTTTACCTCCTTGCCAAAGCCCTCCTGCCGGGACCTTCGGCAAAGCTCCTCCCAACTTCCGGCCCTCTGGGCCCTGTAGCCGTAGCGGATGCCGTCAAAGCGGGCCAAGTTGCTGCTGGCCTGGGCGCTGCTGATCACATAATAGGCCCCCAGCCCTTGGGCCAAGGAGGGCAAAGACACGGGCTTGATTCCGGCCCCAAGGGCTTGCCAGCGGAGGATGGATTCCCCAAGGCCCCGGAAGGCCTCCGGGTCCAGGCCCGTCCCTTGCCCCGAGCCCTGCGGAAACTCCCCTCCCCAGCACTCCCTGGGCAACCCCAAGGTCACCCCCGCCAGCGGCGCGGAAGGGGAGGCTTGTCCAGGCCCGTTCAGCGCTTCCAGAAAATCCGCCTCCAGCTCCTTGCGGGTGGTGGCGTCCTTGGGGTCGTGCCCGGCGATGACATTCATCACCAAAGCGGCGTCATAGGCGGTTTTGCAAAAGGGGCCGATCTGGTCCAAGGAGCTGGCAAAGGCCACCAGGCCGTAACGGCTCACCGCGCCATAGGCGGGCCGGACCCCCACCACCCCGCAATGGGAGGCGGGCTGCAGGACGCTGCCCCCGGTATCGCTGCCCAAGGCCGCCGGAGCCATGCCCGCCGCCACCGCCGCCGCGGAGCCGCCGGAGGAGCCCCCCGGCGTGCGGCCCCGGTCCCAGGGATTGCGGGAGGGGCCGAAAAGGCTGGTTTGGGTGCCTCCCCCCATGGAAAATTCATCCAGGTTTACCTTGCCCAAAAGCGGCATCCCCGCCGCCCGGAGCCTGGTTACCACCGTGGCCTCATAGGGGGCCGTAAAATCCGCCAGCATGCGGCTGGCGCAGGTGCAGCGGCGGCCTTTCACCAGGAGGTTGTCCTTCAGGGCGATGGGAATGCCGTCCAGGGATGAAAGGAGCCGTCCCGCCCCTCGCCGGGCATCGGAAGCCTTGGCCTGGAGGACGGCCTCCTCCCCATACGCCTCCAGGTAGACGTTCAAGGAGGGGTTTTGGGCGGCGATGCTGGCCAAATAGGCCCTGACGATCTCCAGGGAGGAAAGCTCCCCCCGGGCCAGCAGCCCGCACAGCTCCGCGATGGTTTTGGCGCATACCTCGCCCCAGGCTTCCATCCGCC
The DNA here is from genome assembly GCA_034927815.1 of Candidatus Limiplasma sp. GTDB lineage: Bacteria > Bacillota > Clostridia > Christensenellales > Aristaeellaceae > Limiplasma. The sequence goes on from JAYFPK010000008.1 coordinate 113,793, forward strand.
CCACCCCCTACTCCAAAACCCCGGGCAGCTGGAAGAAGGGCTCCCTAGCTGCGGGGGCGTTGGCCAGCGCCAATTCCAGAGGGAGGCTTTCCCCCAGGGTATCGGGCCGCTGGCGGGAATCGGCCAGGAGGGCCTGGGAAGGGGCGGGCGCAAGCAGCTCTCCGGGAGCCGGGAAGTCCCCGTCCTGGCCGATGAGCCCCAGCAGCTTTTCCAGGGTCCGGGCCATTTCCCCTTCCTCCCGGGGGTCCAATGCCAGCATGGCGAAGCCGGCCAATCTTTCCAGCTTTTCTCCGGAGATTCCTTTCATCCGCCTTCCCCCCGCTTTTCTTTTGTATGCCCGCATCTGGTCCTATGGTCAGCATACCCACATCGGCGGCTTCTGTCAATCCTCTTCCCCCTTGAAGGGCCGGAGGAAAAGCGAAGGAGAGCGTTTCCGCTCCCCTTCGTTCCTGAAATGGCATTCAAACCCTTGTTGGATTACGCGTCTGTGTTGTCCTTGCCTTCGGCGTTTTGATAGCGCTGGGTTCTGCCGGCTCTGCGGGCCTGGCCGGGCTCCCCGTTGCCCTGTCCAAGGGGCTGGGCGTAGGGGTTGCTGGGCTTGGCCGTCTGGCTTCCCGCCTTGGGGGCGCTTTCAGGCTGGGTGGTTCCCCCGGCCTGGGGGGCGCTTGGGGTTTTCCCCGGGCCCTGGTCCACCGGGCGGGCGTAGGGGTTCTGACTCCCCAGGACCGCCGGGGTTCCGGGAGTCCCAAAGACGCTTTGGTTGCTGGGCGGCGTGCCTGTTCCCGTTCCCGGCGCGCCCGCTCCCGGGGGCTGCATGGGCCGCCCGTAGGGAGGCTGGATACCGCCCGGGACCTTGGACTGGTTTTGCTGGGTCCCCGCCAAGGGAGGCGCGGCCACAGCCCGGCGCGCATAGGGGCTTTGGGCTCCCGTGCCTTGCCCCTGCTTGCCCGTGGTTCCTGCCGCCGCTCCCGCGCCCGCAGCCGTACCGCCGGCCCGGCGGTTCGCTGCGGCGGCTTTCGCCGCGGCCTTGCGCTTCTTGTTCTGATTCAAGGCGTAGGCGTATACCCCGCCCGCGCCGCCGATGAGCACGATTCCCGCGCCTACCAAGCCCCAGGGGCTGGAATCGGTCTGGGTTTCCTTGCTTTCATCATCATAGGTGATGGGGATCATGGTGCCGATCACAAAGGTATCGGTGGGCTCCACGCTGGCGCTGGCGTCCGGCCCAATGCTGGGAACCGGCGTGGCATACGGGTTGAAGGGCTCGTAGCTGGCGTTCAGGCCCGTATTGGCGTTGGGGTTTTGCCAGGTGCCCACGTTCCAGTCCTCCATGGAGATGATGCCCGGGTTCGCGGAGCCTGTGGACCCGCCGGAGCTGCCGCCGGAACCGCCGCTGCCGCTGCTGCCGCCACTGCTGGCGCCGCCGCCGCTGGAGGAGTTCTTGAGCCCTTGGAGGTACTCGTTGCTGTTAAGGAAGCTGCTCAGCTCCGTCAGGTTGAGCACGTGGATGAAATCCCCGTGAATCCAGCCCACGGTGCCGGACTGATTGACGTTGTACCAGGTGACCCCGTTAACCTGCTTGGTGCCCAGCACCAGCATGAACGCGTATTGGTTCAAGGTCTTGATCTTGGTGCCGTTGGGGGTCTGACGGAAGTTGACGGACTTGGTGGCATAGGCGTAGCTGGACTTGGCGTAGGGGTCATAGGGCTGGGGCGTGGCGGCGGGGGTGGGGGTAGGCTGGGTCTGGCTGTTGAGGTATGCCTGAACCTCCGCGTCGCTCATCTTGCGCAGCTGGTCCGCCCGGATGTAGCCCATAAGGCCGTTGTGGGTGCTGATGTGCCAGCCGATGCCCTTGTTGTAGAGCTGCCCGCTGACATACACCACCGTATCGATGGGCAGCCAGGTCTTGGCCTCGGCATATTCGTCCGTCACGTTGCGCATGGGCACGCTGCCGCCGATGGTGATATAGTACCCCGTGAGCTGCGCGGGCTCCCTGGTGGGGGTGGGGGTAGGCGTGGGGGTGGGGGTGGCGTTGTCCTTTTCATACTTGGCGATGATGGCCTGGGCCTCGGCGTCGGTGATGTGCTTCAAAGCGGTATCCGGCACCACGCCGCTCTTGCGGTCCTTCCCCAGGCGCATCTGGGCGCTGCTCCACAGGATGTTCCCCTGGTCAAACTGCCCGTTGATATACAGGAGCGTGTCCTTGGGCAGCGTGGCGAAGATGGTGTCATCGCTCATTTTGGCATCGTTGCGAAGGGCCGTCTGGTCCAGCGTGAGGGCATAGCCGATGTACACCTTCGATTTCTGGTACCGGAAGGTGACGGTGGCCGGGGTGGCAACCCCTTGGGCGTCCACCGTGACCTCCACCGAGGCGGCGCTGCCCTCCGCGGGGATGTAGCCCAGAGGCACAAGGCTGCTGTCCGGCACGATGGGGTGGGTCCCTGTGGCCAGGGTGACCTGCTGGGCAATGGCGATGGCCTTTCCGTCCGTATCCACATATTGTACCGTAACGGTGGCCGGGGGCGCGTCATAGCGGAAGGTGACCTCCGAGGGGGTCGCCACGCCTTGTTCGTCCACCTGCACCGTGACGGAGGCCGGAGCATCCTTGACCAGGGTATACCCCGAGGGGACCAGGCCCTCCTGGGGCGTGACGGCATGGCTGCCCTTGTCCAGCTCCTGCTGCTGGGGCGGAGCGATGTCCTGCCCGATGGTGTTGCGGTAGTAAACCGTCAGGGCGGCCTTTTTGGCGGGCGCCGCATAGGTGAAAACCACGGCGCCGGGGGTTGCGTTGCCTTGGGCGTCCACCTTCACCGGCACAGAGGCGGGGTCCTGGAGCGTATAATCCTGGGGCACCAGGCTGGCGTCCGGCTCCACAAGGCTTTCGCCCTGGGGCAAGGCGCGGGTCTGGGCATCCGCGAGGGGAGCCCCCTGGGTGTCCCTGTATTCCACAGTCACGGAGCCCTTCACCTGTTCATAGGTGAAGACCACGGCGGCGGGGGTTGCGTTGCCCTGGCTGTCAATGGTCACCGTCACAGAAGCGGGGCTGCCCTGGGCCAGCGCGTAGCCCTGGGGCACCAGGCCGGCATTGGGCTCCACGGGGGTTTCGCCCTGGGGCAGCGTAAGGGTCTGCCTGTCCGCAATGGCGGCCCCCAGGGTATCCTTGTATTCCACGGTCACGCTCCCCTTCACCTGCTCATAGGTGAAGACCACGGTGGCGGGGGTTGCGTTGCCCTGGCTGTCAATGGTCACCGGTACAGAGGCGGGACTGCCCTGGGCCAGCGCGTAGCCCTGGGGCAGGTCCGCCGGGGCGGGGGACACGTCATAGGTGCCCGGCGCCTGCTCCACGTTCTGGGGCGTGGCGATATCCTGCTGGTCGGTATTGACGTAGCGGATTTGGAAGGCGCCCTTCACCGCCGCCTTTTGCATGGCGAAGGTCACGGTGCTGGGGTTCGCCTGGCCGTTGGGGGAAACCTCCACGATGACGCTGGAGTCTCCCACCAGGGTATAGCCGGGCACAGCCCCTTGATTGGCAAGAACCTCGGTCTGCCCGCCCACGGCGCAGTTGGCCGACTCCGTATAAAGCACGGTGGCGGGGTTATCCGCGTCCACGTAGCTCACCAACACCTGCACATGGGTGGGGGGCTGGGTCTCCGTGCCGGGCACAGGGGAGGGCTGGCCGTAGTTATAGGCGTCGCTGTCCTCCTGGGTCAACAGGTCTATGAATTTCTGCACCACATAGCAGTCTGTGCCGTTGTAGATGATCTGGTACCAATCGTTGTCATTGGCGCTACCGGAGCCGACCACCCATACGTGCTGTTCCTTCTTCACATCCGAGGCAGCCTTCTTGCTGCTGGTGTTGGGCTCTGTGCGGAAGTTCACCACGGCGTTGGTCTTGCCGTAACGGCCGATGGGGGTGATTTCCATGCCAGTAGCCGGGGGGTCCTGGGGATCAGGCTCGGGCTCCGGATCGGGCTCCACGACAGGGGGCTCCGGATCGGGCTGCTGGGGCGTTTCCGGCTCCTGGGGAGGCTCGGGCTGGGGTTGGGGCTCCTCCCGCAGTTCCTTAAACTCAAAATAAATATCGGGGCGGTCCACATTGCCCTGGCTGTCCACCGTCACCTTCTGGGAGGAGGGGCTTTCAGGGCTCAGGGAATACCCCTCGGGGGTGAAGTCCGGGGTCACATCGTATTCCCCCGGAGCGAACTCCTTGAGCTGTATGTCCGCCAGGTCTATGCCGCCCAGGTCCACATAGTGGACGTAGACGTATCCCTTGACCTCCTGCTGAGGGGGCTCCTCGGGCTGTGGATCTTCGGGTTGGGGTTCCTCCCACAGCGGCTTGTACTCAAAGTAGACGTCGGGGCGGTCCACATTGCCCTGGCTGTCCACCGTCACCTTCTGGGAGGAGGGGCTCTCCGGGCTCAGGGAATACCCCTCGGGGGTGAAGTCCGGGGTCACGGTATGGGTGCCTTCCGGCAGCTCCCTGACCTGCGGGTCCGCCAGCACCTGCTGGTCTATGCCTATGTAGTGGATGGTAACGCGCCCCTTGACCTCCTCCTGCTTGGGGGCGGTAAAGGCGAACACCACAGGGGACGGGTAGGCGTTGCCTTGCTCGTCCACCGTTACGTAAAAGCTCTCCTGGTCCACGGTGTACCCCGGCCGTCCCTGGTTCACCTGGTCCCAGTCCACCGTGATGATGTTATCCTGGTCGTAGAAGCAGGCTACGGAGGTTTCGTAGAAGGTTTCGCCCATATCGTCGATATACAGGACGTTCACCCACACGGGCTCCGGTTGGGCGGGGGGCTCGGGCTCCGGTTCAGGCTCCGGTTCCACCACGGGGGGTTCAGGCTCGGGTTCCGGCTCCACCACAGGGGGTTCCGGTTCGGGCTCCACAGGCTGCTCAGGCTCCTGAACGGGCATGGGCAAGCTAGAAAGGTACAGGTCATACCCGCCCACCTCTACCCCATCCTGATAGGCGATGATGCGCGTGCTGGCCCCAGTGGCAAAATCCACCGATTCTACGGCAGGCACCGGGGAGCCGTTGGCGGGTGTATAGGTGTAAAGGCTGTCCGTGGGATAAATATCCATGAGGATGGTCGCTCCCGGGGCAAAAGCCTCCGCAGGGAGGGTCGCCCAATATACAGGGACCTCCCCGTTCAGCCCGGGTGCTACCGACACGGCCTGGGGGGTCCCGTCCGCCCCCTGATACGTAAGGGACAGAATGGGCAAAGTAGACAGGTCCGGCGCGGCGGCTGCCCCCAGGGGCAGGGCAAATTGCGCCGCCAGAAGCAGCAGCAGCGTCGCCCAGGCGCCTACACGGCGGAGTTTGGTAACGATGGGACGGCTCATACAGATTCCTCCTTCTATCAACAGAGCGTACGGCGGGGCACACCCGAAGCGGTTTCCTGAGGTTCCTTCATTGTAAGGGTAGTTCAGAGGCTTGTCAAGAAAAGCGGACTGTCGCTTTATGCCGGTTTTACAATGATTTCCGGCCTTTTGCCACAGCTTTCCAGGGGCGATTCTTCCTCCATGGACAAGGGAGAGGCGGGGGATATAGCGAATATAGTATTCCATCCCCATTCCTAAGGAGGCCTTCATCCATGGCAGAGTACCCTGGGCTGCGCGAGATTCCGATCCGGGATGAGCAAGTTTTCCATGGGGTGTTGATCGATGTCACCCACATGCAGGTCACCCTTCCCAACGGCGGAACTTCCCTCAGGGAAATCGTGCGCCATCCCGGAGGCGCCGCCGTTGTGCCCTTGGACGGGGAGGGAAACGTGACCTTGGTGCGCCAGCACCGGGTGGCCCTGGACCTGATGACCCTGGAGATCCCGGCGGGAAAGCTGAACGGCTCCCAGGAGGACCCCTTGCTGGCCGCCGCCAGGGAACTGGAGGAAGAAACGGGCCTGCGGGCCGGGCGCATGGAGTGGCTCACCACCATGCTCCCCACGCCGGGGTACTGCACGGAGAAGCTCCATCTCTATCTCGCCACAGGGCTGACCCCTTGCCGTCCCCACCTGGACGCGGACGAATTCCTGGACGTGGTAAAGATTCCCTTTGCCCAAGCCCTGGAGATGGTGGACCGCGGAGAGCTCGCCGACGGGAAAACCGCCCTGGCGCTGCTTTTGGCCCAGCGCCGCATGGGCAAGGCTCCCCTGGAGGGGACGGGCCCTTCAGAGATGTAACGAACGGGACGCGCTTTTGCATCCCCAGCTTCCTAAAAATGCCTGAAAATATGGAAAGGAGTGGGTCTATGCCCCGCCCCGCCACGGATTCCTCCCCCGGCCGCCCAAAGGGACCGACTCTCTTTGGGGTCTTCATAACCGCCCTCTCCATCCTGCTGCTGATCGGCCTGTGCTTGCTGGCGCTGGGCATTGTCTTTGACCCGCCCCCCAGGCGGCACGAGCCGCCGGGGCTTTACCGGGCGCTGCCGCCCGCCCCTTTGGCCTGGCGGCTCCCCCAAAGCTTGTAAGAGAAGGAAGTACGCTGCCCATGCAACAGTTCCTGGAGGCCTTTTGCCACTTGCCCACCCTTCTGACGCCCCGGCTGCTCCTGCGCCCGGTCCGCATGAGCGACGCCCAGGATATCTTCGAATATTCCCGCGACCCGGAGGTGGCCCGCCACGTGCTCTGGGAGGCTCACCAAAGCATCCATCAGACCCGGGGGTATATCCGGTTTTTGCTCAAGCAATACCGCGGCGGGCAGCCCGGCTCCTTTGTGATCGAGCTTCCCCAGGAGCGCAAGGTGATCGGCACCATCGGCTTTATGTGGATCCAGCAGGAGAACCGCTCCGCCGAGGTGGGGTACAGCCTGAGCCGCGCCTACTGGAACCAGGGGCTGATGACCGAGGCCCTGCGGGCCATCCTTGGCTTCGGGTTTGACAAGCTCCACCTGAACCGGATCGAGGCCCAGCACGAAAGCGACAATCCCGCCAGCGGGCGGGTGATGGCCCATGTGGGCATGCGGTATGAGGGGCGCTTGCGCCAGCGGATTTACAACAAGGGCCGCTATGTGGATGTGGAGCTGTACGCCATTTTACGGGACGACCCCAGGTAAGGAGGAATTTTGATGACCCCTTCCAACAAAGGCAAAAAAGCCGCGCTGCTGGCGCTGGCGCTTCTGTGCTGCCTCCTGCTGGCAGCCTGCTCCGCCGACCCGGCCACCGCCTACCAAAAGGCCGTGAACACCTTCGCCTCCGGGGACTACGAGGCCGCGGCCAAGGCCTTTGACCGCCTGGGGGACTACCAGCAGGCCGCCACCTACGCCGCCTATTCCCAGGGAATGGTCCATTATGAAAAGGCCGATTTTGCCGCCGCGGAACCCTACTTTGAAAAAACCCAAAGCTTCATGTACGGCAAAAACCGCTATACCTACTGCCATGCCTTTGTGCTGGAAAGCGCCGGCCAGTACGCCGAGGCGGCGGAATGGTACCTCTCCCTGGAGGATTTTGAAAACGCGCCGCTGGCGGGCCAGTATTGCAAAGCCCGGACCGCCGAGGCCGAAAAGGACTATGAAACCGCCCTGTACAGCTATGAGGCCGCCGGGGCTTACTCCGACGCCCCTATACGCCTGGAGAACCTCCAGTCCCAGGTGTACGACTACGCCACGGGGCTGAAAAACGACGGGGAGTTCGAGCGGGCCCTGAACTTCTTCTCCAAGCTGGGGGAATACTACGACAGCCCCATTCAGGCCAAGGAATGCAAGGATTTTTTCCGCAGGCAGCTCTACGACAACGCAGAGGCACTGGAAAATTCCGGAAAGCTCCGGGAAGCCATGGAGGCCTTCCAGGGCTTGAGCGGGTACAGCGACGCGGAAACCCGGGCCCAGGAGCTGGCGGAGCGCCTGGGAATCGTCCAGGAGGAGGACCAGGAATAAGCCCTTTGGCCTCCCTTTCCCAGTGACAATATTATAATGAAGAAACCCCCTTCCCAAAATGCCGGAAAAATGGTATAATATATTGATGCAGCCGCATGTTCAATGCGGTTTGCCTTTGGATCGCGCCCCGGTGAGAGGCGCGCAATGATGGCGCATGGACGCCGACTGGTAAGGAAGTGAAACCCGCGGTGAGCGAACACGCCTCCCCTCAGGACATCAACATGGAAACACCCCATGGGGCGGACCCCGTCGCCCCCTCCTCCACCGCCGTGGAGGAGCATGTGTATGACGAGACGCAGATTCAGGTGCTGGAAGGCCTGGAAGCCGTGCGCAAGCGTCCCGGCATGTATATCGGCAGCACGGATTTTCGGGGGCTGCACCACCTGGTCTATGAAATTGTGGACAACGCCATTGACGAGGCCCTGGCGGGCTACTGCACCGACATCCAGGTGACCCTCCACGAGGATGGAAGCTGCGAGGTGGCGGACAATGGCCGGGGCTTCCCCGTGGGCATCCATCCCAAGCTGGGCCGGCCCGCCGTGGAGGTCTGCCTGACGATCCTTCACGCCGGAGGCAAGTTCGGCGGCGAGGGCTACAAGGTATCCGGCGGCCTCCACGGGGTGGGGGCCAGCGTGGTGAACGCCCTCTCCGGCCACCTGATGGTCACCGTAAAGCAGGACGGCAAGGTGTACCGGCAGGAATACGCCCGGGGCAAGGTGCTCTATGACCTCAAGGTCATCGGGGAAACCGGCGAAACCGGCACCACCATCCGCTTCTGGCCGGACGTGAAAAGCGAGGAGGTCCCTGACGGCATTTTTGAGACCGGGGATTTCCAGTACAACATCCTCAAGACCCGCATGCGGGAGATGGCCTTCCTGAACAAAGGCATCCGCATCACTTTGGCGGACGGGCGGGTCCAGCCCACAGTGGAGCGCACCTACCACTATGAGGGCGGCATCCGGGAGTTTGTGAAATACCTCAACAAAAACAAAGAGGTGCTCTTTCCCGAGCCCATTTATGTGGAAGGGCTGGTGAAGGACACCACCGTGGAGGTGGCCCTCCAGTATAACGACAGCTACCAGGAGAACGTCTTCACCTTTGCCAACAACATCCACACCCCGGAGGGCGGCACCCACCTGACGGGCTTTTCCACAGCCCTGACCCGGGCCATCAACGAGTATGGCCGCAAGTTCAAAATCCTCAAGGACAACGACACCAACCTCAAAAGCGAGGACGTCCGGGAGAGCCTGGCGGCCATCATCAGCGTGAAGCTCAAGGAGCCCCAGTTTGAGGGCCAGACCAAGAGCAAGCTGGGCAACAGCGAGGTCCGGGGCATTGTGGACGGCCTGGTCTTTGACCAGCTCAGCCGGTTCATGGAGGAAAACCCCCAGGTGGCCCGCTCCATTTTGGACCGTTGCCTGGGCGCGGCCCGGGCCCGGGAGGCCGCCCGGAAGGCCCGGGAGCTGACCCGCCGCAAGACCGTGCTGGAAAGCGGCAGCCTCCCCGGCAAGCTGGCGGACTGCTCCGAGCGGGACCCCGCCAAGTGCGAAATCTTCCTGGTGGAGGGGGACAGTGCCGGCGGCAGCGCCAAAACCGGCCGGGACCGGATGTTTCAGGCCATTTTGCCCCTGCGGGGCAAGATCCTCAACGTGGAAAAGGTCCGCATTGACCGGGCCCTGTCCAATAACGAGATCAAGGCCATGATCACCGCCTTTGGCTGCGGCTACGGCGAGGAATTCAGCCTGGCTAAGCTGCGCTACCACCGCATCATCTGCATGACCGACGCCGACGTGGACGGAAGCCATATCCGCATTTTGATGCTCACCTTCTTCTACCGCTACATGCGGCCCCTGATCGAAAACGGCTACGTGTACATCGCCATGCCTCCCCTGTACAAGGTGTCCAGGGGCAAGAAGGAGTACTACGTCTACAACGACCAGGAGCTGGAGAAGCTCCTGCAGGAAATCGGCCGGGAGCCCAAGCCGGACATCCAGCGCTACAAGGGCCTGGGGGAAATGTCCTCGGAGCAGCTTTGGCAGACCACCATGAACCCCGCCACCCGCACCATGATGCGGGTCACCCTGGAGGACGCCATCGCCGCGGACGAGATCATGTCCTTGCTGATGGGGGACCAGGTGGAGCCCCGCAGGGAGTTCATCGAGGAAAACGCCAAGCTGGTAACGGATCTGGATGTATGACAGGGGCCGGGGACAGCGGGGCTCCGCCCCCGGGTCCCCGGCAGGGATTTCATCCCTGCACCCACCTTTCGCCCGTTTTACGGGCGAATATCTATGAAATACTTTCCCCTTTTGCCCATGAAATGGGCAAAATAACGGGATTCTCAAGGGCATAGCCCTTGAGCGGGGGTGCGGGGGCAGAGGCCCCCCCCGCCCCCCCCCCCCCCCCCCCCCCCCCCCCCCCCCCCCGTCCCCCGCCTCCCCCCCCTCGTAAAGGAGCGTGACGCGGAACTATGTCCGAAATTCAGGATAAGCTCATCCCCATGGACCTGGAAACGGAAATGAAGAAGTCCTTCATCAGCTACGCCATGGCGGTGATCATCAACCGGGCGCTGCCCGACGTGCGGGATGGCCTAAAGCCGGTGCACAGGCGTATTTTGTATGCCATGAACGAGCTGGGCATGACCGCGGACAAACCCTACCGCAAGTGCGCCCGCATCGTGGGCGACGTGCTGGGTAAATACCACCCCCACGGGGACAGCAGCGTCTACGACGCCATGGTGCGTTTGGCACAGGACTTCAGCATCCGCTATATGCTGGTGGAGGGCCAGGGCAACTTCGGCTCCGTGGACGGGGACGGCGCGGCGGCCATGCGGTACACAGAGGCCCGGATGGCGAAGCTCACCGCCCATTTGATCGGCGAGATCGACAAGGACACGGTGGACTTCTACCCCAACTTTGACGAGACCTTGCTCCAGCCCACCGTGCTGCCCAGCCGCTTCCCCAATTTGCTGGTGAACGGCTCCAGCGGCATCGCCGTGGGCATGGCCACCAACATTCCCCCCCATAATCTGCGGGAGGTGGTGGACGGCTGCATCCACATGATCGACCACCCGGACTGCTCCGTGGTGGAGTTGATGGAGTACATCAAGGGGCCGGACTTCCCCACCGGCGGCATCATTCTGGGCCAGTCCGGCATTCGCTCCGCCTACCACACCGGCAGGGGCCGGGTGCTGGTGCGGGCCCGCCCCGAAATCGAAACCCTGGCCATGAACCGCAACCGGATAGTGGTGACGGCGCTTCCCTACATGGTGAACAAGGCCCGGCTGGTGGAGAAGATCGCGGAGCTGGTGCATGAGAAGCGCCTGGAGGGCATCAGCGACATCCGGGACGAGAGCGACCGCAACGTCATGCGGGTGGTGATCGAGCTAAAAAAGGACGTCCCTCCCACCATCGAGCTCACCTACCTCTACAAGCACACCCAGATGCAGGAAACCTTCGGCGTGAACATGCTGGCCTTGGTGGACGGCGAGCCCAAGGTGCTGATGCTGCGGGAGATGCTCTACCACTACATCCGCCACCAAAAAGAGGTGGTGACCCGCCGCACCAAGTACGACCTGGACAAAGCCCTGGCCAGGGCCCACATCTTGGAGGGGCTCCTGAGGGCCCTGGACCACATCGACGAGATCGTGGAGATCATCAAAAAGAGCCCGGACGTGAACACCGCCCGGGAGCGCTTGATAGAGACCTTCGCCTTCACCGACAAGCAGGCCCAGGCCATCCTGGACATGCGCCTGGCGCGGCTCACGGGCCTGGAGCGGGATAAGCTTCAAGGGGAATACGACGAGCTCCAGAAGACCATCGCCTACTTGCAAGGCCTGCTGGCGGACGAGGTGCGGCTCATGGCCGTCATCAAGGAGGAAATGACCGCCATCCGGGATAAGTTTGCGGACGAGCGCCGCACGGAGCTTACCCACATGGAGGGCGAAATCGACATTGAGGATTTGATCCAAAGTGACGACATGGTGGTCACTCTCACCCACTTTGGCTATATCAAGCGCCTGCCCAAGAGCACCTACCGGGCCCAGCACCGGGGCGGCAAGGGGGTCAGCGGCCTCACCACCCGGGAAGAGGACTATGTGGAGAGGCTGATTATCGTCAACACCCACGAGGACATCATGTTCTTTACCAACCTGGGCCGGGTGTACACCCTCAAATGCTACCAGATCCCCGAGGCGGGCCGCGCCGCCAGGGGCATGGCTATTGTGAACCTGCTGCGCCTGGCCGGGGAGGAACAGGTCACCGCCATGATCCCCGTGCCCAAGGATGTGGACAACCACCATCTGGTGATGATGACCCAGCAGGGCATGATCAAGAAAACCCCTTACAGCGAGTTCGCCAACCTGCGCAAGAACGGCCTCATCGCCATCACCCTCAAGGAGGACGACCACCTGGTGGCCGTGGAGCTCACAGACGGGGCCCAGAGCCTGCTCTTGGGCAGCCGCTACGGCAAGGCCATCCGCTTCCGGGAGGAGGAGATCCGGGTTATCGGCCGCATGGGCATGGGCGTTCGGGCCATGAAGCTGCGGGATGGGGACGAGATGATCGACATGTCCGTGATTGGAGAGGGCCAGCAGGTGCTTTCCATCACCACCGGCGGCTACGGCAAGCGCACCGACCCGGACCAGTACCGGGAACAGGGCCGCAACGGCATGGGCATCAACGCCATGAACCTTACCGACAAAACCGGCCTGCTGGCCGCCCAGCTCACCGTGAACGACGATGAGGACATCTTGCTCATCACCGACGACGGCACCATCATCCGCATGGCCGCGGCGGACATCCGCCAAAGCGGCCGCTCCACCCAGGGCGTGCGGCTCATGCGCATCGCCGAGGGCGCGCAGATCGTGGCCGTAGCCAGGGCCGAGCAGGAGGAAGAGGAGGACGCCTTGGCGGAAGACTTTGAGGAGGCGGTTCAGGCCATCACCGGGGCGGATAACAGCGTCATCGGGGAGCCCCAGGGAGAGGATACGGAGATTTAGGGGGGACGCGCAGGGGCTTCACCCCCGCACCCCGCCGGGGGCTTCGTCCCCGGACCCATCCTTGCCCCCGCTTAGCGGGGGCAAAAATACCGCAAGGGCCGGACAAAGTGCGTCCGGCCCTTGCGCTGTTTATCACTTCCTTTTGCCTGTGGGCGGCACGGGCAAGGAGGGGCCCGGGCATAGCCCTGGCTGGATTATTGTGTTATAATCTTTCAAAAGGTTGAAACCGGAAGGCATACGGCAAGAGTTGAGGGGGCTTCGTTCATGACGCAGGACATCCGGCGCATCGCTATTGTGGGAATGGGCGCGCTAGGGACGGCATATGCCCATGCCATGCTAAGCCATCCCGCGGGGCGGGAGGTCTTTGGCCTGATTCCCCAACAGGAGAGCCGTGCTCGCGTCCCCCTCAGCGTTAACGCAGAGCCTTTGCCCATTGCGCTGTATGATCCCCAGGAAAACCCGCCCCTTGCCGATCTGGTACTGGTGGCCGTCAAGTGGCATCACCTGCCGGCAGCCATCCAGGCCATGGACCGCGTGGTTGGGCCGCAAACCCAGATCCTGTCCTTTCTCAACGGCATCTCCAGCGAGGAAGTGCTGGCCCGGACCTACGGTTGGGAACGGGTTTTGTATGCTACCGTTTCCGGCGCGGATACCAGGCGGGACGGCCACAACGTCATCGCCAAGCATCTGGGCACCGTCCTCTTTGGGGAAAAGCGCAACGCTCCGCCCAGCCAACGCGTCCAACGGGTAGCGGATTGCCTTCAGGAGATGAGAATTCCCCATCGCATCCCCGAGGATATGGAGTTGGCACTATGGCAAAAACTAATGGTCAACGTCGGCTTCAACCAGGTCAGCGCCGTGCTGGGGCTGACCTATGGCCAATTCAGGCTCAAGCCTGAAGCCATGGAGTTGATGCGCCAGGCCCAGCGGGAGGTGATCGCCGTAGCCAACGCCCTTCACGTGGCCCTGGGCGAAGCCGACATCACGGCTTGGGAGGCGCAGCTCTGGACCCTCTCGGAGCATGGTATGTCCTCCTCCTTGCAAGATGTGCTGGCCCACAGAAAAACCGAAGTGGAGCTCTATGGCGGCGAGATCAGCCGCCTGGGGCGACAGTTGGGAATCCCCACGCCCGTCAATGAAAGCTTGCTTGAACGGCTCCACCAGATCGAGGCTTCCTATCTCTGACCATTCATAATAGTCGACATTTATAATTAATTGATAACCTTTTTAAAAAAGTGTTGACAATTTTTAGAGCGTGCCGTATACTGTGTATCACAGACAGGGTATGGCGCGCTTTTCCTGTTGCGGACATGTGGATTGGGCAAATTTTTGACATTTCGGCCATGCGCCCCTTATAATAACAGGGCATTTCTTCATGATTGCCTGAAAGGAGCGAAGGGAGCTCATGGCGGAAAAGGAAAAAGGCGCTCAAAGGCCCGTAAAGCCAGAGCAAATTCAGGACAGCTTGCGGTTGGACATCGTGACCCGGATGTACAAGGATGGCGATAAGCTGGTGGAAAGCGACATTGCGCAAAAGTACGGCGCAAGCCGGGGGTCCGTGCGAAGCGCGCTGGCCGCGCTGGAATCTGAAGGCTTGGTACGGATGCTGCCCAATGGCCGCAAGGAGGTCGTCGGTTTCACAGTCAAGCAGGTCTGCGATATGTACGAGCTGCGCTGGATGATGGAAAACCGCGCCCTGGAGCTGGCCATCGAGAACCGCACCACCTTCTTCTCGCCGCTATTGACGGTGCTGCGTACCATCGAGCAAAAGATGAAGGCTCCGGAGGGGGTGGACTGGTACGGCATAGACATCGAGTTCCACCGCGCCCTGGTCATGACCTCCGGCAATTATCCCCTGCTCAAGGCCTGGGACATCAACACGCCGGTGATGTACGCGCTGATGCAGCTCAACACCAGCCAAGGCTACCGGGAGCGCTATGTGCAAGAGCTTTACGAGAAGCACCGCCGTATCTTTGAGTTGCTGGTAACGGACAATCTGGAATGCTACGCTTTGCTCCGGGAGCACATCATGGACGCCCAGGAAATCTCCCTCCAGGTCCTGTCCCGCTACGGCGAATAACACAGGTACCCAAGGGCAAAGGGGCCCTTATCAAATGACAAAGGGGAGACATCAATCAATGAAGAAATGCATCGCCCTCATCCTAGCCCTGGTTCTGCTGGCTTCCTGCAGCTTGGCCCTTGCCGAGGAAAGCCGCACCCTCACCTTCTCCCACGTGTTTGCCACGGATCATCCCGTGCACATCGCCGTGACCGAAGCCAACGAGCTGCTGAAGGAAAAGACCAACGGCCGTCTCCAGCTGGAGATTTACCCCAACTCCACCTTCGCCAATTACAACGACTCCATCACCGCCGTGCAGATGGGCACCGTGGACTTCGCCTGCCTGGACAGCGCCGCCAATTGGCTGAACAAAGCCGGCGTGCTGCTGGGGCCCTATGTCTTCCGCAGCTACGACCATTGGCAGAACTTCAAGAGCGCCGACTTCTATCCCGCTTTGAAGGCAGAAATCGGCGAGGCCGTCGGCGTCCACCAGTTTGACCACTATAACTTTGGTTTCCGCCACCTGACCGCCAACAAAGAAATCAGAACCTTGGCGGACTTCAAGGGCCTGGTGCTGCGCTGCGTGGACTTCCCCCCTTACAGCGAGCTGAAAACGATCTTTGACGTGAACATCACCGCCATTCCCATCGGCGACGTGTACATGAGCCTCCAGACCGGCGTCGCCGACTGCGAGGAGAACCCCGTGACCCAGATCGTCACCATGAAGTTCTACGAGGTCCAAAAGTACCTCATGCTCACCAAGCATATGCTGGCCATTTCCGGCACGGTGATGAGCAAGTCCGCTTGGGATTCCCTGTCCGCCGAGGACCAGGCCATCGTAGAGGAAGTGTTCTCCCTGGAGGCCGCCCGCATCGACGAACTGGTGGTGCAAAATGAGGAGAATCTCATCCAGCAGTGCATCGACAGCGGCATGACCGTGCTGCGGGATGTGGATACCACGCCCTTCCAGGAGCGCGTTCCCCTGGTTCTGGAGAACTATCCCGACTGGATCGAGCTCTACCAGCAGATCCAGGATCTGGAAGGCTGACGCCGCTTCCTTTGATATCCTGACCAAGGCAATCGCTGGCCGGGCCCCGGTGCTCCGGGGCCTGGCCTTTGCATAAAGGAGAAACAAGTATGGAAGCCATCTGCCGAGTTTCCAACCGAATCAGCCGTGTGTTGCAAAAGATCGAATTGATCCTGGGCACCGCCTGCCTGATCGCCTTGCTTTTGGTGATGCTCACCAACGCGGCGGCCCGCTATCTCTTTGATTTCCCCATCATCTGGTCCGACGAGATCAACAACTTCTTCTTTGTATGGATGGGTTTTCTGTCCGCCGCCTACATCATGGGCAACGACGGCCACATGCGCGTGACCGCCCTTACCTCCTTTCTTCCCCGCCGCCTGGGCTACGCCGTAGGGATATTCACCGATTTGGTGATGCTGTGCGTATTTGCCTATATGCTTCCCAGCCTGGTGGCTATGCTTTCCAAGCTTACCGTGTCAGGACTTATGCGCCTGCCTCTGAAATACGTCTATGCCATTTTGCCCGCTTCCTTTGGCCTGATGAGCCTGCACATCCTCAATAACATGCTCCAGCGTACCCTGAATGAAATTCGCGCCAGCCGCGAAGCCGGCAAGGAGGAGAAAGCATGGAATTGACAGTATTTCTGGTATCCTTCACCGCGCTGTTCCTGCTGGGCATGCCCATTTCCGTCTCCATGATCTCCTCCTCCATCTTCTATTGCGTGATGAAGGGCGTGGACCTGATGTTCCTGGGAACGCAGATGTTCACCGGCCTGAACAACTTTGCCCTCATCGCCATCCCCATGTTCATCCTCACGGCCGAGGTCATGAACCGCACCTCCGTGGCGGACCGCATTTTCAAGTTCTGCAATGCCCTGGTGGGGGGCATCCCCGGCGGCATGGGCCACGTGAACATCGCCACCTCCATCATCTTCGCGGGCATGAGCGGCTCCGCCGTGGCCGACGTGGGCGGCATCGGCCACCTGAGCTACCGGGCCATGGTGGACGAGGGATTTGACAAGGAATTCTCCGCCAGCGTAACCATCGCTTCCTCCACCGTAGGCCCTATTATTCCCCCCAGCATTCCCGCTGTAATTTACGCCATGACCGCCAACGTGTCCGTAGGCCGCCTGCTGCTGGCGGGCGTGGTCCCAGGCCTGTTGATGGGCCTGGTGATGATGGCGTTTTGCACCCTCATTTCCATTCGCCGCCATTATCCCAAAAACGCCCCCAAGCCCGTCAAAATCTGGCTTCGGGACTTGCTGTTCAGCTTCATCCACAGCTTGCTTCCCATGCTGACCCCTGTGATTTTGCTGGGCGGCATCTACCTGGGCGTTGTCACCACCACCGAAGCCTCGGCGCTGGCGGTGTTCTACGCGCTGTTCCTGGGCGTCGTGCTGTACCGTACCATGAACCTGAAATCCTTTTTGGACAGCATGGTTTCCGTGTTCAAAACCTGCGGCAGCGTGCTGCTGATCATCCCCGCCGCCAAGGTTTTCAGCTTCGTAATGACCCGGGAGAATCTGCAAAACAAGATCTTCACCCTCATCACCGGCTTTGCCGGGGATAGCCCGGCCCTGATCATCGCCTGCGTTATGGTGCTGTTCATGATCCTGGGATGCCTGTCCGACCCCAACGTGAACATCATGCTGTTTGTGCCCATGGTGCTCCCGCTCATTGTCAAGGCCGGCCTGGACCCCATCCATGCGGGGATGGTGATCATCGTCAACGCCATGATCGGCAACATCACACCGCCGGTGGGCGTGGTGCTGATGACCACCTGCTCCATTGAAAAGCTGAGCTTTGAAAAGGTATGCAAAGAGCTATGGCCCTGGATCGTCCTTCTGTTCGCGTTTTTGATAGTGCTGATCCTCCTGCCGCAGCTCACGCTATTCCTGCCCAATCTGCTGATGGGCTGAGCAAGGGGATAGACAGATGTGCTATATAGCGATTGACCTTGGCTCTTCCTTTGCCAAATTGGCGTTGCTAGACGCCAAAACGGACTCTGTGCTGAAAACCCGGCGCCATGCCATGCCCGCCCGCATTCCCTGCGCCGACGAGCATATCCATGAAATGGATATGGACGCCATCATGGGGGTGGTGCTGGAGGGCCTGAACGATCTGCGCCGGGACGAGAAAATCGACGGAATCCTGCTGTCCACCCAGATGCACGGCTTTGTGCTCAGCGGCCCGCGCATCCCCCGGGAGGTTTACATCTCCTGGCAGGACGCCCGCTGCCTGGCTCCCATGGCTCCCGGGGGGCAAAGTTACATGGAGCATCTTTCCCAACTCATCCGCCCGGAGGATATGCGCAACTGCGGCGTGTACCTCAAGCCGGCCCTGGCGCTGTGCAACCTGTACGCCTACAAGGAGCAACAGGGCACGGATATCCTGCAGGGCGCCGCGCTGGATTCTTTGGGTTCCCGCGTCATTTTCCATCTGACAGGCCGGCGGGTATGCCATCTCTCCAACGCGGCCCCCATGGGCCTCGCGGACATCGAAACCTGCACCTGGCGGGAAGACCTGCTGAAAAAGGCGGGGATTCCTCCCCTGAGCCTGCCCCGCCTGGCGGACGACCTGGAGCCCTGCGGCCTGTGGAACGGCATTCCCGTGTATCCCGATGTGGGGGATGTGCAAACCGCCGTGCTGGGCGGCGGCGCCGAGGAAAACGACGTGGTGGCGAATATGGCGACAGCCAGCCAGGTCATCATGGTCCGCGCCCGGGGGCCTCTGGGGGGCAGGAATCCCGCGGTGATAGAAGTACGCCCCTACTTTGGCGGCAAATATCTGCACACCATCTCCCGGATGCCCGGCGGGCGCAATCTGGAGGTGCTGATTGCCTTCCTGCGGGAAGCCGGGGAGCGGATTTACGGCGCATCCCTTGAGACGGGAGAAATCTGGCAGCGGATTTTGAAAGGGTTCGCCCCCGGCGATTCCCATGGCCTCAGCGTGGACGTGGGCTTCTACGAGCTGCCGGAGCGCCTGGAAGGCGGCTGTATCGGGGGCATCAACCGCGCCAACCTGACCCTGGACAACTTGATCAACGCCGCCATGCGGGATATGGGCGGCATCTACAAGCGCTATGTGGACATGCTCTGTGAGGGTACCCCCGCCCATTCGCTGATCTTCTGCGGCGGCGCAATCCGCAACAACCTCCATTTGCAGCGGCAAATCGCCCAGGCTATCGGCCTGCCCTGGCGGCTGTCCGCCATGGACGACGAGGTGTTCCGCGGCCACATCCGCATAGCCCGAAGCCTGGAAGGCTTGCAAACGCTGTAAGCAAGGAAAGGAGAGCTTTCATGAAACCGCTTTTGGAGCGCGCGGCCTCTCAGGAGGGAGCGTTGGGGTGTTTTCTGTCCGAGGTGGCTGCGCCCAATTTGATGCGCGTCATGCGGGCGGCCGGGATGGACTTCGTCATCATTGACTGTGAGCACGGCTCCTTTGATTCCTCCCAGGTGGCCGCGGTATGCGCCGTTGCCAACGGCATCGGCCTGACCGCCCTCGTGCGGGTGCCCGGCGTGTCCCGGGACCCCATTCAAAAGGCACTGGACGCGGGCGCCGACGGCATCCTGGTTCCCATGGTCAACGACGCGGAACAGATCTCCCAGGCCGTGCGCATGGCCAAGTATTCTCCCCTGGGGGCCCGGGGCATTTCCACCATGCGTCCCCACAGCGAATACAACCCCGGCCCTTTGGCCGAGTACATGGCCCGCGCCAACGGGCGTACCCTTGTATTGGCCCAGATCGAGACCCGCAAGGGCGTGAAGAATGCCGCCTCCATCGCGGCCACCCAGGGGGTGGATGCGCTGCTGGTGGGCCCCAACGACCTTTCGGACGACCACGGCATCCCCGGCAAGCTGAATGATCCCGTGATGCAAGCCGCCTACCAGGCCGTGGCCGGGAGCTGCCACGAGGCCGGGAAGCCTTCCGGCATCATCACCTCCAGCATGTCCCTGATCCATTGCTGCCAGGCCATGGGCATGCGCATCTTCAGCTGCAACAGCGAGGTGGGCCTGCTGGCCCAGGGATTAAAGGCCATGCGGCGGGAGTATCTGGAGAAGAAAGGCTGAGCCCCCTGCATCCGCCTAACCGAACGAGGAAGAAATGGCCGAAAGGGCAAGGCGGAGGTTCAGGGGAATGCGCGGAGGCTTTGCCCCCGCACCCCGCCAGGGGCTTCGTCCCTGGACCCATCCTTGCCCCCGCTGCGCGGGGGCAAAAATACGTCAAGGGCCGGACAAATTACGTCCGACCCTTTTGCTAGGCCATTGAACTTTCCCCTTACCCCCGTGAAACGGGGCCAAAAGCGGGGGCAGGGCCTTTCCGGCCCTTGGCTTGTGCAAATCTATTATGGCGTTCCCCTGGTGGCGCACCGCTGCCACAGGCGGGTCCAGGGGCTTCGTCCCTGGGAGGTGTGGGGCAAAGCCCCGCCGTCTTCCCCTCGCCCCTGTTCCGTCCTTCCCCCTGGTCAGTCCTCCAACAGCTGCTTGATGGCGATGCTCTTGATGTGCCACTGGTTGTTTTCCTTCACCAGGCTGGCGGCGTACTTGGCCCCTTGCCATTTGGGGGGGCTTTCAAAGCCCTCGCCGTACAAGGCCTTGGCGGCGTCGGCGTATTTGCCGTTCACCCGGCCGTCGATGCGGGGGATGGCCTCGGTAAACTCGGCCCGGGCGGTATTCTCCCAGGGCCAGCACCACATCCAGGTCATCTCCAACCGGTGGTCAATGCCCCGGATGGTATAGTAGAGGTAGGGGCTTTTCTGGTCCATGGCCAGCAGCAGGTTTTCATCCCTCTGCAAATAGCTGCTCTGGAAAAATTTGGTCAGCTCCTTGGTCTCTTCCCCCATCATGATCACCTGGGCGCGCTTGGCCATGCCGTCCTTGAGGATGATGGAAATATTGGTGGCATTCATGGCGTAATAAAAGGTGACGGTAAACAGGCCCAACAGCACGGCCAGCAACAGCATCCGTCCCGCCAAATACCAGATCAATCGGCGCAGCTTCTTCATGGGCTCCTCCCTTTGGGCGACCTTCCTTCGCATCCATGGGCATTATACAGGAAAGCGCGCGCTTTCGCAACGCGGGAGATGCGTTGGCAGCTTTTGCCTTCCCGCCCCAGGCTTCCATCCTCTTCCCTTGAAAAGCCCCTCCTCCCTGTGGTATGCTGTGACCGCAGGGTTTGGATGAATAGGAGGTACCTATGAGTTTACGCATACGCGCTCTGGCCTTCCTGGCGGCGGCGCTGACGGTCCTTGGGATGGGCGGCGCCCGGGCCTCTTCCCCCACCGGGCAGAGCTATGAGCTTTTTTCCAAGTATTACAAAGAGGACATCACCTTTATCAACCAAAACGACGGCCGGCACCTGATTCCTTTGGCCCTGGCCAAGGGCTCCCCGGGGGATGGCAACCCGCGCATTACCTACTTCCTGATCGGGGACACCCTCAATGCGCTCCTTACCATGGACGCCGCCGGGCAGGTGATCGAAAGCTGCATCATCACGCTGACCGCTCCCGCCGGCATGGAGTATGGCAACGCGATTTACCATGACTTTGCCATTTCCGGGTATCAGAGCTACGCCTTGCTCATGGCCATGCATGCCGACCCGGACCCGGCCCGCCGCTACAAGCTGGTGACGGATGTGGAGGCGGGCATGGCGGCCTCCAGCGGCAGTTACCAGCGCCAGGTGGGGGTGTACACCCTCACCTGCACCCGGGAGAACAGCGCGGTGGAGCTGCGCTTTGAAATCAAGGCGCTCCAGGAAACTCCGGAGCCTGAGCCTTTGGGCCCGGAGGAGGACGTGTTCCCCGTGGAGCCGGAGGAAGAGGAAAGCGGGATGCTGTAACGCATCCCGCCAATGGGCAGCCCTTAGGCCGGTTCTTTTCAGGCCAGCTCCTTTTCAATCAGCTTGCTGAGGGCGTACACATCCGTGTCCAGCTCCCGCTGGTCGGGGCCCTCGATCATCACCCGGACGCAGGGCTCCGTGCCGCTGGCCCGGATCACCAACCGGCCCTGGTCCTGGTATTTCTTTTCCAGGTCCGCAATCATCTTGCGGATCTTTTCGTTCTTGTCATAATCATATTTCTTGCTGTCGTCCACCCGGGCCGCGTACTGGCTCTGGGGCATCATCTGCATCACCGAGGACAGGCGGCTTAGGGGCTGCTGGGCCGCCACCATGGCGCTGATCAGCTGCACGGCGGTTACCAGGCCGTCCCCTGTGGTGTTGTGGTCCAGCAGAATCACATGGCCGCTCTGCTCTCCCCCCAGCACATGGCCGGTTTCCAACATCCTCTCCAGCACGTACCGGTCGCCCACCTTGGTCTTTTCCAGCTTGATGCCATGCTTTTTCATGGCGATATCCAATCCCATGTTGCTCATCACGGTAGCCACGATGGCATTGCTGCGCAGCAGGCCCTTTTCCTTCAGGTACACCGCCAGCATCGCCAGCACCTTATCCCCGTTGATGAGCTGGCCCCGCTCGTCCACGGCCATCAGCCGGTCCGCGTCGCCGTCAAAGGCAAAGCCCACGTCCGCGCCCAGTTCCCGCACCAGCTCGCACAGGCGCTGGGGATGGGTGGAGCCGCAGTTCTCATTGATGTTGGTGCCGTCCGGCTCATGGTAATAGCAGCTCACCTGGGCGCCCAGCTCCCGGAACACCATGGGGGCCACCTCGTAGCTGGCTCCCTGGGCGCAGTCCAGCACCACGTGGAGGCCGTCCAGCCTGGCGCCCGTGGTCTCCTTCACAAAGTCCACATAGCGCCGGGTGGCGTTGCGCTGGCGCACCGGGCGCCCCACCCTCTCCCCCATGGGCATTTCCATCCCCTTGGGCAGGCCGTTTGCCACCAGCTCCTCAATCCGGTCCTCGATGGCGTCCGGGAGCTTGTAGCCGTTCTTGTCAAAGAACTTGATGCCGTTGTACTCCACGGTGTTGTGGCTGGCGCTGATCACCACCCCCGCGTCCGCCTCATAATAGCGGGTCAGGTAGGCAATGGCCGGGGTGGGGAGGATCTCCACCAAAACGGCCCGGGCCCCTACGCTGCAAATCCCCGCCACCAAAGCGCTCTCCAGCATTTCCCCGCTGATGCGGGTATCCCGGCCTACCAGAATGGTGGGCCGGTGAACGTCGCTGGCCAGCACCGCGGCGCTGGCCTGACCCAGGCGAAATGCCAGCTCGCAGGACAATTCCACATTGGCGATCCCGCGGACCCCGTCGGTTCCAAACAAACGTGCCATGTTTCCTCTCCTTTAGGTTTCTTAGGATGGCCTATGCCCAAAAGACGTTGGCGTTCTTGTCCTCAAAGATCAGCACGTCCTTAAGGAAGGCGATGGCCTTTTGCAGCCCCTCATTGGGGGTCATCAGGCTGTCCTCGTGCTCGATGGAGAGCACGTCGTCATACCCGGCCAGCCTGAGGGCGCTGACGATGTCCTTCCATACGGGATACCCGTGGCCATACCCCACCGTGCGGAAGATCCAGCTTCTTTCCCTCTCCCGGCTCATGCTCTTGGTGTCCAATACGCCGTTGATGGGGGTGTTGTAGGAATCGATCCGGGTGTCCTTGGCATGGACGAAGTAGATGGCGTCTCCCAGGTAGCGGATGGCGGCCACCGGGTCGATTCCTTGCCAGAACAGGTGGCTGGGGTCCAGGTTCGCGCCGATCAGCGGACCTACGGCCTCCCGAAGCCGCATCAGGGTTTCGGGGTTATAGACGCAAAAGCCCGGGTGCATCTCCAGGGCGATCTTTTCAACGCCGTGGGCGGCGGCGAAGGCCGTGGCCTCCCGCCAGTAGGGGATGAGGACCTCGTTCCACTGGTATTCCAGCACCCGCTGAAAATCCTCCGGCCAGGCGCAAGTGGCCCAGTTGGGGGTTTTATCCTCCGGGGAGCCGCCGGGGCAGCCGCTGAAGGCCACCAGGCGCTTCACCCCCAGCTTTTCCGCCAGAAGCACGGCCCCCTGGAAGTCATCCTGGAATCCCTTGGCAATCTTTTGGTCCGGGTGTACCGGGTTGCCGTGGGTGGACAAGGCCGCGATGCTCAGGCCGTTGTCCGCCAGCACCTGCTGGAAGGCCTCCCTTTTGGCGTCGTCCCCCAGGAGCTGGGCGGGATCGCAATGGGCCTTGCCCGGAAAGCCGCCGCAACCGATCTCCACCGCCTGAACCCCGCTGTCCGCCAGGTATTTCATAGCTTCCCCAAAAGGGCGGTCTCCTAAAATCACGTTGAAAACAGAAAGCCTCATCCTCACGCGCCTCCCCGTATCTGGATTTCGAATTTCCGAAGGTTGTACCCTAATGTATTGCCATCGTTCAGTATACCGCGAACGGGCCAAAATATCAAGGAATGTCCCTTCTACAATATACTGCGTTTTCTTGCAAAATATGCGTGAAAAGCTACCAGGGATGGTTGACAGGGCTCCTTCCACAATGATAGACTTCATACGGAGAGAAAGCGTAAAGGCGGGGGACCTGTTAGCCGGCCTCTTCGCCCAACGCGCAAGGGGGCGACTCCCTGTTGTTTTTTGATGAGAAAACCGGCGCGCTCACCTTTGAAACCGGCCTGAGCCTGACGCCTTTCCTGTCCAGAACTGACCTGCTGGCCGCGCTGCGGGAAGCCGGGGGAACCTCCCCCGACTTGGGGAAGTCCGGCGTATTGTCCTTCCCCTCCTGCCCGGTGGCGGGAGGCGCTTTGGCGGCGGTGTGCTTTTTGCGGGAGGACTTTCTTTCAGCGGTGACGCTGACGGCGGCGGCCGTGGGGCAAAGGACCGCCCTGACCGCCGAGCAGCAGCGCGCCTTCCTGTTTGCGTGCTTCCAGGCCAAGGACCCCTGTCCGGATACGCAGCGCAACTGCGTGCTCCGGTGCGCCTTTGGAACCATTACCTTATGCACCGATCCCCGCAGCGGTCACGCTTCGGCCCGGGTCGAGTATTCATAGACCATTTCAGGAGCCCGGATGTAATGAGCTGATTCAGGCTGGGGAGGGAACCACGTGCAAGCGGCTTTGATCCCTATTATGCGCGATTATTTGATCCGTTTTCAACAAACCGCCCTGAAGGAAACAGGGCGCAGGCCCTTGACCTTTCTGCGGACCCCCATGGAGGAGAAGCTGGTTTTGCCCGGATGCCAGCGCCCGGGGTACGCCTTTTGGCAGCCGATCCCCTGGAAGGACGGCAAGCCGCCCCTGGGGCAAGCTTCCGCCCAGTTTCATTCCACCATTGTGGATTACCTCTCCATGTGCCAGTTCCTGGAGATCCGCTTTCACCTGCCTGTGGCTCCGCTGAACAGCCCTTTGTCCTTCCTGTACAACCGGGTCTTTGAAACCTACAAGAACACCGAGGGCGCGCCTCCCTCCCGGGCCTTTGAGGAGGCGAGGCTCTACGCCAAGGAGCATCCCCAGATTCCGCTGAACTACTGCATGGCCGCCACCTGCGACGGGGGCGAACCGCTGCTGTTGTGCCTGCGGGCCGAGGACGGCCAGGCCTTCATCACCCGGGTGGACACCCATGCGGATCCCCTGTATTTGAAGCTCACCGTGGACCGGCTCTTGCCCAAGCTTAAATTCGTGTACGATTTCTGATCCGGCGCTTGGGACAAACAACGCGCAAGCGGGAAAGGAAGCTTACTCCATGCTCGAAACCGCCCGTCAAAACACCATTGTCAGCTATGCGGGCCTTTCAAAGCCCGCCCTGATCACCCTGGCCAAGCAAGCCTTCGCCCAGGCGGATTTT
Organism: Candidatus Limiplasma sp.; assembly: GCA_034927815.1. Taxonomy (GTDB): domain Bacteria; phylum Bacillota; class Clostridia; order Christensenellales; family Aristaeellaceae; genus Limiplasma. The sequence continues at coordinate 139,457 of JAYFPK010000008.1, forward strand.
GACGTGCCGGAGCGGTTTTCTTCCTTTCTGCCCCTGTTTCCCTTTGAGCTGATTCAGAACATGAATTACCTGGGCCACGCCTCCGGCCCCGCCGCCCGGGTGTCCCCCCTGGGCTTCTCCAGGGACCCCCAGGAATACCACGCCAAGCTGTACCGGCAGTTTCCGGACCTGTACCAGGGGGACAACTACCGCCGCAACTTCGACTATGAGGGCCGCTTCGTGGGGCGCGGCGTCTTTACGGTGGACCCCGCCTGGACCGCCCGCTTCCCGCAGTTTGCCCCCTTTGCCGGGGAAAAGCTGATGATCCATCTCATCGGCGGGGGCCATCAGGCCGTGGCGCTTCCCGAGAGCATCTATCCCCGGGGCCGGGGGCTTTTGTCCGCGGCGGAAAAGAGCATGCAAATCACCCAGCGGGTGGAGCAGTTCGCCCAGTATGTGAAGGGCCGGGTTTCCGGAGGCGAGCTGTTTGAGCCGGAGCTTTTTGCCCAGGATTACCTGACGCTGACGGGGCTCTCTCCGGTGATGCTGCGCCAAAGCGAGCTGGGCCGCATCCTTCAGGACCTGAGCATCGCCAAGAGCTTGGAGAGCGACAACCCCTCCCCCGGGCTTTTTACGGAAAACGCCAAGCGGGTGGAGCACCTGCACCAATACGTGCCCTTTCTGTATGCCTGCGACACCTTTGAGCCCACCGCCGTCACCAAGCACACGGCCAGGCTGTTTCAACCCGCCTTCTCGGAGTATGACTTCATCAGCAACCTGTGGATTCCCTACCAGGACCTGAACGGATACATGAACCGGGAAACCATGACCCTGAACATGCAAAGGTTGTGCGAGGGTTACCAGATCGCCCCGGTTTACGACCCGGCCACAGGGGGAGGGCGCTATCCCGACACCCTTCGGGGGATCATCGTCCGGGACCGGGACATCCTCATGCTGCTGGGGGATGTGCTCAACAACCCCGCCTATGGCAGCGGCATGAACCCCCTGGGCATGATCGGCAAGCAGGTGTTTATCCCGGACAGCCGGGAGCTGATCCGCCAGCGGAAGTTGGCCCTGGAGGAGCTGGAGTTTGCGGTGGACCATACGCTGCTCTCCCCCGAGGCCTACCACCGGGCGTTGATGCGCAGCGCACTGCAGGAGTACAAGGGCAATTTGGTGGACGCCATGTACCGCCGGGAGGCCGCCCTTTCCCAAATGGAGGAGGACACCTATTCCTACGAGACCTCCAAGGCCTCCCTGGACGAGAAGGCGGCCCGCAAGCAGGCCCGGATGGAGGAGGCGGCGGTGCGCTGGAAGCACGGGCAGGTCAGCGGCTACGACGCGGACATCGATTACCTGCGCCGCAAGCAGCAAGCCCGGGAGGGCGTGCCCCAGGAGGAAGCGCGCCCGCCCATGCCTTTTGCGGCGGACCCCCAGCGGGAGCAAAGCATTGAGAGCGGGTACACCATGCGCAACAACGCTCAACGGTTCCTGTACCGGGACGTCTATGTGCCCCAGGCCCAGCCCGCGGCCCCGGCGGTTCAGGATGCGCCGCCCAAGGGGAAGCCGGAGGACGGCAAGGAACCAGGCCCGGCGTCCGCCCCCAAGGAGAAGGCGTCCCCTTCCCAGGCGGCTGTTCCCAAGGCCGGGGGACCCGTATCCCCGGAACCGGGTCAGGCGTCGGCCCAGGGAGAATCCACGGAAGAGTCCGTAAAAGGGGCCGCGGAAAAACCCACAGAATCGAACGCGGAAGAGTCCACGGAAGAATCCGTGGAAAAATCCGTGGACAAGGTTGTGGAAGAATCCACGGAAGAACCCATAGACAGCGCTGCGAAAGAAGCCCTGGAAAAACCCCTGGATGAGGCTGCGGACGAAGCTGTGGAAGAACCCCGGAAGGAATCCGGTTCTGCCCGGGAGGCCAAAGCCTCTCCCCGTCCCCCCGCCTCCCTCCAGGCCCTGTCCCGGAAGCTGGCCCCCCCCGCCGATCCCTCCGCCCCCAAGCTGGCCCATCTGGTACCCAGGGACGATGAGCCCGCCGTTCAGGTGGACAACAAGGACGGGAAGATGGCCACTTTGGTTTCCAAACCCCAAAAGACCGACAACTGAACTCCGGCGACTTCCCCTGAAGGAGGGGCAAGCATGCAACATAAAAACGTACTGAAGGGTTTGCAGATTTCCCGTACCATCCCCTACCGGGATCCGGACGCCCTCTTTGCTTTGGTGGGCACCGACGGCAACGGCCAAAACGCCTATTTGCCCATGGGCGAAAACATGCTCAGCCGGCATATGCTGCTGCTGGGCGCGCCCGGCACCGGCAAGAGCAACTTCATGTGCCACATTTTACGCAATGTCCGGGCCAACCTCACCGAGGCGGACGTGATGGTGGTGCTGGACCCTGTGGGAGAATATTACAACGCCTTCTACCAGCCCGGAGACATCGTCTTTTCCGACGACGCCCGCTCCAGCGGCGAGGACGGGGAGGCCTATTGGAACCTGTACGCGGAGCTGTGCCAGGAGGAGCGCGTCATCGAGGATGCCTCCACCCTGTGCGGCCTGCTCTTTGACGACCGCATCCGGGGGGCCGCGGAGCCCTTCTACCCCAGCGCGGCCCGGGACCTGATGATGGCCCTCATCGTGTACCTGTGCCGCAAGGGCGGAAAGGAATTGCAAAATAACCTGGCCCTTCGGGAGCTCATCGACGGCTTTGACTTTGAGAGCATGCGCTCCATCCTGGAGCAGGAGCCGGACCTGCGGGCCCTGGCCTCCTACCTCAGCCGCTCGGACAGCCCCGAGACCCTGGGGGTGGTGGCGGCCTTGCAGCAGGCCGCCAGGGAGCTCTTCCAGGGCCGCTTTTGCCAGGAAGGGACCTTGGGCATGCGCCCCTTGGTGCGCGGCAAGGGGGGCAAGGTCATCTTCGTGTGCTATGACGCCTCCCATGGCAACATGCTTCGCCCCCTGTACGCAGCCCTCATCGACCTTTGCATGCAGGAGGCCCTCAGCCGGGTGGAGAACGAGGGGAACGTATACCTGCTGCTGGACGGCATCGCGGGCTTTCCGCCCTTGCCCCACCTGGAGGACGCCCTGCTGCTGGGCCGGAGCAAGGGCCTGAAAATCCTCCTGTCCGCCATGAGCGTCAACCAGCTCCAAAACCGCTACGGCGCGGCGGTGGCCCAGAGCCTGGTCTGCGCCTTTGGCACCACGGTCGTGTTCCGCCTCCACGACCGCCCCAGCCGGGACTTCGTGAAGGGCCTGTATGGCCGCCACCGGGTGGTGGAAAGCTTCACCTCCTCCGTGCAGGTGCGCAGCATCATCGAACAGGTGATGGATCAATACATTATTGAAGACGAGGACATCACGGCGCTCCAGACCCACGAATGCATCATCGCCACCATGCACTACCCGCCCTTCTGGTTCCGCTTGAAGCCCTACGGCGGCTAACCCGCCCCAAAAAGGAGGTCCCCTCATGAGCATTACCCCCAAGGATATCGCCAAAATGCTGGATCACAGCACCCTACAGCCCAACCTTACCCAGGAGGACATCCGCAAGGGTTGCGAAATCGCGCTGCAATACGGCGCCGCCAGCGTCTGCGCCCGCCCCGGGGACATGCCTTTGGTGGCGGAGCTGCTCAAGGGCAGCGATGTGAAGGTCTGCACGGTGATCGGCTTTCCCCACGGCAACCACAAGCCGGAGATCAAGCTGGCGGAAGCCAGGGCGGCGCTGGAGGACGGCTGCCACGAGCTGGATATGGTGCTGAACATCGGCAGGCTCATCGCCGGGGACGCGGCCTATGTCCGGGATGAAATCCAGGCCATTTGCGAGCTGGCCCACAGCCGGGGGGCCAAGGTCAAGGTGATCCTGGAAAACTGCTATCTCACCGACGAGCAGAAGAAGCTGGCCTGCGGGCTTTGCACCCAGGCCGGGGCCGACTGGGTGAAAACCAGCACTGGCTACGGCACCGGGGGCTGCACCCTGGCCGACCTGCGGCTCATGCGCGCCGCGGTTCCCCCCAGCGTTCAGGTGAAGGGCTCCGGGGGCATCCGGGACCTGGATACCGTGTTGGCGGCCCGGGCCATCGGGGCCACCCGCTGCGGCGTTTCCGCCACGGTGAAGATCATGGAGGAGGCCCAACGGCGCTACGCGGAAGGCGCCCTGGCCGAGGCCACGGATTTGAAGGAAATGGAAGGCGGGTACTGAGCCGTTTCGGGGGGGAAGGGTATTGCGGGGGCTCCGCTAGGGCCTTCGTCCCTGGACCCATCATGGACCGCGTTTCATGCGGTCCAAAAATATGAATAAGGGACAAAAGCGCCATTACAAAAGCGGCATTATAAAACCATGGAAGCCCTCTGACGGCTTCCAAGGGATGCCGGCAAACCAAAGGCGGCCTTCCCTAAGAGGGAGGGCCGCCTTTGCCTATGCTGGGAAGAGGGGCCTGCCCTCCTCCTTCAGGAGTTCTCCCCTCTGAAAATCTGGATCGTCAGCACGCCCCGGCCGTCGCTCTCCGCCAAAATGCGGATGGGGAACGGGTAATCGTTGCGGAAAATCAGGTTTAGGTTCACGTTGCCCACCGCCGCGTCCGTATGCTGGGGCAGGTATCTGGCGCTGCCCGGACCATGGGGACGGCGGTGCAAAATAGAGATGCCCGGAAGCTGCCGGATGGCGTTGTACATGGTGCTGCTGCTTTGGCAAGTGCCGCCGCCGGAGCCGATTTGGGTGCCTCCGTCCACCAGCACCGGGGCGGGGAAATATCCGTTGGACTTCTTGTAGGGGCCGATCTGGGCATTGAAATCCAGCTGCTCGCCGGGCTGCATGATCCGGGTCATCAACTCGCAGCTGCGCACGATGTTCTTGCAGCGGCCATCGTTGCCCTCCGCCCCGGTGTTATAGGCAAAGTAGCTGGAAAAGGCCGCGATGGGGGTTTCAGCGCTCAAGGGCTCGATGGTGGGGGCCACCACGGTCATGTCCGTAAGCTGCCTGGCGTCCACATAGCCGTAGCTGCGCCAGTAATAAATCTTGGCGAACCCGTCCACAAACTCGATGATGGCGATCTTGTTCCCCTTCCCCAGCACGATGGGATGGGTTTCCTCATTGATTCTGGGGGTTTGGTATACCGTGGCGTCCCCGGTCAAGGTGGCCACATAGCCCATGGGCATCACCCCATAGGGAGGGGTGGCGGCGGGGTCCAGCACCGTGCAGTTTTCATCAATACAGGTTCTGAGGATATACCCCGCCACGCCCTCGTACTCGATGAGCACAAAGGCCGGGTACACCTTATAGATGGTGACCTCCTCGCCCTTGTTCACCCAGCCCATGGCCTGGCTGCCGGTATCCTGGGCATAGCGGATGGTGACGGTGGTGCCCGTGGCGGTCATCAGCTTGACCTTGGTCTTGTACAAAGGGGTGAGGCCCTGGACGCTGGGCGGTCCCATGTCCGCCTCGTCCGCCACGGCCACGGTCTGGTCCTCGTCCACAGGCAGGTCTTCCTCCGCAACGCCCTCGTCAATGGCCTCCTCCAGCAGGGTTTTCTCCTGGTCGGGGACATCCGCAAGGTCTTCCGCCAGGCCCGCCAGGGGCAAAACAAACAGCAGGCCGCAAAGCAGCACAGAAAGCAAATTTTTGATGCGCATCATCCCGCGTGTCACTCCTTACGGCACAGTAGGCCCTCCGCCGGTCCCGGAAAACCCCGGGCCGCCATGGGGATTCCATTATATCACAATTCACGGGGCAACCCCATTTTCCAGGGAAAATTTACAGGGCGGCAGGAGGGGAGAAGCGCCATTGCTTGTGTGAGCGGGGTTTATGCCCATAATCCGATTCGATATTTATGTTAGCTCGGCATTATCCCCTTTTCCGCGCTTCATCCGCCAAAAACACAACCATTTCTTCGGGCGTAGGTACAGCACTATCGCACGGAATGCGTTTCCAATACGCTTGGACTTCAGGGTTTTGGCTTGATAGCCCAACCAGCATGGCATGATATATTTCTTTCCTGATCTCAGCGACCGACTTCCCCTCGCGCTTTGCGATCTCCTTCAACGCATTTTCGGCAGCGCTAAGCTTTTTGCGATCCATCTCCCGTCACCCCATCTCTTAGCCTCCTCCGCAATCAAGGCTACGGATAGCCTGATAGTAGCATGCATAGCCTACTTTCTCCATCCCCTTTGGGTATGATGAGCGCATCAACCAAAGGGAGGCCATCACGGTGGATACGATATCAGCCCTCCGCAACCGGATTCTGGCGTTGTGCGGGGAAAGAAACATCACCATCAACAAGCTGGCGGCGCTATCCGCCCTGCCGCCCTCCAGCGTCAAGAACATCCTGTACGGCAAGAGCCAGAACCCCAAGCTCCTCACCCTCAAAATGCTGTGCGACGGGCTGGGAATGACCCTGGGCGAGTTCTTTTCCACCCCGGAGTTTGATGCGCTGGAGCAGGAAATCAAATAAGCCCCGGGGCGGGACCGGCGGTCCATGGCCGAATTCTCCATGGACCGCTCCCCTCGCCGCTTACAACCATTCCTGGTACCGTTTGAGATAGACCTTCTTGATCATCTGCGCGCACACCCCGTATCCCACGAAAAGCAGCACCAGCCAGGGGATAAAGGAGGCGGGCAGCGGCATCATGTCCAGGCCGACGGCAATGTCCGTAAAGCCCACAGCCAGGGCCACCACCGCCACGGCCAGAGTGGACAGGAAGAGCCCCAGGGAAGGCTTGCTCTGCAAGAATGGCTTTTTCGCCGTGCGGATCATGTGGATGATCAGCACCTGGGATACCGTGCCGAACACAAACCACCCGCATTGGAACAGGGGCGCCAGCTCCTTTGTGTTTGCGCCGATGGCCCACCACAGGATCCCGAAGCACAGCAGGTCAAACACCGAGCTGAGGGGGCCCAGAAAGGCCATGAAGGACTGGATGGAACGGGTTTCCCATTTGCGGGGCTTTTTGAGGTACTCCTTATCCACGCTGTCAAAAGGGATGCCCATTTGAGAGAAATCGCAAAGCAGGTTTTGGGTGAGGATCTGCACCGGCAGCATCGGCAAAAAGGGCAAAAAGATGCTGGCGGCGATCACCGAGATCATGTTGCCGAAATTGCCGCTGGCCGCCATTTTGATGTATTTGACGATATTCCCGAAGGTGTGGCGGCCCTCGATGACCCCTTCCTCCAGCACCAGCAAATCCTTCTTGAGCAAGATGATGTCCGCCGTCTCTTTAGCAATGTCCACGGCGCTGTCCACGGAAATGCCCACATCCGCCTGCCGCAGCGGCGGGGCGTCATTGATGCCGTCCCCCATATAGCCCACGGTATGCCCCGCGCTCTGAAAGGCTTTCACCACCCGCTCCTTTTGGGAGGGGGACAGCTTGGCAAACAAATCGCAGGTTTTGATGGCCTGGAGCAAGGAGGCTTCGTCCATCTGTTCGATATCCCGGCCGGTAAGCACCTGGGCGGTGTTTACGCCCACCTTGCCGCAGACCTTGATGGCTACGCCCTCGCTGTCCCCGGTGAGCACCACCGTGCGCACGCCGTGGTCCCCCAGGGCGGCAATGGCGGCCTCGGCACTCTCCTTGGGCGGGTCCAGAAAGCCCACAAAGCCGATCAGCACCATATCCCGCTCGTCCGCCACGCCGAAGGCGCCGCTGCCCGGAACCTCGTTTTTCTGCGCCACGGCGATCATCCGCAATCCGTCGGCATTGTGCTTTTCATAGGTTTCCAGCGCCATGCGCCGGGTCTCCTCCTCCATGGGCAGAACCTGCCCGTGGAGCTCCACAAAGGAGGAGATGGCGATCATTTCCTCCACCGCGCCCTTGGTGATGATCTGCCGCTTTCCGCTTTGGTCCGTGAGGACCACGCTCATCCTGCGGCGGGAAAAGTCAAAGGGGATTTCATCCACGCGGCTGTAGGAGTCCAGGATCTTATCCAAGTCGTTGCGCTCCGCCCGGTTGATAATGGCAAGGTCGATGAGGTTTTTCAGCCCGGTTTGAAAATAGCTGTTCAGGTACGCGTGGCGCAAAATCCGGTCGTCATCCTCGCCATGCACGTCCATATACCGTTCCAACACAATCTTGTCCTCGGTCAGCGTCCCGGTCTTGTCCGTGCACAGCACATCCATCTCCCCAAAGGTCTGGATCGCGCCCAGGGTCCGCACGATGACCTGGTGCTTGGACATGGAGACCGCGCCCTTTGCCAGCGTTGAGGTCATGATCACAGGGAGCATTTCCGGCGTAAGCCCCACCGCAATGCTGATGGCGAAAAGCAGCGCATTGGGCCAGTCGTTCTTGGAGAGCCCGTTGATTAGAAACACCACGGGGACCATCACCAGCATCATGCGCACCAGCAGCCTGCTGACCGAGTCCACGCCCCGCTCAAAGCTGGTTTTGGCCCTGTCCCCGGACAGGGACTTGGCCATGGACCCGAAATAGGTATTGTTCCCCGTAGCCAGCGCCAGCGCCGTGGCGCTGCCGCTGACCACGTTGGAGCCCATGAACCCGATGTTGCGCAGATCCGTGAGGGCGTCGTCCCGCCGGTCCCCCAGGTCGCTGAACTTTTCCACGGGGTTGGATTCGCCGGTCAAAGCCGCCTGGGCCACAAAGGTATCCTTTGTGGTCAGAAAGCGCACGTCCGCCGGCAGCATATCCCCTGCCGAGAGCCGCACCACATCCCCGGGCACCACCTGGTCCATGGGAAGCTCCACCAATTCCCCGTCCCTCCATACATCCGCTTTGTTGGAGATCATTTGGGAGAGCTTTTCAGCTGCGGCGTTGGAGCGCTGGCTTTGCACAAAGGCCACCAGGCTGGAGAGGAATACCAAGGAGAAAATGATGATCACCGTGAGATAGTCCGGCTTCAGGGACGCCACCACGTCCGTGAAATACGCCACGGCGGCCACCAAAAGCAAAATGACGTTGAAGGGATTGATCACCGCTTCCCTGAGCCTGTGCAGCGTGGTGTTCTGATTCCCCAGGGTGATGACGTTCTTCCCAAATTCGTCCTGCCTGTTTTCGGCCTCTTCCTGGGGAAGCCCCTCCTGCCCGCAGGACAGGGCCCCGAACAGCTCCTTTGCCGTCAGGAACGCATAGGAGCGGAGCTTGGCCTCGGAGTCATGCCTGTTTTGATGCATCTGCCTGGCCTGAGTTTTCCTGTTCGTGAAGCGCACTGGAATCATTCCTTTCTTTGTTAGGATTCCCCCAGTGGAAACACCCTATGGCAACAAAAATGCCGCCCCAACGGACGGCGGCAAACACACGGGCGAATGAATCCATCGGCGTTATCAGCGCGCAATGGACAGCAGCCCGCAGCCGGCAGCGGCACGTTGGTATGGGTTTCCCTCCAGGGGTTCGAAGCCGTTCGTCAGACTTCGTGGTTTGCCGTCCATTGTCTCACTCCCTTTCCTTGGCAATCTCATTATAGCAGCACAGCGGCGCAAGGTCAATCAAGGAAGGATATGCGGGGAAGCCGGGGGGCAATCTCTCCGGGACATTTATCCAAACGATGATGGGAACAACGTAGGGTATCAAGGCCTAGCACATACAAGATGGACATGAATAGGGATAAGACAGCCGATTAAATGAGCATTGCTCCGCGCGGTACGCAAAGATAGGAGAGGGAACTTTGCGGGCTCCCTCCCCCATCTTTTGCGGTACCTAAGGCTTGAAGCCCCTTACTCTACCTAACCCTATTTCAATCCACAGCGTTCGCTGACATCTCGGTGCGCCTATCGTTTTGAGGATATCTGCTGCAACAGGCGGCGCACGTATCCTTGTCTCCATTTTTCTCACCTAGTATTTTATATGCCGTGCCCACTCGGTCTATACTTTACCTAACCCTGAGAATTTTTTGCTCTCCATTCCAGAGGGTCCATCACCTTAAAAACGGAAAACAACCTGCGCGCATCGGACAGCCAGGGCTGCCTTTCAAATGCGAAGCAGGTATGCGGACACCAGTCACAGAGGACCATGTGTATTTGAAATGATTTTTATGAGGGGCGTATTGACGATCTTCTAAAACAGACCAGCAATCCAAAAATCAATAAATAGCAGGCAAAACAAAGGCCTCCCGTGCCGCGAAGGACACTATGGCCTTCTCCACGGGCCGTCAGAGGGCCTGGAACATGAGTTGGCAATACCGGATGCCTGTTTTTGTGCGGAATATGTTATGAAGGGTTGCCCGTATCGCGTCAGCGCTCATTTCCCCTTCATACATGTTCACAAGGAAATCCGCTTCCACCAGTATTTGATAATCCATCCCATCGATATCCCGATAGGTATGATGATGGCCGACCAGATAACAGACCCTTTCAATCACTTCCGGGGCGTAGCGCAGCTCTTCCAGCATTTTTTCGGCTACGGGCGGCCCCTCCAGCTCCTGGTATGGACCAGCCCCTGTGCCATGCTTCTCCAGGGCGGGCTTGATGCCGATATCATGCACGATGGCGGCTACCTCCAGGATATTTTGCGTACGCTCATCGAGGCTTTCCCCCAGGCCAATCAGCCGCGCAAAGCTATGGACCTTGATAAAATGCTGAATCTGCTGGGGATCTCCTGCATTGAACTCCATCATTTTCGAAAGTAGCCGCTCCATTTTTACGCCCTCCTTGTTGATCGTGAGCGGTGTGGAAAATCCAACTCAAATGCTATTATAGCGGTAGAATCATGAGTCATCAATAAAAATAGTTGGTGTGAGAATGGGGAAAGGCTCCAGGAGCGCGAAGAAAAGCCACTTTCTTTTCTATAGGGGTAAGCGGAGTTGGGCGGAGAGAACTGGCGCAATGGTGCAACTGTCTGAGAAATATGCGCCGTCATACAACAAATCCACCCTTGAATCTCAAGGGTGGGCTGTTTTGGCGTCGGGCGCACTTTTTGATACAATGGTCGGTCCCTTATGGTTCGACCAAGGGTATTCAGATCAATGCATATCTCGCATAAAAATGGATTAGTTTCTGGATATTTATTCAATTTGATGGATTCCCCCCTCTACAATGCAGTAATTCGCGCTCATTCATGTTCTGCAATTGAAGAAATTACCATTCACAGAGATATCAACATTCCAATCACAACCGTAGAAAGGAAGCCACCACGACAGCCAGAGAGCAGATCATCATCACGGCGTAGACCGGCATGCTCCAATCGAGAACCCGTCGCCCGCCATAGGATTCAAACGGGTAGAATGGAATCATGCGATAGATCAAAAACATCGCGCCGATTTGCCCGGCAAACTGGAAGACCACATGCGAAATGCCGCCAAAGGCCGCGATTGCGGTCATGACCAGCATAAAAAGCCAATCGGAGAGAGCGACCATGCCCATATCCTTGCGAAATTCTCGCGTTTTTTCGTAGTGCGCCGGATACCAGTTCCCCACCATCGGAAAGAGGGCAGTCAAATTGACGAGCGCGCAGGTGAGTGCACCCCCGTTGATGTGCCGAAACCTCCAGTTCCGCCCCGAGAACCTCGTTCCGACGAACCCGGCAGCGATTCCGCCCAGCAGCAGCGCAAAATACGCCGCCGCAAAAGCGAAGGCATGCTGCATTCGACTGGCCAGGGCAACGAGGAACAAAAGCGCGTTCGCAAGCAGATATGCCATGATCTGTCCTGCACTTCCGCGCTTTCCAGAGGGGCAGACCTTTCCTCTCAGGGCGACGTAATACTCCATGCCGATACCCAGGCAGAACGGTACGCCGAAATACTGCTTGAGCGCGCCGCCCAAACCGAATTGCCGGACAAGCTCCGGCAGGCTCAATCGGGCAAAGCCGTTTTTCAAAAACAGGCCCCAGGAACCTATGTTATCGTCCTTCACCAGCGCAGTCAGCGCATCGCAGTCCTCCTGCGTCCATAGATATTCCACAGCGGCTCCGTACAGCGTGGTTCCGATGCCTCGGTTGTGCCGATCCGGGTCCACAAAGGCAAAATCGATGTATCCGATTCTCTTTCCGCCGGCCTTCATAAGTTTGTACATGACCGCTCCCGCGAGCTGGCCGTCCACTTCGGCCACAAGCGCCTTTTTGGGCTTCCCGATCATCCATCGTTCCATGCCGATAAACGCCCGCTTGCCCATTTCTTGTACAAACGGAACTTCTTTTTCTTCCATTGGGCGAATCATAACTGTTCCCACACTGCGCCTCCCTTACAAACTGATTGACCCCGTTCTTCTGCTATGGAAATGTCAATCACCGGTCATTCCTGTGCTCCCGTATTTACCAATACATCTGACGCTTCAGGATGCCTGCTGAACCAGGTCTTAACGTAAGGGCAGGTCACGATGGCCTTCGCGCCCTGTTTTCTGATTTCAGCGATTGCGGCGCGCACCAGCTGATCGCCGATGCCCTGCCCACGCAGCGAAGGGTCCACAAAAGTGCCCGCGAAATCAACAAAACCGTCCTCAGTCGTGGGAAACTTGATTTCCACAAGCAGCTTCCCAGCGTGATCTTCGGCAAATATACGATCCGCCTCATATTTGTAGTCAAGCTCCATGATTCTTACCTCCGTCATTCCTCAATGACCGTCCCTCTTCTCCCACTTCATGTACACCAAAGCGTTGATACCGCTTTGTTTGGGGTGAGGTGCTGGCACCCGCGTCATTTCCTGATAGCCCATTTTTTCATAGAGCTTGACCGCTCCTGTATTCGTATCAGCCACCTCCAATACAAACTGTCCGTATGGCTCCGCCTCATGGATATGGCTGAGGATGGCCGTCGCTACGCCCTTTCCCCGGAATTCAGTCAATGTGGCCACAAACTCCACAGACCCCGTATCCGGCTGGATTTCAAAAGGATAGGGGTGGTTCTCAAGCTCCTTTTTGAGCACGATCCCCGCGATGGTGCCCCTGTACCAACCAAGATAGCGGCGCAATTGCTTTGCATCGAGGTGAATAGGGGGCTCTTTTCCGTTGGTACATGCAGCGATACCCGCCGGCCTTCCGTCCACCAAAGCTACATAGAAGCGATCCAGACGGAACATGTGAGCAAAGGCGCGAGCAAGCCGGTTCTTATCTTTAGAGAAAAAGTGCAGCCATTGGAAAAATCCCTCGACAAAGATGTGGCTGATATCATTCGCTATGCCGTCGTTCAGCTCGGCGGCGCGCTTTACCGTCATCATGTTTCTTTTTGTCTCTCCTACCATAGCCTCACCCGTAGATCCAACTGGTGATATACTCACAACGCTCCGGCTGACCAGCCAAACGGGGATCAGCATTCTGCCAGTGTCCACCAGCACCCTGCTCATCCATGGTCAGCTCAAAATGCGCCATGGCGATGCCCATATCCAATCGCTGCATGTCGTAGGGCATCTTCTCGTAAGATACCGCGTGCTGCAGATAGAAATGGAGCGCTTCGCTCGCCTTGACCACACGCCATGGCTGCTTGTTGGATGCCGATGGACCGATCCGCACCATCTCCAGCGCCACACTCCAAGGCGCGTTGCCGAGTGACAGCGGCCGGTCAAATCCGCCATCAAAGAATAGTTCACCATACGACTTGCGTTGACCTGACTTGGCGACATACCGCACCACGGCACCCATCAAGCGCTCTTTCCCCTGCGCTTGCCCCACCGAGATCACTGCGGGGATCATCTCGCTTTCTCCCACCGTCAGAGCAGAACCAAACTCGCCTCGGTTGAAACTTCCGCCCAACCAGCAGGTGCCCAGCCCCATCTCCGTACAACGCAGCACGCCCTTCTCCAGCGCGATACCGGCTTGTATCAGCGCCTCCTTGTCATGCCCGCACACTGCGGCGATGTAGGCGACGGGATTTTTGATCATGCCATATGTTCCAAACTTACGGTCCTGGTATTCGTTCTTGACCAGCGCCAGCTTTACCCCGTATGCCTGGGCAAGCTCTGCCAGATACGCTTCAATGCCAGCATGTTGCGCTTCGGTCAATGATTCGCCTGTGTAGGTACGCACCGATCGGCGGCTTCGGATCGTGTCCATGACGGATTTGCCCATAACCCCGTTCCCTCCACCCTTTATTCGAAAGCTCTAGTTCTATTCTATCTTATAATACACTCTCCGCTTCCTACCAACAACCCATAAATTGTATTGCTCCGTCGGAAATCGCGAAAAACAATAGCTACTTCCTGCGCGAGGCTGCTCATGCTCTGCCAGATCGAAGAGGGGTACTACACCTCATATCCTTTTACTGGATCAGCCAAGTCAAGTATATTTTCCCCAGAAGAGCCTAAAAGAAGGAAGTACTGCAGAAGAAGACTCTAAATTGATTGATGATGAGGATAAAGTGGCCGTTACAAAAATCTTCGCTGCACTAACAAAATATATCAAGGATGCAAAGGCCCCACTTCAAATTATTGTTATGGAACACGCGGACGATGATATATGGGGAGAATTTGAGAATATATATCTTGTTGAGCGGTGGCGTGGAAACAAGAAATTGGTTCCTTCCGAATGGCTATAGCAAGGGTATCCGGGGCCTCCCCCCCAACAAAATGCGCCACTTTGCGCAATAGAGGTTTACAAGCATATCTTTTGCAACCGTTGCATTTGCCTCTTTAAACGGATTATATTTACAGCTATCATTTGGATTGGTCATGTTCACAACATAAAGTTTTCTACCCCGGTTCAGTTCTTTCACGATATCGTAAATAGAACCGTCGCCTATATCACCTTTCCCATCGACGATTAGCGCAGGATATCCCTTTCTAAGTGCACTTTCAATATAGTTGGACAAAGCGATTGTCTTACCGCTTCCTGTGGTACCACAAATGAAAACATGTCTGGCATCATCATTGGTTGTAATCACTTTTGTTTTTGACTTCATCCCGATGATCGTTTTGTTTAGAAGGTTCTGTTCCATTTGGGAAGACCGCCCTCTCTTATATTTTTTCTTATTTACGATGTCATCTAGCACATCATCTAAAACTTCAATCTTAATCCCTTTTCTGATGATATATCTTAATAAGCACGTGAAATAAAGTTAAATCCGACATTCAGTAAGTCTTTAGAATTTATAATGGGTTTAATGGATGAATTGAGAATTGCAGTCGAACATAATTGATTAAAAGAATTAATCTCAATTATGTTTATCGCTTTCATTCTCTCAAAGTAGATAACAAAAGAGCACCACTATTCATCGTCCATGGTACGAACCCTATTTAACTTATTTTTGCAGATAGAGGTTTCCCACTTCCAGAATACCGCCCATGTCATAATCGCAATCAGCATATATTTTTAGAATGTCTACTCCTATTACATTAACATTAAAATCAACAGGTTTTGCTCCCTCCCCCATAATTGGAGTTTCATAAAGAAGTATATCATCTCCATATATCTTTATCGTTTGCTTTAAGGGGGATGATCGGAATTCGAGTTTTACAAAGGCAGTTCCTGATAAGGTTGAGTATTGCTCATTTAACTTATAGACAATATACGCATAATTCATAGTGGAGTTATAGTAGATGTCAAGATCAAGTGCTTGTAAATATTCATTTCCATAATTATCTTTTTCACTCTTCTGGATATATGCACCTTTTTTCTCCAAGATATCCAAAGTGTGTAGCCATACTGGAACCTTTACGCGATACTGGCTGATCCAATTCATAATATCGCTATCGCCTGGCAGAACCTTCGCGCTACTTTGCAAAATTTCCACAGCACGTTCATATCCTTCGGACGCATAGGCGGCTTCCGCCTTTTGTTTTAAGTCCGTTTTGTATAGATTGATCACTCTCGCTCGTTCGGTAGCAAGTGCGGGCATTTCGCCATATGTCTGAATCGCCTCTACCAGTATTGACAAGGCTACTTCATACTGCTGGGTCTGTATTTGTTCATCTACAAGGCTTAACACGTCACCTTGTGTTTTTCCTACAATCTGTGCTCTGCGAACAGCAATATCCAAATCATTATCACCAAGCAGTTGTTCAGCAACACTCAAGTATCCCTTGGCTTCTTCTAAGTTTTCGTTTGCTAACGCCTCGTCAATAGCTCCGATCAACTCCTGCTTGTATGTTCCCTGTACCAAGATCATTTTTGCTTCAAGGAGTGGATCATAGCCGACAATTTCCCCGGCTCTTTTCAATATGTCCTGCGCAATGACATACTGTTGCGTTTCAAGGCAGATTGATACATTGGACACAACTTTCTCCAAGTAAGCTCCTCGGGCACCAGCAAACTTTTCATCAGCATCTTTATAGCCTGATGCGCTTTGAAAGGACAGCACCGCATTTTCATAATCACCAGCTTGTAAATAAGCCTCACCAACGGCATAAAATACTTCTTTGTCCTCCTCGCTGATACCTTGTTGACTTTGCGCCTGTACCGTAGAAAAGACTATGAAAGTTATGCTCGTACAATCTTCTGATAGACTCATCATGATTTTTTTTATTTCTTGCACCTTCCTTACTATAAATGTATTCGATAGGAGGCACATTAGGACAAAAAATGCACTCACTAGACTAGGGTAATTTCTGCAAATAATCTAGTGAGTTTGTCAAAAATGGCATGTCCTTTTACCATCTTTTTGGGAGGGTACAAAAAATGGACAAGTTGTTCATTTTGTCCGACAACTTTTCCATAATATACAAATAATGGTGCCTCAAGTAGGACTCGAACCTACGACCCCTTGATTAACAGTAAAGAAGCTCCCGAATTCGGGAGCTTCTTTAGCTTGGTGCGGCCAAGAGGACTTGAACCTCCATGAAGAAACCTTCACTAGAACCTGAATCTAGCGCGTCTGCCAATTCCGCCATGGCCGCATGGGGAAGGGGAAAGTGGTGGATGGGGGTGGATTCGAACCACCGAAGTCTGTGACGGCAGATTTACAGTCTGCTCCCTTTGGCCACTCGGGAACCCATCCATGGTAAGGGGAACCTGGTTGGAGCTGGCGAAGGGACTTGAACCCCCAACCTGCTGATTACAAATCAGCTGCTCTGCCAATTGAGCTACGCCAGCGCTGGCCCACTGGCAATCAGGAAAATGGCGACCCGGAAGGGGCTCGAACCCTCGACCTCCAGCGTGACAGGCTGGCATTCTAACCAACTGAACTACCGGGCCGTGTGCTGGTGGGCCTTCAGGGACTTGAACCCCGGACCAACCGGTTATGAGCCGGCCGCTCTAACCAACTGAGCTAAAGGCCCATAGCCAAGAAAAAAATGGTGACTCCTAGGGGATTCGAACCCCTGTAGCCGCCGTGAAAGGGCGGTGTCTTAACCACTTGACCAAGGAGCCACGTCATTCGTGTAGCAACTGGTCGGGGTGAAGGGATTTGAACCCCCGGCCCCATGCTCCCAAAGCACGTGCGCTACCAGACTGCGCTACACCCCGCAAATCGCCTCTCCATAAGCGACGAATTGTATTTTACACAAACCCGGAGCGCTTGTCAATAGTCAATAAACAAAAAATAACCGGCGGGCAAAGCCCGCGGGGCCGCTTGCCGGCCCTGGGGCTCCCCGGGCCCCGGCGGACCCTTTGCTTCCCTTGCTTCCGGTCCTATTGTATGCTATGCTTACAGCAGCGTTACCGCTTCCCCGGCCACTGAAGATGACCCGGCAAGGAGGGTGTGCCTTCCTATGAAAATTCGCGCTTTGCCCCCCTCTGGGGCGAAAACCAAAGGGGCTTCCCTGGGGGTCTGCCTGTTCCTGGCGGCGGTCCTTGCCCTGGGCTTCTTGACCGCAGGGGATTATGGACAGCCCTGGGACGAGCCGGACGAGATGAACATTCTGCGCATGAACCTGTGGCAATACGCCGCCGCTTTGGGGGCGGACACCTCCGCCTTTGAGGCGGCCGCCAGGCAAAGCGCCGTCTCCCAAAACCTGCTGGGGCCGCTGACGCCCATTGGGGAAAGCGCCGAAAGGGACCATGGGCAAAGCGCCTATTATCCCCTGGCGGGGGTGGTGATGAACCAGTCCCTTTCCCCGGCCCGGCAAATGCACATCTGGCACCTGTATACCTGGGTGCTGTTCTGGCTGGGGGCCGTGGCGCTGTACTTTGTCTGCCGCCGCCTGGGCCTCTCCCGGCCCATGGCCTGCCTGGGGGTGCTGATGCTCCTGCTGACCCCCCGCTTCTTTGCGGAGGGCCATTACAATAATAAGGATATTGTGCTCTTTTCCTTGGTTCTGCTGACCCTGTGGCAAGCCCTCCGCCTGATGGAGCGCCCCCGGTGGGACGCGGGGCTGCTGCTGGGCCTGGCCGGGGCCCTGGCCGCCAACACCAAGATCGTGGGGCTGGCCCTGTGGGGGCTTTGCGGAATTTGCGTGGTGGCGCACCTGTTGATGCAGCGGCTGTTCACCCCCAAGGCCCTGGGGGTGGGCGTCCTTTCCGTGGTGAGCTTTTGCGCCTTCTACGCCTTGCTGACTCCGGCCCTGTGGCAGCATCCCGCCGCTTTCCTGGGCTATGTGCTGGCAAACGCCATGGGCTTCACCCGCTGGGAGAACCTGGTGTTGTTTCGCGGCGCGGTGTTTGATACCGCCACCCAGCCCTTGCCCTGGTATTATCTGCCCTATATGATGCTGGTGACCATCCCCCTGTGGATCTGGCTGCTGCTGGGCCTGGGGCAGTTGCTGGCGGGAAGGCGCGTGCTCAGCCGCCATCCCAGCCCCCAGCGCGTTCCTTTGCTCCTGTGCTCTCTCCTGTGGCTCCTGCCGCTGCTCTTCGCGGTAACCACCCGCACCCTGGTGTATAATGGCTGGCGGCATTTCTACTTCCTGTACGGGCCCATGCTGGCGCTTACCGCCTACGGGCTTTCCCGCCTGTGGACCTGGGTGAGGGAGGCCAGGGTCCGGCGGGCTTTGCTGTCCGTGCTGCTGGGCCTTTGCATGCTCCTCAACGGCGTGGGCATGGCCCTGAACCACCCCTTTGAATACGTGGCCTGGAATCCCCTGGTCCTGGGCAAGGACATCAACGCCTTTTTGGAGCGGGATTACTGGAATGTCAGCGTGCTGAACGTGCTAAAGCAGCTGGAGCGGACCCCGGCGGTGCGGGAAGCCCAGTGGCCCGTGGTCACCATCGCAGGGGTGGATACCTGGTCCCAAACGGGGCTGGACCGGGGGCTGGCGGTGCTGGATTCCTCCAGGCTCCGCTCTGTAAACTGCAAGACCCAGCCCCCCGACTATTGGCTGGTGAACCACACCTATGCCAACTTCAGCCGTTGGAAGCCCACTCCCGGCATGGCGCTGGCGGCGCAGGTGGTGGCCTACGGCGCGCCGCTGGTATCCGTGTACCGGCGCCTTCCCCCGGCCCCCGCACCTTGACCAGGAGGCGACATCCATGCTTGCAAGCCGGTTTCTCCCCTCCTTCCTCCGCCGCCCCAGGCTGCTGGTGGCGCTTTTCTTCGGGCTGCTGACCCTCATCGGGCTTCTTACCTCCGGGGATTATGGCCTGGCCTGCGATGAGGACTGGGAGCAGGACATCCTCCGGGAGAACCTGAAGGAATACGCCCTTTGGCTGGGGGACAGCCGGGCTGTGGACTATTATAGCCAGCTGGGCATCCGGCCCATCTCCCAAAGCACCGAGGGGGACCACGGGCAAAGCGCCTATTACCTGGCCGCGCCATTGCTCCCCTTAAAGCAAACCGCCCCCCACGTATTGCTGGCCCTGTGGCACGGCTATACCTGGCTTTGGTTCATGGCCGGGTGCTGGGCTGTGTACGGCTTTTGCCGGGAGATAGGGCAGAGCCGGGGCGTCGCCTGCCTTTGCGTGCTGCTATTGTACCTCTCCCCCCGCTTTTTTGCCGAGGGCCACTACAACAACAAGGACATGGTGCTGCTCTCCCTGTTTTTACTGACCCTGTGGCTGGGCCTGCGGCTGCTGAAACAGCCGGGCCTGCTCCGGGGAGTGTTGTTCTCCTTGGCCGGGGCCATGGCGGCCAACACGAAAATCGTGGGCGCGGCTCCCTGGGGGCTGGTGGGCTTGGCGGTGGTGGTGTCCCTGACGGCCCAACGGGCCTGGACCCCGTCCAAAGTCAGGGCGGCCCTGGGGACCCTCCTCAGCTTCGCCGTTTTTTATGCCTTGCTTACCCCGGCCCTTTGGCACGGCCCCGGAGAGTATCTGGCCTATGTGCTGCGCAATGCCTCGGGCTTTTCCCGCTGGCCCGGGGTGGTGCTGTTTCGGGGCATGATCTACGACCACGGAGTGAATCCTTTGCCCCGGCGCTACCTGCCCTACATGATGCTGGTGACCTTGCCCTTGTATACCCTCCCCCTGGCGGCCATAGGCCAGTGGAAAGCCCTCCTTTCCTTTTGCAAGGCCAAGGCCGCCGCGCTGAAGGAGAGCGCCGTCATCATGCTGCCGGTGCTGACCTTGCTGTGGCTTGCGCCCCTGGGGTATGCCATGGCAACTAAGCCTTTGGTCTACAACGGCTGGCGGCATTTCGACGTCGTTTTCGCCCCTGTGGTGCTGCTGGCGGGGATCGGCTTGGACACCCTGGCGGGGCTTTGGGAGCGCAGGGCCTGGCTCCGGCGGGGCGCATGCGCCCTTTTGTGCCTGTGCTTTGCCTTCACCGCCTTGGGCATGGGGCTGAACCATCCTTATCAATATGGCTACTACAACCTTCTGCTCCGGAATACCGACGCCACCCAGATGGAGCTGGACTACTGGGTGGTGAGCACCGTGAACGCCATGAAGGAGCTGGCCGCCTCCCCCCGGGATACGCGGCTTCCCCTGGTTTTGGGGGCCAGGGAGCCCATGAGCCTCTTTGGCGTCGTCCATGGGCACGGGGCCCTGTCCCCGGCCTTGCAAGCCACTTTAACGGTGACGGAGGAGGAAGACGCCCCCTACCTGTTCTCCAACGCCACCTATGCCCGCATCTACGGCACGCCCGCGCCCCAGGGATACCACCCGCTCCTCACCATCCGCAGCTACGGCAAGGTCCTTGCCACCCTATACGAAAAGGACCCCTAAAGGGCCGCCCTCCTGCCGCCCCATGCATAATCCCCCGGCTTTGGGCCCACCTTATGCCCGAGGTGAATACCATGGCAAAGGCCGGCATGCGCAGACCCGACCCCAAGGAGCCCCACGGCACCGAGAGCAACCACAAAACCCACCTGCCCAAGAACAAACAGCCTCCGGTGCCGGAAATCAAAGGGAAAAAGCACAACCAGGGTTCAGGAGGGCATTGACAGGGCCCCGGCTTTGCCGGGGCTTCCCTGTTTCAGGGGAAGCTGAATCTATTCTCCCGATTTTGCAATCATTTCGTAATATTCCCCCGGCCCTGGAGCAGCGTGGGTTTCTTTCCCCTCAAAATATTCTGAAAAACCGGATAGGCTATTCTTCCGGATATCTTTTCAAAATCAGTAGTTTTTGTATAAAATGGGTGCAAAAAGCCCCGCGAAAAAAAATCCTTCTTGTGAAGATTCTGTCAACAAAAAGGCAAATTCATTGCAAATCCGTCATATCTCGAGCTTTCGCCACCCTGGTGCTTCTTCTGTCACATCTACATGTTGTATTGACATTCAAGAAGTAACACAATATAATGATTTTGAAACCAGCAGAAAAGTCAATCCCGAGGTTTGGCCTTGCGGACGACAAACGATCGGCCGCTGATTTTTCATCGTCGCCCTTCCCGAAGCAAGGCCCTTCGCCACCTCTGGAAATCAGCCCACCAAAAGGAGTCAGAGCCATGATCACATCCATCAAAAAGCGCGACGGGCGTATCGTTTCCTTTGATCCCATCAAGATTGAGCAGGCCATTGAAAAGAGCTTTATGGCCAGCGGCAGTCAGAAAAGCGCTGAAACCGCCCACGAGCTGGCGGCGCTGGTGGTGACCGAGGTTGAAAGGGATGAGAGCATTCCCGCCATTCCCACGGTGGAACAGATTCAGGACACTGTGGAGCGGGTGCTGATCGAACAGGGCTTTGTACGCTCCGCCAAGGCGTATATCCTCTACCGGGCCGAGCGCAGCCGGGTCCGGGAAATGAACACCCGGCTCATGCGTATCTTTGAGGACATCGCCTACAAGGATGCCAGCGACAGCGACATCAAGCGGGAAAACGCCAACATCAACGGCGATACCGCCATGGGCAGCATGCTCAAATTCGGCAGCGAGGGCGCGAAGCAATTCTACGAGATGTACGTGCTCAACCCCCGCCATGCCCGGGCTCACCACGAGGGCGATATCCACATCCACGACCTGGATTTCTATACCCTCACCACCACCTGCTGCCAGATCGACCTGCTGGACCTCTTCCGGGGGGGATTTTCCACAGGGCACGGGGTGCTGCGGGAACCCAACGATATTTACAGCTATTCCGCCCTGGCCTGCATCGCCATCCAGGCGAACCAGAACGACCAGCATGGCGGCCAAAGCGTTGTGAACTTTGATTACGGCATGGCTCCCGGCGTGCGCAAGACCTTCCGCAAGCGCTACCGGGACAACCTGGCCCGGGCGTTGGAGCTTCTGGGCAACCTGGAGGACGCCCCGGAAGCCGCCATGTGCATTTTGGCCAAGCTGGAGGACGAGCTGGGGAAGGCGCCGGGCCTGGCCGTGGACGCGGAATACGACAAGGCCATGATGCGCCAGCTGGAGGCCATCCTGCCCAAGGCCGGGAAGGAGACCCTCACCCGGCTGATGGATTTTGTGCGGGAGCAGGCGGAAAAGGAAACGGAAAAGGCTACCTACCAGGCCATGGAGGCCCTGATCCACAACCTGAACACCATGAACAGCCGCGCCGGGGCCCAGGTGCCCTTCAGCAGCATCAACTACGGCATGGACACCTCCCCGGAGGGCCGCATGGTGATGCGCAATGTGCTTTTGGCCACCGAGGCGGGCCTGGGCAACGGGGAAACCCCCATCTTCCCCATCCAGATCTTCCGGGTCAAGGAAGGGATCAGCTTCAACCCCGGGGATCCTAATTACGACCTGTACCGCCTGGCCATCCGCACCAGCGCCAAGCGCCTGTTCCCCAATTTTAGCTTTGTGGATGCGCCCTTCAACAAGAAGTACTACAAGGAAGGCCATCCGGAAACGGAGATCGCTTACATGGGCTGCCGTACCCGGGTCATCGGCAATGTGTACGACCCCACCCGGGAGGTTTGCCCCCGCCGGGGTAACCTTTCCTTCACCTCCATCAACCTGCCCCGGATCGGCATCAAGGCCAAGGGCGACTTGCAGTGGTTCTTTGAGGAGCTGGAGCGCACGCTGGACCTGGTGGTGGATCAGCTGGACGAGCGCCTGGAGATCATCTCCAACAAGAAGGTGCGCAACTTCCCCTTCCTCATGGGGGAGGGGGTATGGCTGGACAGCGAGAACCTGAACTGGAACGACAGCATCCGGGAGGTTCTCAAGCACGGCACCCTTTCCATCGGCTTCATCGGCCTGGCGGAAACCCTGGTGGCCCTCCGGGGCGCCCATCACGGGGAGGACCCCTCCAGCCAGAACCTGGGCCTGGAGATCATCGGCTTCATGCGCAAGTACTGCGACGAGCTGAGCCAGAAGCGCAAGCTGAACTATACCTTGCTGGCCACCCCCGCCGAGGGCCTCTCCGGGCGCTTTGTGAAGCTGGACCGGGCCAAGTACGGCGAGATCCCCGGGGTGACGGACCGGACCTATTACACCAACTCCTTCCATGTGCCCGTGTATTTCTCCATCGGCGCCTTTGAGAAGATCGCCGTGGAGGCCCCCTATCACGAGCTGACCAACGCGGGCCACATCTCCTACATCGAAATGGACGGCGACCCCTCCAAGAACCTGGACGCCTTTGAAAAAGTGGTGCGCTACATGCACGACCAGGGCATCGGTTACGGCTCCATCAACCACCCCCTGGACCGGGACCCCGTTTGCGGCTACAACGGCATCATCGGGGATGTGTGCCCCAAATGCGGGCGCAGCGAACAGGCGCACGCCTTTGAGCGCATCCGCCGGGTCACCGGCTATCTCTCCGGAACTGTGGACCGTTTCAACAACGCCAAGAAGGCCGAGGAGCGGGACCGGGTGAAGCACCACCTATGATCGGAAAAAGCGGCCGGGCGGAAACCTGGCCGCTTTTGTTTGGCATTGCTACGGTCAAGGAGGTACCTCATGGGTTCTTTTTCGCCCCGGCCGCGGCTTTTCTCCAGGGCTTGGGCCCTGCTGGCGGCCCTTTGCCTGGCTTTCATTCCCCTGTCTCCCCCGGCTTTGGCCGCCTCCCCCGCCTCCACCCAGGAGCCGCCCCTTCCGGAATTTCTCCATGTTGGAGGACCCAATCCCTTCCCCCGGGACGCGGAGCTGCTGGAGGTGTTTTTCCTGAACGTGGGCCAGGGGGACGCCATCTTCCTGCGGGTGGGCTCCCAAACCCTGCTGATCGACGGCGGCTACCCGGAGTCCTTTTCCCAGCTGGAAAGCTTCCTGCGAAAGGAACAGGGCTCCCTGCGGGTGGGCAGCTTGCTGTTCACCCACCCCCATGAGGACCATATCTCCGCCCCCACCGCCTTGCTGCGCCGGGGGGGCGGGGCCTCCCGGGCCTACGGAAACCTGGGCCGGGAATCCTCCAATGCCCTCTTCGCAAACTTCCTCGCCCAGGCGGACGCCCGGCCCATCCCCTATGCCCAGCTCGCCTCCGGGGACCTTCTGGAGCTGGGCGGCCAGGGCCCGGACCGGGGAGCCACCCCCATCCCCGGCGAGGATTTCCTGACCCAGGGCAGCGCCCTTTTGCGCATTCTGCGCTGGGAGGATTCCACCCAGGACGTGAACGCCCAATCCCTGGTGATCCACCTGGAATACGGACTGCGCACGCTGCTGCTCACCGCCGACATCACCGGGGTCTCCCAGCATCATTTCTTCAAAACCCAGGGGTCCCTTCTGGCCTCGGACATCCTCAAATCCCCCCACCACGGCGTGGAGCCCTTCCAGTCGGATTTTCTCAGCGCCGTTTCCCCCAGCCTGGCGGTGGTCACCAACACCCCCAGGGCCTCCCGGCGGGCCGGGGAACAGCTGGCCCTACGGGGCATTCCCGCCCTGTACTCCGGCGAGGGCGACGTGTACCTGGCTACCGACGGGGAGGTGTGGTACGCGAGGCAGGATGGGGGGAAGTAAGCCGGGGACGAGGGGGCGGAACGCTGGGCGCTACCCCAGCCCCCAACCCCTCATTGCCCCGTTTCACGGGGTAAAACGGCGTATTGTTTCGAAAGGGAGAATGATATGTTTCATGAAAGTACTTTTGACAGAATGGTGGAAAGAGCCAAAAAACATCCATATTCCTCTATGAATTATCTTGACTTTGAAGATTGCCAAAATGCAGAGGTTCTGGTTGACCGAGACGACCTCCTCCTGCTGCAGGATAACAGCAAAACACCCGCCATGCTTTATTTTGCTACGGATCGTTTTGAATCTTTGCTCCACGCAATAGCGGATATGCCGGGGGCTTTACGGCTGCATTTTGTCCCCCATGAATACGCGCCGCAGCTTAAAAAGCTCGGTTTCGTGGAATGGGGCGAATACGTGGATTTCTTTCATGACAATTTAGCCGGTACCCTTGCTCTCCTAAACACGGAAAGCCAGCTTGTGTATCTGACAATGGAAGAATGCGAAGAAGCCTCCATGGTATCCCAAAAATGCAGACTGCAATCCAGAGGCTTTGAAGGCGAATCAAAGGAATGGTTTGCCAACTGGCTTTCTGAAAACAAAGTGATTATTCTGCGCAAAGATTCCGAGATGGCAGGATTTTGCTGCGTCTGTATCTATCACGAAGGTACGACCCTTTGGATCAGAGAGCTTGCGGTTGCTCCGAAATTTCAAGGGATGGGCTTCGGCAAAAAGTTACTGGAACAGGCGCTGCGCTATGGTGTTGAAAACGGCGCGGTCAAAGGGTTCCTGGCGGCTGATGCGCTGAATCAAAACGCAATCGGCCTGTATGAGAAATATGGCTTCCGTGCGAAAAACGTGAAGGGTGAGCTTCAAATGATACGAAGCTGACTTGGCTTTCAAAGCAAAGGCGGGGTCCGGGGACTGCGTCCCCAGGCAGGGTTTCAGGGACGGCAGCCCCTACCGTCCCCTACCCCCGGAACCTCTCCTCGCTTCCCAGCAGCCGCAGCCTGTGCAAGGGCCGGGTGCACAGCACATACAGGAGCTTGTCGTAAAAGCGCTCCTTGGGGTACGCATCCTCCCCGGAGTCGGCGATGAGCACGCAGTCAAACTCCAGGCCCTTTACCACACCGGCCCCCATCACCTGGACGCCGCCCTGGAAGGTATCGTCCCCCCGGCCTACCAGCCGGGCCTGGGGCAAAAGGGGCAGCAGAGCCTTGTGAAGGGCTTTGGCGTCCGCCTCCCGCTTCACGATGATGGCGATGGAGAAGAAGCCTTCCCGCAGCCACTCCTCCACCCCCTGGACGATGGCGGCCAGGCGCTCCTTGGGGCTGCCGGCCCGCGCAAAGACAGGGGCTTCCCCATGGCGCAGCACCGGCCTGGCCGTGACCCCGGCGGCCTCGTGGCCCGCCATCAAAGAGAAGGCCAGCTCCATGATCTCCACCGTGCTGCGGTAGCTGGTGGACAGGGTGGTGCACACGGGTTTTTTTTCAAAGATGCCTTCGGTCAAATCGCTCCAGGAGCGGATGCCCTCGTCCCCATAGATGCCTTGCCACAAATCCCCCACCAAGGTAAAGGCGTCGTGGTTCATCAGCTTGCGCAACACCTTCACCTGCAAGGGGGACACATCCTGGGCCTCGTCCACCACCACGTGGCGGATGTCCAGGCGGAAATAGCCGTAGAGCCTCTCCCCCAGCCACAGCAAAGCCGGCAGGTCCTCGGCTCCTACCCGGCCCTTGGCAAGCCCCGGCTGGGTGGCGGCCCACACCAACGCGGCGCCCCGGCCTGGGGCGTCCTCCAGGGCCTTTTGCTGCCAAAACTCGCCGTATACGCGCAGCAGCTCCATGGAGTGCCAGGCTCCGTCGTAGCCCTTCCAAAACGCCTTCTCGGCCCCCTTCATCTGCTCCAGCCGCTCCTGGCGGCTGGCAAAGAGCCGCCGGGCCTTTTCCTGGCGCTCCCCTCCGTCCGGCAGGGCCCGCAGCAAGGCCTCCAGCCGTTCCTCCGTGGCCTTGCGCAGCGTTTCCTCCAGCGCCTCCAAGGCTTGCTTCAAGCGCTTTTTCACCACCTTGCGCACCTCGTCCACCCGGGCGCGCAAGGGGTAGTGGCGGAATTGCCGCAAAAACAAATCCTCCATCTCCTGGGCGGCCAGCAGCCTCCGGCCCCCGAAGGTCACGTCCCAGGCGGGGGTCACCGCCCTCTCAAACCGTACCAGGAAGGCGTCCAGGGCCTCCCCCAGGGCCAGGGCTCCCTTTTGCCGCAGCACCGCGTCCAGGGCGTCCCGCTGGGGCTTGGTCATGCAGAGGCGTTCCTCCAGCCGGGCTCCCACCTCCAGCTTGGGCATCCGCTTCCCCAGCAGCTTTGTGGCCAGCTGGGCAAAGGTGGTCTGGCGCACCTGCTCCACCCCCAAATCCGGCAGCACCCGGCTGATGTAGTTGAGAAACAGCGGGTTGGGGGCCAAAATCATCATCTGGTGGGGAGCCACGGTCTTTTGCAGGCGATACAGCATCCAGGCGATCCGGTGCAAGGCGATGGTGGTCTTTCCGCTGCCCGCCACCCCTTGCACGCACAGGGGAGAGAAGGGATCATGGCGGATCACGGTGTTTTGCTCCGCCTGGATGGTGGTGACCACCTCCCGCAGCCTGGCGGTGGTCACCTGGGACAACGCCTCGGTGAGGAACCTCTCCTGGCCCACCAGCCCGGTGTCCTGCATCGCCAGCAGCTTGCCCTCCCGGACGGTGAACATCCGCTTTAGGGTCAGCTCGCCCTCCACCTTGCCGTCCGGCGCATCGTAGCTGACCTGGCCGATCTGCCCCGAATAGTACAGGTTTGCCACCGGGCTGCGCCAGTCCGCCACCCAGATTTTGTACTCCGGGGTCTTGATCACGCCCCAGCGCCCCAGGTACACCGCGGACACACTCCCCGCCTTCATGCCGCCCTCATAGGGCATGTCGCTGTCCGGGGCGAAATCCAGCCGGGCAAAGTAGGGCTGCTGCCGGGAGAGGCGAAGCTGGTGCAGGCCCCGCAACTTCATGCGCACCACAAACTGCTGCACCACGGCATCGTCGCTGCCGTCGTCAATGACCTGGATGAAGGTGTCGTTTCCGTCCGTAATGCCCAGCTCCGCCTCAGCCTTGCGCAGCTCCCCGGCCACCACCTCCAGGGTGGCGGCGAAGTGGGCCTGCTCCTGGGGAAAATCCGTTGGGTTCATACAAACTCCTTTCTTTTGGGAAGGGCATACCGCGCGGCAGTGGGAACAATCCCCCAGGGAACGCAAAAGGCCACCCCATGCCTGCCGGAGGAAACCAGGCGGCCCGCGCTGGGCGCAATCCGCCTGGTTTTGCATCCGTACCAAACATGCGATGGCATTCGCAGAGGTTTATGATTGCCGGAAGGAAGCTCCCGTTATTTCCCGATGACGGCCTTGATCCTTCTGACCCCCGCCGAGGAGCTCTCCTCCTTCTGAATCTTGAAGCTGCCCAGGTCTCCGGTGTTGGAGGCGTGGGGGCCGCCGCAGATCTCCTTGCTGAAATCCCCCATGGAGTAGACCTTCACCTGTTCCCCATACTTGCTTTCAAACAGGCCGATGGCCCCGTGCTCCTTGGCCTCGGCCACGGTCATCTCCTGCCAGGTGATGGGGGCTTTGGCGGCGATAACTTCGTTCACCAGCCTTTCCACCTCGGCGATTTCCTCGGGGGTCATCTTGCGGCCAAAGGAGAAGTCAAAGCGCAGGCGCTCGGCGGTGATGTTGGAGCCCTTTTGGGCCACCTCCGGCCCCAGCACCTTGCGCAAAGCGGCATGCATCAGGTGGGTGGCGGTGTGGAGCTTGGCGGTTTCGTCGCTGTGATCCGCCAGGCCGCCCTTGAAGCGCTGCTCGGCCCCGGCCTGGGAGGTGGCCTGGTGCTGCTTGAAGCGCTCCTGGAAGCCCTCCATGTCCACAGCCAGGCCCTTTTCCTTGGCCAATTCCAAAGTCATTTCCACGGGGAAGCCGTAGGTATCGTAGAGGTGGAAGGCGCTTTCCCCGTCGATGGTCTGGTTCTGCACCTTGGCCACCAGCTTCTCAAACTCCCGGGTACCCTGCTTCAAGGTTTTGGCGAAGCGGGTTTCCTCCAGGGCCAGCTGCTCCAGCACGAAGCGCCGGTTGCGGGTGAGCTCGGGATAGGCCTCGTTGTACTGACCGATGATCACCTTGGCAATCTCCCCGGTGAAGCCGTCCGGCAGGCCCAGGCCCATGCCGTAGCGCACGGCCCGGCGAATCAGGCGGCGCAGCACATAGCCCTGGTCCACATTGCTGGGGGCCACCCCCCGGTCATCCCCCAGGATGAAGGTGGCGGTGCGGATATGGTCCGCCACGATCCGGAAGGCCCGGGTGGTTTCCTCGTCGCTGC
Organism: Candidatus Limiplasma sp.; assembly: GCA_034927815.1. Classification (GTDB taxonomy): domain Bacteria; phylum Bacillota; class Clostridia; order Christensenellales; family Aristaeellaceae; genus Limiplasma. The sequence goes on from JAYFPK010000008.1 coordinate 168,751, forward strand.
CATAAGCCTTGCCGGACAGCTCCGCGATCTTGCCCAGAATCCCCTCGAACAGGTCGGTTTCGTAAACGCTCTTCTTGCCGTTGAGGACGCAGATGGTGCGCTCCAGGCCCATGCCCGTGTCCACATTTTTTTGAGCCAGAGGGATGAAGCTCCCGTCCGCCTGTTTGTTGTACTGCATGAACACGTCGTTCCAGATCTCCAAATACCGGCCGCAGGAGCAGGCGGGGGTGCAATCCGGGCCGCAAGGCTCCTTGTCGGTGATGATGAACATCTCGGTATCCGGGCCGCAGGGGCCGGTCTGCCCGGCGGGGCCCCACCAGTTGTTCTCCTTGGGCAGGTAGAAGATCCTTTCGGCGGGCACGCCCATGTCCCGCCACAGCTGGGCGCTTTCCTCGTCCCTGGGGCAATCCTCGTCCCCGGCAAACACAGAGAAGGCCAGCTTCTCCTTGGGCAGGCCCAAATATTCGGGGCTGGTCAAAAATTCCCAGCTCCAGGGGATCATCTGCTTCTTGAAGTAATCCCCCAGGGACCAGTTGCCCAGCATCTCAAAGAAGGTGAGGTGGCTGAAATCCCCCACATCGTCAATGTCCCCGGTACGCACGCACTTTTGCACGTCGCACAGCCGGTTGCCCGCGGGATGCTTGGCTCCCATGAGGTACGGCACCAGGGGGTGCATCCCCGCCGTGGTGAACAGCACCGTGGGGTCGTTTTCCGGGATGATGGAGGCGCTGGAGATCACCGCGTGGCCGTGGTCCTGGAAGAATTTCAAAAACAGGGAGCGAAGCTGGGAGGAGTGAAGAGATTTCATGCAAGTAGCTCCTTTATCATTGACAATGGCACATGGAAAATGCTCAACCATTATAGTGAATTCAGCCTTTTCTGTCAATCCGGGGAGAGGCATGGGCGCCGGCAGGCCGTGAAAAATTTGCCATGGCCCTTCCGTCAAATCCTTTGAAGCCTCTGACAGCAGGGCTGCCGGTGATAAGCCGCAAAACGAATTGCCACCGTGCCTTGGTTTTTCCTGAAAGGATTGCGCCCCGTGGAGCGAAACGGGCGCGTGGCGGGCATATGGGGGAGCGGTTCCTGACCCTCCCCTTTCTTGTGATTCTGCGCGTGGTAGGGTATAATATTCCTAGCGTTGATGATAAAGGGTTGTTGCATATGGCGGGCCAGTTTGCTCCAGAAACGGATATCCTGTTTCGGCACCGGCAAGATGACGTGCAAGCGTATATGTCCCCGGAAGCTCAGCAGATCGCGCCGCACTTTCATTACCAATATGAGCTGATCCTGACGGCTACCGGGACAGCCAGCTTTTATATTAGCGGCAAAACCTACCACGTCTTTCCCGGCAGCATTTTGGTAATGAGCAATATGGAGAATCACCATATTCTCTCCACCAGCGACGGCTACGAGCGCTACATCATCCGCTTCTCTACGGAAGCGCTGGCTGCCCTCATCCGGGATCCGGTGCTTCTGTCCATCTTTAAGCAGCGGCCCCATGACTTTTGCCACCACTATCGATGCACCCAGGCTGAACTGGAGCATTATATCCACATGATGAGGCTGATAGGCAAGGAATACCGCCATCAGCCTCCCTATTGGGATTTTCAGATTTCAGCCAAAATCGTGGATATCCTGGTGAATATGTACCGGCATACCCCCGATGCGTTTCCAGGGCACAAATCCCATGAGCGTCAGGGAATCATCTTCAATATCCAAAACCACATTGAAAGCCACTTGGCGGAGGACCTGACCCTGGACACCCTCTCCACCATGTTTTTCATGAGTAAATACTATCTCAGCCACAGCTTCAAGGAAATCACGGGATTCTCCTTCAAGCAGTATGTGATTATGGCCCGTATGTCCAAGGCAAAGGACATGCTGATCCACACCAAGGAATCCGTACAAAAAATCGGGGACACTGTGGGGTTTCCCAACAGCTCCCACTTCATCCGCAGCTTCAGGCGCCAAGAGGGCATCTCTCCCTTGCAGTACAGAAGCCGCTCCCAAAGAAAATAAAGGCACGCCAGCGCGCATAGCGCCGCGCCTGGCGTGCCGGTGGAGGAATCCCTGTGGATTAGGAGATCCGCTTGAGAATGCGCAACGCGTTTCCATAGCGCAGCATGTCTTTTTCAGCCTCGGTAATGGGCAGCGCATCGATATCCCGCAAGGTGCGCCGGACATACCCGAACCCATCCTCCGGATCAAAGGGCAGATCGCTGGCAAACACCATATGCTCCAACCCGAAGAAATTCAGGGCGCACTGGATGGCCGCCCGGCTGCCAAAGGTGGCGCAGTCCGCATAAAATTTCCGGAATTCGTCAATTTGAACCTTTCCCCGGATTGGGCTTTCTACAAGGGCTTGCATGTTGGGGGCAGTGCGGGTGGAATAGAGCTGAAGCCCGTTTTCCAGCCTCCCTTCCATCATGGGAAGCATTGCCCCGGCATGGTGGAGGATGACCCGCAGCTTGCGGCAGCGCTGAAACAGGCCGGAATATGCCAAGCGGGAGGCAGCCATGGTGGTTTCGATGGGCCACATCATCGTCCACCACAACTCGTATTTCTCCAGCGCTTCTCCTGCATAGTAGGGCTGCGCGGCGGTCCGCGCCGGGTGAATCCACAGCACGGCGTCCAGCTCATCCAGCTTTTCGTACAGGATATAGAAGTCCTCGCTGTCGATGGCATGCCCGTCCTGGTTGGTAAACACCTGGGCCCCCACGGCCCCCAGCTGGGTGATGGCGTACTCCGCTTCCCGCGCCGCCTTTTCCAGGTCGTCCATGGGCAGCACCGCCACAAAGCCGGGAAACTTCCGGGGATATTTCTGGCACAGGTCATAGAAGGTCTCGTTGGCAAAACGCGCCAAGGCGGCCGTATGCTCCGGGGGCACCAGCTGCTCCACGTTGGGGCTGACGATGCAGGGAATCTGCTGGTAGCCTTCAAAGGTATCCATGAGCTTGAGCCTGTAAGACAAATCGGACATGGCCGGCATTTGGCTGGCCCGCTTCATCATGTGCGCATTTCCGCCCAAACGGACAATCCTGTCGTAAAACTCCAAAGGCAGGTAGTGGTTAAACAGATCAATGCTCCTAGGCACTAGCCGCACCTCGCCATCTTGGCTTGCATACAAAGCGGTTGAGCAAGAAGGCGGCAACGGCGCAGCCCACGCCCATCAGATCCGTAGCGGCCCCTGGAATCATCAGCAGCAAGGCTGCAGCGCCTAAGAAGACCCGGGGGAGGGCGCTCCAGTATTGCAGCATGTAGCCTTCTACGGCCCCCGTTAAGCAGAATATCCCCACAACGGAGGTGATAATAGCCAACACCACATCCCGCGTTTCCCCCATGATCAAAATAGCCGGGCTTAACAGGAAAATGAACGGGATGATGTAGGCTACCAGCCCCATGCGGAAGGCGCGAAACCCCGTTTTGTTGGGATCGGACTTGGCGATGGCTGCCGCCGTGTAGGCCGTAATGGCCACTGGGGGCGTGAGGGCGCCAATGCAAGAGAATATGAAAATGAACATATGAACGGCCAAGGCCGAAGCGCCCATCTGGGTCAGCGGGTTCACCAGCACCGTTGCCAAAATGATGTAGGTTGGGGTGGGGGGCATGCCGCAGCCCAAAATGATGGTGATAATCGCCGTTAACACCGCCGCCACATAGATGTTCCCGCCGGAGAGGCTCACCAAGGTATAGCTCATTTTGGTGGCCAGGCCCGTCATGGAGATCACTCCCACGATGATGCCCGCGCAGGCGCAGGAGATCACGATGCTGGCAACGCTCTTCACGCCGCCTTCCAGAGCGGCCAGAAAGGTAGCCACCGTAGGCCGCGTAGCCTTTTTCAAAAAAGCCACCGCCACTACCACCACCGTGCCCCAAAACGCCGCCTTCATGGCGCTCCAGCCCAGGAGCACCACAACGATGACAAAAACGATGGGGATCCCTAGCTGTCCCCGCTCCAGCATGATGTTTCTGGCGCTGGGCAATTCCGGCTTGGGAACGCCCTTCAAATTGTTTTTTACCGCGATGGCATCCACCACCAGCATCAGGGATAGGTAAAACAGGGCCGCAGGTACGATGGCGGAACGGGCCACCTCCATGTACCGAATCCCCAGAAACTCCGCCATCATAAAGGCTGCGGCCCCCATGATGGGCGGCGTAAACATGCCCCCTGTGGAAGCGACAGCCTCTACGGCCCCTGCCTCGTAATCCTGATACCCCGTGCGCTTCATCAGCGGAATGGTAAAGGTTCCGGTGGTTACCACGTTGGCCGCGGGAGAACCGGAGATCATGCCCATGAGCGCGCTGGACAGCACCGCTGTTTTGGCCGGCCCCCCTCTACGGTGGCCCGTGCCCGCATAGGCAACATCCACAAACCACTGTCCGGCTCCGAAGCTCTCCAGAAAGGCCCCGAAGATCACAAAGCTGATGATGTACGTGGAGGCAATGCCCGCCGGCACCCCAAAGATGCTGCTGGTAGATACATACATGAAGTTTGCCGTTCTGGCCCAGGTTTCTCCCCGATGGGCCAAAACCGACGGGAGATAGGGCCCCGCAAAGGTATAGCCCAAAAATACGATGGAGGTAAGCACCAAGGGCCAGCCGGTGGTTTTGTAGGTGGCTACCAGCAGCAACACAATCATCAGGGTCGCCATCACCATGTCGCCGGAAGGGGGCGTGCCCACTTTGCTCACCCGTGCGTCCCATACCACCATGATGTACACCCCTGCGGCGCAAAAAGCCAATGCAAAAACCCAATCCAGCACCCGGGTAAGGCTGGTTTGCTTCCCTTGCCTCTTGATGGGTTTCAGCAGGAAAATCGCAAACCCGCACACCGTGATAAGGAAGGCTCTTTGGGTCATTTCCGAAAATGACCCAAAGCCCGCCGTGTACAGATACAGGACAGCCGTGACGATATACAAAGCTTTACAGAGCCGGCCGCGCACCTTATCGTCCATGGGCATGTTACTTAGCACCTACTTCTACGAAGTACTTTTCCGCACCGGGATGCAGGGGGATGGAAGTCCGCACGGCCCCCTCCAGGGTGATGCCGCCGGCCGCCTTGTGGGAGTTTTTCACAGTGTCGATATTTTCCATGAGGGCTTTGGTGATTTGGTATACGACGTCCTCGCTCAAGTCCGCCCGCACCACCACCATGTTGGTAATAAACATGGTGGGCGTATCCACCGCATTATTTTCGTAGACTGTGGAGGCCAGCGCGCCGTACCCGAAATACTGGAACTTTTCGCATAAGGTGTCGGCAATATTCTCCTCCACGGGGAGGAAGCGGTAGGGTTTCCCGGATACTGCCAGCTCCTGAATGGCGGCGGAGGGAACAGCCGCCTGCACCACAACCGCGTCACAATTGCCGTCGGTCAGCTGATTGACGCCATCGTCATAGGACAGGTACGTAGCGTTCACGTCCTTCACGCCAAAGCCATATTCATTCCAAATGGTTTCCGCAACGGAGATCGCCCCATTGCCCGCAGGCCCCATGCACACCTTTTTGCCCACCAGGTCCTTCATGGTTTGGATGCTGCTGCCATCCAGCACCACGATTTGGAAGAATCCCTTGGACAGGCCGCCGAACAATGCATTCACATTGGTATACGCGGTCCCTTTGTAATCGCCGGCGCCCTCATAGGCATCCTGGGCTGAATTGCCCATGGTAATCCCCAGATCAATGGTCATGTCTTGCACCAGCTGCAAATTCTCCAGCGCTCCCCCGGTAACCTGGGCTGTTGCCTCCACCCCCAGGTTGTTGGTGAGCACTTCCGCCATGGCAACGCCAATGGGGTAGAAGGCTGCGCCGGTGGCCCCGGTGCCCACGGTCACAAACCTGGGCATATCCGCCGCCAAAGCAGTAGAACCAATGGAAAGAATCATCATCACCGTGAGCAGAAGCATGCCGAGCCGTTTCATCATCAATGTCCCCTTTTCTTTTTTTGCGAATCCCTTTGGCTGCTTGTTCCAGGCAGCATGTCCAGTGCGGTATCTTGCTCTTATTATGAAAAGGAAAGCCAAAAAAGTAAACCCAATCCTAAGCATTGAGCAAAAAAGGAACACTTGCAAGCAAGAAATGCACATTTTGAAGCACAGCGAAAAACGAAGGAAGGAGAGGCCTGATTCAAACAAAAGGGAAGAAAAAGAGGATGGCCTCAGCCATCCTCTTTCTGAGGGAGGGGTTCCCCCGCCTCCACCATGGCCCTGGCCCTGAATCCCACCAGGGCGATGGCCGTCATCACCGCCCCGGTGGCGATGAGCAGCACCTCCACGCTGAAGCGGTCCGCCAGGGGGCCGAACCACACCATGGACAGGGGCATGGCCGCGGAGCCAATGATGGAGCTCACCCCGAAGACCCGGCCCATCAGCTCCGGGGCGGTGCGGGTCTGCATGACGGTGTTGCTGGCGGTGTGGATGAAGGGTACGCTCAAGCCCATGAGCAGCATTATCACCAGATAAAAGAGAAAATCCCGGGAAAAGCCCATCAGCAGCGTGGTCAGGCCGAAGAAGATGGAGGCCACGATCAAGGAATAGCTTTTGTTGCGCAGTCCGCCCCACAGGCTCACCAGCACACCGCCCAAAATGCTGCCCACCGAGAACACGGTCTCGTGGGTCACCAGCCGCCAGGGCTCCGGCCCGAAGCTGCGGGCCACCATCAGCGGGGTCAGGAACACCGAAGGCCCCAGCATCAGCGCCGTAACCAGGTAAAACAGCGTCATCTGCCACAGCCAGGGGGTATGGGCCATGTAGGCCACGCCGCTGCGCATGTCCTTCCAGAAGTGGCCGGGCTGGACCGGGGGGACCTCCCGGGGCGGAGCCGCCACCCGCAGGAAGATGCCGATGCCGATCACCGCGGTGATCACGTCCACCCAAAACACCGGGGCGATGCCCAGGCTGCCGTACAGCCAGCCCGCCACCGCCGGGGAGAGCAGAAACATCACGTTTTGAACCGTGGAATTGATCCCGTTCACCCGCATCAGCTTGTCCTGGGGTACAATCTCCGGCAAAAAGGCGCCCACGGCGGGCATTTGGATGCCGGCCCCGGCGGAGCGGATGCCCGAGATCACGAAAAGCAGCCACATCTTCTGGTAGCCCAGCGCAAAGAGCACCGCCAGAACCGCCGTACAAAGGGCGATCACCGCATCCGCCAGGATGATGATCCGCTTGCGGTCATAACGGTCCGCCCATACCCCGGCGAACAGGGATATTAGCGCTTGGGGCAGAAAGCCCGCCAGGGTGGAAATGGCGATCATCACGCCGCTTTGGGTGGTGAGGGTGATATACCAGGAGATGGCGAACTGGACAATGGAAGAGCCAAACAGGGTCACGGTCTGGCTGGTTAAAAACAAGGCCGTCTGCTTGACCCAGTGTCTTTGGGGAGCGTCCGTCATGGATGCAACTCCTTTTGCCGTTTTGATACGGATGATTATTGCGGGGTGGCCTCCAGCATCCTGGCGATGAGGCCGCAGTTTCGGGCAGTCTCCTCCAAGGTCACCGGGGGTTCCCCATCCTCTAAGACCATTTTGCCAAAGGCCTCCACCTCCAGCACATAGCGCTTGCAAGGGGCGATGGGAATCTCCTGGACGCCCTGGGCGTTCACCAGCACCATGGACGCGCCGGAATCCAGGAACACATCCCGCACGATGAGGCTGCCCTGGCTGCCGGAGATTTCCGCCATCTGGCCGCTGAAGGCGTCAAAGCCGCTGCTGGCGGTGCAGATAACCCCGCCGCGGTATTTCAGCGCCGCGCTGAAGGCCACGTCCACGCCGTTTTCATCCCTGCGCTGGGCGCAGAAGGACACCGGCTCCTCCCCCATGATCCAGCCGATGAGGTTGATGGGATAGCAGCCCACGTCCCAAAAGCTTCCCCCGCCCATGTCCTTGTCCAGGCGCGGGTCCTGGCGGGGGGTCATGGCAAAGCTGAAATTGGCGTGGATATGCCGCACCTGGCCCACGACCCCGGCGTCCAACAACTCCCGAAGCTTTTGTATCCGGTTGGTGAAGCGGTACATGAAGGCCTCCATGAGCTTCACCCCGTTTTCCTTGCACGCCGCGCCCATCTCTAGGCAGTCCTGGGCCGTCAGGGCCATGGGCTTCTCGCACAGCACATGCTTGCCCGCCCGGGCCGCCTTGAGGGTCCATTCCTTATGGAGCCCGTTGGGCAGCGGGATATACACCGCGTCCACATCCGGGTCCTCCAGCAAGGACTGGTAATCGCCATAGGCCTTTGCAAAGCCGAAATCCGCCGCAGCCTTCCGGGCCCGGTCCATGTTCCTGGAGGCGATGGCGTAGGGCTGGGCATTGTCCGCCTGGACGATGGCGGGGATGACGTGGTTTAGCGCAATACGGGCGCAGCCCAGCACGCCCCAACGAATGGTATCTTTCATGACGTTTCCTCCGTTTCTGAGTTTCAACCGCCCTTTTTCGGTGTTTTTCCCTGTGCTCCCCTTCCATTTCGACCCGGGGGACAGGAAATCCTTTTGCGGCGCTTTGCCGGGGGCGGCAAAGGGGCTGCCGCGCCTTTGCCTGGCGCGGCAGCCCCAACGTTAAATAGGCTTTTGGGTTTTCCCCCGGCTTACTTCTCGGTATCGGTGATCCAGGTGCCTTCGATGATCTGGTGCATCAAAGCAATGTCATCCTCGGAGAGGGGCGCGTAATCCGCATGGCTGCCGTACAGGGAGAAGAAAAATCCCTTATAGACAGTGACCATGGTGGCATAGTCCCCTGCTTCCGGATCGCTTTCCCGCACAAAGAGGATTTTGTTCCCCGAGGGGGTGTCAAAAAACTCGTACGCAGGCGCGGAGAAATCCTCGCTGACCATCGCCACCAGGTGATCCGTTTCCTCCTGGGTGAAGTCCGCCAGGAACTTGCTGTCCACCTCTTCGGAGAAAGCGACGTTGATGTCAAAGGAGGGTTTGGCGGCATCCTCATACCAAATCTTCAGGCAGAGCCAGCCTTCCTTGGGCTCTTGCTCGTACTTTGCCCCTTCGGGAATTTCCACATCCACGTCGAATTCCTGGAAGTCTTCTACCATGGGATACTTTTCGGCGGCTGCCAGGGCGGCCGCGGCGCTAAACAGGAGGATAAGCGCGGTGAAAAGCGAAAGAACTTTCTTAAGCATTGCGTTGTTCCCCTTTCATAACCTAATCTGTGAACGGGCATGGGGCTCAGGAGCCGCTGCCCTCCCCGACATTCGGTTGACCCACGCCAAATTCCGTCAGGAACGCGCGCATCATAAAGCCCGTGACGCCAGTCTCGGGGTCTACCACCTGGGCCCAGGTATTGTTCTGGGAAATCACGTTGAGAAGGTCGTTTTGATGATAATCCTGGATGGGATCGGAGGCCTTGGTGGGCGCCCAACGCATATGCACGTATCCACCGGGAGTGCTGGGCCGCACCTGGGCCGTATAGCTGGTAAACGCGAAGCCGGAGAAGACCTTCTTAAAGGAAGTCGGGGCATCCGGATCGGGCTTGACGGTGGGCTTGGGGGCGGGCTGGGGCTTGGGCTTGGGTGGGGGCTGGTCATAGGTCAGGTAGCGCCCCATCACGAAGCCGTGGTAACTGCCGTAATCCACTTCCACCCACGTTTGGTCGATGTAGGCGTAAAGGGTCACCTTGGCGCCATAGGGAATGGTGGCGATGGGCTTCATAGCGGTGCTGGGGGTTGGACGCAGGTTGAGGCCCTTGCCATTGCTGGTGTACACGTAGGCGTGCCAGGTTTCCCCCAGGGCGCCCCCCAGGGCGGCCACCGGGAATGCCGCCATGGCCAGCATCAGCGTGGCCAGCGCCAGAGAAATCAGCCTTTTGTTCATGAATGCTCCTCCTATTCTTTGCATGGATTCTTACAATCCTATCGCAAGCCTCATTGGACTCCCTCTACAGACAGCGTGCCTGCCTCGTAGATCCATAGGTTGAACGTATGCGTCTGCAGCGGCTGCTCCGCCTCCCATTCGCGGGCCAGGCGGAAGGTCAGCGTCACTGCGCCCGCGCCCTCCAGCGCGGGGGAGAACACGGCGACATACGTCCCGCCGGCTCCCACGAGGTCCTTTTCGCTTCCGTCGGGAACGTACTCCTCCTTTTCGCATTTGAGCAGCGCCTCGTCGGAGATCTCATACGTCCACTCATACCCTGTGGTGGGGTTTTCCCGAAGGCGTACCGTGAGGGTGGTTTCCTCCTCCAGTTCATAGGTTACCCTCAGGGACTCGTCGCCGTCATCCGCCTCTTCCCCGGCGGTGATTGCCTCGGCGACGGTCACCAGCGCGTCCATCGTGGCGCCTGTGTCCATGGACACGGAGTAGGCAAGCTGCCTGTCCGCGTTATACCACAGGAGGATTCCGGCCTCCCCCTCGTTGTAGAGGGCCTCAGCTTGGACGCCGGACAAGTCCACCGATTCCTCCGCCGTCCATTCATAGTACATGCCTGAGATATCCTTTTGCTCAACGCCGGGTTGCACACGGCAGCCATATTGAACGCCGTCCAGCACAAACTGCACCTGGCCGATATCCTCTTCCTCTCCCATGTCGATGATGGAATAAGCCGCTTCCTGCGCGCCCTCCGGCAGGGTGAACGAGACGCCCATCTCCTCCTGGAGCTGCTGGGCCGTAACCTCCCGTACCGGGTTGGGAAGCGCTACCGCGCCCGCCGAGGAAGCCGTGACCAACGCAAGGGCACAGACGGCCACCCAAGCTATCGCGGCGATTCTTTTTAACATAAGTTCCACCTCCTTTCCATGTTCATCTTTTGCCGGGTTGGCGAACGCGCTTTTGCGCCGCACACCACCTCCCTTCCCTGGCGGATTGCCTCCATCTTGGCAAATATCCTGCTACTCTGCCGCTTTCGCCTTTTTCAGCACGCGCCCGATATAATCCGGCTGCGTACAGCGCCGCAAAAGCACGTAGGAAAGCGGCTTGCTGATAATGCTGGCGTAAACGGTGATGAAGACGGCATACTGATACAGGTTCATGACCGGTATGTCAAAGAGGGTCATCAGGGCCCACAGCGCCACGGCGGAGAAAACCATCATGCACGCGCACACCAGCAGCGTAAGGGCTCCTTTTCCCTTGGGCATCCAGGTGAAGCGCCTGTCCGGGGCCGCAGCTTTCAGCCCTTCGGGGCCCTGGGCCAGGATCATGGCGTCAACCCCTTTCATAACGCCCCTGGTCACCAAAATTCCCACGATGAGCCCGAAAATAAGCCCGGTGATGGGGATGCCTTCCCGGGTGGTGGGGGGGATCGTCACCGCTCCGCCCGGCGCGGCCGTGATGCCGCCCAAGGCCAGGCCCACGATCATATTGGTGGCAATGTTGCCGGTGACGCTGCCGTACATCTCCTTGATGACGCTCACCTTGGGAAAGGGGTCCTTCACGGGCCTCAGGTCCGTTTGCGCCCCCTCCCGGCGGGGCTGCGCGGGCGCCCAATCCGGCTGCACGTAGCGGAAAACGCAGTATTCGGTGACAATCACGCTCAACACCGTGGAATAGACCAGCTTATAAGCCAGCCAGGGCACGAAGGCCATGCGCGCCAGCCCAAAAAACCACAGGATGGCCGCGTTGACGCCCACCGTCAGCGCTCCGAATACGGCGGTGAACACCAGGCCCAGCGCCAGGAGGTTTTGGGGCAGCCTCTGCATGAGGCGGCTTACGGGGACCTGGGCGGGCATCTGCCCCGTTGCGCGCAGTTTCAGCAGGCGGGCATACACAATCCACAGGTCAATGGCCGTGGTAACGGCGGCGCAGATCAGCGAATCCCACAGGACCCCTTCATAGGCGATGCCGTGCGGCCAGTAAAACGCAAACACGATCCCCAGGTTGACCGCCACCGTAAGAAGGACCGCTTTCGCGTTGTCGATGTAGGGAAGGCTTATGCTTCGCATCGGCTCATCCTCCCTTTTCTTCCTTCATCCCCATCCATCCCTCCAGCAGCGGCGTGTACGTTTCGGGCACCTGGCCCAGCACTGTGGCGGCGTATACCGGAAGCCACCGCATCACATCCTCCCTGGAAATTCCGGACACCTCGCAGTACCGCTTCAGGTAAGTCTCCGCGATGTCCTGGCTGACAAAGCGGTAGGATACGTAGGAACAAACGGCGTCCGCCGCCGGGTCGCCCTTGCAGATCTGGAGCAGATCGATGATCGTGTACTCCGTTCCGTCAAAGAAGACATTCCCCGCATGAAAGTCGCAGTGGCACAGCGCCTGGCCGTCGGGCAGCTTTGCGAGCTCCTGGAGCTTTTCCTGCCTTTGGCTGTCGGAGAGGCTGCCGTTGCGCATCAGATCGCTCCGAAAGCGCGCCTTGATGTCCGGAGCCCACTGGGCGCCATTGCCCTGCTTTTGCAAGCGGCACTGGAGGTCCACAAGGGCATAGAGCGTTTCTTTGCTCGTAGCCGGATCGGTTACCGCGTCCACCAGCGTTTTTCCCTTGACCTGGTCCATGCGTATGCCGTAGCGCCCGTCCGCCAGCAGCACCTCGTACACCTTGGGGCCGGGAAAATTCTCCCGCTCCAGGTTCGCCATGATATAGGCCTCGGAAAAGACGTTGATTTTAGGATACCCCTCCCGGTACAGCTTCACCGCATACCCGTCCTTCGCGTATACGGTGGCCTGGGCTCCCCGGCCCACCACGGGCCCGAACATTTCTTCAAAATTATGGCACATTTTCCAACCTTCTTCCTTTTCTGCCTGATAAAGGAATTTTCCTGCTGTAACCCTTGGTAAAATACAAGTTTTCCTTGCCTGCGCTGGCGCGCCGCGCCGGGAGAGCACCGGCCCTTATCCTTTTGCTGTAACCGTCGTCAAAAAACGAGCTTTCCTTGCCTACGCTGGCGCGCCACATTGAGAAAATACTGGTCCTTGTCCCCCTGCCCCATGGGGTCAAAGCAATCCTTGGCCCCTTTCAGGTCCGGATCATCCCCGAAGATGACCCTGTCGTTATCCACAACCCCATGCAGGACGCGGCTGGCGGACTGGCGCGGGGTCTGGGCGTTCTCGGGCGGCTTCATATCCCCGAATATGGCGGTCGCAGTGGTTCCCGGCGTAGCGGAGGAGATTTTGATGTTGTCGTCCCAATACTCATAGCGCAGGGCCAGGGTCAACCCGTTCAGCGCGGCCTTTGTGGCGGAATAGCGGGATTGGCACGGCATCGGCCACAGGGCGACGCCGGAGATGACGTTGATGATCTGACCGCCGCCCTGCTGGAGCATGATGGGCAGCACCGCCCGCACGCCGTACAAGGCGCTGAAAAAGTTCAGGTCAAAGGCGGCTTTCCAATCCGCGTCGGTTTGGTCGCTGAAGTAGCCTCCAAACCCGCCCCCCGCGTTATTGATCAGCAGGTCAAAGCGGCCGTCAAAGAATTCCGCCGACGAGGCGATCAGGTTCCGGACATTCTCCTGGCCTGTGACGTCGCACAGGATTCCTTTCACCCGGTCCCCATGCCGGGCTTTCAGCCTTTCCTCCTGCTGGGCGAGGTGCTCCCGGTTGATATCCGCCATGACGACCTTGGCGGCGTTGCTTTCCAGGAGCTCCTCCGCCAGCGCGAGCCCGATGCCGGAGGCCGCCCCCGTTACCACGGCGTTCTTTCCCCGAAAGTATTCCTTATCATACTCCATGCTGCCTTCTCCTTTCCGTCCATCCCTGGGTTTAGTTGGTTTCATACCGTTGATGGCCCCGGCACAGCAGGCTGCGGTCGTAGCGGCCGGCGTAGAGGTACTGCATCGTATCCAAAGCTGTGGCCGGGTCCTGGGGATAGCGGTACAGCAGGGACGTGCCCCGGACGCTGTTATCGCACTTGGCCCACCCCGCCCCCAGAACGGAAACCACGGGGATGTCCCCCCAGGGATCGTCCGGGGAGGACGCCAGGGTGAGGGTTGCCGCAGCGGGTTCCCACGCGTAGTAGCGGGTGGGGCTGTCGTAATAGATCAGCTCCATGTCCTTGAAGCCCCCGTCCAGGCGGTATTTGTGCAGGAGGCATCCACCCTGCGTCAAAATCCCCCCGGGAGCCTCCTGGCAGCCTTCCTGTTCCACATGGAAGGAGGGATCGTTATACCGCCCTATTTCCAATTCCACATCCACCAGGCGGACCCCGTCGCGCTCGATGCAGCAGTGCCCACGGGCGTCCGTGCGCTCCACCACAATGCGCTGGCACAGCTTTTTGGGCAAGCCCGAGGCCTCCCGGCCCGCGAAGGCGCCCATCAAGGCCCCCGGCCCGCTCAATTGAAGGTTGAAGAAGTACAGGCCCGTCCGCTCCTTGTAGCGGGCCATCACGCCGATGCCGCCCTCCAGGTACCAGGGGGCGAAGGTGGGTTCGCGGATGTTGACGATGTACACATAGAACATGGGCTTCCGATCGTCCGCCAGCTCCAGCGGGGGAGGCAGGAGCCTTTTGACGCTAGGGTCGGCAATGCCAAACAGGTAGAGGCCCTCCTGGCTGTTCATCGCCCCGCCGTCCATGAACCCCGCCAGCTTTTGCGCCGGTACAAAGTAACTGGTCTGCATGCTTGATTCCCTCCTTTTCTCATGACGGCCCTTCCATGGGCCTGAACACAAAGGCCTGGGCGTGGGCGTCCTGGGTGGCCTCCAGGATGCGCCCGCACCGCTTGGCGTCGCCGATGACCCGGACATTGTCCAAGGCCGAGCAAAACTCCTCCACCGTTTCCTTCCGGGGCCGCACGCCCACGGCCAGCACCACCCAATCCGCCTGGACGCCCACACTCTCTTGGTCGGACAGCCTTGTGAGCGTGGCCCGGCCCGGGGCGATCCGCGCAAGGCGGTGCCCGGTGAGGATGGAGGGGCCGTAGGGGTTGATCCGGCTCATGACGTCCTCCACAAGGGCCGGATACATGCCCGTGCCCACCGCGTCCGTCATGTCCACCAAGGTGAGCCCGCAGCCCCGGCCCGCCAGCATCTCCCCGGCCTCCAGCCCGGTCATGCCCGCGCCGATCACCGCCACGGCGGAGTCGGGCTTGATTTTCCCCGTCAGCACCTCCTCGGCGGTGCAGACATGGGCGCTGTCGATCCCTTCCACAGGCGGCTTGATGGGAGCGCCGCCGCAGGCCACAAAGGTGCCGCAGGGGTTCAGGCCGCGGATTTTCTCCACCGTGGCCTTCTCCCCACAGCGGACCTCAATCCCCGCATGCCGCACCTGGGCGATCAGCGAATCGGCGTATTGGGTGATGAGCGCCTTGCCATAGCCCTTGTCCGCCACGTTCAGCGCACCCCCCAGCCGCGCCTCCTCCTCCAAAATCACAGGGAAAAACCCCCGCGCCTTCAGCACCAGCGCCGCTTCCATGCCCGCGGGCCCGCCCCCCACGACGGCCACCGTTCGCCCGCCGCCGTCCCGGCGGGGGCATGCGTACTCCCGCTCCCGGCCCGCCGCCGGGTTTACGGCGCACCTGACCCGGCGCAGCTTGCAGATTTCCTCAAAGCAGGCCAGGCAGCCGATGCAGCGGCGGATCTCCTCCTGCCGCCCTTCAAAGGCCTTGTTGCACCACTGGGGGTCCGCCAGGTGCCCGCGCCCCACGCCCACCAGGTCGCAGACGCCTTCCGCCAGCAGCTCCTCAGCGATTTTGGGCTCTTTGACGTTGCACACCGCGATCACCGGGATGCTCACAGCCTCCTTGACGGCGGCGGCCATGTGCTTCTTCCAGCCCTGGGCAAAGGTTCCCGGCTCGATGCAGCCCTGGGAGAAGCAGCTCACGTCAATGGCGTCCGCCCCCGCCCGCTCCAACCCAACGGCGATCCTTTGGGCCTCCTCCAGGTCCGCTCCCCCCGGCAGGTCCTCCTGGGCGTTGATGCGCACGGAAATGGGGAAATGCGGCCCGCATGCGGCGCGGATTCCTTGGAGTACCTCCACCGCAAAGCGCATCCGCCCCTCAAAGCTGCCGCCGTACGCGTCCGTGCGGCGGTTCATGGCCGGGCTCAAAAACTCATTGACGAGGTATCCGTGGGCCCCATGAAGCTCCACCCCATCCGCCCCCGCCATCTGCACCACCCGGGCCGCGTCCACAAAGGCCTGAACCAAGGCCCCGCATTCCTCCGTGCTCAGGACGCGCACCGCCCCCTCCTCCATCCAGGGCAGCGGGGAAGGGGCCACGGGCTGTACGCCCGTGACGGCGGGGGAGGCCATTGCGCCGGGATGCTGAAGCTGAAAAAAGAGCTTTGCATCGTATTTGTGGACCGCGTCCACCAGCCGCTGCAAATCAGGGATGTCCCTGACGCTGCGGGCCGCCAGCTGGCACGGCTCCCCGGCGCCCGCGCCGTCGGCCACCCGGGTGATCTCGGTGATGATGAGCCCTACGCCGCCCCGGGCCCGGGCCTCGTAATAGGCGATGATGTCCTCGGACACGCCGCCGTCCCGGGCGGAAAGGTTCACCCCCATGGCCGGCATCACCACCCGGTTGTGCAAGCAAAGGCTTCCGATGGAAACCGGGCTTGTGAGCTTGCGGTACATTTCTCCTCCCCCCTTTCGGGTGTCCTCACCCCTGGCTGCCGGGGGATTGCAAATCCCCGGCCAGCACAACCTCCATCACTTCATGGACCGTCACCCTCACGCGGCCGTTGCCCCAGGAGATGAAATCGCCGTCGGTTTCCACGGCCCCAAAGAGCGCCTCATCCTCCAGCTCCTTATATTTCATCGTGCGCAGCTTCACGGACAGGTCCACGATCACGCAGCTGCCGCTTTCCATCTCCATAAAAAGCCGATGACCCTTCATGGGGAGCACCGCCTTGATATAGCGCATGGCCCATCCCCCTTTCGGCTGAATCCCCTATACGAAAACCCGCCCTATCTTCATGATAGGACAGGGGAGGAATTTGCGCATCACCCGAACGGGTGATTTTGGATGATTTTTCCAGACCGGCGCTATTTCAACTTTTCGGCCAGCTTGGCGCGGCGGTCAATGTCCAGCTTTTGAAAGATAACCCGCAAGTGCGCGTGCACCGTATTTTCAGATACAAACAGCCGCTCCGCGATCTCCCGGTTGCGCAGGCCCTGGGCGGCCAGCAGCGCCACCTCCCGCTCCCGCTCGGTCAGGTCCGGGGGCAACTCCCCCGCGGTGAGCACCCCCAGCAGCACGCTTTGGCCGCAGCAGTACCGCTCCTTGTACTCGTGAAAGGGAAGGAGAAACCGCCCGTACTTTTTTTCCATCAGCTCCTCAAGAAGCTCCTCAAACACCGGGGCAAAGCCGGCGCAAAAGGCCACGAGGCCATCCGGCATCATCAGTTCGGCGGCGCGTTCCAAGGCCGCGGCCGCCCTTTCCCGGCGGCCCATTACAAAATCAGCGGCGGCCGACAGCAGCCAGGCGATGGCGTCCGAATACAGGGATCTCCTTCTCAGCTTGGGGGGCAGCGCCTCTATGGTGCCCAGGAGCCGCGCGAAGGCCCCCCGCTTCAACAGGAACATGAAATGCACATAGAGCCCGTTGGTATGCATGGGGGTGAGCAGCCGGGGGCCGAACTCCCCGTTTTTCAGCCAGCCGGCGACCCGCTCCAAGGCCCCAAGCTCCACCAGAAGATTGCCGTGGACCGTATCCAGCACCGTACGGGTGAAAAACACGCCCTGATTCCCGCAGGAGGCGGCCTTTTCCATCAAGGAAATAGCGTTTTGCCAGCCCTGTACGTCGCACTTCAAAATCGCAATGTCCGCCAGGGTCAGCGCGGCGCTGAGCTGGATGATGCACTGCCGCCTGTCCTCGGCCAGGGCCAGGGCCTTGTACGCGAAGACCTCCGCCCCCGGTATATCGCACCGGTTGTAGGCCAGCTCGGCCCGAAACAGCGCGTCCGCGCCGCTGCCATGGCCCTGGGTCAGCCGGGAATAGACGGCGATAAACGCCTCCAGGGCGTCGGCCTCCCGGTCGGCCTCCCCGGCGTTGATATGAAACTCCGTAAGCTGGTAATACCCGCCGAAGGCCCAGGGAGCCTGGGGCAAAATGACCCGGGAGCAGGCCGCGCCAAACAGGGCCTCGGCCTCCTGCGCCCTGGGGAGCATCTTTTCCAGCTGGGGATATTGCAGATACACGGACAACAGCAGCCATTCCGCCCTCAGCAGGCCGGTTTGGGGCAAAAGCCCGTCCAGCTCGGCCATGAGCCTTGCAAACTCCCCGTCCTTGCCCCAGGATTTAAGGGCCCAGGCGGCGCACAGCATGGCAAGGGGATGCCGCTCCCTGACGTCCGCCGGGCAGTTTTGGGCGACGTCCAGGGCGATCTCAAAAAACGTGCCCTCCCCGATCTCCTCATAAATCAAAGGGGACAGGTCCAGGGAGAGAAGCGCTTCGTAGGCGTTTACCCGGGCGTAAAACTCCGCCGCCTCCGCGGTCTTGCCCTCCTCCAGGCACACATCCCCCGCCCTTTTCAGGCATTCCCGCTCAAAGGCCTCCCCCCGCCGGGCCCGCTCCCGCATCAGCAGCTCAAAGAGGATCGCGTGGGGCTCGTAGCGCCGCTGCTGGGCATCATACCGGATGAAGGGGCTGTTCAGGCAATCCGCGGCGTACTCCGGCAGCGCGCCGCAGCGCAGCAAGGCGCATAGTTGCCGGGTGGTAACCGTTGGAAAATAAGACAGGCGAAGGAGGAATTCCTGCCCTTCGCCTGTAAGCTTGTCCCAGATGAGCCTCTCCATGAGCTGCACGATGGCGGTATCGGAAAAATCCCCGGTCTTTTGGTAGGCGCAAAGCTGCAAATAGACGGCGATGACCCAGCCGTCGGTCACATCCTTCACCCGCCACGCCTGTGCGGGGGTGATCTCCACGCCGGCCAGGCGGTAGTACCGGCGGATGTCCTCCGCCTCCAGCCGCAGGTCCTGGGCTGTGATATGGGGGATGCCCCAGGTGGCGATGGCAGAGAGAAAGTCCCGCTGGAGCATCTGGGTGATCAGGATGATATGCGGCGCATCCCCGCCGTGCTCCAGCAGCGCGGCCCAAAAGGGGGGCGGCACCACGGCGGACAGGCACTGGAAATTGTCGATCACAAGCCAGGTTTCATGGCTGCTCCGGATGGCCCGGATGATATCGCAGGCTTCCCCCAAGGTGAAGGCGTTGGGAAAGCCCGTGGCGAGCAGCGCTTCCCCGGCCTGGCTGTCGATCCGGGCGATTTCCCGGCAAAAGCGCCGGTACAGGGCCACCGGGGCTTCCTCCACGGCGGTAAACCAAAAAACATCCGCGCCTTGCGGCGTGGCTGCCTCCAGCTGATCCCACACAGCGGTGGTTTTGCCATATCCCGAGGGCGCTTCCACAATCGCCGCCGGCGAAGTAACAAGCACCCGCAATTTTTGCTTCAGGTGTTGGGAGTAATAGTGAATGTCCGAACCTGCGCTTGTCCTTTGTTTCATAAGGAGCTCCCGCCGTGGCAAAAGGATACCGCGTGATCAGCGGACCGCGTCTTCTGAAACAGTATACCAAAAAAGTGGAAACCTGTCAGTAAGAATCTGAAGGGAGGGGGGAGGGAGTACTTGATTTTGAATTGCCTTTGGGCGGAAGATTACTTTTCGTTTCGGAGAGCTTGAGGGCTTTTGCCTAATACCAGGATGATTTCTTTCCTTGGTTACAGGAAACGAGTACGTCAGGGGGCCGGGGGGATTTCCGATTTCTCCCCAAGGCCCCCTGACGACCCCGTTCCCCCCAGGGCGGCCGGGGCTCTGCCCCGGACCCCGATTGGCGCACACACATCCCTTTTTACAAGTTGCTGCGGCTTAGAAAAGACAGCAGGCCTGTTTTGAAACCTGTCCATACGACCCCGCACCGCCTTTTTTCCCTGCCTTGCGTAGTTTCCTCCCCCCGTGTTATAATCTAATGTGACGTTTGCTGCCCATTGGGCTTTCCCCAGGGGGCAATCCATAGCGTAAGGAGACGACCGCATTGGCAATGATGGATTTTGTGAAAAGGCTCTTTGGGCAGAGCAATGAAACCGAGGTCAAGCGCTTGCAAAAGCTGGCGGACCAGGTTTTGTCCAAGGAGGAAGCCTACCGGGCTCTCACCGACGCCCAGCTCAAGGCCGTAACCCCGGCGCTGAAGGAGCGCCTCACCCAAGGGGAAACCCTGGAGGATATCCTTCCGGACGCCTTCGCCGCCTGCCGGGAGGCTGCGGACCGGGCCGTGGGCATGCGCCCTTACCCGGTGCAGATTTTAGGCGGCATCTGCCTTCACCAGGGCCGCATCGCGGAGATGAAAACCGGCGAGGGCAAGACCCTGGTGGCTACCTTGCCGGCGTATCTGAACGCCTTGACCGGCGAGGGGGTTCACATCGTCACGGTGAACGACTACCTGGCCAAGCGCGACAGCGAGTGGATGGGCAAGATTTACAAGTTCATGGGCCTGACGGTGGGCCTGATCGTCCACGACATGGACAATGCCCAGCGCCGGGAGGCCTATGCCTGCGACATCACCTACGGCACCAACAACGAGATGGGCTTTGACTACCTGCGGGACAACATGGTGATCTACGGCAAGGATATGGTGCAGCGGGGCCATGTGTACGCCATCGTGGACGAAGTGGACAGCATTTTGATCGACGAGGCCCGCACCCCCCTGATCATCTCCGGCCAGGGCGAAAAGTCCACGGATTTATACGAGAAGGCCGACCAGTTTGTGTCCAGGCTCCGGGGGGGCGAGGTGGATTACACCATCGCCGAGAAGGAAAAGGCCGTCAGCCTCACCGAAAGCGGCATCAACAAGGCCCAGAGCTTCTTCCAGGTGGACAACATCGCCGACGTGGAAAACAACGAGCTCTACCACCACATTCTGCAAGCCCTCAAGGCCCATGCCCTGATGAAGCGGGACGTGGACTACGTGGTGCAAAACGGCGAAGTGGTCATCGTGGACGAGTTCACGGGCCGCCTGATGGTGGGCCGCCGCTACAGCGACGGGCTGCACCAGGCTATCGAGGCCAAGGAGCACGTGAAGGTGGAGCGGGAGAGCAAGACCCTGGCTACCATCACCTTCCAGAACTACTTCCGCATGTACAAGAAGATCAGCGGCATGACCGGCACGGCCAAGACCGAGGAGGACGAGTTCCAGGGCATCTACAACTTGGACGTGGTGCAGATTCCCACCAACAAGCCCATGATCCGCACGGACCTGAACGATGTGGTGTACAAAGGCCGCAAGGGCAAGTTTGGCGCCGTGGTGGAGGAGATCGTCACCCGGCACAAAACCGGCCAGCCCCTGCTGGTGGGTACCGTGAACGTGGAAACCAGCGAAATGCTCAGCCACCTGATCACCCTTCGCGGCATCCCCCACGAGGTGCTCAACGCGAAAAACCACCAGAAGGAAGCGGAAATCGTGGCCCAGGCGGGCCATGTGGGGGCCGTGACCATCGCCACCAACATGGCGGGCCGCGGCACGGACATTCTGCTGGGCGGCAACCCGGACTTCCTGGCCCGCAGGGCCATGCGCCAGCAGGACTTTGATCCGGAATTGATCGAGGCGGCCACGGGCCACAGCGAGGATGTGGAGCAGGCGGTGCTGGACGCCCGCAAGGTCTACACCGAGCTCCACGCCCAATTCAAAAAAGAAACCGACGCGGAGCACGAGCGGGTCATGGCCGTGGGGGGCTTGCACATCATCGGCACCGAGCGCCATGAGAGCCGCCGCATCGACAACCAGCTCCGGGGCCGGGCGGGCCGCCAGGGAGATCCGGGCAGCACCCAGTTCTTCATCTCCCTGGAGGACGACGTGATGCGGCTGTTTGGCAGCGAGCGCATCGCTCCCCTCATCGAGCGGCTGGGCCTCACCGAGGACCAGCCCCTGGAGGCGGGGATGCTCACCAAGCAGATCGAGGCCGCCCAGAGGCGCATCGAGGGCCGCAACTACGACATCCGCAAGTCCGTGCTGCAGTTTGACGATGTGATGAACAAGCAGCGGGAGCTGATCTACGGCCAGCGCAAGGAGATCCTCACCGGCCAGGACGTGCGCGGCAACATCATCTCCATGGTCCACAACCTCATCGATTCCTGCGCCGAGCGCAACTTCACCGGAGAGGACAGCGCCGAGTGGAACCTCACCGACGCCGCCGAGTACCTGGAGGCCCTGTGCCTGCCCAAGGGCGCCATCGCCGGGCATGCCCAGGATATCCAGGGAATAGAGGACCCGGAGGAGTTCCTGCCCATGCTCTACGCGGACGCCGAGGCCTTCTACGAGGAGCGGGAGAAGCTGTTGGCAGGCATCGGGGTGGACATGCGGGAGTTTGAGCGGGTGATTCTGCTCAACGCCATCGACCACCACTGGATGGACCACATCGACGACATGGACAGCCTGCGGGACGGCATCGGCCTGCGGGCTTACGGCCAGCGGGATCCCGTGCAGGAATACCGCATGGAAAGCTATGACATGTTCAACGACATGGTGCACTACATCCGGGAGGAAACCGTCCGCCGCCTCTACCAGAGCCGCGTGGAGCGGGTGCCCGAGCGCCGCCAGGCCGTGAACCTGGAAAAGACCCAGGCGGGCCTCCAGGGAGGCAATGACAACGGCCAGGCCAAAAAGGGCGGCGCGCCCACCAACAAATCCCAGCCCGGCGCTCCGGGGCGCAACCAGCCTTGCCCCTGCGGCAGCGGGAAGAAGTACAAGCATTGCTGCGGCGCGGCGAAATAACCGGTTCCGCGTTCCAGTTCAATGGCAAGCCCAAATATCAGAAAGAAAAGATGTGAGTACGATGATCGACCAAGACCGCTTTCGGCAGGACCTCCAGCGGCTTCGCGAAACCATCATAAAGGCAGGGGATGCACTTTAACTTGGACCGCATGAAGGAAGAGCTGTCCGAGTTAAAGGAAGAAATGAACGCCCCGGAGTTCTGGACGAACCTGGAGCGCTCCACCGCGGTGAACCGGCGCGTATCCTCCCTGGAGGGGAAAATCAACCATGTAACCCGGCTCCATGGCCGTGCGGACGACGTGGAGGCCATGCTCGCCCTCCTGGCGGAGGAAGAGGACCCGGATATCGCCGCCGAGTGCGAGGCGGAACTGGCGGCCCTGTCCACAGACGCGGAGGCCCTGGAACTGGAAACCCTGATGCGGGGCGAATATGACCATTGCAACGCGGTGCTCAGCCTCCACGCCGGGGCCGGGGGCACCGAGGCCCAGGACTGGACGGAGATGCTGTACCGCATGTACACCCGCTACTGCGAGCGCCACGGCTACAAGGTGACCCTCCTGGACTTCCTGGAGGGGGACGAGGCCGGGGTGAAAAGCGCCACCTTCCAGGTGGAGGGGGACAACGCCTACGGCTTTTTGCGCAGCGAGAAGGGCGTGCACCGCCTGGTGCGCATCTCTCCCTTTGACAGCAACGCCCGCCGCCATACCTCCTTCAGCTCTTTGGACGTGTCCCCCATCATGGAGGACGACGGGGAGTTTGAGGTGAACATGGAGGAAGTGCGCATCGACACCTACCGGGCCGGGGGCGCGGGAGGCCAGCACGTCAACCGCACAGACAGCGCCGTGCGCATGACCCACATCCCCACGGGGGTTGTGGCCCAGTGCCAGAACGAGCGCAGCCAGATCCAAAACCGAGAGATGTGCTTGCGCATCTTAAAGAGCCGCCTGCTGGAGCTTCGGGAACGGGAAAAAGAGGAGCAGATGGCCGACATCAAGGGCGAGATGAAGAAGATCGAGTGGGGCAGCCAGATCCGCAGCTATGTGTTCCAGCCCTACACCATGGTGAAGGATCACCGCACGGGCTTTGAAATGGGCAATGTGGACGATGTGATGGACGGCAACCTGGACGGCTTCATCACCGCGTACCTGAAAATGCAGTAAACGGCTGCAAGGCGGCCAATACAAAGGAGGCGTTTTGATGGCGGAGGACAAGGGCATTCTGGGTAACATCACCGGAAACCTGATGGACGATTTGAAGGACAAGGTGGACCCCTCCAAGCTGTTCAGCGAAAAGAACTTGCAAAAGAAGCGCAATTCCTTCTGGACCTGCCTGATCGCCGCCTTTCTGCTGATCGCCCTGGCTTTGGGGGCGGCGGTGTACTACAACGCCACCAAGGTGAGCCTGCTGACGGAAGGGATTCAGGAACATGTGAACCTGGGGGCTGTGGGGCTCACCGAGGAAAGCGCCAGGACCTTTGCCATAAGCACCTTGGGATACCTCCAGGGGCAAACCAGCGAATGGGCTCCCCTTCTGGTGGTGGGCGACCACATCCTCCCCATCCCTGAAGCCTTTAAAAGCCACATGGCCACGGTGAAGGGCTGGTTTACCTCCGCCACGGCAGTGCTGCTGGCGGGGCTGGCCATCGCCTTGGTGCTGCTGGGCCGGGTCCTGATCGGCGTCAAGGGCGCCAAAAAGGGCAGCTTCTCTTTGGGTGGCTATTACATCGGCGCGCTGGTGCCCTTGGTGCTGATCGCCGGGGTGGGGCTGTGGGGCGCTTTCAACTTTGAAAGCCTTTGGAACCTGCTGCACCAAACCCTGATCCCAGACGGCATCTTCAGCGCCGCGGAGCCCATCATGCAGCTCTTCCCCGTAGGCCTGTTCAGGGGCTATGCCAAGCCCGTCGCCATTGCCTTCGGCATCCTGGCGGGGGTGGTGCTGGCGCTGCCTGTGCTGCTCTTCCCCCTGTCCAAGCTGCTCACCGCCCTGTTTGGCAAAAGCCGCGCCTCCGGCGGCGGCTCCTCCCGGAGCGGTTCTTCCCGCAGGAGCGCCTCCAGCCGGAGCGCCGGCGCTGCCCGCAAGAGCGGCACGGCCCGCAAATCCTCCGGCCGCAGCGCCAAAAAAACCACCAGCGCCAGCAAGTAAAGGAGCCTCATGAACACCCCAGCCGAAATGAAAGCCAAATTGGAAGCCTTGCAAGAGAAGGCTTCCAATTTTCAACCGGATGCCGCGCCCATCCGCATCCTGGCCCTGGAAAGCAGCTGCGATGAAACCGCCGCCGCCGTGGTGGAGAATGGCCGCAAGGTTCTCTCCAGCGTGATCTTTTCCCAAGTGGACATCCACGCCCTCTACGGGGGGGTGGTGCCGGAAATCGCCAGCCGCGCCCATGTGGACGCCTGCGACCGGGTCATCGACCAGGCCCTGCGGGAGGCGGGCCTCACCCTGGGGGACGTGGACGCCCTGGCCGTTACCTACGGGCCGGGCCTGGTGGGGGCGCTGCTCACCGGGGTGAGCTGCATGAAGGGCCTGAGCTATACCACCCGCCTTCCCTTGATTCCCGTGAACCATATCGAGGGACATGTGAGCGCCAACTACCTCTCCACCCCCCGGCTCCAGCCGCCCTTTGTCTGCCTGGTGGTCAGCGGCGGCCACAGCCATCTGGTGCGGGTAGAAGATTATGCCAGCTACACCCTTTTGGGGCAGACCGTGGACGACGCCGCCGGGGAGGCCTTTGACAAGGCCGCCCGGGTGCTGGGCCTGAGTTATCCCGGCGGGCCGCTGCTGAGCAAGCTGGCCCAAGGCGGGGACGATTCCTATCTGAAACTCCCCCATCCCTCCCCAGAGGGGCGGTATGATTACAGCTTTTCCGGGCTGAAAACCGCCTTTCTCAACGCCTGCCACAAGCTCCAGCAGCGGGGGGAGGAGCTGCCCAAGGCCGATCTGGCCGCCTCCTTTGAAAAGGCCGTGGTGGACAGCCTGTGCGAAAAGGCTGTGCTGGCGCTGCAGGAAAGCGGCCTCACCACCCTCTGCCTGGCGGGAGGGGTATCCGCCAACCGCCGCCTTCGAGCGCAAATGCAGGAGTTGGCAAAAAGGCACGGCTTTACGCTGTGCCTTCCGGAGCTATGGCTCTGTACGGACAACGCCGCCATGATCGGCAGCGCCGCCTATTACCGGCTGAAAAAGGGCCAGGGGGCCGGTTTGAGCCTGAACGCCGTCCCCGCCCTGCGGCTGGTGGAATAGGGCTTTGCGCCCTCAGCCGTTTCCCTTCGCCCGCCAATGCTGGCGCTGGGGAGCCTCCGGCTGGGGGGAAGCCTCCGGCTCCTCCTGGAGGGAAGCGCTTTGGGGCATGTTTTCCTCCCCGTCTGCTTGCCCTTGAAAGCCCTCCCCAGAGCCCAGGTTCAGTTCTCCCGCCGCTCCTTCCTTCTCCTCCTGGGCCAGCCGCTCCAGGGCGGAGCGGAGCTTGCCCGGAATGGGCACCCCGGCCACCGCCAGGTTTTCCAGGAGGGACAGGGCCTCGTTGCTGATGTAGAACCAGGTCACCGCGCTTTGGAACATCACGTTCCCCTGGCCGATGAAGTCATCCAGGGCATAGGCCAGCAGAACCACCAGCAGCATCATGCCCTTTTTCAGCAGCCCCTTGGCGCCCGCCGTGCTGGACAGCCCCCCGGTGACGCTCTTTCTGCTCTTTTTCAGGAAAGCGGCCACCACGCCGCTGAGATAATCTGCGATCATCAGGGCCAACAGCAGCACAATGGCCTTGTTGTCCCCCGCGGCCATACCCCGGAAAAATCCCGCGGCCAGCATGGCGCCTTTCACGATCAAGTCCCAGGTATGCCGCAGAAAGCTGCCCATTCCCACGCCCCCTTTGGGGCAGGATATTCCGGCGGCTGCCTGCTTATGAACCCAAAGGGGCCTTCCCCGTTGCCGGGAGCGCCCCTTACCTCTTACGGAAGAAGGGATGTTATGGGCCTTTTCCTGCCGCTGCTGGCCCGGCCTGGCACCCTCAAAGCGCTCGCCGCCGCCCGGGAGCTTCTGGCCGCCCCCACGCCGCTGCTCTCCGACTGCGGCTCCTACTGCGATCACGCCTGCTGCCAAAGCGACGGCACCGGGGAAAACGGCATGCTGCTCCTCCCCTTTGAGGAGCATTTCTACCGCAAGCCCATCCCCGGCTTTCCCTTCCGCCTGCTCCCGGATGATACCGTGCTCAAGGGCGGCCGCCGGCTGGTGTGCGAAGGGCATTGCCCCAGGGAGCACCGGCCCCTTTCCTGCCGCCTCTTTCCCCTGCGGCTGCGGGTGGACCTGGAGGACGCCGGAGGGCGGCCAAAAGTCCGGGCGGAAATCGACCCCCGCTCCTGGGCCCTGTGCCCGCTGCCTGAGCGGGGCGGCCTTCACGCCTTTTCCCCCGCCTTTGTGGAGGCTGTGGAAAAGGCCGGGGCCCTCTTGGCCCAAAACCTGTGGTTATTGGAATTTTTGGTGGTGGAACAGGAGAAGCTGGATGAGGCCAGGAGGCTGTAGGGGGACGTTGGGGACGCTGTCCCCAAACCCCTGCTTAGGGACTAAGTCCCTAAGAACCCCTGCATAGGAGCGCCCTTCGGGCGCTCCTACAAATTTTATCCCCTTACCCCTTCACCCACCGGTCAAGCCAGGCGGCTACGGAGCGGTTCATCTCCGCCATGAAGGGGCTGCTCCACTTGCGCTTTTCCATGGCCAGCACCGCCTGGGGGAAGCCGTCCTTTCCAGGGGCGGTCCTGGCGTTGTGCATGACGGCCAGAGCCTGGGCGTCGGCGGCCCGGTAGGCGTTTTCATGCACCAGGGCCTCCAGGGGCAGGCGGACGGGCTTCGCCCGCTCCCGTTGCTGCCGGGTGGGCGCGCCTATGCAGAGCATGGTCACGGGCATGGCAAAGCGGGGAATCTGCAAAAGCTTGGCAATGGCCTCGCCGTTTTCCAGCACGTCGCCGATGTAGCAGGAGCCCAGGCCCAGGGCTTCGGCGGCCACCACCACGTTCTGGGCGGCGATCACCGCATCCGAGGCGGCCAAAAACAGGTCCCCCTGGGCCGGAGTGCGGGGGTTTTGCGCCCCGGCGGCCACAAAGCTGTCATACCAGCGCTGCCAGTCCGCCAGGAACACCAGCACCACCGGGGCCTGGGCGATAAAGGGCTGGTTATCGCAGAGCACGGCCAGCTCGTCCTTGATGGCCTGATCGGTGATATCCAAAATGGTGTACAGGGTCATGCAGCCCGCGGTGGGGGCGGCCACGGCGGCCTCCAGAAGCCGGCGCTTTTCCAGGGCCGTCACCGGGCGGGCGGGATCGTAGACCCGCACGCTTTTGCGGGCGTGAAGCTGGCGAAGGGTTTCATTCTCCATGAGGGGTCCTTCCTAGGCCTTCATCAGCTTCACCAGCACGGCCTTTTGGGCGTGAAGCCGGTTTTCGGCCTGCTCAAAAATTTCATTGGCATGGGCCTCCAGCACCCCGGCGGTGATCTCCTCCTCCCGGTGGGCGGGCAGGCAATGGAGGACCATGGCCGCGGGCTTGGCCAAAGCCATCAACTCTTCATTCACCTGGAAGGCGGCAAATTCCTGCTTGCGCAGGGCTGCTTCCTCCTCCTGGCCCATGCTGGCCCACACGTCCGTATAGACCACGTCCGCGCCCCGGGCCATGGCCTTGGCGTCCGCCGAGCAGGAGAACGCGCCGCTTTGGGCGGCCCAGTCCATCAGCGCGGCATCGGGCTTGTGGTTTTCAGGGCAGGCGATGGACACCTCCATGCCCATTTTGATACAGCCCACGATGAGGGAGTTTGCCATGTTGTTGCCGTCCCCCACGAAGCAGAGCTTGAGGCCCTTCAGGCCGCCCTTGTATTCCCGGATAGTCATCAGGTCCGCCAGCACCTGGCAGGGATGGGCATAGTCCGTGAGCCCGTTGATGATGGGGATGGAGCCGTAGCGGGCCAGGTCCTCCACCTCCTGCTGGGCAAAGGTGCGGATCATGATGCCGTCCAGGTACCGGGACAGCACCCGGGCGGTGTCCTGGATGGGCTCCCCCCGGCCAATTTGCAGATCCCGGCTGGAGAGGAACAAGGCGTTGCCCCCCAGCTGGGCCATGCCCACCTCAAAGCTCACCCGGGTGCGGGTGCTGGCCTTCTGGAAGATCATGCCCAAGGTCTTCCCCTTGAGCAGGGGATGGTCAATGCCGTGCTTGCGCTCGTATTTGAGCTGGTCCGCCAGGTTCAAAACCTCGGTGATTTCGCCGGAGGACCAGTCCCCCAGCTTCAGCAAATGCTTCTGTTTCTGATACTCGCTCATGGGGCGATACCCTCCTTGATTTGAGATAGAGCCTCCCGCAGCTCCTTCCAGGGGATGGTCAGCGGAGGCAGCAGGCGCAGCTTGTTTTTCGCGGTAAGGGCCACCACGCCTTTTTCCAGCAGCGCCTTCACCACTTCCTTGGGGTCCTTGCGCGTTTCCACCCCCAGCATCAGCCCCAGGCCCGTGACGCCCAAAACCCCCGGAGCGGCCTCCAGCTCCCGGCGGAGATAGTCCCCCTTGGCGGTCACCTGGGAAAGCAGCTCCGAGGTCAGGCTTTCCAGCACCGCCAGGGCTCCGGCCGCGCACACCGGGTTTCCCCCGAAGGTGGAGCCGTGGCTGCCGGGGGTAAGGGTGTTTTCCAGCTTCTCCCCCAACAGGCAAGCGCCCATGGGCAGCCCCCCCGCCAGTCCCTTGGCGGTGGAGAAGGCATCCGGCACAATGCCGAAGTGCTCAAAGCTGTACAGCATTCCCGTGCGGCCATTGCCGGTCTGCACCTCGTCCAGCAGCAGCAGCACGCCCTTTTCCTGGGTCAGGCGGCGGGCGGCCTTCACATATTCCGGCCTGAGGGGCAGCACGCCCCCCTCCCCCTGGATGGTTTCCAGCAGCAGGGCGCACACGTCCTGCCGCCCAAGGGCCGCCTCCAGGGCGGGAATATCGTTGGGGGGGATGTGGGCAAAGCCCTGGGGAAAGGGCCCGAAATCATGGTGGAAGCCCTCCTGGCCCGTGGCGGCCAAGGCGGCCAGGGTGCGGCCATGAAAGCTGCCCTCCAGGGTGAGGATCACGGGCCTTTGGTTTTCCCCGTACAAGCCGGCGGCGTATTTCCGGGCGGCCTTGATGAGGCACTCGTTGGCCTCCGCCCCGGAATTGCCGAAGAACACCTTTTTCATGCCGGTGCGCTGGCACAGGGCCTGAGCCAAAAGCGCCTGGGGCTGGGTATGGTACAAATTGCTGGCATGGGCCAAGGCTTTGACCTGCTTGCACACCGCCCGCTCCCAGGCCTTGTGGCCGTAGCCCAGGCCGGAGACGGCGATGCCGCTGCCCATGTCGATGTAGCGCTTCCCGGCCTCGTCGTACAGGCAGCAGCCCTTCCCCCGCACAAAGACCGGGGCAAAGCGGGCGTAGGTGGCGGCGATGTATTGCCGGTCCAGGGCCTGAATGGTTTTGGCGTCCATGGGAGGCCTCGCCTCTTTTCCGGGGCATGCCCCTGTTTTAGAATCCGGCTTTTGCCGGGCCGGGGGTATCCCGGCTATTTGAACATGGTGCCCACGCCCTCGTCCGTGAGGCACTCAATCAGGATGGCGTGGGGCACCCGGCCGTCCAGGATGAACACCTTGCCCACCCCCCGGCGGATGGCCTCGATGCAGCATTCCACCTTGGGGATCATGCCCCCGGAAATGATCCCCTCCCGCATCAAAGCCGGGGCCTCGCTCACCTGAATCTCCGGGATCAAGGTGCTCTCGTCCTTGGGGTCCCGCAAAATCCCCCGGATGTCCGTCATGGAGATCAGGCTTTCAGCCTTCAGCTCCGCCGCGATGCGGGCGGCGGCGGTGTCCGCGTTGATATTGTAGGCGTTTCCCTCCCCATCGCAGGCCACGGTGGAAATCACGGGGATATATCCCTTCTCCAGCACGTCCAAAATGGGCTGAACATTGACCTGGGTGATCTCCCCCACAAAGCCGTGGACCTCGTCCAGCTTTTGGGCCAGAAGCATATGCCCGTCCATGCCGCACAGGCCCATGGCCTTGCCGCCCATGGACTGGATCAGGCTCACCAGGCTCTTGCCCAGCTTCCCCGCCAGCACCATCTGCACCACCTCGGCGGTCTCCTGGTCCGTGACCCGCAGCCCGCCGATGAACTCGCTCTTTTTGCCCAGCTTGCCCAGCAGCTCGCTGATCTCCGGGCCGCCGCCGTGCACCAGCACCACCTTCATGCCCACCAGCTTGAGCAGCAGCAGATCCCCCATGACGGCCTTTTTCAGGTCCTCGTTGAGCATGGCGTTGCCGCCGTATTTGATCACCAGGATCTTGCCGTTGTATTTCTGGATATAGGGAAGAGCCTGGATCAGCACCTGGGCCCGTTGGTCAATGGTGAGCATGGGTTTCTTCCTTTCGCGTCGGGTTGGGGCTTGCTTCGGGGCGGGGTTAGGTCCGGTAGTCCCCGTTGATCCGCACATAGTCGTAGGTCAAATCGCAGCCCCAGGCGGTGGCGGCGGCTTGCCCGCTGTGAAGCGCCACCAGAATGTTGATTTCATCGGCCCCTAAAACAGCCTTGGCCGCATCCTCGTCAAAGGGGATTCCCGCGCCGCCCCGGCACACCGCCAAAGCGCCCTGGGGGCTGGCAAAGTCCACGTCGATCCTGGCGACGTCGATGTTGGCCCCGGCATAGCCCAAGGCGCACAGCACCCGGCCCCAGTTGGCGTCCGCCCCGAAGAGGGCGGCCTTCACCAGGGAGGACTTGATGACGCTTTTGGCGCAGACCTTGGCAATCTCGACGGTTTTGGCCCCGGATACGGTGCAGGTCACCAGCTTGGTGGCCCCTTCCCCGTCCTTGGCCATCATCCGGCAGAGGGTTTCGCAAACGGCCCCCAGGGCTTCCACCAGGACTTCGTAGTCCGAGCCGGCGGCCTCCTCCAGCAAAGCGTTTCCCGCGGCTCCGTTGGCCATCAGGCTCACCATGTCGTTGGTGGAGGTGTCTCCGTCCACGGAGAGCATGTTGAAGGTGTCCTTCACCACGCCGGATAAGGCCTGCTGCAAAACCGCCGGGGCCACGGCCCCGTCGGTGGTGAGGAAGCAGAGCATCGTAGCCATGTTGGGGCAGATCATGCCGGAGCCCTTGGCGATGCCCCCCAGCACGCAGGGCTTGCCCCCCAAGAGGAAGGAAACCGCCGCCTCCTTCACCACGGTATCCGTGGTCATGATGGCCTGGGCCGCGGCCCGGCCCCCTTCCTGGCTAGGGGACAGGGCTGCCGCCAACATGCCCATGCCCTTGGCAAAGGGCTCCAGGCTCATCTCCTGGCCGATGACCCCGGTGGAGGCCACGATCACATCCAGGGCCGCCACGCCGGTATGCCGCTCCACCAGTTGGCACATGCCCCGGGCGATGTCCATGCCGTTGGCATTGCAGGTGTTGGCGTTGCCGCTGTTGCAGATCACCGCCTGGGCATAGCCGTCCGACAGGTTTTCCATGGTGGCGGTGATGGGCGCGCCCTTCACCAGGTTTTGGGTATAGCAGCAGGCCGCCGCGGCCCGGTGGTCGCTGACGATCAGCGCCACGTCCCGCTTATCCCTGTTCCTGCGGACGCCCAGGTGCTCCCCTGCGGCGCGAAATCCCTTGGGGGCGGTCACCCCGCCGGGAATGAAGGTAACGCTCATGAAATGGCCTCCTTTGTGATGGGTTACGCGATCACCAAACCGGCGGTTTCCGGCAGGCCCAGCCGCAGGTTCATGCATTGGATGGCCGCGCCGCTGGCCCCCTTGCCCAGGTTGTCAAAGCGGGCGTAGGCGATCATGCGCTGGTCGTTCCCGGTGAGGAAAATCTGCATGCCGTCCGTGCCGGCCAAAGTCAAGGGGTTTACATAGCTTTCCGGGTTGGGGGCCAAAACGGAAATCAGCCGTTGCCCCGCATAATGGTCCCGGTAGAGGTTGGTGAGCAAGTCCACCGCACCCCGGGTTTTGGCGGCGGCCATCCCGGAGGTGGTAAACCACTCCAGGCTTAAGGGGAGGCCCACCAGCATGCCGCTGTAAAAATCACAGACGATGGGGTTGAACACCGGGGGCTGGACCAGGCCGCAAATCTCTTTGATCTCGCTTAAATGCTTGTGGCTCTGGGCCACCCCATAGGGCCGGGGCGCTGCCAGGTCCGCTCCCCGGTCCGGGCTCTGGTACTCGGCGATCATGGCCTTGCCGCCGCCGCTGTACCCGGTGAGGGAGGTAAGGACAACGGGGGCCCCGGGGCTGAGGATGCGCTCCTTCATCAAGGGGTAGAGGAGTGCGCAGGCCCCGCCCGCGTGGCAGCCGGGCACGGCGATGCGGGGGGACTTCTCCACCCCCTGGCGGAATTTGCCGTCCAGCTCCGCAAAGCCGTAGGCAAAGCCCGGCTCGATCCGGTGGGCCGTGGAGGCGTCGATCACCGTGTTGGCGCAGCCTTCCAGGGCGTTTACCATCTCCCGGCTGGCCTCGTCCGGCAGGCACAGGAAGGTCACGTCCGCCTGCCGGGCCATCTCCACCCGGTGGGGCAGGCTCTTGCGCTTCTCCTCCGGGAGGGCCAGCAGGCTCAGCTCAGGCCGGGCCGCCAGCCGCTCCGCGATCCGAAGCCCCGTGGTTCCCTGGTTTCCGTCAATGAAAATGGCGGGCATAGGTGTACGCCTCCTGGAGCGGCGCTGCCGCTCTTTCTCGCGGTTACAGGCCCAGCAGCCGCGCCCGGGCCTGGACGGGGAGCCCGAACAGGTTGATGAAGCCCTCCGCGTCCTGGTGGTTATAGGCGTCCCCCACGCCGAAGGTGGCGATCTTCTCGCTGTACAGGGAGTAGGGGGAGGTGGCGCCGGCGTTGATGAGGTTGCCCTTGTAAAGCTTGAGCTTCACCTCTCCGGTGACGGTCTTCTGGGTCTCCTTCACAAAGGCGTCCAGGGCTTCCTTCAGGGGGGTGAACCACTGGCCGAAGTACACCAGCTCCGCGTAGCGCTGGGCCACCAGGGCCTTGTAGTGCATGGTATCCCGGTCCAGGCAGAGGGTTTCCAGCACCTGATGGGCCCGGTAGAGGATGGTGCCGCCGGGGGTTTCGTACACGCCCCGGCTCTTCATGCCCACCAGGCGGTTTTCCACCAGGTCGCACAGGCCGATGCCATTGGCCCCGCCCAGCGCGTTCAGCTTGTCCATGAGCTCCACAGGGGACAGCTTCTGCCCGTCCAAAGCCACGGGGACGCCCTTCTCAAAGGAAAGGGTGAGGGTGGTGGGGGCGTCCGGGGCCTGCTGGGGGCTGACGCTCATCTCCAAAAAGCCCGGCTTGTCGTACTGGGGCTCATTGGCGGGGTCCTCCAAATCCAGGCCCTCGTGGGAGAGGTGCCACAGGTTCTTGTCCTTGCTGTAATTGGTCTCCCGGCTGATCTTCAGGGGGATGTCATGGGCCTGGGCGTAGTCGATCTCCTCTTCCCGGCTCTTGATGTCCCACTCCCGCCAGGGGGCAATGATAGCCATGTCCGGGGCAAAGGCCTTGATGGTGAGCTCAAAGCGCACCTGGTCGTTGCCCTTGCCGGTGCAGCCGTGGGCGATGGCGTCCGCCCCCTCCTGCTTGGCGATCTCCACAATGCGCTGGGCGATGATGGGCCGGGCAAAGCTGGTGCCCAGCAAATACTCCCCTTCATACACCGCCCCCGCCTGCATGGTGGGGTAGATGAAGTCCGTGATGAACTTCTCCCGCAAATCCTCCACATACAGCTTGCTGGCCCCGGTTTTCAGGGCCTTTTCCTCCAAGCCTTCCAGCTCCGTTCCCTGGCCCACGTCCCCGGAGACGGCGATAACCTCGCAGTTGTTGTAGTTCTCCTTCAGCCAGGGAATGATGATGGAAGTATCCAATCCGCCTGAATAGGCCAATACTACTTTTTTGATATCTTGCTTCGACTTCGCTGCCATTGCCTTACCCTCCATCTGTATGATTATTCACATATTATGCATAATATGCAGAGCTTGTCAAGAGGGAGGGAGGGAATTTCGCAAATTTTTTTGGGGTTGGCAGTAAGGGGGAGAGGGGAGAATGATACGGCCTTACGCATGTTTTCCCGCATACCCGTTCCAATAGAACCATAATATGTTCTAACGATTCTGTATGGAAAGGATGGGAGCCGCTATCATTTGGAATGAGAAGTCGTTCTAAAGGGAGGGGCTCAGGTGGATCTGAAAGCCATCGGCGCACGAATCAAAGAAGCCAGGGAAGCCCGTGGGCTCACCCAGGAG
This sequence comes from Candidatus Limiplasma sp., assembly GCA_034927815.1. Taxonomy (GTDB): domain Bacteria; phylum Bacillota; class Clostridia; order Christensenellales; family Aristaeellaceae; genus Limiplasma. The sequence continues at coordinate 203,566 of JAYFPK010000008.1, forward strand.
CAATTGGCGGAAATCGTCTCCCTCAGCACCACCCACATCAGCGTCATCGAAAGAGGCGTGAAAGGCCCCAGGCTGGAAACCTTTGTGCAAATCGCCAATGCGCTGGGCGTTACCGCGGACTCGCTTCTGCTGGACGTGCTGGATCAATCTTTGGCCGTCACGGCCACAGAGCTTTCGGAAAAGATGAAATACCTGCCGCCTGAGGAACAAAAAAAGGTATGGAAAGTGATTCGGGCGCTGGTGGAAAAAGAAGCATAAAGTAAAGAAGGGGGGCCGCGCGGCCCCCTTTTTTACTTATTCTTGCGACAAAGGTTCCCATGATTCGACAATAAAAACATGTTATTATAGTTCTATTAGAACGATTAATCGTTCTTTTTGATGCATGGGGGGATGGAACATGAATAAGATCAAACGAGCCCTCAGAGAAATCGCCAAACGGGAGGGGATGAGCGCGAAGCAAGTATATCATGAAATGCAGGCGGCCATTGATGCCGGATTCCACAGCCATGATCCCGCAGTCCAGGCCGTCTGGAGGGAGGTTCCAGCCCTTCATGGGAAGCCAAGGCCCGAGGATGGGGTGAAATACTGCGTCCACAAAGTGAGGTGACCCGCTGGAGCCCTAAGCCCGCCAGACCACAATGCTCCTGCCGGGCCGGTGCTATGAATACAAAATAGATACAGCGTTTTGCATAGGAAACCGTTCCAAGGAAGCCCTGGCCCCGGCGCGTTTCCGTTCCTCATGGGGAAGCCCGGGGCCCTGGAACGAACAAATCGCTCCTTCCCAGGCCGTGCCCATCCCGTAAAACTTTCGTCATATACTTGTAAACCCCCCCTTCCTCCGATATAATAAGATTGTTTCATTTTGCCTTTTGATAGGGGACAGGCCCTATTTGCGTTTCCCCCCATAGGCCACCACAGTAAGGAGCGGTTCTATGCTCAACCCCAGGCGCGTCATCACGGCTCTCAAGCAGAATATCGGCAAGGTCATCGTGGGCAAGGACGAGGTCATTGAGCTGGCGCTGATCGCCATGCTGTGCAAAGGCCACGTGCTCATCGAGGACGTGCCCGGCACAGGAAAAACCACCTTGGCAAGCTCCCTGGCCAAGTCCTTGGATTGCAGCTTCAACCGCATCCAGTTCACCCCGGACGTGGTGCCCAGCGACGTGACGGGCTTTACCATGGTGAACTTCAAAACCGGGGAAATGGAGTTCCATCCCGGCGCGGTGATGTGCCAGATCGTGCTGGCGGACGAGATCAACCGTACCTCCCCCAAAACCCAGAGCTCGCTGCTGGAGGTCATGGAGGAGTACCAGGTCACCGTGGACGGCGTGACCCACCCCATGCCCAAGCCCTTCATGGTGCTGGCTACCCAAAACCCCAGCGAATTTGTGGGCACCTATCCCCTGCCGGAGGCCCAGATGGACCGGTTCTTCCTGCGCATCTCCATGGGCTATCCCACCATGGAGGAGGAAATGGCCGTGCTGGAGCGCTTCAGCGGCTCGGTGAAGCCCCAGGCCAGCTTGCAGAGCGTGTGCTCCGCCCAGGACGTGGTCGCCATGCAAAATATGATCGGGGACGTGTACTGCTCCAAGGAGGTGCGGCACTACATCGCCAACATCGCGGCCATGACCCGCTCCCACCCCTCCTTGGCTTTGGGGGTATCCACCCGGGGCGCTATCGCGCTGATCCGCGGGGCCCAGGCCTGCGCGCTGCTGAACGAGCGGGATTACATCCTGCCGGAGGACGTGCAGCGCATGGTGCTGCCCGTGCTGGCCCACCGGATTTTGCCCAACCCGGAGGCCAAGATGAAGGGCATCTCCGCCGAGCGGATTTTGGTGGCGGTGATGGAGAACGTGCCGGTGCCCATCCGCCTGAGCTGAGGCTTTGAGGGAAGGGAAGGACCAGATGAAATCCACAACCACGACCCTGGGCGTGTGCTTCGGCTTTTTTCTGCTTTGCGCACTCTCCATGGGCAACCGCGTCTATTTGCTCATTTCGCTGATTTTGGCCCTCTCCTGGGCCCTGGCCTATGTCAGCGTGCGCAGCGCGGAAAAAAGCGTAAAGGTGATCCATGGCCTCAGCGGCACCAAGGTGAACCGGGGGGACATGGTGAGCATGGAGGTGGGGGTAAGCCACAAGGGTGTGCTGCCCATCGCCCCGGTGGCCTTGAAAATGCGGGCCACCAGCAACACCCCCGCCGCCACCATCCACCTGACCCAGCTGGGCCGCCGCGCCCAGCGGGTGGTGCATAAATTCGCCGCGGATCACGTGGGCGCCATGCTGCCCGGGGTGGACAGCTACACCGTGGCGGATGTGTTCGGATTTTTTCAAAAAGAGCATAAGCCGGACATGGAGGGCTCGGAGCTGCTGGTGCTCCCCGTGCCCTTTGACGTGGAGCCGCTGACCTTCGCCGCCGGGGACATGGGCGTGGAAACCATGAAGCGGGCCATGGAGGACCCCTCCAGCCCCAGCGATTTCCGCCAGTACCAGCAGGGGGACCCTCTCAAGCGCATCCACTGGAAGATGAGCGCCCGCAAGCGGGAGATCATGGTGCGCCAGTTTGAGGAGCCCGCCTTGCCGGACGCTTTGGTGCTGCTGGATACCTCTCCCCCCCATCTGAATACGGGCATCCCCCCCGAAAAAGCCCCCTTCCTCCAGGACGCCCTGCTGGAAACCGCCGCCTCGGTGGTAAGCTGCCAGATCCGCCAGGACAACCCGGTGCGCCTGCCTTTGATGGGGGACCGCCCCATGGAGTACAACGGGCATATGGGCTTGCCTGTGCTGCTGGAGGAGCTGGCCCGCTGCCACTTCGTCAAAACCGAGGGTTTTGAGAAGGTGCTGATGATGCAGATGGGCGAATTGCGCAAGACCGGCGCTGTGGTGATCATCACCACCCGGCTGACCTCCGCCTTGGTGGACCTGATTGTGCGCATGAAGCGGATGGGACCCAATGTGCGGCTGTACCTGGTTACCTTCCTCCCGGACAACCCCTCCATCCAGCCCCATGTGGCCAGGCTCCAGCAGGGGGGCGTGGAAGTGAACTATGTGACGCCCCAGGGATAAAAAGCGTTCCTCTGCCCCATTCCCTTGGAAAGGAGTCCCGCCCGGATGCAAAAGACCCTTGCCCCCTTGACCCAGCTCCTGGTCAACCGATTGGTGTTGGCGCTATTGCTGGCCCTGGGCATTCTGCTTCCCTTGCTCATGCTCTTTGAGCTGGGAAACCAGATGCTTCCGGGGCTGGTCTATGGAGCGCTGACCCTGGGGGTCCTGACCCTGGGAACGGTGAAAAAGCGGCGCTGGCTGGCGTTCCTCATCGCGGGGGCCTGGGCCGGGGTGCAGTTTTTCCTGCCGGGCATGGGGTTTTGGGGCGGAAGCCTGGAGGCCGCCAAGGCCGTCACCCTGTACTTCAACAAGCTCACCGTGGCCATGCCCCTCTTTGGCGGGCAGGTGGCGGCGCTGCTGGCGGTATCGGTGGCCGTGCTGTCCTTTCTCTTTGTGAAAAAAGGCGTGGGCTACCTGCCCGCCACCATGATGGTGGTGCTCACCCTCTTTGCCCTGTGGGGCCTGGGAAAAAGCCACCTGGTATGGTTTACGCTGCCGTCCCTGGTGGCCCTTTTGCTGCTGATCTCCCAAAGCGCCCATGAGAAAATCGGCATCATGAACGTGCTGCCCGTGGCTCTGGCGGTGGTGCTGCTGTCCTTGCTGCTGCTGCCCTCCGGGCGGATCACGATCCCCCCCCTGGAAAAGGCCGCCTTTCAGCTCAAGCAGACCATTTCCGACTACCTGTTCTTCACCGAGCCCCGGAACGTGTTTACCCTGGGCAGCTACGGCTACTACCCCATGGGCGGCAACCAGCTGGGGGGCGAGGCCCAGCCCAGCGATTACCCGGTGATGATGGTGAAAACCGAACGGAAAACGCTGCTCCGGGCCGTGATCAAGGACGATTACACGGGCCGCAGCTTCCGGGACACCTCCTCCCCCCGGCGCTATCTGTACGTCAACCCCCGGTGGGCCGCGCTTCGGGCCTCTGTGTTTTTAGAGAACCTGCCCTCGGAGGCCATCCGCAAGGCCAGCGCCCTGCTGAACGAAAAGGCGGTTTCCGTGCAGATGCAAAACACCGCCGCCAGCACGGTATTCATCCCCCTGTTCCTGCGCAGCCAGAGCATGCAAGGGGGCATGGTGCCCTACTTCAACGACGCCAGCGAGCTGTTCATCACCCGGGACTTGACCCAGGGGGACCAGTACACGGCGTTCGCCCCGGTGTTTGAAGGCGGGGACGGCGGGCTGGACGCGTTGGTGAACGCGGTGCTGAAAGACGATAAGGACTATGCCGCCATCTACGAAAAATACACCCGGCTTCCCGGCCACATGGAGCAAAAGGTGTTCCAGGACGTGGCCGCCATGACCGCCGAGGCCCAGACCCCTTACGACAAGGCCATGGCCATTATGCGCCATCTGCAAAAATACTACCGCTACACCCTCACCCCCAAAACCCCGCCGGAGAACAACGACTTTGTCACCTATTTCCTGTATGTGGGCAGAGAGGGATACTGCACCTACTATGCCGCGGCCATGACGGTGATGTGCCGCATGGCGGGGCTCCCGTCCCGGTATGTGGAGGGGTTCCTGGCCCAGCCCGCCGCCGACGGCATCGCCTATGTGACCGGGAAGGAAGCCCATGCCTGGACGGAGGTCTACTTCCAGGGCTTCGGCTGGGTTCCCTTTGACCCCACCCCCTTGCAGCAGGGCGAAAACCAGGAGCCGCCGGACAATCCGCCTTCCCAGGAAGAACCCCCGCCCGAGGAGCCCCCCCAGGAGGAGGACCCCACCCCCAGCCCGCCCCCGGACGACTCCCAGGTCCCCCCCTCCCCGCCTCCGGACCAGCAGGACAAGCCCCAGGAGGAGGAAAACGATCCCACGGACGAGCCGCCGAAGCCGCCCTTTGACTTTCCCTGGTGGCTGCTGGCTGTTGCCGCGGTTGCGGGCGGCCTCTTCTGGCGCGTCAAGAGCCGTACGCCCGCCCGCCTGGCCGCCAAGGCCGCTTCCCAGCAGGACCGCCTCTTTGTGTACGGCAACGCCATTTACACCCTCCTGCGGTTGAAAGGGCGCAAGCCCAAGCCCGGGGAAACCCCGCTGCTCTTTGCCAAGCGCATGGACAGCGTCCACGCGCTGCCACGGCCCATTTTGCCCCTGTGGCGGGCCATGGCCCTGAGCAATTATGGCCGCCGCCCGACGGACAAGGAACAGACCCGGCAGGCCATGGAGACCTTCACCGGCATCTACCAAAAGCAAAAGCGCTGGACCAAGCTGCGCTTCCTCTTCACCGCCGCCTTTGGCAAGGGCTGCTACAACGGCCTGGATACGGTGCTGGTCCATGAGGAGGCCGTTTCCAAGACCCGCCTGCCGGCAACGGACAAAACCGGCGCAAAGGGCCGCAAGGCCGGAAAGCGGAGCGTCCCTGGCGCCCGGGGCAAGGGGAACGCAAGGGGTCCCCGCGGCGCAAGGCCCGTTTCTTCCGGCAAAGGGGCTTCCCCGGAAAAGGGACCCAGGCCCCCGGCCCAAAAGCCGCGCTCTCCCAGGAGCGGGAAGCCGGGATCCTCCAAAAAATAAAGCGTATCCCCTGAGGGGATTTGTTGGGCAAGCTTAGGAAAAGATTTGTATGTAAGAAAGGGGGCGTGAGCCACGGATATCCTTTCCCGCAAGGTGCACTCCTTCTTTACCCCTGCGGAGCAAACGCGGGTAAACACCTTTCTGGCGGAGGTGCGCGCCCATTTGGACCTGAATCCCAAGCACAACCGGCTGATGCTGGAGGACCATGTGGACGCGCTGCGCTTTTACCGCCAGCAGGGCCTCAGCCTGGAGGACGCCATGATCCGGCTGGACCCCGCCCAGCTGAATGATTTTTACCGGGCGGAGCGGACCGACTGGTATCCCTTGGACCACGCGGCCAAAATCTACCCCATGTCCATGAGCCTGAAGCACATGATGGTCTTCCGCATGTCCGGGTATCTCAAAGCCCCGGTGATGCCGGAGATTTTGCAGATGGCCCTGACCTATACCATCAAGCGCTTTCCCTATTTCGCCACGACGCTGAAAAGCGGCTTCTTCTGGCATTACCTGGACAGCGCCATGCGGCGCTATGTGGTCCGGCCGGAGACCAAGCTGCCCTGCGCGGTGATGCGGGTGAACGCGGGCGCGTCCCCGGCCCTGCGGGTGGTTTACTACCAGAACCGGGTCAGCGTGGAGTTTTTCCACATTCTCACCGACGGTACCGGGGCCAACATCTTTTTGCGCACCTTGCTCAGGGAATATCTGCGGCTGCTGGGCCACCAGATCCCCGCCACAGACGGGATCTTCGACGCGGCGGAGCCTCCGGAGCCCAAGGAGTGGCGGGATGATTTCGTCATCGCGGACAGGTGCGAAAAGGCCAAGGGCTTCATGGACAAGCGGGCGCTTCAGATGCGGGGGGCCGTCGCCTTTGAGCAGCCCAGCCGCGTGCTGCATTTCAACCTGTCCGTGGCGGCCATGCGCAAAAAGGCCAAGGAAAAGGGCGTCACCATCACGGCCTTGTTGCTGGGCTACCTGATGCTGGCCTGCAAGGAGGCGGCGGGCCCGGTAGGCAAAAACAGAAAGATCCAGATTCAGCTTCCCGTGAACATGCGCAAGTTCTACCCCTCCACCACCTTGCGGAACTTCTCCATGTACTGCAGCATCCGCCTGCGCCCCAAGGACATCACCACCCTGGATGAGATTCTGCCGGAGATCGCCAGGCAGATCGAGGAAGGGGGCCGCAAGGAAAGCCTGGACCAGACCATGCACCTCTCCCGGCGGCTGGTGCGGTTTTTGCGCTTCGTGCCCCTGATGGTGAAGCGCCCCATCGCCTATTTGATCTACGGCTCCTTGGGGGACGCGGTCTTTACCACCACCCTGTCCAACATCGGCCCGGTTTGCTTGCCCAAGGAGATGGAGCCGCTGATGGAGAAGTTCGATTTCGTGCTGGGGGCCCCCATCACCAACCGGGCTACCTGCGCCGTATGCAGCTTTCAGGACCGCCTGGTGCTCACCGTGACAAAAAACACCGCAAACCCCAGCTTTGAAAACGCCCTTTACCAGCTGTTGACCCAGGCGGGCCTGGGACCCTACATGGAAGGGAGCCATTGATTTGCAGATTCACCGTATCTATCCACAGCGCAAGGCCAGCAGCTTTTACAAGCGCAACCGGCAGGACCTGCTGCGCAGCGCCTTCCTCCTCGCGGGCTATACCTGCCTGATTATCAACCTGCTGGGGGGAGGCATTCCCTGGAGCCTGATCGTCATCGGCGGGCTGTGCGTGGTGTGGATCGCCTTTGTGTACCGCCCCTTGGTGGAGAACACGCTGATCAAGAAGCTCTCGGATATCTCCATCGCGATGTGCCTGTACCTGTTTTTGCTGGACGCCATTTTGCAGCAGGGCTGGAGCGATTTCGTGGTGCCCATTGTGTTTTTCAGCGATTTGCTGCTCATCGGCTTCATCTACCTGGTGTTTTTCAAAAAGCAAAAGCGCAACTTCATGCCCCTGTTTGAATTGCTCCTGGCGGGCATCATCGCCATTTTGTTGAGCCTCGCGGGCATCCTCCGGGGGCCCAACTGGCCCCAGATCGTGGTGGGCGGCGTCAGCCTGGGGCTGCTGGCCCTCAGCGTCATCCTCTTTCCCAAGGACGTGCTCCGGGAGCTTCATAAGAAGATCCACTGGTAAGGCGCGTGCCGTCCTGGCCGGGTCTTGGGGAACGGCCCGTGAAGGAGCGCTACGGGACGCAAGATACGGAACGCCCCCTGCGGCTTTTCAGCCGCGGGGGGCGTTCCTTTGCTTCTTGTCTCGGGTTGGGCTCTTATGCCAAGATGCCCTTCAGCGCCTGGACCCGGTCCGTTCTCTCCCAGGGCAGGTCCAAATCCGCCCGTCCAAAATGGCCGTAGGCGGCGGTCTGCCGGTAGATGGGCCGCCGCAGGTCCAGCATCCGGATAATCCCGTCGGGGCTGAGGTCAAAGTGCTTCTTCACCTGCCGCCCCAGCTCCTCGTCGGGCAGCTTGCCGGTGCCGAAGGTATCCACCTGGAGGCTCACCGGCTGGGCCACGCCAATGGCGTAGGCCAAAGCCACCTCGCAGCGCCGGGCCAGGCCCGCGGCCACGATGTTCTTGGCTACGTAGCGGGCCGCATAGCAGGCGGAGCGGTCCACCTTGGTGGGGTCCTTGCCGGAGAAGGCTCCCCCGCCATGGCGGGCGTAGCCGCCATAGGAATCCACGATGATCTTGCGGCCCGTGAGCCCCGTATCCCCGGCGGGGCCGCCCAGCACAAAGCGCCCGGTGGGATTGATGAACACCTTGGTTTCTTTTGTCCACAGGGCCTGGGGGATCACCTTGTCAATGACCTGCTCCCGCACCGCCCGCCGGATCTCCTCCCAGCCCACTTCCTCATGGTGCTGGGTGGAAATCACCACCGCGTCCACGGCCACGGGCTTCCCGTCCTCATAGACCACGGTGACCTGGCTCTTGCCGTCGGGCCTGAGCCAGGGCAGCGTTCCGTCTTTGCGGACCTGGGCCAGCCTGCGGGTGAGGCCATGGGCCAAGGAGATGGGCAAAGGCATCAGCTCCGGGGTTTCGTCGCAGGCAAAGCCGAACATCATCCCCTGGTCCCCGGCCCCCGCGCAAGCCTCCTGGCCGCCCCGGGTCTCCAGGGCGTTGTCCACCCCCATGGCGATATCCGGGCTTTGGGCGTGCACGGCGGTGAGCACCGCGCAGCTGTGCCCGTCAAAGCAAAGCTCGCTGCTGGTGTAGCCGATGTCCTTCACCACCTGCCGGGCGATATCATCAATAGCCACATAGGCGTTGGTGGTGATCTCCCCCGCCACCAGCACCAAGCCCGTGGTGGCGCAGGTTTCGCAGGCCACCCGGGCCTTGGGGTCCTCGGCCAGAATGGCGTCCAGCACCGCGTCGCTGATCTGATCGCAAAGCTTGTCCGGATGTCCTTCGGTAACGGATTCCGATGTAAAAACAGTTCTCATGAATTTCCTCCTTCTGGGTCCAACAAAAACCGCCTGCGGATCGCAGGCGGGAAAGGGTCTTTCATTTCAACCTTATCTGCCAGCGGATTCCGCTGCGGGATTTGCCACCTCGCATCACTGCAGGTTGGCGGGTTTCATTGGGCCCGTCCCTCAACCACTCTTTATAAGGTATTCGGTTGTCGTTTTGTAGTATAGCCTATCCCATGGCCCAGGTCAAGGGTTTGGGGAAAAATGTCGATGGAGGGCAGAGAGAGCCGCCCCTGAAAACCATGGGGCTCGCGCCCTGCAACGGACCGTGGCCCCGGGGCTCTCCGCGGCTTTTTTCCGACGCGTCCCTTTTTCTTCCCTTTCGCACAAAATACTTGCTTTTTACTGTGGCTAGTGCTAATATAACATGTCAACATAGCCATTAGGAGGTCGTAGCAATGAGTGCTGCCCACTGGATTGTCGGAATCCTGCTTTTGATATCCGCCCTGGTGATGATCGTAACGGTTTTGCTGCAGAGCAGCGAGCGCACCGGTATCGGCGCGGTCAGCGGCGCGGCGGAAACCTTTTTTGGCAAGAACAAGGCCCGGGGCATGGATGCCAAGCTGGCGCTGATCACGAAAATCTGCACGGGCATTTTTGTGGTGCTGTCCATTGTCATGATGCTGATCAAATAAGCTTTTCTATCCCGGAAGCAGCTTTTTCTACTTCCCGAAATAGAAAGAGCTGCTTTTTGATTATCAAGGCTTGAAAAAGGAGGACTTTGCATGATTGCCATTGGCTGCGATCACGCGGGCATTGATTTAAAGCCCCACGTGATTGAGGTTTTGGAGGAATTGGGGCTGCCCTATCAGGATTTTGGCACCAACGGCCACGACAGGGTGGACTATCCGGTATACGGGGCCCGGGCGGCCCAGGCGGTGGCGGCGGGCCAGTGTGAAAAGGGCATCGTGCTCTGCGGCACCGGCGTGGGCATCTCCATGGCGGCGGGCAAGGTGCCGGGCATCCGCTGTGTTTGCTGCAGCGATTGCTATTCCGCTTCCATGAGCCGCAAGCATAACGACGCCAACATGATCGCCTTGGGGGCCAGGGTGGTGGGCAGCGAATTGGCCAAGATGATTCTGCGAATCTGGCTGACCACGGATTTTGAGGGGGAGCGCCACGGCTGCCGGGTGGAGCAGATCCGCCGCCTGGAACAGGGAGAGGCGCTGGAATAAGGCCCTTGCCCAAAGCCGCCCCTTCCCAACGCCTTATGAAGGATGCAAACAACCAGGAGGCCTTGACGCTTTGTCAAGGCCTCCTGGTTGTTGGAGAAAGCCGGCCTTACCCCTTCTTTTTCAGCAAGGCGGCCCTGATAACCCCCTTGGGGTCCTTCACCAGCAAAATTCCAAGCCAGATCACCAGCCCCAGGGCCACGGCGCACAGGCCCAGGTAGAGGTCGTTAAGCATATCCGCCGGAGCCGGGGTGAAATACGCAGCCCCCAGCTCCCCATACGCAAAGGCCGCGTCCACCAGCCACATGAGCGACGCGCCCCAGTACATCCAGCAAAGAACGCCCACCTTCATCTCATCCCGGGGCGCTTTCCGGTACCAAAGCACGGTGCAGAGGATCGCGGCAAACAGCACGGTCAGCAGCGTCATGCCCGTCCCCCCTGCTTCACCGCGGGGCGGGCCTTTTGCCCCTTCTTCTCCACAGCCCTGGACACCAGCAGCATGCCGGCCCACACCACGGTGACCACTACGGACATAGCGACCCCCGCCGTGGCCATCTCATGGAGCATGACCGCCGCCTCCGCCGGGTCGGCCGCCGCCGTCAAAAACGGGAAATAGGGGGACAGCTCCCCGTGCCACAAGTGCTCAAAGGCCAGCAGGGCGGAGCCTCCCCAGAGCAGGTTGGAAAGCCATTGCAGCTTTCTGGAAAAGGGCAGCTTTCCCTCCATCTCCATCTCCCCGTTATCCGCCTCCGGCGGGGTCTCCCGGTCTTTTTCCTTTGCCTTCACAGCCTTTGTGACGGCGGATGTGACAATCGCCTGGGCAACGGGCACCACAAAGCATCCCATAAGAACGGCCTCCTTAGCGTTTCATGATGGTGGGCGTGTATTCCCCATGGGGCGTTTGCTTTCGTTCTTGTCCCAGAACACACAAGAAAAGCCATACGGCTCCCTCAAAAGCCATATGCCCTCTCCGCATGCCCATCATGCCCCCTGATTCTATACGCAACATGCCCGCCTGTCAAGCCGGAGGGTACGGAAAAACAGCCGTTTTACGCGGCTTACAGAAAATTTTCCCAGCGGCAGAAATCCCCCGTATGGATGTGCTCCAGGGCCGCCTCCAGGGCGTCCAGGGCCTGGAGCGCCTCCTCCTGCCACCCCATTTCAATGGCGGTTTCCAGCGCCCCAAGCTGGGACGCCACCTCCCGGGTGTACTCATGGCTGATGAGGCAATCCAGCAAGAAAGCCTCCTGCTTCCAATCCGCTTTCAGCTTTTGGTGCATGGCGCGGGCTTGCTCCCAATCCTGCGCCAGGGCCGCCTCGCGAAAGGGTGGCAAGTCCGCCAAATAAGCCTGGGCCGTATGGTGCTGGTGCAGATCCACCGTCAGGGCGCAGGCCAGGCAGCCGATGGTCAGCACCGTAATCAAAATAAGCGCCCGCTTCATCGACCTTCCCTCACCACTTCACATCCTTGTCCTCCAGGGCCTGCTTGCGGGCGGGGGGCTCATCCCCATACCCGTGGGCGGTCATGCGCCCGTCCGTGTCCACATAGCAAAGCAGCACCTGCTTCGCCTCGTCAAAGCCCAGGGCTTTCAAATTCTCCCTCAGCCATTCCCGGCTCAACCCGGCCAGGGCAAGGTTCCCCGGCTCCACCTTCCCGTCCATGATCAAGGTCAGGGGAATGCCCTCCACGTCCGTTTCGATATCCATGTCATCGGGGGTTACGGGCCGCCGGGAGGCCACGGGAAATACCGAGAGCTTGCCGCTGGTTTCCATGATGGCGGTGCCCACCTCCGTGGGGGTCAAAATCCCCCCGGTGCGCATCTCCTCCAGCAGGTCGTTGAGGTTGAAGCAGAGCTTCTGGAGGGCCTTGGCGTCGATCTTCCCGTTGTGGATCACCACCGTGGGGGTGCCGCTGAAAAAGGCCCGCATCCGCTGGCTTTTCAGGGAGAGGAAGGTGAAAAGCTGATGCAGCACCACCAAGGCCAGCATCGGCAAAATCCCGTGGAGCAAAGGCGTATCCAGGCTGGCCATGGGGGTGGCGGCCAGATCCGCGATCATGATGGCGATCACCAGCTCAAAGGGCTGCAGCTGCCCGATCTGCCGCTTGCCCATCAGCCGCATGGACAGCACGGCAAAGCACACCAACACCACGCTGCGGGCAAGGAGGATGGTCATGTTAACTCTCCGCGCTTTCCAACCATTGTTCCAGCTCCGCCAACGTGGCAAAGCCAATGCCCCGGCGGACCTCCTCCTGCATCGCCGAGGGCAGGGCCGAAACCTCGGTTTGCAGCTCCTCCACCAGTGCCAGGGCGTCCCCATACTTGTTTTGGAAGACACAGAGCAAGCCGGTTTCATTGGGCATCAGCACCATATGGTCCGGACAGTAAATATCCGGCTGCTGGGACATCTTGATCTCCTTGGGGGCGAATTCGGTGATCTGCCATTCCTCATACAGGGGCTGCACCTCTTGCAAGGTCTTGCCATACAGCTCCGTGGGGGCGGCCACCCGCCGGGTGATGCTGTGCTCGCAGCGGGTATAGGAAAGGGTCTGTACCAGCTCGCAGCCCTCGGCCACCCGCAGGGCATTGCCCGAAGCCGCCCGGTCTGCCGGAGGCTGGCTGGCCGACGGCGCGGGGGTTCCCAGGTTGCTGGGGATCAGCAGCGTCACGGCGGCCAGCAGCAGAATGGCCGCCAGGCCCATCAGCAGGGCGGAGGAGGGAAAGGAGCCTTTTTTTCGCTGGGCGCTGTCCCGGTTTTCGGATTGTTGATTCATATGCATCCTTCCTTTTCATAGGATTGATGCCGTCAGTATGCCCCAAAAGCGCACGTTTCACTCCCCCTTGCATAGGCTGTCGTGGAGGTGTGCAAGGATGCGCTTTCAAGACAGCCAAACCCGTGCCAACCTTCAAACCGCCTATGAAAACGAACTCACCGCGGCCGCCCGCTACCGCCTGGCCGCTATCCAAGCCCGGCAGGAAGGGCAAATCAGCGTAGCAGGAAGCTTTTTGACCATGTCCCGCAACGCGATGACCCACGCCGCCCTTTGGCAGAAACAGCTTCTGGATGGCGCGCCGCCCGGCACCCTGGAGAATCTTCGGGACGCGGCCCGGGGAGAATTCGGTCAATGGACCTGGAAATATACGACCTTTGCGCAGACAGCCCGGGAGGAAGGCTATCCTGATCTAGCGCTTCTTTTTGAACGCCTGGCGGAAATTGCCTGCTACCATAATGTCTGCTTTTGCCATTTGGCGGACGCCCTGGCGGGAGAAAGGCTGTTTCAGCGGGAGGAGGATACGGTGTGGCTCTGCCTGGCCTGTGGGTATGCCCACACGGGCCTCGCCGCGCCGGATCAATGCCCCGTATGCGCAAAGCCCAAGGGCTGGTTTGAAGCCATGGAGGAAAGAGTGGAATAGGGCGGGGCGCGGGGGACGGCTTCCGCGCCCTTGCTAAGGACCTGCTTTGGGGACGCCCCGGAAGGAACAGAGCTTGCTTGAAAGCGGCTCTGTTTTCTGTTACACTAGACCCTGGCGGCGGGGCTGCCCCGCCCGGGAAAGGATGTCCTTATGCAAGCCATCATCTTAGCCGCAGGCTTTGGCAAGCGCCTGCGCCCCCTGACGGATGCCATGCCCAAGGCCCTGGTGCCGGTGAAAGGCGTGCCTTTGCTGCTGCATGCCCTGGATTGTTTGGACAGGACCCGGGCCGTCACCCAGGTGATCCTGGTGGTGGGGCACAGGATGGAGGATATCAAAAGCGCGGTGGGGACCCGCTACGGGGGCATGGACATCGCCTATGTGGAAAACCCCCTGTATGAAAGCACCAACAACGTCTATTCCCTGGCCCTGGCCAGGCCCCTGGTGAAGGGGGCCTGCCTGCTGCTGGAGTGCGATATCTACTATACGGATGATTTGATCCAGGCCCTTTTGGCGGGCCAGGGGGAGTGCAACATTCTGGTAAGCCCCTTTGACGGGGCCACCATGAACGGCTCGGTGGTGTTCGCCGGGGAGGACGGCCGGTGCAAATCCCTGGTGATCAAGCGGGACCAGGAGGAGGGCTTCGACTATACGGCGGCCCTGAAAACCGTCAACGCTTATTTCTTCCAAAAGGAATTCATCCTGGAGGTGCTGATGCCCAACCTGGAAACCTACGTGAAGACCCAGGGGGTCAACAGCTATTACGAGCTGGTGATCGGCGCTTTGATCTACTACGGCAACAACGACATCCGGGCGCTGTCCATTCCCGCCAGCCGCTGGTACGAGGTGGACGACCAGCAGGACTTGGCCCTGGCGGAAAAAGCGCCCTTCTAAAGGAGCATCTTTCATGAATCGGATCACCCAGGGAAAGGACGCCATCGGCATTGTGGGAGGCATGGGCTCTTTAGCCACAGCCGCCTTTTTTACGGCTTTGGTGCGGGCCTTTCCCGGCGAAAAGGAATGGGACAGGCCCCGAATCGTGGTGGACAACGCCTGCCAGATGCCCAGCCGGGTCCGGGCGATTCTGTATGGGGAAAAGCGGGAGGAGCTGGTGCGGCAGCTGGCGGCTCATATGGCGGGGCTGGTGAGCCTGGGCTGTACGGACCTGGTGCTGTGCTGCAACACCTCCCATGTGTTTTTGCCCCAGGTGCTGCCCCTGGCCCGGGAGCTGTGCCAGGGCAGGCCCTTTCGCCTTTGGCACATCCTGACCCTCCTGGGGGAAAGCCTGAAGGCCCGGGGCATCCGGGAGGTGAGCCTCATCGCCACGGAAGGGACTTTGGACGTGGGGATTTATCCTGAGGCGCTTGCGGAGTACGGGGTGGCGGTGCAAAGCGTGGGGCCGGAGACCTATCCCCTGCTGCGGGAGATGATCGAGGCCGTGAAGCAGGGCGCTATCGACGCCGTGACTGTGGACCGCTTTGGGGAGCTGCTGCGCTCCCAGCCCTGCCGGGACGTGGTGCTGGGCTGCACGGAGTTTCCTGTGCTCAGGGACGCCCTGGGGCCCGTCCGGGAAGCGGAGCTGGGCATCCGGCTCCACGATCCGCTCCAGGCCACGGCCCAGGCCCTGGTGGCGCATTACCGGGCGGAAATCGGGTGAGGGGCGGATGAAAAAGCTTCTTTCTTTAGCCAAGCCCCTTCTGCGCCCCTTCCGCAACCTGTATTACAGGCTCTTTCCCCGGCTGCGCTTTTGCTTTACCCATGAAAAGCACATCCTGCTGTACGTGAACAACAACGCCATGACCTCCCATATCCAGCGTTATGTTCAGCCCTTGCTGGGGGAGCCTTCCTACCGCTTTTTTTTGTGCGACCCCCTCTTTCCCCAGCAGGACGACCCTGAGAACGAATTCCAGCAATTCATCCTGGCAAACCGCATTCCCCTTTGCCCCCATCCGGGCCGCCATGCCTTTGACCTGATCGTCTGCGCGGACCTGCGCACCCCCGCCAGCTTTACCAAAAAAATGACCCCGCTGCTGTATGTGAACCACGGCTTGCACATCCTCTCCATGGACGGGGGCGAAACCCTGTACTGCTACGGGGAGTATGCCCGGGGGGAGGACGGCGCGCCCAAGTTCTCCCGAATGCTGGAGAGCAACGCCCTGATCATGGAGGCCATGAAAGAGGCCGACCCCCGGATGGCGGCTGTGATGGTGCATACGGGCTTCAAGTTCGCCGCCCAAACCGAGGCCGCCTTGAAGCGCCGCACGGACTACCGCCGCCTGCTGGGGGTGGGGCCGGACACCTGCCTGGTGGGGCTGTTCGGCTCCTGGCGGGAAAACAGCCTGTTCCACACGTTGGGGGAGGGGATCTTTGACGCCTGCCACAGCCTGCGGGAAATGGGCTATCAGTTCCTGTTCAGCATCCACCCCAACGAATACGCCCCCTACGACCCTGCCCTTCAGCCCATGGGGGAACTGGTGGAGGCCCAGCGGCAGCGGGGCATGCTGGTGCGCAGCCCCAAGGAGGACTTTCTCCCCTATCTGGCGGCCTGCGACATCGTGATTTCGGATTTCAGCAGCCTGGCGGAAAGCGCCATCCTGGCGGGCCGCAAGCTGATTTTCAGCCCCTATCCCGACGGGCTGGTATGGAAGCGCAGCCTTACCGCCCAGGCCCGCCGGTTTTTGCCCACCCTGGAAAGCCCGGACGGGCTCCGGTTTTTGCTGGACACGGTGGCCAAGGCCCCTGTGGATCCCTTCATTGCCCAGGCCAAGGACCAGCTGGTGCGGGAGGACCATGACCCCATCGTGGCCCGGGTCACCCGGGAGCTCTTGCGGCTGCCGCCTCCCTCCCCCGCCCCCAGGAAGGAGGCCCGGCCATGAGCCAAGAGACTCCTGCTTCCACTCCTGTTTCCGCCCCCTCCCGGACCCAGCACAGCGCCCGGAACGCTTTGGTGGGGTCCCTGTGCCAGATGCTCACCATGGTGCTGGCCTTTGTGGTGCGCATGGTCTTTGTCCGGGCCCTGAGCACGGACTACCAGGGCATCTCCGGCTGGTTCGCCAATATCCTGTCCGTGCTGAACATCAGCGAGCTAGGCATCGGCACCGCTTTGGTGGTGAGCCTCTACAAGCCCCTGGCCCAGGGGGATACCTTTCGGGTACGGGCCACCCTCCGGCTTCTGCGCAAGGCTTACCGCTACGTGGGCCTTGCGGTGCTGGGCCTGGGGCTTTTGCTGCTGCCCTTTTTGCCCGTGCTGATCAACAAGCAGACGGATCTGGTGGACCTGCGCCTCGTCTACGGGATGTTTCTGGCCCAGTCCGTATCCAGCTACTGGTTCTGGGGCTACAAGGCGGCCATCTACACCGCGGACCAGCGCCAGTCCCGCATCCACCTGATTTCGCTGCTGATCTCCGTGGTGTCCTCCACGCTCCAAATTCTGGCCTTGGCCCTGTGGCACAACTATTACGCCTATGTGGCGGTGTACGCCCCCGCCGTGATTTTGAAAAACCTGCTGATCGCCGCCAGCGCCAACCGGGATTATCCTTATCTGCGCCGGCTTTCCCCTCTTTTGCCGGGGGAGGACGACCAAACCAGCCTTCCTAAGGCGGAGCGGAAAGGCATCTTCAAAAACCTGTTCGGCCTGAGCCTGTACCGCCTCAGCGGCACGGTGCTCAACGCCACGGACAATTTGGTGCTGGGCAAGTTCGACGGGTTCCCCATCATCGGCCTGTACTGGAACTATCAGCTGGTGACCACCGCCGCCTCCACCATCTTCTCTTTGGTGTTCCAAAGCTTCACCGCCAGCGTGGGCAACCTTCACGTCACCGGGGAGTTGGAGCGCCGCCGCTTCATCTTCCGCTCCATCAATTTGCTGGACGGCTGGCTGTACGGCTTTGGCTCCGTATGCCTGTACGTGCTGCTGGACCCCTTTGTGACCCTCTTCTTTGGGGCGGACCGGGTGTTTACGGACCCCTGGGTGGCGCCCATCATCGCCCTCAACTTTCTCACCAGCGGCTTGCTGGAAACCACCATCATGCACAAGGACGCCTGCGGCCTGTTCTGGCAAGGGCGGTTCCGCCCTGTGTTCTCCGCCGGGCTGAACATCATCCTCAGCCTGTGGTGGGTGCATTTCTGGGGGATCTCCGGAGTGCTGGCCGCCACCATCGTCAGCCGGCTGCTCACCACCTGGTGGTTCGACCCTTGGATGGTCCACCACTACGCCCTCCAAACCGGGGTGAGGGGATACTTTTTGCAAACCGGGCTGGTGATGGCGCTGGCCATCGCCTGTGGCGGGCTGTTGAAAGCCTTGCAAGGCTGGCTCTTTCCCGCCTTCTCCCCGGGCGGCTTCCTGGTGATGATCTTGCTGTGCCTGGTTTTGCCCAACGCGCTGTTCTGGGCCGTGTTCCATGGAAGGCCCGAGTACGCCTATTTGAAGGAGCAGGCCGAAAGGCTATTGCGCAAGGCGCTGGGGCGCAAAGCCCCGGGCCGCGCCCAAGCAGGCCCGCCCCAGGCATAGGCGGGCCTTGCTCCACGGGTTTCCGTTTTCCCAAGAAAGTCGAGGAGGTCTTTCATGATTCGCAACATTGTCTTTGACATGGGGGATGTGCTGCTGGACTACCGCCCCATGACCACCTGCCTTCGCCTGGCGGAGTCCCCCCAGGAGGCCGAACTTCTTTGGAAGGCCGTCTTTCAAATTCCCCAGTGGGAAAGGGAGTATGACAGGGGCACGATCTCCGAGGAGGACATGCTCTCCCAAATCCAAAGCGGCTTGCCCACCCAGGCCTTGAAGGACCGGGCCGCGAGTGTTTTCAACACCTTTCATACCGACGCCCTGACCCCCCATCCGGGTATGGAGAAGGTCGTCCGGCGCGTTCACCAGCGGGGCTTTTCCCTGTACCTCCTGTCCAACACGGCCCTTCGTTTCTATCTTTTTCAGCACCTCATTGCGGGGCTGGAGCTCTTTGACGGCCTCCTGCTGTCCGCCGAGGAAAAGCTCCTCAAGCCGGACCCGGCCATTTATGCGCGCTTTTTTGAAAAATTCTCTCTCAAGCCCCAGGAGTGCTTCTTCATCGACGACCGGGAGGCCAACATCCAAGGAGCCGCTTTGGCGGGCATGGAGGGCTATTGCTTCGCGGACGGGGACGCGCAAAGGCTGGAGGCCTTTTTGGAGACGCTTCCCGCCCCCGGGGCCTGATCCGGGGAAAAGAAGGAGCCTCCTGGCTCCTTGGGCAAAAAATCATCAAAAAAGAAGAAAAAAGAAGCATAATTGAGAACGAGGGCGGTTTTTCCGCCCTCTGTTTTGTTTGTTGACCTTCTTTGACTATTATGTCTGTTTTTGACCTTTTGACTTTCTTTGACCTATATGCTATTCTATGACCACGGAAGAGAGTTCCCCACCGGGAACGCCTTTCCTCCAAGATCATCATTTGAAGGCCCCATGGCCCACTAACAAGAAGGAGGAAGTTTTATGTATTCTCTGATGCCCTATTACAACCGCGCCCTTTTCCGTCCTGTGGACAACAGCTTTATCCGCTCGTTCTTCGACATGACCGACCTGTTCGGTTCCCCGGCTTTCCGGGTGGACGTGAAGGAGATTGAGAACGGGTACCTGCTGGAGGCGGACCTCCCCGGCGTGCCCAAGGATCAGATCAACCTGACCGTGGAGGATGACGTGCTGACCATCAGCGCCGACATGAACGAGGAGAAGAGGGAGCAGAGGGACGGCTACCTCCACAGCGAACGTTGCAGCGGCCACATGGAGCGCCACTTCAACATGGAGGGGATCGACAGCGCCGCCATCACCGCTACGTACGAGAACGGAGTGCTGGCCGTGACCTTGCCCAAGCAGAAGGCCGAGGATAAGCCCGAGGCCCGCAAGATCGACATCGGCTAAGGAAAAAGGCCCGGGAGAAAGCAGAACCCTGGCATCAAGAGAGGCTGCCGCAGGACGCGGCAGCCTCTCTTTGCGCTTTCTCCTCGGGTCATGCTTCGCCCTTCAGCAGCTTCTCCGCCTCGGCCCGCAGCAGGTCCAAGCGCTGTTGGGCCTCCCCCTCGGTCCTGGCGTTCACGTTTACATAGAGCTTGATCTTGGGCTCCGTGCCGCTGGGCCGCACGCAGACGAAATGCCCGCCCTCCATGGCGAAATACAGCACGTCGCTTTGGGGATAGTCCATCTGTTCGGCCTTGCCCGTAGCCATGTCCGTATCCGTGCCCGCCATAAAGTCCAAGGTCCGGCGGACCTTGACGCCGCCGATCTCCCCGGGGGGCTCCTTGCGGATCCGGGCCATGATCTCCCCCATGACCTTCAAGCCGTCGATGCCGGGCAAGGTGGTGGAGTCCACGAACTCCAGGTAGAAGCCGAACTTCTGGAAGATTTCCTCCATTACGTCGCAAAGGGTCTTGCCCTGAGCGCCGTAATAGGCGGCGGCCTCGGCGATGAGCATGGAAGCGTTAACCCCGTCCTTATCCCGCACAAAGGTGCTGCTCAAATAGCCGTAGCTTTCCTCAAAGCCGAACAGGAAGGTATGCTCCCCGGTATCCTCAAAGCGCTGAATCTTCTCGCCGATGAACTTAAAGCCGGTGAGGGTGTCATACAGCGCCACGCCGAAGTGGCCGCAGATGGCCCGGGCCAGCTCCGTGGACACGATGCTCTTCACCACCGCGCCGTTCTCCGGCAAAAGGCCCTGGGCCTGCTTGCCGCTTAAAATGTAATAGAGCATCAGGCAGCCGATCTGGTTCCCGGTCAAAAGCCGGAACTGGCCGCTTTTGTCCAGCACCGCCACCCCCAGGCGGTCACAGTCCGGGTCCGTGCCGAAGATGGCGTCCGCCCCCACCTCCTTGGCCAGCGCAATGGCCAGGGTAAAGGCGGCGGGGTCCTCGGGGTTGGGCACCCGGATGGTGGAAAAGTTGGGGTCCGGAGCCTCCTGCTCCTTCACCACGCTGACATTGGTGATGCCGATCTCCCGGAGAATGCGGCGCACCGGCACATTGCCGCTGCCATGCAAAGGGGTGTACACGATTTTCAGGTCCTTGCCCGCTTCCCGGATGATGTCCGGGTGGATGGACAGAGTTTTGACTCTGCGCATGTACTCGTCGTCCACATCCTGGTTGCCGATCATCCGCAGCAGGCCCTGGGACAGGGCTTGCTCCTCGCTGATGTACTTCGCGTCCCCAAAGCCCAGGGCCTTGATGGCAGTGGTCACCGCCTCGGCGGTTTCGGGCCCGATCTGGGCCCCGTCCTCCCCATAGACCTTATAGCCGGTGTGCTGGGGCGGGTTGTGGCTGGCGGTAATCACCACCCCGGCAGCGGCCTTCAAATGGCGCACCCCAAAGGACAGCAAGGCCACCGGGCGGAGCGCGTCAAACAAAAAGGCCCGGATGCCGTTGGCGCACAGCACCAGCGCGGTTTCCTTGGCAAACTCGGGGCTCATACGGCGGCTGTCATAGGCGATGACCACGCCGCGCCGGACGTTTTCAGGCTCGGCCTTCAGAAAATCCGCCAAGCCCTGGGTGGCCCGGCGTACCGTATATACGTTCATGCGGTTCATGCCCGCTCCCAGCAGGCCGCGCATGCCCGCGGTTCCAAAGCTCAAATCTTTATAAAAGCGATCCTCGATCTCCTTCTCGTCCTTGGCAATGGACTCCAGCTCGGCCCGGGTGGCCGCGTCCTGGGCAAAATCCCGCAGCCACGCCTCGTAATTCTGCCGGTAATTCATACAAAAGCCCCTTTCCCATTCCCTTGCGATAGCTGCCGCCACGGCGGGCCATCCTTTTTTTCATTATAATGGAATTTCCCTTTCTTTGCAAACAGAAAGCAAGTCCTCCTCTCCCGGCGCATAGCCTTTTCTATCCGCTAAAGAAGTCCCTTCTTTTTGCGCCTTTCCAGGAAAGGAGGCACCGGAGTGAACCGACGCACCTCCATCCTTTGCAGCCTGCTGCTCACCGCCGCGCTGCTCGTTGTGCTGCCCTCCCTGCTGGACGGCCTGTCCCAGTGGGACGGACAGCGCATGGCCCCGCGCCTGCGCCCGGCCAAGACCCAGCCCCTGGTGATCTGGCTGCTCACGGATCCCACCGAGGGAGGCACCCACCTCTCCCGGCAGATTTCCCTCTTTGAAAAGCAAAACCCAGGGGTTCGGGTATTTTTGCGCAAGGCCGACGCCACGGAGCTTCTGGCCAAGGAAACGGTGCTGCCGGATGTGCTGCTGTTTGGCCCCGGAGCCTTTGGCGAGCCCGGCAAGGCGCTGCTTCCCCTGGCCTTGGACATGGGGCTTTCCCCCGCCGCCTTGATGGCGGGCCAAAGCGCCATGGTCCAGTATGCCTTGCCCCTGTGGGTCGCCCCCTCGGTGCTGGCTGTGCCCGCCTCCTTGCTGCCCTTGGAGATCGCCCCCGCCTCCCCTACCCCCAGCTCCTTCTTTCAGCTGGGCACCCCCGCCCCCCAGGAAGAGGGAACGCCTTTGGGCCAGGAGCCCCCGCTGCCCCAGGCGTCGGAAATTCCTTGGGCAAGCTTCCTGTTGCCGGATGTGCTGCTTCAGCCAAAGGGAATGGCGCTGCAGCAGCTTCTGTCCATGTGCCCGGCGGATTTCAGGGCCGCTTTGGTGGAGGGCCTCCTGCGGCAGGGGACGGACACGCCCCGCCCCACTTCGTCCCCCGCCCAAGGCAAATCCGTTCTTCCCAAGGGGAAGGCGCAAACCGCCGCGCCTCCCGCAGCCCGGGTCCTTTCCCTGAACGCCTGCCAAAGGGCCACCGTCGCCGGGGAGGCCCTCGTCCCCTTCCCCATGACCCCGGCAGCCAGCGAAAATGTATTGTTCCTGGGCCTTTGCCGGGAAAGCGAACCGGCGCTGGCCTTTGTAAAGCACCTCTTTTCCCAGGAAGCCCGGGGGGCGCTGTCCTCCTTTGGCCTGCTTCCTACTGTGCCCGCCAATCCCTCCGCCGATCCCCTCTATGCAAGCCTGTCCGCCTTGTATGCAAACAATCCGCTCCTTGCCAACGCCTTCGAGCATACCGCCCAGGAGCTTCAGGCACTTTGCCTGGACGGCTTTGCCCGCCAGGTGGACCCTGTGGAAACCTTGCTGAGGCTGCGCTAGGCAGCGCCCCCTCCCGGAGGCCCGCCTCCCGCTTTTCCAAAATTCCCTATTTCCCCGCTCCTTCCACTGTATAAACCGCCGCTTTATCACCATACTATTCCCATACAAGAACGCAAACAACCTTCGGAGGCGATTGACATGACACAAACCCCCTTGGTTCACCCCCACAGCGGCTGGCAGGAAGAGGAAATCAAGTTGCTCTTTGAGGCGGTGCAGGAAGCCTCCCAAAGCGGGCGGGCCCTGCGGGACGTTTTTGCGGAGGTGGCCGAGTCCCTGCGGCGCAAGCCCAACAGCATCCGCAACTTCTACTATGCCCGCATGCGAGAGCTGCCGGAAGTCCAGCAGCGCAAAGCGCCCTTTCGCACCTTCACCCAGGAGGAGCTTCATTCCCTGCTGCGGAATGTGCTCATCGCCCGGGGAAAAGGGGAAAGCGTCCGCGCCTGCGTCACCCGCCTGGCGGAAGGGGACCGGGCCCGCATGCTGCGCTATCAGAATAAATACCGCTCCATCCTGAAAAACAGGCCGGAGCTGCTGGAGTCCATCGCCCAGGAGCTTCGGGCCGAGGGCAAGCCTTGCCCCGCCCGCATCGCCTACCTGCGCCATTATGGGGAAAACCCCAACCAGACCAGCTCTCTGTTTGAGGAAGCCTCCCTTTTGAGCCAGGAGATGGGCGAGGACCTGCTACCTGTGCTCTTAGAGCGAATGCTGGGGCTTTTGCGCCGGGTGAGGGAGGCGGAGAGCTGCCTCCAGGCCCACGCCACCGGCGCGTCCCCCCAGGGTAAGGTCCAGGAGCGCCGGATTCCGGGGGATGCCCAGGGCACGCCGGATTTGGCCATCACCCTGACGGACCTGCGGGGCGCGGATATGGAGGAGGACCTGGACCTTACCCAGGAGGAGCCCCAGGGAGCCTACGCCAAGGTCTTGGAGGCCCGCCGGGAGTCCGACCGCCTGCGGGTACAGGTGGATCTGCTCAAGCTGCGCCTGGAGGACATGGAGTGCCAGTATGCGGACAGGTGGCGGAGCCTCACCGGGCTTTTGCACGAGTTCCTCTCCTTGCCCCAGGAGCGGCGGGGGGAGGCCATGGACCCCTTTATCCGGCAGATGGGGGACGCCTTGCGCTGCCTGGACCCCGAGCTGGAGGGATGAGGGAGCCTTGCATGGATGACGAAAAAGCCGCCTCGCTTATAGGCGGCTTTTTTGCGGTCAGAGGCAAGGCGGAAAGCGCTCCGGAAAAAGCTTCTGGAAATCGGGAAAGCCCGGCATCCCCGTGGGGACGCCGGGCTTTCCTCCCATAAGCGGCTGCCGCTTCGCCAGGAGGCTCGGCCTCGCGGGGTTGACACATGGCACCGGCAAAGGGGAATTACCTCCCCAGGCCATGGTCAAAGGGCCGCCTGCCGCACAAACCGGATGCACACTGGGGTCGGAAAGCCGACGACCTTGCGCAGGCGCAGGCCGCCGTCCTCCCCCAGGTCAAACACCGCAATGGTATCGCTGTCCTGATTGCCCACCAGCAGATGGCGGCCCAGGGGATCGATGGCAAAGTTCCGGGGCGTCTTGCCCTGGCAAGGGGTTCTGTCCAGAAAATGGAGGGAGCCATCCTCCTTCACCCGGAAGGCGGCAATGCTGTCGTGCCCGCGGTTGGACGCATAGAGGTACTTTCCATCGGGCGTCAGGTGCAAATCAGAGCAGATATTGCTTTCGTCACAGCCCTCGGGCAGCGTATTCACGGTTTCCCGGGGCGTCATGGCCTCCCCGTCCCAAAGGAAGTGCGTAACGGAAGAGGCCAGCTCATTGATGAGGTAAAAGTGCTTGCCGTCAGTGGAAAACTCGCCGAAACGCGGTCCGCTTCCCGGCTCAAGCCGCACATCATGGGCCGGGTCCCGCTGTGCCCGGCCCTTTTCGCAGCGGTAGGCGACCAGCTGGTCCATGCCAAGGTCCGGAACAAAGAAGCGGTAATTGTCCGCAAAAATAGCGCTATGGGCATGGGGGCCTCGCTGCCGTACAGGGTGCACGCTGCTGCCCTGGTGCTGAAACAGCTGCTTCCCCGCAAGCAGGTTCCCCTGGGAATCAAGCCGGTAGACCGCCACCGAACCGTCGGCAAAATTGGAAACCACCAGCATGCTCCGGTCCGGGGACATGACAATATGACAGGGATCGCCGCCGCCGGTGTGGCGGGCCTCCAAGGGCTCGGCCCGCTGCGCGTCATAGGCCAGCGCCGTCATACCGCCGCCGCTTTGGCCCTCAAACTCCTTCATTTCATTCACGGCGTAAATTCTGCCGCAGTCCTCATGGATGCAGAGGAAGGAGGGGTTGCGCAAGGGCGTAACAGACTCGCAGGTGATATCCTCTCCGTCAAAGGCGCATCTGTAAATGCCGCGGCCCTTTCCTTGGAAAACCTCGCCGGTTCCGAACAGGATCGGCTCCGTATAGGTGCCTACGTACAGGGACTGTTTCACGGGCGTTCCCCCCTTTCCGCTTGCTTGTCCAGGCGGCTTTTCTGCTTCACGGCTTCAATGATGAAGCTGTCCCGCCGTTTGATGTCCGCCTCCAGGCTGCGCGTGGACCAATCGTAAAAGCCCCGGCCCGTGGACGCGCCCAGGCTTCCCTGGCGCACCAGCTCCCGAAGGTAGGGGTTGGCCGTTTGCTCCGCGCTGATGGAGGGCAGCACGCCATCCTGTACGCAAAGGCCCAGCTCCAAGCCGATGGCATCCAGGTGCTGCAGCGGGCCCCACACCGGAAAGCGCATTGCCATGCCGCACCCGATGGCGGTATCCACATCCTCGGCGCTGGCAAGCCCCGAAGCCACAATAGACACCGCCTCCCGGATAATCGCCTGGAACACGCGGTTGGCAAGCTGGCCCGGCAGGTCGCGCTTCACAAGCACCGGGGCCTTCTGCCAGGCCTTCAGCTCGCTGACCACCTGGGTAGCCAGCGCCTCCTCCGTTTGATCGCCCATGACCACCTCCACCAGCGGCACCAGGTGGGCGGGCAGCCAGAAGTGCGTGGTCAACGTCCTTGCCGGATTTTTGCACAGCGCGGCGATCTCCGTAATTCTCAGGCCGCTGGTGTTGCTGCAAAGGGGGACCTCCGGGGGCAGAAGCGCGTCCAACTGCGCAAACAGCGCCTGCTTCGCGTCCAGCTTCTCCACAATGGCCTCAATCACCAGCCGCGCGCGGGCGACGGCCCCGGGCAGGTCCGCGGAAGCGGAGAGCAGCGCTTCGGCCCGCCGGGCCTCCTCCTTCGTGTTAAGTCCCTCCGCCTCCCTGAGGCGGAGGCATTCCTTGGCCTTGGCAAGCCCTCCCTGGGCCCGCTGTAAATCCACATCCACCAGAACCGTTGGATTCCCGGCAAGGGCCGCCATAGCGCCGATGCCGCTGCCCATCATTCCGCTGCCTACTACCGTCACGCAATCCCGCATGGGTTCAACCTCCCTGCGCCGTTATGGGTGAATTACGGCCTTGATGACATTATCCCGCTTGTGCTCAAACAGGTCCACCGCCTGCGCGTACTCCGCCAGGGGGAAGCGGTGGGTCACCAAAGCTTCGCCGTCGATCAGCTTCTTTGCGAAATAGGTAAGCACGGTTTGGGATACATTGGGATTTGCCTTGGAGCCGACGATTTTCAGCTCATTGAACACAACGGTGTTGAACGGGACCTGGGTCATGGGCAGATCGTCCCGGTAGTTGGCGGTGAGCACAATGCTGCCGGTCTTTCGGGCCATCATGCACGCCTTGGCCGGAGAATCGTTTGCCCCGGAGCATTCGATGACCTCGTCCGCCCCCAGGCCGCCGGTTTCCGCAAGCACGCGCTCCACCACGTCCTCCTTCTCAAAATCAACCAGCACATCCGCTCCCAGCTTCCCAGCCATGTCCAATTTGCTTCCCCGCCCTACCATGACAACCCGGCCCGCGCCCATGGCCTTGGCGATCTGCATGGCGCACAGCCCAATGGGCCCCGGGCCGATAACCACCGTAACCCCGCCCGGGGTGATGCCTGACAGCTCAATGCCGTGCATGGCGACGCCCGCGGTGTCGCACATGGCCGCCACGTCAAAGCTCACGCCGTCCGGGATGCGGGTCAAAGCCCCCACCTTGTAGACGTTGTACTGGGCGTTGGCCCCTTGCCAGGCGAAGCCATAATGCCGGTGCCCTGTATCCGCGCCTCCGTCATGACCGTCCTTGCCATAGTTCAGGCAGACGGTATAGTGGCCTTTCTTGCAGTTGTCACACTGGCCGCAGCCCTTATGCGCCTCGCCGGCCACCCGGTCTCCCACCTGAAACTGCGTGACCCCCTCCCCTAGGGCCACCACCTCTCCGGACCATTCATGGCCCATTACAAAGGGAAAGTACGGCGGCCAGTTCACGCTGCGGTAGTGGCCGCGGATCATCTTGGGGTCCGAGCCGCAGATGGCAACGGATTTGATCCGGCACAGCACCTCGTTTGCCTGGGGCGTGGGAACGGGGAGCTCCACAAGGTCGAGCTTATCATATGCTGAAAGCACTACGGCTTGCATCTTACTGGGGATTTGACTCATTGCGTGGATCCTCGCTTTTTTCAAAAATATGGGTTACTTTGTTGCTGGCCAACGCGCCCGAGGCGGGGCTGCCAGCCCGGGACTTGGTATATTGAATATAGTCTTCCACACGGTCGATGAGCAGCTTCATATGGCAGTCCATCATATAGGCGGCCTCGTCGGGCTTTCGCTGCTTGATGCAGCGGAAAATCATATAGTGGTAGTAGCTGGAATCCGCCACATCGGGTTTGTAATGCAGAAAATCCGCCATCTTGGAGGTGATCACCCAGCGGATGAGCTCCAGCATCTGCACCAGCATTTCATTTTTTGAGGCCACCGCGATCTTCACGTGGAAGTCGCTGGTGGACTCGGCAAATTCCTTGTTGCTGATATCCTGATGCCGCAGATATCCAAAGTAATCCTCCAGATTCCGCAGGTCCTCCTCGCTGGCATGAATGGCCGCCAGGCGCGCGGAAGAAACTTCGACGCCCCTGCGGAAAACCATCAGCCCCATCAGGTCCTCGGAATTAGCCAAAAAGGCGGGCACAAACGTATTCAGATACATGTTGGTGCCAATGCCCCGCAGATACGTGCCGTCCCCATGGCGGGTTTCCACGATGCCCAGCACATTCATGCGGTTTAGGGCGGCGCGGATGGTATTCCGGCTGACATTGAATATCTGCTTCAGCTCGTTCTCGGAGGGAATCCTGTCCCCGGGGGCGTAATCACCCCTGAGGATCATATGAAACAGATCTTCGTACACCTGATCTGTTACGTTTTTCTTGCTGTCGCCACCATGATTCCCTATGACGCTCATCTTGACCCGTCCTGTTCTTTGCGAAACGCTATCGCATGATGTGGTTTGATATGCCGTGCCTATGCCTTCGTGTGCATAGCCTACCATGCCGCGCGAGAAAATGTCAAGAAATCACGGCTCCTCCCGGCCCTGCGGCTCAAAGACGATCACGCTACGGCCCAAGCCCTTGCTGGCCCGCAAAAAGTCCAGCGCCTCGTTGATCTGCTCCAGAGCAAAATGGTTGGATACGTAGGGGATGATCCGCTTGCTTTCCACCAGGGCAATGGCGTCCAGCAGATCCCGGGTGGTGGAGCCCCGAAGGCCCAGCACCTCTTTTTCCTTGATCACCAACTCCTGGCAGTTCACGGTGAAGTGATCCACCGCGTAGGCCAGGGCGATCACCTTGCCGCCGGGGCGCACGCAGCGCAGCAGCAGGTCAATCGTACCGGTATCTCCCACCAGGTCAAACACCACATCGCACAATTGGCCGCCGGTGATGGACATGATCTCCCCTACCAGCTCCTTCTCCCGGGTATTGATGACCCGGTCCGCCCCAAAGGCCAGCGCCTGGTCCAGCTTGGCCTGGGTACGGGCGGAGGCGTACACCACCGCGTCCAGGCACTTGGCGATCTGCACGCCTTGCAAGCCCAGCGCCCCGGCGCCGTAGAACAGCACCCTGTCCCCCGGGGATACCTGCCCCTGGTGCTTGATGGCGCGGTACATGCACGCAACGGCATCCGGGATGATACAGGCCTGGTCAAAGGGGATTTCGTGGGAGATGGGATGCAGGTTGGCATAGGGAACCACCGCGTACTGCTCATGGGAGCCATCCCGCTCAAAGCCGATGCGGACGCGTTTGAGGCAAAGGTTTTCGCTGCCGCCGCGGCATAGCGCGCACTCCCCGCAGGTAATGTCAATGCCGCAGATCACATGCATGCCGGTCCGCAAGCCCTTGTCTTGGACATTTTCCCCCAGCTTCCATACGATTCCGGCCATCTCGTGGCCGGGGATATAGGGCGGCTTGACGGATGGAATGATCCCCTCCTGGATGTGCACATCGGTGAGGCAAAGGCCGCTGGCCATCACCTTCACCAGCACTTCCCCGGGCCCCGGCTGGGGAATGGGCATCTCCTCCACAGCCAAGGGCTGATGGAACGCCTTGAGCACTGCCGCCTTCATGGTTGATTTCTCCATAATGGACCCTCCCGGTATGCTGCGGATTATTTTGCGGCCAGGCCCGTTTCCACACAAACGTAGGTAAGGGGCTTATCCCCGGTGTTGCGGATGCCATGGGAGCCGCCGCTGCGGATCAGCGCTATGGACCAGGGCTTTACCGCAAAGACGTTGCCGCAGAGCGTCACTTCCCCCTGTCCCTCCACAATCAAATAGAACTGCTCATTGCCCTCGTGGGGATGCTCCCCCACGCAGCCGCCCACCGGAAGCGTGGTACGGTGCACATAATGAAAGTTGCTGTTCTCCTCCGGGTTGCGGGGGCAGGTCATGGGCATTTTCGGCTCATCGCCGAAAAGCGTAATGTTGAAAAAAGTGCCCAGGCCCGGAGCCGTACCCACCACATCGTAGGCGGGGGCATCCTCCAGATTCCGAAAAACGAACTTATCCATGACAATCCTTCCTTTCCAAATGAATGATTGCGTTCCTTCGCCGCCGGGGCTATCCCTTGACCGCGCCGGAGGTGAGCCCGGCGATGATGCGCCGCTGGAGCAGGAATACCACCACGGCCAGGGGGAACGTCACGGTGACGATGGCGGCCGCCTGCTCCACCCAGGGCATGGTGTATTCGCCCCGGAACATGGTGATCCCCACCGTGACGGTGCGGGACAGGTCCTCCGTGTTGATGGTCAGGGAAAACAGGTACTCGTTCCAGGCTTGAATGAAAATCAGGATGGCGGTGGTAAAGGTGCCGGGCATCACCAGGGGTACGATAACCTTCACCAGCGCTTGCAGCGGCGTGCAGCCGTCCACCTTGGCCGCCTCCTCCAGCTCATAGGGGATGGTTTTGAAAAAGGTGGTCAAATACCACACCGACAGGGGCATGGCGAAGCTGAGGTAGGGAATCAGCAGGCCCCACCAGGTATTGCGCAGGCCCAACTGGCTGATGGTGAGGTAAATGGGTGAAATCATGGAGATTCCCGGAAACATGGAGATCGCCAAAATGCTGGTGAGCACCCATCCCTTCCCCTTGAAGTTCAGCCGGGCCAGGGCGTAGGCCGCCATGGAGGAAATGGTGACCGCGATGGCGGTGGTCAGCAGGGACACCATGAGGCTGTTGAAGATATAGCGCATGAACGGGCGCTCCGTCATGATAAACCGGTACGCGTCAAAGGTCATGGTGGGGAAATTGGGCAAAAGGGACATGGACGTAATTTCCCGCGTTGGCTTGATGGAGGTCAGGAACTGCCAGTAGAAGGGAAAGAGCACGATGAACAGGAACAGGCAGAGAAAAACCAGGCGGCCAAGGCGGAAGACCCATTGCTTCGTTTTCTTCATACCCTCACCTCACGCCTTGCGGGAACTGAATAGGTCGGTTCCCAGCCCTTTGATGTAAAACAGGCAGATGAGCAAAACGAAGAAGAATAGGATAATCGAGATGGTGGACCCGCTTCCAAAGTCCATCTGCGCGAACATCACCTTATAGGAGAACAGGCTGATGGATTCTGTATCGTTGGCCCCGTAGGTCATGACGCTGAACAGGTCAAAGGCCTTGAAGGTATCCAAGGTCCGGAAAAGGATGGAAACCAGCATGGTGGGCTTGAGCAGCGGCAGCGTGATGGAAAAGAAGCTTCTGAACTTACCGCTGCCATCCACCTTGGCCGCCTCGTAGAGGGATTGGTCAATGGTCTGCAGCCCAGCCAGCAGCAGCAGCGCCATGAACGGCGTTGTTTTCCATACGTCGGAGACGATCATGCCGAACATGCTCCCCGCCCGCGTGGTGAGGATAAAGGCCGCGGAAGGAACGATCCCCAGCGCCGCAAAGGCCTTGGCTACAATTCCGTACTGGCCGTCGTACATGAATTTCCAAATGATGGCCGACGTGGACGCGGGAATGGACCAGGGGATCAGCACGCTGGCCCGGACGACGCCGCGTCCCCGGAAATTTTGATTCATCAGCAGGGCCACAAGCATGCCCAGCAGCAGCTCAAAGCTCACCGCGAACAAGGTGAAAACCGTCGTGTTGAACACGGAGGTCCACAGGCGCTCATCCCCGAGATAGCGGACATAGTTGCCCAGTCCCGCAAAATTAGGCTCCACCACCGCGAAGGACAGCGTATCCAGCGCTTGGGACGCCTTTTCCAGCTGCTTTACGGAGCCGGCGGCCTTCTGCACGGCATTTTTCGCCAGCCCCGAGGCCTTTTGAAGAAGTTGCTTGTAGTCCGCGACCTCTGCGCCCGAAACGCTCAAGAAGCGGAGGGCGCGATCGTTCACCGGCTGATAGGCGCTTACCATGGCATCCACCTGGGCCAGCTGCTCCTGCCGTTCCCGGGTGGCAAAGAGCGTATGCTCGCCCTGCCCGATCAACTCCAGCAGCTCCCGCGCCGAGGCGCGCTCCTCCTCGGTTTCAGCCTTTTCAATGGCTTTGGACAGCTGCGTATGGATCGTGTACATGCCGTCGGCATACTTCTCAAGGTCCAGCGAATAGGAGAGGTTCGTTTCATTTCGCGTGGGATGATTCAGCCGCAGATCGAACAGGCTGTACCAAACCGTACGGAGAACCGGATACACGGCGATGCAGGCAATCAGCAGCATCGCCGGCATAATGAGCAGCGCTGCCAGCCGTCCTTCGCTCAAGCCGCGGCGTTCCCGTCCTTTTACGCTGCGCTCGGTCTGCATGGGCATCCCCCTTCCCCCGGCCGCCGCGCGGGCGCTGCGCTGTGGCAACGTCCGCGCGGGTCCGGGCTCACTGCTTACTTGTTGTACGCGTCAACCTTTTCCTTCATCTGCGTATCCATGGCGGCAACGGCCTCGTCCACTTCCATCTGCCCCAGGAGAACCTTGGAGATGTTGATCTGCATGATCTCGGACAGGGAGGTATAGATGGGGGACACGGGGCGGGCCACGGCGGCCTTCAGGGCTTCGCGCATGTAGGCGAAGTGGGGGTTCTTGGCCAGGATTTCCTCATCGTCATACAGGCTCATGTAGGTGGGCAGCTGCCCGGCCACCATGGCGTTGATCTTCTGGCCCTCGGGGCCGGTCACAAAGCGCACAAAGTCCCAGGCCGCGTCCGCATGGGCGCTGTGGCGGTTGATCATCCAGCCCCAGCCGCCCAGCGTGGCGGCGGAGCCGCTATCCCCAGCGGGCAGCGCGGTCACCTTTACTCTGTCCACCACCTGGGACTTCTCAGGATCGGTGGCCTGGGCATAGATGCCGGGCCAGTTGCGCATGAACAGCGCTTCCCCGGCCAGGAACATGTTGGTGCATTCATTCTCCATGAAGGAGCTGAAGTTCTCAGGAACGATGCCGGAGTCCACAACCTTCTTCATGGCGGCAAGGCCGTTCTTCACGCCGTCGTTGTTGACGATGATGTTGCCATCGCCGTCTACCACGTGTCCATCGTAGGAGCCGATAAACTCCAGGGCGTTGCAGACCAGGCCTTCATACTGCGCGGCCTGCAGCACATAGCCGGCCTTGGCGCCGCCTTCCCCGAAGTGGGCCTGGGCCATCTCGATCAGCTCATCCCAGGTGGCCGGGGGCGTCTGGATGATATCGGAGCGATAGAACAGCAGGCCCACGTTGCCATACCAGGGCATGCCCCACATCTTGCCCTGGAAGGTGTAGGCGTCCACATAGCCCTGGGAATAATCGTCCAGGTCGATGCCGTCCCGTTCCAGGTAGCGGTCCACAGGCAGGCAATAGTCCGCCTGGGAGAATTCCGCGGGCCAGATCACGTTGCAGCTGAATACGTCGTACACCGATTCCCCGGCGGCCAGGGAGGTCACCAGCATGTCGTGGGACGTATCCTGGCTGGTGGGCGCTTCAATCCAGTTGACCTTGTACTGGGGATAGGCATCTTCAAAAGCGGCGATGATCTGCGTCAGCGCGCCGGTGGGATCCGTGCCGTAGAACAGGTTGATCGTGGTCTGTTCTTCGGCAAAGGCAGGCAGAACCCCCAGGATTGTTACAAACATAACGATCGTAAGCAGGATACCGAGCAGCTTCTTCACGGATTGTTCCCCCTTGTTTAAGTTGTTCTACATCTTACCCGTGCATTCTTTGAAATCGCGCGCACAATTTCCATCGGTCGACCAACTTGTAGCACAGGTTCTTGTGTGACAGCAGTATATTTCAAATAAGGAGGCTTGTCAAGAGGCTTTTTTGAAGATTTTCCAGAATGTTCCTGTTCTTGACGTTTATACCAATCACATCTTGTTCTACAACTACTTGTTGGACAAGTTGCCCTATGCTAATAGCAACGCCCTCAGGCCGCGCAAAGGGAGCCGCCCCTTGCCGGGAAGGAATAAGCATTACACGCCCCCCATCCCCAGGGCACGGAAAAACCCGGCCTCCCCCTTTGAGGGGAGGCCGGGCTTGCCCGCGCGCTCCTTTATTCGTCCACCGCGGGATCCGAACCCTCCCGGTTCAAATACCGGTCGATGATAAAGCGCGGGCGCTTTTTGCTTTCATTGTAAATCTTTCCGATGTACTCCCCGATCACGCCCAGGGACAGAAGCTGAATGCCCCCGATCATCCAGATGGAGGCCAAGGTGCTGGTCCAGCCGGTGACGGTGCGGCCCGCGACCCAGGCCACCAGGGCGTAGATCAGCATCAGAAGGGAGGCCACAAACACCAGCAGGCCGATGGTGGTGATGAGCCTGAGGGGCTTTACGGAAAAGCTGGTGATGCCGTCGATGGCAAAGGCCAGCATTTTTTTGAAGGGATACTTGCTTTCCCCGGCAAAGCGCTCCCCCCGGTCATAGTAGACATAGCCGCTTTGATACCCCACCAAGGGCGCCAGCCCCCGCAGGAACAGGTTGACCTCCTTGAACCGGGAAAGACCCTGGAGGGCGCGGCGGCTCATAAGCCGGTAGTCCGCGTGGTTGAAGGTGATGTCCACCCCCAGGCCCTTCATGAGCCGGTAGAACAAAAGGGCGGTCTGCTTTTTGAAAAAAGTATCGGTATCCCGCTTGTTGCGCACCCCGTAGACCACGTCGCAGCCCTTGTGGTACTCCTGAAGGAAGCGGTCCATGGCGTCCAGGTCGTCCTGGAGGTCCGCGTCCATGGAGATGGAGACGTCACAGTGGTCCTTGGCGGTCATCAGCCCGGCCAGGAGGGCGTTTTGATGGCCCCGGTTCCTGCTGAGCTTCAGCCCCTCAAAGAGAGGATTCTTTTCGTGCAGCTCCTGGATCAGCTCCCAGGTACGGTCCTTGCTGCCGTCGTCCACCAGCAGCACCCGGCTTTCCGGGGCGCAAAGCCCGCTTCGAACCAGGGCCGCCATCTTTTCCGCCAACCGGGCGGCGGTTTCCTGGAGCACTTCCTCCTCGTTATAACAGGGAATGACCACCATCAGCTTGTCCGCCATTTCCGTGCCTCCCCTTATGGGTTCTCAGGAACCGGGCTCTCCTGCCCCTCATCTTACCCAATCCGAAAAACAATGTCAAATCCACCGCTGCTTAGGATCCGATGGTCACCACCTCGGATACCACGGTAAAGGTGAGCTGGTTTATCATCCCCGAGGCCCGGATCCTGTACTCCCCCGGCGGCAGCGGGTCGCCGTTTTTGTCCGTGCCGTCCCAGTAGAACAGGCTTCCCGCCGGGTCGGTCTGGGTGGGGCGGGTGCTTCGGCGGTGGCACAGGCGGCGCACCACCTCGTCCCGACTGTTCACCACCGCCACGGACAGGGCGCAGGGATAGGCGTGCTCCACAAAGATGGACATCTCCTGGGCATCCCCGGCCCGATAGCGTTTACCCACATCCACCTGGAGCTGCAATTCCCCCTGGGCCGGGGGTACGCACAGCACCCGGCCCGCGTGCACGGTCAGCCGTCCCTTGTCAATGGACACAAGCTGCACCATCACATAGCCATAGGAGCTCTCCTCCCCCAGCCGGATCGCCAGGGTGCGCACCTTGCGCCCGGCGGACACCGCTCCGGCCTGGTCGCCAAAGGCGGTGAAGCGCTCCACATCGTCATACAGAAGCTGGGCTTCGTCAAAGCGCCACTTGCCGTCCCGCTGGGGCACGATCTGGTACGCCACCCGGATGGGCCTGGTTACGATATACTCCAGGGTGATCTGCTGGTTTTGAAGGTCCAGCATGGTGCCCGAAAACGTCACGTCCAAAACGGGCGAGCGCTCCATGCCCTCCGGCAGGGGCGCCTGAACGTCGTAATGGAACACCACAAAGGAATCCTGCTGGGGATAGACCTGGGGCGTGGAGGCCGCATGGTTCTGGAGCAGGTATTCATACAATTCCGACAAGGTCACCAGGCCGTCCCGGTTGCTGTCCGCCGGGTAGCCGTAGCGCGGGCCCAGGCCCTGGCTCAGGGTCTGGGTAAAATAGAAGGCTCCCTGGGGCGAGGCCTTGGACTGGACGTTTTTCCCCATGCCCGCGTCCCTTGCCTGGGGCTCTTCCCCCTCGCCCATGCCCGCGGCGCTCCAGTACCAGCTTTCCTCCAAAGCGCCGGAGCTAGTCAGGACCTTGAAATCCTTGCCTAAAAAATGCACCTGCTGGGGCTGCACCGCCTGCCCCTTGCCAATGAAGGCCCCGCTGTTGCACGCGTCCAGCCAGATCACCTTGATGCCCTGGATGCCCTCAAAGGCCTCCTCCAATTGGGCCGGGGTGATGCGCCCCTCCCGGCGCCCGTCGCTGAGCAGCAGGGCGGGCTCCTCTCTTCCGCCGGGATCGTACACCCCGTGGGTGCTGATATACAGGTAGCTGACATCGTCCTCATCCGCGTCCCCGAAGGTATCCTGGATCAGGGCGGTCAGCGTGGACGCGTCCGTGATGGGGTCCTGGGGAATCAGCAAGGTTTCCAGAGGCTTGCTGGCCTCCTGGAAGGTCTCTTGCATGGCATAGACATTGTTGGTGGAGGAGGGATAGGTGCTGGGCTTGGAGACAAAATCGTCAAACCCGATCAGAAGCGCCCGCTCCCGGCGGCTATCCAGGTCCACCATGGCGGCGGCCAGCTTTTGGTCCACCGCGTCCCCGCTGCCGGAAGCAAAGCCGGGGATTCCCGACAGCGCCAGGCAGGCTGCCAGGCACAGGGCAAGCATCCCCTTGCCCCTGGCTCTTCCCTTCCCGCGCACTTCGATTCCTCCTTACGGGGTCGGCTTCCCTGTAAACATGCCGGTGCATATTGGGTATTGTACAACATTTGTGCGGATTCGTACAGTCAAAACCCTGCATAGGGAAGGATTTGTCAATGAGCGTATAGGATTTTTCCAACAAAATGGAACATATCTCCCTCTCCAATCGTCCTATTCAAAGAGTGCGCCCTTGGCGCAAAAGGAGGTTTACGGTATGAAGCATTTTCTCAGGGATTTCCTGTGCCTGGCGCTTTCCCTGGCCTTTATGTTCAGCGCCGCCCCGGCCCTGGCGGCCCAGGGCCCCAATGCGGATTTCTTCCTGACCCAGCTCGCCCTCCAGGAGCAAGGGTACGGGGAGCTTGATTATCCCCAGAGCGCGGTGGCTGTGGGGGACACGCTGTATATCCAGACGGATCAGGCCCTGTACCGCTGGAAGAGCGGCATGGAGGAGCCGGAAAACCTGCTCTCCTTTCGCCGGGAAGAAACGGAAGGGGAGGACGCCGCCCAGACCCCGGACCCCTCCGCCACCGCCGATCCCCTGGCCGAGGTGACAGCGGGCTTTCGCAGCTATTTCTCCAAGCTGCTTACGGACGGCAAGCGCCTGTTGATTCTCAACCTCCAGGAGGGCGCGCTTTGGCAGCTGACGGACGAAGGGGGAGCGCTGGCCCCCGTGCTGGAGAACACGCTGGATTTTTCCGCCTTCAAATCCCCGGAGGGAGACTACAGCTATCCCGACATCAGGGACATTGAGCTGATGGACGGACAGCTCTACCTGGTGGCCGTGGACTACGAACGGTCGGACTCCGCCCACTTCTACCGGTGGGAGCTGGCCTCCGGCAAAGCGGGAGAGCCGCTCCCCTGCCAGATCACCTCCACGGCCGCCTACAAGGACGGCCGCCTGCTCTGCCTTTTGATGGACAGCAGCGAATGGAACCAGGAGAGGGAGCCCGAGGCGCGGCTTGCGATCTTCGATCCCAAGACCAATGCCTTTGAGGAGCTTTTTCCCGCGGGAAAATATGACTGCGTGGGCCTTTCCTACAACCCGGAAAACGACACCGCCTATTATATGGAGGGCACTGTGCTGCGCAGCTTGCCCGGCCTGGCCCTCCCCGCCAAAAAATCCGCGTATTTCATCAACAGGGTGTGGGATAACATCGGCTGCGGCCTGATGCAGGGCGGACTGTATTACCAGGCCAGCTCCGACGGCGTATCCATCCGGGCCCTGGACCTGCCCGGCCTGGAAAACGGCGCGCTGTCCATCTATGGCTCCTACGCCAGCGCCCCGCACCTGGCCTTTGCCAGCCAGCATCCGGAGATTCCCACGTCCCTGTCCAGCGATTATTTCGATTCCCTGGAGGCCTTTGCCAACGCCATGGTGTCCGGCCAGGACGCGGTGGACGTGCTGCGGCTTTATGTGAGCAACACCCCCATGGGCCAGCTCATCGACAAGGGGTACGCCTTGGACCTGAGCGGCAATGCCGACGTCATGGCCGCTGTGAACGAGATGTATCCGGCTTTTGTGGACAGCTTCCGAAGAGACGGGAAGGTCTACGCTTTGCCCGTGGAGGTTTACGCTTCTTCCATCGGGTACTTTCAAGCCGTCCTTCGGGATCTGGGCTTAACCCGGGAGGACCTGCCCAAGACCTGGATGGAGCTGCTGGACTTTATCGCCAATTGGCAGCAGGACTACGGTGAGGATCACGCCGGCGTCCACCTGATGGACAACAGGGATCTGAAGGATTCCCTTTTGTATCTGCTCATGGAAAACTACGTGGCCTACAGCCTGAAGACCTGGGGCAAGATCGACTTCGCCACTCCCCTCTTCGCCAAGCTGATGGGAGCCTATGACGCCATCGACTTTGAGGAGCTGGAATCCTCCATGGGCGGCGAGGAGGACCAGGATGCCTTCTGGAACGAGAAGCACCTGCTTTCCTTCTATGCGGATTACACCCAGGTTCAATACCGGGCGCTGGAAAGGGAAGAGGAAACATGGCTTTCCACCCCGCTGCCCCTGCCCCTGGACGAGGGCCTGGAGGTTGTGATCCCCGCCACCGAGAGCGTGATGATCATCAACCCCCGCACCACCCGGCTGGAGCAGGCGCAGTTGTACCTGTCCACCTTCGCCCAGTATTACGACAAAGCCTCCTCCAATATCACCCTGTTTCCGGAGCATAACGAGCCCGTGCCCAACCTGAACTTCGAGGCGGACGTCTCCGCCTCCAAAACCCGCCTGGAGCGCGTCCAAAAGGCGCTGGAAAGCGCGCCTCCCGAGGAGAAGGCCAGCTTGGAAGAGGAAGAAAAGTATTTGCAGAGCTGGCTTGCCAATGCCGAGGCCTCCCGCTACACCGTCAGGGAGGAAGCCATCGCCGAGTACCGGGAAAACATCGCCCCCTACCTGTACCCCATGAGCCAAACGCCCCTGAACACCTGGCGCAACGGCAAGGAAAACGAGCTGTACACCCTGATGCGGCAGTACAAGGAGGGGGCCATTCCCCTGGACCGCTTCATCAAGGAAATCGGCAACCGGGTGCGGATGATGGAGCTGGAGAACCAGTAGAAGAGGAATATTTCCCCAAACGCCGTGCCCCTGGGGCCCAAAGGAGGTTTGCGGTATGAGGCGGTTTTTCAGGGATTTCCTGTGCCTGGCGCTTTCCCTGGCCTTTATGTTCAGCGCCGCCCCGGCTTTGGCGGCCCAGGGGGGCAACGCGGATTTCTTCCTGACCCAGCTCATCATCCAGGAGCAAGGGTACGGGGAGCCTGATTATCCCCAGAGCGCGGTGGCTGTGGGGGACACGCTGTATATCCAGACGGATCAGGCCCTGTACCGCTGGAAGATCGGCATGGAGGAGCCGGAAAACCTGCTCTCCTTTCGCCGGGAAGAAACGGAAGGGGAGGACGCCGCCCAGACCCCGGACCCCTCCGCCACCGCCGATCCCCTGGCCGAGGTGGTGGAGGGATTTCGCGGCGATTTCTCCAAGCTGCTTACGGACGGCAAGCGGCTGTTGATTCTCAGCCTCCGGGAGGGCGCGCTTTGGCAGCTGACCGACGAAGCCGGGGCGCTAGCTCCCGCGCTGGAGAACACCCTGGATTTTACCGCCTTCCGAACCCCGGAGGGAGATTACAGCTATCCCAACATCAAGGACATCGAGCTGATGGATGGACAACTCTACATGATCGCTGTGAACTACGAGCAATCTGACACCACCAACTTCTACCGGTGGGAGCTGGCCTCCGGCAAAGCGGGGGAGGCTCTCCCCTCCCAGATCACCTCCATGGCCGCCTACAAGGACGGCCGCCTGCTCTGCCTTTTGATGGACAGCAGCGAATGGAACCAGGAGAAGGAGCCCGTGGCGCGGCTTGCGATCTTTGATCCTAAGCGGGGCGCTTTTGAGGAGCTTTTTCCCGCGGGGAAATATGACTGCGTGGGCCTTTCCTACAACCTGGAAAACGACACCGCCTACTATATGGAGGATACTGTACTGCGCAGCTTGCCCGACCTGGCCCTCCCCGCCAAAAAGTCCGCCTATTTCATCACCAGGGCCTGGGATAACCCCGGCTGCGGCCTGATGCAGGGCGGTCTGTATTACCAGGCCACTACCGGCGGCGTGTCCATCCGGGCTATGGACCAGCCCGGTGTGGAAAACGGCGCGCTGTCCATCTACGGCTCCTATCCCTTCCCCGCGCACGTGATCTTCTGCAGCCGCCACCCGGAGATTCCCGCGTCCCTGTCCACCGATTATTTCGACTCCCTGGAGGCCTTTGCCAACGCCATGGTGTCCGGCCAGGACGCGGTGGACGTGCTGCGGCTTCATGTGAACAGCGCCCCCATAGACCAGCTCATCAACAAGGGGTACGCCTTGGACCTGAGCGGCAATGCCGACGTCATGGCCGCTGTGAATGGAATGTATCCGGCTTTTGTGGAGCGCCTCCAAAGGGATGGGAAGGTCTATGCTCTGCCTTTGGATGTTTACGCTTTCTCCCTGGGATATAACCGCAATGCCCTTGCGGAAATTAACCTGACCCAGAATGACCTGCCCAGAACCTGGATGGAGCTGCTGGACTTTACCGCCCGCTGGCCCCAGCGCTACGGGGAGGGGCATCCCAGTATCCGCCTCATGATGAGCCCCAGCGTAAAGAGCGATCTACTAAATAGCCTGATGGAAAGCTATGTGGCTTACAGCCTGAAAACCTGGGGAAGGATCGATTTTGACTCCCCCCTCTTTGCCAGGCTGATGCACGCCTATGACGCCATTGACGGAGGCTGGTTTTCCCAGAACACCCCCGACGAAGAGGAATTGTGGAGTGAAGAGTGTCTGTTCAACCTGTGCACCGACTATGCGATGCTGGAAGACTGGCAGCTTCAAAAGGATTGGGGCCTCACCACCCTACCCCTGCCCATCCCCTTGGACGAGGGCCTGGAGGTTGTGATCCCCGCCGCCGAAAGCGTGATGATCATCAGCCCCTGTACCACCCGGCTGGAGCAGGCGCAGTTGTACCTGTCCACCTTCGCCCAGTATTACGACAAAGCCTCCTCCAATATCACCCTGTTCCCGGAGCATAACGAGCCCGTGCCCAACCTGAACTTCGAGGCGGACGTCTCCGCCTCCAAAACCCGCCTGGAGCGCGTCCAAAAGGCGCTGGAAAGCGCGCCTCCCGAGGAGAAGGCCAGCTTGGAGGAGGAAGAAAAGTATTTGCAGAGCTGGCTTGCCAATGCCGAGGCCTCCCGCTACACCGTCAGGGAGGAAGCCATCGCCGAGTACCGGGAAAACATCGCCCCCTACCTGTACCCCATGAGCCAAACGCCGCTGAACACCTGGCGCAACGGCAAGGAAAACGAGCTGTACACTCTGATGCGGCAGTACAAGGAGGGGGCCATTCCCCTGGACCGCTTCATCAAGGAGATCGGCAACCGGGTGCGGATGATGGAGCTGGAGAACCAGTAAAAGCGGGACCATGAACAGGAGAGGGCGGAGGGGTGAGCCGCCCTCTCCTGCGATTACTTGTAACAACTTGCCTTGGGAATGCCGCCGCCCCGTCTGTTTCCTTTGGCGCGCCTTGCGAAGCGGAGCCGTCTGTGATATCCTTCACAAGGAAGTTCCTTGGTTTCTTCCCACCATTTGGAGAGGAGATTGCCCATGAAAAACAGAGCCTTCCGCCTGATAACCGTGCTGCTGGCGTGGATGATGGTTTGGAGCATGGTTTTTTCCGCCCAGGCCGCCATGGTGGTCAGCGGCAGCTACGAAAGCATCGAGGAGGACCCCAGCCAATCGGTGGAGTCCGCCGCCGTTTTGGGTGATTCGGTCTATGTGCTGACCACCTCGGGGACCATCGGCCGCTTTGATCCCGCCACCCGGGAAACCGCCGTGCTGGGAAGCTGCGTCATGGTCAAGTACAGCCCGGACCCCCAGAGCGTGGCCCGGATGGTGGAGGAAGCCGGGGAGGGGCAGATTCCCCTAAGCTGGCTCTTTTCCGACGGGGAAAAGCTGTACGGCCTGTGCGCGGCCACAGGGGAATGGTTCACGCTGCTGGACGATGGGGGCGCCTACGCCCCGGTGAAGATGGACTCTACCCTCAGCACAAAAAGCCTCCTTCAGGAGCTGGACGGAGCTTTTTACGCCGTGGAGGCCAACGGGCTCTTTGCCAGGGCCGGCTTTTTGTACTATACCGCCACGGTCTATGAGGACAGCTTGCGCTACCGTGCCGGCAGGATCAATCTGCAAACCGGCGAGGACCGGCCCTTTGCCACCCCCAACATCAACGAGCTGATCCCCTGGAAGAACGGCAAGCTTCTGGCCATGATCTTTGACCAGATGAAGGCCTTTACCTCCGCCAGCGGGGAGCCCGAGGGCCCCCAGTATGGCCTGCTGGACCCCGAAACGGACGTTTTCACCGTCCTGGGCGGATTCCCCCAGGAAAAGGATTCCTTCTTCGCCTCCTTTGTGAACGGCATCTGCGGCAATCCCCAGGAGGATACGCTCTACTATACCTCCGGCGGCAGGATCATGGGCTTGAACGTATCCACCGGGGAAACCCGCGTAAGCGCCTACTCGGGAGAGGGCATGATGGGAGGCTACGCCACGGCCAGCCAGGCCCAGTGGGTGAACGGGTATTATGTCAAGAAAAGCCCCTCCTCCGGGCTGCTGCGCTATGAGCTGGATTCCCCGGCCCTGGCCCAGGGCGCGCTGCGCATCTACGGAGAAATGGGAAGCGCGCCCCACAGGAGCTTTTTGCAGAAGTATCCCGATATTCCTGTGGATGTGGCTACGGACTACACCATCAGCCTGGAGGATCTGACCAGCGCCATGGTCAGCGGAAGCGATGCCTACGATGTGCTGCTGCTGACCACCGGCTACATGCCTGTGCGGCAGCTGGTGGACAAGGGGTATGCCACGGACCTGTCCGGCTATCCCGAGATCATGAGCGTCGCCTCCCAGATGGAGGAAAGGTTCCTGGCCCAGCTTCAAAAGGACGGCAAGCTGTATGCCGCGCCCATTGGCATCAGCAGCGCCAACCTCACCGTGGACATGGAGAGCTGGGAATCCCTGGGGCTCACCCAGGAGGACCTGCCCACCACCTATGCGGAGCTGTTTGACTTCTTCGCCAACTGGGAAGCGGACTACATGGACGATTTTCCGGACATGAAGCTGATGGCCATGGAGCCCTACAAGCTGATTCTCTTCTCCGTGATGCTCAACGAC
Source organism: Candidatus Limiplasma sp. (assembly GCA_034927815.1). Classification (GTDB taxonomy): domain Bacteria; phylum Bacillota; class Clostridia; order Christensenellales; family Aristaeellaceae; genus Limiplasma. Next base: position 246,555 of record JAYFPK010000008.1, read on the forward strand.
TACCTATCCTACCTCCAGGCCAACGGCATGCCCCTGGGCTTTAACACCCCGGCTTTCCGGAGCGCCATGACGGCCTTTGAAGCCATTGAGTTCGAGGCCTTCGGCCAGGAGACCGACCCCACCCGGGCCACGGTTTCCTACATGGATCAGGGTTCCTTCCTCTTTGGATACGGCAGCTCCGTGGGAGAGTTTACCCGCCGCGCCCCCGGGGACAGCCGCCTGCTGCTGCTCTCCTTCCTGCCGGAGGAAAAGCCCGTGATCGGCGTAAACACCAGCGTGCTGCTGATCAATCCCAAGTCCACCCGCCTGGAGCAGGCCGCGCTGTATGTGGCCCACTATTTGAACAACCTCCCCGAGACCGGCGGCAACATCGTCCTGTTCCCGGACCGCAACGAGGCTGTGGAGGACAAGGGCTACGCGGACAACAAGAAATCCCTGGAGGAGCAGCTGGCCAAGCAGCAGGCCCTGCTGCAAAGCGCGGAGGAAAGCGCAAAGCCCGAGGTCCAGGAGGCCATCCACCAACTGGAAATGACGCTGGAGGACCTGGAGGAGTACCGCTTCGCCGTGACGGCGGAGCAGATCCAGGCGTACCGCCAGGAGCAGGAGCCCTACCTGTGGATCAACGAGCAGAGCGTGCTGTACACCTCCGACACCAGCGAGGTCAACAACCTGATGATGCAATACCTGGACAAGGCCATCACCTTGGACCAGATGATCCAGGGCATGGACCAGCGGGTGCGCATGATGGAGCTGGAGGCGCAGTAGCGCCAGCGCGCCCCGCAAGGGGGAGAAAGCCCCTATTCCCCTGCCGGGGATTTCTTCCCCGGACCTGCCTTTGGAACAGGGGACCCGCTTGCGCTTTGCCGGAATGCCCGGGAGCTGCCGGCGGAGCTTAGCTCCCTGACAGCATTTGTGCTGCCCGGCTTTGCCGGGCGGACGGAGCGTTTGCGGATACGCGCAAGCAGGACCCCTACATCCGCCCAAGCGGGCTTCGTCCGCTTGGGCGAAGCGTCAGCGCGAGGAGATACAAGTGTTTCACCGAAAGAAGACGGTTTGGCTGTACCTGGCCCCGGGGCTCATCGGACTGATGGCCTTTTACTTCGTGCCCTTTGTGTGGGGCATGTGGTTCAGCCTCACGGACGGCAGCATCGACAACCGGTACGTAGGCTTTGCCAACTACGAAAGAATCTGGCAGAACCCCATGTTTCAGCTGGGGCTGCGCAACACCCTGGAGTTGTCCTTGCTTTGCGCCCCGCTGATTTTCGTTTTGTCCTTTTTGCTGGCCTCCATGCTGCGCAAGCGGGTGGCCGCGGACGGCTTTTTCCGCAACGCGCTGCTCATTCCCTACTTGATGCCCTCGGCGGCCATGCTGATCATCTGGCAGATCATCTTCGACTATGGCGGGATCATCAACCGGCTCTTTGTCACCCTGGGCTTGGAGCGGGTGATGTGGCTGGAGGGCAGCGCCATGCGGGTGCCTATTTTGGTATTGTACGTGTGGAAGAACCTGGGCTTTAGCGTGGTGATCTTCACCGCGGCCCTCCAGGCCGTGCCGGAGGCCCTCTACGAATACGCCAGCCTGGAGGGGGCGGGATACCTGCGCCGGGAGTGGTACATTACGCTGCCCCAGGTGCTGCCCACGGCCTTTTTGGTGCTGGTGTTGGCCATTGTCAACGCCTTTAAAATCTTCAAAGAGGTGTACATCATCGGGGGCGCCTATCCGGACGAAACCGTGTACACCCTCCAGCACTATATGAACAACATGTTCTCCAAGCTGGAATACCAGGCTGTGACCACCGCCGCCTACAGCTTCGCGGTGGTCGTGATCATTTTGTTCCTGCTGATGTACCGCGCCAAGAGCGTGCGGCAAGGCGAGGCCGCCTAGAAAGGAGGAAGCATGGCCCAAGGCGAAATTTCCAACGTCCGGCATCCCCTTGGCGGGAAGCCGGCCCCCAGGCGGCGCGGCTCCCTGCGCCACGGCCTGCGGATGGTCAAAAAGAGCAGGCCCTTGGTGTTCCTGCTGCTGCTGCTCATCAGCGTCCTGATCCTTCTGCCCATCGTCTTTACCTTTCTGTATTCCTTCTTTCCCAAGAGCGAGATCAGCGCGTACCTGGACCAGCGGGGCAGCTACGACGCGGCCAAGTGGATGGACGTGCTCTTCTCCCCCGCCATGGTGAGCCTGCGGCAGTACTACACCATCCTCATCGAGGAACCCCAATACCTCCAGCTCTTTTGCAACAGCGTGCTGTACGGCTTTGGGATTCTGGCGGGGCAGGCCCTGGTGATCCCCCTGACGGCTTACGGCCTGAGCCGCTTTACCTTCAGGGGCCGGGATACGCTGTTTTTTCTGGTGCTGATGCTGATGCTGCTGCCCTTTCAGGTGACCATGGCCCCCAGCGTGATGACTTTGAGGGCCTTGGGGATGCTCAACACCCCCTGGGCCGTGATTTTGCCCATGGTGTTCTCCCCCTTCTACCTGTTTTTATTGCGGCAGTTCATGATCGGTATTCCCAACGAAATCGTGGAGGCCGGGCAGATGGACGGGGCGGGCACCTTGCGCACCTACATCCACGTGATGATCCCTGTATGCAAGCCCATCCTCTGCGCGGCGGCGGCCCTGTCCTTCGCGGACTGCTGGAACCTGGTGGAGCAGCCCTTGGTGTACCTCACCAGCCGGAGCATGCAGCCCCTGTCGGTGATGTTCAACCAGATCAGCGCCGAGGGCGCGGGGGTGGCCTTTGCGGGCTCGGCGCTGTACTTGCTCCCCATGCTGCTGGTATATATTTATTTCCAGGATGATATTCTGCTGGGCGTGCAGCTCAGCGAGCTGAAATGACGGGAGGCCTTTTACCAATGAGCAAAAAGAACAAGGCGCTCAAGGCACTGCTGATTCTGGCTTTGGTGGTGGCGCTGTGCATGTATTTCGCCCGCACGGTGCAGACCCTGACCACCCCCAAGGTGAAGCTGGTGCAGTCCACCCAGGGGCGCATTGAGCAGAAGCTAAAGGTTCAGGCGGCGCCATACTTTCCCGTCAAAACCGAAGTAACCCTGAAAAAGGCCGTGGATTATCCCATCCGGGTGGATAAGGTCTACGTGAAGGTGGGCCTGTTCGTCAAGGAGGGGGACACCCTGTTTACCGCCACCTTGACGGGCTACGACAACAAGGAAAAGGAACTGCTGGACAAGTACAACGAAAAGGCCCAGGCCCTCATCGACCTGGATATCAAGAACCGCAAAAACAGCAAGCAGAGCAAGCAAAACGACCTGTACGACATCATGATCGACGCCCAGGAGAAGCTCACCGAGGCGGAGAACAAGGCCCGGGTGGCCGCCTCGGAGGAGGGGATCGCCCTGACCTTTGACCAGAGCACCTGGAAGGGCCTGGCCCAAAAGGGCGGGGCTACCAGCACCGTGCTGGACCTGATCGCCAAGGCGGAAACCGCCAAGGCCACCTTTGACACGGCCCGGACGGATTTTTACAACAGCTATGAAAACAAGACCATCAAGGTCAAGGACGAGGTTTTCAAGTACATTATGGACCGCACCGCTTTACAGAAGGAAATGCGCAAGATCAGCGACGACATGGTGGAGCTTCTGGCCGCCAAGGAAGGTCTCTCCACGGTGAAGGCCGCCAGCTCCGGGTACATCGTGGCTATGGACGTGAAGCCGGACGAAGCCTATGACGGCGTGAAAAGCGCCTATACCATCGCCAAGGAGGCGGACGCGCCCCCCGTGCTGCGGGCGGACATCACGGACCTGAAAAAGGAGGTGGCCGATGGGGCCAGGGTGGAGGTGGCCGGAGAGTACCAAACCCTGAAAACCAAGGTCGCGGCGGTGGTGGACGAAACCGACGGACGCCAGTACGCGGAGATTGAGCTCACCGAGGAAATCCTGCGCAACGCCGGGGGCATGGGCAAGCTGCTGCGGGATGGGGAACTTGAAGCCTCCATCGTGTTCCGGGCCAAGAAGAACGCCACCATCATCCCGGCCTCGGCCCTGCGCAGCGAGGGCGGCGGGGTGGAGTACGTATTCCTGGCGGAGTACAGCTACGGAGGCTTCCTCTCCTCCGGCGGGATGGTGGCCCGGAAAACCAATGTCACCGTCATCGACCGAAGCGACAAGGCCGTGAGCATCCAGGAGGATCTTTCCTACCAGTCCATCATCGACCGGGCGGACCGCACCATCGAGGACGGCAAACCCGTGATGGAGTACGTGGAGTAAGGCGGGGCAGAGAGAGCATGCTCAGATTCATGAAGAAAACCGGGCTGTGGACCTGTGCCCTGGCGCTGATGGCGGCGCTGCTGGTGATGGGCTGGGGGCTGCTGAACCTAAGGCAGGTGGACGGGATCTACCAGGCCCTGTGGCTGCCCCCCGCCCAGCAGGCGGCACAGCCCTCGGGCGGCGGGGAGGGCGCGGACAGCGCCGGGAACCAGGAGCCGAAGAACACCAACAAGGCCCTTAGCGGGGCCCGGGAAACCGTGAAAACCATTGCGGAGCAGGTGGAGGGGGCGTGCAGCGCCACCTCGCTGTTTGCCATCGCCGAGTCCGCCGCGGTGAGCGTGAAGGACGGCAATAGCGTTACCGCACGGCTGGAGGCCCTGAGCGAGGAAGTGCAGGCCCTGCGCAACATCAACTTATACGGCGGCCGGCTGCTCTACCCCGAGGAGTTTGAAAGGGGCGAGCGGGTGGCCTTGCTGGACGAGCAACTGGCCGTGGCCCTGTTCCAATATGCCGAGCCCCTGGAGCAGGAAGTGCAGATCGCCGGGGAGGGTTACCGCATCGTGGGCATCGTGCGGGACCGCAAGCAGGTGGGGGACAAGCAGGAATACAGCCTCTACATTCCCTTTCTGGCCGTGGAAAAAAGCAGCCTGGATTTGACGGCCCTGTGCGTTCAGGCCAAGCCCATCGCCGGGGCCGGAGGCTGGGCGGCTTTTTCCTCCGCCGTCAAGGCCCAGCTCCCCAGCGCCACCCTCATCAGCTTGCCCAAGGAAACCCTGGGAGCGGCGCTGCCCGCCCGGATTTTGTTTGTGGCCGCGGCCATGGCGGCCTTGCTGACGCTCGTAAGGCTGCTGAACAGGGGCTTTTTGGCTTTGGTGCGGATGTACCGGGAGCGGCTGCTGGAAAAATACGCCGCCACGGTGCTGCTGGGGCTGCTGCCCCGGGGCCTGGGGCTCCTGGTGGGCTATGGGGGCGTGGCCCTGGTGTTCGCCTGGCTGTTTACGGTGCTGATCGCCCCGGTGTACACCTTCCCGGAATGGATTCCCGCCGTGTTGGTGGAGCCCAAGGATATTTCCACCGCCTTTTGGAACGTATGGCAGGGCATGTCCGGCCTGATAGAGCTGCGCAGCCCGGAGCTCCTGCGGGTGCGCTTTTTGGAGCGGATCGTGGGATGGAGCACCGGGGCCGCGGCCCTGTGCCTGGGGGTGCTCTGGGCCAGGGGGCTAGGGCTGATTCGGGCCAAGGCGGGAAATGGGCGCGGCGCAAGGCCGTAAGGAGGACTGGCGCGGTCCTTTTCCACAGCGGCGTATTTGTTTGTGGTTTTGGAGTCTCATTTGCCAACAAATGGGAGCTTGACAGCGTCCTCCGATTGCTGAAAAACGCTGTTTCTGGGAAAATTGCATTCTTCAAACCTTTCTAAACAAAGGATTCCCCGAGGCACATTTTGCACAATAGGCACTTTATCAACGGCCTGAGGGACGCTTGACAGCGTCCTTTTTTTCTGTTATGCTTATGTTAGATTTTAATCTAACATAACATTTGGAGGAAATCAAAATGACGGAGCCCACGCTCCCTTTGGAAGAAGGGCAAGGAGAACTTTTCCAAGACGCCGTTCCCCAGGAGGCGCTCCCAGGGGAAGAGGAAGCCAAGGCCGCATCCGCCAAGAACTACAAGGCCCTGCGGGGAGAAACCAAGTACCTGAAGGTCTTGGCCGCCACCCTCATCGGCCGCTTTGGGGATTCCATCGACAGCATCGCCTATACCTGGCTGGTATACGCCCTGTCCGGCTCCGCGTCCCTGTCCGCCGTCACCTACGGGGTGAACACGCTGATCTCCGTCCTGCTCCAGCCCTTTACGGGGGCGCTGATCACAAACGCCCGCATCAAAAGGGCGCTGGTGCTGACCGACCTGGGCCGGGGGCTTTTGGTGTGCCTGACGGCGCTGTTATACTGGGCGGGGCTGGCCCGGCCCTGGATGCTCATCGCCCTCACCGCTTGCATGTCCACGTTGGAGGCCTTCCGCCAGCCCGCCAACATGGCGCTGCTGCCCAAGCTGCTGTCCAAGGAAAAGTACACCGTGGGCATGTCCTTAAGCGGCGGCCTCAGCCGCATGGCGGAGCTGGTGGGCTTGGGGCTGGCGGGATTCCTGATCGCCGCTTTGGGCATCTCCGGGGCGCTGCTCATGGACGCGGCGGCCTTCCTGGCCTCGGGCTTGCTCTTATCCACCCTGAAGCTGCGTTTGCCCCCCGGCGGGGAGGCCGGGCAAAGCCCCTGGCGGCAATTTCTCCAGGATACCCGGGAGGGCTTCGGGTATGTGGCCAAGGACCGGGTGGTGCTGGCAATTTGCGCCAGCGCCTGCCTGTTGAACTTTGCTTTGGTCCCCATGAACGCTCTGCAAACAGCCTACGTGAACGAGGGGCTGCGCCTGGGCCCGGAGGCCCTGTCCGTGATGGGCATCGCCCTCTCCGTGGGCCTGGCCCTGGGCTCGCTCACCTTTCCCAAGGCGGCGGCAAAGCGGAGCCGGTTTGCCCTGCTCTTTGCCGGAGCCCTGGGCACCACCGCCGCGTACCTGGGCTTGGGCGCGGTGTCCTTTGTGCCCGTGCTTTGGCTGAAATGGGGACTGCTGGTGCTGGTGAAGCTGTCCATGGGCGTGGCGGCGTCCTTTGCCAATACCAGCGTAAGCGTGTCCTTCATGGAAAAAACCGAAGAGAAATACCTGGCCAGGGCCAGCGGCATCCTGGGGGCCTCCTGTATGGCAGCCTTGCCCCTTGGTTCCTTCCTGATGGCGGGGCTGGCGCAGTTCATCAGCGTCACGGCGCTGGTCTTCGGCTTTGGCATATTTGCCGTTGCCGTGGCCCTGGGCTTTTTACTCATCAAACCCCTAAGGGAGATATAAGCCATGAACATTCGTTTTCACAAGGAGATTCTGCCTTACTACGAGGCCTATGTGGCCCTGGAAGTTCTGCTGGGCGGGGCAAAGCATCTGGAATGGAAGGCGCCCCTTCTGGCCGCCGGGCTCCAGGAGGAGGCTGCCCGGCTGTATGACGGCCGCCTGGAGCTGCTATGCCGGGTCCAGGAGAAGGCCTGGCCCCCCAAGGAGGCGGCAGCGGCGCTGCTCACCTCCGGGGACGGCTCCATGCAAGGCTTGTACAGCGCGGAGCTGTTGGCGGCGGAGGCCATCCCCCACCGGCTGGACCAGCTGGCCCGGCTTTTGGGGGAGCGGGAGGAAGCCCAGCGGCAGCGCATGATCAGCGAGCGGCTGGCCGACGCCCTGGACGCGCCTCTCCCGGCCCCCCAGGACACTCCCCAGCTCATGGCCCTTTTGGAGGAGGCGGGGCTGGAGAGCGAACAGAAGTACCACCTGCTGTGGCTATACCACCACTCCCTGGAGGCGGCCCAGGCCCTGGAAGGGGCTCTGGCCGCCGCCGCCCGGGCCCTGGGGGAAGGCCTGGCCTCCTTTGCCCCCCGGGCGGAGCAGGCCCTGGACGCCCTGAAGGCCCAGCCGGACCTGCACGCCTATTTGGAGCGGGAGACCGGGGTGACGATCCCCCGGGAGTTGGACATCGACGTATATCCCTCGGTTTTGCTGATGGGGGCCAGCTTTACCCTGGACGAATCCCAGGAGTCTTTGCGGCTTGCCTGGGGCATTGATTATTTGGAAAGCCGCCATCTGAGGCAACTAGCCAAAACCAAAACGGTAAACTGCGGCGAGGCCTTGCGGGTGCTGTCGGAAAAGACCAAGTTTGAAATTCTGCTGGCCCTGCGGGAGGGCTCCCGTTACGGCAGCGAGGTGGCGGAGCTGCTGGGGCTGCGCCCGGCCACGGTATCCCACCATATGGGGGAACTGCTGCGCCACGGCCTGGTCAGCGTGAAGCCGGAGCAAAACCGCATTTACTATTCCCTGCGCCCGGAGCGAATCCACGAGGTGCTGGAGCAAGCCGGAGAGCTCTTTGGGGGTGGCTAAACGCCAACGGGCCGCCGCGGCTTTGCGCCGGGGCGGCCCGTGTTTGTAGCAGCCGGTATCTTATTCGGGTTTTTCAGGCACAGCCACAATGCGGCCCTGGCCGTGGGGATCGGTGTATCCCTCCCCGACGGTGCCGCCCAATCCCTGGGTGATGTAATTGATCAGCACCTGGTTGTCCAGCATCACGTCCTCCAGAAGAAGGGGGTTGTCCTGGAACATGGTGAAGCCGTCCCCCGCGCTCTTGAGCATATAGTTGTGGGAGGCAAGGGTATAGGTTTTGGTGAGGTCCAGGGGCTCCCCGCCCACCATCACGTTCTTCACCCGGTACTCGCCTTCCACGGCCACGAACAGGCCCTCGTCGGTGAGCTTCACGGAGTTGGGCACATAGGTGTGGATTTCATAGGTCAAGCCCGCCACCTGGAGGAAGCCGCCGTTTTCCTCCGGCACCACCCGGGCGCCCATCTCCAGCGCGTCCAGGATCTCCTGGCCCGTGGCCTCCACCATGCACAGGGCGTTGCCAAAGGGGTGTACCTTGAGGATGTCGTTGTAGGTGACGTCCCCGGCCTTGATGTTGACCCGGATGCCGCCGCCGTTCACAAAGGCGATGTCCGCGCCGCTCATGGCCTTGTACGCATCGGCGCACAGATCCCCCAGGTTGGTTTCCGCCACCCGGATGATCCGCACCGCGGGATCGGTGCCGGGCTCGTTGATGACCAGCTCCACCTCGCTCTTGGCCACCACCTGGTTCAGGGTCTCCTCAAACTGCTTTTGGATATCCTGGATGAAAGCCGCCGTTTCGGCGCTGTATTTCAGCAAGGAGGTGGACAGGGTTCCATCCTTGGAGATGCGCAGCACGCCGATGTTCTCCAGCTTGGTTCCCGTGGAGGACAGCAGCACTTCCTTGCCTTCCTTGTTCTTCACCCGCTCGCTCTCCAGCACGCTGTGGGAATGGCCGTCCAGCATCACGTCGATCCCCGTGGTGTTGAGGATCACGTCGGTGGACATCCAGGGGGCGGCTTCCGCGGCGATGCCCAGGTGGGCCATGGCCACCACGTAGTCGGCTCCCTCCGCCCGGGCCGCGTCCACGGCGGCCTGCACCACGTCATACAGCTCCTGGCCGTTCGCCCCTTGGCAGAAGCTATAGATGAAGTTTTTTTCCGCATCCTGGAAGTAGGCGGGGGTGGAGGCCGTGAAGGTCTTGGGGGTGACGATGCCCACGTAAGCCACCTTGACGCCGTCGTACTCCAGGATCTTATAGGGCGCAAAGACCGGCTCCCCGGTCCGCAGGTCGATGAAGTTCGCGGCCACATAGGGGAACTCCGCCATCTGGGCCAGCTCCAGGAACCGCTCCATGCCATAATCGAACTCATGGTTCCCTGGAACGGCCAGATCAAAGCCCACGTGGTTCATGATATCAATGAGGTACGAGCCTGTGGACAGGGTGCCGATGGGCTCGCCCTGGACCGCGTCCCCATTGTCTACCATGGTCACATGGTTCCCCTCATCCAGGAGCTTGTTTCTGTAAGATACGAGGCCCGCATAGCCAAAGTTGGAATCCACGCCGCAGTGGACATCGTTGACGTACACCACGACGATGTCTTTGGTAAGGGCAGGCGCTTCCGCCAAAGCGGGAGCCAAGCCCAACAGCAAGGAGAGGGCGAGAAACAGACCGAGCAGCCTTTTCATACCATCGATACCTCCTCGTATGAAGTTGGGGGATTGAGATCTTGTCCTTATCATACCACAGAACCCTGGGAATGTCATCCAAAAAAGTACAAAGAAAAAACAGGCCCTCCCCAGGAGAGCCCCTGCCAAGCAGACGTTTTGGATATATGGCAAGCGGTGCGCCAGCGCCCCTTGGGCGGATGCACGGCCAGGGGCGCAGCCCCCCGCCTCTTGCTACTCCACCACCAGCCAGGTTTCCGGCTGCTCGTCCACCTTTTTCGCCAAAGCCTCTACCAGCGCGTTTTGGGTCTGCATATCCGCTACGCCGGTGGCGGACTTCCCTTCCAGGGTTTTCTGAAAGGCCGCCACCGCGGCCTTGGTATTGCCCCCAAAGGTGCCGGTAATATGCTGCTGCTCCAAAAAGCCCATTTCCCACAGAAGCTCCTGGAGCCAGCGCACCTTGTCCCCCCGGTTGCCGCCGCGCATGGTGGTGCCCACCAAATCCTGGGTGATCCCAAAGCCCAGCACCTGGCTGCTGTCCAGCCGGTAGGCGTTGCGCTGCACGCTGGAGGGATTGTTTCCCTCAATCACGTGGATCACAACCTCCCCCGCCGCGTCCAGGGCGCAGTATTCCACCATGGCCACATGCTCCGTGTCCCCGGCCTCATTGTAGCTGAAAAACATCCAGTCTCCGGGGCGGGGGATATAGTCGTTTTTCCGAAGGATCTTATCCTGGCCCCAAAGCCACTGATAGCCCCAATCCGGGCAGTTGCCCTTGCGGTACACGAAGCGCCCCCGGGCGATAAACCAATCCCGCCCTGTGTTCTGGCCGCTGTAATTGGGATACGCGCCGTTGAGCAGCTGGGTCTGGCGGGTTTCGTCCACCTGGTTCACGCACCAGCACAGGAACTCCGCGCACCATTCGGCATACGGGTCCCCGGACCATTCCCCATACTTGGTGTAGCTGCGGGCTCCTTCCTTATAGCCCAGCTCCCCGGCGGCCACATCCAGCAGCCAGGGCACGAACTCCGGCACCTCCCCGGGGTCCAGGAGGGTCTCTGTGTCCAACTCCTCCTGGGTGATGTCCGACAGGGCGTAGACCCCGTCCGGGCCCAGGGCGGGCGCCAGCGCCTCCTCCCCCTTGGCCGCCTTTGGGACTTGGCCCAGCCCCAGCGCTCCCGCGGCCAGGGCGCAAAGGACCCACAGGGCAAGGCAACGCCTTCCCCGTCCCCTTGCGGCGGTTCCGCCTTCTCCAGGCTTTTTCCTCACGCCTCCGCCCTCCTAGCGCCCAAAGGCCTCAATGCCGCGCAGCAGCTCAAACTCCCGGATGGCCCCCACGGTGGTATACATCTTCCGGGTCAAAATGGCCCCCGCCCGGTAGAACAGGCAAATGAAGGGCACATCCGCGGCAAACTGCTGCTGAATGGCCTGGGAGGTATAGGCGAAATCCGTGCTGTTATGGTTGGTGCGCAAGGTGCTGAACAGGGAGGTCATGTCGCTGCTCACATAGCGGCCATAGTTCTGCTGGTTGCCCTTGATGAGAAAGAACCCGCAATCCGGCACCACGTCCATCTGGAAGGAGCAAAGGGCCAGGTCAAAGCTCCCCGCCTCCAGCTTCTGCTTCTCCTCGGCGTAGTCCATGGCGGTGATCTTGACCTCGATCTTCAGCTCCTTGAGCATGTCTTTGATCATGTTGGCGGTTTCAAAGCGGACGTCGTTTTCCGGGTCCTCGTAGACCCACAGGCGCAGGTAAAAGTTCTTCTTGCCCCCGTCCACCACTTTGTCCAGGATATTATCCCCGTCCGTATCCGACCAGCCCTCCTCCGCCAGCAGCTCCTTGGCTTTTTCGGGATTGTAGGTAAAGGCGCTTTGCTGGTCATAGTACAGCCAGCTATTGGAGGGAACGGGGGTTTCCGCGTCCACCACCATGCCCATAAACACGTTTTGGCTGATCAAATTCACATTGATCCCATAGCGGATGGCCTGGCGGATCTTGAGGCTTCCCAGGGGGAATTCGTGGTGGTTGATCAGCAGCGTTTCCAGCTGCCGGGTGGTGTAGGGGATGGAGAGGGAGTTGATGCCGCTCTTGTACTGGGAGGCGGATACCGAGCGGGTGAACACCGTATCTACCTGACCGTATTCATAGGCGGTAATCATGTCCTTGTTGTTGGGGAAGAAGGTAGCCATGATCTCCTTGACCTGGGGCTCTGTCTGCCACCAGCTGGGGTTGGCCTGGAGCCAGAGGTAGCCTCCCGGCTCAAAGGAGCTCACCACATAGGGGCCTGTGCCCGCGGGGCTGGGCATGTCCACCTGGGAGGCGGGCACCACGGGAAAGGTCATGGCATAGAGCAGCCCGTAATAGCTCCGCTTGGACTTCACCTGTACGGTGCGGTTGTCCAGGGCCTTGATGTCGCTGACCAGGTAGCGCATGTTCTGGTAGAACCCGTTGTTGGCCAGTTCCTTGTTGTTGGCCATGGACAGGATGTATTGGCAGGAGGCCGCCACATCCCCGGCGGTGAGGGGCGTTCCATCGGAAAAGGTGATGTTCTCCCGCAGGGTGAAGGTCCAGGTCTTTCCCCCGCCGGTTTCCGACCAGGACTCCGCCAGCAGGGGCTGAGGCAGGCCGTTGTCGTCAATGGTGACCATGGACTCGTATATCACGCTGTACAGGCTGACGATATCCCTCTCCAGGGGGTTCAAAGGCCGGATCTCCGTGGTGCGGGTGCTCAAAATCCCCAGTACCAGGGAATCCTCCACGTTTTCCGCGAAACCCGCCGCCGGCAGCAAGGCCGCCGCCAGCAGCAGCGCCATCATCCGCGTGAAGCTTTTGTTCATTCCTTTTCCTCCATAGGGGCTCCTGGGGAGCCCGGATTATAAAATGCCCTGGTCCTCGTAATACAGCCGCTTGTACACCGCGTAGGCGCTGAGAACCCGGGAGGCGTAGTTCTTGGTGGGGCCGTCCATCATGTCCTGCAAATCGATGGTTTGGCTGTCCGCGCTATAACGGGAGTCGTTGAGCCAGTTCTGCACCGTTCCCTGGCCCGCGTGGAAGGCGGCGGCCACCAGCACCGGGTCGCCCCGGAAGCGCTCGCTTAAAAACTTCATATACCAGCAGGCGTAGCGCACATTGGTATCGGGGTCGTACATCCGGTCGAAGCTGTACTCCTCCCCCTCGGCGATTTTTCCATGCACCCACTGGGCGGTGTCCGGCATCATCTGCATCAATCCCCTGGCCCCTACGCTGCTTTCCGCCTGAGGGTTGAAGGAGCTTTCATTGAGCACGATGGCGGCGATAAAAGCCGGGTGCAGGTTGTTGATCTGCGCCTGGGTTTCGATCAGCTCCCGGTAGCGGTAGGGATGGCTTTCCGCAATGGCGGCGGCGGTCTCGTCCCGGTGCCGCAGGACGGCTTCCTTCTGGGTGGCGAAGCTCATCTGCATCAGCCACAGGGCCACCGCCAAAAAAGCCAGGGCCGCCGTCCCGATGCCCAGCCAGGGAATGGAGAGCTTGCGGGCCTCCTCCTGGGCATAGGCTTCATCCCGCTCCTCCTGGGGGCGGGGCGCACGGGTTCTGCGGGCATAGGCCCCCGGCTCGGGGTAGGCCTGGGGAGGGGCTTCGGGATAGCCGTAGCCCTGCTGCCGATAGGGGTCATAGGCCGGGGGCGCGTTTGGGGCAGGATTGGCAGCCGCCGGAGGGGCATAGCTCTGGGCCGCGCCGTAGGGATTCCCCGGAGGCGCGGCCTCCCCGGCATACCTCCTGGGGGCATAGTCCTGGGCGTAGCCTCCGCCCTGGGGATAGCCCTGGGGCCCATAGTCCTGCCAGACCTCCGCGCTTTGGGGGCTCCCGCGGCCTGTAAAGGCTTCCTGCTCCTGGGGCGTCAGGGCCCGGCGGCGGCTCTCCTGCCGCTCCTCCCTGCGGGGGGGATAGGAGCTGGGGAGCTGAGCCGGGGGCGGCGGCTGGGGCTGGCCGGGCTGTTGCTGAAAGCGCAGCGCGCGCTGGGCCCCATGCCGGTGGCTGCCCACCTCCTGGGCCCTGGCCGCCTGCTCTTGGAGGTATTGCTGCTGGAGCAGCTCCGGGGGATAGCCCGCTTCCTGGTAGTCCACCCCGCCCTGGGGCGGGGGCAGGCCCGGCTCCCCCGCCCTGGGGGGACGCAAAGGCCTCCCCAGCAGGTCCCGCTGGGGCTCCTCCTGTTTGGGAGCCGCCGTCACGGTAGGCCTTCGGGCAAGGCGGTCGTCAAGAGGCATGTTGTTTTGCTTGGCGATGCGCAGCCATTCCGGAATCTCCGGGGGCGCGGGATCATCAAAAATAGGGCCCTCCTGGGGCGGCTCCCGGTAAGGCGGCTCCTGATAGGCTTCCTCCTGGGAAACCGCTTCCTCTTGCAAGTCCTCTTCAAAAGCCTCTTCCCGGAGCGCGTTCTCCCGGCCCGTCCATCCGGGCTCCCGGCCCTGGGGATAGGCGATGCGCTGGGCCGGGGGCTGCCCGTCGGCCATGGAAGGCAATCCCCGCCGCACAGGCTCCGGGGCGGGCTGCGCCAGGGGAGAGCGCCGGGCGTGGGTGCCGTAGGCATCCACCGTGCGTTCCTCCGGATCTACCCGGTGGCGCACCACCGCGTCAGCGGGGCCCTTGTGGATCGCCTCCGCCTCCCTGCGCCGCCGGCCCTCGGCCTGGGAGCGCACGAAGCTATAATCAATGGGGGCGTAATCGTCGTCATCACTTCGGTATTTCAGCTGCCATCGGATCATTTGTAACTCCTTTCGCAAGGCGTTGATACAGCCGCATCACGTGGGCGCGTACTTGCTCCTGGGGCCCATCGGTGCGGATCACCTCGTCCGAGAGGCGCTCCTTCTCCTCCAAGGGCCACTGGCTGCGAATCCGGGCCAGGGCTTCCTGCCGGGAGAGGCCGTCCCGGCTTTTCAGCCGTCGAATCTGCGCCTCCTGGGAGGCGCTGACGCAGATCACCGTCTGGGCCATGCCCTCCATCCCCGCCTCAAACAGCAAGGGAATCTCCAATACAACGATGGAAGCTCCCTTTTCCCGGCAATCCTGGATTTCCTCCTCCATGCGGCGGCGAATCCCGGGGTGCAAAATGCCGTTCAGCCGGGCCCTGGCGGCCTCGTCCCCGAAGACCATTTTTCCCAGGAGGGTCCTGTCCAGGGCGCCGTCCTCACGAAATACCCCGCTGCCAAAGGCTTCCCGCAGGGCGGGCAGCGCCTCTCCCCCGGGGGCTGTGAGCTCCCGGCTGATGGCGTCCGCGTCGACGACGCTGGCCCCGGCTTCCCGGAGCCACCCGGCCACCGTGGTTTTGCCGCAGGCGATGCCGCCGGTCAGGGCAATGATCCGCATGGCTGATTCCTTTCCCAATCTTTAATGGGCCTCAAACCAGTTCTTTCCCGCGGAGACCTCCGCCACCAAGGGCACGGAGAGCTTCGCCACGGTTTCCATGGCCTCCTGAACCAGGCGGCTCACGGGCTGAACCTCGGCCACGGGGCATTCCACCACCAGCTCGTCGTGGACCTGTAAAATCAGCCGGGCCTGAAAGCCCCCCGAGCGCAGCTGGTCCCGAACCCGCACCATGGCCATCTTGATGATGTCCGCCGCGGTGCCCTGGACCGGGGTGTTCATGGCGGCCCGCTCCCCAAAGGCCCGCACATTCCGGTTGGAGCTGGTGAGCTCCGGCAGCTCCCGGCGGCGGTGGAACAGGGTTTCCACGTATCCCCGGCCATAGCCCAGCTTCACCATGCGGTCCATAAAGGCGTGAACCCCCGGATAGCGCTCAAAATAGGTGGCGATGAAGGAATCCGCCTCCTTGCGGCTGATGCCGATGTTCCGGGCCAGGCCAAAGCCGCTGATGCCGTAGACGATGCCAAAGTTCACCGCCTTCGCGCTGCGGCGCATCTGGGCGGTTACCGCCTCCAGGGGAATCCCGTAGATTTCCGCGGCGGTGCGGGTATGGATGTCCTGGCCCTTGAGGAAGGCGTCCTTCATGGCCGCGTCCCCGCTCAAATGGGCCAGTACCCGCAGCTCGATCTGGCTG
Source organism: Candidatus Limiplasma sp. (assembly GCA_034927815.1). GTDB lineage: Bacteria > Bacillota > Clostridia > Christensenellales > Aristaeellaceae > Limiplasma. The sequence continues at coordinate 262,433 of JAYFPK010000008.1, forward strand.
TAGTCCGCGTCCAGCAGCACGAAGCCCTCCCGGGCCACAAAGGCCTTGCGGATCTCCCGCCCTTCCTCGCTGCGGATGGGGATGTTCTGCAAATTGGGCTCCTGGCTGCTGATGCGCCCGGTAACCGCGCCGGTCTGGTCAAAGGTGGTATGAACCCGGCCCGTCTTGTCCGCGACCTTGCGCAGGCCCTCGATGTAAGTGCTTTGCAGCTTGGCGAGCTTGCGGTAGCGCAGCAGGGGCTCAATGGCGGGGTGCAGCTCCGCCAGGCTCTCCAGCACCGAGGCGTCCGTGGAGTACGCCCCGGCCTTGCCCTTCTTTCCGGCGGGCAGGCCCAGCCTGTCAAAGAGCACCTCGCCCAGCTGCTTGGGGCTGTTCAGGTTGAAATCCGAAACCCCGGTCAGCCGGTAGACCTCCCGGGTCAGGCTCTCGATTTCGGCGGTAAACTGAGCCCCCAATTCGTCCAGGGTATTCACGTCGATGCCAAAGCCCGCCTGCTCCATTTCAAACAGCACCATCGTGAGGGGCTGCTCCATGGTGCGCAGCAGGTCCATCATGTTCTTGCCTTGCAAAACCGCCCCCTGGCGCAGGGCCAAGGCGTACAGGTCAAAGGCGGTGACGGGAGCCTCGGGGGGCGCGCCGTACTCCTCCTCCAGGGAGGCCTGGAAGCCAAAGCCCTTCTGGCCGGGGTGGAGCAAATAGGCCCCCATCATGGTATCCTGCTGCACCGTGGGCAAGGGCAGCCCGTGCCGGGCCAGCTTGCCGAAAAAGGCCTTGGCCCCGTGGAGAATCAGCGGGGTCTTTTCCAGGGCGGGGTATAAGGCTTGCAAAAGCTGGTCCTCATACAGCCCTCCCAGGGTCAGGTCCACCATCATGGGGATATGCCAGCACCTGCCGTCCCGAAGGCACAGCGTGGCCTCGTCCGCCCCCAGGTGCAGCGCCAGGGCCGCGCGGTTTTCAGCGCAGTAGGCCGCCGCCTCCCCGGCGACGCGGGCCGCCGCCTCCTGGCTTTCCAGCCGCCCCTGGTCCTGCAGGGCCGGGAACACCGGCACCTGGATGGGCTCCTGGGGGGAGGCCTCCGAAGCCTCCCTTTCCTGGGCCGGGGCCGCTTCCCCCTTGGGCTTTGCCGGGCCCTGGACTTCCTTTGTCCCGGCGGGCTTCTCGCCCCCTTGGCCGGTGAGGGTTTTCAGGCTCTGGCTCAGGCGGTTGAGCTGGTATTTCGCCAGCATGGGCAAGGCGTCTCCCAGGTGCTCCCAGGAGCACGCGTCAAAGTCCACCTCCAGGGGCACCGTGGTGCAGATGGTGCCCAGCTCCCGGCTGAGCAAGGCCACCTCCCGGCCCGCTTGCAGCTTCTCCCCCAGCTTGCCCTTCACCTCATGGGCATGCTCCAGCACATTTTCCAGGGTGCCGTATTCCTGGATCAGCTTCAAGGCGGTCTTTTCCCCTATCCCGGCGATGCCGGGGATGTTATCGCTGCTGTCCCCCATGAGGCCCTTCATGTCCGGCACCTGGGCCGGGGTGAAGCCGTAAAGCTCCTTCACCTTCTCCTCGTCCAAAAGCAGGCTTTCGGAAATGCCCGTCTTGGTGAGGATGACCCGGATGTCCCCCTCCACCAGCTGGAGGCTGTCCCGGTCCCCGGTGAGGATATAGGCTCTGCGGTTTTGGTTTTGGGCCAGCTTGGCGGCGGTGCCCAGCAAATCGTCCGCCTCGTAGCCCTCCATCTCCAGGATGGCGATGCCCATGGCCTCCAGCAGCTCCCGCACCAAGGGGATCTGGGGCCGAAGCTCCTCGGGCATGGGCTTGCGGGTGCCCTTGTATTCTTCATACAGGGTGTGCCGGAAGGTGGGGGCGTGCATGTCCATCATCACGCAAAGGCTGTCCGGCCGGATGTCGGCGAGGGCTTTGAAGAGCATGCTGAAAAACCCTTGCACCGCATTGGTGTAGACGCCCGCGGAGGAGAGCAGCGGAAGCGCGTGGAAACCCCGAAAGATCAGGCTGTATCCGTCCACCAACAGGACGGAGGGTTTGCGTTGATTCATGGCATCCTCCCGGCGGGTCGTTGGGTATCATTTCCTCAACTGCTATTATACCACATTGTTCAAATACAAAACAAACGGGGATTGGCCCAGCCCAATCCCCGTCCAAACCGGCCCGGTTATGCTTCCCTTTTCCTCCGGAAGGCCTGCCCGGCCTTGCCCCTTATTCCTGGGAGATGAGCCGGCCTTGCTCCGCCAGCTTTTCCTCCTGGCGGGCCTTGCCCTCCATGACCAGCTTGTTCAGCTCGTCCATAAAGCTGCTGACATCCGTAAACTGACGGTACACCGAGGCGAAGCGCACATAGGCCACCTCGTCCAATTCCCGCAGGTAGTCCATCACAGCCTCGCCGATGCGCCGGCTGGAGAACTCGTCCTCCCCGGAGGAGTGGACCAGCTTTTCCACCCTCTCCACAATCCCGTCGATATCCTTCACGCTGATGGGGCGCTTTTGGCAAGCCAGGATCAGGCCCTTTTTGATCTTCTCCGGGTTGAAGACCTCCCGGCGCATGTCCTTCTTGACCACCATCACCGGGGAGGTTTCGATCTTCTCATAGGTGGTGAACCGCCTTCCGCAGCGCAGGCATTCCCTGCGGCGCCGGATGGAACTGCCCTCTTCCGTAGGCCTGCTATCGATCACACGGCTATCCAGATATCCACAATACTGGCATCTCATGAATAATGCACATCCTTTTGTATCAACTGAGAAATCGCACTGCAAATGCCACTCATTGGTATCATACCCGGTTTTGCGGCGTCTGGCAATCTTTTCTTGCCGATTTGATCGAATTCGATTCCAAAATCACGCACGGATGGAGGGCATTTTTTAGCCGCAGTCATGCGCCGCCTGGGGAAGGGATACCAAAATAACGTCGTCTCCGATGCGGCAGATGTTCGCCCAGGGGATCACCGTGCCGCATTTTTCCCCCCGCAAGGTCTGGATCAAAGAGGTATCCGCCGGCACCACCAAAGCCGTTACCTGGCTTGTGGCGACACAAAATTCAATATCCATCACCCGGCCCAGCCGCCTGCCGTCCTCCACGTTGATCACTTCCTTGGTGCGCAATTCCGACAGCGTCATCCGCGCCCCTCCCCTCAGGCCCCTTGGGACCGCCCGGCGGTCCGCGTTATAGCCTATGCGCGCCGCCGGGGATGTTGCGCCTTCTTCCCGAAGGCCCGCCTGTCCGCCGCGCCACAGGAAGCCTTTTGCATTGACAATCGTCACAGGCAATGCTATCATCCCAATAGGAAATAAGGGGCCAAGCCCTGTTTGGTGAGGAATGATTGCCACTATGAAACGCCTGCCCGCATTTTTGATTTTGACCATCATCACATTGGTCGCCGCCGTGCTGCTGGCCGTCACGGACAACGTGACCCGGGGGCCCATTGCCGCGGCTTCCCTGGGGGAGGCGGACGCCGCCCGCAAGGCTGTATTGGCCTCCGCCGAGAGCTTTTCCCAGGTGGAAGCCCCCGAGGGCATAGACTCCCTGTATGAAGGCCTGGCCGGCGGACAGCTGGTGGGCCGTGTAGCCACGGTCACCGCCAAGGGTTTTGCGGGCCCTGTGGAAGTGACGTTGGGCGTTGACGCAAGCAACGTGATCACCGGCTTAAGCGTAGGCGGCAGCGCCTTTGCGGAAACCGCCGGTTTGGGCGACAAGGCCAAGCAGCCTGAATTTACCGATCAATTCACAGGCAAGGCGCTGCCCATCACCCTGAACGGGGATGTGGACGCCATCAGCGGCGCCACCATCACCAGCCGGGCCGTGGTGGACGGCGTGAACCTGGTGGCCGGAGCCCTGGGGCTGGACGTGAGCGCCGCCGAGCCCGAGCCCGCCGGAGCGCCCGCCGAGCCCTCCGCGGACCCCCGCCTGGAAGCCTATCCCGGGGCGGAGGCCTTTGTGAACGGCAGCGCCTCCTATGACGTACAAATCGGCGGCAAGACCGTGGGCAAGGTGGTCATGGTCACCGTGGATGGCTTCGCGGGCCCCATTGAGGTCACCGTAGGCATGGATTCCAGCAACACCCTCACCGGCATCAGCGTGGGCGGGGCCGGCTTCGCCGAAACCCCCGGCCTGGGTTCCAAGGCCCAGGAGCCGGCCTTTACCAGCCAGTTTGCGGGCAAGGTCGCCCCTGTGAAGGTGGGCCAAGGCATTGACGCCATCAGCGGGGCCACCGTTACCAGCATCGCCGTGGTAAAGGCTGTGAACGCCGCCGGCGAGCAGGGAAGCGCCGGAGCCCCCGCCGAAACGGCGGATACGGCCCCCAGCCCGGAGGCCTCTCCCCTTCAAGCCGTGTATCCTTCCGCGGAAGAGTTTGCCGGCGTGTCCGCCCCCGAGGGGATGACCGCCCTGTATGAAGCCCGGGCGGGCGGAAACACCGTGGGTCATGTGGCCGTGGTTTCGGAACAGGGCTACGAGGGCCCTGTGGAAGTGACCGTGGGCCTGGACCTTCAAGGCGTGATCACCGGCCTCAGCGTGGGGGGCGAAGGCTTTGCCGAAACCCCCGGCCTGGGCGCCAAGGCCCAGGAGCCCGCCTTTACCGGCCAGTTCGTAGGCAAGAACGCCCCTGTGAAGCTGGGCCAAGGCATTGACGCCATCAGCGGAGCCACCGTCACCAGCACCGCCGTGGTGAAGGCTGTGAACGCCGCCGCCCAGCAGGTGGGCGGAAGCGAGGCCTCCCAGGAAGCTCCCCAACCCTCGGAAACAGCCGCTCCCGCCGCCACGGTGGAATCCTCCGTCCTTACGGCGGTTTTCCCCGGCGCGGACGCCTTTGTCAGCCTCCCGGCCCCGGAGGGCGCCAACGCCCTGTATGAGGCCCAAGCCGGAGGCAGCGCCCTGGGCCATGTGGCCGTGGTGACAAAGCAGGGCCGTAATGGCCCCGTGGAAGTGACTTTGGGCGTGGATGCCAACCGGACCCTCACCGGCATCAGCGTGGGCGGCGAAGGCTTCGCCGAAACCCCGGACCTGGGCGGCAAGGCCCAGGAGCCCGCCTTCACCGGCCAGTTTGTGGGCAAGAGCATTCCTTTGGTTCTGGGGCAGGACGTGGACGCTATCAGCGGAGCTACTATTACCAGCACCGCGGTGGTGGACGCCATCAACGCCGCCGCCGCTTTCCTGGGCCAGGAGGCCGCCTCCGGGGAGCCCTCTCCCCTTCAAGCGGCCTATCCCTCCGCGGATGAGTTTGTGAGTTTGACCGCTCCCGAGGGCGCCGCCGCCCTGTATGAAGCCCGGATGGCCGGAAGCGCCGTGGGCCATGTGGCCGTGGTTTCGGAACAGGGCTATGCGGGCCCTGTGGAAGTGACCGTGGGCATGGACCTTCAAGGGGTGCTCACCGGCATCCACGTAGGCGGGGAAGGCTTCGCGGAGACCCAGGGCATTGGCACCAGGGCCCAGGAGCCCGCCTTCACCGGTCAGTTTGCGGGCAAGAGCGTTCCCGTGAAGCTGGGGGATAACATCGACGCCGTCAGCGGCGCCACCGTCACCAGCAGCGCGGTGCAAAACGCCGTGAACGTCGCCGCCAAGGCCATGGGGGCCAGCATTGAATTTACGTTGGTGGACACCCAGTCCTCCGCCACCCACTAAAAAATCAGTTAAAAGCGCATAAAAAGGCCGCCTGTCCACAGACAGGCGGCCTTTCTCTTTTCGCTTTGCGCTATCCCCAGAGCCGCAGCCTTCCCGCAGCTTACTGAATGCAGAAAGGACAGGGGGCCAGGCTTCTGAAGGGATCGCCGTCCAGCTTGCCGGTGTCAAAGCCCTCCATGGGGAGGTACTTCTCCGGCACGCTGGCGCAATCGTCCACCATATGATAAAACCGCCCGCCGCAGGGGATGTAATACAGGGTGGGGAGTTCCGTAATCTTGGCCGCGGCGTGGGCGCTAAGGCCCAGGGCCATCAGGGTATCCACCTCGAAGTTATGCACGCCCCCCACTTCCCCTGTGGGAGAAGGAACCGTCACCTGATACAGCAGGGGATATCCCCCATCCTCCCCGGGCAGCTCTCCCCGGTAGAGCATCAGCCAGCAGCGGGTATTGCCCAGGTTGGTGGTATAGTGGTCCGCGTAAAAGCCCACATCCTTGCGCATAGCGGCAATCTGCGCCGGGGTAAGGGCGAATTCCTCTTCCAAAAAAGCGTCCGCTTTCCTTTGGGCCTCCTGGACGCTCACATCCTCAGCCCCGGGTACGGTGATGGAGGACTCCCTCCTCCACTCCCCCGGCTCGCTGCCAACCTCCGCCGAAAAGCGCGCCTTATCCTCATAGGACCAAAAGCAGCAAGGACCCTTTTCCACCTCCCAAGCCTGGGTGGCTGTCCAGACCCGGTAATTCTCCCGCAGCTCCTCCTCCAGCCTCCCCGGGGAGCTTTCCAGCTGCCCGCCGCCACAGGGGATGAAAAGCCCCTTTTGCTTCGGCAACAGGATATAATAGGCCATTTCCGGCTCCTGGGCGTTGCTGAAAGCCGCGATATAGTGGCCCGGCAGTCTTCCGGGCTGCTCCTGAACCTCCACCAGGCTCAGCTGGAAATCCGCCTGGGAGTGCTCCTCCAAAAAGAGGCTGTCCAACAAAAACTGCTCCTGGGCCAGCTCCCGGGCCTCCTCCTGGGAGAGCTCCGGTCCGCAGATGGCCTGGGCGTTCTCCTGGGCCATGGCCGTTGGGGCCATCAGCAGCCATATGGCGGCGAATACGCAAGAAAGCAGCCTCTTGCCGATAGGTCATTCCCCCCTTGCGGTGTTCTTTCTTCATCATACCACAGCTTCGGCGCGGCGGTCCGTCATGATTGCAAATTTTTTCACAACGTAGAAATCCTTCCTTTGGGCAATGGGCGGGAAGAAAAATTGCGCAAAAGCCTTGACATCCGGGCAAAATAGCGTATACTGATATTGAAGGTCAAAGAAAGTCAGTCTATTCGCCTTGCTCCTTTCTTTCCTTCCATTCTTTTGAAAACAGACCTCCGGCTCCAAAGGGCCGGAGAGGGGAGGCCACTATGACCATGCAAGAATTTACCGAGAAAAGCCGCGCAGCGCTGGCCTTTGCCCAGCAGCTCACCGTGGAGCGTCAAAACCAGGAGGTGGCCCAGGAGCATCTGGCCTATGCCCTGCTTCACGATCCCCAGGGGCTCATTTCCCAGCTCATGACCAAGATGGGCAAAAACACCAACCTTCTCCGCTCCAGACTGGAGGGGATGCTTTCCCGCCTGCCCAAGGTGATGGGCACGGGCCGGGAGCCGGATAAAATCTATATTTCCTCCGAGGTGGAACGGGTGCTGGTGGCCGCCCGGGAGCAGGCCCAGCGCATGAAGGACGAATACATCAGCGTGGAGCACCTGTTTTTAGGGCTCTTGAGCAAGCCCACCCGCTCCTTGCAGGAAATCTGGTCCAGCCTGGGCCTTACCGAGGCGGGGTTCCTGGCCTCTTTGCAGAGCGTGCGGGGCAACACCCGGGTCACCAGCGAAACACCGGAGGACACCTATGACGTGCTGGCCAAATACGGCCAGGACCTGGTGGCCCTGGCCCGGAACCAAAAGCTGGACCCGGTGATCGGCCGGGACAACGAAATCCGCAGCGTCATCCGCATCCTGACCCGGAAAACCAAGAATAACCCGGTGCTCATCGGCGAGCCCGGCGTGGGCAAAACCGCCATTGCCGAGGGCCTTGCCCTTCGGATCGTGCGGGGCGACGTACCCGACAGCCTTAAGGACCGGCAGGTATTCAGCCTGGACATGGGGGCCCTGATCGCCGGGGCCAAGTACCGGGGCGAGTTTGAGGAGCGCCTGAAGGCCGTGCTGGAGGAGGTCAAAAAGAGCAATGGCCGCATTCTGCTGTTCATCGACGAGCTCCACAACATCGTAGGCGCGGGCCGAACCGAAGGCTCCATGGACGCGGGCAACCTTTTAAAGCCCATGCTGGCCCGGGGGGAATTGCACCTGATCGGCGCTACCACCCTGGACGAATACCGCAAGTACATCGAAAAGGACGCCGCCCTGGAACGCCGCTTCCAGCCGGTGCTGGTGACCGAGCCCACCTTGGCCGATACCATCAGCATTTTACGGGGCCTGAAGGAGCGCTACGAGGTCTTCCACGGCGTGAAGATTCAGGACAGCGCCTTGATCGCCGCGGCCACCCTTTCCAACCGCTACATCAGCGACCGCTTTTTGCCCGATAAGGCCATCGACCTGGTGGACGAGGCCTGCGCCATGATCCGCACGGAGATCGACAGCCTCCCCACGGAGCTGGACGAGGTGTCCCGCCGCATCATGCAGCTGGAAATCGAACAGGCGGCTCTGAAAAAGGAGGAGGACGAGGCCAGCAAGCGCCGTTTGGAGATTCTGGAGGAGGAGCTGGCCAAAAGGCGGGAGGATTTTGCCGCCATGCGCGCCCGGTGGGAGAATGAAAAGGCCGCCATTCAGAAGGTACAAAAGCTCCGGGAGGAGATCGACCGGGTGAACTCCGAGATTCAAAAGGCGGAAACCAACTATGACCTGGGCAAGGCCGCCGAGCTGAAATACGGCGAGTTGCCGAAGCTTCAGGCCGAGCTTGAGCAGCAGGAGGCCGAAGCCGAAAAGGAACAGGGCGAAAACAGCCTGCTACGGGATAAGGTCACCGAGGAGGAGATCAGCCGCATCGTCAGCCGCTGGACGGGAATCCCTGTCACCAAGCTTAAGGAAAGCGAGAAGGAAAAGCTGCTGACCTTGCCCGAGGAGCTGCACCGCCGGGTGGTGGGGCAGGACGAGGCCGTCCAAAAGGTCAGCGAGGCCATCCTGCGCAGCCGGGCGGGCATCGCGGACGAAAACCGCCCCATCGGCAGCTTTCTCTTCCTGGGCCCCACCGGCGTAGGCAAGACCGAGCTGGCCAAGGCCCTGGCCCAAAGCCTCTTTGACGACGAGAAGAACATGATCCGCATCGACATGAGCGAGTACATGGAGAAGCATTCCGTCAGCCGCCTGGTAGGCGCGCCTCCGGGATACGTGGGCTTCGAGGAGGGCGGCCAGCTTACCGAGGCCGTGCGCCGCAAGCCCTACTGCGTCATTTTGCTGGACGAGGTGGAAAAGGCCCATCCCGATGTGTTTAACATCCTCTTGCAAGTGCTGGACGACGGCCGCATTACCGACAGCCAAGGCCGCACCGTGGACTTCAAGAACACCATCATCATCATGACCAGCAACCTGGGCAGCCACCTGCTGCTGGAGGGCATCCGAAACGGCGTGATTCCCGAGGAAACCCGCTCCAGCGTTCTCAAGCTCCTGCAGACCCAGTTCAGGCCCGAGTTCCTGAACCGTATCGACGACATCGTATTTTACAAGCCCCTGGAGCGCGCCGAAATCTCCCAGATCGTGCGGCTGCTGGCGGGTGGATTGCAAAAGCGCCTTGAGGACAAGGACGTGGGGCTGACCCTTACGGATAGGGCCGTGGAGGCCATCGTGGACGCGGGCTTTGACCCTGTCTACGGGGCAAGGCCGTTGAAGCGCTACATGCAAAGCAAGCTGGAGACCCTCATCGCCCGGTCCTTGGTGTCCGGGGAGATTCTGCCGGGGCAGAAGATTCTGGTGGACGCGGACGAAAAGGGCGAGCTCACCGTGGGGCCGGAGGCGTAAAGGACGGGGGCGGCGGGGGCGGGCAAAGAGCCTTGCCCCTTGCCTTCCCACCAGGGACTTCGTCCCTGGACTCCCCATTGCCCGCGCTATGCATGGGCAAACAAAAAGCATGGGCCGGACTTGGCAGTCCGGCCCTTTTGGTTTGGTTGCGTTTGTGAGCTCTTTGAGGCTGCGGCTTTACTTCACCAGAGAGGGCCACTGGGTCTTGGCGAAGTTGTAGGCGGTCTGGATGGAAGCCTGATGCCCGGGATCCTCGACGTTTCCGCCGTGGGTTCTGCTGCCCACAAAGTGCACGCACATCATGCCGTAGTAGTTGTTCTGGGCGTAGAACAGGGAGCCGTTGGGGAACTTGGACTTGCTGAAGGAGTCGGTGCCGTTGAAGCCGTGGGGCCAGCCATAGATGCTGGCGCAGAACACGCGGCCGTTCACGTTCACCAGCACCGGGCGGCGGTCCCAGGCGGAGCCGATATTCTTTGCCCCGCCAAAAGAGTTTTTGAAGTCCGGCCAGGTATAGGTGGCGTTGTTGTTCCCCGTGTCGCCCTTGATCTTGGAAAGTTCGGAGCTGGAGGGAGACTTGGCGTTGTAGGGGAAGCCCACGATGTCGCACATGATCCGGGTGTCGTTGGCCGTATAGGGCACGCAGTCCGCGTGGCTGCCGCCGGCCCAGCGGTAGACGGTAAATACCTTGCGGGTTTCCACGTCCATTACGGTGGCGACGCTGTTCCTGGGGAACAGGCTGATGCTGCCGCCGTCTATGGTGGACCAAGAAGCCTTTTCCACACTCTTCACCGTGCCAAAATCCGTCACCACGGTGCCACCGCCGCCGTCACCTCCGCTTCCGCCGCTGCCGCCGTTATAGGCCGTCAGCGCGGCGGGGAAGAGCTTGACCCAGGTGTTGGGCCCGACGCTGCCGTCCACCTTCAGGTTATACTTGCGCTGGAAATTGCGCACCGCGCTGGCGGAGCCGCTGCCGTAGTTGCCGTCCAGCGCCCCGGTATAGAAGCCCAGCACGTTGAGGGCCAGCTGCGCCGCATGCACCCGCACGTCCCCCACCAGGTTGGATTCCTGCTTCAGGGAGTAGACGTAATTGCTCTTCCAGATCGTACCCGTCAGGTATTCCGTGAGCTGGGCGCTGGTGAGAATGTTGTTCCTCACGTCGTTGTACACGGCGTTGTACACCTTGTTGTCATAATACAGGCTGCAGTACTCCGTGCCGCCGGAGGTATAGGTGGTGGGGCTCACCATCTGCAATACGGCGCCATCGGCAACGCTTACCAAGCCCGAGGAGGGCTTTTCCTTGGTTGTGAAGATGGTCAGATTCCCCGAAGCCCTGAAATAGGTTTTGGTGGAGGAAGGAAGGACGCCGCCTCCGCCTCCCCCGGAGCTTCCGCCCCCGCTTGTGGAACCGGTGGCGCAGTCGTCCCGGACATAGCCCATGACGCCGTTGCTGGTCTGAATCTTGTACCATCCATAGCCCCCGGCCTGGACCTTATCCGCCAGCATGGGAACCACGCTGCCCTTGGCCAGCACGATGCCTGTCTTCTTGCCGTCCGGGGTTTGGCGCACCCGGGTACCGGGCTTGGTGATGGTGACGGTTCCGATCTGGGTGGTGGAACCGGAGCCGGAGCTGCCGCCTCCGCCGCTGCTGCCATCGGCGCTGACAAAGGTGCCCATGAGCCATCCGCTGAGGCCGTTATACACCACCTGATACCAGGTAACGCCGCTGGACACATAGGTATTGAAGTAATTCAGGGTGGTATTGCGGGGCACCACGGCCAAACGGACGGTGGAGGTGGAGTGTCCCTTGCGCAGGTTCACGCTGTCGATGGTCCTCAAGGAACCGGTGGCCGGCGCTGCTGTTCCGCCGCCTGTTCCGCCGCTGCTGCCACCGCTGCTGCCGCTGCCCCCTTGAAGGGCCATAGGATACATCAGGGCCTGGGTAATGGGGCCCGCGCGGCCATCCACATCCAGCTTGTTGGCCCTCTGGAAGGCCCTCACCGCGCTCTCGGTGCCGGATCCAAAGTTGCCGTCCAGGCTGCCGGAATAATAGCCCAGGATTTGCAAGGCCAGTTGGAGGCCGTGCACCCGCACATCCCCCCGGAGATCCAGGTCTTTTTTCAAGGAGTCGAAGCTGCTGGCCTTCCAAAGGGTATTTTTAATGTAATCCAAAAGTCCGTCCGCAGAGAGGATGTTGCCGGTTACGTCCGAAGCGCGTACATTGTAGACCTTGTTTTGATAATATAGGGAAAAATACTGGACGCCGTCCAACGTGTAGGTCTGGTCCGCCACCAGCTGCAGCACCGTGCCCGCGGGTACGGAGGTACCCCCGCTGTACTGGGGCGTGGTAAAGATCTCCGCATTGGAAACAAAGCGCACATAGGCCTTCACCGCGGAAGGGACGATGCTGGCGGGCCCCTCCGCCTGCGCGAAGCTCAGCGGCATCAGGGAAGCCATCAAACAGGCGCATAGCGCAAAGGCGACTCCTCTGCGAAACTTTTTCCAGAAAAAAGAACTCCTGTTTTTCTCCATTGCCGCTGCCTCCGTCTCACGTCGATCCTGAACGCAGAAAGGACGCTCATACTGACTCTCTACATACAGACGTTTTGATACTGTTTTATCGTTCTTAATAATATTACAAATTTATTACATTGTCAAGGCAAAATCCTTACTATTTCACAATTTTTAAGTAATTCTCCCTTTCCGATTCTGGAAATCTCTTCCAAAAGCTCCTGAACGGCGCCCTGCGGGGTGGTGACGCTGACGCAAAAGCGTACCGCGGCATGCCCTTCGTCCACCTGCTCCCAATGGGCGAAACCGTAGTTTTCCCCAAGCCGGAGGATGAGCGCCTTGGGCAGAATCGGAAAAACCTGATTGGTCACCGTATCCGCCAGCAGGGGAAAGCCTTTGTCCACAAAGGCCCTTTTCACCGCCTGGGCGGCGGCGTTAGCCCTGGCGCAGGATTGTACATAGTAGCCGTCCTTCAGCAGGGCCATGAACTGCACCCCCAGTAGCCACCCTTTGGCCAGCATGCCGCCCCTTTGCTTCATGGCATACCGGAAGCAAGGCCAGTGAGCGGGATTTGCCAGCACAACCACCTCCCCAAAGAGCAGGCCGGCCTTGGTGCCTCCGATGGTAAAGGCGTCGCAGCATTGGGCCAGAAAGGGCAGATCCACCCGGCTGTCCGCCGCCAGGCCGTAACCCAGGCGGGCTCCGTCCAAAAACAGCAGCAGGCCCAGGGATTTGCATGTTGCGGACAGGGCTTCCAGCTCCTCCCGGGTATACAGGGTGCCCAGCTCTGTGGGGTGGCTGATATAGACCATGGCCGGTTTTACCATATGCTCATGGGTAGCGTCCTGATGATGGGCCTGACAGGCCTCCTGAACCTGGCGGGCGGACAGCTTGCCCTCCTGGCCCGGCAAAGCCAGGACCTTATGGCCCGTGGCCTCGATGGCCCCGGTCTCATGAACGTTGATATGGCCCGTGGCCGCGCAAAGCACCCCTTCCCAGGGGCGCAGCGCGCTGGAGATCACGGTGAGGTTGGCCTGGGTGCCCCCTACCAGAAAATGCACCTCCGCTTCCGGGCAGGCGGCCAGCTCCCGGATCAGGCTGCGGGCCTCCTGGCAGGCGTCGTCCTCCCCATACCCGCTGCGCTGCCGCGCGTTGGCATCCAAAAGGGCTTCAAGGACGCGGGGGTCCGCGCCTTCCAGATAATCACACTGAAAATGGACCATAGGGCCTCCTTCATCGTAAAACAGAGTAAAACAGATTTCATGGAAAAGGACAAAGCGTCATTCTATTCTATGTGGGCCATCCCCTTCATGAGAAGGCGGCGCTAGCGTTTTTCCTTTCCCATGGACCCCGCCGGCAGGGTGAAGCGGTTTTTCTGGTAGGAGATCAAGCCTTCCGCTTGCATCCGCGCCAGCTCGTGGGAAAGGGCCGAGCGGTCCACGCACAGGTATGCGGCCATCTGCTCCCGGTTCAAGGGCAGCGTAAAGCTGGCGCCGTCCTTGGCGTAGGGCTGGAGAAGCCGGAGCACCTTTTCCCGGATGCCCTTGGCGGATAAAATCTCCATGCGGGATTGCAGGTACAGGTTCTTCTGAGCCAAAATCCGAAGCAGATTGGCCCGGAGCTGGGCCTGATAAGAGGAGACCGGTACAGGGGGCGGCTTCCCAGGCGCGGCCTCGGCAGCGATGCCCAAGCCGCCAGGGAAAAATGCCGAGGCGGGCAAGCGGAGGTATTCGCAGGGCCCGTGGGCTACCACGGTCATGGGGCTGAACGCCAGCCCGGCCAGGCAGAGGGTTTCCGCGAACAGCTCCCCCTTGGACAGGGTGGCGATCAGCGCCGGATCGCCCATCATGCTTTCCCGGTAGATATGGGCATGGCCGGAAAACACCATGCCGATAAACCGGGGAGCTTCCCCCGCCAGCAACAGCGCCTCCCCCGGCTTGGCCCGAATCAACCGGGCTTGCAAGCTCTCCAGCAGCGTCCGGTACGCTGCCGGGGCAATCCCCGCAAACAGCTGGGAGCCTCCCAGGATCTCCTCCTGGGCGAAGGTCAGCCGCATGGCTTTTCCCCCCTTCCCTGAGCATAGCATATCCTAAATCCGAGGCTGCCGCAAGCCTTAGGGCGGCGTTGTAGAAGAAAGAGGGGGAAGGAGGATGGTTTGTGATCCTTCTGTCCTTTCGCCATAGGGATGGGATGCAATTGAGCAAATTACAAACACAGGGCTGCTGTCCTTTCCAAGTCGCGGCAACTTGTTTAATGAGAAATTGCTGCCTACAGGGGGTTCCAGGACAGCGGCAGTGAGTGTGAACCCTTCGACGATGCCCAAAGCAGCCCGAGACGAGAAAATAAACGAGTAGTGGTGAGGCGGCGTCCGCCGTGACAATTTATCTGAACTCCAGCCCCTGGAGCTCCCTGTGGGCAAAGTAGTATCCTTGAATACCATTGCAGCGGCTTCATTGTTGGAACCTGTCCATATGCCAGTAAATCTTCCTCTTGGTTCGCAAGGTGGCACGGATATAGCCACGGGGGAAGGGCAGCGAGGAAGGTGAACTACCCTCCTCCTCTTTTTTGATGGCCCCGCCTTTGCCACAGGCTCCCTGTTGTGGTATGCTGTTCCCATCCTCATTTCTTTTCGCGCCCATGCGCAAAGGAGGCCCTATGAAATACGATCTTCTGCTGGCCGACGCCGACGGCACCCTCTTTGACTTCCTGGCCGGGGAACGAATCGCTCTTCAAGCGGTGCTGAAGCGTTTTCATCTGCCTGAAGACGATGAGACGGCGGCCCTGTACAGCCGCATCAATGAAAGCCATTGGAAGCGGTTTGAGCGGGGGGAAACCACCCAGGCCGTCCTTCGGGTGGAGCGCTTCCGGGATTTTCTGGAGACTCTGGGGGCCTCCGGGGACGCGGCGGCCATGAGCGACGCCTATGTGGCGGAGCTTGGCCAGCAGCGGATTTTGCTGCCCGGAGCCCTGGCGCTCTGCCAGGCCGTCAGCACCCGCATGCCTGTTTTTCTGATCACCAACGGCCTGTCCAAGGTCCAGCGCAGCCGTTTTGAGGGCTGTATCATCACCCCTTACCTGGCGGGCCTTCTTATCAGCGAGGAGACGGGGCGTCCCAAGCCGGACCCCTACATGCTGCTGAAGGCCATGGAGCTTTCCGGCGTCAGCGACCCCCGCCGGGCGGTGATGCTGGGAGACAGCGTCTCCGCGGACATTGCCGCCGCCAACGCCGCCGGGGTGGACAGCGTGCTGTTCCTCAACGCAGGGCCCGAGCCCCAAGGGCATGGGGCCACCTATACAGCCGCCTCCCTCCAGGACGCGCAGAGGCTCATTCTCCAGTAAGGGCGCTGGTATGCGCTCCTTATTGTTTTCCAAAGGGCCAGGATCAAAGATCAAACATTAGGGATATAGTCCGCTGCAAAATATGGTCCGGCAACGCGTGCGCAGGAGGAAGCATAATGATGAAGAAGGCGCTGAACGCCGCTTTTTATGTGGTGGCCCTTTTCTATGCTGTGTTGATGCTGGATTTGCTTTTTAAGATTGGCATTACTTCCAGCGGCAAAGGAACGTCGCGGAGCTATAACCTGATACCCTTTCATACAATCCGGCAATATGTAAGCGGGGACAGCGGCGTAGCGAGGGCCCGCGCGGTACAAAATATCGGAGGGAACATCGCCGTGTTCATCCCCTATGGCCTGTATCTCCAGGTGCTGCTCAAAAACAAAGGCTTTGGCAAAAGCCTGTGGATCGTGGCGGGCACTTCCATTGCCGTAGAGGTTCTTCAGTATGCTTTTGGCGTAGGCGCAGCCGACATCGACGACGTTTTGTTAAACGCCTGCGGCGGCGCAATCGGCATCCTTGGATACAAGCTGCTGCGAACGCTGTTTCCCGAACCGGACAAAGCAAAGGCCGCTGTCACCTTGCTCTCCCTGGCTGTTGGGGTCCCTGTTCTGCTGATTTACGCGAGGGCCTTTTTGCGCATGCTCCTGTAAGTGGAAAGCAGACACCCGGGCATATAGGCAAGTTCCAAAACAAGCCTGCTGTCTCTTTTTAAGTCGTGGCAACTATCTTCAACGGTACTACTCTGCTCACAGGGGGTTCCAGGGGCGCAGGCAGCGAGGGATGCGACGGTAAAGCTGAACCCGCGGCGGTTGATCTGAACCGTACCCATCCCAGGGCGCAGCCTTGGGGTGTGGGAAAGCGAAATCGGAACTCCCCCGGCCTCCTGACAGACCCTCTTCCTTGCCCCAGGGGAAGCCCTCGGGGTATGGGACCCAAGCCGCTACATCCTTCCCAAACCAAAAACCGCTCCCCTTCCCACAAACAAATCAAAATCAAATGTCCCCGCTCCCCCGAAGCCAGGGCGAATCCCTTGCCTTTTCGGGGGAAACAGGGTAAAATAAACCAATGAATTTCGATCTCATCAGAAAGGGTGTCGCCGATGTATCAAGAGGTCATCAATACCGCCAAGGACAAAATGCAAAAGACCGCCTCCGTCTTTCAGGGCGAGCTTCGCAGCCTGCGGGCGGGCCGCGCCAACCCCCAACTGCTGGAGCGCATCACCGTGGATTACTACGGGACCCAGACCCCGCTGACCCAGATGGGCAACATCACCTCCCCGGAGCCCCGGATGCTGGTCATCAGCCTTTGGGACCAAAAGGCCATCCCCCTGGTGGAAAAGGCCATCCAAAAGAGCGACCTGGGCCTGAACCCCAGCAATGACGGCAAGATCATCCGCCTGGTGATCCCGGAACTGAACGAGGAGCGCCGCAAGGAGCTTTCCAAGCTGGTGCGCAAGGGTGCGGAGGAGGCCAAGGTGGCGATCCGCTCCATCCGCCGGGACGCCATGGAGCATTTCAAGAAGCTGGAAAAGGACAGCTCCATCACCGAGGACGACCGGATCAAAGCCGAGAAGAAGATGCAGGACGCCACGGACGCCGCCATCAAGAACATTGACGAGCTGGCAGCCCAAAAGGAAAAGGAAATCATGGAGGTATGACCTCCCCGAGGGCTTATGCAACAGACCTTTGAACACCTGCTGGGCCTGCCCACAGCCACCGCCTTGGCGCTGCTCACCGCCGCGGGCATCCGGGATGTGCGGGTGGTCCCCACCGCGGCCCCGCCCAGGCGCAACCCCACCCCCCAGGATGCCTTGCGCACCCCCCAGGGGGAGGAGGAGGGCTATGCCTCCACCCGGGTGGTGGCGGTGCAGGACGAGGGCCGCACCTTGATCGTCTCCCGGTTTTTGGTGGACAGCCCCTTGCTGCGCAAGGGCCCGTCCCAGGAAGCCTGAGCCTTGGACCCCATTGCCCGTGAAAGGAACCCTTATGACTGCTGATCAGACCTCCCCAGCCCTGGATCTTACCCGCCTGCCCCGGCACGTGGCCATCATCATGGACGGCAACGGCCGCTGGGCCAAGAAGCACAAGCTGAAAATCGCCATGGGACACCGGGTAGGCACCGAGGCCCTGCGGGAGATCATCCGCTCCAGCAGCGACATGGGCATTGCGTCCCTGTCCTTATATGCGTTTTCCACTGAAAACTGGGGCCGTCCGGCCGCCGAGGTCCAGGCCCTCATGGGGCTGATGCTGGAGTTTTTTCAAAGCGAAATCGACGAATTGGACCAAAAGAACGTCCGTATCACCATTTTGGGGGACAAGGAGGATCTGCCCCAGGCCCAGCGGGACGCGCTGGTGACTGCCGAAACCCGCACCCAGGCCAACACCGGCCTTCGCCTGAACATCGCCATCAACTATGGCGCCAGGGCGGAGCTGGTGCGGGCGGCCCAAGCCCTGGCCCGGGAGGTAGCCGACGGCCGCCTGGCCCCGGAGGACATCGACGAGGCCGCCCTGGCCCGTTGCCTGTACACCGCCGGGCAAGGGGATGTGGACCTGCTGATCCGCACCAGCGGCGAGATGCGCCTGAGCAACTTTTTGCTCTACCAATGCGCCTACGCCGAGTTTCTTTTTCCCACCGTGCTGTGGCCGGATTTTACCCTGGCCCATTACCAGGAGGCCCTTGCCGCCTACCAGCAGCGGGACCGCCGCTATGGAAAGAGGGAGGAGTAATCCCCCTTTTTTCTTCTGCCGTTATATAAGGATGGAGGTTTATGGCACAACGCATCATCACCGGGGCCATTTTGGTATTGGCGCTTGCCGTTCTGCTTTATCTGGGGGGCTGGGTCTTTGCCATCGCCGCTTTTTTGGTCTTTGCCCTGGCCATCTACGAGGAGCTTCACGCCCTGACCCAGGCCGGCCATAAGCCGGTCTGGTGGACTGCCTTTGCCGCCCTGATCATCAGCGTGCCCATGGTGCTGATGTATTCTTACGCCGCCATCATCCCCATTTTGACGGTGCTGAGCTTCTGCGCGCTGCTGAAGATCATGCGGCGGCCCGAGCCGGACTTGATCGACGTGCTGGTGAGCGTGCTTCCCATGCTCACGCTGGTATTGCCCGCCATCTGCATCTTCGGCATTCTGGAAACCACCCCCAGGGCCTTGCAGCTCTTTTTCCTGGTGAGCCTCTTTGTCATCGCCGTGGGAGGGGATACCTTCGCCTATTTTGTGGGCAGCCGCATCGGCGGGCAGAAGCTCTGCCCCAACATCAGCCCCAAAAAGACCATTTCCGGAGCCATCGGCGGCCTGCTGGGCAGCGTTTTGTGCGCTTTGGTGACCGGTTGGATTTTCACCCTGTGCGCCCCGAACCTGGCCCTTCCCCCCTTCTGGGCCAACATGCTGGTCGGGCTCTTTGGCGGCCTGGCGGGCCAGGTGGGGGACCTGTTCGCCAGCATGGTAAAGCGCCATTGCCAGGTGAAGGACTTCGGCAACCTCTTTCCCGGCCATGGGGGCATGCTGGACCGGCTGGACAGCATCTCCTTTGTGGCGATCATCGTCTACTGCTACCGGATCATTTTGCTGTGGGGGACCCCGGCCTCCTGACATCCCCTTGCAAAACGCGCCCCCCTTCCTCTGCCTTTCCGCCCCGTTTTCGGGCCCAGCCTGAAAAGGGGCTTTCCTATCTATTCCGCTTCATTCACCAAAGGAGGATCGCTATGGCTGTTGCTCCCCGCCGCTTGGCGGTGTTAGGCTCCACCGGCAGCATCGGCACCCAGGCGCTGCAGGTGGCGGCTTTGCACCCGGAGGAATTCCAGATCACCGCCCTCACCGCCCATGCCAATCAAGAGCTGTTTTTCCAGCAGGTGCGGGCCTTCCGCCCGGCCCTGGCGGGGCTGACCTTGCCCATTCCCCTGGAGGATATCCCCCAGGACCTGCGCTTTTGCCAATGGGTCTTCGGGCCCGAGGCCCTGATCCAGGCCGCCCAGGCGGACTGCGACGATGTGCTGGTGTCCGTGGTGGGCATGGCGGGGCTGAAGGGGGTGCTTGCGGCCCTGGAGCAGGGCAGGCGGGTGCTGCTGGCCAACAAGGAGGCTTTGGTGGCAGGCGGCTCCTTGGTGACCCAGGCGGCGGCCCAGGCGGGCCCCCATTCCCTGCTGCCCGTGGACAGCGAGCACAGCGCCATTTTCCAGTGCCTTGAGGGCGCGGCGGGCAATCCCATCCACCGCCTCTACCTCACCTGCTCCGGCGGGCCTTTCCGCACCTGGAGCGCCGAGGCCATCCGCTCCGCCACCTCCAGCCAGGCCCTCCAGCATCCCAACTGGGTCATGGGGCGGAAGATCACCATCGACAGCGCCACCCTGTTCAACAAAGCCCTGGAGATCATCGAGGCCAAATGGCTGTTTCATGTACAGCCCAGCCAGATCCAGGTGGTCATCCATCCCCAGAGCGTGGTGCACAGCGCGGTAGGCTTTGCGGACGGGGCCATCATCGCCCAGCTGGGCACCCCGGACATGCGCCTGCCCATCCTCTATGCCATGAGCTATCCCCGCCGCCTTCCCACCGGAGGGGCGGAGCTGGACCTGTTTTCCTTGGGAAACCTTACCTTTGAGCAGCCTGATCCCCGGCGCTTTCCCTCCTTGCGCATGGCCGGGGAGGCGCTGGAGGCGGGGGGCGCGGCGGCCTGCGTGCTCAATGCCGCCAACGAGGCGGCGGTGTCGAAGTTTTTACAATCCGGCGGTGGGAATCCCATGGCCTTGGGCCGAATCTATGAAGTAGTGGAGGAATGCCTCCAGCGGTTGGGACATCTGCCCGCCACCTCCTTGGAGGAGGTGCTCTACGCCGATGGCAGAGCCAGGGAGCTTGCCCAAAAGCTGCTGGAGGAAGGCGCGCTTCATTCCTGATCCGAGCAATGAAAATGCTTTCCCCGGCATATGCTAGCCTTATCCCCCCGCAACCATTTGAAAGGAACGGACCTTATGACGATTTTGTACATCTTCTATGCCGTGCTGCTTTTGGGCGTGCTGATTGCCGTCCACGAATTCGGCCATTTCATCGCCGCCCGGCTCACCGGCATCGCCGTGAAGGAATTCTCCATTGGCTTTGGCCCCAAATTTTTACAATGGAAAAGCAAAAAGCATGATACGCTCTTTTCCTTCCGCTTCATTCCCATGGGCGGCTATTGCATGTTCTATGGCGATACCGACGACGACCCCAACGGCGAAAAGACGGACGATCCGCGCAATTACAACAAGGCCCCTGTGTGGAAGCGGATGCTCAGCGTCCTGTGCGGACCGCTGATGAACTTCGTCCTGGCCTTTGTGGTGGCCGTGGTGCTGATGGCCGGATACGGCGTGGTGCCCAGCGAGCCCATGATCCAGGGCCTGGACGCGGGCATGGCCGCCGAGGCCGGCGGCCTGCAGGCCGGGGATTTGCTGCTGCGAATCGGCGAGGTGAACGTATCCGAAGCCACCTCCCAGGAGATTTCCAGCCTGATCGACGCCTCCCAGGGCCAGCCCCTTGCCTTTACGGTACTGCGGGACGGCCAGGAGGTCAGCGCCTCCGTGACCCCCTTCCATGACCAGGCGGAAAACCGCTACCGCATCGGCATCACCTTGGGCTACCATAGCTTCGCCCCCCTCCCCGCCAGCCGGATCATTCCCGCTGCCTGGGACAGCTGCGTCTACGCCAGCGGAACCATTTTAAACGCTTTGGGCAAGCTGGTCACCACCGGAGAGGGAATCAACCAAACCGCGGGGCCCGTGGGCGTGATCCAGCTGGTGGCGGAACAGACCCGGCAAGGGGGCCTGGAGATCTTCCTGAACCTGATGGTGGTGATCTCCATCAACCTGGGGCTCCTGAACCTCTTCCCCATCCCCGGCCTGGACGGCAGCCGCCTGGTGTTCATGCTGATCGAGGCCATCCGCCGCAGGCCCGTGAGCCAGAAGCTGGAATCCAGCATCCATCTGGCGGGATATGCCTTGCTCATGGGGCTGATGATCTTCTTCACCTTCAAGGACGTGGGAAGGCTCTTTGGGGGATCGTGAGAGAGAAGGATACGGAGAGCGTGTGCCTAGCGCCGCCGCCAGCCAGCAGGGGCCCGGCAGGCCCTGTACCGGGGGCAAAAGCGGGCGGAAGGCGGGGCTTGAGGCGGGCAGCCAAACCCTCGTGAAGGCTGCGGCGGCCGAAAGGCCGGATCACAGCCCGAAGAACCGGCGGCCCGAAGCGGGAAGCGTTAGAAGCGGCGGGCGCTGCCGTGCCCGCCGCGACGATAAAACCGAACCCCAACCCCGGAACCCCCTGTGGGCAGAGAAGTTCTCTAAAGGAAAAAAGCGGCGGGTTTCCCATCCAGGCTCCTTCTCACGAGGGAGCTGGCGGCGTTGCCGCCTGAGGGAGAGATTCTCCCTGTCACTCTTGCAGCTCCACCCCCACCGGGCTGACCCCCAGCAGCGGCAGCATCCGCCCCCAAAAGGCCTCCTGCCTGAACACCACCGTGGCCCCGTTGTTGCACGGGTGGAAGGCGATTTTGGGGGTTTTGCGCACCTCCTTTTCATAGCACAGGGTGATGGCGCGGTCCTTGTCAAAATACAGCCCCAGGGGGCTCACGGACCCAGGCGCCAACTTCAACAGCCTGCCTAAGGCCTCCTCCGGCGCGAAGCTCAGCCTGGATACCCCCAGGGCTTTGCTGGCCACCGCGGTACGAAAGGCCTTTTGAGGCCGCAGCAGCAGCAGGTAGTAAGCCGTCTGCTGGCGGTTGCACAAAAACACGTTTTTGCAAAAGGTGATATTCTCGTCCACAAAAGGCAACCCCAGGCAAGCCTCCATGGTGAAAACCCGTTCATGCCTGTAAATTTCATAGGGGATGGCATGGGCATCCATCAATTCCAATATCTCCCTTTCAGGGTTCACCGCCGGCTCACTCATGCTTTTTACCTCCTTAGGGGCAATGGGTGCGGCTTTTTCTTATCCGCTCCTCATTGGGATCATTTTTGACCACGTGAAACGCGGTCAAATTGCGGGTCCAGGGATATCGTCTCCGGCGCCGGCAGCACGGGCGCAGCGCAAAGGAATCCGGGCATATAGCGCGTCAACGCTGCAAGGAAGCCGCCAGGCCGAAATACTGGCAATCAAAAGCGCCGCAACGATTTGAGAACGACTGGAAGCACAGGCCAATGAATGCTTCCGCAAAAAAATCTCCTGCTCCCTGGCGCTTTCTGAGAAAAGCCGCCATAATCGCTGATACGGAAGGATGCGAATCGGCTTGAATCGCCAGGACTGACCTAACGGGTTTCTTTTCTGATTATACCGGCGGGCGGGCCTGATAAAGCCGGTAGACCGCCTCGCCTGCCTCGCAGCGCGCGCCGGGCGCATAGTTGCGCTCAATCCCCTCCAGAAGGGTATCGCTTACGACGCCCTCCCGCAGCACGAGCCACCCGGCCTCCCTGCTGTCCAAAAAGCGCAGATACTGCGACAGGATGTCCCCCTCTGTCTGTGCGTGCCATTCCATCAGGAACAGGTACCGTCCGGCGGGGCGAAGCTCCGTTTGCAAAAACAGCGCCACGTCCCCGCTGCCCAGGCCGCAAACCGCTACGCCGCCCCGTTCTTCCCGGGGAATGCGGTTTACAAAGGCGCGAAGCGCCTCGTTGTACGCCTCCGTCTGCATCGCTTCCGCGGCGGTACGCGGTTTCAGACAGGTACGCGCCGCAATGGGCACGGACGTACGCACCGTCGTCAGCACAAACGCGGCCAACCCGGCAGCCGCCAGGCCGCGCCAGCCTCTTCCCTCTCCCCCAAGGCGGCCCAGTCCGCACAGGGCCAGGGGAATCAGCGGCAGATAGAGCATGAAGTAATGCGCATAGTACGCGCCTGTCAGCGTGACGGCCATCGTGGACACCGCGCCCGCCAGCTGCATGGCCGCCATCAGCCAGCGCCGCCTGAGCAAGCAGCCCGCCCCTGCCCCCAGGCACAGGAGTGCCGGCGTAGTGAAAAACACGATGCCGCGCCAGGACTCCCCTGGCAAGCCCCCCGTAAAGGCGGCATACTGGAGGTTAAACGTCCATGTGCCATAGAAAAAATCTTTCAGCGCGCCATGCGCCGCAAAATACGCCACAAACGGCAGTACCGCCAACAACACGCCCGCCAGCAGCGCCAGCGCGTTGACCAGAATGCTTTTCCATTGCCCCCGCAGCGCCAGCGCCACGGTGATGACCGCCGTTATGGCGCTGATCAGCACGCCGTTATTGGGCCGGATCATAAGGGTTGAGCCAAAGCACAGGCCGTAGGTCAGCGCATAGGGCCACGGATGCGCCTGCCGCTCACGGCCCAGCCAGCGCAGCTGTAAATACAGGGCCAGCAGCACAAACGGCAGGCTGTATTCCTCGCTCAGATTTCCGTATTCCAGCACCGGTAGCCAGAACAGGGCGCACAGCGCCGTGCCCGCCATGGCAGGAAGCGCTGCCGCCCACAGCCGCAGGATTTGGTAGCATAGATACAGCGACACGCTCACAAAGAGGCTTTCCAGCAGATACAGCGCCAGCTGCGGATCGGCAAAGGCATAGGCGGCGCGCTGAATCAAAAACAGCAGCGGCCCCTTGTGATCGAAGACATCCCGGTAGGGGATCATCCCATCCGCCCATAGCATGCCGATGGTCTGGAACAGGCCTGAATCCCAGCAATAGGCATCCCGGCGAAGCAGGGAGGTACCCTCGGCAAAGAAATGCACCAGGCCAAACCCCATGAACAAGCACAGCCCAACCGGGGCAAGCCCCTTCAGCCGCCTCTTGACAGGCCCGTTTTCCACGAACCTTTCCCCTCCCTTGCCCATTGCTCCGGATGACACCTTTGTAAAAAAGATATACCGATCCCATTCACTATAAAGAGAATTGGCTTTTCCGTCAATAGCCGGGCACGCCGGGGGGCTATCCCCTCCTCTCTTTTCCCAAAACCTCAATCATGGTATAATCATGTATGAACTTTCCTGTTTGGCCGCGTGAAACACGGTCAAACAGGGGTTCCCAAAGGGATGTATCCCTTTGGCGGGGTCCAGGGACACGGAGGGAAGCGCGTGCCCTATGGCGCCGCCCGTGAGCGTGGGCCCAGCGGGCCCTTTGCCGAAGGCAGAAGCGAACGAGAGATGGGGCTTGAGGCGGGCAGCCGAACGATAGTGAAGGCTGCGGCGGCCGAAAGGCCGGATTACAGCGGCGCAGCCGCTAGCGACCCGAAATGGAAAGCTTTACGATCAGCGGATACGGCAGCGTCCACCGCGATGATAAAGCCGAACCAGCGCCCCTGTGCAAAGGAGGCCTCTATGCGCAACACCCGCAGCTTTTTCATTGGTACGGTCCCCATCGGCGGGGGAAGCCCCGTCACCATCCAGAGCATGACCAACACCGATACCCGGGACGCGGCGGCGACCCTCAAACAGGTTCGCGCCCTGGCCAAGGCCGGGTGCGACATCGTCCGCGTCAGCGTCTATGACGAGGATTGCCTGCCTGCCGTCGCCCAGCTGGTGCGGCAAAGCTCCGTGCCGTTGGTGGCGGACATCCACTTCCGGGCGGACCTGGCCGTGGGGGCCATGGAGCGGGGCATTGCCAAGGTGCGCATCAACCCCGGGAACATCGGCAGCAGCCAGGGGGTGCGCCGGGTGGCGGATTGCGCCAAAGCCCACAAGATTCCCCTTCGCATCGGGGTCAACAGCGGCTCCATTGAAAAGGATATCCTCCGCCGGGACGGCGGCGTTACCGCCAGGGGCATGGTGGACAGCGCCCTGGCCCATGCCCGGCTCCTGGAGAAGGAGGGCTTTCATGACATCGTGCTGTCCCTGAAGGCCAGCTCCGTCCCCCTGACCGTGGCCGCCTACCAGCTGGCGGCCCAGGAAACGGACTATCCCCTCCATGTGGGCATCACCGAGGCGGGGCTCCCCGGGGCCGGGAACATCAAAAGCGCGGTGGGCATCGGGGCCCTTTTGCTCCAGGACATCGGGGATACCATCCGGGTATCCCTCACCGGCAGCCCCCTCCCCGAGGCCAAGGCCGCCATTGACATTTTGCAAGCGGTGGGCCTGCGCCAGAACTTTGTGAACATCATCAGCTGCCCCACCTGCGGCCGCACCGGGGTGGACGTGGCCGCCATCGCCAAGCGGGTGCAGGAGGAGCTTTCCGATCTCCGGGTGCCCCTCACCGTGGCGGTGATGGGCTGCGTGGTCAACGGTCCCGGGGAAGCCCGGGAAGCGGATGTGGGCCTGGCCGGCGGCGGCCTGGCCGCGGGAACCGACGGGGGCGAGGCCGGCAGCTATGCCGTGGGGGCCCTGTTTGAGAAGGGCAAGCCCCCCCAGCGCATCCAGGGGGACCTGGCCGGTCAGCTGATCGCCCGGGCCCGGGAAATCGCCAAAGCAAAAGAGGGTTTGGTTTGAACAAGCAAGAGCTGCTAACCCTGCTGGAAGAAGCGGTGCCGCCCTTAAAGGGCCAGCTTCGGGTGGAGCGGGTACTCTACAAAAAAAGCATCAACAAGGCTTATATGTCCTACCTCTCCGACGTGCTGGTGGCGGAAAAGGACTTTTTGACCCTGGAGAGGAAGCTGCGCAGCGTTTTGCCCGGGGTGTCCATCGCCCTGCGGATCGCCTCCCCGTCCCTGGGGGAGGATTTCCTGCAAAACATCGACCGGTACAAGCCCGTGCTCACGGACTTTCTGCGCCGCCAAAGCCCCGCCCTGTCCACCTGGATCCACGATGTGGGCTGGGAGGTGGAGCAAGGCCGGGTTCTGCTGACCTGCCCGGATGAAATCTCCGTGGCCTATTTCAAGCGCCATCAGCTGGACGGGAAGCTCTCCCAGGCCATTTGGGACATTTTTCGCCTGCGGCTTACCGTGAGCCTCATCCTTTGCGGCCAGCGGGAGGAATGGGTCCGGGACATGCGGGAGCAGCGGGGCTTCGCCTTTTCCCCGGAACTGGCGCCACCCCCGGAGCAGGAGGAGGCGGCCCCCTGGGAGGATTCCCCCCCGGCCCCCGCCCCAAAAGAGCCCCCCAAATGCGTCCGCAAAGGGGCGGCTTCCCCCTCTTCCAAGCCTCCCAAGGAAAGCAAGGGGCCTGTTCTCAAGGGCAGAGCCATCGCCGATCCCCCGGTACCCATTGCCGAATTGGCGGACGACAGCGGCATCGTGGTCATCGAGGGCATTCTCACCGGGGTGAAGGAGCCCAGGGAGCTGAAGGGCGGGGAAACGGTGCTGTGTTCCTTCGCCCTGTATGACGATACAGGCACCATTTACTGCAAGGCCTTCTACCAGTACCGCATGAAGCGGGCGGGCATGGGGGAAACCCCCGTGCCGCCTTCGGACGAGGAGCGGGCCCGGCTGGCGGAACAGACCAAGCCGATCCAAAACGGCATCCGGGTCCGGGTCCGGGGAGAGTGCCGCCAGGACAGCTTCCTGGGGGAGCTTTCCGTCAGCGTCCGGGACATGCAGCAGCTGCCCTTGGTGGAGCGGGAGGACACCGCCCCTGAAAAGCGCATTGAGCTGCATATGCACTCCAACATGAGCGCCATGGACGCCACCGCCGACGCGGCCCAGCTTATCGCCCAGGCCGCCAAGTGGGGCCATCCTGCCGTGGCCCTCACCGATCACGGCGTGGCCCAGGCCTTTCCGGCTGCCTTTGGAGCGGCCAAAAAGCACAAGATCAAGCTCATCCCCGGCGTGGAGGGGTATTTGGTGGACATTGTGCCCATCATGGAAAACGCCCCGGATGCGCCCCTTTCCACCCCCATGGTGGTGCTGGATTTTGAAACCACCGGCCTTTCCCCGGCTGTGGACCGGATCATCGAAATCGGCGCGGTAAAGCTCCAGGATGGGCAGATCGTGGAGGAGCTGTCCTTGCTGTGCGATCCCGGCGTGCCGCTGAAACCCCGCATCACCGAAATCACCGGCATTACCGACCTCACCCTCCGGGGCAAGGAAAGCCCTTCCCAAGGCGTGGCCAAGCTGCTGGCCTTTATCGGGGATTGCCCCGTGGCGGCCCACAACGCCTCCTTTGACATGGGCATGCTCCTGGCGGAATGCCAGCGCATGGGCGTATCCTTTCATCCCCCGGTGCTGGATACCCTGGTATTGGCCCGGCGGCTCTATCCCGCCCAAAAGAGCCACCGCCTGGGGGCGGTCTGCCGCCTGCTGGGCGTGTCCCTGAAAAACGCCCACCGGGCGGTCCATGACGCCACGGCCACGGCCCAATGCCTTCAAAAGATGTTTGAGGCCATGGCTCCTTTGGGGGTGGAGCGCCTTTCCCAGATGGAAGGCGCAGTCAGCGGCGAGAGCATGAGCAACTCCCACCACATCATCCTGCTGGCGAAATCCCAAAAGGGCATGGAAAACCTCAACCGCCTGATCTCGGAAGGCCATCTGCACTTCTTCCGCCGCCATCCCAACATGCCCCGGCACCTGATCCGGCAATACCGGGAGGGGCTGATTCTGGGCTCCGCCTGTGAAGCCGGGGAACTGTTTCAGGCCGTGGCCGCGGGCAAGCCGGAGGCGGAGCTGGAGCGCATCGCCGCCTTCTACGATTACCTGGAGATTCAGCCCATTGGGAACAACGCCTTCATGATCTGCGACGGCCTGGCCCGGGACGAGGAGCAGCTTCGGGACTTCAACCGCCGCATCGTGGCCCTGGGCGAGAAGCTGGGCAAGCCTGTGGTAGCCACCGGGGACGTCCACTTCCAAAACCCGGAGGACGCCGTGTACCGCGCCATTTTGCAAGCGGGGCTTGGCTATGACAGCTGCGACAACCAACCCCCCCTCTATTTCAAAACCACGGACGAGATGCTGGCGGAGTTCGCGTACCTGGGGCCGGAAAAGGCCCGGGAGGTGGTGATCACCGCCCCGGCGGCCATCGCCGCCCAGGTGGAGGAGCTGCGGCTGTTCCCCAAGCACCCCAAGGACGAGGAAACCTTCCAGCCCTTCTGGCCGGAGGCGGCCCATGATATTGAAACCATGTCCTGGACCAAGGCCCAAGAGCTTTACGGGAATCCCTTGCCGGAGCTGATCGAAGCCCGATTGCACAAGGAGCTGGGGAGCATCATCGGCTATGGCTTTGCCACGCTGTACTCCATCGCCCAAAAGCTGGTGCAAAAATCCCTGGAGGACGGCTATCTGGTGGGAAGCCGGGGCTCGGTGGGCTCCAGCTTTGTAGCCACCATGTGCGGCATCACCGAGGTCAATCCCCTTCCTCCCCATTACCGCTGCGACACCTGCCACAGCGTGCGCTTTACCGATCCCTCCGTGGCCTCCGTGGGGGTGGACCTGCCCGACGAGGTGTGCGGGGTCTGCGGGAATCCCTTGGTGAAGGACGGCTTTGACATTCCCTTTGAGGTGTTTTTGGGCTTCAAAGGGGACAAGGTGCCCGACATCGACCTGAACTTTTCCGGGGAATACCAGCCCCGGGCCCACGCCTACATCGAGGAGCTCTTTGGCAAGGGCTTTGTGTTCCGGGCCGGCACCATCAGCGGCCTGGCGGAAAAAACCGCCTATGGCTTTGCCGCGAAGTATTTGGAGGAAAAGGGCATTCCCGCCAGCCGGGCCCACAAGGAGCGCCTGGCTGCGGGCTGCATGGGGGTGAAGCGCACCACGGGCCAGCATCCCGGCGGAATCGTGGTGCTGCCCAAGGAGTACGACATCAACCAGTTTACCGCCATCCAGCACCCGGCGGACGACACCCAGGGGGACACCATCACCACCCACTACGACTTCCGAAGCATGCACGATATTTTGGTGAAGCTGGACTGCCTGGGCCACGACGACCCCACCATGATGCACCGGCTGGAGGAATCCACGGGCATCGGCTATAAGTCCATCCCCCTGGACGATTCCCAGGTGATGAGCCTGTTTACCAGCCCCAAGGCCCTGGGGGTGGACGGCGGGCAGATCCTCTGCGAAACCGGCACGTTGGGGGTGCCGGAGTTCGGCACCTCCTTTGTTCAGGGCATGCTGGGGGACACCCGGCCCACCACCATGGAGGAATTGATCCGCATCTCCGGCCTGTCCCACGGCACGGACGTATGGCTGGGCAACGCCAAGGACCTCATTGACAACCGCATCGCCACCCTGAAGCAATGCATCTGCACCCGGGACGACATCATGAACTATTTGATTTCCATGGGCGTGGACAGCAAAATCAGCTTTGACACCATGGAATCCGTGCGCAAGGGCAGGGGCCTCACCCCCGCCATGGAGATGGCCATGAAGGAAAAAAACGTACCGGATTGGTTTATTGACAGCTGCAAAAAAATCAAGTATATGTTTCCTAAAGGGCATGCCGTCGCCTACGTGACCATGGCCCTGCGGGTGGCCTGGTATAAGGTCTACCATCCCCTGGCCTATTACGCGGCCTACTTCTCGATCCGGGCGGACGGCTTTGACGCCGCCAGAATGCTGCTGAGCGCCGAAAGCTTGCGCGCTTTGCTCAAGGAGATGGATTCCAGGGAGGAAAAGCTCAGCGTAAAGGACAAGCAGGAGCAAAACGCCTACCGCATGCTGCTGGAAATGGAATCCAGAGGCATCCACATGCTGCCAGTGGACCTGTACATGAGCCATGGCAGCCGCTTCCTGCCGGAGGACGGGGCGCTGCGCTGCCCCTTCACTTCCATCAACGGCTTTGGCGAGGCCGCTGTGCAAGGCATTTTGGAAACCCGGGACCCTCAAAAGCCCTATTTATCGGTGGAGGACTTGCGCCTGCGCGCCCGCCTGGGGGCCAGCACCATCGACATGCTCCGCCAACAGGGCGCTTTGGAGGGGTTGCCCGAAACCAGTCAAGTAGACCTGTTCTCCTTCCTGTGATCCTGCCAGAACATGGCAGCGCTTTTTGCGGAACTTTGGTCCGGCGGTTTCGTCTATTGCGGTGAGACCCTTTTGAAACGGAGGAAATAGCATGAACATCAAACAAAAAATAGTTTTTTGGACTTTGCTGGCTCTGCTTTGCCTGCCCCAGGCCGCCGCCTGGACCGCGGCCAGGGCCGAAGGGCCCCAGGTGGAGCTTTACGGCCTTGTCACCGAGGTCCTGGACGGCGGTATTTTGCTGGCGGATGAGCGGCTGGGGGAAGTGCTGCTCAACGTAGATACGGAGACCGTGCTGGAGGGCATCCTGGCGGAAACCCCTTTGGAAAAAGGCATGTATGTCTATGCCAAATATAACGGCATCCTTACCCGCTCCCAGCCTCCCCAGACCCACGCGGACCGCCTGGGCTGCTATACCTTGGACGGTACGGTGAGCCAGGTGCTGGACGGCCAGGTTCTGCTCTCGGGGGACAAGATCTTCGGCGACGCCGTGGTGCGCCTGGGCAGCCATCAGCCCCATGTGCTGGCGGGGGTCCCCATTACGGTCTATTATAACGGCACCATGGCCATGAGCATGCCCCCCCAGGTGTCCGCCAGCTATGTGGTGGTGCCCGTGATTACAGGCACGGTAAAAAAAGTCAGCGAGGACAGCTTTTCCTTGGCTACGCAGGATCAGCAGCTCTACACCGTAAAGGTGGACGGCCTGACGCTGCTTCCCAGCTCCTGGTTTGAAGGCCGGCTGGAGGGCAAGACCGTCACGGTCTACCATGATGGCAACATTGAAGAGGGCGGCATTTTGCGCTCCCTGGAGGTGGTAGACCCCTCCTCCATTGTCCAGGAGCCCACGCCCATGCCCACCCCTGAACCCACCGGGGAGGAGCCCGATGAGCCGACTCCCAGCCCGGAACCCTCCCGGAAGCCTGAACCCATTCCCACCCCCGATCCCTCTTTGGCGCCCACCGTCACCCCGGGGCCCTCTGCCGCGCCTACGGAAATCCCCGACGCTTCCGCGGAGCCTACACCCACAGCCACCCCCGATTCCTCCGCGGAGCCTACGGCAACCCCCGAGGCCGCCTCCAATGAGATTTTGGAGAGCTTGCCCTCTCCCACCCCTGTAATGGATTCTTGAGGCCTTGCGCCCTCAAGGCACCGCGCCCGCGCCGCCGTCAGGCAGCGCGGGCGTTTTCCATGGATTGCCTTTCATTTTGCCTTTTGTTTTTCTCCATGGTATAATCGTTCCTGATTGATTTTTTCCCGCCCCTTCCTTCGCCCTGATCTTTTCCTCAAGGAGGAGTTTCATGACCCAATCCCCCGACCCTGTTTTGGCCGCGGCCGCCTCGCTGAAAAAGAGGGCCATGGATTGGCCCAGAATGCTGGCCTACGCCGCGGTCTTTGCCTTTTCCCTATGGATGTACTCCTGGCAGTTCCAGTTCACGGTCACGGATTTTCACGTCCATGCGGTCATCGCCAGCGAGTTCAACTTTGCCGATTTGCATACCATTACCAGCCGCCTGGCCTACCCGGCCTGGCATCTGTGCGTGGCGGCGCTCTACCAGCTGGGCCTGCCGCTCGTTTGGGCGGCCTCTTTGGTCAGCGCCATGGCGAAGGTGGCGGGCATGTTTCTGGCGTATTTGCTGCTGAGCGTAACCGCCTCAGAGGGCGTTCAGCGGAAATGGATCACTTTGGCGGGGTTTTTGCTGATGTTTGTGACGGGCATTTTGGTGCCCGGCGTCAACCCCGGGGTCTACAAGGGCGTGGGCTCCCCTACCGTATGGCACAATCCCACCCAGCTGATGGTGACGGTATCCATGCTGCTGTGCGTTCCCTTTGTGGCCCACTGCTGGTACGAGTTTGAGCGCCGCCTGCCGGAAAAGGGAAGCAAGGCCATGCTGCCCTGGGGCAAGGTGGTTTTGCTGGCTGCGCTTTTGATGTTTTCCTTAGCCAGCAAGCCCACCTTTATGCAGGCTTTCCTTCCCGCCTGCGCTTTGTTCTTTTTGGTGCAGTGGATGCGCCACCCTAAGAACAGCCTCTTTTTCCTCCAGATGATCCTGGCCTTCCTTCCCGCAGCCCTGTACTTTCTGTTGCAATACCTCTACTACACCGGGGTGGTGGTACCCTATACCAGCGGGGTGGAGTTTGGCGTCACCGCGCAAAGCGCCTGGATTGCCATCCGGGGTATGCTGATCACCTCCGCCTTTCCCCTGTATGTGCTGCTGTGCTGCCCTCAAAAGGACCTGCGCAAGGATTCCATGCTGGCGATCACCTTGTTCATGGTCGTGATCAGCGTCCTGGAAAGCATGTTCTTCCGGGAGACGGGGCTGCGCCTGGGCCATGGCAATTTCAACTGGGCCACCATGAGCGCCTCCCTGATGCTCTGGGTGCTGACGCTGGGCCGGTTCCTGCGGACCTTGGCCCAAACCTCCAAAGCCGCTGTGCAAAAAGCCCCCTGGCGCGGCCTCTCCCTTGGCTTGGGCTTTGCCTTGCTTCTATGGCACGCCTACTCCGGCGCGTATTATATCTGGTATCTGTTCTCCACCCATAACTCCTTTTGAGGAAAGCGGGAAAACCTTTCCATCACTAAAGGACCCTGGCTCCGGGAGCCAGGGTCCTTTGTTTTCACTATTTTATTTCGCCCAGGCATGAATGGCGTCCCGAAGGAACCGGGCGCAGCCGGGTACATTTTGGTCATAATACGCCGTGAAGCGTTCATCGGCCACATACATGTCCCCCAGGCCCCGGTGGGCCGCGGCGCTATACTGGCCCCAGGTGTAGCCCAGCCATTTCCGGTGCAGCCGGGTGATTTCTCCTCCTTCCTGCGAACCAGGAACCTCCCCGGCCTTTACCGCAACCTCCAGCCTTTGAAGAATCTCCGCCCCCAGGGCCTGCATCGCGTCATAGTCCTGCCGGCTCATGTTCATCATCTTGGCGTTGCTGGCCTCCACGGCCTCCTCGCCGTATTTCTCCCGAACCTCCTTGCCATAGCGTTCCTCGTTCTCCTGAATCAGCTTCTCCTTGAAGCCCTCAAATTTTTCCGCGTCCGTCATGGGTCTGCCTCCTTTTTCCTGCTCAATGGTCCTTCTCACCGTTTCAATCAGGCGGGCGGTTTGGGCCTGCCGCTTCAGCAGCGCCTCCAGGTGCTCCCTAAGGGCCGCCAGGGGCTCAAAATCCTTGCTGTCCAACGTCCTTGCGATCTCCTCCAGCCCCATGCCCAGCTCCCGGTAAAAAAGGATCTGCTGCAAGCGGCTCACCTGGGCCTCTCCATAAATCCGGTAGCCCGAGGTGTTGATTCTGGCGGGCTTCAGCAGCCCGCTTTGGTCATAAAACCGAAGGGTTCGCGGGCTGACCCCCGCCAGACGGGCCAGCTTTTGCACCGTGTACTCCATGCCAATCCCTCCTGACATAAGCATCATAAACCATGACGTAACGTCAATGTCAACGGGGTAGTGGAAAAAATATTTTTTCCGTCTTCCTTTCCTGAAAACGGCCATGCTCTCCTTGCAATGGCCGCCCTGCTATGCTATAAAGAAGACAGCATTCCATCCCTCCGGGATCAAAGAGGAGGCCCTGATCCTTGATGGCATTCTTCCAAAGGCTGGGCAAGGCGCTTCCCCAGGGTCTTGTCCTTTTGGCCGGTCTGTGGCTGGTCCTCCTTTTGGCGCTCCTGACAGGCTTTGAAAATGCCTTCTCCTTTGCCTACCGGAACGGCGCGCTGCTGTCCAACCTTCGCTTGCTCCCCCTGGTTTTTCTGTTTTTCGCGCTTTGCCTATGGGCGTATTTTCTGCGCGCCAAGGGCCGGAAGCTTCGCCCAAGGCCCCCCCTTCCCCGCCGCCGCTTCCTGCTGCTGCTATGCCTGGGCAACGGGCTTTTGTTTTTGGCGCAGTTGGTAATGGTCCGCAGCCTTTGGTTCTTTCCCGCCTGGGATCCCCAAAACTGCTGGGAAACGGCCCTCCAGCTGGCCTCCGGGCAGCCCTTTACCCTTGGGGAATACTTCCAGCTCTGCCCCAACAACGCCCCCCTTACCCTGGTGCTGACCGGGCCCATGTGGGTGGGACTCAAGCTGGGACTGGCGGAGCCCTTTATCCTGTTGCCCTCCCTGGGCGCGGCGCTG
Source organism: Candidatus Limiplasma sp. (assembly GCA_034927815.1). Lineage (GTDB taxonomy): Bacteria > Bacillota > Clostridia > Christensenellales > Aristaeellaceae > Limiplasma. The sequence continues at coordinate 296,801 of JAYFPK010000008.1, forward strand.
ATGAATCTGGCGTCCCTCTTTACGGCGCTCAGCGTGGAACGCCTTACTCGCAGCCGCCCCGCCACGCTCTTTTGCTACGGGCTTTCCACAGTCTTTGTCCTGCTGTCCCCCTACCTGTCTGTGCCCTATACTGACAGCTTCTCCATTCTTTTCCCCAGTCTCTCCCTGTACCTCTTCCTTACTTCCCTGCGCCCGCCCTTGAAATGGTTCCTGATCTCCCTTTCCACAGCCCTGGGCGCGGCCATCAAGCCCACGGTGTGGATCATTCTGGTGGCGCTGCTGATGGCGGAGGGGCTTCGGCTCCTGGCCTCCCTGCCTTTGGGCCGGGGGATTGTCAAGCGGGGCCTGACGGCGGTCCTGGCCCTGATCCTCGGGGCTGCCCCAGGCATCGGCCTGGAAAAGGCGGCTTGCGTGCTGCTGGCCGGCAGCACCGTGCCCCAGGGCCAGCTCAGCGCCACCCATTACCTGATGCTGGGCATGAACGCTGAAACCTATGGCGGCCATTCCCCCGCGGATGTGGAATATTCCCTCTCCTTTCCCACCTTGGCCCAGCGGCAGCAAGCCAATATCACCCGGGCCTGGGAACGGCTGAAAGACAGGGGCTTTCTGGAGAATGTGCGCTTTTTTGCCATCAAGCTGTACAAGGCTTATCACAGCGGCACCTTTGCCTTTAACGGCAGCTTTTTGCCTTTGGAAGTCCCCAAGCGAACGGACGGCCTTTCTTTGTTTTTGCGGAGCCTCTATGACGGAAAGGGCGCGCTGAACGCCGTCTTTTGCACCGTGTATCAGGGAATCTGGCTGTTGATCCTGCTGCTATGCGCCTTGGGCCTGTTTCTGGGGTGCAGGCGCTATCCAGCGCTGCCGGTGATCGCCCTGGTGCTGCTGGGCGTCTCTCTCTACCTGATGCTCTTTGAGGTCTGGCCCCGGTACCTGTTCCTCTACGCGCCGTTTTTCGTGGCCTTGGCCAGCCTGGGGATGCGGGAGGTCTGGTCCAGGGTAAAGCCCCGCTCCCTCTAACCTCCGGCGCTTTCCCCTCCACCGCCGTAAGTTCCCTTAGCACAAAGCAGGAAGCCCCCCTTTCGGGATGGGCTTCCTGCATTTTCATATATCATTTATCATTCCTGAAAATGGCCCGCCGCCGGGGCTGCTTCTTACTCCATGGCTATGATGAACTCTTCGAAGAACTCGGGGCAGCTCCAGGTGCCGCAAGCGCTCAGAGTATCGTCCCCCACCATCAGCTGCAAGCTCAGCCCGTTCTTCATCTCAATGAGCAGAGACTGGGCGCCGCCGGAGGACATGCTGGCGTTTTGGTAGCTGGCATTGTCCAAAAGGATCTTCATCAAGTCCCGGGCCTTCTGGGCGTCGTCAATGGCTCCCACGTCGCTCAGCTCCATGGACACCACCTGGTCCGCGGGGCAAAGAGTATCCTCCAGGCCCTCGTTGCCGATGATGGCCGTACCCGCGAAGCTTACCCGCTGGAATACCCGCAAGGTTCCCTCCACTTGGGCCGCAACCATGGCGCCTTGCATGCCCTTCACCGCGTAGATGGCCTCGCCCTGGGAAACCACGTTGCTTACCACTCCGCCGGTGCTCAGGGCAGGCTCCAGGGTATACTCCATGACCTGGCCCAGGCTGTCCCCCAAAAGGCTCTGCTGGATGGAGGAGGGGGTTTGAAGCATCCGGTAGGCCGCGCCACTCACCCGCACCAGGGGGAAGTTGCTGCCTTGGCCCTTGGCAAAGAGGTTCCGGTACGCCGGGGCTTCTTTTTCCCCACCCAGGGAGATGCTTCCCGGGGGCACGTCCAGCAGGGCGCGTTCCGCGCCGATAAGGGCGGCTTCCTGGGTTCCGTTGCCCGCGGTCTGGCTATCCAGCAAATCAGCCGAGGGCAAGGGGGCGATGGGGAGAATCCCCTCCCCGGCCTGGGTATAAATCCCGACGCCGATCAGCAGCGCGGCGCAAAAAGCCAGCGCAGGCTTCCATACGCGCCTGAATCCTACCTTTTCTTTTTTCCTGGCAGCCGCCAGCTTGATTTCCCCCAGCATCTTGGGGGTTGCGCGCAAGCCACCCAACTGCCTGTCGGCAATGTCCTGTAGTTGTTCGATGCGGCTCATTGCTGGGGTCCTCCTTGCAATATGGATTCCAATTTCTTCCTGCCCCGGGACAGCCGGCTGGAAATGGTGCCCTCGGGCAGGTTCATCATGGACGCGATTTCGCTGATGCCATAGCCCTGGTAGTAGTGTAGCAAAATGACCTCCCGAAAGTCCACCGGAAGCTGATGAATGGCCGTCATCATGGCTTCCTCCTCATCCCTACGCTGGGTTTCGTCCGGAGCGGGAATGAGCTCAAACGTCGGGCTTCCCAACACCACGCGCTTGATCCACGCGCCGCGCCAGAGATCCCGACACCGGTTTAACGCAACCTTCAACAGCCAGGCCTTTTCCCGCCCTGGGGTCAGCTCAGGCGCGTTGGTCAAGAGCCGCACAAAGACGTCCTGGCACACATCCTCCGCTTTTTGCCTGTCTCCTAAGTAAAAATAGCTCACGCGCAGAACGTCAGTCGCGTATTTCTCGTACAAATCCTCGAAATACGTCATGCCCGAGCCTCCGTTTTCACCCGGCTCTCGTGAACCGGGCGCACTGTGCTCACTCATCCAACGAACCGCCCTTCCTGTTTCTTGCAATCAAAACCAAAACATTTTGCAAAAATTGCAAATCCGCGAACGAAACTCCCCTGAAAAACGTCTAATTATATTCCGGAGGAATTCCCAAGGGCCGCCGGGCAAACCCCAATGATCTTGCCGGACGCCCCCAACCGGGGCCAGGCCCCGCTGCGGCCCGCCCGGCCGCGGGGCGCAAACAGGCGGCGGTTCCCCACGCGTTCCCCTCCCTGGTACAGATGTCTCTATTGTACCATTCCCCAGGGGATTTGTCCAAATGTAAACACTTGCCAAAAGGGGGTTGCCCTGGATTTCTCTTTTTGCGGCAAATATGATATACTCGGGGATGGACCGGACACCGATTCTTCGGGGCTTATCCCGCCCCTATCAGATGGAGGCTGCTGCGATGTTTGGCAAGATGATGAATAGCTTTTATTACGGGAAAAGCGGCAAGGGCGACTACCGCAAGGAGGACCTGCCCCAAAACCGCTGGCAACTTTTCTGGGAGATGCTGAGGATCCGCCTCAGCGGCCTTTGCCAGCTCAACCTGCTGGGGGTGGTAAGCTGGCTGCCCGCTCTTTTTGTGGCCCTGTCCGCCGTGATGAACGGCTACGGCGCCATGGTGAGCTTTGCGGAGCTCCAGGCCGCGGGGGACCCCGCCGTGGCTTCCCTGTCCCTTCCCGAGTATCTGCAAGGGCTGACGATGCAGACCTTGCTGGTGATGGTTCCCTGCATCGCCATCACCGGTCCTTTCACAGCCGGGGTGGCCTATGTGACCCGCAACTGGGCCCGGGATGAGCACGCCTTTGTCTGGTCGGATTTTCGGGACGCCGTCAAGGAGAACTGGAAACAGGGCCTGGCCATCTCCACCATCACCGGCTTCATGCCCCTGGTCTTCTATGTCTGCTGGATGTTCTACGGGGAAATGGCCAAGACCAGCGCCTTTTTCATGGTGCCCCAGATCCTCAGCCTTACCATTGTGGCGATATGGCTGTGCTCCCTCACCTACTTCTACCCGCTGATGGTCACCTATAAGCTGCGCTTTCGGGCCCTGCTGCGCAACGGCCTGCTGCTGACCATAGGCCGCCTGCCCATGAGCGTCGGGCTCAAGCTTCTCTCCTTGGTGCCCGGGCTGATCGCCGCTGTGGTGGCCTTCTTTACCCCCTACATCCAATGGGCCGTTCTGGGCTACGGGCTGTATTACCTGGTCATCGGCTTCGCCCTGAGCCGCTTTGTGGGCGCCAGCTATTCCAACGCGGTCTTCGACAAGTACATCAACCCCAACATCCAAGGAGCCGTGGTAGGCCGGGGCCTGTACAAGGAGGACGAGGAGGACGAGGAAAAATCCCAGGAAGAGCCCTTCGCCCAGCCGTAACAACGCATGAGCGGCCCGGCTTTCGCGCACCCTAGGCCTAAAAGGCAAAAGGAGCGAAATCCATGGCAAAGCACGAGGAACCGAGCCGCCTGGGGCAAAGGGCCCTGCGCAAAAGCGCGCTTTCCTATCTATCCGCCCAGGAGCGGAAAAAGTATGAACTGGCCCAGGAGCTGGGCCTGTTGGAGCGGGTCAAGGATGTGGGCTGGGCGGGGCTGTCCGCCAAGGAGACGGGCCGCATCGGCGGGCTGATCGGCCAGGGAAACCGCAAGCGGCCTCCTCAGCCGTAAGGGCCGCGCCGGCGCTTGCTCCCACGATCCCGCGCCACCGAAGGAGTTTTCACATGTATACGGCTTTTGCCTCCGTCTATGACCGTTTGATGTCCGATGTCAATTATCCCGCCTGGGCCAAATTTTACGCGGCCATGATGGACCGGTACCAGCTCTCCAGGGGCAAGGTCTGCGAATGCGCCTGCGGCACGGGCAACCTCACCATCTTGCTGGCGCAAATGGGCTACCAGATGACCGGCGTGGACCTGTCCGCCGACATGCTCTTTGAAGCCAGCCAGAAGGCCCGCAAAAGCGGAGCCATGATCCCCTTTGTGAAGCAGGACATGCGGGAATTGCGGTTGCACCGGCAGATGGACGCCGTGCTGTGCACCAACGACGGGCTGAACTACCTGCCCTCCGGGGAGGATGTGGCCTCGTTTTTCCGGGCGGCCTTTGTGGCCCTGCGGCCCGGCGGCGGACTGTTTTTTGACCTCTCCACCCCCTATAAGCTGGAGCATATTCTGGGCAATACCTTCCTGGGGCATGAGGACGAGGACGTGGCCTATCTTTGGCAAAACAGCTTTTCCCAAAGCAAGCAAGCCGTGGATCTGGACCTGGCCATCTTCCTGAAGCAAAAGGACGGCTCCTACCGCCGCATCGGCGAGCATCAGCGGCAGTACGCCCACAGCGCCGAGCTGCTGACCCGGCTGCTTTCCCAAACCGGCTTTGTGGAAATTTCCCTGTATGGCGACCAAAAGTTCGAAGCCCCGGGCCCCAAGGCGAAGCGCTGGCACATGGCGGCCCGGAAACCGTTTCTCCTATAAAGGACCGACCCATCAACAACGAAGAAGGAATGCTTGGATGACTACCAAAGAGTACCCGTCAGGCGGCCTGTCCAACCCTCTGGAGCGGGAGGACCGGATTTTGCACATCACCTTGGCGGACGGCCTGGTGCGGGGGCTGCTCATTACCGGTTCCAAAACCGTTCAGGAGGCTTGCCGCATTCATGAAAGCACCCCTGTGGCCACGGCGGCCCTGGGCCGCATGCTGTTGGGCGCCGCCATGCTGGGCGCCGTGCTCAAGGGGGACAACGCCTCGGTCACCGTTTCCATCGACGGGGGCGGCCCCATCGGCAAGATGGTGTGCGCGGGGGACGCCCAAACCGTTCGGGGCTATGTGGACCATCCCCGGCTGGAGCTGCCCCTGCTCCGGGACGGAAAGCTGAACGTAGGCGGGGCGGTGGGAACCCAAGGCCGCATCAGCGTGGTGAAGGACCTGGGGCTCAAAACCCCCTATGTGGGGCAGGTATCCTTGGTCAGCGGCGAAATCGCCGAGGACTTCGCCTCCTACTTTGTCCAGAGCGAGCAAAGCCCCTCCTTGGTGAGCCTGGGGGTGCTGGTGGCCCAGGATGTGGTGCTTTCCGCCGGGGGCGTGCTGCTGCAGCCCTTGCCCGGCTGTCCGGATTCCATCATCGAGCAGCTGGAGCTTCGCAGCCCCCTGTTTGGGGACATCAGCCGGGAGCTGGCCCATGAGCCCATGGAATCGCTGATGGAAAGCTGGTTCGCTGGGTTGGACCCCGTGGTGCTGGAGAGCGCCCCCCTTTCCTACCAATGCCGCTGCTCCCGCTCCCGCATGGAAAAGGCGTTGATCGCCCTGGGCCGGGAGGAACTGACCCATATGATCGAGGACGAGATTGACGGCGCGGAGCTGAACTGCCATTTTTGCCGGGCCCGGCATCATTTTTCCACCCAGGATCTGATCCGCCTGCTGAACAAGGCTACCCGGTGATCCTGCGCTGAAGGAGTGAACCATGACCAACTTGCATCGCCCTGAAATCCCGGGGCAGGTGGTTTCCTTTGAAAGACCTTCCCACTACTGGTTCCGCCGGGCGCAGCGCCATCGCAAGAGGGGCGAGCACCATCAGGCGGCGGCCTTGCTCCGCCGTGCCGTGGCCCTGGAGCCGGCCTCCGGGGAACTGCGCCTGGAATACGCCCAGTGCCTGCGGGACATGAGCTGCTATGAAGCCAGCATCCGGGAGGCCTTCGGGGTGCTGGCCCTGGAGCCCTCCGGTTTTTTGCCCTACGGGCTGATTGGGCGCAACATGCTGTCCTTGGGCCGGGAACAGGAGGCCATGGACGCCTTTGCCCATTACCTGCAGCAGGCCCGCTCCCGGCAGGAGGACGCGCTGCTTTGGGAGGAGGAGGACGCCTCCTTTGTGGTGGAGGACCTGCTGGAGGAGCCCCACCTGGGCTCGGCCCGCTATGAGGCTCTGCTTCACATCGCCTCCATACGCCTGGCCCAGGGCGACGTGGAGCGCTGCCGCAAAAGGCTGGTGCGGGCCGCCCGCTTCGGCAAGGGGGACGCCCGGCTTCACGCCCTGTTCTCCATGCTCTACCAGGCCACGAACCGCCCGGAGCGGGCGTTGCACCACGCCAAGCTCGCGGCCCGGGAGAATCCCCGCCATGTGGCCTCCCTCTGCGCCCTGGCCAGCGTGCGGATGCAGCGGGGGGAGCGGGGCCTGGCCGCCGCGGCCATGCTGGCCGCCGCTTTCCACTGCCGCTATCCCTACGACGAACAGCTCTTTTGCTTTACCGCCTCGGCCCTGGACCTGCCGGAGCCCATGCTGGCCATGCTACGCCTGGGCAAGCGGCGCAGCCCGGACCGGGTGCCCACCCTGTACAACCTGGCCCTTGCCCTTTTGCGACAGGGCAAGGCAGAGGAAGCCATGGCCCATCTGCACCGCTGCCGGGACCTGGACCCGGAGGATGTGACGGCCCTGTTTATGACCCAAACCGTCGCAGGCTGGACGGAAAAGGGCATGAGCCGGGAGGAGCAGTCCCTCCAGGCCCGCCGGCTTCCCTTCTATCCCCTGCTGCCCCCCGCGGCCGAACAGCGCCTGCTGGAAACCCTGGCCCAGAGCCTGGGGGAAGGGCTGCCCGCCTTTGTGGAGGCGCTGCAAAAGGATGGCCTGCTGTACCGGCAATACCTCTACGCCCTGGCCTCCCCCGTAAGCAGCCTGGGCCGGTCCCTTTTCCCCGTGGGCATGGCGCTGGCCAAAAGCGCCCCGGATCAGGCGGAGCGCCTGCTGCGGGACGTTTTGCTCCAAAGCGCCCCGGAGGAGGACGTGAAGCGCCTGGCGCTCTCCATGCTGGTGGCCCTGGACGCCGCGCCCCCCTATGTGCTGTGGCAAAGCGGGCGCATCATCCAGGTGGACCCCAAGGCCAAGCCAGACCGGGTCGCCTCGGTGATCCAAAGGCTGATGCTGCGCCGCATCCGCGTCGCCAACAGGGCTGTGCGGGATTCCCGCCTGAGCACCCACGCCTTGAAGCTGCTGCGCCGGATGGACCACCGTACCCGCTACGCCTTCGCCGCCGATGTGGGCGGCGTCTGGCGGGACGCGCTGATCAAGCACTTCCGGCTGACCTACGGCCTGGAGCCCCGTCCCCTGGACGCTTCGCCCCACAGCCCCCACGCCAGGCAGCGTAGCGCCAACGCCTTTGAGCGCCTCTGCGCCCTGATGCCCATTCCCCAAGGAGGAAGCCCCGATGAGCTGCATTGATTTTGACGCCCATTTTTCCGATTACCTCAACGCCTGGATGGAAAAGAACGCCCGCCGCTTCAAGCGCCCCGAGGACATGGAGGATGAAATGCCCTCTGTGTATCTGCGGTTTTTGAACACCCCCGCCCCTTGGCTGGAGGGGGCCACCCCGGGAGCCTATTTTGACCGCTATGGGGACGCCCGGGAGCTCACCCGCCTGATGGTGGAGTATGTGAGGCAGAAGGATTGCCCTGTTCCGGACCCTCTGCTGGAGCGGCTGGCGGAACTGGGAGAGGAGGAGCCCTTGCTGGCCCTGATCCGGGATTCCTCCGCCCCGGCGGAGGCCAGGATGCTGGCCATTGACCTGCTCAGGCAGATGGAATCCGCCGCGCCCATGGTGGATTATATCCGCTGGCAGGTGGAGCGCCAGGAGGAAGCCGAGCTGCTGGACGCCGCCCTGGAAAGCCTCCAGGACATGGGAGAGCCCGCCCTGCGCCCCGCTAAGGTAGCCTTCATGGCCGCGGGGGAGGAGGGCAAGGAGGCCCTGTTGGACCTGCTGGCCGCCGTGCCCGGGGATGAGGATGTGTTCGCCTTTGCCCTGAAGGGCTTCCAGACCCGCAAGGACAAGCGGGCCCTGTACGCCGGGTACCTGGCCAAGCTGGAGGACGACCGGGCCCTGGAGGCCCTGCTGGACGTGGCCGAAGGCAGAGACGTGAGCTATATTGATTTTATCGAGATTCGCAGCGCCATCGAGCGCCTGGGGGGCGAGGCCCCTGTGCGGGACTTTTCCGCCGATCCCACCTACAAGGCCGTCAAACGGCTTCAATAACCGGCAGGGCTCCCGGTCCCTATCCCGTTGTATCAGCATGGGAGGCCCAAGCCCCAAAAGAGGAGGAACCATCATTGGTTACATTGCAAGAGATTAAACAGAACGAAAGCATCAAGGCTTTGGTGTCCGCGGGCAACCGCTACCTGGAGGCCCTGGGGTACACCGACCACGGCCCCCACCACCTGCGCTATGTCAGCCGCACCGCCAGCTCCATCCTTAGCGAGCTGGGCTACAGCCAGCGGGAAATCGAGCTGGCCGCCATCGCGGGCTGGGTCCATGACGTGGGCAACAGCATCAACCGCCACGAGCACGGCCCCAACGGCGCGGTGCTGCTCTTTCCCATCCTGCGGGAAGCGGGCATGGGGATCGAGGACGCGGTGGAGATCATCACCGCCGTGGGCAACCACGAGGAGCAAAGCGGCACAGTCAGCAGTGTAATCAGCGCGGCTTTGGTCATCGGGGACAAAAGCGACGCCCACAAAAGCCGGGTGCGCAACGGCAAGCCCGATGTAAGCGACGTGCACGACCGGGTGAACTATGCCATCCAGGAAAACCACGTCTCCGTGGACAAGCCCCATAAGATCATCCGCCAGTCTTTGGTCATGGACGAAAGCTCCAGCGTGCTGGAATATTTGAGCATTTATCTCACCCGGATCATCATGTGCGAGAAAGCCGCCGCGTTCCTGGGCCAGAGCTTTGATTTGACCATCAACGGCAGCCCTGTGAACAACCGACGCTAACGCTGCGTGCGGGGCGTCCCCTTAGGGCCTGCCCGGTGCGCGGAAAGGAGCCCTTATGATCTGTCAACGCTGCGGTACCTATATGTCCTCCGAGGACTCCCTCACCTGCGACCATTGCGGCGCGCTGCTATCCAGCGAGTCCTCCGCCATCCCCATGACCGGCGTGCGGGCCATCCGCCAGGGCCGCATGGGAGCCGTGCCCCCGGTGCTGCCGGACGAGCCCCGGGAAGGCGTGCCGGAATACGGCGATTATGACATGTCCCCCGTACCCCTCCAGCAGGAGAGGAGCCCCCGGCGCAAGACGGTCCCCAAGGGCCTGGCCAGCTTCGCCAGCCGCCCCACCACCCACCGGGGGGTCCCGGTGAATACCCACGGCCGCGCCAGGCCCATTGCGGCCCGGCATGTGAAAACCCATTCCGTAAAGCGCCACCCGGTAAACTGGATGCTCATCGGCATGATTGCGGTGCTCCTTGCCATTGTGACCGGGGTCGGGTATGTGCTTTACATGAGGGGCACGGACGAGGGCCAGCGGATCACCGCCCGCAGGCAGGTGGCGGACACCACGGAATTCACCCTGGAGCTGGCTACCAGCACCGACGACCTGCGCCAGGCCCAGCGGCAGGACACCCTGAAGGACCTGGGCAGCGCCCCGGCCCACGCCTACTGGCTGGTGGGGCAGGAGTACACCGACAAGGGGGATGTGGAAACCGCCATCCTCTCCTTCCGGATCGCCAACATCCTGGACCCGGAGAACTATGACGGCCTGCTGCTGCTGGCCAGCGCCTATGAGCTCAACAACCAGGACGCCGAGGCCGAGGCCCTGTACCTCACCCTCAGCGACGTGGTGGCCCCCTCCCGCACGGAGGCCTATATCGCCCTGATCCGCATGTACAGGGATCAGGACCGGAACCCGGAAGCCGCGGCCATGATGCTCAAAGCCTATGAAAAAACCGATAGGGAAGCCTTCCGCCTGGAGCGCAAGGACTTCATCCCCAACACGCCCCAGGTGGACCTGCCCGCGGGCCGCTATGAGTTGGAGCAGACGATTCACCTGACCTCTCCCCAGGGCTATGACATCTATTACACCCTGGACGACGAAGCCGAACTGCCCCAGGAGGGTACCTACACCGAGGACGGCGCCTTGACGATCCCCGAGGGCACTTTGACCCTCCGGGCCGTCTGCATCAGCGAGGATCTGGTGAGCGATCCGCTTTCCGTGACCTACCAGGTCTTCTACCCCACCCCGGCGGCCCCCAAAACCAATTTGGCCCCCAACACCTACAACAGCCGCAAGACGGTGATACTGCGGCCGGGGGACAGCAAGTCCAAGGAAACGCTTACCTTCTATTACACCATCGACGGGTCCACCCCCACGGTGGAAAGCCCCGTGTTTGACGGCACGCCCATTCAGCTGCCCTCGGGCCGGGTCACGCTCCGGGCCGTGGCGGTGAACGAATACGGCAAGATGTCCAGCACCTGCGAGGTAGGGTATAAATTCGATGTGAAGCCCCATCCCCTGGAGGTGTATTCCGAGTCGGACCAATTCGAAGGCTTCACGTTGGGGATTACCAGCCCCCAGGAGTTTACCGGGCGCTTCGGCGAGCCCGCCCAGACAATTTCCACCCAGTACCTGTATATGTCCGAGGAAGCCCAGCAGATGGACTATCCCTGGGGCTCCGCGGTCTTTGTGCTGATGGGGAGCAAATGGATTTTAGTGCGGGTGGAAATGAACAGCGAGATTGCCCGGGGACCCAGGGGCGTGGGCTTTGGCAGCTCCGAGGCGGACATCACCGGGGTGTACAAGGACATGGGCCAGATAAAATCCCCCAACGGCAACCGGGGCCTGTACTACGCCGACCCGGACATCGGCCAGGTGCTTCAAAACGAGGACGGCACCACCACGGTGCAATACTCCTGCAAGACCCTGGAAAGCAAGGTCTGGTACTTGCAGTACGTGCTCTCCCGGGGCCGGGTGAGCAAGATTGTGCACTACTATCAGCCGTAAGGAACTTGTCCTTCAGCAGAAAGAAATTTTTCCCTATTCAAGCTCCGCGCCTCCTTGCCCTGAAGATCGCTTCGGGCAAGGAGGCATAGAAAATGAATACCCCGGAAAATTGCCCAAAGCATGTACAGGACGGGCGGCGAAGAAGGAAACAACCGTTGCCGGGCTTTGCGATGGGACCGCCGCAGCGCCGCAATCCTCTTCGTGATCTCCCTATACCAAAGAAAGCCAAAGCACTTTGGCTTTCTTTGGTATATACGGCCTAATACAAATGCATATCCCGCAAATCCTGCAAAAAGGTACGGGCGGCGAAAGGCAGGAACTTGTCCTTGCTCCAGTATACGTAGATGGTGCGGTGCAGGTCCACCCCCCGCACATGGAGCAGCCGGACGCGCTCCGAGAACAGGCCTTGCCAGGATACCGCCGGAGAGAAGGTAACGCCCTGGCCCATTTCCACATATTTGCGCACGTAGAGCGGGTCGTCGCAGACGAAATCCGGCTGCAAAGGCAGCCCTTGGGCAAAGCAGGCCTCGGCGCACAGCGCGGCCAGGCTGGTATGGCGGGGGAACATGGCCAGGCGCTCGTCCCGCAGCTCGTTCAGGCCGATGGCCTGCTTGCCTGCCAGGCGGTGGTCCCGCCTTACGGCGATGAGGATCTCCTCGTCGATCAAGGCTGACTGCCGGTCCATCATATGGGGCAGCGGGTTTTGGGCGGCGATGCACAGGTCGTACTCAAAATCGCTGATGGGGCTCAGCGTGGTGTACAGGGTGAAGAGAATCTTGGGGTAGCGCTCCCGGAAGGCGTTGATGCGGTCAATGATGACGTTGCGGCTGTCCAGCAGCAAAATGCGCACATTCCCCGTAGGGGAATCCCGCTCCTCCCTCACGGCGGCCACGCCGTCGGACAGGGTGTGGAGGGAGCGCTCGGCATACTGCAAAAAGCGCTGCCCGCTTTCGTTCAGCCGCAGCCGGTTCCCCAGCCGGTCAAAGAGCATTGTGCCCAGCTCGCTTTCCAGCTTCTTCATGGTGATGGACATGGCGGGCTGCGGGATTTCGTGAATGCGCGCCGCCTGCACGATGCTCCCGCACTTGGCTACCGTGACAAAGTACTGCAACCACAGCAATTGCATAACGCACCTCCGTGGCTTTTGGACCAGTATAGCACTTTGAAGTATATATTTCAATGTATGCTTTCATCCAATAACATGTTATTTACATAATAAAGGTCCTATGCTACCATTTGAAATACAGAAAACCAAACAACAGTAGGAGGTTTGCGAACATGAAAAAGGTCACCGGTTGCATCGCTGCCCTGCTCATCCTTTGTATGTTGAGCTACTCGATCGCCTTTGCCGCGGAAGCGCCAACCACGGTGCAGATCATGGGACCCTGGGTGGTGGAGAGCCCCGAGGATTCCGTGCTGAAAACCGTGGTGGAGGGCTTCGAAGCCGCCTACCCCCAGTACAAGGTGGAGCTCATCGGCGTGCCCTCCGCCGATGTGAACAAGCAGGTGCAGGCCATGGCCGCGTCCAAGACGCTGCCGGATTTGGTCATCAACAATGGCGCCAACAACGCCGCCTGGAAGGAAATGGGCATCCTGGAGAACATCGAGCCCAAGTTCAGCAGGGAATTCCTGGACGGCTTCTACCCCGAAATGCTGGAGGCCTTCTACTATGAGGGCGAGCTCTACGGCCTACCCACCTGCGCGGCCCCCTTTGTGCTTTTGGTGCGCAACGACCTGCTCACCGAGGCGGGCATCGGGGTGCCCCAGAATTACGAGGAGATTCTGGCCGCGGCCAAGGCGCTCACCGTGGACGCCAACGGCGACGGCAACGTGGACCGCTACGGCCTGGGGCTGATGGGCTTCCCGGACGCCAACACCGCCCTGCGCTTCATTCTGGCCCTGTTCGGCGCGGAGTCCGCGGACGTGTATGTGGATGAGGCCGGGAAATTTGCCACCAAGATCGGCTCCCCCGAAAGCCTGGACGCCTTCAAGCTCTACATGGACGCCCAGGCCGAGGGCGTGATTCCCCCGGGCGCTACCGAGGTGGATTACAAGACCATGGTGAGCCTGCTGTCCACGGACCAGATCGCCATGGCCATCAGCGGGCCCCACACCATCGGCAACATCTGCGTGCAAAATCCGGAGATGGAAGGCAAGTTCATCGCCGTGCCCCTTACCGGCCGCAAGACCGTTGCCTACCTGAACCCCTACGGATTCGTGAAGTTTGCCGGTTCCCCCAACGAGGAGGGCGCCATCGCCTTTTTGGAGTACGCCGCCCGGAACTTTGTGGAGATGACCCGCGTGACCAAGAGGCCCCCCTCCCGGGTGGAGCTGGCCGAGGTGGCCAAGGAAGCCGCCCCCGAGGTGGAAGCCATTCTGGACTGCGCCCAGTACAACATCGAGCTGCTGAACCTGCCCTTCCGGGCGGATATCTACACCGCGGTGTATGAAGGCGTCAATGGGATGATGGCCGGTTTGTATTCCACCCCGGAGGACGCGGCCGAGGCCATGCGCGCCGCTGTGCAGGCCGTGCTGGACGAGCACAACTAAGGCCGTTTCCCAAGGCTTGAATTTTTACTCCCGCCAAGGCGGAGGGGCGAGCCAAACGTCCCTCCGCTTTCGTGAGAGGAGGCAATCCATGAGCAAGATCGGTAGACTCCTGGACCGGTATTTTATTCTGGTGCTGATGCTGCCCGCGCTGTGCATTGCGGCGGCTTTGATCCTCTACCCCATGTGCTACGGGTTTTACATCAGCCTGTTCGATACCAACCTGATTAACAAGTGGGATTTCAAGGGCCTGGGCAACTACGTTTCCCTGCTGAACCACGCGGCCTTCCGCAACAGCCTGTGGATCAACATCCAGTTCATTCTCTGGGTGGTCCTGGGGCATGTGGTCATCGGCACGGCGCTGGCGATTCACCTCAACAAGGCCATCAAGGCCCGGGCCTTTTGGCGCTGCCTGCTGATGCTGCCCTGGCTGATCCCCGAGGTGGTGTACGCGCTCCTGGCGAAATGGGTGCTGAACCCCCAATACGGCGTGTTCAACTATACGCTGATGAGCCTGGGGATCATCGGCGGGCCGCTGTCCTGGCTGGGGGAGGTGTCCACCGCGCTGCCCAGCGTCATTCTGGTGGCCGTCCTCAAGGGATATCCCTTCACCATGATCATGGTGCTCTCCGCGCTGCAGACGGTTCCCGGGGATTTGTACGAGGCGGCGGAAATGGATGGCTGCGCACCCTGGCAAACCTTCTGGCGGATCACCGTACCCTCCATTTTGCCCGTGATCGCCGTGACGCTGATTCTGGATACGGTGACCTGGTTCAAGCACTACACCATGATCGCCATCATGACCGGCGGGGGCCCGGCCAAGACCACCAGCCTGGTCAGCGTGACCATTTACAAAACGGCGTTTGAGTCCTTCAAATTTGGCCTGGCGGGAGCCATGGCAGTGATCGTTTTCATCATCTGCTACCTGTTCGGCGTCTTTTACAGGAGGCTCACCCATGAAAGCTAAACGCTCGCGCCGCTACGGCAGCGCTTCCCTGTTTTCGTACCTCCTCATCGCGGCGGCCTCCTTGGTGGTGCTCTATCCCCTGGCCTGGATGCTAGGCACCTCCCTGAAGACGCTGCCGGACACCTTCGTCATTCCCCCGGTGTGGATTCCCCCCACCGTCACCTTGGAAGCCTACGCCTCCATCTGGGAGAAATACCCCATTGCCGCGTATTTCCGCAACAGCCTGATCGTGGTGCTCTTCACCACGGTGGTGTCGATTATCGCCTCCTGCCTGGCGGGTTATGCCGCCGCCCGGAGCCGCGCCCGCTGGACAAAGCCCTTCATGACCTTCCTGCTGGTGCTCCAGATGTTCCCGGCGGTCATGCTGTTGGTTCCCTACTACCAGATGCTCACGGTGTTCCGGCTGATCAATACGCTTCCCGGCCTCATTCTGCCCAACATCGCCTTTACGCTGCCCTTTTGCACCTGGATGATGATGGGCTACTTCCGCACCATACCGGGAGAATTGGAGCAGGCGGCCATGATCGACGGATGCAACAAATACCAAAGCCTGCTGCGGGTCATCATGCCGCTGGTGCTGCCCGGCGTCGCGGCCACGGCCATCTATTCCTTCATCCACGTCTGGAACGAGTATATGTTCTCCCAGACGCTGATGCAATCCGAAACCATGAAGACGCTCACCGTCGGCATCGCGCAGATGGCCGGGGAATACCGCACGCTGTGGAACGACATGATGGCGGCCAGCGTGCTCACCTGCCTGCCGCTGATCATCGTCTTCATCTTTTTGCAGAAGTATTTCATCTCCACCCTTACGGCCGGCGCGGTGAAAGGCTAAGCCCTTGAGATAGAACCCTGAAAACACTGTCACGATTGGAGGACACCCCATGAAAATCACCAAAATTGTAGGGCATCACGTCCGCATTCCCCTGGTGCACCCGGCCAAGTGGTCCGGCGGCACGCGCATGTCCGCCCCGGCTTATATTCTGGAAATGCATACGGACGAGGGCATCGTGGGCCTGGGGGAATGCGTAGGTCCCACCATCCCGGTCATCGCGTCCATCGTTACCGAGGAGTTCACCCAGTTTCTCATCGGTCAGGATCCGCTGAAAACCGAGCTGCTGGTGCGCCGCCTGGAGGAGTTCGCCCGGAATTGGCTGCAGCTGGGCGCTTACGCCATCGCGGGCATTGAGATGGCGCTGTTGGACATCAAGGGCAAGTGGCTGGGCGCGCCGGTATACCAGCTGCTGGGGGGCGCTTGCAAATCCGCCGTGGGGTACGCGGGGTACCTGTTCATCGACGATCCCCAGGTGAACGCAAAGCGCGCCCTTTCCTACAAGGAACAGGGCTACACCGAGATCAAGCTGAAGGTGGGGCGCGACCTGGACAACGACCTGGAGACCCTGGCCGCCATCCGCGGCGCCATTGGCAACGACATCAAGATCCGGGTGGACGCCAACATGAACTGGAGCGTACCCACCGCCATCAAGTGGATCAAGGCGATGCAGCCCTACGGCATTCAATACGTGGAGCAGCCGGTGCCGGATTACGACCTGGACGGCATGGCTGCGGTGCGCCGCGCCGTGGAGGTGCCCATCGCCTCCGACGAGAGCTGCAGCAGCGTGGAGCGGGTGCTGGAGATGATCAAGCGGGAGTCCTGCGACGTGTTCGTGGTGTATGTGTCCGAGGCCGGGGGCCTGACCCGCGCCCGCACCATCGCCTCCATCGCCGATGCCTGCGGGAAATGGTGCGCCATGGGCACCTGGGCGGAGACCGGCGTGGCGACCATGGCCGGGGCCCATGTGATCGCCTCCAGCGCCAACTTTGTGTTCTGCAATGATTCCCACTATATGCTGCAATCCGACGACGTCCTCACCGAACCCCTGCGCATCCGCCAGGGGAAGATCGCCCTGAGCGACAAGCCCGGCCTGGGCATTGAGCTGGACCCCCAAAAGCTGGATACCTTCAGCAAGTGTGAGGTCCGGGAATCGGTGTTTTTCGACGCCGTCGAGGACGAGCAGATGCCCCTCATCGGCCAGGTGCTGTGACCGCGCCGAAGGCAAGCCCGAGGCGCAGGAAGAAAGGAAACCGCCATGTTTGATATTTTGATCCGCAACGGACGGCTGGTGGACGGCAGCGGCAACCCCTGGCGCTACGGCGATGTAGCCGTCACTGGGGAGCGCATTGTCGCCATGGGGAATCTGGCGGATGCCCAGGCCAAGCGCGTCATTGACGCCGGGGGCAAGCTGGTGTGCCCCGGCTTCATCGACGCCCATAGCCACACCGATGTAACGGTGGAGCTGAACCCGTTCTTTGAGAGCACCCTGCGCCAGGGCGTCACCACCGAGGTGGTGGGCAACTGCGGCAACTCCACCGCCCCCTTCCCCGGGGAGGGCAGCGGCGGGTTCGGCAAGTTCGGCGACCTGCCGGTGCCCTATGGCCGCACCCTGGGCGAGCACATGGCGGCGCTGGAGAAGCAAGGCATGTCCGCCAACCTGGCGTGGCTGGTGGGGCACAACACCTTGCGCACCCTCGCAGGCATCCAGGGAAAAGCCTATACCGAGGAGCAATACCAGAAAATGGCTTCGGCGCTGCGGGGCGCCCTGAAGGACGGCGCCCTGGGCATGAGCAGCGGCCTGGAGTTTGAGCCCGGCCGCGCCAGCGCCCCGGAGGAGCTGATGCGGCTGGCCGGTGAGCTGAAGCCCTACGGCGGCATCTACACCAGCCACATCCGCAACCGGGACGCCAAGGTGCTGGAGGCGCTGGACGAATTTCTGGCGGTGATCCGCAAGCACCGCCTGCGGGGCGAGGTGTCCCACATGAACATCCGGCACAATACCCACGCCCCGGAGCGCGCGGTGCAGCGGTGCATGGAAAAAATCCAGCAGGCCCGGGAGGAAGGGCTTGAGGTGCTCACCGACATGACGCCCCTGAACTTTGGCATCGGCTCCATGGCGGGCATCCTGCCGGAATGGCTCTGCGAGCTGCCGCGGCACGAATTGGCCGGGGCGCTGCGGGACCCGGCGGTGCGGGGCAGGCTGCGCAACGATTGCGACCGGTACTGGCGCTTTATCCACAGCGGGGAATGGGAGCGGGTGCGCATGCAAAGCAACGCCGCCTTCCCGGAGATCAACGGCCTTCCCTTCCCGGAGATCGCCGCCAAGTGGGGCAAGGATCCCTGGGATTGCTACTTCGACATCCTGGCGGCCAACGCGCCGGACATTGGGCAGATCGTGCTGGTGAGCCGCCTGTTTACAGACGAACACCTGGCGGAGACCATCTCCCACCCGCTGTATATGCTGGTGGTGGACGGCTACAGCACCGCCGCCGAGGGCCCCGTGGCGGAGGGCACCGGCTTTCCGCTGCACTACATCGGCATGGCCTGGTTCCTGACCCATCATGTGCGGGAGATGGGCACGCTGCGCCTGGAGGAGGCGGTCCGCAAGATGACCAGCATGCCCGCCCAGCACTTCCGCCTGGCCCAGCGCGGCCTTCTGGCGCAAGGGTATTACGCGGATATCTGCATTTTCGGCGAAGATACGCTAGAAACACCCTTTGACTTGCAAAACCCCCGGCAGTATACTAAGGGCATGGACTATGTCCTCGTGAACGGTACCCTGGTGTTGGAGCGGGGGGAACACCTGCGCGCTACGCCGGGCCGCAATCTCCGGTTCCGCGGGGAAGGGGCTGGAGCACGCTAGGGGAGAAAAAAATGCCAGCACGCGCGCCATCCAAAATCCGCAACACCAGGGCCTTGCTTCGCAACGGGGACCGCGCCGCCCGGGAACCGGCGCTGCGGCTGTTGGATGCAGTATTGCAAGAGGTGGACGCCGGCAAGCGCATCCGGGAGCTGCTGCGGGTAAAGGACGGGGTGCTGAGCATCGGCGCCCGGCAGTGGGACCTCGCAAAAAAGCGGGCCATTTACCTGCTGGGCGCAGGCAAGGCCTGCAACGCCATGGCTATGGCCGTATGCGATATTTTGGGGGATTGGCTCACCCAGGGCATCATTGCGGTGAAAACCGCCGAGCCGGAGGACCGCTATCTCAATACCCAGGTCTTTGTGGGCGGAGGGGCTTCACCGGAAAACGGCGGCCTCTCCGCCGCGGAGCATATGCTGGCGCTGATCGACACGGCGGGGCCCGACGACCTGTTTTTGGCCGTGTTCAGCGGCGGCAGCGCCGCGCTGCTGGCATACCCCGTGGAGGGCATCACCCTTGAGGATGAGCTGCACGCCGAGGATGTGCTGCGCAAATCCGGAGCCACCACCCGGGAGATCAACGCGGTGCGGCGGCACATCTCCCGCAGCAACGGCGGGCGGTTTGCCCAGCGCATCGAGGCCCGGGGGGCGGAATTGATCAATCTGCTGGTGAGCGATACCGTGGGGGACCCGCCCACGGCGGACCGGAGCGTGCCCGCCCGCATCTATGGCACCATGGTGGCCCCGGACGACACCACCATTCAGGACGCCCGGGACGCTATCGACCACCATGTGCTCCGGGATCAGATCGGCTACAGCATCGTGGAGTACCTATGGGACGACGCCCGGGTACGGGAGACCCCCAAGGCCTTTGGGGAGCGGGTGACCACCTTTGTGCTGGGCGCGGTGCCCGATCCCTGCGAGGCGGCGGCGCGCGTTGCCGCGCGCATGGGCATCCCCCTTTTGGTGCTTACCACCTGCTGGGAGGGGGAAGGGCGGGAGCTGGGCACCTTTTTAGCGGCCATGGCCTGTGAAATTCAATACCGGGGCAGACCCATCGCTCCCCCTTGCTTTCTGGTATGCTCCGGCCAGACCAACACCCGGATCATCCGCAGGCCCCACGGCTTGGGCGGCCCCTCCCACGAGGTGGTTACCAGCTTTGCCATCGGGGCGCGCATGCTCGGCGGCATCTCCGTGGCCTCCATCGACACCGAGGGCACCGACGGTACCACCCCCTATGCGGGCGCGGTGGCCGATACCCGGACCTTTGACCGGTTGGAGGGCACCGGCAAAGGAGCCTACGCGGCGCTGAGGGGCCATGCCACCGGCACCATGCTGGAGGCCCTGGGGGACAGCATCGAAACCGGCAACACCGGCACCAACCTGTGCAGTTTTCATGTGGTATACGTGTCCAAAGGGGTTTGATCCGGAGAGGCCTTTGGGGCCCAGGCCCCTGGGAAGCCCTTTTTCCCTAAAACAGCAAATGCCCCTTGAGAACCGGGAAGGCCCCCTGCAGCGAGGATGGGAGGCCTATTCCTTTTCCCTGGCGATATAGATGGGCCGCCGCTTGGTCTCCAGGTAGGTCTTGCTCAAATACTGCCCCAGAATCCCCACGGAAAAAAGCTGGAGGCCCCCCAGCAGCAGCATGATGCAGATGGTGGCCGGGAAGCCCGCCACCGGGTCGCCCCATATCAAGGTCTTGATGAAGAAATACAGAATCAGCACAAAGGCCAGCACGCAAAACAGCAGGCCCATCACCGAGGCGATAGCCAAAGGCGCGGTGGAAAAGCCGATGATGCCGTCAATGGAATACAGCAGCAGCTTCCAAAAATTCCACTTGGTTTCCCCGGCCACCCGCTGGATGTTCTCGTACTCCAGCCACAAAGTGCGGTAGCCCACCCAGCTGAAAATGCCCTTGCTGAAACGGCTGACCTCCTTCAGGCTCAATATGCTGTCCACCATCTGGCGGGTCATCATACGAAAATCCCGGGCCCCGTCCACGATCTCGGTTTTGGAGATGCGGTTGATGAGGCGGTAAAAGCTACGGGCAAAGAAGGAGCGGACCTTGGGCTCCCCCTTGCGGGTGACCCGGCGGGTAGCCACGCAGTCGTATTCCTTCCGCTCCAGGGTTTCCAGCATCCCAGGCAGCAGAGCCGGGGGATCCTGGAGATCCACGTCCATGATCACCACATAGTCCCCGGCGGCCGCCTCCAGGCCCGCATACATGGCGGCCTCCTTGCCGAAGTTTCTGGAGAAGCTGATGAAGTGCACCCTGGGGTCCCTTTGGCGAAGGGCCCTGAGGGCAGCCAGGGTGCCGTCGCCGCTGCCGTCGTCCACAAAGATGATCTCGGCCTCCACGGCCATGGCCTTCAGCTCCTGGGTCAATGCCTCGTAGAAAATGGGCGCGGCTTCTTCCTCGTTGAAGCAAGGCACAATCACGGTAAGCTTCTTCATCGGTGTTTCTCCGTTTCTGCTGTGGATGTGGGTCTTTCCGGGGCGGGGCTTAGGGCTGGGGAAGCGCCAGGCTCTCCAGCCAGCGCTTGGAAACCTCCTGGTCCGCCTTCATTTCCCCGTAGGCCGTATCGTCATACCGGTAGGTGGACAAAGCGGGGGCCGCGATCCACACCTCCACCAGGGAGCCGTTGTCGCAGTTGGCAAGGCCCTTCACGGTCACGGAAAGGGCCTTCGCCCCCTCCAGGGCCACCTTGGTCTGGATGGAAAGCCACTCCCTGTTCCCCAAGGTCTGGATGGAGGCATTTTCAGGCTTGTCGTCCACAAACGCCGTGGTTTGGCCCAGCACCGCCACGATGTTGGGCCACAGCGCCAGCATATCCTGGGCGGAAAGGTTCATGCCCACCTCCGTCCGGGAGGCGCTTGCCAGCACCCGGCCGTTGGGCATGCGCAAAAACCAGGTGTCCCTGCCCGCCTGCCTGGGCTGCATCCACTGGTACAGGGACTCCAGCCCCTGGGGCACGGCGGGGGGCTGCTCCAGGGGGGAGGACAGGCATTCCATCCCCTCTTGCAGGTCAAAAGCCAGCCAAGGCTCCCCGTTTTCATCCAGGAGCCGGGCATCCTCCCCCATCCCCCAGGCGGGAGCCAGAAGCGCTATCAGCAACAGGAGCGACGCAAGCCCCCGGGCAACCCTCTTTTTCATCCGCAGCCCTCCCCCTGGACTCCCGTGAACGTCCATCCATTTTCCCTATCATAACACGAACGGCTCCATTTGAAAACCTGCCCTTCCGGGTCGGGATGTATGCCCGGGGGACGAAAGAGGGCATACTACCCTGGAATTCCATTGGACGGAGGCCCTGTATGCCCGTCACCGTATCCCAAAGCCTTTCGCGCAATCTGCAATGGCTGGAGAAGCGCCTCAACCTCAAGGAAAGCGACGATTATGTGCAGCGCTCCTTCACCGCCCTGGGGCAGGACTGCAGCCTGATCTATCTGGAGGGGCTCACGGACGGCAGCGCCCTCAGCGAGTTTGTGCTGCGCCCCTTGCTAAGGGCCACGGAGGTTCTGACCGGCTCCGACGCCAGGATGCTAGCCATGAACAGGCTGATTGAGGCCACCTCCTTGCGGGTGGAGGCGGACTTGGAGGAAGCGGCAAAGGAAATCATGAACGGCCAGGTGGCGCTGCTGATGGACACCGTTCCCGAGGCCGTGCTCCTGGAACTGCGCCGCTATGTCCACCGGCCCATCTCCAACCCCATCAGCGAAAGCGTGGTGGACGGCCCCCACGAGGCCTTCAACGAGGTCCTGCGGGACAACCTGACCCTTTTGCACCGCAAGCTCAAAAGCCCCTTGCTGGTGTGCAAGCTTTTCAGCGTAGGCAAGGTGATCCCCACCCAGGTGGCCCTATGCTACATGGACGGCGTCTGCCCGCAGGAAACCGTGCAGGAGCTGCTTCACCGCCTGGAGGCCGTCAACGCGGATGTGGTGCAGTCCGGAGGGGAGTTGCAGCAGCTGATCGAGGACAATCCCTATGACCTGCTGCCCCAGGCGCTCTCCACAGAGCGGCCCGACCGGGTGGTGAGCTTTCTGCTGGAGGGCCAGGCGGCGCTGCTGGTAGACGGAAGCCCCCAGGCCCTTGCCATGCCCGTGGGCTTTTGGCATGTGTTCCATGCCCCGGACGACCACTCCTCCCGCTGGCAGCAGGGCACCTTCATGCGCCTGGTGCGCTTCCTGGGAATCTTTTTCGCGGTGCTGTTTCCGGCGCTGTTCGTGACCTTGGTGGTCTACCATCCCGGCGCTTTGCCCATGACCCTCATCACCAGCATCATGGAAAGCCGCACGGTGGTACCCATCAGCCTCTTTGGGGAGGCCTTTTTGATGCAAACCGTCTTCAACCTCATCAACGAGGCCCATACCCGGGTCCCCGGCATGATGGGGTCCTCCTTGGGCCTGGTCAGCGCGCTGATCCTGGGCAGCGCCGCCGTGGAGGCCTCGCTGATCAGCCCGCTGCTCATTATCATCGTGGCCCTCAGCGGCCTGGGAACCTTTTCCTTCCCCAACTATTCGGTGAGCTTCGCCTTCCGGATAATGCAGCTGCTCTTGCTCCTGGCGGGATGGATCATGGGCCTGGCGGGGGTGCTGCTGTGCTCGCTGCTGTTTTTATGCCGCATCGCGGGCATGACCAGCCTGGGCGCCCCTTACCTGGCGCCCCGGAGCCCCTACCGGGAGCACAACCCAGATCTGCTGGTGCGCAAGCCCACCTTCCGCCAGCGGCTGCACTCCTATCTGGCCCAGCCCTCCAACGCCTCCCGTTCCCAGGGGCCCATGCGGGGCTTTTTCCCCGGAAAGGAGCGAAAGTAGGCATGCACCAGGCCTTTTCCTTTTTGCGCCGTTCCCTCCAAACCCGCTCCACGGTCCATGACAGCTCCGACGCGGCCCACCGCCGCGTCCAGTCCGCAAGGGTGGCCTACCGGGTCATGGCAGCCATTCAAATTCTGGTCCAGGCGCTGCTGTGGTACATCCTATGGCTCTATCCCCAGCTGCTTAGAAACGCCTGGCAGGGCGTTCTCCTGCAGCTTCTGCCCGCCCTGGCTACCTGGGGGCTGTGGAGCGCCATCCCCGCCCGGGCCTGCAGCCCCACGGCCCTGAGGCTCCGGCTGCTGCTGGTGCCCTGCGCCATGGTGGACGGCTCCGCGCTGCTGGTGACCCTGTCCATGTTCTGCCAGCTGCAGCTTCCCGCCTGGCCCAGCCACGGGGTAGCCCTGGGGCTGTTCTTCTTTTTGTACCTGATCACCTTGCTCAGCGGCGTCCATGGAGCGGCCTACGGCGTGAACCAAATCCGCGTGCTGCTGCTTGTTCTTTTCTTCGGCATGCTGCTGCCCAACGGCGCGCCGGATGTGAACCGCCTCTGGCCGCTGTGGGGGGACGGGTTTTCTCCGCTCCTGAAAGCCTCTTTGGGCGGCGTGGGCAGCGTATGGGGCATCGCGCTGCTCTTTGCCTTGCCCCGGGACGCCCTCTCCCTCCATGTGCAAGACAGGCGCTCCACCACGCTGGCCTGGGCCTTTCTGCCTGTTCTGCTGGTGGCCCTGTGGGCCCTGTGGACCTGCCTGGCCGGGGATTGGCAGTTCTCCGCCGGACTTTTGCCCAAGGAAAGGATGATCGTCCTCACCTGGCATGGGTCGGACCTGCTTTCCTTCCAAGCCACCACGGCGGCCTGGCTGGCCCTTCTGTCCGCATCCCTGGTGGGGAACGCCGCCAGCGCCGTCTCCCTGGTGCGGGAGGCCCTTCCCAGGCTTCCGAAATTCCTGTCCACCGCCTTGTACCTGCTCCCGGCGCTGTTTTTCTGCTTCCTTCCCCCGGAGAGCGCCTTGGGGCTGCTGGCGCTTTTGCTGCCCTACCGCCTGGCCCTGTGCCTGGGGGTGGGAGCGGTGATTTTGCTGGTGGAAAGGAAGCGGTCCCCATGAAAAACCTTGTGCTGCTGCTATGCTTTTTGCTGCTGTTTCCCCTGCTGGGAAGCTGCGGCATCACCGCGCCGGATCGGCAGGTGTTTGCCATCTCCATGGCCATTGACCTGGCGGAGAATGGCGGGTTTGTGCTAACCATTCAATCCCCCCAGGGCATGCCGGCGGGGGGCGAGCCCGCCGCCGCTTCCGGGGGCGCCAGAGGCTATGCCGTGTACAGCGCCGCCTCCGGAGATCTGCCCCACGCCTTGCACCTGCTGGAGGCCTCCTTGCCCTTTCCCCTGAACTTCTCCCAGCTGCGCCTGTGCTTTCTCTCCACGGGGGTGCTGGCGGAAAAAAACCTGGAAAGCCTCGCCCTTGAGCTGCTGCGCTTTCCCTCCATGCGCGCCCAGGCCGTCCTCCTGGCGGTTCAGGGCAGCGCCAGGGAAGCGCTCCAGGCCCAGCGGACCACCTTTTCCATGCGCCTGAGCACCCATATGGACACCATGCTCCAAAACCTGGTCGCCAAGGGCTATTTGCCCCAAAGCAGCCTGGGTTCCGTGCTCCAGGACCTGGGCTCGGGCCGCAGGGACCCCCTGCTGGGCCTTGGGGCCGTCAATGGGCTGCTTGCGTCCCAGGGAGAGGGCTCCGGCGGGGGGGAGGCTTCCCAGGGGGCCTTTTCCCAAAGCCGCCCTGTGCTGGAGGATGCCGATACCGCGGGATCAACCCTCCTGATGGGGGACAATCCCGTGGAAATGATGGGGGCGGCGGTCACTGCCCTGGGCCGGGTGGTGGGGATGCTCTCCCCCAGGGAATGCGTGATTTTCCATCACCTGAAAACCAACGGCCGCTTCCTTTGCGCCATCCAGGAGGAAAATTTGCAGCTGCAAATCCGCCTTTCTCAGGAGGACCTTAACGATACCATCCTGCGGGAAGGGCGGGCGCTGCTAGAAAAACTCCAGGCCTTGGGCAGCGATCCCTTTGGCTTTGCCAATGTGTCCGCCCATTCCTTTTGGACCAACGAAGAATGGGAGGCCTACGGCTTTAGGGAGCGCTATCCCTCGGCGGATGTTTACATCGGAACCTGAGCAAGGACGCTGCCGTCCGTTTTTACTTGTGATACCGCTCTCCGGCGTTGATCTTGGCCGCCCGGTACAGCTGCTCCAGCAGCAGCACCCGGGCCAGCTGATGGGGAAAGGTCAGGCGGCTCATGCTCATGCGCTCGTCCAGGCGCTTTAGCACCTCCTGGTGGAGCCCCAAGGAACCGCCGATCACAAAGGTAATATCGCTTTTGCCCCGCAGGAACAGCTCCCGGAGCTTGGCCGCCAATTCCGGGCTGTCCGGCTGTTTGGCCTCCACGCACAGGCCGATTCCATGGGCAGTGGGGGCCAGCCGGGCCAAAAGCCGCTCTCCCTCCTTGCGCAAAACCTGCTGGCAAAGGGCCGGGCTTGCCCCGGCGGGCTCGCTTTCGTCCGGGACCTCCACCACGGTGACGGGCATGAGGCGGCTGAGCCGCTTCTCGTACTCCGCGGCGGCCTCGGCAAAGAAGCGCTCCCGGAGCTTTCCCACGCACAGGATCGTTACGCCCATGGCTCCGCTCCCTTCCGGCGCTTACTGTTCACTGACCTCAAAGGCCATGGCGTCCACCCGCACATCCCGGAACAGGCGCTCAAAATAGGCCAGGTCGCCGCCTTCCACCAGCATGATCCATACCCCGTCCTGCTCCTGTACGCTCAGCACGGTATGGACATTGCCCCGCACGTCCGTCAGGCGGCTGCCCGCCGGCGGCGGCGTGATGCCCGCCTCCAGCAGCAAAGCGACGCCCCGGCCGCCGATATCCATGGCCTCATCCATGACGCGGATCATCTCTTCCACCTCCCGCTCCCGCACAGCCCGCCCCTCAGGCCAGCTGGTACAGATAGCTTGCCCGGTATCTTGCCGCAACGTGCAAGCTGACATCTTCTCCCACCTGGGCCCCCGCTTCGGTGAGGGCGGCGTGGGTGGCGCGGTACGCCATATCCGGCGTGTTGTTCTCACTGCTCAAATGCCCCAGCAGCAGGTGCTTCGTTCCGCTCTGGGCCAACCTCACGGCCGCTCCGGCTCCGTCCTCGTTGCTCAAATGCCCTTTCCTTCCTAAAATCCGGGTCTTGAGCCGGGCCGGATAATGGGGGTTGCTGCGCAGCAGATCCGGGTCGTGGTTGCTTTCCAGCAGCACCACCTCCGCCCCGCAGACGGCGTCCTCCACCGTTTGGGAGAAATACCCCAGGTCCGTAGCCACCGCCACGCTGTGGCTCTTTTGATAAAAGCGGTAGCCCACGGGGTCGTTAGCGTCATGGGGAATGGAAAAGGGGGCCACCTCAAAGCCGCTGAGAAAAAAGCTCTCCCCGGCGGTGATCACCACCCGGTTTTGCTCCCTCACCGGGCCGATGGCCCTCTCCATGCCGATCCAGGTGCCCTGGGTGGCGTAAATGGGAATGCGAAGCTGGCGGGAAACAATCCCCGCCCCCTTCACATGGTCGCTATGCTCGTGGGTGATCAGCAGGCCCCGAAGGGCGCACGGGTCCAGCCCGGCTTCCCTCATGGCTTCCAGCACCTGCTTGCCGCTCATGCCGCAATCCACCAGCAGGCCGCCCTCATCCCCGCCCAGGTAGGTGGCGTTGCCGCTGCTGCCGCTAAACAATGTACAAAAGGTCAGTGACATGTCGCTCCTTCTTGCCCCCAGGGGGCCTCCCCTCTTGGGAATCCTATCAACGCTGTCATTTTACCACGAACGGCGCAAGAAAGAAAGGCTTGGGCAAGGGAGGCTTCCCTTCTTCCCCCTTCCCTTGAATTTCGCCCCCACCCTATCCAAGGGGCGCAAATTTTGCTATAATAATCCCGAAATCAGAGAAGGAGGCCTTTGCCCATGCCATTGACCAATACAAAGGACATGTTCCAAAAAGCCTACGCGGGCGGCTATGCCATCGGCGCGTTCAACGTCAACAACATGGAAATCATCCAGGGGATCACCGAGGGAGCCAAGATGGAAAACGCGCCTGTGATCCTCCAGGTCAGCGCGGGGGCCCGCAAGTATGCCAAGCACGTATACCTGATGAAGATGATTGAGGCGGCGCTGGAGGACACCGATCTGCCCATTGCCGTGCACCTGGACCATGGCCCGGATTTTGAAACATGCAAAAGCTGCATCGACGGCGGCTTCACCAGCGTCATGATCGACGGCAGCCACCATTCCTTTGAGGAAAACATCGCCGTGACCAAGAAGGTGGTGGAGTACGCCCATGACCGGGGCGTGACCGTGGAGGCCGAATTGGGCCGCCTGGCGGGCGTGGAGGACGACGTGAAGGTCTCCGCCGAGGACTCCAGCTACACCCGCCCCGAGGAAGTGGAGGAATTCGCCACCCGCACCGGCTGTGACAGCCTGGCTATCGCCATCGGCACCAGCCACGGCGCCTTCAAGTTCACCGGCGAGCCCCACCTGCGCTTTGACATCCTGGAAGAGGTGCAAAAGCGCCTGCCCGGCTTCCCCATCGTGCTTCACGGGGCCAGCAGCGTCATCCCCGAGTATGTGGATATGATCAACCGCTTCGGCGGCAACATGCCCGGCGCCCAGGGCGTGCCCGAAAGCATGCTGCGCCAGGCCGCCGGCATGGCCGTGTGCAAGATCAACATCGACAGCGACCTGCGCCTGGCCTTCACGGCCCTCATCCGCAAACACCTGGCCGAGCATCCCGATCATTTTGACCCCCGCCAGTACCTGGGCGACGCCCGCACTGCCCTGCGGGACATGGTGCGGCATAAGATCGTGAACGTTCTGGGCTGCAACGGCAAGGCGTAAAACACGCATTCAGTATAAACGGCGCCCGCCCAGCCATATCCTTTGGCTGGGCGGGCGTTTTGGACAAGGCGGGTCCCAGGGCCGCCCGTTTCTTACGCCATGCCTGCCGGGCGGGCGTCTTCCTCTGTCCTGTGGAAAGGAATTGTCCATGCGCAAATCCTCTTCGGCTTTCCCCCTGATCCTCGCCCCCTTCGCGGCGGGGGCCTTGGCCTGGGGCCTGAACATGCTCCTTTTCCCCGTGCCCATCTCCCGGTGGGCGCTCCTCGCGGCCTCATGCCTGGCCCTGGGCCTGTACGCCCTGTCCTTTCGCCTGCGGAAAATTCCAGCGGGGGACGCCGCTGTGCCGCTGATCCTTGCCGCTTCTTTTTTGACCATGCTGCTGTTTGTGCTGCAAACCCCCTACGACTTCTCTTCCCATGATTTGAGCGCCGCGGGGTCTTTGGCAGCGCCCCGGGAGGATGCCGGGCACATCTGGTATGCCGTCTCCTTTTTGAGGGACTGGCTGTTTCCCCTTAGCGTCAACCCCCTGGAATCCCCCCATACCATTTTCTATAACCCGCCGTTTTTTTATCTGTTGGAGGGCATGTGTCTCAACGGAAACCTGTTGCTGGGGGTTCCCTGGGACATGGCCTTGGAAAACCTGCAAACCGTTTCCCTTTTTTTCGCCTTCCAATGCGTTGTGCTGATCTACCGCATTCTTCGGGAATTTGCGCTGCCCCGGCGCAGCCTGATCCTTGGCCTTTTGGCCGCCGCTTTTCAGCCCGCGCTGCTGATCTTCTCCGGCACGCTGACCAACGATATCGCCTCGGTATGCCTGGTTCTGGCGGCGCTTCTATACACCGCACAATGGTACCGGAAGCAAAGCCTCCGGCATATCGCGGCCATTGCCCTGTGCCTGGGCCTGGCCATGGCCACCAAGCTCTCCGCCGCCTTGGCGGCCCTCCCCGTGGGCCTGGTCCTGGCCTTCCGCTTTTTCCAGAACCTGAAAAGCTGGAAGGCTTTCCTGGGCCAATTCGCTCTTTTCCTCCTCATCAGCATCCCCCTGGGGACTGCCTGGCCTCTCTTTCATGCCATCCGGTGGAACATGCCGCTGAACTTTATCCCGGAGCCTCCCCGCTTTCTCTATGCGGGTATGCTTTCCGGCGCAGCGCGGTATTTGCCCTTTGACTGGGGCGTTTTGCGGAGCGGCCCCTATTTTTCCCTGGACGTGCCCGCCAATGCCAATCTTTGGGTACAGACCCTCCGCACCGCTGTGTTTGACGAGCTGTCCTCCTTCCCGGACAGGCCCGGCATGCTGCTCCTGAGCTATGGCATGCTGGCCCTGTTTGCGGCCATGGCGGCCCTGGCCGTCTTTGCCTTGGCCCGGATGCTCTTTGCCAAGGGCCCGCGCCCGTATCCCCGGTTGCTCCTGTGCTCCTTCCTGGCCTACGGCGCGGCCCTGTTGGCAAGCTATGCCGTATTCTACCGGCGCTACCCCTATATCTGCACCCTTAACTTCCGCTACATCATGCCCCTGCTGCTGTTGCTGGCCCTGGGCGTCGCCCGGGCGGCACGCGGGCCCGGCCCCCTGGCCCGGGTTACGCAGGTGGCGGTAGGGGCGTTCGCCGTGGCAAGCTGCTTTGTGTATGCGTCGGCCCTGGCCTTCCCCTGACGCAAAAGCCGGAGCCATGAGGATGCATGGCTCCGGCTTTGGGTTTCAGGGGTAGCCTACTGGATTTTCGCGGTCAGGCTCAGCAGCGCCACGCTGGGGCTGTTGAGCAGCCGCCCCGGCATGGGGTAGAAGCTGCTGGCTCCCAGGCCGCCGCTGATGTACTGGTTGATGCTGTTGATGCGCTGCATCCCCACCAGGTTCTCGTCCCCGGGGAACCAGCCCTCCTCCGGCACGTACACCGGGCCGACCCCCGGCAAGCGCCATTGCCCCGCCACATAATGCCCCGCCATCACCAAGGACACGTTGCGGAAATTGAACACCGCCGTCTGGTTCGCCCATTCCACCGCCGTGCGGATATAATCCGCCTCCAGGGGCACATGGGTCACCGCGATCTGCAGATCCTTATCGGTCATGGCCTTGATGGCTTCCACGCACCGGTTCATGGTGTCCAGGCGGTAGCACAGGGCCCGGTAGCTGGCCCCGCCGTCGGCCTCGTACTGCTTCCCCAGGCCCTCCATCTCTTCCTTTTGCCGGGTCAGGCTGGCCGCCATGCCCGCGGGGTCCATGCTGTATACATATTCAGGCACGAACCAAACCGTCCGCTTGCCCACCTGCTGGCTTTGGGGCGCGTCCAGGTAGACGGCCCCGGCTTCCTGGGCGGCCTTCACCCAGCCCGCCAGCACCTCCGGGGTGCCCCGGTAGGAGATGGTCACCGGGTCGGGATCGTCGTCCCCGGCCACAAAATAGATGGGGGCGGTGGAGTTGACCTGCCGGATGGATTGGATCAGGGCCAGCATGGGCTCCACATCCCCGGCTTTGCCCACCATGTCCCCGGTGAGGACCACGGCGGAAAAGCCCTTCCCGTACAGCAGGGCGCGCCAGGCATCCGCATCCTTCCCCAGGGCGTCCCCGTGAAGGTCGCTGATGTGCAGGATCGTAAAGTTCTCAAAGGCCTGGTCCAGGGACATCACAGGCACCTTGGCGGTTTCCAGCTTGATGCTGCGGTTCATGGATGTGTTGGCCAGAAGAGATAGAACCACCACTGCCAGCACAAGGGCCAAGGTCAGCACCAGGCAGCCGGGCCCCCTGGAACGGCGGTGGTCAGGGGCAAAGATATAGTTGTTTTTTCTCCTGGCCATAGGCTTCACCCCCAATATATTGCGTATCCATCATAGGATACTATATGTGCATAGTCAAATTACATCTTTCTAAGCAATTTGTTACACGTTAGGACATCTTTTGTACCGCTTTTTTCAAACCTGCTCATGGTTATGCAATGATTGCATAACCATCCGGGCTTCGGGCTTTTAAGCCGGGGCGCGCTTCCCCTGAACCCCTTTTCGGAATTTACCGTTCCTTCACATCCCGGACGGTGAAAGTGGGCCCAGGATGTGCTATACTAGCCTTGTATCATTCTGCCCTTATCTGTCGAGTTTCCCAATACGATTTTTATCCCCTCGACAGGTTTCCCCCAACGTTGTCATGGCGGCTGGACCCTTTCCTGCGATATGATAGGGACAAGCCCCCATGCCGGCTCACATGGCTGCGCATAGGCGGCCGGAACAGGAGCAACCCTTTGGCCAAGGAAAAAACCTGCTTCGTATGCGCCTCCTGCGGGTATGAAACTGCGCGATGGCTGGGCTGCTGCCCGGATTGCGGCGAGTGGAACACCTTTGAGGAGCGCAAGGTAACCCCCGTAGCGGCCGGCAAAACCGCACAAAAGGCCGCGCGCTTTCATTCCGGCGAAGGCGCGCCGGTGCAGGCGCTCTCCCAGGTGCAGGAGGAGGACGATTTACGCGCCTCCACCGGCAACGAGGAGCTGGACCGGGTGCTGGGCGGCGGCCTGGTGGCGGGCAGCGTAACCCTTCTGGGAGGGGACCCGGGCATCGGCAAGAGCACCTTGCTCCTGCAGGTGGCCGGAAGCCTGAGCCTGCGAAGCCCCGTGCTCTACGTCAGCGGGGAGGAAAGCGCCAGGCAGATCAAAATGCGGGCCACGCGCCTTGGCGTGCCCCAGGATAGCCTGTTCGTGCTGGCCGAAAACCATGTGGAAAGCATTTTGGAAAAGTGCGAGGCCCTGAAACCGGAAACCTTGATGATCGACTCCATTCAGACCATGGTCTCCCAGGACAGCCCCAGCGCCCCGGGCAGCGTCAGCCAGGTGCGGCAGTGCGCCGCCAGCCTGCTGCGCTACGCCAAGCAAAGCGCCGTAGCCATGTTTCTGGTGGGCCACGTTACCAAGGAAGGCAGCCTGGCAGGACCCCGGGTGCTGGAGCACATGGTGGATACCGTGCTCTACTTCGAGGGGGACCGCCAGCACGAGTACCGGCTGCTCCGGGCGGTGAAGAACCGCTTTGGCTCCGTGAATGAGCTGGGCGTCTTTGAAATGCGCCAGACCGGGATGCTGCCCGTGCCCAACCCCAGCGAAACACTGCTGTCCCAGCGGGCCCGGGGGGCCAGCGGCAGCGTTGTGTTCTGCGCCTTGGGGGGCAACCGGCCCATCCTGTGCGATCTCCAGGCCCTGGCCGCCCGCTCCTTCTACACCGTGCCCAGGCGTACCGTGGGCGGCATTGACTCCAGCCGGGTGGCCCTCCTGCTGGCGGTAATGGAAAAACGCGCCGGAAAGAAGCTCTTTGACCAGGACGTGTATGTGAACGTGGCCGGCGGCCTGGAGCTGGACGATCCCGCCGCGGACCTGGCGGTCTGCGTGGCGGTGGCCTCCAGCTTCCAGAACTTCTCCCTGTCCCCCACCCTTTGCGTCATGGGCGAGGTGGGCCTTTGCGGAGAGGTACGCCCGGTGGCCCAGGCGGAGCGCCGGGTACAGGAATGCGCCAGGCTGGGCTTTACGGAGATTTTGCTGCCCAAGCAGAACCTGAAGAACCTCAGACCCATTCCAGGGGTCAAGATGACCGGGGTGGACACGCTGATGCAAGCCCTGGCCGTGGTCCATGATTGATGATGTCATGAAAGAAGGAAGCCGCATATGATCAAAACAAAATTCATTCAAAAGCTGATGCGCCTGCTGATCACATTGCTGGGCGCGGGCATCGGCGTGGGAACCGCCACCCTTTTCGGCCCCTTCCTGCGCCGCCTGTACCCGGCCCTGATGAACACGGCCTATGCCCCTGTGGCGCTCTTTGGCGCGCTGGGCCTGTTGGGCGCCCTTTTCTTCTTCCTTATCTCCAACTGGATCATCCAGAGGACTCTGCGGCTCATCGGGGCGATCGAGCGCCGCTGGGATAAGATGCCCTCCCAACAGATCATGCTGGCCACCATCGGCCTGATTCTGGGCCTGGCGGTGGCGGCTTTGGTGACCCAGCTGATTCTTTCCGCGGGCCCCTCCCTGATTACCATCAGCGCCAGCGCCTTGGTCTACGTGGTGATGGGCACCATCGGCGTGCAGATCGGCTTTCGCCGCTACCGGGACGGCAGGCTGCTCTCCCGGCGGCTGCGCAAGCGGATGCAAAGCGGCTCCAGGGACGATGGGCTGCTGGGCGCGGGCGCTTTCTTCCTGGAGGAGGAAGGCGACGCCCCCGAGGAGGAGCTGGACTGCGCGCCCCTGATCCCCAAGAAGTTTCTGGATACTTCCGTGATCATCGACGGCCGCATTCTGGATATTGTCAAGACCGGCTTCCTGGAGGGAGAGCTTGTGATTCCCCAGTTCGTGCTGGTGGAGCTGCGCCACATCGCCGACAGCGGGGACAGCCTGCGCCGGGCCCGGGGCCGCCGGGGGCTGGACGTGCTGGGCAAGCTGCAAAAGGAGCTGAAAAACGCCATTTTGGTGGATGAAACCGACTTTGAGGACGTGGCCGAGGTGGACGTGAAGCTGCTGCGGCTGTGCCGGGACAAGGGCGGCGTGGTGGTCACCAATGACTACAACCTTAACAAGGTAGCCAGCGTCACCGGCATCAAGGTGCTGAACATCAACGACCTTGCCAATGCCGTCAAGCCCATGCTGATGGCCGGGGAGGAGCTCACCGTGCAAATCGTCCGGGAGGGCAAGGAGCCGGGCCAGGGCGTGGCCTATCTGGACGACGGCACCATGATCGTGGTGGACAACGGGCGGCGCTGCGTAGGCGAAAGCGTCACCGTCATCGTGACCACGGTTTTGCAGACCAGCGCGGGCCGCATGATCTTCACCAAGCTGAAAAACGCCGACGAAAAGGCGGGCTGAATGGAAGCGCTTCGGTGAGAGCCTGGAAAAAGGTTACATTCTTTACGCAGCGCGCTCCAGGGGGCGCGCTGCGTTTCTCACGGGCTTTGGAAGCAAACGGGGCCCCTCTGCCAACTTCTTCCTCCCTTGACGTTCTTTCCCAAGTCTTTTATAATAATTTGGTATCTCTTTACGCTGTGTTTCAGCCCTGGGGGCGCGCCGATTGTTTGGAAGGAGAACCGCCATGACCGCTTTCACCCGCCGCTTGCTTGCCTCCCTGTTGCTGTTGGCCCTTCTTGGCCAGCCGCTTTTTTCCTTTGGGGAGGAAGTGGATTTTGTCACCGAAGGCGCTTCGGAGCTTGCCGATATCCAGGATGACCCCGACGCTCTCTCCGCTCAGAATGAGGAAGCTGACGCCCAGGCCGAAAGGGAGAAGTATGTGGCCACCGCCACCTCGGACTTGAAGATGCGCCGGGGCCCCGGTTTGGACTACTTTGGCGCGGGCCAGGTCTACAAGGGCGATCTGGTCTATATCCTGGAGCTGGGGGAAGAGTGGAGCAAGGTGCAAACGGAGCGGAGCACGGGCTATGTGCTCAGCAAGTACCTGACGGATATCCGCGACTATGACGCCAGCCGGGGCATCATCGGCGAAGCCGCCGAAATCTCCCAGGAGGAAGTTCAGAGTGCCCAGCAAGACCCCTCGGACTTCAAGCGGGGCTACCAAGCCTATGCGGTGAAGGCCACCACCCTGAAGGCCGAGCCCGATGGCCGCAGCAGAACCCTGGCCCAGATCCGCATCTACGACGAGGTGATCGTCAGCCATGTCCAGGGGGACTGGAGCTACGCCCAATACAAGGGGCGCACCGGCTACATCCTCAATGACAGCCTGTTCAAATGGGACCGGATCGACCCCTACGCGGGCCCGATTCCGGGCAATATCGTCTATCCCACCATGGCCTTTGTGAAGCACACCACCAACATCCTGGACTATGCTTCCAGCGGCAAAAAGCCCAAGGTCCTCAAAACCATCAACCCCGGTTCCGCCATCTGCGTGGAGGCCCCGGACGGGGAGGGGCGCTATAAGACCCCCTACTGGCGCACCACCGGCTACATCACCCAGGACGACATCGCCTAC
Source organism: Candidatus Limiplasma sp. (assembly GCA_034927815.1). Taxonomy (GTDB): domain Bacteria; phylum Bacillota; class Clostridia; order Christensenellales; family Aristaeellaceae; genus Limiplasma. The sequence goes on from JAYFPK010000008.1 coordinate 332,080, forward strand.
ACCATGGACGTGGTTCCCTATGACCAGGCCCAGGTGGGGGACCTGATCAGCGTGATGACCACCTATTACGCGGTGGGCGTCAGCACTTTGCAGTATCAGGGCCGCAACTGGAACATCTACCTGTCCACCTCCATGCTTTCCGGCTCCGTGCTGCAGCCCGGGGTCCAGTTCAACGTGAACCACTGCATCGGCCCCTACCGGAAATCCACGGGCTACAAGCCCGCCCCCATCGCCAGCCCCAACGCCCTGTGGGGATACGGCGGCGGCACCTGCCAGGTGAACACCACGCTGTATAACACCCTCATTCAAGTGCCTATTCTGGTGGACCATCGCAAGGTGCATGCGAACGTGGGAGCCAAGTACTTCCTGAAGGGCTTTGACGCGGCGGTGGGCGGCGGCGACATCAATATGCTTTTCACCAACACCTTGCCCTACCCCATCCGTTTCAACTTCTTCATCAGCGACGGGGTGCTGACCTGCTGTATTTTCCGGGCAGGCTGACCGGCTTTCATGCTTGGGTCAGCGCAGCCCTTACGATGTTCTTTGGCTGCCCGCCTCAAATCCCGCCTTCTGCGGGGGCCTTGGGAAAGGCCCCAAGAATCCGCGCTTCCCGGCTGCGCAATACCCCGCCAGGGCGTAAATGGACAGAGAGAACCCCCGCTTGGAGCGGGGGGTCTCTCTGTCCGGCCAAAATGGGCAGGATGGAAATGGTTCCGCCCGGCGTGCGCCGGTGTTCCCATGGTTCAAAGGGCTATGCCATTACAGCACCGTGGAGAGGATCATGTACAGTCCATAGGCCACCATGAGCCCGCCGCCGATGCGCCGCAGGAGCATTTGGTGACTGCGCAGCCAGCCCATGGCCCCCTTGAGCCACTGGTACAGCAGCATAAACACCAGCATGGGCAGTATGAGCCCAAGGGCGAACACCGCCAGCTGGAGCATGCCCGTCCACATGGTGGCCCCCTGGGCGGTGGCGGCCAGCATCAGGGCATTGCCCAGCACCGGGGTCAGGCAGGGCGTCCAGGAGAGGGCCAGCACGATGCCCATGGCAAAGGCGCCCCAAAAGCCGTTCATCTTGGGGTTTTTGCCCCCTGTGCCCGCGGAAAGGCCAAAGCCCTTCCAGTGGAACACCCCCAGCATCCACAGCCCGAAAACGATCATCAGGGCGCCGCTGACCAGGTTCAATACCCCCCGGTCCGCGTGCTTGAGCGCGTTGCCCAGCAGCCCCGCCCCCGCGCCCATCAGCATAAACAGCACGATAAAGCTCGAGGCCAGGCCCAGGCAGCGGCGCAACACCAACATCCAGGAGGCTTTTGCCTCCTCCCCGTTTTCGGTGTTCCCTCCCAGCAAATACAGGGCGTACACCGGCAGCATGGGCAAGATGCAGGGGGATACAAAGGCCAGCAGGCCCCCGCCCAGCATGGCCCATAGGGAGGTATCCACCGTTTGGGTTACAAGGCTGCCAATCATGGATTCCCCTCCTGGGAAGCGGGAGCGGAATCCGGGGTGGGCGAGGCTTCGGCTTCCGCAGGCGGGTTCTCCGCCTTGGCAACGCCCATTTCCTCCACGATCTTGGCCATCTGCTCATACTCCAGGGCGTAGGTCACCTGGGTCACAAAGCCGTCCTTGTCCGCAAAGATGCTGGTGGGGAAGCCTTGCAAGCCCACCAGGTCCGTCACGGACATGGTTTCGTCCTCAAAGAAGGTCATCTCCTCCAGACCGAAGCGCTCCTTGACGCGCTCGGTGTTGGTGGCGTCCTCCCCGGACCAGCTGTGCACCAGAATGATCTGGAGTTCATCCTGGGAATAGGTTTCAAAGACCTTTTTGATGGAATCCATCTCCTGCATGCAATAGGGACACCACTCCGTGAAAAAATTCAGGAACAGCGCCTTGCCCTTGTAGGGGCTCAGGTCCAGGTCAGAGCCCTGGAAGTATTCGATCAGGTTGATCTTCTGGCTTTCCTGCTGGGCCAGGGCCGTGGGGACGGCAGCCAGCAGCAAGGCGGATAGCGCCAGGCACAAAATCCTCTTCATCACCGTTTTTTTCATGTAAATCTCCTTTCAGGGTGTTGTTCTCCGTCCTTGCCCCAAATAGGCCGGGAGGGCGGAGCGCTCTTTCAGGCCAAAGGCTTAGGGGGTTCGCGCCGGGCTTTTTGCCGGCAGCGCCTGTTCTCCTTCATCATACCATATTCCCGTCCCGAAGCAAATCGAAACCATCCATTTCCAGAGCCGGGCCTGTCCCATTGTTTTTTGCTTTTTAAATGCAATTTCTCGTTTTCAATGATGCATTTTTGACAATCTTGCTTTTTGCACTTTACGGGCAAAAATAAATATGATATAATGCAATTCAGTCTGCCGCCCGTGGAAGGTTTTCCTGCCCCGGACCCAAGACTTGCAAGTTCGAATCCTCATTCCGCCATTTTTCAGCACGGCCGCTCCGCGGCTTGAACAGGAGGAGTTCCTATGCCCTTGGGTCTTTCCGCAAAGTGCCTTTCCATCGCTCCCTCCGCCACCTTAACCCTGGACGCCAAGGTAAAAGCCCTGCGCGCCGCCGGGGAAAAGGTCATCGGCTTTGCCGCCGGAGAGCCGGATTTTGACACCCCCCTCCCCATCCGGGACGCTATGAAGGAAGCGCTGGACAAGGGCATGACCCGCTACACCCCCGTGGCCGGTACCCTGGAGCTTCGGGACGCCATCATCCAAAAGCTCCAAAAGGACAACGGCCTTGCCTATACCCGGGACGAGATCATCGTTTCCAACGGGGCAAAGCACTCCCTCTACACCGCTTTGCAAGCCATTTGCGACCCCGGTGACGAGGTGGTCATCCCCACCCCTTGCTGGGTGAGCTATCCCGAAATGGTGCGCATGGCGGGCGGGGTCCCCGTGTTTGTGGACGCCGGTGAGGAGGAGGGCTTTGTGCCCCCCATCTCCAGGATCGCCGCCGCCATTACCCCCAGAACCAAGGCCTTTATCCTCACCTCCCCCAACAACCCCAACGGCACCGTTTGGGAACGGGACCTGCTGGAGGCCCTGGCGGCCCTTTGCGTGGAAAAAGACTTTTACATCCTCTCCGACGAAATCTATGAGAAGCTGATCTACGACGGCAAGCAGCACCTGTCCATCGCCTCCCTTTCCCCCCGGGTGAAGGCCCGGACCCTTCTGGTAAACGGCGTGAGCAAGGCCTATGCCATGACGGGCTTCCGCATTGGCTACACAGCGGGCCCCAAGGACGTCATCGCCGCCATGACCAACTACCAGAGCCAGGCCACCTCCGCCCCCAACACCCCCGCCCAGTACGCGGCCGCCATGGCCCTGACCATGCCCCAGGACTGTGTGGAGGAGATGCGCAAGGCCTTTGAGGAGCGTCGGGACCTTCTGGTGGCGGGGCTGAACGCCATCCCGGGAATCCACTGCGCCAAGCCCGAGGGCGCCTTTTACGCCATGATGAACATCACCGATCTTTTGGGCAAGCGCCTGGGGGAAAAGGTGATCGGCGACACCGCCGCCTTTGCCGAAGCCTTGCTGGAGAAGCAGCACGTGGCCGTGGTGCCGGGCAACGCCTTCATGGCGGAGTGCTGCTGCCGCCTCAGCTACGCAACCAGCAGCCAGGAGATTGCCGAGGGCCTGCGCCGCATCGATGCCTTTGTGAAGGAGCTGCAATAGGCTAGAAAGAGAGGATTCCCTTATGATTACTTTCAGCAAGAAGAACAACCTGTTGATGCAAGCCAACTACCAGTATGAGCTCCAGGATGTGCCCGAGCCCAACCTGTACCGGGAGATTTTTGATTACCAGTCCATCCCGAAAATCGCCTTTAACAACCGGGTGGTGCCCATGGGCATGCCCAGCGAGGTCTGGATGACGGACACCACCTTCCGGGACGGCCAGCAAAGCGTCAGCCCCTTCACCCCGGCCCAAATCGAGCATCTTTTCAAGCTCATGGCCCGGCTGGGAGGGCCCAACGGCCTGGTGCGCCAAAGCGAGTTCTTCCTTTACACCGCCAAGGACCGGGAAGCCCTGGAGCGCTGCCAGGCCCTGGGCCTTCCCTTCCCGGAGATCACCACCTGGATCCGGGCCAACGAAAAGGACTTTGAGCTGGTGAAGGCCGCGGGGGTGAAGGAGACCGGCATTCTGGTTTCCTGCAGCGACTACCACATCTTCAAGAAGATGCACCTCACCCGCCGCCAGGCCATGGAGCAATACCTGGGCATCGTCCAGGCCGCCCTGGAGAAGGGGATCATTCCCCGCTGCCATCTGGAGGACATCACCCGGGCCGATTTCTACGGCTTTGTGCTTCCCTTTGCGGAGCAGCTCATGAGGCTGTCCCAGGAAAGCGGCCTCCCCATCAAGATCCGGGCCTGCGATACCATGGGCTACGGGGTCAGCTATCCCGGCGCGGCCTTGCCCAGGAGCGTCCCCGGCATCATCTACGGCCTGAACCACTATGCCCAAATCCCCAGCGAGCAGCTGGAATGGCACGGCCATAACGACTTTTACAAGGTGGTGGCCAACGCCGGCACCGCCTGGCTCTATGGCTGCTCCAGCATCAACTGCTCCTTGCTGGGCATTGGGGAGAGGACCGGCAACTGCCCCCTGGAGGCCATGGCTGTGGAATACCAGGCCCTCCGGGGCGAAACCGGGGGCATGGACCTCACCGCCATCACGGAAATCGCCGAGTACATGGAGCGGGAGATCGGCATCGAAGTCAGCCCCCGCCAGCCCTTTGTGGGCCGCCACTTCAACGTGACCCGGGCCGGGATCCACGCCGACGGCATGCTCAAGGACGAGGAGATTTACAACATCTTCGACACCACCGCCATCCTGAACCGCCCCGCCTCCGTGGCCGTGGACAGCCACAGCGGCCTGGCCGGGATCGCCCACTGGATGAACAGCTACTTCCGCCTCAAGCCGCCCCACACCGTGGACAAGAAGGACAAAACCGTCATGGCCGTCAAGGAGATGGTGGACGACCTGTACGCCCAGGGCCGCAACACCGTCATGGGGGACGAGGAGTTGGAGGTCATGGTGCGGGAAGCCGGAGTGGAGCGCTACGAGAAGCTCCTGTGGCACAGAAGCAAGTAACAACCAAAAAGCTTTTGCCCCCGGCTACGCCGGGGGCTTTTTTCGTGCCAAATTCATGGCGCGGCTTTAGGAAGCCGCGCCCGTTCCGGTTTGCAAGGGACCTTTTGCCGGTCCTTTTTTATTGCATCTTTTGCTGCTCCTCCATCACCCTGGCTGCCGTCACCGCGTCCGTGACCAGCACGTCGATGAGCCTTCCCCGCAAGGCGCCCAAAATGGAGAACACCTTGGAGCCCCCCGATTCAATGGCTACCCGCAGCTTGGCCAGCTTCATATCCTCCCAGGGAATGGTGATGCATTTCTTGTTCCAGTCACAGTCCACCAAATTCCCGTTGATGTCAAAGAACTGGGCGCACAGGCTGCCCACCACCCCCAGCCGGTTCATTTCCTCCCGGTGGCGCGGCGTCATGTAACCCCACCAGCTGGGCATATCCCCCTTCACGTCGAACTTCCCAATGCCCATCAGCAGAAGGTTGCAGCGCTTCATCAACCGGGAGGCCTCCACAATGGCGGGGTCCCGCAGCAGGGCCTCCTTCACGTACATATCCTCCACATACAGGGGCGTATGAAGAAAATACGCCTTCCCTCCATAGGTGTGGGCGATGAAGTTCACCAGCTCGCTGGACATATCCTTGTTGATGGTGGCCCCAATGGTCTGCACCACCTTCAACTCGCAATCATGCACCTTTTTGAGCTTATGAACCACCCGCGTCACCGTATCGCTCCCTGTGATCCCCAGCACATACCGGCCCTTGATCTGGCTGGACACATAGGCCGCCGCAAAGTTGGCAAGGCCCGCCTTGGCGTCGTCCGGGTCCTCCTCGTCGAAAGGGTTCATCACAATAGCCTCCTTCAGGCCAAAGAGACTCTCCATCTTCCGCTCATAGCTTGGCATGCGGGCGAGATACCGCTTGACCTTGATCTCCACGATGCCCAAATCCACCGCCTTTTTCAGCAGGCGGGACACCTTGGAGCGGGAGAAAAAAAGCTTGTCCGCAATTTCCGGCTGGAGCATGCCCAAATCATAGTACATGTGGGCGACCTGGGAGATGATGGCAATATCGTCACCCTTGTGGGCGTCCTTCATCGCGTCCATCACATGGATAGGGTCCGAAAGCATATGCTTACACAACCTCGCTTTGGAAAAATAATCACCGGTATGCCCGGCACCCTCCCGGCGCTATACAAAACATTGTCGCACGAATGACGAAGAACGCCCTCACTGTAGCAAAAAATTCCTACACGGTCAAGACGCTCTCTTGCCCAGGGGAAAAAGGCTTATGGGGCCTGATCCGCCAGGGCGTACAGGCAGGCCTCTCCCGCGGCGTGGCTGGCGCAGAGGATCTTAACCTCTTCCCCCTCCTCATACACCGTGATTTGGGTGGGGCCTGCGCCCCGGTCCAGAATCACCGTCTCCCCCCTCTGCCAAAAGACCAGCTCCAGGGCCTTCTCCCCCCCCCGGTTGCCCAGGATGACCGCTTGTTCCCCGAAGACGCGGCCAGCCCATACCACATGGCCGAAATCGATATCCCGCTTCCATTGCGCCTCACAGGAACCTTCCTTCAGGCGGTATACAGCCAAAGTATTGCCGTGAAAGGGCTCAATGGCCGCCAGTACCCTCTCCTCCCCGTCCCCGGCAATCCAGAGGTCGCTGGTAGGGGTGGTGGAGACCAGCTTCGGCCACAATCTCTCTCCTCCCCGGTAATGGGCCATGTCAAAGAGCATCAGGCCGTTTTCGCTGCCGATGTAAACCTGATGGCCGTTTTCGATGAACAGGCCATGGTTTTTGGTGAGGCCTTCAAATACCTTGCTCCATTCCCAGGGGCCTTCGGCCTTCTGGGGAATAGGGGCGGCCCATATGGCCCCAGGCTTTGTCCAATCCTCTTGGAAGTCCTTATCGGCGCATAGCTGGCACCCAATCAAAAACAGGCCGTGAGGATCTTGCACAATGCCGATGCGGTGGCAAAAGGGCAGCTCCAAAACCCGGGTGATGCGCCAGGGGGACAGGTATCCCCTGGAGGTGGGTTCCAGCAGGCACACGGCAGCCTCCCGGGACTGAAAAACAGGGTAGAATCCGGTGATGGCCAACAGCTGCGAACGGCCTGGAATCTGGACGACATTCATCACCCCCGTATCCCCAATCCACAGCTCGGAGGATTGGAGGGTTTGGGCGTCGATGATATAGGCGCGTTCCCCCCTCCCCTCGCTGGCGGCTACCAAATACCGCTTCCCCTCCAGGCTTACTTCCGCGGTGGAATACACCCAGGGCAGCTCCGCCAGCCTGGTCTTTTGAATCTTCATGGCTTTTGTCCGCCTTTCTACGCTTTCTCTTGGGGCCTGCTGTACTGGATGCGCTTCATCTGCACATCCATCAATACCGCCAGAATGATCACCGCTCCCGTGATCAGGGATTGGGCCAAGGATGGCACGCCCAACAGGTTCATGGCGTTCACAATCAGCGTCAGGATCAGCGCGCCCAGGATTCCCCCCAGCACGTTGCCCTCGCCTCCCGCCATGGAGGTGCCCCCCATCACAATGGAGGCAATGGCCAGCATTTGAAACGTATCCCCCATGCCCGCCTGGGCCGCGCTCTGCCGGGCCGCTTGCAAGACCCCCGCCAATGCCGCGCCGCAGGCGCTGAGGATGTACACGACAAACAAGGTGGATACCGTGGAGATGCCCGAGTACTTGGCGGTGGTATAGTTGGCCCCCACGGAGTAGACCTTTTTCCCAAAGTTGCTCCGCTGCAGCGCCACATACATCAGCGCCGTCACCAGCAGCGCCCAGATCACCAGCAAAGGGAAGGCCCCCAGGTTTCCCGTGCTCAAATTCCGGAAGGCCTTGGGGAAGCTGCAGAAGATATCCGAGCCCATGAGGATCAGCGCCAGGCCGTTGGCGATATAGCTGACCCCGTAGGTGGAGACAAAGGGGGGAATCTTCACGATGGCGATGAGGAAGCCGTTGATGCACCCAAAGGCGGCGCCAATCACCACCGCCAAAAGGATGGAGGCGACAATGGAATAGTTGTGGTTGAGAAAGTACCCGCAGGCGCAGCCGCACAGGGACATCACCCCGCCCAGGGAATTGTCGATGCCGTGGGTGAGAATGCAGCCTGTGGCGCAGGAAGCCAGAATCAGCAGCACGCTGGCCTGGCGGGCGATGTTGATCAGGTTGCCGATCTTGAAAAAATTGGCGCTGATAAAAGACATGACGACGCACATCAGCAGTAAAATGCATACCCGGTATAATCCGGTTTCAAAGAAAATGCCGAAGAATGAGCGCTTGCTCCGGTCCATTGGCTCACCCCTCCTTCCTGAGCTTGATCAGCACATCCGTGGAAATGGCCGCCACCACAATCAGCCCCAACAGGAAGGACTGGGCCTGAGGGGATACCCCGGACACGTTAAGCCCGGTTTTGAGGATCTGGATGAACAGCACCCCCAGCGCCGTTTTGGTGATGTTGCCCCGGCCCTCGGAAAAGGAATTTCCGCCGATGATGGTGGCGGCAATGGCATTGAACTCCCACTGCTTTCCATAATCCGGGTGCCCTGAGGCGGACCGCGCCGCGAAGATCACCCCGGCAACGCCCACCAGAATGCCCGCCACGGTAAAAACCACGATCTCCGCCCGAACGGTGTTCACGCCGCTGAGGAACAGCGCCTCCCGGTTGCCGCCCAGGCCGTACATGTTGCGCCCGAAGGCGGTTCTGTCAATGAGCAGCTTTGTAAGGAAAAACACCGCCGCCGCCAGAATCAGCACCATGGGAACACCCCAGATTTCCCCGTCGGAGATAAACCGGAAGCCGCCGTCCAGCGCGGGAACGGACACTCCCCCCGTGAGCAAGGAACCCAGGCCATAGCACATGGTGCCAAGGCCAAAGGTGGTGATATACGCCGGCACCCGGCACTTGGCGATGAGAAACCCGTTGCACAGGCCGCAGGCCATGCCCGTGGCGACGCCCGCCGCCGCGGCCAGAACCACGGGGCAACCCGCCGCCATCAGCATCGCCACCACCACCGTGCAAAAAGCCATCACATTGCCAATGGACAGGTCGATCTGCCCCACCAGCACAGCCATTGTTTCGGCAATGGCCAAAATGAGAAAGGGGGACGCCTGCTTGATGATGTTCAGCAGGTTGCCATAGGAAAAAAAGTTTTGGCCGTAGTAAGAAAAGACCGCGATGATGAGCAAGAGCATCCAAATCACAGGCTGGACCGCCGCCAGATACGCCTTGAAGCCCTTGGGCCTCGATGCCGCATTATTCATTGCCGCCTCCAAGCTTGGAACCCAGCATGTAATCAGCAATGTTTTTATCGGATAGCTGATCTCTTTTGAGCTCCTTCACGATTTTTCCTTCATACATGACATACACCCTGTCGCACATGCCGATGACCTCGGGCAAGTCGCTGGAGATCATCAAAACGCCGCCCTGGCGCTGCACGAAATCGTCCATCAGGGTATGGATATCCTCTTTGGCTCCTACATCCACGCCCACCGTGGGCTCGTCAAAAATCAGAAATTCCGACTCCGTCACCATCGCCTTGCCGATGACCACCTTCTGCTGGTTCCCCCCGGAGAGGTTGCGTACCAACTGCCTGCGGCTGGGGGTTTTGATGGAAAGGGCGGCGATCATCCTCTCCGCGGTCTGGGCCTCCTTTTTGCGGTGGTACCAAAACTTGCTCCACCGGCTGAAAACGCTCAGGGCAATGTTGCTGGCAACGCTGAATTTCAGGACCAAGCCCTGGTACTTCCTGTTTTCTGGCACCAGGTAGGCCCCGCGGTCGATCATGGAGGCCACGTTTTTGGGCTTGATCCGCGCGCCCCGATAGTAGACCGCTCCCTCCAGGATCCGGTTCAGGCCGAAGAGGCTTTCCGCCACCTCGGTGCGCCCGGAGCCCACCAGGCCCGCCAGCCCCACAATTTCCCCCCGGCACACCCGCAGGGAGATGTCCTGCTGGCCTTTTTTCGTGGTCACATGCTCCAGGCGGAGCAACTCCTCCCCGGGCTCCACGATGGTGCGGTGGTAAAAGCTGGATACGTCCCGCCCCACCATGCGCTTGATGATCTCCTCCTGGCCGATTTCCTGTACGGCGTCGGTGCTCACATGGCGGCCGTCCCGCAGGATGGAAATCCTGTCGGCGATTTGCTCGATTTCCTTCAGGCGGTGGGAGATATAGATAATGGCAATTCCCTTTTCTTTCAATTCCAAAATCTTTGCAAAGAGGCTTCCCACCTCCCGCTCCGTCAAAATCGCCGTGGGCTCGTCAAAAATAATCACCCTGGGGTTCAGGTTGATGACCCTGGCGATGTCGATCATCTTCCAAATGGAGGCGCTGTACTCCTTCACAGGCCGGGATACGTCAATGGAAATGCCGAACTCCGCCAGAAGCCTTCTGGAGACCTTCTCCATGGCGGTGATGTCGAAAAGGCCGGTCTTTGCGGAGCGGATCTCCCGGTTCATAAAGATATTCCGGGCTACGCTGAGCCAGGGAATCAGCATCAGCTCCTGATGAACGGCCTCAATGCCCAGCCTGGAGGCTTCCAGGGGATTGGCAAGGTTCTTCTCCCCGCCGTCAAAGTATACCTTTCCAGCTGTGGGCTTGTGCGCGCTGAGGATGACCTTCACCAATGTGGATTTTCCCGCTCCATTTTCTCCCACCAAGGCATGCACCTCTCCTGCGTAAAAGGAGAGGCTGACATCCGTAAGGGCGTGTACGCCGGGGAAGTGCTTATCAATATGCTCCAAACTGATAATGGGCGTCATATGGTTTCTCCATGATTCAGGTTTTAGGCTCCGGGAGGAGGCATAGCCTCCTCCCGGGCATTGTCAGGGAGCCTTATTCGCCGGGCTTCTTCCACCACGCCAGGTTCTCGATATAATGGTCGATGTTGGAAGCGTCCACCATGACGTCCTGGGCGGTCTTAAAGTCCGGCCAGGCCACAAAGGCGGGGAACAGCGTTCCATCGTTGAGGTATTTCACCAAAAAAGCCGCGCCGGTGAAGCCCAGGGAAACGGGGTCTGGGTTGATGGAAACCGTCAGGGCGCCCTCTTGCAGCGCAAAGGAAGCGTCCTTGTTGCAGTCAATGCCCGACACCCCGATGCCGCCTTCGGCAAAGTTCAGCTTCCTCCCGGCGTTTTCCATGGCGGCAATGGCCCCCATGGCGCATTCGTCATTGGCCCCGATCACCCAATCCACTTCCTCCTCGGAATACTTCTGGATCAGGTTTTCCATGACGCTCATGGAGGTGGCGCGGTTGAAGTTGCCCGGCTGCTCGTCGATGAGGTGCATATCCGGGTACTTTTCAAACACCTCGTGGGTGGCCTTGGCCTCGTCGATGGCGTTTTGGGCCTGCTGGGGGCCGGAAATGTAGATCACATTGCCCTTGTGACCCAGCTTTTCCCCCACGTATTCGGCGATCATATACGCTTCGTCGTAATACTTGGTGCCGTACCAGCCGTAAATCTTTTCCGTGTTGGCCCGGGTGCCCTGTACCAGAACCGGAATTCCGGCGTCCCACGCCTTTTCCAGCGCGGGCACAATGCCATTGGAATCCACCGGATGGATGCAGATGGCGTCAACGCCCTTTTGAATCATGTCCTCCACCAGGCGCACTTGGTCCTCATTGCTGTCGGCGGTCTGGGGGGAGAGGAGCACCGCCTCAAAGCCCATGTCCGTGCCGGCCTTGGCAAAGCCGTTGAGCACGCCGTTCATGAAGGGGTTGGTGTTGTTTTTCACGATCATGGCGATGGTGTACTTTTCGTTGGCCATGACGCTGCTGGTGGCGGCCCAGGAAAGGCCGGACACCGGGTATTCAATGCTCTCGGGCCTTACTGCCGCGGGATCATTGAAGGGGACGGCCTGCGCCAGGGCCGCGACGCTGCCCAGCAGGAGCATTAGAACCAGAGCAATTCCCAGGATTTTCCTCATCATAGTTTTCCCTCCTCATTTTTCCGGTTGCCCGGATGAAAACCAACGCAAAGAATCCCCGCACCTATTTTGAAGGCGCGCCGCCATAAATAAAGCTCTTTTCCCAATCATAGCGCTCCCGCCAGTCAGGGTAGCGGTATTCGTCCATGTCCTTATCCTGGGGATAGGTGTACAGCCCGCCGCTTTTCATAATGCAGACCTTGATGCCGGGGTCATTTTCCGCCACGATCCGCTGGAGCTGGTGGGGATCAATCTCACTGCTGGCCCAGTTCTCATAGTGATCCGGAATGACGACCTTACCTTTCAAGTTCTGGGTCACGCGCATCACATCCCAGGGATTCATCTTGTCCGTGGCCCCGGGGGCGTTGTGGCCCATGTCCGTGATCACCACATCGATCTTGTGCCTGTCTCCGATGGCCTTATAGCCGTCATGGTACAGGGTGTCTCCCAAAAAGATCACGGAATGCTCCCCGTTGTCAAAGAGGAAGGACACGGCGTTGGCATCATAATCCCAGGGCTGGCCGGGCTGATAGTCCCCGGTCATGCAAGCCATGTTGTCATAGTTGCGCTCCACCTTCACAGTCACATCCTTGCACTGGAAGGAATCCCCGGGCTTCACCTCCACGATCCGCTCCTGGGGAACGCCCCACTTGCGAAACAGCGCGCAGGTGTTTTTGGGGCCCACAAACTTGCAGTCCGTGGTCTGGAGCGTGGCGCTGACGGTGTAAAAATCCGCATGATCCTGATGGTGGTGGGTGGCGAACACATAGTCCAGGCTCTTGAACTTCCAGGGATCAATCACATGGGGATTGCTCCGCAGCCAGGTCAGGTAGGGCGCGCCGCTGGTACGGCAAACGCCGCAATAATGGTACTCGCTGTTCAGGGAAGAACCGGAGTAGTTATCCACCAAAAAAGTCGCTCCGCCGGCGGATTTATACGCCCACGAGGGTCCACCCAGCATCCAAAGCCCAAAGGAGCCCTTGGGGAACTCCGCCGCCTCGATCTGCTGGTTCAGCATCTGATGCCATTCCGGAAAGCATTCCTCCAGCCAAATCTCCCTGGTCATTTTCCGAACGACCCCTGTGCCGGCGCTGGTAGGAATCGAATTCGCCAGGCGCTCCAATTCAACATGGTCATGCATGGTGGTGTCTCCTTATTTTCTTTTTTGTTCCTTTTTACCAATTCGGTTCAACAGCCTGTCGATGCTCCCAATATAGCTTCATTCCAAAGGGAAGTCAATGAAATTATGTGCAAAATATACCCCTCATTGTGGGTATTTTTGAGGTTTCTTGCAATTCGTGTCATTTGTTCCAACGTGGAAAAGAACGGGCCCAAGAGGCGCTCTGCTCCCGGTTCCGCGCAAGGCGAGGGCCGTGCCCTGAAAACGCCGCTCCCTTTGAAACAACGGCTGACAGTATTGATTTTTTCGGCGGGCGGGGTTTGCCATAAGCCCTGGCGGGATTCCAAGGGCAAAGCAAGGCGCGGCCCCGGGGTTTCCCCGGGGCCGCGCCTTTGTCATTTCTCCCTTACAGCAGGGAGTTCAAGTTCCACAGGATGGCTACCGTGGACTGGACCACGCCGTTCATCAGCGTGCCGCCCACCAAAACGATGAACAGCAGCGTCAAAAACAGCGACAGGCAGATGCACACGATCTTGGGAACAGCCAGGGCTTGCTCCGGCTTTCCCGTCACCCGGCCCAGGAGGCTGCCCATGAAAACGTAGCTCACCACCATCCCCAAAAGGGAGGCCAGCACCGACAGGATGGGCATTACCAAGGAGACCAGCAGCGCCAGCAAGGAGATGACCACAGTGGGCAAGGTGGTGACCGTGAAGCAGCCGTATGCCAGCTCCCAGGAAAAGCGCACCTTGCGCACGGAGCACAGGTACACCAGCATCACGGCCAGGGGCAGCACCATGGCGAAAACCTGGCACAGCGCCGCGATGCCGCCGATGGAAGCGCCGATTTTGCTGGATACGTAGTTGACGCCCTGGGTGAGGCTGGTGGCGTCGCTGGCCAGCGCGTTGCCTGTGACCGCGGTGTAAAAGCCGAAAAAGAGCCGCACCATGCCCGTGGCGAAGAACATGCCGCACAGGAAGGTGAACAGCAGCGTCAGCCCCGCCACCACGGGGGTGGGGTACCAGTTGCGCCGCTCCATGATCCCTTGCAAGACGCAGCCGGGATCCCGGAAGGAATCCCGGAGCATGCCGGGCAGCTGGAGCTGGGCGGCGAAAAAAGCGTGGGAGCCCCTGGGCTGGGGCACCTCCCCGTAGTAACCGCCATAGCCCTGGGGATAGGCCTGGCCCTGGGGGTTGGGATATTGGGCGTAGCGCTGTTCATAGCTGGGCTGATAGCCGGGATAGGTACAGGACGGGCCCGCCGCATAGCCGCCGGTCCCATAGTCCTGGGCCGGAGGCTGCCCGCCGTAGCTTTGCATGGGCTGGGTTCCTTGCCCATAGGGGGCCTGCTGACCATAGGTTTGGTAGCCGGTTGGGGCGATGGGCTCATTGCAAACATTGCAAAATTGAGCGCCGGGAGGCAAAGGGCTCCCACATTTCGGACAATTCATAGGCGGCTCCTTTCTATGGTAGGCTGATCATAGCATGGCCCAAGGGCGGAGTCAACAGCCTAAAAGCCTCTATTCCCTGGAAACGCCCGCGGCGCTAAGCTCTGCGGAGATGGCGGCGGCCAGGTCCGCATCCAGCACGTACAGCCGCATGTGCCCGTCCTGGAGAATCTGCCGGGGAGGCAAGGCATTCAGCACTTCGCTTAGGGTGGAGAGCGCGTAGTAGCGCTCGTCCCAAAAGTCCGGCTCCGTAGCCAGAAGGGCCACGTCCAGCTGCTTCAGGGCCTCCCAAACCTCCTGGGCGGGCAGGTTCATGAGGGGCACGATGGGGTTGCTGGTGAGCACATAGCCCCGGGCGGCCAAGGGATACTGGTACCCGGTCCGGGTAATGAGGATCTTCTTGTCCTGGGGCACATGGCGCGCCGCGGCCATCAGCAGGCCGTAGCGCTCCAGAAATCCGTTGTCCAGCAGCGTTTGGGGATCCTCCACCACAGTGCGGCTGTAACGGTAGAAGCTGTTGGCATAGCCGGTCTGCCTGGTGCCCTGGACAAAGGCCATCAGGCACAGGCAGGCGCACAGCAGGGCCGGGACCCTCCGCCAGCCCTCCCCAAGGGGCGCGTACCAGGGAAAGCGGTGCAGGGAGCCCAGCCGTACGGGCCCCAGCCTGGCTTTCAGCCATTCCCCGATGCCGGGCCAGGCGCTATCCAGGGCGGCCAGGGCCGCGCAGATCATGGCCGCCGCCCATAGGAACCATTGCAAGGTGTAGCGCTGCATGGTGAGGAAGGAGCCGGAGAAGCTGTACAAGGAAGTGTCCAGCAATCCGGTCATGGGGGCCAACGTGCATAGGGTCAGCAGCGAGCTGAAGGCCAGGGCCCCGGCGTTGGAGGCGCCCTCCTCCCCATAGGCGGGAAGGAGCCTGCCCTCCCCTTGCAAACGCCGCTTTGGGGAAAGCCTCCGCCACAGAAGGCAGCCTGCGGCGCATACGAGCCCCGCCACCGCCAGCCGCAGCCCCCACAGGCCCACGGGGGTGGCGTAGGCCATCACAATGTCGTTTTGCGCTTCCCAGAAGTTGAGCTGCCGCGTGGTGGCCTCCAGCTTATATTCCCCCGCCATATACGCGCTATACCAGGGGGCCGAGGTATAGGTGGTCATCAGCCGCCAGGGGGACATCTCCCCCCACCGGGCATAGCACCACAGATTGCCCGCGAAACCGGCCAAGGTGCCCGCAGCCCCCGCCAGGGCCAGGCCGACGGAGGCCAGCAGCTCCCGCCCGCTTTTTCCCCTACCGGAGAGAACGGCCCCGTACCACCGTGCCAGCACCCAGGCGGCCACGATAAAGGGCAGCACCACAAAGCAAACCACATGGGCGCTCATGACCACAAAGCACAAAGCCGCCGTGGCGGCCAGCTTGCCCGCCAGGACCTTGGCCCCCCCTTGGGGGGAGAGCCCGGCAAAGTACAGCGCGGCGATCATCAGCGCTAGAATGCGCCAGATATCCCGGGGCGCGGAGGCAACGGAAAAAAACAGGTTGGGCACCAGGTTCATCAGCAGCGCCCCCAGCAGCACCCAGCGCTTGCGCCGGCGGCACAGGACGATGAGCAAGGCCATGAAAGCCATGACCATGTAAAAATTCAGCATCCCTACCCCAAAGAGCATGGGCTTGTCATAAGGATAGCCAGCGGCGTCCCCGGGCGCGTGCATCAAGCCCTGGACCATGTACAGCTCCAGGGAGGGGAAATGGCTGTGGCCCCGGAAATGCCCCAGGGCCTCCTCCTTCTCCAGGAGCTTGCCCAGGTCCCGGTCCTGGGTGTAGCGCAGGGCCAGGGCCATGTACTCCCCGCTGTCCCCGGCGTTGGCGGCGTCCATGCTGCCCAGGAACCTCACGCAGGGGGGCAGCGCCAGTACCCCCAAGGCCAGGGCAAAGCACAGGGAAACCAGGGCGGGCTTGTCAAAGGTGCACAGGCGCTTCCCAAAGGCCAGGGCCTTGGTCAAGGCCGGGCGCAGGGCCCTTCGCCGGCGCAGAAGGGCCGCCAGCAGGTACAGCGCCGCCAAGGCGGGCAGCGCGCCAATGTAAATTAGCCTGGGGGCCTGGGGCCAGAGGGCCGCCAGCCCAAGGGTCCAGAGGTATTGGACCAGGGGGGTGCAGGCCGCCCCGGTGAGGAAGGAGGCCACCGGGCTTTTCTTGCCCCAGAAGCCGCGCAGGGCAAACAGCGCGCCCAGGGCCAGCATCTGCAAGGCGCAGCTGAGCAAGTACAGGTTGCGCCAGCTATTTCCCACATCCAGCCAAGTATCCCCCAGGAGGGTTTTCCACATCCCGGCAAGCTCCGTCATCCTTTGCCCTTCCTTCCCGCCTTGGCCAGCCGTTCCATTTCGGCTATGAAGTATTGGTTGATGTCGATCTTTTCCTGGAGCAGCTTTGCTTGCTTCTCCCGGCCTTTGGCTTCAAGGTCCGGATCCCTCAGGAGCTCCTCCGCCTTTTGGGCGGCCCTTTCGTAGCGGTCCTCCCCTTCGTTGAAGGGATAGAGCAGCTCGTAGCGCTGGTGCATCTCCCGGGTGGTGCCGGATACGATGGGGTTCACGTACAGGGTATGGGTCCCCAGCACCGCGCCTTCGCTGGCCATGGTGGCCCCCTCGCTGTACACCAGCCGGGCAAAGGCCAGCACATGGTGGATCAAGGCATAGGGGGTGGTGAGGCGGCAGGGTTCCAAGCTGGGGGGCAGCGTGCCCTCGTCGCTGATGTAGACCTTGCCGTACTTTGCAAAGCGCTTGACCAAGGCCTCCTTGCCCTGGGCATCCAGGCCCCGCTTGCCGATGTCGTGGCTGGCGTTCCAGGCGGAAAACCGAAGGATCATGTAGGGCTCGTCAGGGTCAAAGCCCGCCTGCCGCAGCACTTGCCTGTCCGGGGTGAACATCGAGGGATGGAGGTAAAACAGCTCCTTGTAGGTATCCACCCGCTCCTGCTTGGGCCCCAGGTCCGTGAGAAAGGTACGGGGGGTGAGGATCTTGGTGGACAGCCTTCGGCAGAGCCTGAGGCTGAACTTGCTCACCTCGGTATCCTCATAGAGCAGATGGGGCTTGCGGCAGACCCAGGCGGCAAAGGCCTGCATGGGGGAGGCCCGGCCAATGAACACATCGGGCCGGAACAAAAGCCCTTGCCAGGTATGCTCCAGGGAAAGCCAGGCCAGCAGCAGCGCCTTTTGCCACACGCCCTTGCCCGTGGTCCTGGCGCAGCGCGTATAGGGGATTCCGTAGGAGTCCAATAGCTCTCCCGCACCGCCCC
Organism: Candidatus Limiplasma sp.; assembly: GCA_034927815.1. Lineage (GTDB taxonomy): Bacteria > Bacillota > Clostridia > Christensenellales > Aristaeellaceae > Limiplasma. Next base: position 349,929 of record JAYFPK010000008.1, read on the forward strand.
GGTCGATAGCCAGCACCTTGACAGCGTCCCCCCGGTCCTGAAGGGTATGCACGATATGGTGAAACTGGTGGACCCAGGCGGGGTGGTCGATGGTCAGCAGCGCCTTCATTGATACAGCACCTCCGGCTTGTCATCCGGGGTGGTGGGGGCGTTTTTGCGCACCTGGTAGAGAATGCGGTTCTCATTGCGGTTGATGCGCACCATGCTCTCCATGGCTACGCCAAAGGACACCATCAAAATGGAGATCAGCAGGCAGAAGGCGGAGATGAGGCCCGCGAACAGGTAGCCGGAAAAGTAGCCCACCCGCAGGTAGTGGATCAAAAACATTGCCCCGAAGACCAGGGCGGGGACCATGAAGACGGCGGCGATCATGCCAAAGAAGCGCATGGGATAATAGTCCCGCATGAGGCCCAGGATGATGCCGCTGGTTTTTTTCAGGTATTGCAAAATGCTGCCCGCCACCCGGCTTTTACGGCCCGGGAAGTAGGTGACCCTGATGGGCACCTCCTTCATGGTCAGGTTGTTGAAATGGAAGGAGATGAAGGATTCCTGGGTGTAGGTGAAGCGGCCGTAAAAGTTGATCTTCAGCAGCGTCTCCCTGCTGTATGCCCGAAAGCCGCAGCTCACGTCGGAAAACCTTTGTCCGCAGAGCCGGCTGATGAGGCTGTTCATCCGGGCATTGCCCCAGCGCTTCACCGGGGGCATGTGAGGAATTTTCTCCCCGGTGAGGAACCGGGACGCGGTGACAAAGTCCGCTTCCTGGCGCACAATGGGAGCGACGAGCCGGGCAATATCCGCCGGGTCAAACTGGCCGTCCCCGTCCATGTTTACCATCAGGTCGTAGCCATGCTCGATGGCGTAGTCCACCGCGCTGCGGAAGGCCTGGCCCAGTCCCTTGTTTTGCTTGTGGCGGATCACCGCCGCCCCGGCGGCAAAGGCCAGGCCCGCGGTATTGTCGCCGCTGCCATCGTCCACCACCAGCAGCCGCACCGAGGAAATCCCCTCGTAAGCGGTGGGAATGGAATCCAATACCTGGGTGATCTTTTCCCCTTCATTAAAGCAAGGCAGGGCAATCAGCAGTTTCATGCGGGTGTTTCTCCTTTGTCCTTGGTAGAGCGCGCGCAAGCGCAAAGGGCCAGCAGCAGAGGCGCGGAAAAATACAGGGGCAGCGCATAGCGGAAATATCCGTTTACGGCAGAGAGCAGGCAGCCCGCCAGGGAAAAAAGGGCCGGGGCCGCCGCCAGCAGCAGGCGCTTTTGGCGGGAGGCCAGCAGCACAGCTAACGCGAAAAGGGTGATCCACCCATACAGGCCCGGGGCCAGCACCAGGCGGCCCAGGGGAGTTGCGGCCAGGGCGTCCATAGCGCCTTTCAGCGCGCCGCTGCGGGGGTTGACGGAGAAGGGGAAGAAGGGCTCAATGGCCTGGGTATGGGCCTGCTTGCCGATGAGCAGCGTGGGCTTGAGGACGGACAGGTAGCCGGGGCACAGGTAGCCGTAGGCGTTGTGAAAGGTGGCGCTGAAATAGGTGGCGGCGTGGCGGGGGGCCAGGCGCAGCCAGAGCCCAAAGAAGGCTTGCTTTTGCTGGGCTGTGGCGCTCTCCTTCCACAGCAGCTTGATGGGATCGCTGAGCTCGCCCTGGTAGCGGGCTTTGATCTGGTCAAACTCCAGCACGGCGCCGATGACCTGCCTGTCCTCCTGGGAGAGGCTTTCCGGCTGGGAGGCCACCACCCGGGCCACCTGCTGCAAGGGCAGCGAATATTCCTCGGCTTCGGGCATGGGGGCAATGGGCAGCGAGGGAAGGACCAGCAGGTGAAGGGCCAGCCACAGCGCCGCCGTCACCCCCAGGGCGGAGGCAGGCGCCTTCCACAGGGGGGGGGCCGCTTTTCCGGGGCCCCGTCCCAGGGTCCAAAGCAGCAAGGGAACCAAGGTCAGCGCCAGCAGATACGCCCCTGGATTGCGTAGCAGCAGCACCAAGGCGGCGCAGAGGCTCATTTCCAGCCCCAGGCCCCGGACGGAGGCCATGCGTGCTTGTTTCTCTTGCTCAGGAGGCAAGGATAGGACCCTCCACACCGTCAGCGAAAACCAGAGCACCGCCATGGCGAAATTGGTATCCTTGCCCACGCAGAAGGCAAACAAGGGAAAAACCGGGCATAGCGCCAGGAAGGCCAGGGAAGCCCACAGGAGCCACCGGGGGACCCGGGCCGTTGCCATGACGTGCAACAGCCGGCCCAGCAGCAGCGCCATGAACAGCCCTTGGAAGCAGCAATACAGCGCCACCCCCGCGTCCGGGCTGCCCAAGGCAAGGCCCAGCCGGGCAAAGGCCGCCAGCAGCAAGGTCTGAAACACGGGGTTTCCGGCTTCCAGGGGCAAAATGCCGAAGATCTCCTTGAGCTGGGTAACGCTGTCATTGCTGACCACCCCGGGGAAGGTGTGGAAATAATAGGGCAGCCAGCATAACAGCAAAAGGGCGGACGGAAAAAGCCAGGCCCTTGGGCGGGTGAAAAGGAGGGAGAAGGCGCTGCTCCGGGATGGCGGCCGCGGGATGTGGGCCTCCCCCTTCCCCAGCGCCCTTTGCGCCAAAACCATGGCCCCATAGTACAGGGGAACCCTTCCCAGGAAAAACAAGGCCGCTTTCAGCATGGAGTCGGTGAGCAGCTCCGTGGTGCCCCGGCCGGCAAAGCTCTGGCCCAGGGTCATAACGCCCGCAAAAAGGCCCGCCAGGAGCCACAGGGAAACGTATCCAAAGGGCCTGGGCAGTTTGGAAAGCCGCCAGAATACCAGGGCGGCCAGGGCAGCGCCCAGAATGCCGCCCGCGATCCCCAAGGGCAGCAGCCGCACCCCGTCCAAAGGGACTTCCTTCCATTGCACCGCCAGGGCCCCCAGGGCCAGGAGGAAAAAAATCCCGCACAGAGCGGCAGTTGCCCTAGGGCTCGAAGATTTCATTCCCCACCGCTCCCCTCCATGTTTTTTTCAGGGTTTTTCTCCATCCAAAACCCAAAAAGAATTTGCGTAGATAGCTGTATCTTATCGTTTTTCCGGGCGTATGTCAACGCGGCGTTCCCTTGCCAAAGCCCTCCTTTTGCCTTATGATGGGAAAGGTGCTGATTCGGATTTCCAAGGAGGCGGCCCTATGAAGGAGATCATCCGGTGTACCCGCTGCGTGATGGACAATGCTTCCGACCCCACCATCCGTTTTGATGAGAAGGGCCAATGCAATTATTGCACCCAGGCGCTGGCTGAAAAGGATTCCCTCTACTTCCCCAATGAGGAGGGGGCCCGGAAGCTGGACGCGTTGGTGGATACCCTGAAACGGGAGGGCCAGGGCAAGGAGTTCGACTGCGTCATGGGCCTTTCCGGAGGCCTGGACAGCAGCTACTTGCTCTACCTGGGGCATCAGAAGGGCCTGCGGATTTTGGGCGTGCACATCGACGACGGCTTTGACACGGACATCAGCAAGGCCAATTTGCGCAAGCTGGTGGAGGCCACAGGCATCCGGTACGTGGTGGTGGCTCCGGACGGGCCCCAGTTCTATAACCTGAGCAAGGCCTATATGCGGGCGGGGGTGGCGAATCTGGCCGCGCCCCAGGACAACGTGCTCTTTGCGGAAATCTACACCCTGATGCGGCAAAAGAGGATCAAGTACTTTTTAAGCGGCGGCAACTGGGCCCTGGAGTGCATCCTTCAGCAGGGCAATACCCACACCGCCAACGACGTGGTAAACATGAAGGACATCAACCGCCGCTTTGGGAACACAAACCTTAGCAAGCTCAAGCTCCTGACCGCCTACCGGCGGCTATGGGACCAGCTGGCCCTGGGCATCCAAAGCCCCCGGCCCCTGAACTACATCGACTACAACAGGAAAAGGGCCTTTGCGGAATTGAAGGCCTTCTGCGGGTTTGAGTACTATGGCCGCAAGCACCTGGAAAACGTGTTCACGGCCTTTGTCCAGCTGGTGTGGTTCCCGGAAAAATTCGGGGTGGACAAGCGCACCTCCCACCTGAGCAGCATGATCGCCAGCGGGCAGATGACCCGGGAGGAAGCCTTGCAGGAGCTGGCCGAGCCGCTCTACGACGAGGCCATGATGGCGGGCTACCTCGCCCAGATCAAGGAAAAGCTGCAAATGTCCGATGAGGAGTATGAGCGGATCATGGCGGCCCCCGCCCATGAGCATACGGACTACCGCATTGATCCCATGCTGGTGGCGGCCCGGTGGCTGCGGCTGGGGTTCAAAAAGGGATAGCGGCGGCCCCGGGGCTCCCGGGGAGGGCCGTCCTGCCCCTGTTTTGGAAAGAAGGCATCTGGAAAGAAGGCATTTCCCCTTGAAAAAGCCGGACTGGAAGAAAACCGCCTCTTTGGCGCTGCTGCTGGTGATGCTGGGGCTGCTGGCGGCCTATGTGTACAATAACCGGGCGGACATGGAGAGGCTGCTGCGGCTGGACGCGGCCACCGTGGCGCTGCTGGTGGCCCTGGCGGTGGGCAGCGCCTTGGTGAACTGCGTGTACCACCTGGTGATCCTGCGGACCTATGGGCTGCCCCTGGACCTTACGGACTGGATGGGGGTGGTCAGCGTCAGCAACGTCATCGCCTACGTGCTGCCCCTGCGGGCGGACCTGGTGTTTTCCGCCGCCTACTACAAGCGGGTGAAGGGCCTGGCCTATACCAAATCCGTCAGCATGGCGGCTGGGAACGTCGTCTTTGGGGTGGCGTTTTCGCTGTTGCAGATTTTGGTGGCTCTGCTCTTCCTGGGCTTTCTCAAGGGCCAGTGGCCGCCGGTGCTGTGGGCCCTGTGGGGGCTGGGCACGGCGGCGCTGGCGGCCTTCACCGCCCTGGCCCTGTGGGCCCCGGGGAAGAACCCCAAAATTTTGCAAAAGTACCGTCTGCTGGGGGAAGTGGCCCAGGGCTTCACCGCCCTGCTGCGCAACCGGGCTATGCTCTGGCGGCTGCTGGGCTGCCTCGTGGCCAACAACATCTTCCAGCTGCTGCTCTACCAGCTGTGCTTTGCCTCCATCGGCCACCCGGTGACCTTGTATGAGGCGCTGTTTTACAACAGCGTCAGCTGGCTGTCCAGCATCGTAGCTATTGTGCCGGGGAACATCGGCATCAAGGAGGGGGTCATGGGGCTGTCCACGCTGTTGATGGGGATTTCGGTGCCAACCGGCGTAGCGGCGTCCCTTTTGCAGCGGGTGGCCCTGATGGCGGCCCACCTGCTGCTGGGGGCTGCCTTTGCCTGGCCGGTGTACCGCCGCTTCCGCCGGGGAACGGAGCCCCGGCAGGGGCCTTCGGGCTCCCCGGCCGCTCCGGCCCCATAACCCCTCCCCCCCAAAGCAAACCGAGGTGAACGACATGCAATCCCAATCCCCCCTTCTCAAAACCTATCAGGAAACCTTTCTTCTGCGCACCACCCACTGCGATTTCACAGGGCATTGGCGCCCGAGCGATATTCTGGCCGTGATGCAGGAAATGGCGGGCACCCACGCCCATTTGCTGGGCTGTGGCCGGAAGGAGACCCTGAAGGAAAACATCGTCTGGGTGCTGTCCCGGACGGAGCTGGTGATGGACCGGTATCCTGTTATCGGGGAGACCCTTCGGGTGGAAACCTTCCCCGCGGCCAATAAGCGCTGGTTTTTTCCCCGGTATTTTGTTTTTTATGATGAAAAGGACCGGGTTATCGGCAAGGCCGGGACCCTGTGGCTGCTGATGGATTTTGTGCAGCGCAAGATGGCTATCTCCCAGCAGGTCCTGGGGTGCATGCCCGACAATTCGGACCTGGTCCCCCTTTTGGGGATGCCCGGCAACATCCCGCCGGTGGCTGGGGAAGCCCTCCTTTCCACCCACATGCCCGTGTATACCGATCTTGACGTAAACGGCCACGTGAACAACACCCGCTACGGGGACTGGCTGTGCAACGCCTTGGGCATCCAGGCCATGAGAGAAAGCGAAATCGCCCATTTGCTGATCCATTACAGCCGGGAGATTCTCCCCGGTAGCGAAATGACCTTGGGGCTCCAGCGGGAGGCGGAGGCCTTCCGCCTCTGGGGCGAGGCGGAAGGGGAAAAGCATTTTGACATGGGCGGCGTCCTTCGGGCCCGGGCATAGGAAACCCTTCCAAGTCATGACCACCGGCTGGGCCGGTGTCTTGATTAAGCCCTAAAGGGGCCTAGAACTAGCGAAGCGTCTTAAGCCGCATCGAAATCTTGTCAGCTGCTTACTCCTGCCCCACTATCCATAAATGGACGGAATTCCTGGCTGGTGTTATCCCCTAGGGCCTCCTCATAAACCGGGAGAGTTTTGGGCAACGCGTAAGCTTTGCCTCCCCCGGCTAAGCCGGGGGTTTACTTTATCCAACGGCAACAGGCGGGCGCTTTCGCGCCCGCCTGCCGCTATTGAGAAAGAACCTCTTTACAGCTTGTTCACCAGCTCGTACAGCTCCCGGTCAAAGTGCTTTTGCATGTTCAGCGCGTCCGCGATGGGCATGCTGAACACCCGGCCATGGCGAACGCCCACCGCCTGGTTGGTGATGCCCCGGTTCAAAAGCCGGACCGCCATGTTCCCGGCCTCAAAGGCAAAGGCGCTGTCGTAAGCGGTGGGAATCGCCCCCCGCTGGGTGTACCCGATCACCGTGGCGCGGACCTCCGCCCCGCCGCATTTGCGCTTGAGGATGCTGGCCAGCCGCTCCGCGGAAATGGGCTCCCCCTCGTGGACGGGCTTTCCATTTGCGCTGAGGAATTTGCGCCAGTCGAAGGGCTTCATCTTGTGCCAGCAATGCTCCCCCATCACCAGCGTGGCCCGGGTGTTGCCAGCGGCGATGAGGCTGTTCAACCGGGCCGCCAGCGCGTCCACGTCCCATTCCATCTCGGGCACCACCACCATTTCCGCCCCGGTGGCGATGGCCGTGCGCATGGCGATATCGCCGGCATTGCGGCCCATGACCTGTACCACGGCGGGCCGGTCATGGCTGCGGCTGGTGGCCCGCACCGAGCGGACCGCGTCCACGCAGACGTTTACGGCGGTGTCATAGCCCAGGGTCGATTCGGTATAGCCCAGGTCGTTATCGATGGTGCCGGGGATGCAGACGCAGGGAATGCCCAGCTCGCTGAGGCGAAGCGCCCCCTGGAAGCTGCCGTCTCCCCCGATGACCACCAAGGCGTCTATGCCGATCTTGCGCAGGTTCTCGGCGGCCTCCCGCTGTACCTCCGGCTTTTTGAACTCCTCGCAGCGGGCGGTACGCAAAAAAGTACCCCGCTGGTCGGCAATATCCAGCACCGTTTCCAAATCCAGCAGCGTGATATCGTCCTCCGGATCGTCGCTGAGGCCCAAAAGGCCGTTATAGCCCCGCTTAATGCCCATCAGCTGGATCCCATACATGGCCGCCGAGCGGGCCACGCTCACCACAGCCGCGTTCATGCCAGGGCTGTCGCCGCCGCTGGTTAAAATGCCAATCTTCTTCATGTATGCTCGCTCCTTCATTCTCACGGCAAGCGCAGGCCGCTCCAAGGGCCGCCGCCCGCCTACACCAGTATAGCAAGGCGGCGGGGCAAGCGCAAGCCCTTCCCGCCCTGGATTATAGGGTTTCCTGGGAAAGGCCCGCCGGCTGCTGGCCCCCTTGGGCCAGGGCGGCGTAGCTAGGGTCCACCCCGCCCACATGCTTCAGGTAGGCCGTAGGGCTAAGGCCCACCACCTGCTTAAACTGCTTGCTGAAATGATAGGGGTCCGGCATGCCCACCTCCACCCCTGTCTGCTTGACGTTCATGCCGCTGCGAAGGAGGGTTTTGGCCCGCTCCATCTTCAAAAACTGCAAATAGCCCAGGGGCGGGATGTCCAGCTCGGAGGAGAAGCGCTTGCGGAAGGTCTCCACAGGCATGCGGCTGATGGCCGCCATCTCCGCCAGGGAGAAGGAGTCCTTATACTGGTTCGCCCTGAGGGTATCCACCACCCGGGCGATTTCGTGGCTGAGGGTGACGGAGGTGGCGATGCTCTGGCCGCTGTGGGCCGCAATGATGCCCCAAAGCAGCTGGGCCAGCTGATAGCTGGCGTCCCCCGTTCCGGAATGGCGCACCAGCACTTGCACGATCTGGCGGGTCAGCTGCAGCTGGGTGGGCAGCATGCCCTGCCGGGCGGGCAAGGCGCTCAGCGCGTTCATCTGCCTTAGGAAGCTCTGGGTCAGGGGCCCCCTGAGGGAGAACCAGAGCAGGCGCGAATCCTTGGCGTTTTCCAAGCAGCAGTTTTGCTGCTGCGGAGGGATGACCAAGCAATCCCCTTTTTTCAGGAGATAGGCCTCCTCCCCAAACCGGAACTGAAGACTATCCTCTTCCAGAATCAGCCACTGGTAAAAAGGGGAAACGCAGAGCTGGTACCGCTCCTCCTGGAGCATTGCGCTGCCCGCGCTATGAATCCAAACGCCGCTTTGCTGTACCAGGGGATTGGGAATATGGATCCCCTCCACAAAAACACCGGGGTCCGCATCGGGCGTCTGGGGCGGCAGAGAAATAAACATCGTGCTTGGCATGCTTTGGTCCTTTCCGCGAGGCGCAGGGCGCGGTACATACACTCTCCTGCTTACACCGGTAAAAGTATTGTAAGGCTGAGGCAAGAATCTTGTCAAGAGATGGATGTCGGTTATTATCCCATTTTCTGCCAATATGTACAAGGCCCACAAAGGGATTTTGTAGATTTTTTCGGAAGGTTATTTCTGGGCCCGTACCCAGGCCACCGCCAGGACTCCTTGACCCGTATGCGTTCCCACCACGGGCCCCACGCCGATCTCCCGCACGTCGTCCCCCAAAAGGCCCTTTTGGTCCAGTGCTTCCCGCAGATCCGCCAGCTCCCCGGGGGCCCTGGCGGAGGCGAGGTGAACGGGGTACTTCGGGTCCCTGGGCTCCGCCAGAAGCTGCTTGGCGAACCATTCGTGACTTCTGCGCTTGCCCCGGGTAAGGCCGTCCTGCCCCAGCTTGCCCTCATTGAGGCGCAGCATGGGCTTGAGGTTCAGGGTTGTGCCCAAAAGGGCCCTGGTTCCCGAGAGGCGGCCGCCCATGACCAGATGCTTCAGGTCCTCCACCTGGCCCACCAAGGAGATCCGGCCTTTCAGCGCATCCATGCGCAGGGCGATTTCCTCCACCGGCAGGTCGTTTCCCCTTAAGCGGGCGGCTTCCCAGATCAGAAGCTGCTGCCCCAAAGAGGCGTTCCTTGAGTCCACCAGAAAAATCCGGGAGGAATCCGGCTGCATATCCCGGGCGATGAGGGCGCTTTGATACGTGCCGGAAAGCTTGCTGCTGCCGGTAATGCACAGCACGTCGTCCCCCTTTGCCAGCGCCTCCTGGAACGCCCCGGCAAAGGCCTCCGGGGTCACCTGGCTGGTTTTGGGCAACACCTTCACATTGGCCATCTTATGGTAAAACTGGTCCAGGGTGAGGTCCACGCCGTCCAAAAAACTCTCCTCCCCAAAAAGGATGTGCTGGGGAAGGACCACCACCCCTTCCCGGCGGGCTTCCTCCTGCCGGATATCGCTCATGCTGTCGGTAACGATTTGAATCATGAATGCTCCAACTCCTTGACGGTAAAATACTGGTCCACACGGTCCAGGGCCTTGATCAAAACCGCCAGCTCGTCGCCGCTGACCAGGCCCATGACCGCCTCCACCATCTCCCGGTGAAAGGCTTGATGCTTGCGTTGAATTTCCAATGCCTTCTCCGTAGGCCGCAGATAGATGACCCGCCGGTCCTCCACGCTCCTCTCCCGGAGCAAATACCCCTTGCGCTCCAGGGTGGTTACCGCCACGGACAGGGAACCCGGGGTTACGTGAAGCTGCTGGGCAAGGGGGGTCATGCGCGGCTCCCGGGCCTCGCACACCGCCTCGATGACATGGACTTCCCGGATGCTCAGGCCGGGAACGCTGAGGGTCCGCTCCTCAATGCGCAGGATGTGGTTGAATAACGTGACCAGCATCTGGTTGAGGGTGGCGCGGGCTGAAAGCATGGCGGCCTCCTTTCGGTTTGTTTGAAGTTCAAAGGACATGCCCTCTTTTTTGAACCTCAATTCTTTGAAGTTCAAACGAACGGATTATAGCACCGGGATTTTTTCCTGTCAAGGGGATAAAAGCGCTTTGGCGCCAGCCCTTTATCCCTTGAAAACGCTGCTTTCTTGCAGCAATTTCCAACATAGCAAGGGGTTTTTTCGTCAACGCTTGGCCTAGACATTTCAAGCGGAAATGAGGCGCAGGGCATGCATCCAAAACACCGGCATCCCAAAGGCGGACGCGTTCGGAAGATCATAGGCATTGTATTGAGCGCGTTGGTGGTGCTGGGTTATGTTTCACCGCCGGCAACCTTTCTGCGAGGGCTTCCCGAGACCATGACCCTGGCCCTGGGCCAGGAGGCCGTGGTGAACGGCGGCTTTCCCCTGTCCATCTCCGTGAAGCAGGGGGACGTACAAGCCCTCAGCTCCATGGACGAAAGTCTGGGAGGTACCCGCCTGAAAGCGGGAAGCCAGGGCAAGAGCACCGCTACCATCAACCTCTTTGGCCTGCTGCCCCTCAAGGACGTGGAAATTGACGTCCAGGACGAGCTGCGGCTGTACCCCGGCGGGCAAGCCGTGGGAGTGGCCCTGTACACCCAGGGGGTGCTGGTGGTAGGCACCAGCGACCTTTCCGGCGGCGAGGGCCAGAGCCCGGCCCGGCTGGCGGGGCTGAAGGCCGGGGATGTGATTACCCGGGTGAACGGGGAAACCCTCCAGGGGACCGCCCAGCTCCAAAACCTGCTCAACGCCTCCGGGGACAAGCCCTTGCCCCTGACGGTAAAAAGAGGGGATTCCCTTTTGGAGCTTATCCTCTCCCCCCAGCGGGACCGGCAGTCCGGCCTGTACCGCATCGGGGCTTGGGTGCGGGACAGCACCGCCGGGGTGGGCACCCTCTCCTTTTACGGGCAGGTCCATCAAAAGGGGCAATCCACTCCCCCGGGCATCACCTACGGAGCCCTGGGGCACGCCATTACGGACAGCGACACCCAGCAAATCCTCACCGTGGACCGGGGGGAAATCCTCCTGGCGGACGTGGTGGACGTGCGCAAGGGGAAGCGGGGCGTGCCCGGAGAGCTCAAGGGCTCTTTTTTGCGGGAAAACCGGGTGTTGGGGGACATCGTTCTCAACAACCAGTTCGGCATCTACGGCGGCCTCACCGATCCCCCCAAGCATCCCCTCTACCCCGAGGGCCTTCCCATTGGCCGCAAGGACGGCGTGCACGTGGGCCCCGCCACCATTTTGAGCACCGTGGACGCGGGGGGCATGAAGGAGTATGCCGTGGAGATCATGGAGGTAAACCGCCAGAGTGCCCCCAGCCCCCGCAGCATGGTCCTCAAGGTTACGGACCCGGAGCTTTTGGAAAAGACCGGCGGCATCATCCAGGGCATGAGCGGCAGCCCCATCATCCAGGATGGGCGGCTCATCGGCGCGGTTACCCACGTCTATGTCAACGACCCCACCATGGGCTACGGCCTGTTCATCGAATGGATGCTCGCGCAGAATTAACCAAACTAGGAATAGGGGGCGGCGCCCCCTATTCCCATGCCGGGGTATTTCTGTGTCCGGTCCCTGTTTTGAGCCCGCTTGCCGGGAGCAAAGCAGGGACTTCTCCCTGTGTCCGGGGCGGTTTTCCCAAAGCGGGCTTTCCAGGGCGGGGGGGATCACGCTTGCGGGGAAGAAGCCACAGCGCCGGGAAGCCAGACGGAAAAGGACGTTCCCACGCCCACTTCGCTTTGTACCTCGATCCTGCCGCCATGCTCCTGAACGATCCACCGCACGATGGAAAGGCCGAGCCCTGTGCCGCTGCGGTCGCGGGAAGGGTCCACCCGGTAAAAGCGCTCAAAGATGTGGGGCAAGGCTTCCTTGGGAATTCCCCTCCCGTCGTCCCGGACGGTAATTACGGCCTGCCCGTCCCTCCTGGCCGCCGCGAGCACAACCTCGCCCCCCGGCTTGCCGTATTTCACCGCGTTCTCAACCAGGTTGAGCAGCATTTGGGTGATGAGGCTCTGATCCGCCTGGACCGCAAAGCCCTGGGGAATCTCCTGGGCAAAGCGCATATTCCTTTCCCCCAGCTGCTCCGCCATGGTTTCCGCAATGCTTTCCCCGATGGCGTCCAGGGGTATGGTTTCCATGTGGATGCGGTAGCGTTTTTCCTGCCCCCGGGTCATGGTGAGGAGCTGGCTGATGATCTTTTGCATCCTCCCGCATTCCAGCAGGACCGTCCCCAGGGATTCCCGCTGGTCCTCCGTCAGGCCGGGCTCGGCCGCCAGGCCCTCGGCGTAGGCCCGCACCACCGCTACCGGGGTGCGGAGCTCGTGGGATGCGTCCGAGGTGAAGCGCCTCTCCCTGGCAAAGGCGGCTTCCACATTGGCCAGCATGCGGTTCAGCGTGTCGGTCAGCTCCCCCAGCTCATCCTTGGCCTGCGCCACCGGAATCCGCTCGGACAGGTCCCCCTGGGAGATGATCTCCGCGCTATGGATGATTTTGCGGATGGGCCACAGGGAGCCCTTGGCAATGGCAAAGCCCCCGGCCAGGGCAATCAGCGTCATCAGGGGCACGCCCACCCAAAAGAGCGTACGCAAAAGGGAAAGCACTTGGTGGGACAGGGCGTAGGAGGCCGCCACCCGCACGCGCAGCGTAAAATGGTCCACCTTCACGGGCTCGCTGTCCAGCAGCAGCCATTCCCCCGTTTCGCCCTTCACCTTGCGCAGCGCGTTTTCCGCCACGGGCACCTGGTCAAAAACCGTGATATCCTCGCCATAGGAAGCCAGCTCGCTCCCATTTTCCTCCGTCACAAAAAACATGCTGGTGGAGGATACGGGCACTTCATTTTCAAAGGTCAGCATGCCGTTTTCGTTTTCGATCTGCGCGACGACCTGCTTCATGGACAGCCGTACTTCCCGCTCCACAATCCCCTCCAGCACGGAGGCGGTGATGAAATACAGCGCGGCGCAAAACGCGGCCGCCAGAACAAAGGTCAGCGCGGTCTCCCATCGGGTCATTTTATCCCGCAGCCGCATGGCCTTTTTCATTCGTCCGCCTCCGCTTTGAGCACGTAGCCCATTCCCCGCACCGTATGGAGGAGCTTTACCGGCTCCTCCTTATCAATCTTCCCCCGCAGGTAGCGCACGTACACATCCACCAGGTTGGTTTCAAAGCTGTATTCATAGTTCCACACGTGGTCGCCGATCTGGCCCCGGGTCAGCACATGCCCGGCATTGCGCATAAAGTATTCCAGCAGGGCATATTCCTTGGCGGTCAGGTTCACCGTCCGCTCCCCCCGGGTGACTACGCGCGCCGCCGTGTCCATCACCAAATCCCCTACTGTCAAAACAGGGGAGCGGTTCTGGGCGTGTTTGCGCAGCAGGGCCCGGATCCGCGCCAGCAGCTCGTCAAAGGCAAAGGGCTTGGTCAGGTAATCGTCCGCCCCCAGGTCCAGCCCGGCCACCCGGTCCGCCACGGCGTCCTTGGCGGTCAGCAGCAAAATGCCGCTTTCACAGCGTGCGCCGCGCAATTGGCGCAGGATTTCCAGCCCGCTGACCCCCGGCAGCATGATATCCAGGATGATCCCGTCATAGGTCATGGCGGTGGCGTAGTCCAAGCCGTCGGTCCCGGTTTCGCAGGCGTCCACCGCGTACCCCTGGGCCTGGAGGCGCTTTACCAGGATTGCGCGCAGCGCGTCGTCGTCCTCCACGATCAAAAGCCGCATGGGACGCCTCCTTTCGCCTTTCCTTCCCCCTTGATGATAGCATACTTTGATGAAAAACAGATGAGAAAAGGTTTCTTTTCCAGGGTGGGAGTATCTGATTTTGGGTTGCCGTTGGGAAGAAGGGTGAAGGTTGGGCGGAATGCAGGGATTTCCGCCCCATGCTCCGGGGGCTTTCCCTTGGATCAGGAAACGAATGCGTCAGGGGGCCGGGGAAGTACCGTCCAAGATCGTTGCCGCGGCTTGGGAATGATGGCAAGCCTGCTTTGGAACCTGTCCATACGTGAGAGAGGCTTCCCTCTTGACGCCCCAAAGAGCGCGCGGCGCTCTCCCTTTTCATCTTCTTCTCATGTTGCGCTGGTATGGTTAGCGTATCCCCCAGGCGGGGCAATCCACAAGCGGAGGAACAGCCGATGAAACGGAAATGGCTCAACATGGGATTTTCTCTTCTTCTTACCTTTTGTTTGGCGGGCCGGGGCGCTTTGGCCGGGGCGGCGCAGTGGCAGCCGCCCTGTACGACGGAGCCCTACGACTATGCATACCAGGATGATGTCCGCTGGATTACCGTCAACCGGATCAGCGGGAAGGACGTTACCTATTTTGTGGCGGACGTACAGCTGGCGGATATTTCCGGATTTCAAACGGCGCTCAGCGGCGGCCGGCCCTTTGGAAGCCTGGAGCCCCTCTCCGAGATGGCCGCCCGGCAGCGGGCGATTCTGGCTGTAAACGGGGATGACTACGGCGTCCATTCCTATGGCACCATCATCCGCAACGGCGAGTTGATCCGCGCCCATGGCACCACCCGCAACATGCTCATCGTGGACAAGGAAGGCAACATGTCCGTGAAGGTGGACCGCAAGGGCGAAAAGCCGGAGGCCTTTAGCAAGGAGCTCCTTGCCCAGGGCGTTTGGCAGACCTTTGAGTTCGGCCCGGAGCTGGTGCGCCAGGGCCAGGAGGCGGAGTTCAGCAAAGCCTTTGACGTGATCTCCACCAGGGATTCCCGCCGGGAGCCCCGCACCGCCATCGGGCAGATCGGCCCGCTGCACTACATCCTCATCGTGGCGGACGGGCGGCAGGAGGGCTATTCCAAGGGCATGACCCTCCCGGAGCTCCGGCAGCTGTTTGTGGCCTACGGCGCACAGACCGCCATGAACCTGGATGGGGGCGGTTCCACGGAGTTGTGGTTTCAGGGGGAGATTCTGAACCGGCCCTCCGCAGGGGAGGAGCGCTACGTTTCGGACATGATTTTCTTTTAGGAAAGGACGGAAAAACTATGCTTGGCAAAGCGCTGCGGGGAGGCCTGGCCGGCTTTACGGCTGGGATCGCCTTGGAGTATCTTGCGGCCATCGCCGTGTCCTGGGCCCTGAACCTGGGGTACTTCATGCCCTGCCTTGCCTCCTTGCCCGAACGGGTGGGGGGCGAGATAAACGCCGTCCTTCTCCAGACCATGCTATGCGGCCTGGCCGGAGCGGCCATCGGGGTTGGGGCCGCGCTTTTCACAAGGGGCAAAGGAAAAGCCCCCCGGCGCTAGCGGACAGCGCGCCGGGGGCTTGGGGACAAGGGCAACGGGGGCTTCCCCCATGCGCGTCCTGTACGCGCGTGAGGGAAGCCCCCGTTCCCTGATTCCCGGCTATTTCTCCACGGTGGCGTGCATCCCGATCAGCACGCCCTGGGGAGCCTCGAAATCAAAATACACCGTGTACTTGCTGGTATCCTCCTGTGAGCCCAAGGGCGAAACGGAGGCCACCGTGGCCTGGATGGGGCCCAGGCCCAGTTCCTCAAAGCGGACCTGCACCGCCTCCCCCGGAGCCAGCCGGGCCACGTCCCCCTCCTCCACCTGGCCCATGAGCTGGTAGAGGCCCGCCGGATAGGCGGTGAGGAGCGCCTGGTCCTTCTGCACGGAAGCGCCCTGGGTCACATGGAGCTGTTTGACGATCAAATCCGCCGGGGCCGTCAGGCGGGTGGCGTCCTCCTTGCCCCGCAGGCCCGCCTCCAGCGCGTCGGGCACGTAGGTGAACAGCAACTCCCCGGCCTGTACCGCGTCTCCGGGCTTTACCTCCATGGAGAGGATGGTGCCGCCGGCGCTGACCAAGGCGGGGGGCACCACGCTCAGCTCCGCCCGGGCCAGCCGGGACTTGTCCTCGTAGGTAGACTCCCGGTAAATCTTCACGTCCTCGGTATACACCAAATCCCCGCCCAGCACCGCCACGGTGATGTTGCGGCCGCTTACGCTGGTGATGATGCCCTCGGCAAAGTGCTTTTCGTTGGCGGAGCGCAGGTAGACCCGGGTGCCCACATAGGGGTTGCGGTTGGTGGCGGAGTTGTAGCCGGTGTACACGTTGGCGTGGATTTCATAGCGGTCCTGATGCTCGATAGCCAGAACCGAGCCAAAGCGCTCCACAGCGCCGTCGGCGCTGTCCCCGGCCTGGGCGTATACCGCGGCCACGGTGCCGTTCACCTGGGCATATACGCTTTTGGGCTGAACCTCCAGCAAAAGGGCGCCCGCGGAGACCGCGTCCCCCTCCCGGAGGGTAAAGGGCAGCAACTCGCCGCTGACAGGGGCCTTCAAAGCCCATTCCTCCCTGGCGACGACCCGGGCGCTGACGATCAAATCATTCCCCAGGGTTTCCGCCGGGGCGGACAAGGGCAAAACCAGCGCAAGGCCAAGGGCCATGAGCCCGGACAGGATTTTTTTCATAAGGGATTCCTCCTTTGATATCCTAGTTGCTCCGCAGCGCGTCGATGGGATTCAGGTTGCTGGCCTTGCGGGCGGGGGCCCAGCCGAAGATTACCCCCACCGCCAGGGAGAAGCCCACCCCCAGGGCGATGGCCGAGGGAGAGAGCACAAAGGCGATGTTCATCAGGTTCGCCAGGAGCATGCTGATGCCCACCCCCAAAATCATTCCAATGGCTCCGCCAAAGAGGGAGAGCAAGATGCTTTCAAAGAGAAACTGAACCTGAATGCTCCGGGGCCGCGCTCCCAGGGCTTTGCGCAGGCCGATTTCGCTGGTGCGCTCGGTGACGCTCACCAGCATCATGTTCATGATGCCGATGCCCCCCACCAGCAGCGCGATGCTGGCAATGCCCGTCAAAAGGCTGGTCATGAGGCCCATCATGGTGTTCATCACATCCAGCAGGCTTTCCATGTTGATGACCCGGTAGCTGTTGTCCTTGTAGTTGAAGGCCCTCTCCAGGACCCCCTCCAGCTCCTCCACGGTGTCGCTGGTCCTGTCGCTGTCCGCCAGATACACGTCCAGGGTGTTGATGTCCCGCAGGCCCAATAGGCGCATGTAGGTGGTATAGGGGAGGATGATCTTGCCGTCGTCCCCGCCGCCGTTTAGCTGCGCCATCACATTGGTGTCGCTGTTGCCCGCCAGCAGCCCCACGATGGTAAAGCGCACGCCGTTCACCAACAGCTCCTTCTCCAGCGGGTCCTCCCCGGAGAACAGGGCCGCGGCCAGGTTTTGGTCTATGATGCAGACCCGGCTTTTCAGCTCCTGGTCAATGGGAAGGATGGGGCGGCCCCGCCCAATGGAATCCGATTCCCGGCGAAAATGGGCAAAGCCCTTGCCCTCGATGGCCACGTCCTCCTGCACAACGCCGCCCCGCACCACGCTTAGGGTGGTGGACAGGCTGGGGGAAATGCCGGATACGTTGTCCAGGGCCTGGATGCCCTCCAGGTCCGTTCCCGAAAGGCCGCCCTTCAGCGGCGTTCCCGTGGCGGACACCGTGACCATCCCCGTGCCCAGGCTTTCAAACTGGGTGGTCATTTCGTTTTGAGCGCTCTGCATCACGGTGATGAGGGCGATAATCGCCATGACCCCGATGATGATCCCCAAAATCGTAAGAAAGGAGCGCATTTTGTTGCCCAAAATGTTGGCGATGGACATGCGCAAGCTTTCCCTAATCATCCTCCATCCCCCCTTCGCTAAGCCTTCCGTCCAGAATCTTCACGATCCGGGAGGCGTTTTGGGCGATGCCCCTGTCGTGGGTGATCATGATGATGGTATGGCCCTCGGCGTGAAGCTCCCGGAACAAGGCCATGACCTGCTTGCCCGTGGCCTGGTCCAAAGCGCCGGTGGGTTCATCCGCCAGCAAAATGGTGGGATGGGTGGCCAGGGCCCGGGCGATGGCCACCCGCTGCTGCTGGCCTCCGGAGAGCTGGTTGGGAAGGTGGTAGAGCTTTTGCTCCAGGCCCACCCGGACCAGCATCTCCTCCGCCCGCTGGCGGCGCTTGTGCTGGGGCATCCCGGAATAGATCAGGGGCAGCTCCACGTTGCTCAAGGCGTTTTGCCTGGGCAGAAGCTGGAAGGACTGGAATACAAAGCCGATCTCCTTGTTGCGGATAGCGGCCAGCTCGTTGGGCTCCAGGTCCTGGATGCGGCGGCCGTGAAGGATGTACTCCCCGCTGGTGGGAGTATCCAGGCAGCCGATGATGTTCATCAGCGTGCTTTTTCCGGAGCCGCTGGGGCCCAGGACGCTGATAAACTCGCCTTCCTGAATGGACAGATGGACGTTTCGCAGTACGCTCTGCCATTCGTCCCCCATCCAGTAGGCCTTGCAGATGTCCGTCATTTCAAAGAACGGGCGCTGGGAGGTTGTTTCTCGCATCTTTTCTCTCCCGTCAGTTGCCGATGGCGGCTTCCATGTCGTCACGGCTCTGGCGCATTTGCTGCATGGAGCCCGAGGACCCGCCCATACCGAAGAAGCGGCTCATGTCCATGCTCATGTAATAAGCGTTCTCACCCTCGGCCAGCCCCTGGAGGATTTCCACGTTCTGCCCGTCGGAAACCCCGGTCTGCACATACCGGGCGCTGATCTCCCCCTTGTCGTTTTTCACCAGCACGTAGGGCTTGTTGTACTCGTCGTAGGAGAGGGCTTTCAGGCTGAGGCTGACGCAGCCCTTGGCCTCCTTGTTGAGCACCTTTACCTCCACGCTCATGCCGGAGCGGATGTTCTCCGCGGCCTCGATCTGGAGCTTCACCGCGTAAAAGCTGACCCCGCCCTCCTTGGTGGCGTCCCGGGCGATTTCGCTGATGGTACCGGTGACGGTTTTCTCCAGGGCGTTGAGGTACACCGTGCCCTGTTTGCCCAGGGACAGCGCGCCGATGTCGTACTCGTCCACATCCACGCTGATTTCCAAGGTGCCGTAGTCCACGATCCGGGCGATTTGGGACCCCGCCTGGAGCTGGTCCTCCGGGTCCACGTACAATTCGTCAATGGTGCCGCTTTCCGCCGCCGCCACCCGGGTTCCGTCCGCGGCCCGGATCAAGGGCTGGCCCGCCTGGACCACGTCCCCCTCCTTTACGTACAGCTCCTTGACCTTTATGGCCTCCTTGGCGGTTTGCACCTTGTTGGTAACGGGGGTCAAATTGCCGGAAAAGCTGTAATAGGTGGAAATATCGCGGATTTTGGCGGTGTCCTGGGCATAGAGGTCCGCCACCTGCCGGTTCACCTGGACTACCCCGTAGGCCACGAGAGCCAGCACCAGGACCAGAATGATCCAGGGCCATTTTTTCCTGCGCTTTTTCTTCTTCGGTTGGGAAATGGGCGGGTTGTTCTGAGACATGAAAGAAAATCCTTTCTTTGGCCGGCCTGTATTCTGGCAAAAGGGGACCGGCTACGGCGGCCCTGGGGCCGCAATGGCTGAATTATAAATCGACTAACTTTTTTTGTAAAGGGAAAACCGCCCCCAAAAACGCCTTGGAAGCGGTTTTTACAGTACGTTCACATTTGTTATTGGGGAGGCGGAACCACTTCCTCCGCCCCTTGCCAAAGGCCCAAAGGCGGCTGGCTCATTCCCTCCAGGGCCAGGGTTCCGCCCTTTTGAAGAGCCAGGTCCACCCGGTAGGCCAGCACCACCTCTTCCTCCCAGGGGCGGGCTTCCTCAAAGGTCAGGAAAACCGGGCCCTCGGCCCCTTCCTCGGGAACGAAAACGTAGTGTTGGACGCCCCCCGCCCCCACATAGCCCTCCGGGACCTCGTCGGGGATATACTCCTGGGACTCCTCCCGGAGCATCCCCTGGGCGGACAGTTGATAGCTCCACAGGTAGCCGGTGGAAGGATTGCTGTCCAGCGCAATGCGCACCGATTTACCATCCTCCGCCACAGCGCATTCCAACCCGGCGATGGGCTCCGGGATTTTTTCATTGGTAAGCGCCAGCGCCCCGCCCAGCGCGGCCTGGGCGGCCAGAAGCCCCAAAACCAAGGATACCCGCCATTGTCTTTTCATTATCATCAACCCTCCTGATCATGATGTCCAAACGTCCTTGCACCTTCCTTAAATCAGACGACGCGCCCCCGGCTTTGTTCCCACCTTTTGGAAGGAAATGTAAAATGTGCCGGTTTTGTCCTCCGGGCCCCTGAAAGGGGATGCTTTGGGCCAAGCCTTCTGCTATAATATGACTGTTTACGCTAATTCGGTCATAGAGTGTACAGGTCCTTGAACCGTGAGGAGGCTTCCCTTGTCCTATATCACCTTTGATCATGTTACCAAGGAGTACCGCACCGGGGGCGAAAGGGTGCTGGCCGCCGACGAGGTCAGCTTTGCCATTGAAAAGGGCGAGCTGTGCGTGGTGCTGGGCCCCAGCGGCGCGGGGAAAACCACGCTGCTCAACCTGCTGGGGGGCATGGACAAGGCCACCTCGGGCCGCATTCTGGTAAACGGCAAGGAGATCACCGGCATGCGGAGCCCGGAGCTGACCCAGTACCGCCGCACAGACGTGGGCTTTGTGTTCCAGTTCTATAACCTGATGCCCAACCTCACCGCCCAGGAAAATGTGGAGCTGGCCCGGCAGGTGTGCCCTAACGCCCTGGACCCGGTGGAGGTGCTCACCCAGGTGGGCCTTCAGGACCGGCTGCATAATTTTCCGGCCCAGCTCTCCGGCGGGGAGCAGCAGCGGGTGTCCATTGCCAGGGCCCTGTGCAAAAACCCGGCCTTGCTCCTGTGCGACGAGCCCACCGGGGCCCTGGACAGCAAGACGGGGCTGCAGGTATTGCGCCTGCTGTGCGACGTGCGCACGCTCTACGGCTCCACGGTGGCCCTCATCACCCACAACGAGGCCATTGCCCCCCTGGCGGACCGGGTCATCCGGGTGCGCAGCGGGCGCATCGAAAGCGTGGAGCTCAACCCCCATCCCGCCACAGTGGAGGAACTGGCATGGTAAAGAACGCCTTGCGCCTGAAGCTGTTCCGGGACCTGTGGCATGGCCGGGCCCAGTTTGTGGCGATGATTCTGCTCTGCGCCCTGGGCACCTGGGCCTTCAGCGGCCTGGACGCCTTCTGGCGCATGCTGGACACCTCCGGCCAGGCCTATTTCCAGCAGCAGAACATGGCGGACCTGTGGGTGAACCTGTCCCCTATGGACCGGGAGGCCGTAGCCAAGCTGGGGAGCGTTCCGGGGGTCTCCCAGGTCCAGGCCCGGATTTCCATGGAAATGACCGTGGACCTTCCCCATGAGCCCACCGTCGCCGTCCACGCCTTTGAGGGGGAGCCCCGCATCAACGTTCCCCTCCTGCGGGAGGGCAGCGCTTTGGGAGGGGCCGACCTGCGGGGCTGCCTCCTGGAGGAGCAGTTTGCCAAGGCCAACGGCTACGCCCCGGGGGATAAAATCACCCTGCGGTGGAACGGGGGCGCCTTTGATTTGACCGTCGCGGGCACATGTCTCAGCCCCGAGCATGTGATCACCGCCAAGGACGTGCGGCCCGACCCTACCAGCTACGGCTTTTTGATCTGCTCCGCCTCGGCCCTGTCCCAGATTCCCTATCACGAGGCGGTGGTCACGCTGCTGCCCGGCGCTGACGCGGACGCGGCCCAAAGCGCCATCCAGGCCCTGTATCCCCAGGCCCTGGTCATCAACAGGGACGGCCACGGCAGCACCTCCGTCATCCAGTCGGACGTGATCATGTTTCGGAACCTGTCCTACCTTTTCCCGCTGCTGGCCTTTGCCGTGGCGGCTTTGATCGTCCTCACCACCCTCACCCGGATGATCGAAAACCAGCGCATCATGATCGGCACCCTGAAATCCATGGGCTATGGGGACGGAGTGGTGCGGCGGCATTACCTGAACTACGCCCTGTACCCCTCCCTTCTGGGGGCCTTGCTGGGGCTGTTCACGGGCCGGGCCAGCCTCCCCTACATCCTGTGGGAGGCGGAAACCGATTCCCTGGTGCTGCCCTACCGCCTGCAAGCGCCCATCTCCCTGGCAGCCTGGTTTGTTACCGGCCTGGCGGTGGCGCTGTCCATTTTGATCTGCCTGCGCACCTACAACAAAAACGCCCGGGAGTGGCCCGCCGCCTTGCTTCGGCCCAAGCCTCCCCCGGCGGGCCGCAAGGTGCTGCTGGAGCGCGTGCCCGCCCTGTGGAACCGCCTGGGCTTCAACGGCAAGATGGTCTTTCGCAACCTGTTCCGCAACAAGCTGCGCACGCTGATGTCCTTTGTGGGCACGCTGTGCTGCACCATGCTGCTGATCAGCTCCATGGGCCTCCAGGACAGCGTCCATTTCTTCATTGGCCGCTACTATACCGGCACCCTCCGCTATGACCTGCGGGCGGACCTGGACGCCACCGCCGGAACGGGCGAATCCTACCAAAAGCGCATCCAGGCCCAGCGGGTGGAAACCCTCATGGAAAGGGGCGTCACGCTGGCGGGGGCCGGAGCCTCCCGGACCACCGCCTTGACGGTCCTGGAGGAGGGCCAGCAGCTTTTACATTTGGGCAAGAACGAAAGCTACCTGGCTTTGCCGGACACGGGGGTGAGCCTCACCCGCAAGCTGGCCCAGGTGATGGGGCTGGCTATCGGGGATTCCGTTGAGATTCACTTTCCGGGGGACAACGAGCCGGTGGTTTCCACCGTGGCGGGCTTTTGCGACGTGAACATGAGCCAGGGCGCGTATGTACCCCGCTCCCTTTGGGAGAAATGGCGCAAGGGCCCTTACCAGCCCACGGCTTTGCTGATTCTCCAGCCCACCCAGGACGCCCTTCAAAAGCTCCGGGACATGGACGAGGTGGAAAGGCTCAAGGATCCCGTTTTGCAAAGCCAGCAGATGCTTACCTTGCTCCAGAGCATGATGGGGCTGTTCACGCTGCTGTCCTTGGTGGCTTTGGGCCTGGCCTTTGTGGTACAGTACAACATGGGGGTCCTGAACCTGATGGAGCGCTACCGGGAGTATGCCACCCTCAAGGTGCTGGGCTACCACCAAAAGGAGATCCGCCGCCTGATGAAGCATGAAAACTATCTGGTGATGCTGCTGGGGGTTCTGGGGGGCATGCTGCCGGGCCGGGCCTTTACAGCCCTGGTCCTGAAAACCAGCGAGGGGCAGCACACGGTGTTTGCCTCCACGGTGAACTGGCCCTCCTATGTGCTCTCCGGCCTGATCGCCATCGCCTTTTCCATGTTCGTCACCTGGATGCTCACCCGCAAGGTGAAGGCCATCGACATGGTGGAGGCCCTCAAAAGCGTGGAATAAAAGATAACCTAACGAAGGGATTGCATGATATGATGAAGAAGTATCTCCTGGGATTTCTGGCTCTGCTGCTGACGCCCCTGGCGGCCATGGCCGCAAGCGCGGCTCCGGCCGCCTCCACGGCCAACGGCGTTGTACAGGCCGTGAATACCTACCACCTCACCGCGCCCTTTAGCGGTACGCTGCTGCCCTTTGACTGGAGCCCGGGGGACGCGCTCCAGGAGGGGGACGCCCTGTTCGCCCTGGACACCCAGAAGGTCTATGCCCCGGAGGACGGCGCGTTTTCCCTGTTTGCCCGGGAAGGGGAACTGGCGGAGGACGTGATCCGGCAATACGGCGCGCTGGGGTCCATTCAAAAGACCCGGCCCTACCTCATCCACTGCACCACCCGGGGCGCTTACCAGGATGTGGACGCCAAGTTCGTCTCCGTGGGGGAGACCCTGTATTTCCGGCTCACCTTGGATACCAAGGAGGAAGGGGAGGGCCGGGTCATCGCCGCCTCCCCCTCGGGGTACACCGTGGAAGTCACCCGGGATGCGTTTGAACTGGGAAAACGGGTCAAGCTGTACCGGGAGGAGAAAAAGCCCAAACGCTCCTGCGTAGGGGAGGGCGTGATCGCCCGGGCCCCGGAGCAGCCGGTGCTGGGCGGCGGCCGGGTGCTGCGCTGCGCCGTGCAGGACGGCGCGGTTGTGTCCAAGGGAGAGCTGCTCTTTGAAACCGTGTCGGCGGACGCCGCTCCCGGAGCCGCCCCCTCCATCACGGCGCCCAAGGCGGGCGTGCTGGAGACCCTGAAGGTGGCCGTAGGCCAGCAGGTGTACAAGGGCCAGGCCCTGGCTACCCTCCTGGATCCCTCCGCCTTGAAGGTGGTGGCCCAGGTGGATGAGGTGGACCTGCCCCGCCTCGCGCCGGGCAGCGGCGTGCAGCTGACCTTTGACAGCTACCCCGGGCAAAGCGTACCCGGTACGGTCACCGCCATTTCCAGCCTGGGAGAGGTTAAGCAGAACGCCGCCTACTATGATGTGGACATCAGCTTCATGACCCAGCTGGACATCCGTTTGATGATGAACGCCACGGTAACATTGCCCTAGGAGGGAAAGCTTATGGCCACGGCCTTTACCCCAAGGGAGCGCAATTCCATTGAGCGGAAGCTCCGGGAGGTGGCGCTGGAATGCGCCGCCTCCATGGGCATGCGCCGCACCACCGTGGAGGAGCTGGCCCGGAGGGCCGGCATCAGCAAGGGGGCCTTTTACTCCTTTTTTGAGAGCAAGGAGCACTTGTTTCTCAGCATGCTGGAGGAGGTCCATGGGGAGATCTACGGCCGGGCCAAGGAGGTCTTTGACCGGAGCGCGGACCTTCCCTCCTGGCAGCGGGCGGCCCTGGCCATGAAGGAGGTCTGCCGCGCCACCTTGGAGAAGTGCATCGCCCCCTTCACCCAGGACGAGCTGCCCTTGCTGCTTCGCCGCCTGCCGGAGCAGCTTCTCCGGGGGCACTACCACAGCGACGAGGAGCATCTGCAGCAGCTCCTGCTCAAGGGGGGCCTTACCCTGACCTTGGATATCAACACCGTGGGGGCGATCGCCCGGCTTTTGATGATGTCCTTGATGTACCGCCAGGAGATCGGAGCGGGCTTTGACCAGGCCCTGGATGTTTTGATCGACGGGGTTTGCAAGGAATTTGTGCAGCCCTGAAGGAAGGGGGAGCCCTATGGACAGGAGCCAAGGGAGGGCGGACAGGCCGCCTGACAGCCGCGGCATGAGCTTGGGGAAGGGAGCCTTGCGGCTTCGCCCGCTTCTTTTTGCGGGCCTTGCCCTGGGGGTTCTGGCGGCCTTGGCCTTCTTCCTCCTGGGACGCGGCGGCCCTTTACAGGCCCCCGCGCCTTCCCCGGAGCTGCTGGCCCAGGCCCAGAACCTGGACGACATTCGCATTGCCGCCGCCTTTGACCCCGCCCAGCGGCAGCTCACCGTCACCCAAAGGCTGACCCTGACCAACCGGGGAGCCGAACCCCGGGAGGATTTGGTGCTGCGCACCTACGCCAACGCCTTTCAAAGCCCCGAAACCAGCCCCGCCGCCACGGAGGAGTTATATGACGCTTGCTACCCCCAGGGCTTTTCCGCCGGGTCCCTGGTGCTTTCCTCCGCCCGGATCGGCCTTGGGGGCCAGGGTCTGACTCCCTCGGACTACCGCTACCAGAACGAGGCCAAAACCGTGCTGCGCTTTCCCCTTCCCTCTCCCTGGCAGCCCGGGGGGACTTTGGTTCTGGATTTGGCTTACACCGTGAACATCCCCCGGCTGGCGGGCCGCTTTGGGGAGAACGGCGATCTGTGGGCCCTGGGGAATATCTTCCCCCTCCCCGCCCTCTATGAGGAGGGAGCCTACCGGGAGGACCCCTATTATTCCATAGGGGATCCCTTTGTAAGCCAGTGCGCCAACTTCACCGTGGAATTGACTCTTCCCCAGGGCTATGCGGCCGCCGGCAGCGCCTGGCCCAGCGCGACCCCCCTGGAGGATGGCGGCGTCCTGTATTCCTTTGACGCCTTCAGCGTCCGGGATTTTGCCCTGTGCCTATCCCAGGACTATCAACTGGCCCAGGGCATGGAGGAAGGGGTGCTCCTGAACGCCTACGCCAAGGACCGCCGCCAGGCGGACCAGGTTCTGGATTATGCCCGCCGGGCCCTGGCCTGTTACCGGCAGGCCTTCGGCCCCTATCCCTATCCCGCCCTTACCTTTGCGGAGGTGGACTTCCCCTTTGGGGGCATGGAGTATCCCTCTTTGGTGATGCTGGGCAGCGACCAGCTGAAAAAGGGGGGCCAGGACCTGGAGCTGCTGGTGGCCCACGAAACAGCCCATCAATGGTGGTATGCCGTGGTGGGCAGCGACCAGGTGAACCAGCCCTGGCAGGATGAAGCCCTGTGCGAGTACAGCCTTCTGCCCTATGTCCAACGCTATTACGGGGTCCAGGCCCGCCAGGACCTGGCCTTTTCCCGGTTTGAAACCGCCATGCGCCTCACCCTCCCCAAGGGGGCGACCCCCGGCAGCCCCCTTTCCTACTTCTCCGACGGCAGCGAGTACGCCACGGTGGTCTACGGCAGGGGCGCGGCCTTCCTGGTGGCCTTGGATACGGCCTTGGGGGGCACTCTTGACGATTTTCTGAAAGCGTATTATGATCGATACAGGTTCCAACTGGTCACCCGGCAGGACTTCCAGCAGGCGCTGGCGGATTTCTCCGGCCAGGATTGGAGCGCGCTGATGGCGGACTATCTGGACACCTATTTGACCAGATAAGCACAGGCCGTCCGTGGACCTTACAGAAGCGAGGAAGACCCGCCATGCAGACTGACGCCCTGGATACCGCCGTCCTGATTCCCAGCTACCGCCCGGACCACCGGTTGGCCCCTTATGTGCAAACCCTCCTGTATGAGGGCTTTGCCAAAATTGTGGTGGTGGACGACGGCAGCGGCCCTCAGGGCCGCCCTTTCTTTGAGGCTATGGCTCCCCATGAGCGGCTCCATGTGATCCACTATGAGCCCAACCGGGGCAAGGGCGCGGCCTTGAAGACCGGCATGGAATATCTGCGTGACCATTGCCCCCAATGCGCCTATGTGATCACCGCGGACAGCGACGGCCAGCATACCGCCCAGGACGTGCTGCGCATGAGCCAGGAGCTGCACAGGATCGCCCGGGGGGAGGACCAGGAAGCCGGGGAGCAGGTGGGCCTGCTGCTGGGGAGCCGGGATTTTTCCCAGCCCCATGTGCCGCCCAAGAGCCGGGCGGGCAACCGCATCACCTCCGTGGTGTTCTGCCTGCTCTATGGCCGCTGGGTGGGGGATACCCAGACGGGGCTTAGGGGCTTTGCCCGGGAGCTGCTGCCCACCATGATCCGGGTGGGGGGCGAGCGCTATGAATATGAAATGAACATGCTCATTGACTGCGCGGCCTCCAAGACCCCCATCCGGGCCTTGCCCATTGAAACCGTGTATGAGAACAACAACGAGGGCAGCCATTTCCGGACCGTACGGGACAGCGCCCGCATCTACGGCGTCATCTTCGCCGGGTTTTTCCGGTTCATCAGCTCCTCGGCCCTGAGCTTTCTGGTGGATTACGGGCTGTACCTGCTGCTGAACAACCTGCTCAAGGGCGCGTCCCCTGCCCTGGAACGGTGGATGCGCCTGGGGGTGGTTAACATGCTGCCCCGGATTTTGCTGGCTACGGCCCTGGCCAGGGTGCTGTCCGGGACCTTCAACTTCCTGCTGAACAAGCGCTTTGTGTTTGGCTATTCCGGCTCCATCCGCAAGAGCCTTCCCCGTTACCTGGGGGTCTTCGCGCTGATCCTGTTCCTGTCCGCGGCGCTGACCAGCAGCTTGCACCTGTGGTTTGGCTGGAGCGAAAACGCCGTAAAGGTCCCTGTGGATATTCTGCTTTTCTTCCTGAGCTACCAGCTCCAGCGCAAGTGGGTTTTTATCAAGGAGAGGGCCCGCTGAGCGGCTGTTGCCGGGAAACCCCGTTTGGGAGGTTTGTGCATGAAAGCCTTCAAGCATGTCCTTGGCGCTCTTTGCTGCGCGATTGCGCTGCTTTTGCCCGCCTGCCCCGCCGCATCCCAACAGGCTTTGGCCGGGAGCGCTTTGGTGGAAACGGAGATTTCTCCCCTGCCCTGGGACCATTCCGGGGGCTATGCGCCGGACCCGGACGGGTTTATGGCGGACGGATACAGGGATTCCAGCATTTCGGTGCGCATCGTTCAGGACCGCCGCTGGGACAACGACTTTTCCACAGCCTATGTGGAAATTGAGCATCCAAGCCAGCTTCGCACGGGGCTTGCCTCGGCCCTGGGAAGCGCCCGGAACAAGACCAGCAAAATCGCCGCCTACCATCAGGCGGTGGCGGCCATCAACGGCGATTTCTTTCTCAACCGCCGCAAGGGCTTTGTGATCCGCCAGGGAGAGGTGCTGCGGGACACCCCGGACCGCCGGTATGACCTGCTTCTCATTGATACCCAGGGGAATTTTCATATCGTTTTTCGGGACAACCTGGAGATGCTGGACTATTATCTCTCCGGCGCTTTGACCATTCAAAACGCTTTCAGCTTCGGCCCGGCCTTGGTGGTGGATGGAAAGCAGGCGGACATTCCCGAAAGGTACAGCTTTGCCCCCCTGTACAAAAACCCCCGGGCCGCCATTGGGCAGCTGGGGGAACTACGCTATGCGCTGGTGGTGGCCCAGGGCCGCCAGGAGGACAGCCAGGGCGTGACCCTGGAGCAGATGGCGGCCTACATGGCGGACATCGGCTGCGTGCAGGCCTTCAACCTGGACGGGGGCAACAGCGCCGCCTTGGTGCTGGGGGAGGAAATCGTCAGCGACAAGTCTCCGGAAAATGAGCGCAGCGTCAGCGACATCCTGTACTTTGCCACCAGCGTGGACGCCCTGGGCTCAGGGCTTCCCCAGCCCCGGGAGGAACCCTAGTTCCCGGGAATCCCTTCTTCGGGTTTTGACGGTGCCGTACTTCCGGGGAATCATCCTTCTTTGGGGTTCGCCCGGCAGCCCCGGCAGCTTCCGCAGCCGTCCAGGCGGATCTCCTCCGCCCGAATGCCCATGGGTACCAGCTCCCCCCGGGCTATGCCGGGGTCAGGGACGAATCCGTAGCGGGCAAAGAAGGGGACGATAGCCTGGGGGGCCGCCAGGCGCACCTCCCGGCCCTGATGAAGCAGCGCCTTATAAAGGGCCAGCCGCACCAACAGGTCCCCAAAGCCCTGGCCCCGGCGCTGGGGCAGCACCCCCACATCCCCCAGGTGAAAGGCGCCCTGCGCCCACCACAGCCGGGCCGTGCCTACGGGAACGCCTTCCTCGTACACCACCACCTGCTGGGCCTCCTCATCCAAGGCGTCCCGGCCCCTGGCGAAGATTTCCCGCCGAAGGGCCAGCGGCTCCGTAAGATCGCCGCCCTGGGGGAACCATTTGCCCTGTACCATGAAAACACTTCCTTCGGGCCGGGCCGGCAAAAGGGCCCGCCCTCCCTATCAATACCCCATGCCCCATTTCCCTGGGGCGAAAGGAGAACAACCAGATGGAACCGGACAAAATCCAGAGAATCAACGAGCTCAAGCGGCTCAGCCGGGAGCGGGAGCTGCTGGAGGAGGAGCTGGCGGAGCAGGCGGCCTTGCGGGCCGAATACATCGCGGGCTTTCGGGCCAACATGCAACAGGTGCTGGAGGCCGTCCGGATTCAGGAGTCGGACGGCAGCCTGACCCCTCTGAAAAAGAAAGGGGACACGCCCACCTAGGGCTGCCCACTCTCTTAGCATATCACACAAACCCTTATAAATCAAGGACAAAATCTTTGCGGAAAGGGTTGTATTTTTAAGGGGTTGGGTTATAATAGGGGTGAGCCAAGAGGGAGAGGGAAGGAATCATGCTCCGCATCGCGGCCGTGATTGCCTTGAATCGCAAGCTGTCTTGACACGGCGACGGACCCGCGGAACGCGGCCGAGGCAGGCGGGCGGTGCGCCCGGCGCAACACCTCCTACGGTTTCCCGATTGATCCTCAGGCATGCCGGGCAGCGGCGGGGCCGCTGGAAATCTGCAAGAGAGAGGGGCGATTCCATTGTACAACGACGACCAGCCCATGGGCGGCGCAGCTGCCGACGAAATGGACCAGGACCTCATCGAAGGTTTGGATGAGGAAGGAAACAAGGTTCTCCTAGAAGTTGTCCGCTATTTCTTTTACAACGGTGAAGAGTACGTTGTCTTGGGCGACGCCCAACAGGATAGCGACTGCGGCTGCGACTGCGAACATTGTGACCAGGACCATGGGGACGACGGTGACGAGGAAGTCGAGGAAGACGCTGTAAACCTCTATATTATGAAAGTCGTCGAGACCAAGGAAGACGGCGAGGAAATGGAAGAATTTGTCCCCGTGGAAGACGAAGACCTGCTCGAAAAGCTCATTGAGATTGTTCAGGCGGATTTCGAAAGCGATATGGAAGGCATTGAGGAATAGCCCATAGAGCGGAATCTTTCCTAGCATGGTTTCTGAAACGGTATTGCCGCTTTTTACGGGGCGCCTCAATCGCTTTGGAACCTCAAGACATCCGATGGATTTTCACAGAAAGGACCCAGATACCCAAGGGATTGGTTTAACATAGATTTCGCTTTCCAGTCCCAGACAAGTCTCTGTATGGTTTCTCTGACATCCAAGGTTGAGCAGGCAGGAAAACTCCATAGGTATCCCGGCCAGGCTCCGAAAGGGGCCTGGTCTTTTGATATCGGTAACTGCGCTTTGGGCTTGGGGCACGGGCGCGGTGTTTTTTATTTTTGGGGCGAGAGTGGTCCAAAGGCGGAAAGCGCTTTGCCTCTTGTTCTGCTTTTGCCCTGTGGCAATACCGTGCTGTCTTACGTATCAAGAAAGGCGTTATATGTTCTATGGATAGGCTTCAAAATATAGCTGCTGTCTTTCTAAGCCCTGGCAGCGGGCTTTCATGATGCTTCTTGATCCTTCTTTGCCCACAGGAGGTTCCAGGAGCATGGGCAGAAAGCGTGTGCCGATGGGTTCCGCCGCGAAGCGGCACGTGAGCAAGGGGTGGGGCATGGGGGGAATTATGCTTCCTGTGATCCTTGGGCGAAGCGAGAAACAAACAAGAGGCGGAGTCTAAGGCGATCGGCTGAGCACTAGTGAAGACTGTGAGGGTTGCGGGAACCGGAAGTGCTCCTGAATGCGTATTAAGAAGGGACCTTTGTCGCATATGAACAGGTTTCAAAACAGGATTATTGTCTTTTCTAAGTCGCGGCAATTTGTAAGAAAGGACTTGTGTGCATCAATCGGGGTCCGGGGCTTGGGTTCAGCTTTATCGTCGCGGCGGGCACTACCGCGCCCGCCTCTCGTAAAGCTTCCCACTGCGGGTCGCTAGCCCTTCGGGCTGTGATCCGGCCTTTCGGTCATCGCAGCCTTCACTACCGTTCGGCTGCTCGCCTCAAGCCCCACCTCTCGCTCGCTTTTGCCTTCGGCAAAGGGCCCACTGGGCTCACGCTCACTGGCGGCGCCACAGGGCACACGCTTCCCTCCGGGTCCCGGCCGCCCGGGGGGGAACGGGGTTGTTAGGGGGCCTGGGGGGAGAAGGCGGAACTCCCCCGGCCCCCTAACGTTTTCGTTTCCTCTGACAAGGAAGAAATCATCCTGAATATATAAAACCACTCAATAGCACCCTACAGGCCGCCAGGAACAGCGGAGCCTCTTCTACTGTGCATCCCCCTGCATCCTAGCCGCTTTACAAGAACGGTGAAGAAGCTCCTCATGATTTTTGATAAAATATCCGCTTTCCCGCTTTTCCAAAATATCTTCCATGCAAAGCAAGGACAGCATGCGAAGCAGATGGCGGTAGCTGACGCCGACGGAGCAGGCAACGTCGGTCAGCACGGCGCTGAATACTCCCCGGTTGGCATTTTGAAGGATGTAGGAGCAAAGGCGCTGTTCCCCGGTGTACAGGGCCGACAGGGCCAGGTTGTCGGTACTCGCCACCAGCTTTTCGGCCAGCGCCACCCCCAGGCAGCGGAGGAATACGGGATTTGTGTTCAGCTCCGCCTTGCAATACCGGTAATCGATCATCACGCACTCCAGGGGTGAAATGGCCATCAAAGTAGCCGTGGCCCGGTCGCTGTCTGACAGCAATTCAACATCTCCGGCCACTCCGCCGGAGATATAGTAACATAGGATCAGGCTTTTCCCATTTGCGGCGGTACGGCATACCTTGGCCCGCCCGCTGATGACCAGGGCGAAGTGGGCAAGGGCCTCGCCCTCCCGGGTAACAGTCTCTCCCGGCTCAAAGCAAACGCACTGGCAAGCCCCGGCCGGAACGTCCTGCAGCCCGCACTCCGCCAGCTTTTGGTAATGTTCCGCTTTCAGCGCCAGCTTCCTCATAACATACACCACCCTTTTGATTATACCAGTTTTCACTCCAAACGGTATGACAAAGGTCATCTGCATTTTGATATCGCGTTGGTATAATGGCGCTGGGAGGTGGGACGATGTATCAGCCCCTTGCGCTTCTAACAGGCGTGGTTCTGGCTGTTATGGTGGCGCTTAACGGCAATTTGGCGGCGCGGCACGGCATTTTTCCGGCGGCAGCCCTGATCCACATGGTGGGCGCCCTGTTTGCCCTGGTCCTCTGCGCGGTGCAAAAGGAGAAAAGGCCCCTTTGGCGGCATCGGCCTTTGTGGATATACCTGGGGGGAGCCATCGGCGTGCTCACCACTGTATTCACCAACCTGGCCTATGGAAAAATCAGCATGACCGGCATCGTGGCCCTGGGCCTTTTGGGGCAGATCGTCACCGCTGTGCTCGTTGACAGCCTGGGTCTCTTTGGGATGGAGAAACGCCCTTTGCACAAAGCCTCCCTGTGGGGCCTGGCCTTTTCCCTTGCCGGGGTATGCGTGATGATGGACAGCTCTGTGACGGAGGCGGCCCTAGCGGTCCTCCTCTCCTTTGCGGCCGGGGTTTCGGTGGTACTGTCCCGGACGGTGAACGCGCGCCTGGCGGAAAAAATCGGTTCCCTCCGCGGTTCCCTGGTTAATCACCTGGTGGGGTTGCCCATCACGCTTCTCCTCGCTTTTGCCGCCCTTGGGGGGAGTGGGCTGCCAGCGGTCCAGGCCGGGGCCTTTCGCCCCTGGATCTACTGCGGGGGAATGCTGGGCGTCGCCTCCGTGGTACTGTCCAATGTGACGGTTCCAAGGATTTCGGCCTTTCGCCTGACGGTGCTGACCTTTGTCGGACAGATATTCACCGGGATATTGCTGGATCTATTGACGGGGAGCGGATACTCGGACAGCTCTTTTGCCGGAGGGCTCATCATTGCGCTGGGAGTTGCGGTCAACATGGCCACCGAGAAGATAGGCATGGAAGGGAGACGAAAAAGGCAAGCATCCCTGGCCCGAACCAGGCGCATCGAAGAGGAGCGCCGTCAATACCTTCTGAAAAAGTACGGCGGGGGAGCTCCGGGCAAAGAGGCGTAACAATACAATCCGCCTACCGGGATTCATACAAGAAACCCGCCGCGGAAAAGGGAACGGCGCGCCTGCCGGGCCATTCCCCTATAACAAAGAAGCCCTCCAAGAGAGGACTTCTTTTTAGAAAATATTGGAGTATCGGCTTACTTCGCGTTGGCGGCAGCCTTGGTCAGAGCGGCCATAAAGGCATCCACATGGATGGTGCAGCCGGCCAGCAGGTCAGCGTCCTCACCGGAGTTGGCCTTGGTCACAGCATCTTCCACGGTCTTGCCAATGCACCAGGCTTCCAGGGCGTCCATCTGCTCGTCCACTTCCTTGCCAATGGGGGAGGCGGGCCGCATGTTGTAGTCGTCGCCCAGTTCGCGCTTGGTCTTGAACTCGGTACCCAGTTCAGACACGATTTCGCCCTTTTCGTTGACGGCGATCTTCGCCTGCACCACGTCGAAGTGGACGGCAGCGATTTTGCCTTCCGCGTCCAGCACCACGGCGCACACGGTGGTGTCAGCCTGGGCGTTGCCGGCGGCTTCGGCGGTGGCGGCCTTGGAGTGGCTATCGACGACGGAGAAGACGCCCAGGCCATAGGTGTCAGCCAGCGCAACGGCGCTCATGGACAGCAGAGCCAGGGCCAGAACCATGGAAAGTACCTTTTTCATAATGGTATACGCTCCTTAGAACTTTTTTACTCACCCGCATCGGGCTTGTGAATATATTATCAGAATTTATACCCAATAGCAAGAGCCCCCGGGCTAAAACGGATAGAAATTTTTGGGCGCGCGGCGCGCCTTGTCCCAGCAGCTTTTTACCGAAGATCCCGCAGATAGGCCAGCATAAGGGCCTTGGCGCCCTCCACATCCCGCAGGTCCACCACCTCGCAGGCGCTGTGCACATACCGGCAAGGGATGCTCACCGTGCCCACGGGCATGCCGCCCTTGGTCTGCTGCATGGCCAGGGCGTCCGTGCCGCCATAGGGCAGCACCTCCCGCTGAGTTTTCACCCCGGCCTTTTCCCCCGCCGCCAGCAGCGCCTTCACTACCTCGGGATGGCTGATGCTCCCCTGGTCCATGATCTTCACGGCCACGCCCTCGCCCAGCTTCAAGGCGGGCAGCTTGGTTTCAGGGGTATCCCCATGGCCGGTGACGTCCAAGGCGATGCCCACGTCCGGCTCCACGCTGAAGGCCGCGGTTCGTGCGCCCCGGCAGCCCACCTCCTCCTGGGTGGAGAACACGGCGATCACGGTATTTTCACATTCCCCCAGCTCCCGCATGATGTCCACCAGCAAAGCGCAGGCCACCCGGTCGTCCATGGCGGGGGCGGCCACCCGGTGCTTGCCCAGGCGGAAGCAATCATTGCCGTACACCGCCGCATCCCCCAGTGAGACCATAGCCAGGGCCTCGGCCTCGTCCTGGGCCCCGATGTCCACAAACATGTGCTTCATCACGGGGCTTTCCCCCTCCCGCACAGGCTGCTGCACCAGCACGCCCTGGACGCCATTCCCAAAGGACACATGGCGGGTTTTGCTCACCGCCAGGTTGATGCCGCCCACGGGCATCACCCGCAGGAAGCCCTCCTTCTCCACCGCCACCACCACAAAGCCGATGTGGTCCATATGGGCGGAGAGCATGACGCGCTTTCCCTGGGGGTTGGTGCCCTTCTTTTCACAGATCAGATTGCCCAGGGCGTCCCGGCGAAGGCTGTCCACCTTGCCCGCCAGAAGCTTTTCCACCGCGTCCGCCACGGCGCTTTCATGGCCGCTGGCCCCGTATAGGTCCACCATTTCCTTAATCAGCTCAAACATGGATTTCACCTCTGTCCTTCCTCGCTCGCAAGATGAGAAACCGGCCTGGCCCCTTCCAGGAAGGCTTTGGCCAGCTGGTACTGCGCTTGCACATCCCCCCGGGCGCACACGGTGCTGGGGCTGTGGATGTAGCGGCAGGGCACGCTGAGCACGCAGGTTTTGGCCCCGATGCCGGTGCGCTGGATGGCGCCGCTTTCGTTTCCGCCGCTGACGCTCATCTTCACCTGATGGGGGATGCCCCGCTCCCGGGCCAGGGCCAGCATGCCCTGGAACATCTCCGGCTGGGCCAGGGAAGCGTTGTCCATAAAGCTGATGGCTACGCCGCCCCCCACCCGGCATACCTGCTGGGCTTGGGGGATGTCCCCGGTGTCGTTGGCGGTGGTGCCCTCCAAAATGAGGCCGATATCCGGCATCAGGCGGAAGGCCGCCCCGGTGGCGCCCCGGCAACCCACCTCCTCCTGGCAGGTGAACACAAAGCTGGTTTTGCCGAGGCAGTCCGCCTCAAGCAGCCGCAGGAGGTTGTACACCCCCACCCGGTCGTCCAGGGCTTTGGCCAGAATCAGCCCTTCCCCAAAGTCCCTCAGAGCGGTGTCAAAGGTCACGGGGGTGCCCGCAGGGGCCACGGCCAGGGCCTCCTCCCGGTCCTTGGCCCCGATGTCCACATAGAGCTGCTCAATGGGCAGCACGGCCTTGCGGTCCTCCGGGCTTTGCTGGTGGATCGCCATCGCGCCGATGACGCCGCTCACAGCCTTCTTTTCCGGCTTTTCCCCGGAAGGGGGCTCGTCGTAGCCCACCCGGACCCGCTTGCTCACCAATACCCGGGGATCGATGCCGCCGATGGAGCGCACCTTCAGCAGCCCCTCCTCCGTGGCGGAGATCACCATCAGGCCCACCTCGTCCATATGGGCCGCCAGCATCACATGGGGGGCGGAGGGGTCCTTGCCCGCCACGCTGGCGATGACGTTGCCCATCCTGTCGATGGACACGTTCTCCCGGCCCAGCTTTTCCACGCAATAGGCGTATACCGCCCTGCGCACAGGCTCCTCCCGCCCGCTGATTCCCTGGAGATCGCAAAGGGTTTTCAGTTCCATAGCTCATCCTCCCAGCCTTGGGTCATTTCCGCCAGAAAATGGGCCACCAGCCGCCCGCACTCCGCCATGGCGTTCATGTCCAGCAGCTCCACGGTGGTATGCATGTACTTCAGCGGCAAGCTCAGGCACAGGCAGGGCACGCCCTCCCGGGCGATCTGCACGGCGTCGGTATCGGTATGGGTGGCTCCTTCCTCCAGCTCGGTGTTGAGCTTCACCCCGTGCTTTCCCGCCACCTCCTTGAGCCGGGCCAGCAGCTTGTACTGGAGGAAGGGCCCTTGCACGGCGGCGGGGGAATCCAGGGGAATGGTGGTATCCGGCTTGCTCTGGGGGACAGGGGCGTGACTCACGTCCAGCACAATGGCCATGTCCGGGTCCACGGTATAGGCGGCTACTTTGGCCCCCCGGGCCCCCACCTCCTCCTGGGAGGTACAGGCGAAGTACAAATCCGCCTCATGGGTCATGTTCTGCATCCGCTCCGCCACGTCCAGGAGCACTCCCACGCAGGCCCTGTCGTCCATGGTCTTGCCCGCGGCCCGGCGGTTGAGCAGCTCCCGGGTCTCCCCGTTCAAGGTGATGGAATCGCCGATGTGCACCAAAGCCCGAACCTTTTCCACAGGCAGGCCTACATCCACAAAGAGGTCCTCCCGCTTATAGTTTTGCTTTCTTTCCGCCTCGTCCAGCAGGTGGGGCGGCTTCGCCCCCACCACCCCCAGGAGCTGCTGGGAATCCCCGCCTTCCAGCCTTCCATGGACCGTTACCGTGCTGGCGGGCAGAATGCGCGGGTCCACCCCGCCCACCTGGCCCATGCGCAGCGTGCCGTCCGGCAGGATGTCCGCCACCATCAGGGCGATTTCGTCCTGGTGGGCGCACAGCAGCACCTTTGGCGCAGGATTGCTTCCGGTCCTGGTGGCCTTTTTCAGCGCGATCACGTTGTACAGGGGATCGATATCCACCTGGTCGCACAGGGGCCGGAACCGCTCCGCAAGCCAGGCCGACACCTCGCCCTCATGGCCGCTGGGGCCGTGCTTGGCCGCGGCCTCTTGCAAATACGATAGAAAATCCATGGGCATACCGCCTTTCCGGATAATAGGGCCATTATACTCCCATAGGAAGGACTTGGCAACGCGGTCCCTTTTGGGGGCGAATGCTTCTTTCTCTTCATTGATTGAAAAAAATTGGAAAATATTGTATGATAAACTATCTGGAAAGAGCTTGTCCCAGGCGGAGGAGGGAATCCCATTGGCAGACGAGTGGAAATACGGGCAGCAATCCTTGCGCCGCCCAGGCGGCGCACCGCCCTACCGTGAAAACGCTCCCCTTATGCGGCCCATCAGCGGCGATCTTCTGCGCCGCTGGGAGCAGCGGGAGCCTCCTGTTTCCGCCCGGCTGGAGCGCCAGGAGGAAGAGCCCCCCCAAGGGGAGCGCTATTCCTGCGCGAGCCGCCCACCCTGGAGCCCCGCTGACGCGGCCCAGCCGGCACAGCCTCCCCAGGGCCTGTTTGAGCCTTTGCCCATGGTGCCCTCCTGGGGCGGATACTATCCTCCCTATGGGGTTCCCCAGGGATATCAGCCCCCTGCGCCCTATGGCTACTACCCCTACGGCATGGCCGTGCCCTACGCTCCGGCAATCCCTCCCTATGGGCAAGGGATGCCGCCTCAAGGGCCCGCCCAAGCCGCCGGCGCTGCCCCCGGGCAAAGCGCGCCCCCTCCCCCCGACGCGGCCCCCCAGCCCCAAGGAGCCTTTCCGCCGGGGCCCCAGAGCGGCGGACCCCCGCTAAGCCCCCCGCCCTGGGCCCAGGCCCAGCCGGAGCAATCCTTTTCCCGGGCTGTGAACGTCCCCTCCTTCTCCGACCCGGCCCCGGCCCCGCAGCCCGCGCCGTCCCCGATCCTGGATGACGAGGAGGATTGGGAGGATGAGGAGATGGGCGGTTTTGGAGCCGCCCCCCAGGGCCCCTTGCCCAGCCCCGCCACCATACCCCTTTCAGTGCCTACAACCGAAAGCCCCAAAAAAGGAAAGGGCGGGCTGGCGGCGCTGCTGTTGACGGTGCTGCTGCTGGGTTCCGCTGGCGCGGTGTATTTTACGGGCATCCTGGACCCCCAGCTGGCTTCCGTCAGCATTCCCACCTGGAATGAAATGAAGGACCGGCTGAGGGCTTCCGAAGAGGAGGCCGCGGCGCTGCCCCAGGCGACCCCGGTCCAGGGGGAGGCACAGGCTTTGGAGCAGGCGCTGGCAGCTCCCCAGGCGGGCATCCAGCCCGCCAGCGAAGCGCTGGCGACCTTGAAGGCCTTCGACGTCTCCTTCCGGGAGGCCCAGGCCCCGGCCACCTTGGTGTTCAGCTTGCAAACCAATGCCGCCGTCAACGACATTCGGCTGCTTCTGCCCTCCAACGAGGCCTTGCCGGTCCGGAGTGTGAAAAAGGTCCCCACAGGGGACGGAATCACCTGGCAGCTTCTGGTGGATTTTCAGGAGCCCTTTGAAGGGGAAATTCGGGCCTTCCTGCGCTACGACGCCAGCGTCTGGGCCCCGGGCGGCCTGAGCTGCTCCGTGGCGGTAAAAGCGCCCTGAGGCCCTTTGGGGACGTTTGGGCTCCAGTTTTTATAAAGAAAGCTCCCCGGATGCGTCCGGGGAGCTTTCTTTCATAACGGGGGGGCCTATGTCCCTCCTGCGGACGGGGACCCCTTATTCCCGGGCCAGCGCCTCCCGGAGCGCCTCTTTGGCCCGCTGCTCCAGCTTGGATACCTGGGCCTGGGAAATGCGGAGCATCCGGGCCGTGTCCGCCTGGGTATGGCTGCGGATAAAGCGCAGGTGAATAAGCCTGGGAATGGGCCTGGGGAGGCGGGCGATCACATCCAGCAGCAGCAGGTAGTCCACAAAGCGCTCCGCCTTCCGGTCCGGCAAGGAAGCGGTCCTTTCATGAGGGTCCTCCCAGCCCGCTTCCCGGAGGGTTTCCATCCGCCGGTGGGCGGCAATGGCCGCCCCCAGCTCCTCGGGAGGCAGGCCCATCCCCCCCGCCAGCTCCTCCAGGGAAGGCTCTTGCCCCGTGCGCCGCAGGAATTCCCCCCGGAGCAAGAAGGCCTGCCGGAGCAGTTCCCGCTGGGTTCGGGGCACGTGCATCGGATCGCCTTTTTCACAGGCCCGTCGCAGGTCGTGCAAAATGCAAGGCACCGCATAGGTGGAGAAGCAGACCCCCTTGCGGGGGTCAAAGCGGGCGGCGGCGGCCACCAAAGAAAGGGTGGCTTCCCGCAGCAGCTCCCCATACTCCAGGCCGTGGCGAAAAAAGCGCTTGGCGCACAGATGGGCCAGCCCCAGGTGCTCCTGGGCGTTTACGGCGAAGACCATCTCGGGGGCTTCCATGTCCTTATCCGATTTCGTCCAGGATCCGTTCCTGGCGCAGGCCCACCTCGCCCAGGATATACTTGCGCATGGTGACGGTGGTGCCCCGCCCCGGAGCGCTGTCCACATCCACCGCGTCCATAAAGGTCTGCATCACGCAAAAGCCCATGCCGCTTCTCTCGTTTCCCTCTCCGGTGGAATAAAAGGGCTGCATGGCCTGCTTCACATCCGCGATGCCGCAGCCCTCGTCCCGGACGGATACGGTGAGCACGTGCCTCTGGTCATATTCCGCCCGGAGGTACACCAAGCACGCTTTCCCCTCGGGCCAGTTGCGGTAGCCGTGGATGATGGCGTTGGTGACGGCCTCGCTCACGGCGGTTTTGATGTCCGCCATCTCCGGCAGCGTGGGGCTGAGCTGAACGGCGAAAGCGGCCACAGCCACCCGGGCAAAGCTCTCGTTTTGCGGGCAAGCCAAAAAGTTGAGTTCCATCAGGTTATTCATTCGCTTTGCCCTCCTTTGGGGTCGTCCAGCACGGTGATCACCCGCTGCATGCCTGTGAGGCGAAAGAGCTTGGCAATGGGGGGCTGCATGTTTTTCACCGCCAGGCTGCCGCCCCGGGTCTGCAAAATCCGCAGCCGGCCCAGCAGTACCCCGATGCCCGAGGAATCCATAAAGGTGAGCTTTCCCATATCCAGTACCAGGTGAAGGAGGGTGGGATCCTGGAGGATCTCGTCCAGCTGGGCGCGTATTTGCGAGGCCGTATAGTGATCCAGCTCTCCCGCCAATACCACCGTAACCCGGTCCTGGAGGGTTTTGGCTTGTTGCATAAAGCGTCCTCCCCTTGCTGTGAATCTTTCCTGTACAGGGTTCGTGTAGGCGTCACCTCTATCCTTTGCCGAAAAAAGGGAGTTTATGCGGAAAATCTTAAAATCGTTCGACGGAAAACGCCAGGGTTTTTGCCGCCGAGGACAAGGGAATATCCCGCAGGACTCCAGGGAAAGGGGTCCGGGCTTCCCCCCGAAAGGTTGACAAGCATTTGTCGAGTCTATATAATAAAAATGTTGGAGATGTCCGTCTGTTTATGAGCTTCATCGCCCATAGCTAATGACTGCATACAGGTCACGGCAGATGGCTTTCATCATGACTATATTTAGGAGGGACTCTCAATGGCAACCAAAATGACTGTTGATGGCAACACCGCTGTTAGCCACGTCGCGTATGCATTTAGCGATGTGGCGGCCATTTACCCCATCACCCCCTCTTCCCCCATGGCGGAAGTGGTGGATGAATGGGCTGCAAAAGGGACGAAAAACCTTTTTGGCCAGACCGTCCATGTGAGTGAAATGCAGAGTGAAGCCGGCGCTGCGGGCGCGGTGCACGGCAGCCTGGCCGCCGGCGCGCTGACCACCACCTTCACAGCCAGCCAAGGATTGCTGTTGATGATCCCCAATATGTACAAGATCAGCGGCGAGCTGTTGCCCTGCGTGTTCCATGTTAGCGCCCGGGCTTTGGCCGCCCACGCCCTGAGCATCTTCGGCGACCACAGCGACGTGATGAGCTGCCGCCAGACCGGCTTTGCCATGCTGGCCAGCAACAGCGTCCAGGAGGCCATGGACATGAGCCTGGTGGCCCACCTGTCCACCCTGGAGAGCAGCGTGCCCTTTGTGCATTTCTTTGACGGCTTCCGTACCAGCCACGAAGTGCAAAAGATCGACGCCGTGGACTACAAGGACATCGAGCCCCTGGTGCCCTGGGACAAGGTGAAGGCCTTCCGCGCCCGGGCCCTGAACCCCGAGCATCCCCATCAGGCGGGCACCGCCCAGAACCCGGATATCTACTTCCAGAACCGGGAAGCCGCCAACAAGTTCTACAGCGCCGCTCCCGCCATCGTGGAAGAGGTCATGAAGAAGGTTTCCAAGCTGGTGGGCCGCAAGTATGAGCTGTTCAACTACGTGGGCGCTCCCGACGCGGAAAAAGTCATCATCGCCATGGGCAGCGGCTGCGAAACCGTCGAAGAGACCATCAACCTCCTCAACAAGCAAGGGGCCAAGCTGGGCCTGATCAAGGTCCGCCTGTACCGCCCCTTCAGCGCGGAGCATTTCCTCTCCGCCATCCCCGCCAGCTGCAAGAAGCTGGCCGTGCTGGACCGCACCAAGGAGCCCGGCAGCCTGGGCGAGCCGCTGTACATCGACGTGTGCACCGCCCTGATGGAGCAGGGCCGCACCGACATTCAGGTGATCGGCGGCCGCTATGGCCTGGGCAGCAAGGAGTTTACCCCCACCATGGTGAAGGCCGTGTATGACAACATGGACGGCGAAGCCAAGAACCACTTTACCGTGGGCATCGTGGAC
The DNA here is from genome assembly GCA_034927815.1 of Candidatus Limiplasma sp. GTDB lineage: Bacteria > Bacillota > Clostridia > Christensenellales > Aristaeellaceae > Limiplasma. The sequence continues at coordinate 391,666 of JAYFPK010000008.1, forward strand.
GACGTGACCGGCACGAGCCTTCCCCTGGGCGAGCAGATCATCGCCGCCCCCGAAGGCACCGTGTGCTGTAAGTTCTACGGCCTGGGCTCCGACGGCACCGTGGGCGCCAACAAGAACAGCATCAAGATCATCGGCGACCATACGGACATGTATGCCCAGGGCTACTTCTCCTATGACTCCAAGAAGTCCGGCGGCATTACCGTAAGCCACCTGCGCTTTGGCAAGGCCCCCATCCAGAGCACCTACCTCATCGACGCGGCGGACTTCATCGCTTGCCACAACCAGAGCTATGTAACCCGCTATGACATGGCCAGCTGCCTGAAGGAGGGCGGCGTGTTCCTGCTCAACAGCCAGTGGTCCGCCCAGGAGATGGAGGAGCAGCTTCCCGCCTCGATGAAGCGTATGCTGGCCAAGAAAAAGGCCCGCTTCTACAACATCAACGCCGTGGACCTGGCCTTGAAGGTGGGCATGGGCAACCGCATCAACACCATCATGCAGGCCGCCTTCTTCAAGCTGGCCGAGGTGATCCCCTACGAGCAGGCCGACGAGTACATGAAGGCCTATGCCAAGAAGACCTACGGCAGCAAGGGCGACGCCATCGTCAAGAAGAACTGGGATGCCATTGACATCGCCATCGGCGGCCTGGAGAAGATCGACGTACCCGCCGAATGGGCGCAGGCCACCACCGGCGCGGAGCCTGTGAAGGTGAAGTGCACCCCGTACTTTGAGGATTTCGTATCCCCCATCCTGGCCCAGGAGGGTGACTGCCTGCCGGTGAGCGCCTTTGATCCCGCGGGCGTGGTTCCCACAGGCACCACCAAGTACGAAAAGCGCGGCATCGCCATCACCACCCCCAAGTGGCTGGAGGACAACTGCATCCAGTGCAACAACTGCTCTTTGGTCTGCCCCCACGCGGTAATCCGGGCGATTTACAGCGACGAGGAATACACCAAGAAGGCCCCCGAGGGCTACGTTACCAAGGACGCCACGGGCAAGGAGTTCGCGGGATTGAAGTACCGCATCCAGATCAGCCCCTTGGATTGCACAGGCTGCGGCAACTGCGTCCAGGTCTGCCCCGCCAAGGAAAAGGCCCTGGTCATGCGCCCTCTGGCCGAGCGGGTGGCGGAGGAAGAAAAGAACTGGGAGTTCGCCATGACCGTGCCCGAGGTGAAGGGCCTGGAGAACGTCTCCAGCGTGAAGAACAGCCAAGCCCTCAAGCCCCTCTTCGAGTTCAGCGGCGCTTGCGCGGGCTGCGGCGAGACCCCCTATGTGAAGCTGGTGTCCCAGCTCTTCGGCGACCGGATGGTGGTGGCCAACGCCACGGGCTGCTCCTCCATCTACGGCGGCAGCGCCCCCACCTGCCCCTACACCATCAATGACGAAGGCAAGGGTCCCGCCTGGGCCAACAGCCTCTTTGAGGACAACGCCGAGTTCGGCTTTGGCATGAACCTGGCCTACAAACAGCGCCGGGACAAGCTGGCGGATATCGTCCGGGAGCTGATCGCCGTGCCCCATACCCAGGAAGCGATCAAGGAAGCCGGCGCCCAGTGGCTGGAGAAGATGGACAACGCCAGGGGCAGCAAGGAAACCGGCCTGAAGCTGCTGGAAGCTTGCCAGGAAGGCATTGACCTCAGCGGTACCGAATGGGAGGCCGACTGGCTCAAGAACGGCAAGAAGTGCGACTGCGAGGCCTGCACCTTGGCCCGGGAGGTCATTGAAAACGCCGACCTGCTGGTGAAGAAGTCCTTCTGGATCATCGGCGGCGACGGCTGGGCCTATGACATCGGCTTCGGCGGCGTGGACCACGTGCTGGCCCAGAACGAGGACGTGAACATTCTGGTGCTGGATACCGAGGTGTATTCCAACACCGGCGGGCAGTCCTCCAAGGCCACCCCCACCGGCTCCATCGCCAAGTTCGCCGCGGCGGGCAAGCGCACCAAGAAGAAGGACCTGGGCATGATGGCCATGAGCTATGGCTACGTGTACGTGGCCAGCGTGGCCATGGGCGCGAACCCCGCGCAGCTCATGAAGGCCGTTACCGAGGCGGAAGCCTATCCCGGCCCCTCCATCATCATCGCCTACTCGCCTTGCATCAACCACGGCATCAACATGGGCTTGAGCCAGTTGGAGGCCAAGAAGGCTGTGGAATGCGGCTACTGGCCCCTGTACCGCTACAACCCCGCCTTGGTGGACCAGGGCAAGAACCCCTTCACCCTGGACAGCAAGGAGCCCGCTGGAGACTATCAGGCCTTCATCGGCAACGAAGTCCGCTACGCCTCTTTGGCCAAGATGTTCCCCGACGCCGCTCAGGAGCTCTTCACCAAGAACGAGCAGGACGCCAAGGAGAAGTACGCCACCTACAAGAAGCTGGCGGAGTAAGGGGCAAGGGGTTTCACCCCCCGCACCCCCCTCGGGGACCCCGATCCTGTTAACCATTCCCCGGCGCTTTTGCGCCGGGGAATTTTGCTATGGCCGCATTTGCTCTGTTTTCAAAGGCTTACCGCACATCACCCAATTCTCATTCTTTTCTCATGAAGGCTTTAACGGTTCCTCAAGCATCTTCAGGCCCGGCGTGATATCCTAAGACCGTCCCAAGGAATTCGATGAGGAATGCAAGGAGGAAATCCAGATGTCTCAAAATCATGAAGTAAACGCCAGCGGAATCTTTTCCTTTCTCTACCATACCCGGATCAAGGTGATGAAGGGTGAAACCACCATTGTGAACCTGTCCTTGGCCTTTTCCCTGGTGAGCCTCCTGTGCGCTCCCTGGCTGGTGGTGATCGGCGCGGTGGTGGCCCTGGCCCTGGGCTATCGCTTCTCCTTCGTCCGCAAGGCGGAGGGCTTTTCCGAAAGCTGGAACAACGTGGTGCACACCGCCACGGACCATGTGAAAAGCGCCGTGGAGCAATTCGGCAAAGAGGAAGAGGACAATTCCGGCAGCGGCATGGGGCAGTAAGGGGAGGCAATGCCCTGGGGCTGCGAAAGAAGGAACTGGTGAAAGGCGGCGCGAAAAGCGCCGCCTTTCACATGCCTTTGGGCCCAAATCCTCACAGGCGTCAAAACCTTGCCTTCAAGCAGGATTTTACACATTTCAGCCGCCAAGGTATTGGTTTTTGGCGGATGCCTATGCTATAATAGGTTGGTCGTTTTTGCCCTGTTTTTGTGTACCGCGAAAAGGGCATGCGGCAGGGAACTCCCCAGGGAGACAGCCCGGGGCAGGTTCCGGAATGCAAGGAGGACTCTAATTTTGAAGAAAACTCAACGTGGGTTGATGGGGTATGTGGTTCTGATCGCCATCTTTATCCTGATCGCTGTGATTTTGAACGGGGGCATCAGCACAGCGGTGAACCGCCGGATTGAATATCCGGAACTGCTCAATGAAATCAAAGCGGATCAAGTGCAAGCCGTAGCCATCCGCGGTACGTCCTTGGTGGGCCTCAGGCGGGGTACCACCGTGGCGCAGGCGGATTTCCCCGAGCGCAATTATGATTTCGAAACCACCATCGGCGCGGATTTTATTGACACCGTGCGCCAGATGACCGCCACCCAGAAGGGTGTGTCCCTGGAGCAGGTCAGCGTCAATGACCTGCCTTTTTCCGTGGAATACCGCCCGCCTATCGTAACGCCCTGGTACATGGAGTTCATTCCCTTCCTGCTGATCATCGGCGTGAGCATGCTGCTGTGGTATTTCGTCATGGCGCGCCAGGGCGGCGGCAACAGCAAGGTCATGAACTTTGGCAAGAGCCGCGCCAGGATCAGCGATCCCTCCAAAAACCCCATCACCTTCAAGGACGTGGCCGGGGCCAAGGAGGAAAAGGAAGAGCTCCAGGAAATGGTGGACTTCCTGAAAAACCCCAAGGCTTATACGGAGATGGGGGCCCGGATTCCCAAGGGCGTGCTGCTGGTGGGCCCTCCGGGCACCGGTAAAACCCTGCTGGCCAAAGCCGTGGCGGGGGAGGCCAACGCGCCCTTCTTCAGCATCAGCGGCTCGGACTTTGTGGAGATGTTCGTGGGCGTTGGCGCCAGCCGCGTCCGGGACCTTTTTGACCAGGCCAAAAAAGCCGCGCCCTCCATCGTCTTTATCGATGAAATCGACGCCGTGGGCCGCCACCGCGGCGCGGGCCTGGGCGGCGGTCACGATGAGCGGGAGCAGACCCTAAACCAGCTTCTGGTGGAAATGGACGGCTTCTCGGTCAACGAGGGCGTCATTGTCATGGCCGCCACCAACCGCCGGGACATTCTGGACCCGGCCCTGCTGCGGCCCGGCCGCTTTGACCGCCAGGTCACCGTAAACTATCCCGATTTGGAAGGCCGCGTCGAGATTTTGAAGGTGCACAGCCGGGGCAAGCCCCTGGAGAGGACCATCGACCTGGAAAACGTGGCCAAGCGCATGCCCTTCAGCACCGGCGCGGACCTGGAAAACGTCATGAACGAGGCCGCTATTTTGGCCGTGCGGGAGAAGCATAAGAAGATCAGCCAGCAGAACCTGATCGACGCCATCGCCCGGATTCAGATGGGGCCGGAGAAGCGCAGCCACAAGGTAACCCAGAAGGACCGCGTCACCGTGGCGTACCACGAGGCCGGCCACGCCTTGATCGGCCACCTGCTTCCCGAGTGCGACGATGTGCACCTGATCACCATCGTGCCCAGGGGCCAGGCCGCGGGCCATACCCTGAGCCTCCCCGCCGAGGAGAATGACAACGTGAGCCGCAAGGCCTTGCTGGGCATGATCACCATGGCCCTGGGCGGCCACGCGGCGGAAAAAATCGCCCTGGACGACATCTACACCGGGGCCAGCAGCGACCTGAAACGGGCCACCGAGCTGTGCCGCCGCATGGTGACCCAGTTTGGCATGAGCGAAAACATCGGCACCGTGTACCTGGGCAGCGACCAAGAGGTTTTCGTGGGCATGGAGTTCGGCCAGAGCCGGGAGTACAGCGAGCAGAGCGCCGCCGCCGTGGACGCGGAGGTGAAGCGCATCATGGATGAGTGCTACGCCCGGGCCCAGAAGATCCTCAGCGACCACCGCGACAGGCTGGAGGCCGTGGTGGCCGCCCTGCTGGAGCGGGAGACCCTCAGCCGCACTGACTTTGTGACTATTATGGAGGGTGGGGAACTGCCCCCCATGACCGAGGCGGAGAGGCTCCGGCCCAAAGAGGACGGAACCGCTGACGCCCAGAGCGCCGCGCCCCAGGAAACCAAGGAAAACGGCGAAGGCGGAAGAAGCGCCCATGGCCGCGCGCTCCCTTATTTTGGCAGAGACGTCCATGAAGGGGAGGCCTTTTGGGAGCCCAAGGAATGAGCCCAGCGGCCTCTGGTTCCAGGATACTGGCAGATCTGCACGTTCACAGCACCCATAGCGACGGACGCTATCCCCCCCGGCAGCTATGCGGCTTGGCCGCGGGGGCCGGACTCACCCATCTGGCCCTTTGCGATCATGATACCCTCTCCGGGTTGGAGCCTATGGAAAGGGCCCTGGAGGAGCTGGCTGAAAGCAAAGCCGGCGCGGGGGAGCCTCCCCTGGTATTTCTGCCCGGTGTGGAGCTAAGCACCGGCAGCACGGGCAACACCCATGTGCTGGGCTATGGGGTGCAAACGGGCAGCGCCGAGCTGCAAGAGGCTTTGCTGGAAAGCAAGGCCCGCCGCCTGAAACGGTTTCAGGTAACGCTGGAGCGGTTGGAGGAGCTGGGGCTGCGGATTCCTCCGGAATTGCTTCCCCCAAGCTCCGGGGGGCCCCTGGGACGGGCCCACGCAGCCAGGGCCTTGATGGGCATGGGTGCGGTTCGGACCATGAACGAGGCGTTTGACCGGTATCTGGGAAACGGCAGGCCCGCTTATGTTCCCTACCGGCGTATGGGAACCCGGGAGGCGGTGAAGCTGCTGCGCCGGGTGGGCGCGGTGCCTGTGCTGGCCCATCCCTGCCGGATCGGGCTGCCCCAACCCGCATTGTTCGCCTTGGTGGAGTCCCTCCAGGAGGCTGGGCTCCAAGGGCTGGAGGTGTACCATCCCTCCGCTTCCAAAGAGCAGATTGCGGCCCTGGAGGCCTACGCCCGCAGGCGGGGCCTGCTGGTCACCGGCGGTAGCGACTTCCATGGGGACCAGGGCGCCGGGGATATCGGCAAGCTGCCCCAGGGCTGGCACACCCAAGGAGAGGACGTAGCGGCGCTGATGGCATGCATGTCCACAGCCGCCGGTGCATAGCGTAAAGGGATTCACATAAGAGAAACGAGGAGAAACGATGTATAACCAAGGCTTTCCGCCGCAGACAGGGGGGCAGCAGTCCTATCCGGACTACGCCCAATATACCCAATATCCGCAAAACGGAAGCGCTTGGTATGCCCCTATGCCCACCGATGTCCCACGGGAGGCGCCTGTCTCCGGGGGCGCGAAGGTAAGAAAGAAAAGCGGCGGGCAAGAACGGGGAAGGGGCCCCAGGAAGCGCAGGAGCTTCAAATGGCAATTCCTGAAATTTCTGATTTTGCTTCTGGTGCTGGCCGGGATTGTGGCGGGCGGCTATGTCATGAAGGTCCAGTCCGACGTGCGGCCCTATGTGAACACCTTTTTGGACAACATCAGCGTGGACGGCATTCCCCTGGGCAGCAAGACCTGGGCCGAGGGCAGCGCCGAGGTGTGGGCCCAGGCCAACGCCAAACAGACCGGCTGGTATGTGCGGCTGAGAAACTCCGCCGGGGAGTATAAGGATATCACCGCGGAGACCCTGGGCATCACCTTTGACCCCTCCGCCGCCCTGGAGGAGGCCTGGTCCATCGGCCACGATACCAGCAGAGCCAACCGCAAGACCGTCTTTGAGCTCCAGCAGGAAATCCAGCGCATGAAAACCGGCAGCGCCGAGTTTTTCAGCGTGCGCCAGGACGGGGATACCACCGCACCCATTGATACGATTTTGAGCATTCTGCAAAGGAATGCCTATGAGGCTCCCTTGGATGCCGCCATCACCAGCTTTGATCCCAACAATACCCAAAACCCCTTCACCTTCCAAAGCGAGGTGTGGGGTAAGGAACTGGACACCACCGCCGTCAAGGAGCAGATCCTGGAGATGGTGCGCACCTTTCAAAGCGGGGAAATCATGCTGGAGCCCACGCCCATCGCCCCTAAGGTCACGGTGGACCAGCTCAAGCAGACCGTGGCCCTCAGGGCCCGGGCGGTCACTCCCATTGACAAGCACTCCACCGAGGACCGCAACAACAACATCCGCGTAGCCTTTGGCAAAATCAACGGCAAGGTGCTGGAGGACGGGGAGAAGCTCAGCTTCAACAAGGTGGTAGGCAGGCGGACTCAGAAAAATGGCTTCTTCCAGGCCTACGAATATAACTACGGGGAACTGGTAACCGGCTGGGGCGGCGGAGTCTGTCAGGCCAGCACCACGGTGTACCTGGCGGCGGCCCGGGCCGGGATGACTATTGTGGACCGCACGGCCCACGGAACTCCCGTGGGCTACACGGAAAAAGGGAAGGACGCCACCGTCAGCGATACCAAGGGCCGGGAGATCGACTTTGTATTCAGGAATAATACAGGGAGCAAGGTGTTTCTATCCGCCCATGTGATTTCCGATCCTTCCAACAAGAAGCGCCTGTTGTGCGAAGTGCGCATCTACGGACAGGACCTGGGCAATGTGCGCTACGAGCTGGAGACCGAGATCGTGGAGAAGGTGCCCATGCCTACGGAGCCGGAGTATATCCAGGACACCAAGGGCAAGTACACCGCGGTGCTTGGGGAGGAAGTCACCGTGATCCAGGCCACCGAAGGCTACGTGGTGGACAGCTTCCTGTGCACCATCGTGGACGGGGTGGAGACGGAACGCAAGAAGATCGACCGGGATACCTACCCGGCAAGACCAGCCCGCATCTATGTGGGGGCAATGGAATAAATACAAGGCGGCCCGGCGGGGTACACCACCCAAAGCAGGCTAAAGAGGCGAAGCGGTTGAAGACCACGTTGGGTTGTATCAGGCGGGCGGATCAGGATTTCCAGCTCATCCAACCGGGGGACCGGGTGGCGGTAGGCGTGTCCGGAGGCAAGGACAGCCTGCTGCTTTTGTATGCCCTTTCCCTGTACCGCAAGGTGCGCCACGGGGACTTTTCCCTCCGGGCGGTGATGCTTACCACCGGGAAGGAGGAGCCGGATACCTCCGCCATCCAGGCCCTGTGCGCGGAGCTGGATGTGCCGCTTACGCTCAGGCATACGGCCCTGTATGAAATCCTTTTTGAACTGCGCAAGGAGGAAAACCCCTGCGCCCTGTGCGCCAAGATGCGCCGGGGCATGCTCTGCGACCTGTGCCGGGAGCTGGGGGCCAACAAGCTGGCCCTGGGCCATCACCGGGAGGACGCTCTGGAGACGTTGATGATGAGCCTGATTTTCGAGGGACGGCTCCATACCTTCCATCCCAAAACCTGGCTGAGCCGCAGTCAGGTCACGGTGATCCGGCCCATGGTATACCTGCCGGAGAAGCACGTGCTTCACATGAAAAAAGCGCTGAATTTGCCGGTTCTGGTCAATCCTTGCCCAGCCAACGGCCACACCAAGCGCCAGGAAATGAAAGAGCTGCTCAAGGAGCTGTCCCACCGCTACCCGGATATCAAGGACCAGATGCTCTCCGCCCTGCGCAACGACAAGCAGTACGGGCTGTGGGAGAAGGAGTAGCGGGGGGGACGCCAGAGGGCGTTGCCCTCTGGACACCCACCAGGGGCTTCGCCCCTGGACCCGCTTTTGACCGCGTAAAACGCGGTCAAGGGATATTGATGGGTATGTTGTAGTAGACCGCCACTGGTGAAGCCAGTGGTTTTTTATTTTTTTGGAGCCGCGTATTACGCGGCCCTATGAGGGGTCCAGGGACGAAGGCCCTGGCGGGGGTGTCGGGGGCACGGAGGGAAGCGGACGTCCAGTGGACGCTTGGGCAAAGCCCAAAGCGACCCGGGGTGGGAAGCTTTACGAGCAGCGGAAGCGGTAGTGACCGCTGCGACGATAAAGCTGAACCGGAGCCCCTGACCGTCTCCTCCCCTTATCGTGCCGCCGCGTACACGGCGTTGTGGACCAGCCTGCGGATGCGGTAGATGGAGGTGTTGTCCCGGCTGGGGCAGATGCGGTTGGTGAGCAAAACCACATACAGGCCGCTGGCGGGGTCCAGGGCGAAGCTGGTGCCGGTAAAGCCGGTATGGCCTATGGTTTCCGGGGGAAACAGGTCCCCGGTGAAGCCGTCGTCATGCCAGGGTAGGTGGAAGGACAGGCCCCGGGCCTGGGCCATGCCAGGGGTGTGGTTGCGCAGGGCCAGGCGGATGGTGGCCGGGGAGAGGTACCGGGAGCCGTCCGGCAAAGTGCCTTCCGCCGCCAGCATTTGCATGAACAGGGCCAGGTCGTCCATGGTGGAAAAGACCCCGGCGTTGCCTGCCGCGCCGCCCAGGAAGCGGGCGTTCTCATCGTGAACCTCCCCCTGGGAACAGCGGCCCTCGTCGGTCATTTCCGTGGCGGCGATGTTGTCCCCTGTGGGGAGGTAGCTGGTCTTGGTCATTTTCAGGGGCCAAAAGACCTCCCGCAGGGCCAATTCCGGCAGCTTGGCGTTGTAGAGGCATTCCAGCAGCTGCCCCAGCAGAATGTATCCGGCGCAGCAATACTGCACCCGGCTGCCCGGCGGGGCGATCAGGGGGGCCCTGAGCAGCACGTCAATGCAATCCTGGGGATTGCCGGAGAGCTCCCACAGGTGCAAGCCAATGGGGAATCCCGCCGTATGGGTGAGGATCTGCTTGATGGTGATGTCCCGCTTGTCCGCCGGGGCGTCGATGAAGGAGTCCAGCTTGTCCCAGAGGCAGAGCTTGCCGCTTTCCATGGCCCTGAGGGTGAGCATGCCCACCACCAGGGGCTTGGTGAGGGAGGCCAGATCATAGCGGGTTTGTTCGTTGGTAACAGGGCCTTCCAGGTCCAGCCGGCCATAGGCCCGGCGAAAGAGCACGCGCTTGCCCAGGCCCACCAGCAGGCAGGCCGAGGGAAAGGCCCCCGCCTCCACCGAGGCGCGAAGGATTTCGTCCGCATGGGAGAAGCTGATGGCCACGGGCAAACTCCTTTCAATCCTTCCAGTCCGCCAGGATGACGCCTTCCAGGTTTTGAAGCTTCTTTTTCAGCCCGCGGCCGGGGTTGACGGCTACCTTATGGGCGCAAAGCGCCAGCATCGGCGCGTCGGAGGCGCTGTCGCCATAGGCCCAGGAGCTGTCATATTCCAGCCGGTCCCCTGTGGCGGCCAGGTATTCAGCCAGGCGCAGGGGCTTTTGGATGCCCCGGCAGTTTTCCCCGCTGATAAGGCCGGTAAACATCCCCGAAGGGTCCACGTCCATCCGGGTACCGATGATCTCCGCGATTCCGAAGGCCTCCTTGAAGGGCTCCAGGTAAAAGGAGGGGGAGGCGGTGAGAAAGAGGATCACATCCCCCTGGGCCCGGTGCTTGGCCAGGGTTTCCTTGGCCTGGGGCCGCAGGGCGGGGGCGAGGACCTCTTCAAAAAAGGCCTGGGACAGGGCGGAAAGCTCCTCCTGGCTGTGCCCCGCCAGGAAGGAGAGGGCCGCAGCCTTGCTCTGCTGGGCATTGGAGAGGCCCAGCTTGTATCGGAAGGCCGCCCATGCGCCCCGCCAAAGCTGGGCTTTGGAACAGAGCCCCCGCTTGTGGGCGAAGAGGCAGAAGCGCACGATGGAATCCCAGGGAATCAGGGTGCCGTCAAAGTCAAAAAGCGCGAAGGCTTTGCGCATGGAGTTATTTCCTTCCCTCTTACCGTGATTGCGTATGAAAGTATACCATGCTTTGACAAAAAACGCCATATGGAGAGCCGGGGTTTCCCGGGAGGGGGGTATGCCAGAGGAAGAAGGTTCTATGGGATGTGGACAAGTTCCAAACCAGGCCTGCTTTCATTACTAAGTCGCGGCACCTTGTGAGAAGGCACTTGTGTGCGTCAACCGGGTTCCAGGACGTGATGATCCAAGCCTAAACCCCACATAAAAGAGCGCCCTTCTTCCCAAAGCCACCCCAAAACCCAACTCCGCCCTCCACGGCAAAACCCCGCTCTCCTCCCGTGACAGGGCCGGGGGAAGTGTGGTATGATAAGGCATCTTGTGGCCGCCCGCGCACAAAGCGGCAAGGAGGAGGAGCATGCGGATTGCCCTGTTGGCGGACCTGCATGGAAATTGGCCCGCAACCGAGGCTTTGGAAAAGGACCTGGCGCTCCAAAGCCCGGATCAAATCATCTGCCTGGGGGACCTGGTGGGAAAGGGCCCCAGCAACGCGCTGACCTATGATTGGGTCATGGCCCACTGCGATGTGATCCTGGGGGGCAACTGGGACTATGGCCTGGGGGAGAAGCGCTTTCCCATGGATTCATTCTATTGGCAGCAGCTGGGGGATGCGCGGCTGGAAGCCCTGCGGAACCTGCCCCGGGAATACCGCCTCACCTTGAGCAACAGAGCCATCCGCCTCTTTCATGGGCGGCCCGTGATGACGGAATTGGTGACGGTGCGGGATGACAGCGAGAGCATTCAGCCTTTTTTTCAAGGGGAGGATGGAACGCGCTTTGATGTGGTGGGCTATGGGGACGCCCACAGGCAGGGCCTGCGCACCATGACCCCCGGATTGTTCTTCAACTGCGGCAGCGTGGGCAACGCCCTGGGGGAACCCCGTTGCTGCTATGCCCTGATGGAGGGGGATGAAAAGGGAAGCGGTCCTTTTGAGATCCGCTTCCGCTCGTTGGAGTATGACCGCAAGCAGGCGGTGCTGGACGCTCAAAACACCCCGGAGATTCCCCGTATCGACACCTATGTCAAGGAGCTGGAAACCGGGATATACAGCAGGTAGCAAGGGCGTCCTAGAGCAAGTTCTTTTTCTTGAAAAACAGAAGGCACACCAGCACCGTGACCAAGGAAAGGACGAAGACAAAGGGATAGCCCATCTGCCAGTCCAATTCGGGCATATAGGTGAAGTTCATGCCGTACCAGCCCACGATCAGCGTGAGGGGCAAAAAGACGCTGGTAATCACCGTAAAGATCTTCATGATCCGGTTTTGGGCATAATCCAGGGCGGCCTGGTGGGCGGCCCGAAGCTCGTTGAGCTCCGCCAGCAGGCGCTGCACGGTGCCCATCAGCCTGCCGGCCTTGGCGGAAAACAGCGCAAAGTAGTGGAGGGTGCCCTCGGCGAAGATATCGTTTTCGTTTTCCTGGAGCTCCTCTCCCACGTCGATGAGCTGCTCATAGTAGTCCTGCAGCAGGAGCAAGCGCCGCTTGTGGGTAAAGATACTCTCCTGGAACCGGTGCGGGGTTTTTCCCTGGGCAAAGAGGGATTCCTCCAGGGCGCTGATTTCAAGCTCCCACTGGGCCAAGGTCTGGGCGTCCTTGGAGATGGAGTTCTCCAGCAGCGCGTACAGGAGCTTTTCCAGGGTGGCGGTTTCAGGCCGGAGGCGGAGCAAGGCTTGCTCAAAGACGGCCTTGGAGCTTTTGTCCAAATCCCGCAGAGAAACCCATAAAAGCAGGTTTGGCTGAAGAAAGAAGGCCAGGCGGTCGCTGGCTTCGTACACCCGGGCCGGGTTGACGAAGGTGACGATGCCGAAGGTGAAGCTTTCATACACATCCACGGTGTTGCGGTATTTGTCCTGGTCGCCCAGGCATTCCGCCACCACATGGCCGGGATAGCCCAAATGGGCCGCGACAGCGGCCAGCTCCTCCCCGGTGAGGTACCCGACGCAGAGCTGCTGGGGGGAGACATCCTGGAGGGGAATTTCCCGCAGGGCAGGGCTCAAGGTATAAAACATGGCAAATTCTCCTATGGTACAGGCTGTGTTTGTTCCATTGTAGCCCTCGCCCGGGGGAACGTCAAGCGGCGTTTGCCGCGAGTATTCCCAGCGGGATTTGCATACAATAGAGCCGGACGCGCTTTGACACCTGGGCTAAAGTGCGATACAATAACCGTTGTCAAAGGCTGGCGCCAGGCGGACATCAGGGGGAGGTCGGCGATGGTCAGGGAGGACTGGATAGAGGAACTCCAAGGCATCGTGGGGAAGAAGGAACTGTTGCGGGGCGCGCCCATGAGCCGCTATACCACCTTGCGGCTGGGCGGGCCTGCGGAACTGCTTTGCGAAATCAACTCCGGGGAAACCCTCTCCCGGGTCTTGGCCTGGGCCAAAAGCCATGAGGTTCCGGTCACGGTCATCGGAAACGGCAGCAATTTGCTGGTGAAGGATGGCGGCATCCGGGGGCTGGTGGTGCACATCGGCGAGGGCCTTGGCAAGATTTCCAAGCCTGTGCCCCTGCCGGACGGGCGCTTTGCCTTGACCGCCCAAGGGGGAGCCCTGCTATGCGCCCTGGCCCAGGCGGCCGCGTCCCATAGCCTGACGGGCCTGGAATTTGCCGCGGGCATTCCCGGCACGGTGGGCGGAGCGGTGTACATGAACGCGGGCGCCTACGGCGGGGAAATGAAGGACGTGGTGTCCAGCGTCACCGCCTATGATTTTTCCGGCAACCCCCGGGCGTTTTCGGCGGAGGACCTGGCCTTGGGCTACCGCCAAAGCCGGTTTTCCACAGGGGAACCGGCGGTGATCACCAGCGTTACCGTGACCCTTTCCTTAGGCGAGGAGGAGACCATCCGTACCGCCATGCGGGAGTTCAACGCCCGGCGCAAGGAGAAGCAGCCTTTGCACCAGCCCAGCTGCGGCAGCACCTTCAAGCGACCCCCGGACCAGTTTGCCGGTCCCTTGATCGAGCAATGCGGGCTGAAGGGTTGCCGCATCGGCGGAGCCAGCGTCAGCGAGCTGCATGCGGGGTTTTTGGTCAACGACCAGGAGGGCACCGCCGAGGACTTTTTGGCCCTGATCTCCCGCGTGCAGCGGGAGGTGCTGGAAAAAACCGGGGTGCAGCTCCATCCGGAGGTGCGGATTCTGGGGGAAGACGCCCCCGCCCAGGAAGTTTAGCAAAATGAAGAGGGAACCGACCACAAAAGAAGGAGGCAATACTGTGCACTTTCTGATTCTCACGGGTCTCAGCGGGGCGGGAAAAACGCTGGCGATCCGGTACCTGGAGGACCTTGGGGCCCTGTGCGTGGACAATTTGCCGCCCATGATGCTGGTTCCCTTTATGGAGGCCTGCCAGACCACCAACTTGCACGCGCCCATGGTGGCCATCGCCGCGGACGTGCGCTCCGGCGAATTTTTTGACGCCATGGCCGTGGTAAAGATGATCGACGAGGCCCGTTCGGTGGGCTTTCACATCGACACCCTCTTTGTGGAGGCCAGCGAGGATGTGCTGGTGAACCGCTACAAGGAGAGCCGCCGGGACCACCCCCTGGCCGGGGAAGGAATCTCCCTGGAGGCGGCCATCCGGGATGAGCGCAACCGGCTGGAACCCCTCAGGGAGACGGCCAATCACCTCATCAACACATCCACCTTAAAGCCCAGGGCGTTGCAGAAGCTCCTCAGCGAAATCGTTACCCACGCGGACGACAAGTCTCCCCTTCGGGTGGAAATCCTCAGCTTTGGCTTCAAGCGGGGCATTCCCAGGGAAGGGGACCTGGTGTTTGACGTCCGGTTTCTGCCCAATCCGTTTTATATCGCCGAAATGGGCAGCCACACGGGGCTGGACGCGGACGTGCAGGAGTTCGTCCTGGGCCATCCGGTGACCCAGGAATTCCTTGCAAAATGCATCGATATGCTGGAATTTTTGCTGCCCCATTATATCGAGGAGGGAAAGCACCGGCTGGTCATCGCCGTGGGCTGCACGGGGGGCGCGCACCGGAGCGTGGCGATTTCGGAGTACATTTACGCGGAGCTGCAGCGCATGGGCCACCGGGTCACCATCCACCACCGGGACTTGGCCCTGGAGCAGGCCCATTGGGCCACCAAAAGCGACTACCAGAAGGGCGAGCCTTGAACAGAAAAAAGCAAAATACGCCAGCGCCTTGCAAGAGAATCGATTCCTCCACAGGAACGATTCTCCTTCTTTTTGGAGAGAAGGGAAAGATTTTTCATTATGACGGACGGCTGCATAAATGTGAATGATTCGACAAAATGAAAATGATAGCTGCCTTGGCTTTTCGCCAAACCGTGTCGGAAAATTGGTGAGGCTTTATTGCGATCGTTGCAGAATCATGTCGCAAAACCAAAATAATGTACTTTTAGTCACGAATAGTACCCAGGGTTTGCTTTCTATGCTATAATGCTGAAAAAGGTGACAACTGAAACTTTTTTTTGGAGATTTGTAACCCACACAAGGACAGGAGGATGAATTCATGCATGACGTAAGGCTGTTGGTCGTGGACAATCACGCAGAGCTCAGGCGCGTAATGGTAGAATTTTTACAAAAGCAGGAAGGCATCGCATCTGTGCGGGAGGCCGAGAATGGGGCGGAAGCGCTCAACATTCTGGCCAATGAACCGGTGGACGTGATGGTGACGGATCTCATCATGCCGCTGATGGACGGATATACTCTTTTGGAAGAGATGCGAAAGCTGCCCCTGGACCCCACCCCCAAAACCATCGCAGTCACCGCGCTGGGCCGGGATGATTTTGTAATGCGCGCCATTGAACGGGGTGTGATGTACTATATGGTCAAGCCGTTTGACATGAAGCATTTGCTCCGGCACATCCATGAGGTGATGGGCATCAGCAGCCAGGAGGCGCAGCCCCTTCTGCGTCCCAGCCTGACGGCGCGGCATACCCAAAGCCTGGACGAGCGCTTGAGCAGCCTGTTCCTGACCATTGGGATTCCGGCGCACATCAAGGGCTACAGCTTTCTGCGGGAGGCCGTGAAGATGGTGATCGAGCAGCCCGACATCATCAACCGGATCACCAAGGAGCTGTACCCCGGTATCGGAAAGCGCTTTGACACCACGGCCAGCAAGGTGGAGCGGGCCATCCGCCACGCCATTGAAGTGGCCTGGAGCCGGGGCCGGATCGAAACCCTGAACAGGGCGTTTGGATGTAAAGTATGCACCAAGGAGGACAAACCCACCAACGGCGAGTTCATTGCCATGATCGCTGACAAGCTGAGCATGGAGAGGACAGCCTAAGGGAACGAGCAGGTCCTCGGCGCGGGGGGGCGGGACTGACGCCGTGGGCACGGGCTCAATGGCCGGCA
>JAYFPK010000034.1:0-68250 GCA_034927815.1 Candidatus Limiplasma sp.
GGAGCGGGCTGCCTGAACGGCAGCCCGCTCCCGCGCTCACAAAGGAAGTGAACCCATGGGAAAAGCAAAGGGACGGGGCCGGTTTTTGTTTTTGTGCATCGCGCCGGCCGTGCTGCTGTTTTTGGTCTTTATGGTCTACCCCACCTTCAGCGTATTCCGGCTGTCCTTGTACAAGTGGAGCGGGCTGAACCCCGTAAAGCAGTTCGTAGGCCTGGACAACTTCGCCATTTTGTTCAAGGACCTCAACTTTGTCAGGGCCTTGCAAAACAACCTGCTGCTGATCGCCGTGGTGACCCTTGTGACGCTGGGGCTGGCGCTGCTGTTTGCGGGCATTCTCACTCGCCAGAAAATCCATGGGCAGAATTTTTTCCGGGTTATTTTTTATATCCCCAACATCCTGTCCGTGGTGATCATCGCCGCCATCTTCTCCGCCCTGTACGACCCCAAAAACGGCTTGCTCAACTCCCTGTTGGGGAAGCAGCCAGGGCAGGAAATCCTCTGGCTGGGAGACCAGAAAATCGTGCTGTGGTCCATTGCCCTGGCGATGATCTGGCAGGCCGTGGGGTATTACATGGTCATGTACATGGCCAGCATGTCCTCCGTTCCCCTGGAGCTGTACGAAAGCGCGGACCTGGAGGGGGCCGGGGCCGTGCGGCAGTTCTTCTCCCTCACCATCCCCCTGATTTGGACCAACATCCGCACCACCTTGACCTTCTTCATCATCAGCACCATCAACCTCTCCTTTTTGCTGGTGAACGCCATGACCGGGGGCGGGCCTGACGGAGCCACGGAGGTTTTCCTCAGCTACATGTACAAGCAGGCCTACACCAACTCCAGCTTTGGCTACGGCATGGCCATCGGCGCGGTGGTGTTCACCCTCTCCTTTGCCCTCAGCGGCGTGGTGAACGCGGTGACCAAGCGCGAGCCTGTGGAATTGTGAGGGATGGGGCATGAAACAAGCGAGAAATCTTCTGTTCAAACTGCTGGTATACCTGGTGCTCTCTGCCCTGGCCCTGTCCATCATCGTGCCTGTGGGCTGGGTATTTGTAGCCAGCCTGAAGGATAATTCCGAATTTTACGGGAACCCCTGGACTTTGCCCCAAAGCGTCCGGTGGCAGAACTTTGCGGACGCCTGGGTCACCGCCCGCATGGGGGACTTCTTCCTCACCTCGGTGCTGGTGACGGCCTTGGGGCTGGGGGTGCTGCTGGCTGTGGCGCTGCCCGCCTCCTACGGGCTGAGCCGCTTTGTGTTTCCAGGGCGCAAGCTGATCCGCACCGGCTTCATGGCGGGCCTGTTTGTGAACGTGAACTACATTGTGGTGCCCATCTTTTTGATGTTTATGGATTGGGACCGGGCCCTGCGGGGCGCTTTTGGCGGCGGCTTTTTCCTCAACAACCCCGTGGTGCTGTCCATCGTCTACGCCGCCACGGCGCTTCCCTTTACCATCTACCTGCTGTCCAGCTACCTTGTGACCATCCCGGCGGCCTATGAGGAAGCGGCCTACGCCGACGGGGCGGGCTACGGCAAGGCCATGGTCCGGATCATTTTGCCCATGGCCCGGCCCAGCATCATCACGGTGATCCTGTTCAACTTCCTGGCCTTCTGGAACGAGTACATCCTGTCCATGACGCTGCTCACCAGCCCCAAGGGAGCCCGGACGCTGACGGTGGGCCTGATGAACCTGATGAAAGCCCAGAACGCCGCCGCCCAGTATGGCCGGATGTACGCGGGCCTGGTGCTGATCATGCTGCCCACTTTGATTTTGTACATCTGCGTGCAGCGCAAGCTGACCCAGGGCATGACCGTGGGCGGCCTGAAAGGATAGGGTGAGGTCATGAGCGAATATGGATGGAGCAAACTCAAGGCCCTGGGAAAGGGGCTCCTGTTCGCCCTTTGCCTGGGTATGCTGATCCTGGGCCAGAGAAGGCCCGGCTGGGCCGGGCTTGGGCTGATGGCGCTGGGGCTGGCGGGCATCCTGTTCCTGCTTTGGCTCTATAACCGAAAGGCGGAATCCCCGGCAGGCGGAAAAAAGGACGGAAAAGAGGAAGCGTCGTGAGCGTACAAAAAGGAAGGCTGACCATTCCCACGGATCTGGATATCGTTCCCCAGACCCTTGAAATCATGGAGAAGTGGGGAGCCGATGCGCTCAGGGACGCAGACGGTACGGCCTTCCCCAAGGAGCTGGCCCATACGGGGGCCAAGGTCTATGCCACCTACTACACCACCCGCAAGGACAACGACTGGGCCCGGGCCAACCCCCAGGAGATACAGCAATGCTACCTGATGACCGGCTTTTACGCCGCCCGGGAAGGGACGCTGCGGATTCCCCTGATGGGGGGCATTTCCCCGGAGCTGGTCCAGCCCAATACCCGGGACGACATCAAGCGCTGGTGGGAGGTCATGGACCGCACCGCCGGGGAGGCGGTTCCCTCCGCCGCGTGGGAATACCTGGAGGCCACCGGGGAGATGGAGATTCACGGATGCGTCCCTTGGCATGAGTATACCGTGAGCTTTCTGGCCTACCTGATCTGGGACCCGGTGCATATGTACAACGCGGTGGTGAACGATTGGAAGGACGTGGAGCACCAGATCACCTTTGACGTGCGCCAGCCCAAAACCCGGGCCTGGTCCATGGAGCGCCTCCGCGCCTTCCTGCGGAAGAACCCCCATGTGGACGTGGTGCGCTTCACCACCTTCTTCCACCAGTTTACCTTGGTCTTTGACGAGCTCCGCCGGGAGAAGTACGTGGACTGGTACGGCTATTCCGCCAGCGTCAGCCCCTACATCCTGGAGCAGTTTGAGGCCGAGGCGGGGTATCCCTTCCGGCCGGAATACATCATCGACCAGGGCTATTACCAGAACCAGTACCGGGTGCCCACCAAGGAGTTCCGGGATTTCATGGCCTTTCAGCGGCGGGAGGTGGCGAAGCTGGCCCGGGAGATGGTGGACATCGTTCACCAGGAGGGCCGGGAGGCCATGATGTTCCTGGGGGACCATTGGATCGGCACGGAGCCCTACCTGGAGGAGTTCCAGACCATCGGCCTGGACGCCGTGGTGGGAAGCGTAGGGGGCGGCACCACCATGCGCCTCCTGGCGGACATTCCGGGCGTTCCCACCATCGAGGGCCGCTTTTTGCCCTACTTTTTCCCGGATACCTTCCACCCCGGCGGCGATCCCCTGAAGGAGGCCCGGGAAAACTGGGTCACAGCCCGAAGGGCCCTTCTGCGAAAGCCCATCCACCGGATCGGCTATGGCGGCTACCTCAAGCTGGCGTTGGATTTCCCGGATTTCATCGACTATATCGGCCAGGTGGCGGACGAGTTCCGCAGCCTGTACGAGAACATCCGGGGCGCCAGGCCCTACTGCCACGCCAAAGTGGCGGTTTTGAACAGCTGGGGCAAGATGCGCAGCTGGGGCGCCCACATGGTGCACCACGCCCTGTACCAAAAGCAGAACTACAGCTATGCCGGCATTCTGGAAGTCCTCTCCGGCGCGCCCTATGACGTGCGCTTCCTCAGCTTTGAGGACGTCCTGGCCCAGGGAAAGGTGCCGGAGGATATCGATGTGCTGATTAACGTGGGGGACATGGACACCGCCCACAGCGGCGGGGACAGCTGGAAGGACCCCGCAATCCTGGAGGCGGTCCGGGGCTTTATCGCCGCGGGGGGCGGCTTTCTGGGCGTGGGCGAGCCCACGGCCTGCCAATGGCAGGGCCGCACCTTCCAGCTGGCGGGGGCCCTGGGGGTGGAAATGGAGCGGGGCTTCACCCTGGGGTATGACAAGTACAACTGGGAGCAGGCTCCCCATTTCATCACAGAGGGCCTCCATGACCCCATCGATTTTGGAGAGGGAAAGAAAGGCGTCTACGCCCTGGCGGGAACCCAGGTGCTGGTGCAGCGGGATCAGGAGGTGCAATTGGCGGCCCATGCGTATGGCAAGGGCCGGTGCGTGTACCTGAGCGGCTTGCCGTACAGCTTCGCCAACGCCCGGCTGCTGCACCGGATTCTGCTGTGGAGCGCGGGGCGGGAAGGGGAGCTGCCGCGCTGGCTCAGCGAAAACCCCTGCGTGGAGGTCCACGCCTTTGTGGAAAACCAAAAATACTGCGTGGTGAACAACACCTACGAGCCCCAGCAAACCCGGGTGTGGCGGGGGGACGGCGCCAGCTTTGAGGTAACGCTCAGCGCCAATGAAATCCAATGGTATACCCTCCCGGCATAGGCCGGGGCGGGCTTGGCGAGTGAGGCGCGCTTTGGGGGCTCCGCCCCCGACACCCCGCCCGGGGGTTTCACCCCTGGAACCGACCGTGACCGCGCCATGCGCGGTCAAAAAGGGGATTCCAAAGGAGCATTCCTTGGGCAGGGGTTTGGGGACGGCGTTCCCAAGCCTCTGCCCTCAATTTTCTTGTAACAGTTCCCCCAAGGCGATCTCCAGCGCTTCCGCTTGCAACGTATACCGGACCACGCCGTCCACGGCGATGGCGTCAAAAAAGGCATCCAGGGGGTAGGCCGCCAAGGTGCGGGATACCCCCTCCGCCGTGGTCAGGGTAAGCTGCCAGCGGGGCGTTGTTTCCCCCGGAACAAACTCCGCCCCCACCGGGCCTGAAACCCGCATCGCCGCCAGCCTTTCCACCAAGCTGTCAAAGGGTTCCACGGCAATGGCCTCCCCGTTCAGGGTCACTTGCACATCGTAGAGAATGTTGCCCGAGGCGTCGGTAGCCAGCTGATTGTTGGGAAGCACCTGCTCGGTTTTCACCTTGCGCATTTCCAGCACCTGCCCCTGAACCTGGGCCGCCACGGAGGCAATCTCCGCCTCCCCCAGGTTCGCCGGGTACTTGGAGAGAATCCCCTCCGGGGTAACCTCCAGAAAAGCCGCCACCAGCATGGCGCTTACATCGTAATACTGCCCGCCATACTGGCAGGTGTAGAAAAAATCCCCCACCTTCTCCCCCAGCACCAGCCGCAGCGTCCTCTCCGGCACGACAACCGGGGTGAGGGCTCCCCCCGCGTCCACCTGCTGGAATGCCCCCTCCTGCTGATGAATCTCAATTTCAGCCACAGGGTCCCCAAATCCATGCTCCGCCCTGTTTTCCCAGGTGATGTCGTCCCTGCGGGCCCCCAGGCGAAACTGGGCCGCGGCGGTGAGCAGGGCTTGGGTTGCGGCTTCATCCAGGGGATAGGCAAAGGGCTCCTCCAGGGCGGCGCTTTGGATTCCCTGTACATCCGTGGCAAAGCGCATCCCAAGGGACGGCTGCCCCTTCAGCCGCAGGCTGATCCGGTCAATAAGGGGCTGGGCCAAAACCACCTGGTCCAGGGGAAGCAGCATGCGGGCCGTATATTCAAAGGACTGGTAAACGCCCTCGTCGCACATATAGATCCCCGGGTCCCCGGACCAGCGCAGGTAGTAGAACCCCGTCTCCGGCGCTTTCCAGCCAAAGGAGAGGGTGTCCTGGCGGCCGTCCCGGTAGCGCACCTGGACCTGAATCTGCACGGGGTCAAGGCCCATGTCCTCCAGGTGCTCCCACACCTCCTCCTCGTCCTGGGTGACGGTGTCCTGCACCGTGATGGTGGTGGCCGCCTCCAGAATCTTCTCCTCCAGGGCTTCCTCAATGGGAACCGACTCCTGGCTGGACCTTTGGAGCAAAAGCCGCCCCTCCTGGTACAGCAAGGTATAGGCTTCCCCGGTAAGGTGGGTTACGGAGATGCTTTCCAATTCCTGGGGGTCCGCCTTGTCCAGGACCTGGAAGTTCCGCCCGCCGCTCAGGTTTGCCGCCAGGGGAGAGGGAAACAGCCGCTTGATCTGGGGCAAAAGAAGCACAAGGGCCAAGGACAGCCCCAGGGCAGCGCCCAGATAGATCAGCCTGCGCCGCGTTGGCCTTCCTCTGGCGGGTTTCTTGCTCTTTTGGGGATGATGCATGGTTTTCCTCCTCTCGGGCCTGCCTGGGCGCTACCGGTTGCGCCTGGGCAGAAGCACCCAAAGGGCCGCCGCCAGCACCAGCAGCGGCGCCGCGATCAGCAGCGCCAGCCCCAGGGTCTGTCCCCCGGCTTTCAAGCCCGGGTGGAAGGCGGTGGAGGCCATGATGTCCAGGGAAACGGTCTTTTGGGGCAGCAGCTCCCCCATCACCTGCATGATGAAGGGCTCGTTGTAGGTGCGCTGGTAGATGTATGCATCCGTAAAAAGGGTACTGTTGCCGATGGCGAACATCCGGCTGATGTTCCCGTTGGCGTGCATCCGCTGGGAAATCAAAGCCAGGCTCATCTCCCCGGTGGGGTCCCCGGGCTGCCGGTCGATGGTGGTGTTGCCGTCGGAGGGGTCCCGGAGATAGGCGTGGGCCCCGGTTTTAAGCACCGTGCCGGTCCGCAGCGCCCCGTCCCCCTCCCCGGGGGTCTCAAAGGCGCTGGCCCCGGCCAGCAGCAGCACATCCATGTCCGCCACCAGCAAGGGCTGGGTCATCTCCAATTCGGCCATGTAGGGCAGCAGGTAGATCCGCTCCCCGTAGAAGCTGCCCTCGTCCTCCTCCCCGGCCACCACCACCCCCGGCAGAGGCGTTACCCCGTAGTTTTTCAGCAAAGCGAAGTAATTGGGCAGGTTCATGGGGTCCGTATAATCCCGGATCACAAACAGGCTGCCCCCGGCCTTGGCAAAGGCGTCGATATCGGCCACCTCGCCTTCGCCGAGGTCCTTTTGGGGCGCGGCGATCAGCAGCAGGTCCACCCCCTCCAGCGCTCCGGGGCTGGCCAGGTTTACGGCCTTGCTGGCATAGTTGTTCTGGTAAAGGAAGTCGGTGAAGGTAGCCAGCTCCGCCGGGGTCAGCTCCCCGTGCCCTTGCAAAATCCCCACCTGGGGAACGGTTTCCTGGGTAACGTAGACCAGAGCCTCGGTGAGCTTCTTTTCGTAGGCCAGGCCCACGATCTCAAACTGCCCGGTTTCCATGTTGTACCCCTGGGTCTGGAAATCGCCCTGGTCCAGCACCCGGTAGCGCCCCGTAGCCTCGCAGCTCACCACCACGCAGTCCGCCTGGATGGCGGTTTCCATGTTTCCCTGGAAGCGGGTGAGGATGCCGGGGTTTTTGGCGATGTCCGTAGGGGCCACGGTGATCCGCCCGCTAAGGGCCCCATAGCGGTTGAGCAGCTCCATGAGGTAGCTGTCCATCTCCCCGCCCTGGTAGAGAAGATACAGGGTGACGGGATAGGCCAAGCGGTCCGCCACGGCCCGGGTCTGCTCCCCGGTGGAGGCGTACCCGTTAAAGCTGTAATCCTTGCGCCAGCCATACTCCGCCTCCAGGGATTGCACGAAGAGGTTCACCAGCACGCAAACCGCCAAAAAACCCGCCAGCATCAGCGTGCTGAGCCGCCCATGCCGCCACTTGGGCTGCCGCATGGCTGTGCGGAGCCTTTGCAAAAACTTCTTCATGCCGCGCCTCCCTGGGAAAAGCGCTTCCCGTCCATCACATGGATGGTGCCCACCAGGCAGGCCGCGATGAAGGACAGGAAGAACAGGATATTGGCAAAGCTCAACTGGCCCAAAATGAAGGGTTCATAGCGCCTGTACAGGCTCACGAAGCGCAGCGCCTCGCTGAGGGCTCCAATGGGCACGTATTGGGCCAGCAGGTCCAGCAGCCACAATACGAAGTTGGCCGCAAAGGCCGCCGCGGCGGCGCTGAGCGTGTTCCTGGCAAAGCAGGTCACCAGCATGTCCAGGGCCAAAAAGGAGAGGCCCTGGAGCATGAGCCCCAAGTACCCCACGAACCACTCCCCGGCGTACAGGGTGCCATACAGGCCGATGATCAGCACATGCACGTGGGTCAGCAGCACCGCCAGCCCCAGCACCGTGGCCGCGGCCAGGTACTTGCCCAGCACGATCGCCGTGAGGGATACCGGGCTGGTGAGCAGCAGCTGATCCGTGCGCCTTTGCCGCTCCTCGCAGATGAGCCGCATGGTCAAAAGGGGGCACAGCAGCATCAGCAGCAAGGTAAGCTGGGAAAGAAAGATCAGCAGCTCCCCGGAAAGGGGTTGCAAATTGCTCAAATAAAAAATGATGCCGGACAGGGCCAAAAACACGCCCACGAATACATACCCCATGGACGTATGAAAGAACCCCCGCAGCTCCCGCTTATAAATCGTGACCATTCCTCAAGCTCCCTTCTGATCCGGCCCTTACTCGGAAATGGCCCGCAGAAAGATCTTCTCCAGGGAATCCTCCTGGCGGCTCAGGCGCAGCAGGGGCAGCGCCAGGCCGCTGAGCAGCGTGAAGAGGGTTTCCTCGGGCTTGGCATTTTCCCCAAAGGTCAGGGCCAGGGAGAGCGCCCCAGGGGCGGAGTCAGGCTGCTTTTGCACCTTCAAAATCCCCGGCAGGCCTTGCAAGGCGGGCATGAGCTCCCCTTCCTGGGCCCCCACGGCGCACAGCAGCGTTACCTCCCGCCTCCCGGAAGCAGAGCCCGTGGGCATATCCAGCTTTACTTTGCCATGGTTCAAAATCACCACATGGTCGCAGAGCTGCGCCACCTCGGTCAAAATATGGGAGGAAAACACGATGGTCCGGCCCTGGGCCAGCTCGTGGATCAGGGCGCGTATCTCCGCGATCTGCTTGGGGTCCAGCCCGGAGGTAGGCTCGTCCAGAATCAGCACCTCCGGGTCCCCACACAGGGCCTGGGCCAGCCCCGCCCGCTGGCGGTAGCCCTTGCTCAAATGCCCCAAAAGGCGGTTGCGCATATCCGCCAGCCCGGTCTTTTCCATGATTTCCTCCACATGGGCCGGGATGGCGCCGCGCAGCACGCCCCTGAGCTCGCTGGCAAAGCGCAGGTATTCCCACACGGTCATCTCGTCGTACAGGGGAGGGTGCTCGGGCATGTAGCCCAGGTGGCGCTTGGCTTCCTCAGGGGAGAGTAGGGGATCGTGCCCTTCCACCAAAGCGTAGCCCGAGGTGGGGGCCAAATACCCGGTGAGGATGTTCAGCAGCGTGGTCTTCCCGGCTCCGTTCTGCCCCAGCAGGCCCAATACGCTGCCCCGGGCTGCCCGCAGGGATACCCCGTCCAGGGCCTGGACATTGCCGTAGCGCTTGCTGACATTGTGTACCTCAATCATCCCAGGGCGCCTCCCAGCTTCTCATGATCCTTGTTATTATAACAAAGTCCCAAAGGAAAGCTGTGAACGTATTGTAAACTTGACTGCGGGGGGTGTAAAAATTTCCACGGCAAAAAGCCGCCGGCACCTGTGTTTCCCTTGCGGGAAAGCGGGGACGCCGGCGGTCTTCAAAGGGGTTTTGATGGCGGCGCAGGGGCGGGACTGTGGCGCGCTCAAGAAGCGAGCTGCGCATCGATCAGGTGGATATAGGGAATCCCGTCCTCCTCATAGGGCTGGAACTCCCCCACCACCGTGATTTCGCTGTCCACGGGGGGATAGTCCTGGGGATAGGCATGCTCGCCCGCCAGAACAAATTCAATCCCTTGGGCGCAGCAGGCGGTGGCGTCCATGATCAAAACCGCAAAGTAATCCTTGCCTGTGGTCTCGTCATGGTAGACGGAAAACTGCCCCGCCATTTTCACGATCTTGCCGGTATACTCCTGGGGCGCCACCATCATGTTAAAGACTTCCCCGTACACCATGGTGCTGCTGAGCGCCGTGAGGTCCACGTCCACAAAGCGCGCCCCGGGCGCTGTTTCCTGCCCTTTTGGCATGCCGGAGTCCTGGGTGGCCTCAAAATTGGGTTCCGGCTCCCCGGAACGCTCCGCAGGCCCTCCCTCCGGGGAGGCGAGCACCGCCCCTTCCTGGCCGGAGGGGCCATCCCCCGAGGCCGTGCCGCCGCATCCGGTGAGCACAAGGGCCGTCAGCAAAAGCATCATGATGATCCATCGTCCCGGTTTTTTCATTTTCCCATCCCTCTCTGTATCGCGCCTGTCAGCGAGAACAGGCCGAATGCCGCGATGTTCACGGCCACAATGGTGGAACCCACCGGGGTTCCGGCCAGAATCGAGATCACGATGCCCAGGGCGGCGCACAGCACCGAAAATACCGCCGAGCAGAGGATCACGGTGCGAAAGCTCTTGAATACCCGCATCGCCGACAGCGCGGGGAAGATAATCAGCGCCGAAATCAGAAGGGAGCCCACCAGGTTCATAGCCAGCACGATGATCACCGCGATGACAATGGCGATGAGCAGGTGGTAGGCCCTTGCCCTGATCCCGGTGGCCAGCGCGAAATCCTCGTCAAAGGTCACGGCGAAAATTTTATGGTAAAACACCAGGAACACCGCCACCACCAAAACGGACAGAAAAACGCAGAGCCATACCTCCGTTTGGGTCAGCGTGAGGATCGAGGTGGAGCCGAACAAGGTGGAGCACACGTCCCCGGACAGGTTCGCGGACTTGGAGAAGAGGTTCATGATCAGATAGCCCAGGGCCAGCGCCCCCACGGAAATCATGGCGATGGCGGCATCTCCCTTGATCCTTGTCCTTTCGCCGCCGCACAGCAGCAGCACCGCGCCCACCACCGTAACCGGCAGCACCAGCAGCATATTGTTGGAGAGGTTCAGCACCGCGGCAATGGCCATGGCCCCGAAAGCCACGTGGGAAAGCCCGTCCCCGATGAAGGAAAACCGCTTCAGCACCAGGGTGACACCCAACAGGGAGGAGCACAGGGCGATGAGCACGCCCACGACCAGCGCATAGCGCACAAAGGGATAGGTGAAGTACAGCGCCAGCTTTTCCATCACGGCGGCCATCATGCCTCCCCCCTTTCCATATCCATAAAGGCTTTGCCAACGGCGCTTTGAAGGTATTGCGCGGTGGCCCCGAAAAAGAGCGGCTGATGCGCGCCGATATGCAGAATCCTGCTGGAGTATCGGACGGCGGCGGCAATATCATGGGAGATCATGAGGATGGTGATCCCCTCCCGGCGGTTGAGCGTTTCAATCAGGGCGTACATCTCCGCCGCCGCCTTGGGGTCCAGCCCCGCCACAGGCTCATCCAGCAGGAGGATTTTGCGGGTGGCGCAAAGCGCCCGGGTCAGCAGCACCCGCTGCTGCTGGCCCCCGGACAGCTCCCGGTAACACCGCCGGGAAAGACCGGCAATGCCCAGTTTGACCATGGCGTCCTCCGCCAGGCGCTTTTCCTCCCGCCGGTATACCGGCCGCAAGCCGCAGCGGTTGAGGCAGCCGGAGAGGACCACTTCCCGGACAGAGGCGGGAAAGTCCTTTTGGATGGCGCTTTGCTGTGGAAGATACCCGATCTCTGTCTGCTTTACCCCGTCCCCCATCACAATCTCACCGGACAGCGGCGCTTTCAGCCGGAGAATGGTTTTCATGAGCGTGGTTTTGCCCGAGCCGTTTTCGCCGACGATGCACAGATAATCCCCGGAGGAGACGGTGAAGTTCAGCCCCTCCACAACCTTTGCGCCATCGTAGCCCAAGGCCAGATTCCGACAGGTTAGAAGTTCCATGTTTCTTTTTTCGCTTCCTCTCAGTTCAAGGCGTCTTTGAGCACCTTCAGGTTGCTCTCCATGATGGAAAGATAGGTTTTTCCGGCCTCCACATCCCGGGAGGTGACGGACTGCATGGAATCCAGCGTCAGGATGGCCTGCTTTTTCTCCTTGGTGTTCTCCACGATGGTTTCCGCGATGCGGTGCTGGGCCCCCTCAATGGTGACGACGCTGGACAGCCCCATTTCGTCTACCTTGTTTGCCAGAAACGCGATGGTTTCAAAGCTGGCTTCCGTTTCCGCGGAGCAGCCGGAGAACGCCGCGTAGTATTGAAGGCCGTAATCATCCACCAGGTAGCGGAAGGGGAAGCGGTCGCCGAAGAGAAGCGTGTCATACTTTGCGCTGCCCACAACGGCCTTGTATTCCTCATCCAGCGCATCCAGCTGCCGGAGGTAGGCGGCGGCGTTTTGGGCGTAGGCTTCGGCGTTTTCCCCATCGATGGCGCGGAGGGTTTCCGCGATGGCGGAGCAAAGGATTTTTGCGTTTTTCAGGGAGAGCCACACGTGCTCGTCCATTTCTCCCTCATGGGCATGGCCGTGCCCGCTCACCGCTTCCTGGATTTCCCCGGCGTCCGCGGCCGCATCGTAGAAGGTCGGGGCCCAATTCTTCGCGTTCACCAGCGCCTGGATGCTTTCATCCCCATAGCGCAGGTGGAAATGGGCAGTTTCCTCATGGTCATGATCCTCCTCATGCTCCTCCCCTTCCTCTTCATCCTCCGTGTGCCCGGAGGCAATGCTGTGGTCGCTGAAGGCGAGATAGCGGGGCATACCGCCGGCGGCATCCTTGCTTTCAAAGGCATACCATACGCTGGAGATTTCACCCTCTTCGTTTTTCAGCGGGTGGAAGCCCGCGTAGTCGTATGCGGCGGACTGGGCGCCCGCGGCCGTCCCGGCCATCACCCTGTCGCCGTCGATCTCCAGGGTTTGGAACTCCGTGGCCCGCTTGGACAGGAAATCAGCCTTTGTTTCCTCAAAGCTCCTGCCGCTTTCCTCGGCCTCATGCTCCATGTATTCGTCCAGCGTGCCATCCTCAAAATAGGGCAGCACCGATTGGAAGCGCCCGGCAAAATCCGCCAGGGGGCGGTCCTGGATTTCGCTTTCCAGGATTTCCTCCCCATGGTCATGGTCCTCCTCCATGCCCTCCACAAGCTCTTCTTCCTTGGCGTCCTCCCCCAGGGTTTCCAAAAGGTTGATGACCACCCGGTTCCCGTTCCTGGGGTCCTTCAGCGCATCCTCCACCCAGCCGTCGGATTCTCCGCCGACGTATACGAACAAATCGCAGTTGGAGATTTTGATCATGTCCTCCGCCGTGGGCTGGTAGCTGTGCAAATCCACGCCATTGTCCAGCAGCAGCGTCAGCTCCGCGGAAGCGGCGTTTTCGCCGAGGATCTGCCGTACCCAATCGTACCCCGGAAAGATGGTGCAAACCACCTGAAGGGGCTGTGTTTGTTCCAGGGCGTCCGCCCGGGCGCTCATGCCCGGCGCAGCAAAGTAGGGGAAGCCAGCAAACAGGCCGGCCAGCAAAGTGATGGCAACCAAAACCGTCAATTTCTTTTTCATAGGACAAAATGCCTCCCAATCTCCGTTCAGGGGTAAAAGGTACAAAAATACAAGGCACTCCCATCCCCATGCAAAGGGCATGGCTACGCCTTGCAGTTCCGGACCGGCTTAATTGGAAAGCTTGACCTTCAACGAAACCAACGTGATTGCGCAGGCCGCTGCCAAAACGCTCCGGCGCGGCAGGGAAAGCGCAAGAAAGAGGGACGCGACAGCGGCGGCGGCCACGAAGGCCATGCCCAGCCCATGCAAAAGCTCCATGCAGGAGCGTATCTCCAGGCAGATGTGGCAGTCCTCGCCGATGCAATCGTGGTGGGCTTCCACGGTGATGAACGCCACAGAGGACAAAAGGACAAGGGTCACAGCGGCGCAGATAAGCAGCGCCAGCTGTCTTCTATGCTTTGCCATGCCCTGTCCCCCCCTGTTCATACGGATTCGCAGCCGCATTTTTTACAAACGCCATACAGGATGGTTTTTGTCCTGTCCAGGCAAAATCCTTCCGAGGCTATGCCCTCCAGCATCAGCTGGGCGGCGGGCGTGCTCATGTGAAAGGTCTTGCCACATTGGGTACAGGCCAGATGGAGCGCGGTGCGGCACTCCTCCGCGCCGGTGAAGCGGTAGAGGATTTCCCGGCCCCCGTCCTTGCCCGAGCGGCTGATGAGCCCCTCGTCAGCCATGGTGGAAAGGTTGCGGTAGACCGCGCTCAAGCTGATGGAATGGCCGGATAGCCCGTCCGCAATTTCCCTGGCGGAAAAATGCTCGTCAGGATGCTGCTCCAAAAAGGCATAAAGCAGTTTCCGCTGTTCGGTCCTGTATCCCGTCATGGAACCATCCTTCCTGATTTGCGAATGATTCGCAAATTGATTATAGCCAGGGGATTTGGAATTGTCAAGTGGGTAGCGGAGGGAAGGGGAGGATGCTGGTTGGAAGCTCCAGGGCGGAGCTACTTGGTTTTGATTTGTCTTTGTGAGGAAGCGAGATTTGCGTTTCGCAAAGAAGCCGGGGAATTTTATCCTGATACTCAGGATGATTTCTTCCCAGGATAAGGAACCGGGTGCGTTAGGGGGCCGGGGGGAGTTCCGATTTCTCCTTCACCCGCCCCAGGTTACATCCAGGGGCGGGTACGGTTCAGATCAATCGTCGCGGGTTCAGCCTTATCGCCGCATCGCTCGCTGCCACTGGCGCTGCCCGTAACGCTTTCCACTGCGGGCCGCCAGCCCTTCGGGCTGTGATGCGGCTTTTCGGTTGCCGCACCCTTCACTTTCGGTCGGCTGCTCGCCTCCATGCCCCACCTCTCGCTCGCTTTTGCCTTCGGCAAAGGGCCCACTGGGCCCACGCTCCCTGGCGGCGCACCGGAACCCCCTGCGGGCAGGAGAGTATCCCCGAAGGTTGTTGCAGCGGCTTCAAAAAGTCATTGGCCTTGCTTGGGAACCTGTCCATAGGCGACGGCTTCCTCTTGATACGCAAAGGGTTATGCGACCCGGACCCTCTCACATATCTTGCATATCCTCACGAATTGCGGTACAATATAGTGTATTTTGAATTGAGCCGAGCTTTCCCCGGCTCGGAAAGGATGAGAGCTCCCATGCACGTATACCATCCTGCCCAAACCTCCAACGGGATTCCCCCGGAAAACGTGTTCCTGATCGCGGACAGCGCCAATGTGCCCGTGGCGGAAGGCTTTCTCATCCATACCTATCATCCCTACCTGTTTGCGGAGCGCCCCATCAACATGTACATCAGCGTGCAATCCAAGGGGCCGGGCCGGGAGATGCTGCTGGGGGCCCTGCTGGCCCGGGCCTATCAGCTTCGGCTTCAAACCCCCTATTTGAAGGCGCGGGTCTTTGCCCAGGTCAGCATGCAGGACGCCCCCACCATGTCCTTTTACATCGAGGGGGGCTTTCAGGCGGATGACGCCCTGGATGTGGTGCAATTGAACCCGCCCGCCACCCGGCCCGCGGCCCCCATGGGCTATGACCTGGGCCCGATTCCCTTGCAAAATCCCCTGGAGCGGCAGGCCTTTTTGGTGCGCATGAACACCTACCGCCTGGACGTGCTGCAGCTTCCCCTGCTGGAGCGGGCCATGGCCTCGCCCCATTTTTTGGCCCTGTACATGGCCAGGGGCAGCGATATCGCGGGGGAAATCCTCTTTGCGGGAGAAAACGGGGCGGCCAAGGTGATGGGCCTGTACATCATGCCCAAGTACCGCAGGTTGGGCCTGGCCAAGGCCTTGATCGCCTGCGGCATGAAAGCCCTGTCAGAGCAGGGCGTCACCCGTTTCGAGGGAGACGTCATCCGGCGCAACGTGCCCCAGTGCATGCTGGCCCAAAGCTGCAACGCCACCTTCATCCGCACCGCCTGCTTTTATCCCGGGCTCAACTACGACTGACGCGGAGGAAATGCTCCATGGCCCTTGCCTACGCCCTGGTGCGCTCCCGGCGCCGTACCCTGGCCCTCACCATCGACTCCGCCGGGGCGCTGATTGCCAGGGCCCCCCAGCGCATGCCCAAGCGGGAGATCGAGGCCTTCATCGAACAAAAGCGGGACTGGATCGCCCGAAAGCAGGCCCAGGTCTTGGAGCGGGCCAGGCAAAAGCCCGTGTACGAATGGTCCCAGGGCGTGTCCCTTCCCTTCTGGGGGGGCGTGCTCACGGCCCGTCTGGCGGACGTTCCCTCCCCGAAGGTGGCGGATGGCGCGCTTTTGCTGCCCAAGGCCAAGCCCGTTCATAGCTCCCTGGCGGCTTGGCTCCGGGGTCAGGCCCCCTCTCTGCTTGGGGAGCGGGTAGCCCGGCAGGCTCAACGCATGGGCCTGGCTCCCTCCTCCATAGGCTACTGCGCCGCCCGCACCCGCTGGGGCAGCATGAGCGGCCGGGGCACGCTCCGGCTGAATCTGGCGCTGCTGCTCTGTCCCCCCGCCGTGGCGGAGTATGTGATTCTCCATGAGCTGGCCCATATGCGCCAGCCCAACCATTCCCCCGCCTTCTGGGGGGTGGTGGCCCAATGGATGCCCGGCTATGAGGAAAAGCGCGCATGGCTGAAACAAAACAGCCATCTGATCGGCCTTCTTCAAAAGCCTTGAACCCCTCGCCATGAGCGCTTCGGCCTCATGGCTCAATGCGAAAGGGACCCATATGCACCGGCACCCTCCCTTGGAAAACAAGCGCACGCCCAAGCGGTTCTATTTTTTGACCGCGCTTATTTATTTGCCCATTTTCGCGGCCTTGACGCTGATCCACGCCCAATGGTACGGCTACTTGATGGCGGTCTTCTCCTTCGTGATGCTGCTGTGGATGCGCAATACGCCCCTGTGGCAGCGCTTCCGCATCCCGCTGTGCTTTGCCGTGGCCTTTGCGGTGGCCTTCTTTGGGCTGTACTGGAGCCGTCCCCAGCACGACGTGTCCTTGATGGGCCAGCTTGGCCGGGAGACGGTGCGCTTTTTCATGAAGCTTCCCCTGGACACGGGCACCTATTCCCAAAAGCTTTTGGGGGGCAGCCCCTGGAAAGCCCCGGACGGATACCAGATGGAAACCGCCGAGCTGTCCCATAGCCGGCTGGAGATCCTCACCCCGGCGGAAAACAAGAGCCCCTACGTGGTGCTGCAGCTTCACGGAGGGGCCTTTGTGACCGGGCTCAATGAGGTCTACATGGCCTTTGCCAAGCGCTACTGCGATTTCCTGGGAGGCGCTTTGGTCGCCACCCTGGACTATCGCCTCTGGCCCCCCAACGATTACCCCACCCAGCAGGAGGATACCCTTGAGGCCTGGCGGTACCTGACCCGGACCCTGGGCTACGCGCCGAAGGATATTCTGGTGGCGGGGGATAGCGCCGGGGGCAACCTGGCCCTCTCCCTATGCCTGCGGCTGCGGGATCTGGGGGAGCCGCTGCCCGGGGCTTTGGTGGGCATGTCCCCCTGGGCGGACCTGAGCAATTCAGGCCCCTCCCACCTTACCAACGCCACCATCGACCCCACCTTTGGCCTGCCCGAGGATCAGTTTGACGGCACGCCCAAGGGCGTGGATTCCACCTACGCCACGGGCCGGAACCTGAAGGACCCCTACCTCTCCCCTACCTTTGGGGACTTCCACGGCTTTCCCCCCATGCTCTTGCAAGCCTCCAGCAACGAGGTGCTGCTCAGCGACAGCCAGACGATTTATGAAAATGCCCTGGCGGCCGGTGTGGACTGTACCTTCACCGTCTACCAGGACCTGTTTCATGTTTTTCAGGCCTCTTTGGATCTGGCCCCGGAAAGCAAGGCGGCCTGGGGGGAAATCCAATCCTTCCTCCAGCGGGCCTTTGGGCTGTAAAAAAGCCCCAAAGGCCCCTATCCGGCCCTATTCCCCCAGCTTGCCAAAGCCCTCCCCCAGCACCTCGTAGGCGTCGGTGATAAACACAAAGGCCCCTTCGTCCGCCTGGCGCACGATGACCTTGAGCTGCCCCACCTCCTGGGCGCTGACAATGCAAAGGAGCACCGGGCGGCTTTCCCCGCTGTAGCCCCCCTGGGCGCTGAGCACCGTGATGCCCCTTTCCAGCTTGTCCATCAACTCCTCCTTGACCTGCTCATAGGCGGTGGAGATGATGTAACAGGCTTTTTGTTTGGTAAAGCCCTCCATCACCACGTCGATGAGCTTGGTGGTGACGAAGATGGAAACCAAGGCGTACAGGGCGTATTCCACCTGGATGAAAAATCCCGCCGCCAGCACCACGCAAAAATCGATGAACAGCAAAAAAGCCCCGATGGAAATATGCTGGAAGCGGGCGTGAACCATCCGCGCCACCATGTCGCTGCCGCCGGTGGTGGCCCCGGCCCTGAGGATCATGCCCAAGCCCACCCCCAGCAGCACCCCGCCAAAGACGCAGGCCAGAAAGGGATCATGGGTCACGGCGGGTATGGGCAGCAGGTCGATGAGGGCGGAGAACACCACCGTAGCCACCAAAGAGCGGAAGGCAAACACCCGGCCCATGGTGCGGTAGCCCACCACAAACAGGGGGATGTTCATCAAAAGGCTTGTGAAACCCACGGGGGCTTCAAAAATGTAGTTCAGCACCGTGGCCAGGCCGGTTACGCCTCCCGGAGCGATGGCATTGGGCACCAGAAACATGGGATAGGAAATAGCCCCTAGCAGGGAGCCCACGGCGATTTGCAGATAGGCGATCACCCGTTCGTTCTCCAAAAGATGGCGGGGTTTGATCATAGGCGGACCTCCTTTTGTGGCCTGGTTTTTTTCTGTCTCCCAAAATCCAGCGGCCCCGGGGGAAGCGGCTGGGCCGCTTCCCCCGGGGGTTGGCTGATGTATGCTACATCAAGCCTTTGACGGCCAGGGAGACCCCCAGCGCTCGGTTTACTTGGTCCATCACCTCCGGAGATACGCTGCCCAGCAAACGGATGAGGCGGGTCTTTTCCAGGGTGCGCACCTGTTCGGTCAGCACCATGGAATCCCGCCACAGGCCTCCTTCGCCCATTGGCACCGGCACATGGGTGGGCATCGTGGGCCTCTTGGGCTGGGCGGTCAGCGCGGCCACGATCACCGTGGTACCATGCTGGTTTCCTAAGTCGTTTTGAATAATTAGCACTGGCCGTACCCCGCCCTGTTCGCTGCCGACCACAGGGTCCAGGTTGGCCATATAAATCTCGCCTCGCTTCATTGTGCTTCACACTCCGAGGCGGCAAAAACCGCCTTTCTTGGCGGCCTTGTAATGGCGTCCCCCTTCTCTTACCAGTAGTATAACACGCTTTTGGATAAAGCAACAGGTTTTCCTGCGCCATGGCACAAGGCCACCCTTCCTATCCTATGTCTTCCCATTGCTTGTGTGCCCTGGGCCCGGCGTCCCCCATATCTTGCCATTGCAAAAGAGAACTTACGTTTGTATAATTGTGAGGAACACGCGTTCGATATTCCTCCAAAGGCAGGTGGCCCTTGTGCCCCGCAAACTGATCCTCCATGCGGATTTAAACAACTTCTACGCCTCGGTGGCCTGCCTGAACCAGCCCGCCCTGTGGGAGGTCCCCCTGGCGGTCTGCGGCGATCCCTCCCTGCGCCATGGCATTGTGCTGGCCAAAAACGTAGTGGCCAAGCGCATGGGGGTGCGGACGGGGCAGGTGATCTGGCAGGCGCGGCAGCTTTGCCCCGGCCTGAAGACCATCCCGCCCTCTTTGGAGGGGATTTTGCGCTACAGCCGCCGGGTGCGGGACATCTTCGGCCGGTATACCGACCGGGTCCAGCCCTTTGGCACCGACGAAGCCTGGCTGGACGTCAGCGGCCCCGGCATGGATTATGACCAGGGGCTGCGGGTCGCCAACCACCTGCGCCATGCCATTCGGGAGGAAACGGGCCTTACCGTTAGCATCGGGGTCAGCGACAACCGGATCTTTGCCAAGTTGGGCAGCGATTTGAAAAAGCCCGACGCCGTGACGCTGGTGTGCCAGGAAAACCGCAAAGCCGTACTGGACCCTCTGCCCGTAAGCGAATTGGTGTTTGTGGGCCCTTCCACCACCCACAAGCTGAACAGCGTCGGGATTTATACCGTAGGAGAGCTTGCCGCTGCCCCGGCGGAGATGCTCAAGGCTCTGCTGGGCAAAACCGGCCTCATGCTCAGCGGCTTTGCCCGGGGCGAGGACGGGGCCCCTATTCCCCTCACCGGCCAGGGGGCTCCGGTGAAAAGCGTGGGAAACTCCGTCACCGCCGCCCACGACATCCTCACCTGGCAGGACGCCCGGGTGACCCTCTACGGCCTGTGCGAAAGCGTGGCCTCCCGCATGCGCAAGCAGGGGCTGGTGGGCCGCGGCGTACAGCTCTGGATGCGGGACGCCCAGCTGAAATCCTGCCAGAGGCAATGCCGGGCGGATTTTGACACCAACTGCAGCGTGGAGCTCTTTGCCCTCTCCTACGGCCTGCTCCAGGAATCCTGGCGGGAGGGGACGCCCCTGCGGTCCTTGGGGGTCAGCGTCGGCGGCCTCTCCCCGGCGGGGGCCATCCTCCAGCTCTCCTTTTTGCCTGAGGATGCCCGGCGGCAGAAGCACCGGATGCTGGAGGAGGCCATCGACGGCATTCGGGATCGCTACGGGCACTTTGCCATCCAGCGGGCCATCATGCTGGCGGACCGTCCCCTGGGAGGGATCAACCCCCAGGAGGAGCACGTGCTCACCCCGGACCCGTATTTTCAGTGAAAAGAGCGCCCCAAAGGGCGCTCTTGAGCCGTCTTTTCCGGGCCTTAGGCCATGGTATCCCTTTCAAACCAATCCCTGTAGGCTTTGCGGAGCTTTTGGCACAGCGCCGGGGCGCCGCCGCCCACGGGCTTGCCGTCAATTTCATACACCCGGGTAAACAGGGTCAGGGAGCTTAACACCATAACCTCGTCCGCTTCCATGAGCTCCTCCAAGGAATAGGCGCGTTCCTCCACGGGAATGTCCAGCTCCCGGCAGAGGGTCAGCAGGTGCTTGCGGGTGATGCTGGGCAAAATCCACTGGCTCAAGGGGGTCGTCACCACCGTGCCGTTCTTCAGCACAGCCAGCCCGCTATGGGCGCATTCGGTAACGTAGCCGCCCCGGTGCAGCGCGCATTCGTCGCAGCCCGCTTCCTTGGCCCGCTGGCTGGCGATCACGTTGGGGAGCAGGTTCAGGGATTTGATGTTGCAGTGGGCAAAGCGGGTGTCCTCCCGGGTGATCAGCCGGAACTCCTGGTGGTGGTCAGGGGTGAAGGCTTTGAGGTAGGCCAGCAAATTGGGGGCGACAGAGGGATCGGGGAAGTCGTGCTTGCGCACGGCGGTGCCCCGGGACATCTGGAAGTACAGCATCACGTCCGGAAGCTGCTTGTCCATCTTGGCGGCCAAATCCTTGAGCAGGCCGCTCAGCCGCTCCTTGGACATGCCGGGATCGATCTCCAGCAGCTTGCAGCTATTGAAGAACCGGTCCACATGGTCCTGGAGCGCGAAGCAGACGCCGTTGCGCACATAGGCCACGTCATAGACGCCGTCGCCAAAATACACGGCCCGGTCGTTCATGGGAATCATCATCTCGTCCAGGCCGGTGATACGCCCGTTATAGTAAGCAAGGTCCTTCATGGCGTCACAGGGCGGCGGCAAAGGCCTCCACCACCGCGTCCACCTCCTCTTCCTTCAAGCATTGGGGATTGATCACCAACTCATTCTGGCTCTGGCCGGTATAAATCTGGGGATCCATAGCCAGCAAGGCTTCATAGACCTGCTGGGCGGGCTTTTCCAGGGGCGTCACATAGACCCGGAGGATGTCCACCGGCTGGATGCCCGGCTCCTGGGGGTAACCCAGGCGCACCGTGGCCTTCCCCGTCCCCTGGACGGCCGCGGCGATCCTGTGGGACATCTGGGTCCACAGGCGGTTTTGGGCTTCCTCGTCCTTTGTCATGAACAGCTCCACCGCCTTGGTGATCCCCGCGATGGTCTCCTTGTCGATCTTCATGCTGCGGCCCACCCCATAGTTGGGGCAGCAGCAGGCGTCGCAAGCCTCGATCAGGTCCCGGCGGCCCAGGATCAGCCCGGAGGACTGGGGTCCCCGAAGCTCCTTGCCGCCGCTGAACACCACCAGATCCGCCCCCTGGCGGTGAAACCGGGTGAGGTTGGCTTTGGGGGGAAGCTCCGCCGCTCCGTCCACGATGATGGGGATGCCCCGCTCTTTCAGCAGCGGGGAGAGGACGTCCAGGGGGATGGAGCCCCGCATGGGCTCCGCCTCGGAGGCATAGAAGAAGGCGGCGGTCCTGGGGGTGATGGCGGCCTCCACCTCCTCCAGCATGGCGCTGGAGGTGCGGCCCACCTCCACAAAGCGCGCCCCGGACAGCAAGACCGCCTGATCGTAGAGGATCCGGTGGCATTTGAGCACCAGCACCTCATTTTTCAGCCCGGTGGTGTCCGGGAGCTGGAGGCGGGCAGCCGGGTCCATGCGGGCGATGCACGCCGCGGTGGAGATGGCGAGCCCCGCCGCCGCGCCGCAGGTGATGCAGCAGGCTTCGGCCCCCACCAGTTCCGCGATGCGCTCCCCAGCGGCCTTGTGCAAGGTGCTGATTTCCACATAGCTTTTCCCAGCCTGGACCATGGCCTCCAGCACCTCCGGGGCCATGACCGACCCCCCCACCTTGGTGACGGTACCCCAGGCATTGATCAGCGTTTTCACGCCGAGCTCCTGATAAATGCTCATTTCCCATTCCTTCTTTGTCTAATATAGCGCCGTGACCACATGGCGGAACTTTTCATAGTGGGTAAGGCCCTGGCAAGGCTCCTGGGCCTGGTCCGTGAAACAGGTGCGGACAAAATCCTCGTAGGAAAGGGGCTTTTCTTGCCCGTTCTTTTCCAGGTAGACCTTCCACATGTTGTCCAGGGGGGTGGCGTGGAGCCGGATGGCCTCCTTTTTCAGCTCCAGGGCCGGGGTGATGTCGATGAGGCAGTTGGCCTCCTGGGGGCCCCTGGCGGTGTAGTAGCGCTCCAGCACAAAATGGGGCGCAAGGCCCATGTCCTTGCTCTCCGGCAGGTCCAGCTGCCGGCCCGCCATCCAGCTGGCCTGCTCCACCGCCATGCCCGTGATCTGATGATCGGGGTTCTCCTCATAGTGCCCGTAGGGGTCAAAGGAAATCACCGTATCCACCTTCAAATGCCGGAAGAGCATGATGAGCCTGTGCCGCATCTCCGTCAGCTGCCCATGGTCCATGTAGTGGTTATTGTAGTTGAAATCATACACCTTTTCAATGCCAAGGAGCCCGGCCAGCGCCTGGGTTTCCCTTTCGATCCGAAGGGCCGTCTCTCCGTAGGAAAGGCCGAAGCTATCCATGCAGTCGTCGGTCATGCGGATGAAATAGCCCCGGTATCCCTCCCGCAGCAGCTTTGCCATCAGCCCCAGGGCGAAGAAGGTAAAGTCGTCGGAATGGGGAAACACCGCCGCGAAGACCTTTCCCTCCCCCGGCCTGCCTTCCAGCCAGGGTTCAATGCTCATCCGCTCCATTGCCTCTTCCTCCCGCTCCCAGGTCCACATTGAAGCCCGCCAAAAACTCCCGAAGGCGCGGGTGATCCTTGTCGATGAAGATTTCCTTGGGGGTGCCGATCCGGGCCACCTTCCCGGCGTCCATAAAGACGACCTTATCGGAAATCTCGTAGGCGAAGCGCATTTCGTGGGTTACCAGCACCATGGTTCTGCCGTCCTTGGCCAGCTCCTTGATGACGTTGAGCACCTCCCCCACCAGCTCCGGGTCCAACGCGCTGGTGGCCTCGTCAAAGAGCATCATCAAAGGGTTGAGGGCAATGGCCCTGGCAATGGCCACCCGCTGCTGCTGCCCGCCGGAGAGCTGGGAGGGATAGCTGGAGATCTTATCCGCCAACCCCACCCGGGTCAGCCACTTTACGGCCTCCTCCTCCGCGGTCTTTTTGTCGATGTTCTTGACCTTGCGCAGGCCCAAGGTGACGTTTTGCAGCGCTGTCATGTGGGGAAAGAGGTTGAACTGCTGGAACACCATCCCCGTGTGGATGCGCTGCTGGGCGATTTGGCTCTCCGGCAGGCGGACCCGCTTGCCGTTTTTCATGTGGTAGCCAAACTCCTCGCCGTTCATGTGGATGCTGCCCTTTTGGAACTGCTCCAGAAGGTTGATGCAGCGCAGCAGCGTGGTTTTTCCCGAACCGGAGGAACCGATGATGGACACCACTTCTCCCTGGTGAATGTCCAAATCCACCTCCGAGAAAACCTTGACCTTGCCGTACCATTTTTCCAGGCCACGGATTTGAAGCAACGCTTCGCTCATACGCTCATCCCCTTGCTGATTTTCTTTTCCGCGAACTTCCCAATGCGCTCCACCACAAAGTTGATAAGGAAATAGACCAGCCCCGCAAAGGCATAATATTGGAGGGCGTTATTGTTCATAGCAATGAGCTGCTGGGTCGTGAGCAGCAATTCGGCCACGCCGATGAGGGCCAGCAGGGTGGAACCCTTCACGATCTCCGTGATGGTGTTCACCCAGGGGGGCAGCATGCGCACCAGGGCCTGGGGAATGAGGATGTGGGACAAAATGCCCCAAAACTTCAAGCCGATGGCCTTGCCCGCGTCGATCTGCCCCTTGGGAATGGTCTGCAGCGCTCCCCGGGTGTTTTCCGCCACGTGGGCGCTGGCGTTGACGGAAAGGGCGATAAAGCCCGCCACAAAGGGAGGCATGCCCAAACCCCAGCTTCTCAGCTGAAAATCGATGAAATAGTACACCGCAAAGATGATTACCAGCCCCGGAATGCCCCGGATGGCGTCCACATAGATCCGGAAGGGGATTTTGACATACTTGTTGCCATAGGTGAGGATGATGCCAAAGGTGATCCCAATCACGGTGGAAATCAGGATCGCGTACAAAGACGCCATCAGCGTATTGGAAACCCCGGCCCAGATGGAGCTCTGGGACCGGATGATGCTTTCGATAAAGCCAACCCGTGTCATGCTCTCCCCTCCTTACTGTATGCGGAACTTGCGTTCCACCAGCCGCAGCCCAAAGCCGATGATGTAGCAGGCGGCCACATACATGGCCCCTACGATGAGCCACACCTCGATCACCCGAAACGTGATGGTGTTCACCTTCCGGGCCAGGTAGGTCAGCTCCACCACGGCGATGGAGGAAGCCAGGGACGTATCTTTGAACAGGGAGATAAAGTTGTTGGAAAGGGAGGGCAGCACGTTTTTGAACATGATGGGCATTTGAATGTGCCACATGATCTGGGCTCTGCGCAGCCCAATGGCCGCGCCCGCCTCGATGATGCCCTTGGGAATGGCCTCCAGCCCGGCCCGGAACACCTCCGCCAGGTACGCTCCCGCATACAGCGACAGCGCAAACACAAAGGAGGCGTGCTTGCTCAGCAGCAGGCCCCAGTCCGGCAGGCCGAAGTAGCAAAAGAAAGTCAGCACCAGCAGGGGAATATTGCGCAAAACGGTGACATACCCCGATGCGAAGTGCTTCAGCGCCTTGACTTTGGAAATGGCGCAGTAGGCGATGAGAATGCCGATTACCATGCCGATGAGCAATGAGATTGCCGCCAGCCAAAGCCCCAGCCCCAGCCCTTTCACAAAATCAGGGATGTACTTCAACACTAAATTGAAGTTAACGTTATATGCCATGGAGCGCCTCCTTGCATTGACTGCGACAGCGGTGATTCAGAAGGCGCAGCCCCCGCCTCCCACCCGGTTGGCAGGGGCTGCGCACCGGTACTGTGAGTGCCTTTAGCCGCTTACTTGGCGCGGAAGATGGAGGGCATGCCGATGGAGGGCGGCTGCGGGGTCTCGCCGAACCACTTCTCATAGGCAGCGGAGTACAGCGGATAGGTGGCGCCGGTCATGGCGTCAAAGAGCACCTGGTTTACGTAATTGATCCACACCTGGTCATTGGGGTTCATGGCCCCGCCGTAGTTCTGGGGGTTGAAGCCGAAGCCGGAGTCCGTGTACTTGTCCGGCTGCTGGGAGGCCAGCCACTTGATGGAGGACAGGTCCACAGCGCCCGCGTCCGCGCGGCCGGAATCCACAGCCTGGTAGACCAGGCCCTGGCTCTCGTACTGGTCGTCCATAGCGCCGGGCACCATGCGCTGCACGTTGGTGGAGGCGTCCGCGTTCTGCAGGATGGCGATGGTCACCGTCTGGCCCGCGGCCACGGCGGCCACCAGCTCGTCGTAGGTCTTATACTTGCCGCCGGTCTTCAGGATCAGGCCGATGCCCTCGGTGTAGTAGGGGATGGAGAAAGCCACCTGCTGCGCACGGGTGGGGTTGATGGTCATAAACTGGAAGGTGATGTCCACTTTGTCCGCCAGGGTGTTGGGGATGCGCTGGTCGCCAGCCTGCTCCACAAACTCCACCTTGCTGGGGTCCCCGAACAGGCCGTTGGCCAGAATCCGGCCCATTTCGATGTCAAAGCCCTGGTATTCGCCGTTTTCGTCGATGGAATGCCACGGCACGTTGGTGGACCCGGTGCCCACGATCAGGTAGCCGCGCTCCAGCACCACCTGGAGCTTGCTCTTTTGCGCTTCGGACGCTCCGGCCACGCCGGCCAGTCCCACCAGTAGGGTTACGAAGAGAATCAGTGCCAATGCCTTTTTCATAGTGGGTTCCCTCCTCCAAAATTGGGTTTATCTGCTCGCCCGGGACCTGTGCCGGGCGCAACATTTCCTTGCTTAGATCCGCCGGGCGATGACCTCCACCTCCACCGAGGCGTTGTCCGGCAGCGAGCCCACGCCCACCGCCGTGCGGGCATGCCGCCCGTTTTCCCCAAAGGCCGCCACCAGCAGGTCCGAGGCCCCGTTGACCACGGCGGGATGATTCTTAAACTCCGGCGTGGCGTTCACATAGCCGTTGAGCTTGATGATTTTGATCCGGTCCAGGTCCGCCACCGAGGCCAGCTCGCTGATGAGCCGCAGCGCCGCCAGGCGGGCGGACTGGTACGCCTCCTCGGGGGAAACCGTATCCCCCACCTTGCCGGGGTACAGCAGCGTCCTGTCAGGCTGCCACGCAGTCTGCCCCGAGGCGTAAATCAGCTCCCCCGCCTCCTGGGTCACCACAAAATTCGCAACCGGAACGGGACACTCCGGCAGCGTCAAGCCCAACTCCGCCAACCTGTTTTCCACCATACCCATACCGCGCAAGCCCTCCTCGTCGTTTTTGGGATTGATCCCAGCGCTTTCCCCAAGGAACCGGCCCGGGAGCCGGCTCGTGGATATCAGCCCTGCTGATATTTCTCCAAATAGTTATACAGCGTGTTCTTGGAGATGCCATAGGCCTTAGCCACCCGGTCCCCGGCGTGCTTGATCAAAAAAGCGCCTTTTTTGTCCAGGTATTTCAGGCCCAGGATCTTCTCCTCCTTGGTCATGCTCACAATGGGTTTCCCCACCTGGGCGATGGATTTTTGAATCAGCGCGTCCAGCAGGTCGCTCACGTCGTCCGTGATGATTTCCTCCACCTGCTTCACGTCGGGGATGCTGGCCAGCTTGCTGATGGCGTTGGCGGAATACACCAAATCCGTAATGTCCCAGTTGATGCACACGGAGCCGATCAGCTGGTCCTGGTCGTCATGGATGTAGATGGAGCTGGAGCGCATAACCTTTCCGTCTTTGGACTGGGTGAGGTAGCCGAACTGGTCCTCTTCCTTGGCCAGCCCCCGCAAAATTTCCAGCCCCAGGTTGGTTCCGCAGTCCCCCACCTTGCGCCCCGTCACCGCGCCGTTTTCAATGGCGATGATGGTGTGGTTGTAATCCTCGCTGTAATCATGCAAAACCACCTCGCACTGGGTCCCGAATTGCGCGGCGATTCCCTTCAATAACTTTTGAAACAACGACAGCTCATCTTTAATGGACTTCAAGGAAACCAGCTCCTCATCTTTGGAGTAGGAGGAATATTTTAACAACAAGTAAATTATTTTTCATTTGTCACACTATACCATGAGGAATTGACCGCGTCAATTTCTTTTTTTGCCAAATTTGTTTTTTCTTTGATCCTCCGGGGCTTCCCTGGAAATTGCGCCCTTGGGCGGCGCTTGCACCGGTGGGGACGCCCCCTGCGCTTGACAGCGGGGCCCCAATGCGTATAATTTGGGTCGTAGCCTCTGTTGGAGCCCACCCATAAGGGCCAACAGCGGCTTTTCCCGTTTATTAAGGAGGGATGAGAGGATGGAACTGACGCAGCTTCGCTACTTTGTGACCCTTGCGAAGACCAAAAACTTTTCCCGGGCCGCTGATGAAATGTTTATCACACAGCCCACGCTTTCCCAGCAGATCAAACGGCTTGAGAGGGAATTGGGGGCGGAGCTGTTCCGCCGCTCCACCCGCAGCGTGGCGCTCACCCCGGCAGGGGAAATGTGCCTGGCCTACGCGCAGCAGGCCATTGACGCCGTGGCCGGGCTTGCCAACGCCATGCAGGAGGAAAAGCGCCGCCTCAACGGACGGCTGCTGGTGGGGGTTTTGACGGTATACCCGCATTTGAACGTATCCAGCATTCTGGCCAAGTTCCAATCGCTGCATCCCGAGATGAATACAGGCGTGTATATCGATTGGAGCGTCGAGCTGCTGAATATGCTTTTGCAAAAGAAGGTGGACGTCATCATCTCCAATGTGGCGCTGGACCTTCTGGAACCGGAGGTACGGGAGAATCTGCGCATCCATGTGTTTTTGGAAGACTGGCTGCATGTGGTGCTCAGCCGCCGCCACCGACTGGCGGACCGGGAAAGCCTGACCATCGAGGACATCCGTCAGGAGACCATTTTCCATAGCGACCCCCGCTCCAGCGCAAAGCTGCGGTTTGAAAACGCGGTCATTGCCAAGGGGTATCCCCTTCCTGTCTTCAACACCTGCCCCAGCATGGCCAGCACCTTTAACTTTATCGAAAACGGCATGGGTATCTCGGTGATGACGCGGCATGTAGCCATGGGGTACATGATTCCCGGCGTTACCTGTATCCCCATCGCGCCGAAGATCCGCACCCAGACCGCCATCATCACCCGAAAGGGCGCCTCGGCGCACCCGGTTTTGCAGGAGTTTCAGGACTTCTTTTTGCAACACATCGCGGAGCCGTAGCATTTCTTTGGCAGGACCCGGTCCTGCTTTTTTCGTACAGGTTTGGAAACAGGCTTCCCCACCGATTCATAGCAAACCGCATAGGTATTCCAATATTTATAGCCTATGACAATATGTATATAACGGATGATGATTTCACATTTTTCACATGATTCGCTATACTCAATCCGACAAAAGGCAAAAGAAAGGGTGCGTTTCATGTACTATAAGATCTCCCCCAGCCACGGCCTCTGCGGCGATGTGAAAATTCCCG
Source organism: Candidatus Limiplasma sp. (assembly GCA_034927815.1). Taxonomy (GTDB): domain Bacteria; phylum Bacillota; class Clostridia; order Christensenellales; family Aristaeellaceae; genus Limiplasma. The sequence goes on from JAYFPK010000034.1 coordinate 28,815, forward strand.
GCTCCAAATCCGGGACGGCGCGGGGCCTGATCCTGGGCACGCTGGCCAAGGGCGCTTCGCACATCTTCAACCCTATGCCCGGGGTTGACAGCTATTCCATTGCGCAGTGCTGCCGGGCCCTGGGGGCGAAGGTGGACACCCGGGATGAATCTCACTGGATTGTGGAAAGCCCCGGCTATGAGAACTTGCAAATTCCCGGCGCGGTGCTGGATGTGGGCAACTCCGGAACGGGCTTTTACTTCCTCACTACTTTGGCCGCGATGCTTCCAGGCAAAAGCGTGGTCAGCGGTGATTATCAGATTTGCTACCGCCCCATTGCCCCCCTTTTGCAAGCCATCCGGGAAATGGGCGGAAAGGCCGTTTCCACCCGGGACAACGAGCTGGCCCCCCTGCTGATCGAGGGCAAGCTTCAAGGCGGGCGCCGGCTGAAAATGCCCGGCAAGAACGTCCAGTGGTCCATCGGGCTGATGGTGTGCTGCCCGCTGCTGGAAAAGGATACCCACATCGACTTTGACAACCTGGGCGAGCGTCCCTATGCGGCGCTGACCATGGACTGGATGAAGGCCGCGGGGGTTACCATGACCAACAACGACTTCGACTCCTTTGACATCCCCGGCGGCCAGACCTACAAGCCCTTTCGTAAAAAGGCTCCCAGCGATTGGTGCGGCGCTTCCTATCCGATGGTGGCGGCGGCCATCACCGAAGGATCCCGGATCAAGCTGTTGGATATGGATATCAACGACTTCCAGGGGGAGCGGGCCTACGTGGACATCATCAACCGCATGGGCGGCCATGTAGAGGTTCTCAACGAGGGCCGGGACGGCGTGATTGTGGAGGGCGGTCATCCGCTCCAGGGCATCGAGATTGACTGCAAGGACACGCCTGACGCCATTCCCGCGCTGGCGGTGCTGGGGTGCTGCGCCCAGGGCAAAACGGTGCTCACCAACATCGAAGCCTGCCGCATGAAGGAAACCGACCGCTGCAAGACCATTGTGGAGGAACTGACAAAAATGGGCGGCCGCTTTGAGGAAACCCCCAGCACCCTGACCATCTATCCCAGCAAGCTGAAGGGCGCCACCCTCAACGGCCACCACGACCACCGCATCGTCATGGCTTCCGCCTGCGCGGCGCTGGTTGCCGAGGGCGACACGTTCATCGACTCCGTGGAGCATGTGGGCGTTTCCTTCCCGCGCTTTTACGAGGAAATGACCCATATTGGCGCCAACATCACCAGGCTTGTGGAGGGCTGACCCCGTTTCCAGGCAGGGCCGCCTTGCCCTGTATGTTTCCCAAGGACAACCCCAATGGAACCAATGGAAAGGAAGGTATCCCACATGAAAAAGGCTGTTTCCATCCTCCTGTGCGCTATCCTTTGCGTGGGCCTCGCCTCCGGAGCCCTTGCGGCCCCCAAGCGGATCACCATCGGCACCGCGGGAACCGCCGGCGCCCTGTACCCCATGGGCGTCGCCATGGCCCAGACCATTACCGGGCACGTGGAGGGCATCGCCGCCACGGGAGAGGCCACCGCGGCCAGCATTGAGAACCTGCGCAACTTGCACCAGGGCAATACCGAGCTGGCCATCAGCCAGACGGAGGTCGCCAGCTTTGCCTACTACGGCCAAAGCGACTACGAGGGCAATGCCTTCACGGACATCCGGGCGCTGTATTCCACCATTTACAACTACTTGCAGGTGTTTACCCTCCAGGGGAGCGGAATCGAAAGCATCGCTGATTTGGAAGGCAAGGTCGTGAGCATGGGTTCGGCCGGCAGCGGCGGAGAGATGGCCGCCCGCGCCTTGCTGTCCGCCTACGGCTTGGACTACACAAAGCTGTCCGCCCAGTTCATGGGCGAAAGCGATGCTGTTACCGCGCTGAGCGACGGCAAGATCGACGCCATGATCGCCACCCACCCCATCAACTCCGCCGCGCTGGCCGAGCTGTGCTCCGGCGGCAAGGCCATGCTGGTTCCCATTGATAGCCCGGCCTTCTACGAGGCGTACCCCGCCTACACCATGTACACCGTGCCCGCCGGCACCTATACCGGCATCGATGTGGACGTGGTGATCCCCAAGAGCCGCATCATTATGTGCACCTCCACCAACTCCGGCCTGAGCGATGAGGAAGTGTACCAGATTGTGAAAGCGGTGTGGGACAACCGGGCCGAGTGGAGCGAGAGCGCCAAGGCGGTTTCCACCCAGGTGCTTTTGGAGACGGCCCTGGAGGAGATTGACATTCCCCTGCACCCCGGCGCGATCCGCTATTTTGAAGAAATTGGCATGACCGTGCCGGATAAGCTGAAATAACGAACGCAAGGCGTGCGCCCAGGCCGCCGTGGTCACTGCCGCGGCGGCCTGAGGCGGCCATGTAAGGAGAATATTCCCGATGGAGAAAACAGGCGGCTTTGGCAAGGCGCTGGGAGCGATTCTCAGCGCGCTGTGCGTCATCGTATCCCTATTTCACATCTATGTGTCGTATTCCACTGGCATCACGATGGTGCAGCAGCGCATCATCCACGTGTTTTTCATTTTGCTGATCTTTTTTCTCTCCCAGACGGTAAAGGCTTTGCGGGCCTCCAAGAGCAAGCTCATTGTCAATCTGGTATTCAGCATCGCCATCACCGGGGTGGGCGTCTACTTTGTCAATGGCAGCACCCTGAGCGCCCTATCCGCCAGGGGCATCTCCGGCGCCAGCCAGGCGGATATCGTCATAGGCGTGCTGCTCACGCTGGCGATTCTCTATGTGAGCTTTCGCACCGTGGGCTGGGCGCTGACAGCGCTTTCGCTGATCTTCATCGCCTACGCCATGCTGGGCCCCTACATGCCGGACCTGATCGCGCATAAGGGCTACAAGGTCCCCTACATCACCAGCTACCTGGCATGGACCAGCGAGGCCATCTTTGGCTCCACCATCGGGGCCAGCGTGTCTTTTGTGGCGCTGTATATCATTTTTGGAGAATTGCTCAACAACTTTGGCGCGGGGCAGTTCTTCATTGATATCGCCTATGTCCTCACCGGCCGCATGAAGGGCGGCCCCGCCGAGGCGGCGGTGGTTTCCAGCGCGCTGATGGGCTCCATCAACGGCAGCGCCGTGGCCAATGTAGTCACCACCGGCACCTTTACCATCCCCCTGATGAAGAAAGTGGGCTACCGTCCCGCCTTTGCGGGGGCCGTGGAGGCCGTGGCCTCCACCGGAGGGCAGCTGCTGCCGCCGGTAATGGGAGCGGCGGCCTTCGTGATGGCGGACGTGACGGGGATTCCCTACGCCACCATCATCCTGGCGGCCCTCGTGCCGGGCCTGCTGTACTACCTCAGCCTGGGGGTGGCGGTGTACCTGGAGGCGGATAAGCGTAACCTGGACAAAGAGGACGCCTCCCGCCTGCCCAGGATCAAGCAGGTGCTCAAGGAAGGCTGGTATCACGCCATCCCCATTTTGGTGCTCCTGGTGGCCTTGCTGGGGCTGGGCCTGTCCGCCAACTACGCGGCGATCTTCGCCATCATCGCGCTGCTGGCGGTGGGGATCATCAAAGCCGCTCTTACCGAGCGGCGCTTCCCCCTGAAGGAGATTGTGGAGTCCCTCATCTCCGGCGCCAAGACAGCCGTGCCTGTGGCCATCGCCTGCGCCTGCGCGGGAATCGTAATCGGCATCGTGAGCATGACCGGCATCGGCGTGAAGTTTACCAGCATCGTGTTTGAGGCCTCCGGCGGCAATCTGTTCATGATGCTGGTGATGATTATGGTGGCATGCATCGTGATGGGCATGGGCTTGCCCTCCACGGCGGCCTACATCATCGCGGCCAGCATCGGCGCTCCGGCGCTGATCAAAGCGGGCATTCCCGATCTGGCGGCCCACCTGTTCGTGTTCTACTTCGCCATTATCTCCTTCATTACCCCGCCCGTAGCCATGGCGGCCTACGCGGCCTCCGGGATCGCCAAGAGCAAAACCAGCGAAACGGGATGGCTGGCCTTCATGCTGGGGCTGCCCGGGTTCATCATCCCCTTCATCTATGCCTACCGGCCCGCCATGCTGTTGGTGGGCGCGGCTCCGCTGCAAGCGATTTGGGTGGTGGCCTGCTCCACCCTGGCCGTTGTATTGATGGCCGTGGCGGTGATTGGCTGGCTGAGGCGCAGGCTGAACGCGCTGGAACGTCTGCTTCTGGGCGCGGCGGCGGCGTTTTTAATCTTCCCGGCCCTATGGTGCGACATCACGGGCCTTACCTTGGCGGCAGTCATGCTGGCGTATGTGCTGTTCCTCGGCAAAAAGCCGGAGCGGTCCCAGGGCGCCGCCCCCGGGCTCTAAGGGGAATTTCACGGGCTTTGCCCGCGGCACGGCCTTGTCCGGCGCTTGCGCCGGTGGCCGTGCCGCCTTTTCTTTTCCCATACTACTAAATCGGGAGGTTTGACCTATGCCCATCGGTGTATTGACCAACGCGGTGGCCGCGCTGGCAGGGGGCGCTCTGGGCAGCCTGCTCAGCCGCCATATGCCCAGGACGCTTTTGGAACAACTGCCCGCGTTGTTTGGCTACTGCGCCATAGCCATTGGCGTCAACGCGATCATCAAGGCGGCGAACATGACGGCGGTGGTGCTGGCGGTGCTCGTCGGCTTTTGCGCGGGGCATGGGCTGAAGCTGGAGCGCCGGACCCAGGCGCTGTGCGGGCAGGCGGTGAAGGCGGCGCGCCTGGGCGGCATAAGCGACATGAACTTGTACATCACTTTGGTGGCGCTGCTGTGCTTCAGCGGCTTTGGCTGGTACGGCGCGCTCACCGAAAGCATCAGCGGGAGCCCTGACATCCTGTTTTCCAAATCCGCGCTGGATTTTTTCACGGCCATGCTCTTCGGCTCCGCGCTGGGGTGGGCGGTATGCCTGATCCCCATTGGGCAGGCGGCGGTCATGCTGCTGGTATTCTTGGCAGGCAAGCTCGCCGCTCCTTTTTTCACCGCGGAGGCCTTTATGAACCTCTCCGCCTGCGGCGGCATCCTCACTTTGGCCACGGGGCTGCGCATAGCCAATATCAAAAGCATCCCCATCATTGACGCCATTCCCGCGCTGGCGCTGGCATGGCCGCTCAGCGCGCTATTACGCCTGCTGGGCTAATCCCGCGAATGTTCCCGGGGACCGCTGCCGCGGCCCCCGGGTCCTGACGCTTCCCTAGCACTCCTGGACCTTGGCCCCCAAAGCCCGCAGCTTATGGGGCAGGTCCTCATACCCCCGCTCGATATGCCCGGAGGGGTCCTGGAGCACGGTTTCTCCCTCGGCGATCAGCCCGGCCAGCATCAGCGCCGCCCCCGCCCGCAGGTCCGTGCTGGTCACCGTGGAGCCCAGGAGGCTGTGGCCTCCCTCGATGAGTGCAAAATGATTCTCGATCCGAATCCGCGCGCCCAGGCGGCATAGCTCCGTGGCGTGCATGAATCTGTTTTCAAAGACAGTTTCCGCCAAAATGCTGGTTCCATGGCATTTGAGTCCCACCACCATCATGGGGGCTTGCATGTCCGTGGGAAAGCCGGGGTAGGCTAAGGTGCGGGCCTCAAAGGGCGATATGGCCGTGCCGCTCACCCGGATGCCCGCCGGGGTCTCCCGGATGCCCACGCCCGCTTCCTTGAGCTTGAACATCACCGCCCGCATGTGCTCCGGTTTGGCTTCGCGAAGGAGCACGCTGCCCTGGGTGACCGCCGCGGCGCAAAGCAAGGTGCCCGCCTCGATCCGGTCCGGAATGGGTTTGTGCACCGCCCCGTGGAGGCTTTCCACCCCGTCGATGACCACGGTGCCCGTGCCTGCCCCGGAGACCCTCGCGCCCATGGCGTTCAGGCAATCCGCCAGGTCCATAATCTCCGGCTCCTTGGCCGCGTTTTCCAGTATGGTCTGGCCCCGGGCCAAGGTGGCGGCCATCATCAGGTTTTCCGTAGCGCCCACGCTGGGCAGGTCCAGGTACACCCGCTCTCCCACCAGCCTGCCGGAAAGCTGCCGCCGCCCCCCGTGGGCATGGACGATAGCCCCCATGGTCTGCAAGCCCTTCACATGCAGATCGATGGGCCGCTGGCCGATGGCGCAGCCCCCGGGCAAGAAGACGGAGGCGCTGCCGCTGCGCGCCAAAATGGGCCCCAGCACCAGGACGCTGGCCCGAAGCTTGCGGATGGTGGCTTCGTTTTCGGGGCTTGAGGGGTTCTGGGCGCATACCGACACATCCCTGCCGCTGCGCTGGACATTGGCCCCGCAGTCTTCCAAAATTTGGAGCAGGATGTCCACATCGGTAATCCGGGGCACATCCTTAACCACCAGCGGTTCCTCTGTGAGCAGCCCCGCGGCTAGAATCGGCAGCACGGCGTTTTTGGCCGTGCTTACGTCCACCTCGCCGCTCAGGCGCGGGCTGTGATGGATTCGATAGTTTGCCACGGTCTCACCACCTTAATGCGCAGCCAGCCCAATGTTGCGAAAGCCCGATCAATCCAAGGTTTGGTCATGTTCATTCCCTCCCGTCGCTCCCATTTTGACCGAAGCAACCTCCGGACATAACCCGTGGAAACCATTTGAAAGCTTTGATTCTTCGACGTCGGGCACAATCCTTGGATGTATGAAAGCGCGGGCTTCTTCTTCCGCCGGGTCGCCCCTGGAAATCTTTTCAAAGGACCGCCGTTTCCATTTGTACCGGAACATGCTATAATTGAGAACCCCAAACCCTCCTTCCCATTTCCCCACTTTGTACCAAGGAGAAGACGGCATGAACCGATTTGTGTTACAAGCGCCCTACCCCCCCAACGGCGACCAGCCCGCCGCCATCGACTCCTTGGCCCGGGGCGTTCAGGAGGGCAAAAAAAACCAGGTTTTGCTGGGCGTTACCGGCAGCGGCAAAACCTTTACCATGGCTTCCATCATCGAAAGGGTGCAAAAGCCCACGTTGGTGCTGGCCCACAACAAAACCCTGGCCGCCCAGCTATGCAGCGAGCTTCGCGCCTTCTTCCCGGACAGCGCCGTGGAGTATTTTGTTTCCTATTACGACTACTATCAGCCGGAGGCTTACATCGCCGCCACCGATACCTACATCGAAAAGGATTCTTCCGTCAACGAGGAAATCGACCGCCTGCGCCACAGCGCCACCGCCGCCGTGCGGGAGCGCAAGGACGTGATCATCGTCTCCAGCGTCAGCTGCATCTACTCCATGGGGGACCCCAGCGAATACGAAGGCATGATGGTGAGCCTGCGCCCAGGCATGGCCCTGGGCCGGGACAAGCTCATCGCCAGGCTCATCGAAATCCAATATGAGCGCAATGATTTTGAGTTTGAGCGGGGCAGCTTCCGGGTCCGGGGGGACGTGCTGGAGATCATCCCCGCCAACGCCAAGGATCACGCCCTGCGTATTGAGTTTTTCGGGGACGAGATCGAACGCGTCCGGGAGATCGACGTCATCACCGGCAATGTGCTCTCCTCCCTGGAACACGCCATGGTCTTCCCCGCCACACACTATGCCATGGATCGGGAAAAAATGAACGCCAACATCGACACCATCGAGCGGGACCTGGCCGTCCGGGTTCAGGAATTGAAAGACCAGGAGCAGCCCCTGTACGCCCTGCGGCTTCAGCAGCGCACCCGCTACGATATCGAGATGATGCGGCAGATTGGTTACTGCACGGGCATCGAGAACTACAGCCGCTACTTTGACGGCCGCAAGCCCGGGGATACCCCCTATACGCTGCTGGATTACTTCCCCAAGGACTTTTTGCTGTTCATCGACGAAAGCCACGTGACCGTCCCCCAGGTGCGGGCCATGTACAAAGGCGACCGGGCCCGGAAGGAAAACCTGGTGGAATACGGCTTCCGCCTGCCCTCGGCCTTTGACAACCGCCCCTTGCTCTTCAACGAGTTTCTGGAGCGGGTCCATCAGGTGGTCTATGTGAGCGCCACCCCCGCGCCCTATGAAATGGGCCTGAGCGAAAATACGGTGGAGCAGATCATCCGCCCCACGGGCCTCATCGACCCCCAGGTGATCCTGCGCCCCGCCACAGGCCAGGTGGACGACCTGGTGGGGGAAATCCACAAGACCATCGGCCAGGGACACCGGATTTTGGTGACCACCCTGACCAAACGCATGGCGGAAAGCCTTACCGATTACCTGGCGAGCCTGGACATCAAGGTCCGCTACCTTCACAGCGACGTGCAGACCATGGAGCGGACCGAGATCATCCGGGACCTGCGCCTGGGCGAGTTTGACGTGCTGGTGGGCATCAACCTCCTCCGGGAGGGCCTGGACATGCCCGAGGTGGCCTTGGTGGCTATTTTGGATGCGGACAAGGAGGGCTTTTTGCGCAGCGAAACCTCCTTGATCCAGACCATTGGCCGGGCCGCCCGCAATGTGGACGGCCGGGTCATCCTCTACGGCGACCAACTCACCGACAGCATGATGCGGGCCATGAACGAAACCAACCGCCGCCGCGCCCTCCAGGAGGCCTACAACCGGCTCCACGGCATCACGCCCCAAAGCGTCAAGAGCACGGTGCAGGCTTTGCTGAAAATCACCAATGATTTCGCCGAGCACGCCCCCGAGGGCATCAGCGAGGAGGAGAAGCTCCAGCTTCTCCAAAGCCTGGAGGACCGGATGCTCTCCGCGGCCAAGGCCCTGGACTTCGAACAGGCCGCCAAGCTCAGAGATCAAATTTTCCAGCTCAAGGGCGACAAGACCGCCATTCAAAAGCCCCAGGTGAAAAAGCGCAGAACCCGGGAGAGGATGCGGAAATAGCGGGGCTGCGCCCCCATTTCCCTTGCATTGTCCCCTTTCGACGCAAAGCGCAAGCAGGATTTGGAAAAGCGCACAAAAGAAAAGGGCGCGGCAATCGTCTTTTTGCCGCACCCTTCCGCTTTTGCGTTGTTGATACAGGCCTTACATGGGCCGTTCCTTCCCGATGAAGCAGGAGGCGATGGTGCCGGGGCCGCAGTGGGCGCCGATCACCGGGCCTACATAGGTGATTTCGATGCCGCCGATGGAGGGGATCCGCTCCCGGATGAGGGTCTCCAGCCGGGCCACATCCTCCGGGGCGTCCGCATGCAAGAGAATGATGGTTTGATTCTCCGGGTCCGCGATGTTTTCCACGGTCTTGTCCGCGATGTGGCGAAGGGCTGCCTTGCGGCCCCGCACCTTGTCCGCGCTGACCAGCTTTCCGGCCTTGTTCAGGATGATGATGGGCTTCAAGTCCAGGGCGGTGCCCAAGGTGGCTGCCACGGCGCTGATGCGCCCTCCCCGGCGGAGGTATTTCAGGTCGTCCACGGTGAACCAGGCTTGGGCGCGGAGCTTGTTGGCCTCCACCCAGGCAGCCACCTCTTCCATGGATTTGCCCTGGTCGTATTGCCGGTAGGCCTCCAGGATCAGCAAGCTCTGGGGGGCGGAGATGCTCAGGGTGTCCACCACGATCATTTTGCGCTCCGGGTACTTGGCCAGCAGCTCCTCCCGGGCGGCAAAGATGTTGTTGATGGTGCTGGAAAGCTGGCTGGAGAAGGCGATGAACAGGATGTCCTGGCCGGCCTGGAAGCAGGGCTCGAAATACTCCAGGTAGACGGCGGTGGGCAGCAGCGAGGTCACAGGGGCGGCGCCGGCGCGCATGTTGTCGAAGTATTCCTTTTGCTTGCCATCCCGGCCCAGGTCATCCAGGTATTCCTTTCCGTCCAGCATGTAGGGCATGTATACCATGGTCAGGTCCAGTTCATCCACGTAGCGAAAGGGAAGGTCGGAGTCGGAATCCGTCATGAAGACATAGTTGTTTTTGGGCATGGATATTCCTCCTTGTGCCGGCATAACGCGCGGAAATCAGTTCGAATGACGCTCTTATTTTACCTTGTTTGAGAACATTTTGCAACCGGAGGAATGGCGGCCCAAAAGGGAAAGCCTAACGGAGGCGCAAGGGCTGCCGGGGGCGCATTGAGCCTAGCGCCGCAACCCGGGATCTGGTATAATGGAAAAGAACGCCAATCCCCTCAAGACAAAGGAGGATAAATCATTGAGCTTCCACACCGACGCCAAGGAGACGCTGCTAAGCGAGTTGGGCGCCGACAGCGCCAAGGGGTTAAGCGCCGAGCAGGTAGCCCGGAAGCAGGCGGAGTTTGGGCCCAACAAGCTCCGGGAGAAGAAAAAGAAAACCAACCTGCAGCGGTTTTTGGATCAGTTCAAGGATGTGATGATCCTGATTCTGATCGCCGCCGCCGTCATTTCCTTCGTCATCGCCCTGGCCGAGGGCGACGCCAAGGAATTTTTCGAGCCCGCCCTGATCATGCTGATCGTGATCCTCAACGCCGTCATGGGCATGGTACAGGAAAGCAAAGCGGAAAAGGCCCTGGACGCTTTGAAAAACCTGTCCGCGCCCCACGCCCGGGTGCTCAGGGACGGCGGGGAGAGCATCATTGACGCCGAGAAGCTGGTGCCCGGGGATATCATCCGCCTGGAGGCCGGGGATTTTGTGCCCGCGGACGCCCGGCTGCTGCGCTCCGTCAGCCTGAAAAGCGAGGAATCCGCCCTCACCGGGGAATCGGTGCCCAGCGAGAAATACGCCGACGCCCAGGTAAAGGCGGACGCGCCCTTGGGGGACCGGGTGAACATGGTGTTCTCCGGGTGCAGCATCACCTACGGCACCGCCACGGCGGTGGTGACCTCCATCGGCATGGATACGGAAATGGGCCGCATCGCGGGCCTTTTGGAGGATGAAACCGAGGGCCAGACTCCCTTGCAGCAGAAGCTGGCGCAAATGGGTAAGTACCTGGGCTTTTTGGCTTTGCTGGCCTGCGGCATCATCTTCATCGTGGGCATCGCCAACGGCATCCCCGTGATGGAGATCTTCATGACGGCGGTGTCCCTGGCGGTATCCGCCATTCCCGAGGGCCTGCCCGCCATCGTCACCATCGTGCTGGCCATCGGGGTGCAGCGCATGGTCAAGCGCAACGTGATCATCCGGCGCTTGCCCGCTGTGGAAACCCTGGGCAGCGCCTCCGTCATCTGCTCGGACAAGACCGGCACCCTGACCCAGAACCGCATGACCCTGGTAAAGGCCTATGTGGACGGGGAGAAGGAGCTGGAGGATATCAGCTTTGACAACTCCTTGCCGGTGAAGAATTTGCTGCGCTACGCGGCGCTGTGCTGCGACGGCTCCGTGGTATTTGACGGCCCCAAGGAGCAGCACATCGGCGATCCCACGGAGACCTCCATCGTCCTGGCGGCCCACAAAAACGGCATGCCCAAGGACCAGCTCAACAAGGAGTTCCCCCGCTTGGCGGAGCTGCCCTTTGACTCCGACCGCAAGCTCATGAGCACCGTCAACCGCATGGAGGGCAAGAACCGGGTCATCGTCAAGGGCGCCTTTGACGTGATGCTGGACCGCCTGAGCGAGGGAGACCTGGAAACGGCCCAGCGGATGAACCGGGAGATGAGCGCCAACGCCTTGCGGGTGCTGGCCGTGGCTTGGAAGGACATTGACGAGATTCCCGAAAATCCCACCCCGGAGGCCCTGGAGAGCGATCTTCACTTCCTGGGGCTGGTGGGCATGATCGACCCGCCCAGGCCCGAGGTGAAGGACGCGGTGGCGGTGTGCCGCAAAGCCGGGATCAAGCCGGTGATGATCACCGGGGACCATGTAATCACCGCCTCGGCCATTGCCAAGGAGCTTGGCATCCACCGGGAGGGGGACATGGCCCTCACCGGAGCTCAGCTGGACGAGCTTACCGACGCCCAGCTGGACAAGGACGTGGAGAAAATCTCCGTGTACGCCCGGGTGTCCCCGGAGAACAAGATCCGTATTGTGAAGGCGTGGCAGCGCAAGGGCCAGGTGGTCTCCATGACAGGGGACGGGGTGAACGACGCCCCTGCCCTGAAGGCGGCGGACATCGGCTGCGCCATGGGCATCACCGGCACAGACGTGGCCAAGGGAGCCGCCGACATGACCCTTACCGACGACAACTTCGCCACCATCGTGGACGCGGTGCGGGAAGGCCGGGGCATCTTCGCCAACATCAAGAAGGTGGTAGCCTACCTGCTGAGCACCAACATCGGCGAGGTGATCACGGTATTCGCGGCCATGCTGATCTCCCATGTCTCCCCGCTGCTGTCCATGCAGCTGCTGTGGATCAACCTGGTCACGGACGGCCTGCCCGCCGTGGCTTTGGGCACCGAGGCAGTGGAGAGCGACGTGATGAACCAAAAGCCCAAGCCCAAGGGGGAGAGCATCTTCGCCCATGGCCTGGGGCTGCGGGTGGCAATCCAGGGCCTGATGTTCGCGGGGCTGACTTTGGCGGGCTTCTACATCGGCATGGGAGCCACCGGGGATTTGGAATCCGGCCGCACCATGGCGTTTTTGGTGCTGTCCCTATCCCAGATCGTGCAAGCCTATAACATGCGCTCGGACCATTCGCTCTTTACCATCGGCTTCTTTGGCAACAAGAACCTGAACAGGGCCTGCCTGCTCTCTGTGGCGCTGGTGGCCTTGGTTCTGTTCACCCCCTTGGCGGCGCCTTTCGGGCTGGTGCGGGGCTTGTCCTGGTGGCTGTATGCGGTGGGGCTGGGCCTGAGCCTGGTGCCCTTCCCGGTGCTGGAGCTGTTCAAGGCCATTGGCGTGATTCGCCACAGACACTGACCAATTTAAAAAAAGGGAGAATGAAAGCATGTTCCATCATATCGTGATGTACTGGCTCAAGGACAAGGATAACGACGCCCTGGTTCAGCAAACCCTGGACACCCTCAACGGCATGGAAGGGAAAATCCCCGGGCTGGTGAGCGTCAGGGCGTACAGGGACCAGAAGGGGGACGCCCGCAGCTGCGACGTGTGCCTGGTAACGGTTTTGGAAAGCCGGGAGGCCTTTGACGCCTATCAGGCGCACCCCGTCCATCTGCCTGTGAAGGCCCATATGCACTCCGTAGTGGAGCGCAGCGCCAGCGCGGACTTCGAGGAGGCATGAGGGTGCGGGAGGAAAAGCGGGAGGATATCCAGGGCAGGCTGTGGATTCGCCTGATGAAGGGGCATAAATGCCTTCGGGATTTTGTGCTCCCTTGCCTCCGGGAGGACCCGGGGGACGCCCTGCGCCAGGCGCTGCCCCAGATGGACATCAGCCAGCCCCTTTGGCTTCCCCGGCACCAGGCGGATTGGGAGGACTATGCCCTGACCCGCTTCCTGCCAGAGCACTTCCTGGACAGCGTATCCTTTGACCGAATGGAGATCAGCTACATCTTTCCGGAGGAGGAAGCCAAGCCCGCCCGCAAGCGCAACCCCTTGGAGGATGCGTAAGGGAAAGGGGTCCCCCGGGCTGTGCCAGGAAAAAGGATGTCGAAAAAGTGAAGAAAAAGTTTGGAAATTGTTAGACTTTGAAAGCGGGCGACCTCCTGGCCGCCCGTTGTTTTTCTACATATATATGCTATAATTTAATATATATACCACATTTTGTGGTACCAGGCCGAGGAGGACAAGCCCATGACCTGCCAAATTTTTGAATCCGCCCGTCTGCATGGAAGCGTCCAGGTGCCTCCCGCCAAGGAGGAGGTCCTCCGGGCGCTTCTGCTGTCCGCTTTGGGGCAGGGGAGTTGCCGCATTCACGGACTCGCTTCCCCCCTTTGCAAAGAGGCCGGGAACATGGCCCAGGGCATCGCCGCCGTGGGGGCCAAAGCCTCCTGGGAGGGGGATGTGCTGCGGGTGGAGCCCGGCCCCCAGGGGCCGGGCCAGGGGGAGGAACCCTTCCGCGCCTTGGCCCTGAGCCCTGTATGGCCGCTGCTGCTGCCAGCCCTTTGGGTCCGGGGCCGGGAGGCGGCGCTGACCCTGGAGGAGGAACCGGAACCCCCGGCTCTTCTGGAGCTGGAAAATCTCTCCAGGCAGGCCGGCTGCGGCGTGACCTTGGGGCAGGATTCAGAACCGCCGCTCCAGATAGAGGTTTATGGCAAGCTGAACGCGGGAGAATACCAAGTGGACAGCTCTTTGGGCGATCCGCTTCTTTCAGGGCTTCTCATGGCCCTTTCCCACGCCACGGACGGGGAGGGAAAAGCCGCTCCTTCCCGGCTCACCGTCACCGGCCCCATGGCCTGCCGCGCCCAGGTGGATACGGCCCTGGAGTGGATGAGGCGCTTTGGGAGAAGCTATGAGGAGAAAGAGGCGGGGGTCTTTACCCTATCCCCGTCCCAGGAGCGCGGCCCGGAGGATGTGAAGCTCGCCGGGGATTGGGTCCAGGGGGCGGCGCTATTGTGCGCCAACGCCCTGGGAAGCGGCGTCAGGGTGGAAAACCTTCGGGGCGGCAGCCGGGAACTCGGCCCCCAAAGAGAGGCCCGGATTCTGGACCTGCTGGGGCAAATGGGGCTGTCGGTCTTTGGGAACCGGGAGGAATGGTATGTGACCAGCCCTTCCAGGGCCAGGCTGCTGCCTTTGCGGGCGGATTGCGGGGATGTTTTGGAGGTGGCGCCGCTGCTGGCGCTGCTGTGCACCCAGGCCTGCGGGGAGTCCATTCTTTCCGGGATCAGGGGGTCCCGGGAGGCGGAGGATACCCTCCCGGAGGCCACGGTGGAGCTGCTTACCCGGATGGGAGCCCGGGCGGGGCTGTCGGAGGAGGGGGACGCTTTGGTGATCCATGGCCCTACCCGCCTTCGGGGCGGCCTTGAGGCGGATGCCGGGGGCGACGCCCGCATCGTGCTGCTGGCGGCTTTTGCGGCTTTGGTGGCCCAGGGCCCCCTCGCCGTTTCCGGGGCGGAGGTATTGGATGAGTCCTGGCCTGGATTCCTGGCGGCTTACCAAGCCCTGGGAGGCAACGTATCCCAGAGGTAACGCTTTGCTGACGGAGGAAGAACATGATCGAAAAGAACCAGTCCCTGACGTTGGACTGCGTCCGCCTGGGGGCGGAGCTGGAGGGCGTATGCCACCATGAGGGGCAGACGGTTTTTGTGGACGGGGCGCTGCCTGGGGAGCGGCTGGAAGCCAAGGCCCTGAAGGTGACGCCCCGCTATGCGTTTGCCAAGCTGCTCTCCCTGGAAAGCCGTTCCCCCCAAAGGCGGGAGCCCTTCTGCCCGGTCTACGGGCAATGCGGGGGTTGCAGCGGCCAGCACATGAGCTATGAGGCCACCCTGGAAGCCAAGCGGCAAAATATTTTGGACGCCCTGACCCGCATCGGCGGCCTGGAGCTGGAGGCGGAGCAGGTGCCCCCGGTGCTGGGGGCCCAGAATCCCCTTCACGGCCGCAATAAAACCTCCTTGCCTGTGGGGGGCACAGCCCAGGACCCGGTGCTGGGCTTTTACCGCAAGCGGAGCCACCGGATCGTATCCATTGAGGACTGCCCCGTGACCATGGAGGGCGTCGCTCCGGTGATCCAGGCGGTGAAGGCCTGGATGCGCCGGGGCGGGGTGACGCCCTATGACGAGGAAAGCCACCAGGGGCTTTTGCGGCATGTGGTGATTCGAAGAACCCGCAGAGGCGAGATGATGGTGCTGCTGGTGTCCACCCGGCCCAAGCTGCCGGAGCTCCCCTTTCTGATCGACCGGCTCACGGCCCAGGCCCCGGGGTTTTGCGCGCTGCACCTGAGCGTGAACGCCACCCTAGGCAATGTGATCCTGGGAGACAGCTGCCAAAAGCTTTACGGCCAGGACTTTCTGGTGGAGGAGCTGCTGGGGCTGGATTTTGAGATTTCGCCCCTGTCCTTTTTCCAGGTGAACCCGGCCCAGACCGAACGGCTCTACCAGCAGGCCCTTGACTTTGCCGCCCTCGCCCCTGGGGATGTGGTGGTGGACGCCTATGCCGGAGCCGGTACCATCGCCCTGTGCATGGCCCGGCAGGCCAAGAGGGTCATCGGCATCGAGGTGGTGCCCCAGGCGGTGGAAAGCGCCTGGCGCAACGCCCGGCGCAATGGACTGGACAATGTGGACTTCTATGCCGCCGCCGTGGAGGACAAGCTGCCTGCCCTGGTGGAGGAGGGCCTGCGCCCGGACGTGGTGGTGCTGGACCCGCCCCGCAAGGGTGTGGAGAGCGCGGTGATCCAGGCGGTGCTGAAAGCCGCCCCCCGCCGGGTGGTATACGTCAGCTGCCATGTGCCCACCCAGGCCAGGGATTTGGCGCTGTTGGCGCAGGGAGGGTACCGGTTTGAGGCCTGCCAGGGGGTGGACATGTTCTGCTATGCCAGCGGGGTGGAGAATGTGTGCGTGATGGCAAGGGGAGAGGAAGCCTTCAAGGGCGCTGCCCCGGACCCCGCATAGGGATTTCATCCCTATGAACCCGCTTTCAATGATGAAATAGCAGCAAGGACCCGGCGGTTGGCAGCCGGGCCCTTTGTCTATGGATCGCTTGCAAATTGCGGGGAGAGCAGTCCAATAGGGGTCCAGGGACGAAGTCCCTGGAGGGTAGCGCCCCTCCTACTTCCCCTTCTGGAACAAAAACAGCACCCTCCCCCACAGGGACAGCAAGCTCTCCCGGTCAAAGAACCAGCCAAAGGCCACCGTCACCGCGAAGGCGTAGATGAACAGGGGCACCGCCAAGGTGATCCACTTGAAAAAGCCGTTGATGTTCAAGGGCCACACCAGGAAGGGCAGCGCGATCAGGGCCACCTGGATCACCATGCGCACAATGCGCCAGAAGGTTTTCTTCCAGGGCAGGTGGGTGATGTGCTTGGGAACGAACCAAAGCTGGAGGCCCGTGCGCAGGATGTTGCCCAAAATCAGCCCCGCCAGCACGCCGCATACCGCGGCGGTGACGCTGATCTGCAAGCCCCAAAGCCCCAGCCCCAGGCCCAATACCACGGCGGTAAGCACCTGGGCGGTGCAATGGTGGCGGGTCTCCCGGAACTTGCCGCTGGCGGTGATCATCAGGTCCATGGGCATTTTCCCATGGTCTGTGACCGCCTCCAGCACGATCATGAGCCCAATGGCCGGAGCCCTGTACATGGCGTCGGTGATGGCGTCGGTATAGAGCACCACAAAGGGCACGATCAAAATGGCGGCGCAGGAAAACAGCATGGTGGTCACGGCCAGGTACAGGTATTCAAAGTCCCGGTAGGCCACCTGGAACTTCTTGTCCTGCCCGCTCACCAACAAATTCCCGAAGCCGCTGTAAATGCCCGTGGTGGTCATTTTCAGGATGCCCCACAGGCCGATGGTGACCATGTGGTAGGTGCCGTATACGCTGACCATGGCGGTATCCCGGGTGATGATGGTGGTGAGCATGACCCCGGCCCCCTGCTGGAAGGCCGTGGTGAACTGCTGGTACATGGCGTCCCAGCGGCGGGAAAGAGCGGCCTTGTTGGGCTTGGCAAAGGGGTCGATCTGGGGGTATTGCTTGCGCACATAGGCGGCGAGGATCACCGAGCGCAAAATGATGGTCAGCGAGGCGCAAAGCCGCACCACAATGATGTTCACCCGCAAATAGCTCAAGATCACGATCAAGGCCGTGGACAGCAGCAAGGAGCTCATGGAGGCGATGGACACCATGTAGGTCCGCTGGTCCGCGGTGAGCAGCACCCGGTAGCGGGACAGGGTGAAGAACTCCAGGGAACCGGAAATGCCCATGGCGATGATCAGCAAGGATACGGACAGGCTGTCCATGGTATCCAGCTTCACGAACAGGGGATAGATCAGGGAAAAGGCCACCGTCACCCCTACGAAGATATAGCCCGCGATGTTGTAAAACCGCCGGGCCGCGGACACGATGGCGCTGACCTCCCGGTGGTCCCCTTCGGAGAGGGGCTTGTAGAGCCCAAAGACCGCAGCGGAGGCCAGCCCCGCCTCCACCAGGCGGAAGTAGGTCAGAAACTCCGTGACGGACACGATCAGGCCGTTGACCTGGGAGCCGTAAAAGAGCATCATCAGCCGGGGGGTGACAAAGCCCATCAGCATGGCGGTAAGCTGATAGGCGGCGGTGGAAAGCGTATTTTGTACAAAGCGGTCCGTGCGGGTGTTCCGGCTCAAAAAAACCCCTTCTTTACAGCATGAGATGGAGCGGCCTGCGCTGGCTTTCCGGAGGCGGCGTCATGTAGCCGGGGCCGTACAGACGGCTCAGCACCCCGTGGGCATCCCTGGGAACGCGCACGGGCAGACCCTCAAACACCCCCAAAGCCGGGGCCTCGAAGACATCCGGAGAAAAGGCCATGTTCAATAGGTGATACGCGCCGTTGGCCATGTGGACCCACGGGCTGCCGGGATCTCCCCGGCGGGAAAGGCGGCTGTAAGCCCTCAGCTTGGCGGACTTGGAAAAGGGCTTGCCCAGCAGGGCCGTACAGGCCAGCAGCGCCCGCTTGGACAGGGAAAAGCGGCTGTAATCCGTATGCTCCTTGAGCATCCCTTGCAAAGCCCGAAGGCCAAAGAGCTTCGCCTTTTGAGGCAGGGGCTTTTCCGGCAGCGGGTCCAGGATGAACAGGTCCACAAAGGCCAGCGCCCCGCCCCCCCGGCGGCGCACCCGGGGCACCCAGGTGTCCTCCAAATCCAGATAGAACCCCTGGCCGCACTGGGCGGGATACAGCGCCGCAAAGCGCTCATAGCCGCTTCGGGGCAGCACCAGATCCACGTCGTCATCCCAGGGGATAAAGCCCTTGTGGCGCACGGCCCCCAGCAAGGAGCCGCAAATCAGGCTGTAGGGAATCCGGTTTTCCTCCAACACCCTGACCGTGTCCTCCAGAAGGAGGAAAAGCTCCTCCTGGATGGCCTTCAGGGCGGCCTGCTGCCGGGAATCCATCAGGCTCTTCCTTCCAAAACGGCCAGCGCGGAGGCGGCCACGCCTTCCCCATCCAGGCCGAAGCTTTTTTTCAGATACTCCTGGTTGCCCACCAAGGAGGAATAGGTGTCATGAAGGCCCAGGCGCACCACCCTGGCCCGGTGGTCCGGCAAAGCGCAGACCGCCTCGCACACCGCGCCCCCAAAGCCCCCCACGATGGTATGCTCCTCCAGGGTGAAAAGCAGCGGCACTTTGGCGCACAGGGCGGCCAGGTATTCCCCGTCCATGGGCTTGACCGTGGGGAAGCTGGCTACGCCGATGCTGTAGCCCTTTTCCTCCAGAATCCCGGCGGCCTCAAGGGCGCTGTCCAGAATGCCCCCAGCCGTAAGGAGGTAGGCGTCCTTGCCCTCTTTGCGGGGCACCGCCTTTCCGGTGCGGTAGCCCTCCAGGGGAATCCCTCCGCTTAAGGCGGGCTCTCCGCCCCGGCCGATGCGCAGGTAGGCCACGCCGGGCTCCTGTAAAAAGCATGCCATCACCGCCTCGGTCTCCTTGGCGTCGGCGGGGGCGTATACCTTCACCCCGGGCAGAAGCCGCAGGGCGCTCATGTCCTCGGTGGCGTGGTGGGTCATGCCCAAGGTGCCGTAAACAAAGCCCGCGCCCACGCAGACGATCTTCACGTTCACCTCGTGGTAGGCGCAGCAGTTGCGGATCTGCTCCAGGCAGCGCAAGGTGGGAAAGTTGCCGATGGAGTACACCACCACGGTCTTGCCCTCCAGGGCCATGCCCGCCGCCATGCTCATCATGGCCTGTTCGGCGATGCCCGCGTTGATGAACTGCTCCGGGAACTCCTTCATAAAGGGAAAGAGCACCCCAAAGCCCAGATCGCCGGTGATCAGCACCAGATCCTTGTTGACCCGGGCCGCGTCCTGTAAACAGCGGGTAAAGGTATCTCTCATGGCTTTTGCGCCTCCAGTTCCGCCAGGGCCGCGTCATATTCCGCACCCCGGGCGGTGCGGTAATGCCACAGCACGTCGTTCTCCATGAAGCTG
The DNA here is from genome assembly GCA_034927815.1 of Candidatus Limiplasma sp. Taxonomy (GTDB): domain Bacteria; phylum Bacillota; class Clostridia; order Christensenellales; family Aristaeellaceae; genus Limiplasma. Next base: position 48,491 of record JAYFPK010000034.1, read on the forward strand.
ACGCCCTTGCCCTTCACGGTGTCGGCAATGACCACGATGGGCCTGCCCTCCCCCAAAGCGGCCTGGGCCTCGGCATAGGCCCTGTGCAGCGCCTCATGGTCGTGGCCGTCCACCCGGATTACGTGCCAGCCAAAGCTGGCCCACTTCTGGTCCAGGGGCTCCAGGGCCATGGTTTCCTCCACGGAGGTGATGGATTGAATCTTGTTGAAATCAATGGTCACAATGAAGTTATCCAGCTTGTACTGGTGGGCGATTAAGGCGGTCTCCCACACGGCCCCCTCGTCGCACTCCCCGTCGCCGATGACGCAGTAGACCCGGTGCTTGCCGCCGTTCAGCTTGGCGGCCATAGCCATGCCCATGGCCATGGGCATGCCCTGGCCCAGGGAACCGGTGGAGGCTTCCACGCCAGGGATGCCCTTATGGCTCACATGCCCGCTGAAGCGGCTGCCGTTTTGGCAATGCTCCTCCAATTCCTTCACCGGAAAAAAGCCGCACTCCGCCAAAGCGGCGTAGACCCCGGCCCCCGCGTGGCCCTTGCTTAACACAAAGCGGTCCCGCCCGGGCATTTTGGGGTTTTGAGGGTCATAGCGCAGCACGTCGGCGTACAAAACGGCGATGATATCCGCCATGGAAAAAATGCTGCCGATGTGCGAGGTGCCGCCCCTGTTGGTCATGTCCAGGCCATGGCGGCGGATTTGGTACGCCAACCGGATGCTTTTTTCAGTGTTCATCCCTGGTGTTCCTCCATATTTTGGGGCTTGGGCGCGCCTGCCGCCTCCGGCAGCCAAATCTTCCGCAGGACGCACAGCAAGGTCTTCCAAAACAGGGCCGCGTCCGTGGGCAAGGATTGGCTTTGGGCGTAGGCCACCCGCATGTCGTTTTTCTCCGCCAGGATATAGCGCTCGTAGGAGCCCTCCGGGTCGTCGTGGCCTACGGCGGCGTCCAGGCTGATGAGCTTGATGGAGCTGGGGTCGCTGATGCCCGGGCGCACCCACAGGATGCATTCCTGCCGGGGGGTGTAGCGGGTGGTGTACTTGAGCAGCTCCGGCCTGGGGCCGATAAAGGACATGTCCCCCTTTAAGATGTTCAAAATCTGGGGGAGCTCGTCCAGCTTGGTCTTGCGAAGGAGCCGGCCCAGCTTCGTCACCCGGGGGTCGTTGAGCCCGGTGGTTCCGCTGTACTGATCCGCCCCCACCACCATGGTACGGAATTTCAGGATATAAAAGGGCTTGTTATGGTAGCCGCCCCGCAGGGCCCTGTACAAAACGGGACCTGGGGAGGTCAGCTTCACCAGCGCGGCGATGGGCAGCATCAGCAGCAAAAAAAGAGGCAACAGGAGCAGCGCCATCAAAAAGTCCAGCGCCCGCTTGACCACCTTGCTGTAAAAGGGATGGCTCAGGGGCCCGTCCCACCGGGGCAGGTCCAGGGAGGAAAACCCGGGGTGCTCCCCAGGGGTAGAGCTTGCGGCTGACCCTTGATTTCCCAAGCTTTTCTCCCCCTCCTCCTGTGGCAATGGCAAAGCGCGCCAACGCCCTTAATCGTAACACGGCCAGAGGCAGAAGTCAACGAAAGCGGACAATTTACAACATGGAACGCCGGGGCAAAAGGGGGCAATACAGGAGAAAAACTTGACGCAAAGAATCCCGCGGATTTATAGTATATCCTAGGAGAGACTCCACATATTGTAATGGACTTGCCACCAATCTGCAGGAGCTTTCACTTCGCCGCTCACCCAGAACCATCACCGGAGAAGGAGGAATGACGAATGAACCGATCTCCCTTGGAGAGATTGGCGGATTATGCCTCGGCCAACGAGGCCCGGCTGGTGCAAAACGCCAGCATGAACCCGGAGCTATACAACATCCACGGCGTGAAGCGGGGGCTGCGCGACCGGCAAGGCAAAGGCGTGCTGGCCGGCCTGACCGCCATTTCCGAAATCGAATCCAGCAAGGTCGTGAACGGGGAAAGCGTACCCTGTGAAGGCCGGCTCTGGTACCGGGGCTATGACATTATCAACCTGGTAGGCGGCGTGATGAACACGGGCCGCCTGGGATTTGAGGAAGTGGCCTATCTGCTGCTCTTTGGCAAGCTGCCCAGCCAGGGGGAGCTGACGGAGTTTTGCACCATCATGTCCGACAGCCGGACCTTGCCCACCAACTTTGTCCGGGACGTGGTCATGAAGGCCCCCAGCCGGGATATGATGAACACCCTGAGCCGCAGCGTGCTGACCTTGGCCAGCTATGACGACAAGGTGGACGACCTGTCCATCCCCAACGTGCTGCGCCAATGCCTGATGCTCATTTCCGTGTTCCCCATGCTGGCGGTATACGGCTACCACAGCTACAACCATTACGGGCGGGACGAGAGCTTTTACATCCACCGCCCCGAAAGCGGCCTCTCCACGGCGGAGAACCTGCTGCGCATGCTCCGCCCGGACAAGGCCTATACCGACCTGGAGGCCCATGTGCTGGATTTGGCTTTGATTTTGCACATGGAGCACGGCGGCGGCAACAACTCCACCTTCACCACCCATGTGGTTACCTCCTCCGGCAGCGATACCTACAGCGTGGTGGCGGCGGCCCTGGCCAGCCTCAAGGGCCCCAAGCACGGCGGCGCCAACATCAAGGTCGTGGAAATGATGGCCGATTTGAAGAGGAGCGTTCAGGACGTCACCGACGAGGAGCAGGTGGCGGACTATCTGCTCAAGCTGCTGCGCAAGGAGGCCTTTGACAAAAAGGGCCTGATCTACGGCATGGGCCACGCGGTCTACTCCCTCTCCGACCCCAGGGCCACGGTGTTCAAGGGCTTTGTGGAAAAGCTTGCCAAGGAGAAGGACAAGCAAAAGGAATTCGCCCTCTACTCCATGGTGGAGCGGCTGGCCCCGGAGATCATCAGCCAGGAGCGCCGGATCTACAAGGGCGTCAGCGCCAATGTGGACTTTTACAGCGGCATCACCTACTCCATGCTGGGCATCCCCGAGGAGCTGTTCACCCCCATCTTCGCCATCGCCCGTATCGTGGGCTGGAGCGCCCACCGGATGGAGGAGCTCATCAACATGGATAAGATCATCCGCCCCGCCTACCTGAACGTTCAGGAGCGGCGGGAATACCTCCCCATCGGGGACCGGGGCTGACGCCCCGGCCCCGCTCCAACGCCAAATTTTTTTGTACATCGAGGTCCTATGACTACGCCACAACAAAAGATCGCAAAAGCCGTCCGCGCCGCCTTTCCCCACACCCTTCCGGTGCTGACGGGCTTTGCTTGCCTGGGGCTGGCCTACGGGGTGCTGATGGCCTCCAAAGGCTACGGCCCGCTGTATTCCACCCTCATGAGCGCCATCGCCTTTTGCGGAAGCATGCAATACGTGGCCATCACCTTGCTCACCATCCCCTTTGATCCCGTCTCCGCCTTCGTGATGAGCCTGCTGGTCAACGCCCGGCACCTGTTCTACGGCCTGTCCATGCTGCCCAGGTACAAGGGCATGGGCAAATTCCGCAACGTGCTGATCTATTTGCTCTGCGACGAGACCTTTTCCATCTCCTGCACCGTGCAACCTCCGCCGGAGGTTGAGCCCAAGTTTTTTTACGGGGCCATCGCCCTGCTGGACTACGGCTACTGGGTCATCGCCACCTTTGTGGGCGGCGTGCTGGGCTCCTTGCTCCGCTTTGAAACCAACGGCCTGGATTTCGTGCTCACCGCCCTGTTCGCGGTGCTCTTTTTGGAGCATTGGCAATGCAAGGGCAACCGCCTTTCCGCCCTCACCGGCGTGGCCTGCGCCCTTTTGTGCCTGCTCCTCTTTGGCAAAAGCAACTTCATCATCCCCGCCATGGCTTGCATCGTGGCGGCGCTGCTTGTGGGGAGGAAAGCCCTATGGTCCTGAACGCCTGGCAAACTCTGGTCATGATCCTGGCGGTGGCCGCCGGGTGCGCCCTCACCCGCTTTCTTCCCTTTTGGCTCTTTCCCGAAACCAAAAAGGCGCCCCCCCTCGTCACCTTTTTAGGCAGCGCCTTGCCCCCCGCCATGATGGGGCTGCTGGTGGTGTATTGCCTCAAGGATGTAAGCCTGGCCGCTCCCCCCTACGCCTTGCCCGAGGCCCTGGCCCTGGGGGCCATTGTGCTGTTGCACACCTGGAAGAGGAACGCCCTCCTGAGCATCGGCGGGGGAACCCTGGTGTACATCGTGCTGCTGCGGGCGCTGGGGTAAGCAAGGGAAACGGCGGCGACTCCAGGGCTATTCCATGAGAATCCGGTTCCCGGGCGCAGCGCCCGGGAACTACCTGTTTTTCTGCTCCCTTTCCTGCCGGTCCAGTTCATCCAGGGCAAAGCGCACCGCCTCGATCACAAAGGCGGAAAAGGTGCTGTTCTTCCCCTGGAGGTACGCCTCCACCCGCTGGATCAGGTCATTGGGGAAGCGGACGTTTTTATTGGTGGTGGGAGGGGTGGATGGGAGCTGAAAAAAAGGCATGGCAGCACCTCGTCAGCCAACAGGGTGCTTCCATCATGCCATAAAAGCCAAAGGATGTCTGCATGACAATGGAGATACAAAATGTGATGCGTTTTGTAATGCGGTTGTGGCACAGCCAATGAGGGAAAAGCAAGGTATACTCCTTTCATTGGGGTGATGCCAATGGAATGTGAAAATGCTTTCTGCGTGTACTGGAAAAAGAGCCGGTGTACCTTATCCGCCATCTCCGTGGACATCCTGGGCCGCTGCCGGGACTGCACGCTGCTGGATTTGGAGCGGGAACTCCTGGAGGCCAGGCGGCAGGAAATGCTGGAGGGCTTTGAAAAAATGCGCCTGGCCTGGAACGGCCCCCGCCGGCGAACCCGGTAGCTTCATAAACCCCAAAAGGACTGGATCATAAAGGAAAGCTGGCTGAAAAAAGAACGGGAAAGCGCCGCTCACCCTTGCGGATGGGACGCAAGGGCTTCCGGCGCGGCGGGAGCGGGCGGGAAAATCTGCCCGTTGCCAAGCTGCCGGCAAGCTGAAAGCCGCCGCAAACAGGAGGGATTTTGCCGACCCCGCCGCCCTCTATTGGGGCTTACCCTTTCACATATTCCGCGATATCTTCTAATTTGCAATCTAAAATGTCGCAAAGGGTATTCAGCGTATCCGTTGTGACATTTCCATTCGCCTTCAGCCGCCGGATTGTGCGGGTATCGATATTGTGCTTCTCGCGAAGCGCATAGGTTGAAATGCCTTTGTCCCGCATGGTTTCCCACAGTTTATCAAATAGGATCATAGAGCTTACCCCACAACAAAAATTTTCTATTCTATCCTTCTATTGTGGGGCTTACAATCCACATCATTAAGGGGAATATAATCTCCATATTTTAGGTATCGCCGGGAGGGAAAACGTATGGATTGCGAGAAAGCCTATGCCCTGCTTGTAGGAAGCATATCAACCGCCATTGACGAAATTGAAAAGTCCCGGGTCACTTCGCAAGAGATGGCAAACGCCATCAAAATGCTGAAAGAAGGGTTGGAAGAAGCGGAAGAAATGTATTGATGCCCAGAGGAGTAAAAGCAAAGGCCTGCGTGTGAGGCGCTCCTCAAGATCAACCATATCTTCTTGATTGTTTTTGCGCCCTCGTTTTTCGGCTTTTCCCTCCCTGAAGGCCCTTTCAATGGCACAGGGGCCGCGCTTGCAGCGCGGCCCCTGAAAAATCCTCTTTGCCAAAGGGGTGTTATGCCCGGTAGATGACTTCGCAGCGCTTGGGCCCGGTGCTGACCATGCGAATGGGCACCTCCAGCTGCTCCTCCACAAACTCGATGTACTTGCGGCAGTTCTCCGGCAGCTCCTCCCAGTCCGTCACGCCCCGGATGTCGCTCATCCAGCCGGGAAGGTTCACATACATCGGCTTGCACCGCATCAGCGTGGGGGTGCTGGGGAAATCCCGAATCTCCTTGCCCTCCGCCTCATAGGCCACGCACACGGGAATCTGGGGCAAATACCCCAGCACGTCCAGGTTGGTGAGGACGGCCTCCGTGGCCCCTTGCACCATGCAGCCGTAGCGGGTCGCCACCGCGTCAAACCAGCCCACCCGGCGGGGCCTGCCTGTGGTGGCCCCGTATTCCCCGGCGTCGCCGCCGCGCTTGCGCAACTCCTCCGCCTCGTCCCCAAAGAGCTCCGTCACAAAGGGGCCCGCGCCCACGCAGCTGCTGTACGCCTTGGTCACGCAGAAAACATCCTTCATTTCGCCGGCGGGCACCCCCGCCCCCACCGTGCCGTAGCCCGCCAAGGGGGAGGAGGAGGTGGTATAGGGGTAGATGCCGTGGTCCGGGTCCCGCAGGCTTCCCAGCTGGCCCTCCAGCAGCACCGTCTTGCCTTCCTTCAACGCCTTGTGAAGGTAAACCGTGGTGTCTATCACCATGGGCCGGATGCGCTGGCCCAGCTCTTGCAGATGCCGCATCAGGGGCTTCACGTCGATGGCGGGCTTATAGTACAGGCTCTCCAACAGGACGTTCTTCTGGATCACGGCGCTGGTGAGGCGGCTGAGCAGAATCTCCTCGTCGTAGAGCTGGCATACCTGGATGCCGATCTTCAAATATTTATCCCCGTAGAAGGGGGCGATGCCGCTTTTGGTGGAGCCGAAGCTGGCCTTGCCCAGGCGCTCCTCCTCATAGCGGTCAAAAGCCACGTGATAGGGCAGCATCACCTGGGCCCGGTCGCTGATGTACAAGGTGGGCTTGGGAATGCCCCGGCTTACAAGGCCCTCCAGCTCCGCCAGCAGCTTTTCAATGTCCAGGGCCACCCCCGGACCGATGACGTTGGCGATATGCTGGTGGAACACCCCGGAAGGCAGCAGGTGCAAGGCGAACTTGCCATAGTCGTTGATGATGGTGTGCCCGGCGTTGGCGCCGCCCTGAAAGCGCACCACGATATCACTTTTTTCAGCCAGCGCGTCGGTGATTTTTCCCTTGCCCTCGTCGCCCCAGTTGGCTCCCACGATGGTACGGATCATGCGATGATCCCCTTTCCGCTGCGTTACGGGGGCATAAACCCCACTCCTCTTTATACTATACAGTGTCAGGAATGTCAAGCAATCCAAGGAGGAGAAACCCATGTCAAAGCTTTCTGTTTCCCGGTTCCGCGCCCGGCTTGCCCCCCTGTGCCTGCTGGCGGGCCTGTTCCTTTTCCAAAGCGCCCAGGCCGCCTGGCAGGACGGCCTGTACCAGGACACCGGCCCCGGCTATCACGGGGACCTCCTGGTGACCACCACCATCCGTAGCGGGCAGATTTCCGACATCCAGGCTCAAAACCGGGGAGATACCCCGGACGACTTTCTGCAAACCGCCCTGGACGGCCTGAAGCCCGCCCTTATCCAAAACAACGGGGCCGAGGGGGTGGATGTGGTAGCCGGGGCCACCCGCAGCTCCCAGGGCATTTTGGAGGGGGTGAAGGGCGCGCTGGAACAGGCCTCCGTGCCCGCCCTGTCCCCCGCCTCTCCCTCGGGTTCCCCGGGCCCTTCCGCTCCCGGCGGCGCGGCCAGCCCGGCCCCCACCCAGCAGGAGGCCTCCGCCCCCGCCCAGCTTTACGCGGGCCTGGCCGGGGTGCCCAACTTCCGGGCGGGCCCCGGGGAGGACGCCAACAAGGTGCCCGTATACAGCTTCAACGTCACCATGGCAAGCTGCCTCTTTGACGCCCAGGGCAAAATCCTGGACGTACAAGTGGATATTTACGAGGTAGCCACCCCCAACTACGACGGGGCCAGCATGCCCCATTTCAGCGGCTGGCCCGCCCGCCAGGGGTACAACATCACGGACCCGGCCACAGGCCAGGTCACCGGGGTATCCGTGAACACGGAGCAAAACATCGGCGAGGAAATAAACGGCTGGGTCACCAAGCGGGAGCGGGGGGCCGCCTACGGCATGAACCCCGCCAACGAATGGTACCAGCAGATGGACGCCTTCCAGCACTGGATGGTGGGCAAAACCACCCAGGAGCTGCGGGCCTGGTTCGCGAAATTCACCAGCCCCCGGAACGGCCGCCCCATCAAGGCCTCCAGTGACCAGCAGGAGGACCTCGACCTGCTGGCCTCCATGACGGAGGCGGAAAAGGCCGAATTGGCCGATGTGGTAAGCCGGGCCACCATGAGCCTCAGCGACGCCCACGGCCATATCCTGGAGGCCATTGAAAAGGCCTATGAAAACCGCAAACCCGTGCAAGGGGTGTCGGTTCCCTGAGGAATGGAGGAACGCCCTCCCGCCATCCGCCGGAAACAGGCCAAAGCCCTGGCTGCCGGGAACACCGGCGGCCAGGGCTTGGCGCAGCCCCGCATTGTATCCAAGGGGGCCTGGAGGGGCGGATCAGAACCGAATGAGTACCTTGATGATATGCGCCGCGTTTTCCTTCAGGTCCCGGAACGCCTGGGGCGCGTCGTCCAGGGCGTACTCGGCAATTTCAATCCCGGAAAGGTCCAACTCCCCCACCCGCACCATGGCAATGGCATGTTCAAAGTCCTGCTTCACCGCGTTTCGGGAGCCCATCAGCTTCAGCTCCTTCTTCTGGAGCACCGTAAAGTTGAAATCCAGGTTGTCCTTCCCCACGCCAATCAGCACCACGCGTCCCCCAAAGGCCGCCGCGTCAATGCAGCGCTGGAAGGTTTCCGGCAGGCCCACGGCCTCAATGGTCACATCAAAGCCGTTGCCTCCGGTAATCCGGTTCACGTTTTGCAAAAAGCATTCCGGATCGTCGCACAGAAAGCCGCTTTCGATTCCATTCCTCATGGCGTGGTCCAGCTTATCCTGGGAGATATCGCAGATGGAAACATCCCCGCCCAGCTTCTGGGCGGCCATGGCTGCCAAAAGGCCGATGGTGCCCGCCCCCATCACCAGCACCCGCTCACGGGGCCGGATGTCCGCGCTTTTGGCCCCATGATAGCCAATGCACAAAGGCTCGATCAGCGCCAAAATGCGGGGGTCCAGCCCCTGTCCGTCATAGATGCGGGAGATGGGCATGGTAAAATACTGCGCGAACGCCCCTTCCCGCTGCACCCCCATCGTCTGGTTGGATTCGCAGCAGTTCACCAGCCCCCTGCGGCAGGAATAGCAATGCCCGCAGTTAAAATAGGGGTTGGCGGTGACCCTTTGCCCCTTTTTCAGCCCCAGGGCGTTTTCCTCAATCTCCACGATCTCCGCCGAAAACTCATGGCCGGGAATCCTTGGGTATGTGACATAGGGGGATGTTCCGCGGTAGCTGTTCAAATCCGATCCGCAGATGCCCCCATAGAGGGTCTTTAGCAGCGCCTCTCCAGCCTGCGGCCTGGGGATGGGGGCCTCGCTCACCTCCACCACGCCGGGCTCCATGATCCGAATCAACCGGTTCATCTAGACATTCCCTCCAGCCCTAAAATTCAAATCCATAGGTATCCAGCACATACCGGGGCATCAAATACCGGGCGGTTTTCAATGTGTTCACGCACTGGCAGATCTGGGCGTGGCCCACCGCGGACATCAGCATGGAGATGTCGTCAAAGGGGATGGGCAGCCTCTTTCGCAAAATGTCCGCCATCTCCCGCACGGAAACGTCCACCGCCTTGTCCAACGTCTCCTGGGACGCCACCACGGAGAAATACTGCCGGTCCATCAGCATGGGCATTTGAATGGACAGGTCCTTGCGCACCCGAAAGGTCAGAGTGACGAAAGCCGGGGCCTCAAGGGCCGAGCAGTTGATCTCCCCGTCCCCCATGGCCGCGTGCACATCTCCCGCGGCCACCAGCGCCCCCTCCACAAAAATGGGCAGGTACAGCTTCGCGCCCTTGCGCATCATGGTATTGTCCATGTTCGCGCCAAAGGGCCCCAGGAGCCCCGTGGGAACCTCCTGGTCCTTGGGGGTCACGCCGATGACCCCTACCATGGGGTCCAGGGGGATTTTCAGCTTGTCGTCAAAGCGCAAATACCCATCGCCCCCAATGGGCGTGATGCGGAAGGTGGTCTTGTCAAAATACTCGCCGATGACCCCATAGCCCGCCTGGCAGGTGATCACCGCCCGGTCCTTGAAGCGGATATCCTCGATGGTCACTTCCAGGGTGTCCCCGGGCATGGCCCCTTCAATATATACCGGGCCGGTGGCGGGGTTCACCTTCTCCTTGTCAAAGGAGGAGTTCTCCAGGCTGTCCGTCTGCTTTTGCAGCACGTTGGACAGGCAGTCCATGGTTTCAAACTCCACCGTCTCCCCGGAGTGAATGGTCAAAACCGGCCGGTTCTTCTCGCTGAACACGTAAAACGTGTGCTGGTCGCTGATCTTGTGCATAGCCCTACCTCTTATCCTTTCGCTTTTTGTTTTTGCACCATGTCCAAAACCACCGCCATCAACAGCACCAGGCCTTTCACCGCCATTTGCAGCTCAATCCCCACGCCCATGATGGACATGCCGTTGTTCAGCAGCCCCATCACCAGCGCGCCGATCAGCGCGCCAATGATGCTGCCGACCCCGCCGCTGGCGGAAGCCCCACCGATGTAACAGGCGGCGATGGCGTCCAGCTCAAAGCCCTCCCCGGCCTTGGGGGAGGCGGAGTTCAGCCGGGCCGTGAACATCAGCCCGGCGATGGCCGCCAAAAAGGCCATGTTCACAAAGCACAGGAACAGCACCTTCTTGACGTTGATGCCCGATAGCTGGGCGGATTTCTGGTTGCCTCCCAGGGCGTACACATACCGGCCCATCACGGTGTTGTTGAGGATAAAGCTGTACACCACAATGACGATGGCAACGGGAATCATAATGATGGGCATGCCCTTGTAGCTGGCGATGAGGTAGGCAAAGGCCATGATCACCCCGGTGAGAAAGACCTGCTTGGCCACAAAAAAGGGAACCGATAATACCTTCAATTGATAGCGCTGCTTTTGAGCGCGCTTGCGGATTTCCAAAACCACGAACAGCGCCGATAAGACCGCGCCCACCACCAGGGTGGTCACATGAATTTTGGCGTCCGGGCCGCCCAGGTAATCCTTGAGGAACCCGGTGGTAAAGGCCAGGAAGCTCTCGGGGTAGGAGAAGTAGGTTTCGCCCCGGAGGACAAAGTACGTCAGCCCGCGAAACACCAGCATGCCCGAAAGCGTGGCGATAAAGGAAGGGATGCTGAACCTGGAGATCCAAAACCCGTGCCACGCGCCGGCCAGCAGCGCCACGCCGGTGCAGATCAGGATCACCAGAAAAACGTTCATGTCCTTGCCAATCATCAGCGTGGCGCAGGTGGCTCCGATAAAGGCCACCACAGAGCCCACGGACAGGTCCACATTTCCGCCGCTGATGATGCAGATCATCATGCCCACCGCCAAAATGACCACATAGGCGTTTTGCTGCACCAGGTTGGATACGTTTTGAGGCAGCAGCAAAATGCCTTTGGTGCTGATTTGAAAAAACAGGGTCAGCCCCGCCAGCACCAAAATCATGGTGTACTGCCTCATATTGCTTTTGAGCAGGTTTTTCAGTTCCCCCATGGCTCATCATCCCTCCGCCTTTGACTTGCAAACGATGCATTGCATGATGTTCGTCTGGGTTGCCGCGCAACCGGGCATTTCGCCCACGATTTTTCCCTCGTTCATGATGTAGATGCGGTCGCACATGCCCAAAATCTCCGTTAAGTCGGAGGAGATAAACACCGCGCCTGCGCCGTCCTCCACCAGTTGGTTGATGATCCGGTAAATCTCGTACTTGGCCCCCACGTCGATGCCCCGGGTGGGTTCGTCCAGCAGAAGCACCCTGGGCTTGGTAAAGATCCACTTGGACAGCACCACCTTTTGCTGGTTGCCGCCGGAGAGGCTCTCCACCCGCTGGTCAATGCCCGTGCTTTTGATGTCCAGCTTTCTGCTGTACTCGTTGGCCACCATCACCTCCCGGTTGTCGTCCACCACACCCTTTCGGGCCAGCTGGGAGATCCCGGCGATGGAGATGTTGTTCTTGATGGTGTCGATGAGGTTCAGGCCGTAGTTCTTCCGGTCCTCCGGGATGTAGACGATGCCGTTGGCGATGGCTTCCTTCACGGTGGCGACGGAAACCTCTTTTCCGTCCCGCTTTACCGTGCCGGACACATTGCTTCCGTAGGAGCGCCCAAAAACGCTCATGGCCAGCTCCGTGCGCCCGGCGCCCATCAGCCCGTAAATCCCCACCACCTCGTGCCTGTGCACCTTGATGGATACGTCGTCCACGATGCGCTGCTCTATATAAACCGGGTGGTTCGCCCGCCAATGCTCAATTTCAAACGTCACCTCGCCAATTTGCGTATCGCGCCTGGGAAAGCGGTCCGTCATCTCCCGCCCCACCATGCCGCGAATGATCCTCTCCTCTGTGAACAGGCTCCTTTCCTCGATGGTTTCAATGGTCTTTCCGTCCCGGATCACCGTGATCCGGTCCGCCACATAGCACACCTCGTTGAGCTTATGGGAGATGGCGATGCAGGTGACCCCCTGGCGCTTCAGCTCCAGCAGCAGGTTCAGCAGATGCATGGAGTCCTTGTCGTTCAGTGCCGCCGTGGGCTCGTCCAGAATCAGCAGCCGCACCTTTTTGGCCAGCGCCTTGGCGATTTCCACCAGCTGCTGCTTTCCAATGCCGATGTCCCGCACCAGCGTGTTAACGTCCTCGTTCAGCTCCACCATTTTCAGGTAGGTTTTCGCCTCGGATACCGTGGCGTTCCAGTCGATCACCCCGGCCCGCTTGCGCTCGTTCCCCAGAAAGATGTTTTCGGCGATGGACATGTAGGGGATCAGCGCCAGCTCCTGGTGAATGATCACGATGCCCTTTTTTTCGCTATCCCGGATGCCGGCAAAGGCGCATTTCTCCCCGTCGAAAACAATATCCCCCTCGTAGGTTCCGTGGGGATAGGTTCCGCTGAGGATGTTCATCAGCGTGGATTTCCCCGCGCCGTTCTCCCCCACGATAGCCAGGATCTCCCCCGTGCGCACCGTCAGGTTCACGTCCCGCAAGGCTTTGACACCAAAAAAATCCTTGGAGATGCCCCGCATCTCAAGCAGTACAGCGTTCAGCTTCAAGCCCTCCCTTGCCCGCCGTTGCCGCGCATTTGCAAGCTGGGTACTTCCACCGGGAAGTGGCGGAAGTACCCAGCCATGCAATTTGCCAACCCAATCGGCTTACTTGATATTCAACTGCTGGGCGGTGTAATAGCCGCTGTCCAGGGCCAGCTCCTTCCAGTTGTTGCTGTCGATGACTTCCATGCCGTACAGGAACGCCGGGATCACCATGACGCCGTTATCAAAGGTGGTGGTGTCGTTGGGGATCAGCGGCTCGTTCTTGGAGGCGGCTTCAATGACATCCGCGGTGCTCTTGGCCAGGTTCCGGGTGTCCTTGAAAATGGACATGGACATCTGGCCCGCGATGATGGACTGAATCGCGGAGGGGTTGCCGTTGTTGCCGGTCACGATGGGCATGGGCTTATCCTCCGCGCCGTACCCGATGTTTTTCAGGGTGTTGCCAATGGGCACCCCGATGGAATCCGCGGGGGCCAGCACCACGTCCAGGGACGTGCCGTCCGAATAGTAGGTGGTTACCAGGTTCTCCATGCGCGCGGAGGTCTTTTCCGCGGCCCAGCCGGGGATGGTGACCTTTTCCAGCTCCAGCTGGCCGCTCTTGCACACCAACTGGCCGTTGTCCAGGTAGGGCTGGAGGATCTTCATGGCTTCTTCGTAATACCAGTACGCGTTCACCTCGTCCAGGCTGCCGGCGAAGATCTCAATGTTGAAGGGGCCCTTGCCCTCCTTGAGGCCCAGGCGGTCCACAATATATTCCGCCTGAATCTTACCCACCTGCTTGTTGTCGAAGCCCACATAGAAGTCGATGTCGGGGCTGTTGAGGATCATCAGGTCGTAGTTGATAATCATCACGCCCGCTTCCTTGGCCTTCTTGAGCACGGCGGTGAGGGAGCCGCTGTCCACCGGCACCACCACGATGGCCTTGCAGCCTGTGGTAATCATGTTCTCAATCTGATTGATCTGGGTCTGGGGCTCCATCTTGGCATATTGAAGATCCAGGGTAAAGCCCTTCTCCTCCAAAGCCTTTCTCATGCTCTCGCCGTCCATCACCCAGCGCTGTTCGGACTTATCCGTCATGGACATGCCGATCTTGTCCCCGGGTTTGATGTCATAGGTTGGGGCCTCCGCAGCCATGGCATTCCCCAATGCCGAGAGAAGCACCAGCATAAGAGCCAAAGCAACCGCAATCCGTTTCATTGTTATCCCTCCAAAGATGTAATTTGGGTAAACGTCGCCATATGTGTTGCATACAACGTTTATTCTAGTTCCATTATAGCCATCCCTTTTTTCCTTGTCAATAGCAGCCCCAGGATTACTTTGCGCCCAAAAAATAATAAATTACCTATTATGCATTATTATTTATCATATTTTCTATGCATTATGTCGGTTTTTCTGCAACTTTCTTTGAGATGGTGGGTTCAGCCCTCCCCTTCAATCTTGTATACATTTTGTTCTTATTTTTAATTTTCCTAAAATGCGTCCGTCCTCTCCGTTCCCGCGAGGACAGACACCCAAAAAGACGCATGAAAAAGACCCCGGATGGGGGTCTGGCGTCAGGGGGTCAGCAGTCCCTCCAGGGCCGCCGTCCTGGATTTGATTAGATGCATCCGCATGGCCTCCGAGGCCTGTTCCCTCTCCCCCTTCAGGAGAAAATCCACAATGGCGATATGCTCCTGCACCGTTTCCACGGTTCGGTCTCCGCTTTTCTGCCCGGAGAGAATGCGCAGCCGGTGGTTTTGATCGTAGATGTTGTCCATCAGCGTTTCAAAATACCGGTTGTTGCTGCTGGCGATAATCAGGGAGTGAATATCCTGGTCAATATCATAGTTATACTCCTCCCCGGAAAGCACCTGCCTTTCCAGCTGGTACTTGATGTCCAGCAGCTTTCGCTGGTCGATGCCCGAGCCGTGGGTTACAATAATATGAGGTTCCACCAAAAGGCGCACTTCAAAGATATCGTCCACCTCCGCGGCGGAAATATCCGTTACCAGGGCCCCCCGCTTGGCGTAGATCTTCACCAGTTTCTCCTGCTCCAAAACGCCCAGTGCCTCCCGGATGGGGGTGCGGCTCATGCCGAGCTCCTCGCTGATGGAGGCTTCGTTCAGAAAGGTATTGGGCCTGTATTGGCAGTTGACGATTCTCTCCTTGATGGCCTGATAAGCCGCTACCTTCAGGCTGCTCTTCTTCAAGAAAACCCCTCCTACTTGGGATGAAACGCCCCATATCAATGATTTCGGCATAATATATATGACACATACTCATTGTATGGAATATCATATCATGGTCCAAAATGAAACGCAAGCGCTTCGGCTCATTCCTCAAGGGAAGCGTTCCTTTCCTTCATAAATGGAGAAGAAGGGCGCGCATTTTCCATTGACACGGGGCTTTGCAGCGGCTATGATAAAGGTGCGGTTTTGTGCCGACAATGACGACAGGAGGAGCCAACGTGGACGCGGACCCATACAGTCGAAATACTGTATTGCCCCTTTGGCGGAAACCGATTCCTACTCTCGCTCCAAGCAGTCGATTGGCGGCGCGCCCATAGCGCACAGCCCCTTGCCGATACCGCCTGCTTTGGAAGCAACGCCGTCCCCTGGCGGCAGCGAAAAGGCAGGCTTTTTGTATGAAAAAAATTTATCTCACCGTAGACGATCATCTCACAGAAATCAGCACCCTGGAGAAGGGCTGTTGGGTGCATCTGCAAAACCCCACCCGGGACGAAATCGAGGGGCTTAACGCCCGCTTCGCTTTGGACCCCACCTATCTGCAGGCCGCCCTGGACGAGGAGGAAAGCGCCCGCATTGAGCGGGACGGGGACCAGACCCTCATCATCGTGGACATTCCCTATGTGGAGGCGGAGGATACCGGATATAGCTATTCCACCATTCCTATGGGCATCATCATGGTGGACGACGTGATCATCACGGTTTCCACCCGCACCACGCCGCTGATCTCCGACTTCACAGAGGAGCGGATCCGCGGCTTCTGGACCTTCAAGCGCACCCGGTTCATCTTGCAGATCCTCAACCGCAACGCCTCCCGCTTTCTGGCATACCTCAAGCAGATCGACAAATCCAGCATGCTGGTGCAGGAGCGCCTCCAAAAGAGCCTGCGGAACCAGGAGCTGCTCCAGATGATGAAGCTGGAAAAATCCCTGGTGTTCTTCTCCACCAGCCTCAAGGGCAATGAGATGGTCATGGAGAAGATGATGCGCATGGAGATGCTGCGCAAATATCCCGAGGACGCGGACCTCCTGGAGGACGTGATCGTGGAAAACAAGCAGGCCATCGAGATGTGCGCCATTTACCGGGACATCATGAGCGGCACCATGGACGCCTTCGCCTCCATCATCAGCAACAACCTGAACATCGTCATGAAAATCCTCACCAGCCTCACGGTGGTGCTGGCGGTGCCTACCATTTTCGCCTCCTTCTGGGGCATGAACGTGAGGGTTCCCTTTGAGGATACCCACTGGGGCTTCTTTATGGTGCTGGGCATCTCGGTGGTGGCTTCCATCGGGGCCTTCATTGTGCTGTGGCGCAAGAAGATGTTTTAAGGGGGCCGCTATGGAAACGGCGCTGATCACAGGGGGCAGCCGGGGCATTGGCGCGGCCGCGGTGCGGGCCTTTTCCGGGGCCGGGTATCGGGTGGCGTTCTTCTACCATGCCAGCCGGGAGGCGGCCCTTGCCCTCTCCCGGGAAACCGGGGCGGCGGCGCTGCCCTGCGACGTGGCGGACAGCGCCCAGGTGGCGGCGGCTTGCCGGGAGGCGGAAAGGCTTTTGGGGCATGTGGACGCCTTGGTCCCCTGCGCGGGCATCGCCCAGCAAAAGCTCCTGCCGGACATCACCGACCAGGACTGGGACCGGATGCTGGCGGTGAACCTCAGCGGGGCCTTTTACGCGGCCCGGGCCGTGCTGCCGGGCATGATCCGGCGCAAAGCCGGGCGCATCGTGTTCCTCTCCAGCATGTGGGGGCAGGCGGGGGCTTCCATGGAAGCCCACTACTCCGCCGCCAAGGCGGGGCTCATCGGCCTGACCAAGGCCCTGGCCAAGGAGGTGGCCCCCAGCGGCATCCGGGTGAACTGCGTGGCTCCGGGGGCCATTGACACGGAGATGACCACAGCCCTGGGAGAGGAGGCCCTGGCGCTTTTGCGGGAGGAGATTCCCCTGGGGCGGCTGGGCACGGCCCAGGAGGTGGCGGCCCTCATTGTGTGGCTCTGCTCCCAGCAGGGAGCATACCTCACCGGGCAGGTGCTTTCCCCCAACGGGGGCATGGTGATGGGCTAAGGCCCGCTTCCGGGAAAGCCTTCACAGCTCCACAATCCCGGTGCAGACCTTTTCCAGAAAGGCCCGGTCATGCTCCACCAGCAGCATGGTGGGCTGGTATTCCAGCAGCAGCTCCTCCACCTGCATCCGGCTGAGCACATCGATAAAATTCAGGGGTTCATCCCATACATACAGGTGAGCCGGCTCGCAAAGGCTTTGGGCCAGCAATACCTTCTTTTTTTGCCCCTCGCTGAGCTCCGGCAGGTCCTTGTCAAACTGCTCCCGGCCAAAGTCCATGTTGCGCAAAATGGCCTTGAACAGGGTTTCGTTCAGGTTCGTCCGGCCTATGAACTCCCGGAGGGTTCCCCGAAGGCCCTCCGTGGATTGGGGCACGTAGGAGACAATGAGGTTGGGGGCGATGGCGATCTCCCCGGCGAGGGCTTCCGACAGGCCGCAGAGGGTTTTGAGCACGCTGCTCTTTCCCGCCCCGTTTCTGCCGGACAGGGCCAGCCGCTCCCCCTGGCGCAACGTGAACGCGATATCCCGGCATACCACCTTCTCCCCATAGCGCACCGTTCCATGGCGCACCTCCGCCAGCACCTTTTTAGGGTGAACCAGCGGCGTCAGCTTCAATTCCCCCACCTTTTCCACGTTTTTCAGCAGCTTGCCTTTTTCCTCGGCGGCCCGCTCCTGCCGCCGCTGGGTGCTGAGGGCCCGCTTCATCATGTCCGCGCTGCGGGCCCCGATATAGCCCCGGTCTGGGCTGTTGCCGCTATACTCCCCGCCGCGCTTGCTCTTTTCGATGTTCTGGCTCCATTGGGCCGTGCGGCGGGCGCTTTCGCTTAACCGCCGGATGTCCTTTTTCAGCCGTTCGTTCTCCCCCAGCTCATACTGGTTCTGCCGGTCCATCTCCTGCTGGAAGGTATCAAAGTTCCCCTTGGTCACGGTGATGTCCTTGCGGTTGATGGACAGCACATGGTCGATACAGCGGTTGAGAAAGGCCCGGTCGTGGCTTACCAGCAAAAAGCCGTCCTTTCCCAGCAAGTAGTCCCCCACCGCCTCCCGCCCCGGCAGGTCCAGGTGGTTGGTGGGCTCGTCGATGAGGGGATAGGCGTCCTCCCGGGAGAACAGCGCCGCCAGCTGGGCCTTGGTCTGCTCCCCCTTGGAGAGGGTTTCATAGGGCCGGTAGAGCGCATCCTCCCCCACCCCCAGCAGGTTCGTCTCCCGCCGCAGCTTCCACGGGGGCGCGCCTGCGGCCATCTCCTCCAAAACCTCCAGGGTGAGCCGGGAGGGGGCTTTTACGGGGAAGGGGAAATACACCCCCTTCACGGGCATATCGATGCTGCCCCGGTAGGGCAGCAGGTCTTGCATCAGCCGCAGCAGCGTTGTTTTGCCCCGGCCGTTGCGCCCCACCAGGCCCAGGCGCCAGCGGGTGTCCACGGTGAAGGACGCCTGCTCAAACACATTGTCATAGCTGCCTTCATAGGCAAAGGTGAGATCGTTTACGGCGATCCGCGCCATATCCATTCCTCCTTCCGTCTGCCCTTCGCGGGCCATGGGGAAAGGGTGGACAAAAATACAACAAAAAACAGAGCCGTCAGGCCGCTGCGTTTCCTGCCCATCACAAGGCCGCATCCCCGTGGGATACCGCCTGGTGATTCCTTCCCCTGCTTGTGTTCAGGTTCATGGCAGGATTACTTGCGCATCCTTTCAGCTCCGTTTCATTCTTTGCTCATTGGCCCGGAGGGCTTCCCCCGGCACGCCCAGCTTACCACGGCCCCGGGTTCGCTGTCAAGCCTCTTCCTCTTCCAGCACGGGCTTGCCGTCCTCGATGCCCGCGATCCTGGCCAGGGAGACCACCTTGAAGCCCTGCGCCCGGAGCTTGGCCCCGCCGGACTGGAAGCTCTTTTCCACGCAGATGCCGATCCCCGCCACACGGGCCCCGGCCTGCCGCGCGATGTCCACCAGCCCCTGGCTGGCTTCGCCGTTGGCGAGGAAGTCGTCGATAATCAACACGTTGGCCTTCTCAGGCAAATACGCCTTGGCTACGGAAATGGGGCACGCCTCTCCCCGGGTGTAGCTGAAAACCTGGCTTTGATAGACCTCCCCCGCCAGGGTGGAGGGCTTGCCCTTCTTGGCGAATACCACCGGCAAATTCCCAAAGGCGATGGCCGTGGTCAGCGCCACGGCAATGCCGCTGCTCTCCACCGTAAGGATCAAATCCACAGGCTCATCCCCAAAGGCCTGATGAAAGGCCTGCCCCATCTCCACCATCAGGGCCGTGTTCATCCGGTGGTTCAAAAACATGTCCACCTTGACGATGCCGCCCTCTTTTCCAATGCCTTGGCTGATGATCGCTTCCCGAAGCTCCTTCATGCCCCCGTCTCCTTCCGCCTTTTTGACAAGGGCTATTATAGCATGAATTTTGCCGGCAGGGCAGCCCTTCTTCCGGGACTTCGCCTTTTTTCGCCAAAGTCCCCTGGAGGCGCAGGGCGCGGGGGGGGCCCC
>JAYFPK010000052.1:0-6501 GCA_034927815.1 Candidatus Limiplasma sp.
AAAACTGGGCGGGGGGCCGCGCCGTGCCGGGGGCGGCCCCCGGCCCTGAATTGTCAACAAAGACCCATGGCAGCAAAGGAAGCAAGGGCATGCCCTTTCCCGGAGCGGGAGGACGGCTTCCTTCCCAGGGGGTGAAATGCCAAGCGGCCGATGGGCCAAGCGCCCCGCGCTCCTTGCCGCCCATGGGGCGCAGATCATTCGCGGCTCTAGAGCATCACGGGCTTTCCGCTCTTTCCGGAAGCGTAGATGGCCTCCAGAATCCGGGTCACCACATAGGCCTGCTCGGGCTTGGTGACCAACCCGCCCTCACCCCGCACATGGCTGATCCAGGACTGCGCCTCCAATTCGCCAGGATCGTTGCTGGCCCCTTCATAATAGGCCACTTGACCGGCCCCAAGGCCCGGATAAGTCTCATAGGTTTTGGAATACTTCTCCCCATTGATCCGCAGGGGCGCGTCCTTGGTGCCCAGCATGTCCGCCCCGCCCTCGGTGCCGCACAGGATGGTCTTGCCCTCCTCCACCAGCAGGGTGTTCAGGGCCCAGCTGCTCTCCAGATAGATCGTGG
This sequence comes from Candidatus Limiplasma sp., assembly GCA_034927815.1. Classification (GTDB taxonomy): domain Bacteria; phylum Bacillota; class Clostridia; order Christensenellales; family Aristaeellaceae; genus Limiplasma. The sequence continues at coordinate 566 of JAYFPK010000052.1, forward strand.
CCCCGTTTTTCATGCGCACAAAGCCAAAGGCGCTGTCCTCCACGGTGTATTCCTTGGGGTCCCAGGAGCCCCACATGTTGGCCGCGTTTTCCCGGTCCCCCAGCTTCCGGTAGACCGAACCCACCACCATGTCCGGCTCGTAGTTGTCCATGAGCCAGAGGGTCAGATCCAGGGCATGGGTGCCGATGTCGATCAGCGGGCCTCCGCCCTGCTTTTCCGCGTCCAAAAACACGCCCCAGGTGGGCACGGCCCGGCGGCGGATGGCCTGGGCCCGGGCATAGTAGATCTCCCCCAAATCTCCGTTGTCGCAGCATTTTTTCAGGTATTGGCAATCCGGCCGGAAGCGGTTCTGGTAGCCGATGGAGAGCTTGCGCCCAGTTTCGTCCCGGCAGTCCAGCATCTCCTTGGCCTGGGCGGCGTTGATGGCCATGGGCTTTTCGCACATCACGTCCATGCCCGCTCGCATGGCGGCGCAGGAGATTTCGCAATGGGAGCTGTTGGGGGTGAGCACATGCACCACCTGAAGGCCGGGGTGCTTGAGCATCTCCCGGTAATCGCCATAAACCCCGGCGTCCGGGACGCCGTAGGCCTTGGCGGCCTCCTGGGCGCGCTGGGGCAGCAGGTCACAGAAGGCCACCAGCTTTATCCCTTCGATTTTCGCCAGGGAGGGCATGTGCTTCCCATTGGCAATGCCCCCGCAGCCCACGATGCCCACGAGAATTTCAGCTTGATGATTCATAAAGAACCTCCTTATGGATATTCTTTTCCCATATATTTCCAAAGGGTGGATGCTACCGCCATTATACGATAGGCGGAGGGAAAAGACAATGAAAAAAGGCCGCCCGGTGAAGGCGGCCTTGGGTTTTGGCCTCATGGGCCCTGGCTGCGCATGACCTGGGTGACCAGATACAGCAGCTCTTCCTTATATACGTCTCCGGTAAGGGAGGAAGCGCCCCGGAGTAGCTCCAGCACCTGGGCATAGGTGGCGGCGCCCTTCCACTGGCTGTCCCGAAGGAGCATGCCAAATTCCGCTACCGCCGCGGCAAAGCGCAGGTTTTCGCCCATGGTGTCCCGGTAGGCGCTTGCGTCCACGGGATAGCTGAACAGCTTGCTGGTATCCCCGTCGGGCTCCTTGGCCCGGATGGACACGGTGAGCCATTCCTGGCTGCCGGTGGCCTGGGCCGATTGATACTTGGTGGGCACTTCGTAGATTTCCATGGGGCTGTCCACGGGAACGATTTCATACAGCACGGTGACCCGGTGGCCGCTGCCCACCTCGCCGCCGTCCTTGGCGTCGTCCGCGAAGTCCTCGGCTGCCAGGGCGCGGTTTTCGTAGCCGATCAGGCGGTATCCCTTGATTTCGGCGGGGTTGAACTCCACCTGGAGCTTCACGTCCTTGGCTACGGTGAGGAAGGTGGCCCCAATCTCCTCCACCAAAGCCTTGCGGGCCTCGTGGATGGTGTCGATGTAGGCGTAGTTGCCATTGCCGTGGTCCGCCAGGGCCTCCAGCTTTTGGTCCTTGTAGTTGCCGCTGCCAAAGCCCAGCACGCTGAGGAAGGCCCCCTCCCGGCGCTTTTCCTCCACCAGGCGGGTGAGGGACCCCTCGTCGCTGACGCCGATGTTCAAATCCCCATCCGTGGCCAGGAGAATGCGGTTGTTGCCCCCCTCAATAAAATGCTTCTTCACAAGCTCATAGGCGGTTTGAATCCCCGCCGCTCCCGCGGTGCCGCCTCCCGCCTGCATTTGGTCAATGGCGGCCATGATGGCGGTCTTATCGCCGGCGGGCACGCCGTCCAGCACCACCCGATCCGAGGAGGCGTAGGTGACGATGGAGATCCGGTCCGTGGGGCTCAATTCCTCCAGCAGCAGCAGGAAGGCGCGCTTCACCAGGGGCAGCTTGTTGGGTTCGTCCATGCTTCCAGATACATCCACCAAAAACACAAGGTTTTGCGGGGGGATGCTGGAAGTGTCGATTTCCTTGGCTTTCAGGCCGATGAGCAGCAGCCGGGTATCCGGATTCCAGGGACAGGGAGCCGCCTCCAGGGTGACGCCAAAGGGCTCCCCCTCCTTGGGCTCGGCATAGTCGTAGCGGAAATAGTTCAGCATTTCCTCAATGCGCACGCTGTCCTTGGGAACGGGCGCGCCGGAGAGGATGGCGGAGCGGAGCTTAGCATAGGAGGCGGTGTCCACGTCCGCGGCGAAGGTGCTCAAAGGGGAGGTGGCGGTGGACTGGAAGCGGTTCTCCGCAATGTGGCCGTACTCCTCCGTGTTCCAGTCCGGGGCCGGGGCGGCGGGCCAGGCCTGGGAGGAGCCGCCGGCTTTGTCCATCATGGGGGCGCTGCCGTCGGCCCATGCGCTTTCCTCGCTGGGCGCGGACAGGCTGTAAACGGGACTTTCACGTTCTGGGAGGGCTTGGGGAGCCCCCGCCGGGATCCCGGCGGCGTCCTGGGCATCCACCTGGCCCACCGGGCGGGCGCTTTGTTCCGTGAATGGAAGGCTATCTCCCTGAAGCAGGGGCAATAGGACCAGCAGCAAACTGGCGGCCACCGCCAGCACGCCGCCCCCAAGGGCCAAAGCCTTTTTGGGATTCCAGCGGGATGGTTTGTGTTCTTTCATGGTTTTTTCCTCCTTCACGTCCGGGGCGGAGGAGGCTTCCAGCAGGGCCAGGGTCTTTTGCTCCAGATCATCGCTGAAAGGGAGCTTTTCCATTGCCTGGCGGTATAGGTCACTCTTCATCAAAAGCCCCTCCTAACTGTTGTTTGAGCCGCGCTTTGGCCCGGGCCAGGCGGGTACCCACCGTGGCGGCCGGAAGGGAGAGGGCGCGCGCAATGTCCTTGATGGCATAGCCTTCATAGTAGTACAGGTGAATGGGCAGCCGGTATTTTTCCTCCAGCCCCATCACCGCGGACAGCACCGAATCCTCCTCCTGGGACAGGGCGGGCAGCCCCTCCGGCAGGGGGTTGCGGTTCTTATGCCAGCCGCTTTTGAGCAGGTTCTTGCTTTTGTTGATGCACACCCGAAGCAGCCATGCCTTTTCGTGCTGGCTGCTGCCGAAGCGCTTGCCGCTGCGCAGGTAGGCCAGGAAGGTGTCCTGGGCAATGTCCTCGGCGTCCTGGATGTGGCGGAGATAGGCATAGGCCACGCGGACAACGCTTTGCATGTGCGCCTGCACCGCGTGATGAATGCGTCCATTGAGCTCGGATGGAACACTCATGCGGCAATCAACTCCCTTCCCTGTGCATACAATTCACAGATGGGATTTTTTTCATGGGCCGAAAAAAGTTTTTCTGGAATCATCATACCACCCGGGCAAGGCCCGTGCAAGCAGGAGCGCGGTTTCCCCTGGATGTTTCCCGGGATGGGGAAAACGGGTGGGAAATCCTCCCTATATTGCTTTGACAGGGCTATCCTGGAATGCTATAATACGCGAGGAACTGACAAAACCGGACTGTTTTTTATATTTCATTCAAGGGGGAACTGACGTGGACGTATTAGCCCTGGTCAAAGAGCTCTTCTCCGGCGTGTTGTACCTTTTCTCTCTCGCAGGGCTCAAAACCCTCGTGATGCTCATTGTGGGCGGCGTGCTGATTTATTTGGCGGTGAAAAAGGACTATGAGCCCGCGCTGCTTTTGCCCATTGGCTTTGGCGCGATCATGGCCAACATGCCGCCGGTGATGGACGCCTCTGGACACCTGGCTTCCAGCGTGTTGGGCGCCGAGGGCTTCCTGACGGTGCTGTTCAACGCGGGCATTGCCAATGAGCTCTTCCCGATCCTGATCTTTATCGCCATAGGCGCGATGATCGACTTCTCTCCGCTGATGAAGGACCCCTCCATGATCTTCTTTGGCGCGGCGGCCCAATTCGGCATCTTCGCCACCTTCCTGGTTTCCATCGTGCTGATCCCCATCGTGCTGCCCCAGACCGCCGGAGACAGCGGCTTGATCCTGCGCCTGGCTTCCGCCATCGGCATCATCGGCGCGGCGGACGGCCCCACCACGCTCTATGTAGCCAACTATTTTGACCTCAAGGATTATATGGCCCCCATCTCCGTGGCGGCCTACAGCTATATGTCCATGGTGCCGGTGATTCAGCCCCCCGTCATCCGGGCGCTGACCACGAAAAAAGAGCGGATGATCCGCATGAACTATACCGAGCAGCGGGCTCCCAAGACCGCGCTGATCCTGTTCCCTGTTGTGGTGACGGCCATTGCCGGCATCATCGTTCCCATGAGCGTACCGCTGGTAGGGAGCCTGATGTTCGGCAACCTGATCCGGGAGTGCGGGGTGCTGGAGCGCCTCAGCAAGACCGCCCAGAACGAGCTGGCCAACCTCGTTACCATTCTTCTGGGCATCGCCATCGGCGGCACGATGGTGGCCGACAAGTTCCTGCGCCTGGATACCTTGCTGATCTTGGCCTTGGGCTTGTTCGCCTTCGTGTTTGACACCGCGGGCGGCGTGCTGTTCGCCAAGCTGCTCAACCTCTTCCGCAAGAACAAGATCAACCCCATGGTGGGGGCGGCGGGCATTTCCGCCTTCCCCATGAGCGCCCGGGTCATCCAGAAGATGGCCAAGGAGGAAGACCCCTACAACTTCATTCTGATGCAGTCCATCAGCGCCAACGTATCCGGTCAGCTGGGGTCCATCGTGGCGGGAAGCATGGTGATCGCGCTGGTGGGCATGCTCATCGGCTGGAGATAAGCGGCCCTTTGATATTTTGAAATAAAGAGCAAAGAGGGATTGCAATGATGAATTGGTTGGCAGGGCTGAGCGAGGCGGCGGTTGAGGCCGTTCCCGCGGCGGCTGAGCAGGTAAAATCTTTTACGGATATGCCGGTTTTCGCCAGGGGGCTGGTTACCACGGGCATGGGCCTGTTGGGCGTATTTTTGGTGCTGGGCCTGTTCTTTGTGACCATCAAGCTGATGCAGCGCTTCAAGGACAAGGGCGGCGCGCAATAGGGGGGAATCATCTTGTACAGGCAAGAGGACCGTGTGAGCGCGGCGGCGGAGGCCAAAAAGCGGTGGATTGTTACCTTGCTGCCAGGGGCGCTGCTCATTGTGGTGGGGATCATCGTGTTTGTCATCTGCCAGATTCAGCGCCTGGAGTGGGGCTGGATTTTCGCCTGCGCGTGCACCGTTTTGGGCGGCGCGTATGTGCTGTTCTTCTATGGGGTGTACCTGAAGCCCGTGCTTTTGTACAAGAAGCATGTGGATTATATGCTGGACGGGCGCAAGCGGGAAACCACGGGGCTTTTGCAAGAGGTGGCCCAGGAGGTTACGGATAAGGACGGGCTGGACTGTTACGCCATCATCGTGAACGTGGGGGATAAAAACGACCCCGAGGACGAACGCCTCTTCTATGTGGACGCCCTCAAGGGCAGGCCCGGGATTCCCCCGGGAAGCCGGATCACGGTGATCAGCAACGACAAGATGGTGGCCGAGCTGCGCTTGACATGACGTAGCCGGGAAGGAAGCAAAAGGGGGCGGGACTGTGCTTGAGCAATCCCCTGTGATGGTATTGGTCACCATGCAGCGCATGTGCGCCCGATTGATCCGTCTTGGAGCCGACCAGGCCTTACGCCAGGGCTGTCCCCTGAAGGTTGTGCATGTGGCGAGCACGGCGGACGTGCCGGAAGGCCAGGCCAAAATCGACGCCCAAGTGCTGAATTACCTCTATGCCCTGGCTAATGAGGCCGGAGCCGAGATGTGCGTGCTCACCTCGGATGTGCCTGTGACCGCCATAGCGGAATACGCCGTGGAGAACCAAGTGGGGCAGATCATCATGGGCGGCGGCGGCGAAGCCGGCGGCATTGCCCAAACCCTGTGCGGGATGCTGCCGGGGGTTAAGGTGGCTGTCATTGAGGAAGAGATGGCCTAAGGCCGCCTGATTCACAGGCAAACCAAGGAATACAGGCAGCGGGCCGCCGGGAGCAATCCCGGC
>JAYFPK010000059.1:0-26487 GCA_034927815.1 Candidatus Limiplasma sp.
TGATTGCGACCCTGGGCTGCGCATTCCGAATGAAGGCGCGGCCTTTCATCTAGACACCGACTATTCCTATTCCGGATGCAATCCTTGCACGCCCCGCCCTCCCTGTCCTCCTCCTCCCCCTCCCCCTTGTCCTCCCTGTCCCACCTGTCCTCCCGGCCCTCCGGGCTTGCGTGGGCCTACGGGCCCCACTGGACCCCAAGGTCCCGCCGGGTCTCAGGGGCCTGCCGGAGCCATGGGCCCTGCGGGCCCCCAAGGGTCTGCCGGACCCGTAGGGCCTCAAGGGCCTACCGGAGCCATGGGCCCTGCGGGCCCCCAAGGGTCTGCCGGACCCGTAGGGCCTCAAGGGCCTGCCGGGCCTGAGGGAGCTCAAGGACCTGCCGGAGTCATGGGTCCCGCCGGACCCCAGGGCCTCGCCGGGCCTGCCGGAGCGCAAGGCCCCGCCGGACCTCAAGGCCTTCCTGGCGAAATGGGCCCCAGCGGAGCCACAGGACCCGCCGGGCCTGCCGGAGCGCAAGGCCCCGCCGGACCTGCCGGGCCCCAGGGACCTGCCGGACAGATGGGCCCCGCCGGACCCGAAGGACCTGCCGGACCCGCCGGAGCGCAGGGCCCCGCCGGACCTGCCGGACCCCAGGGACCTTCCGGCGACATCGGCCCCACCGGAGCCACTGGTCCCGCCGGACCTGCGGGAACACAAGGCCCTGCCGGACCTGTCGGACCCCAAGGCCCTGCTGGGCCCCAAGGTCCTCAAGGGTCTGCGGGCACTACCGGGGCCACGGGCCCCACCGGACCCACAGGACCTGCCGGAACCCAAGGCCCCGCCGGACCTGCCGGGCCCCAAGGTCCTCAAGGCGACATCGGCCCCACCGGACCCACAGGAGCTACGGGAGCCACAGGCCCCGCCGGGCCCCAAGGCATCCAGGGCGATATCGGTCCCACAGGACTCACAGGAGCTACCGGAGCTACAGGCCCCGCCGGGCCCCAAGGTATCCAAGGCGATATCGGCCCCACCGGACTCACAGGAGCTACCGGAGCCACAGGCCCCGCCGGGCCCCAAGGCATCCAGGGCGATATCGGTCCCACCGGGCCCACAGGAGCTACGGGAGCCACAGGCCCCGCCGGTGCCCAAGGCCTCCAGGGCGACATCGGCCCTACCGGACTCACAGGAGCTACCGGAGCCACAGGCGCTACCGGCGCCACAGGGGCCGCAAGCCCCGCCAACCTGCTCTCTGGCCTCCAGGTCCAACTGCAGGGGAGCAGCGGCGGCACCATCAACAACAACATCAACGTTTTGTTCGATACCGTTATCAACGCGCCTTCCTCGACGATCACCTACAATGCGGGCGTAGGCACCTTCTTTATCACGCAGCCAGGCAATTACTATATTTCCTGGTGGGTCAACGTCGATGGCGCGCAGACCAATCCCTTTGTGAACTTCGGCATCCGCATCCTCTCCGGCGGTTCAGGGACGATTCTCTCCAGCTCTCCCACCCCGGTCACCACCCTGCATTTGACCGGCCAGGCCTTGATTACCTCGGTCACTGCGCCGACTGCGTTCAGCCTTTTCAACAACACCGGAACAGCGGTCACCTACGGAACATCGCCTATCCAGGCCGACTTGATCATTCTTCAGGTCACCTGATAGGTTTGCACAGGCCATGGCCAGCCCTTTCGGGCTGGCCGCGGACCGCCGGCGCTTCCCTTGTCGGCGGCCTGCGGGGCTGCTTTGCTAAAGAAAGCGGCCCCTTTTCTCTTGTCAGGGGGGGCTTCCCATGGAAGGCGGCGCGGAACCTGCCCTTCCCCAGCCTTTGGGGCTCCAGGCTGACTCCGCAGTTTTCTTCCCGTTTTTCTCACCTCACCGGGTTTTCCCACATACTCATGTAATGGTGCCACTATTTATTCTTCCCGAGGTGAAGACCATGTTTGATCTCAATCGCGATCGCAGGCCAAGCGTTGGAAACGAAGGCGCTGCCTTTAATTTGGACAACGACCACATGACCCGCTCGCTACCTTCCGGCTCCGGATGCAATCCTTGCAGACCTACTCCTCCTACTCCCCCCTGCCCCCCATATCCTCCGGAGCCCCCATGTCACCTATGCCCTCCGGGACCTCCAGGACCTCCGGGTCCTCAAGGACCGCAAGGCATGCGGGGCCCCACCGGGTCCCAAGGCCCTGCCGGGCCCGTAGGACCCCAAGGACCTGCCGGGCCCATCGGTCCCCAAGGTCCTGCCGGAATCATGGGCCCCACCGGACCCCAAGGTGCCGCCGGACCCGTAGGAGCCCAAGGACCTGCCGGGCCTGCCGGGCCCCAAGGTCCTGCCGGAGTGATGGGTCCCGCCGGAGCCACAGGCCCCGCCGGTCCTGCCGGAGCCCAAGGTCCTGCCGGGCCTGCCGGCGCTCAAGGCCCTGCCGGTGAAATGGGTCCCGCCGGACCCATGGGTCCTGCCGGGCCTGCCGGTGCCCAAGGCCCTGCCGGCCCTGCCGGAGCCCAAGGTCCTGCCGGTGAAATGGGTCCCGCCGGGCCGCAAGGTCCCGCTGGTCCTGCCGGGCCGCAAGGCCCCGCCGGAGCCACAGGGGCCACCGGGCCCACCGGAGCCACAGGCCCCGCCGGGCCTGCCGGAGCCCAAGGCCCTGCCGGCCCTGCCGGTGAAATGGGTGCCACCGGAGCCACAGGCCCCGCCGGGCCTGCCGGAATCCAAGGGCCTGCCGGACCTGCCGGAGCCCAAGGCCCCGCCGGCGCAATCGGCCCCACCGGAGCCACAGGCCCCGCCGGGCCTGCCGGAATCCAAGGGCCTGCCGGACCTGCCGGAGCCCAAGGTCCCGCCGGAGCCATCGGCCCCACCGGACCCCAAGGCGCAGCCGGACCCGCTGGCGCCCAAGGCCCCGCCGGACCTGCCGGTGCCCAAGGTCCCCAGGGCGACATTGGCCCCGCGGGTCCCGCCGGAGCCACAGGCCCCACCGGAGCTACCGGAGCCACAGGCGCTACGGGTGCTACAGGCGCTACAGGCGCTACGGGCGCTACGGGCGCGCCAGGGGATGGAGCGATTATCCCCTTTGCCTCCGGCACCCCTGTCGCTTTGACCACTGTACTGGGCGGATTGCTGAACACCTCCAGCGCGGTTGGCTTTGGGCTTAACCTGCCCGGCGTTTCCGCCGCCAGCGGAACCCTTAGCCTGCTGGGACTCACGAACCTTGCGTTCTCCATGCCCAGGGATGGCGTTATCACCTCCCTGGCCGGGTATTTGAGCATCAGCGCCGGACTCAGCCTGATTGGTTCCACTGTGACGGTAACCGCCCAGTTGTTCCAATCCACCACGCCTAACGACACCTTCGTCGCGGTGCCTGGCGCGGTTGTCACGCTGGCTCCCCCGCTCACGGGCTTGATTTCCATCGGCGATGTCAGCAGCGGCATTACCACCGGGTTGAACATCCCCGTCACCGCGGGGACCAGGCTGCTTCTGATCTTCTCCGCGGAAGTCACCGCCGGTCTCGATCTGGCCGCCGCCATCGCGGGCTATGCCAGCGCCGGTCTTGGCATTTCCTAAGAAGCACATCCAGGGGCTCTTGCAGCGGCGTGCTTGCAACATAGCGGCGCTGCGTTGACTAAACGAAAGCATAGGGGTGGGACGTCCGTTCGCGGACGTCCCACTTTCCTTGCCAGCCCATTGGACGGCTTTCCCTTTTTTTCTTCCATTGCCAGGCTCCCTTGATCCCCTGGAGCCCTTCACATATTCTGCTCAAACAGCGCCATCCGCCGGGGTATGCCGCAGGTAGCGCCGCCGCGCCTCCCGAAAGCCCGCCTTTGCCGAAGGCTTTCCCCTCAGGAGAGCTCAAATTGCCCGGTGTAAAGCTGATAATACCGGCCCTTTTGGGCCAGCAGCTCCTCATGGCTGCCCCGCTCCAGCACCTCGCCGTTTTCCAGCACCAAAATGGCCTTGGCGTTGCGCACCGTGGAAAGCCGGTGGGCGATGACGAATACCGTCCTGTTCTCCATCAGGCGATCCATGCCCGCCTCGATGAGCTTTTCGGTGTGGGTGTCCACGGAGCTGGTGGCCTCGTCCAGGATCAGCACCGGAGGGTCGGAGGCCGCCGCCCTGGCGATGGCCAGCAGCTGCCTTTGCCCCTGGCTCAGGTTGGTCCCGTTCCCGGAAAGAAGGGTATCGTACCCATCGGGCAGCCGCTGGATAAAGGTGTCCGCATTGGCCAGCCTGGCCGCCTCCATGATTTGCTCCCTGCTGGCCCGGGGGTTTCCATAGGCGATGTTCTCGGCAATGGTGCCGGTAAACAGGTTGGTGTCCTGGAGGACCACCGCCGCCGAGCGCCGCAGGTCGTCCTTCCGGATGTCCCTGATGTCAATGCCGTCATAGGTGATGCTGCCCGAATTTACATCATAGAAGCGGTTGATCAAATTGGCGATGGTGGTCTTGCCCGCCCCGGTGGAGCCTACAAAAGCAATTTTCTGCCCAGGCTTGGCGTACAGGTCAATCCCCTTCAATATGGGCCGCCCCGGCCGGTAGCCGAACACCACGCCGTGAAAGCGCACATCCCCCCGCAGGGGGACCCACCGCACCTCCTTTTGGGGGGTGGTCACCCGCCAGGCCCACTCCCCCGTGGGATTCTGGCATTCCTGGAGCTCTCCCCTTTCATTCCGGGCCACATAGGCCAAGGTCACGGCGCCCCGGTCCACCTCCTCGGGCTGCTCCATGATCTCATAGATCCGCTCCGCGCCGGAAAGGGCGGCCATCAAAAAGTTGATCTGGTGGGAGAACTGGTTGATGGGCATGGCGATCTGGCGCACATAGACCAAATAGGCGGTCAGGGCTCCCAGGTCGATCATCCCGGCGATGGCGAAAAACGCGCCGATGCACGCGGAGAGGGCATAGCTGAAATAGGAAAGGCTCACCACCAAGGGCACCAGGATTCCGGAATAGGTGATGGCGCTGGTGGCTGCCTGCTGGAGCCTTTCGTTGCGCCGGGAGAATTCTTCAAAATCCTTGCGCTCGTGGTTGAAAACCTTCACAACCTTTTGCCCCTCCACCATCTCCTCCAAAAACCCATTAAGGCTTCCCATGTGTTTTTGCTGCTGGGAAAAATATGCGTGGCTCTTTTTGCCGCTGTAACGGATCACCAGGAACATGCCAAAGAAGGTGGTCAGCACGATCAAGGACAGCTTTAGGTTCAGCGCCAGCATCACCGTGAAGGTGCCCGCCATCACCACAAAGCTCTGAACCAGCACGGTAAAGCTGTTGTTGAAGGCCTCGGCGATGGTGTCGATGTCGCTGGTAAAGCGGCTCATGAGCTCCCCGTGAGTTCTGGCGTCAAAGAAGGAAAGGGGCAGCTTTTGCACCTTGCGGAAAAGATCGTCCCGAATCTCCCGGATAATCTTCTGGGCCACCTTCACCATGAGCTGGGAATACCCGTAGGTGGCGCACACCCCCGCCAGGTACACCAGGCCCATGAACAGTAAAAACCGCGCCAGGCCCGGAATATCCCCGGGGAGGATGTAATCGTTGACCGCGGGCTTGAGCAAATAGGTGCCGTACACATTGGCCCCGGCGCTGAGCACCACCAACAAGGAAACCAGCGCCAGCGCCGCGCCATGGCCCCTGGTATAGCGCCACACCAGCTTCAGGGGCTTGCGGATATCCCTGGGCCTGGCCCGGGAGCTGCTTTTGCCCGCTGTGATCATACGCCCACCCCCTGACTTTGAAGCGCGCAGATGTCCCGGTACATGGGGCTTTGCGCCAGCAGCTCCTCATGGGTTCCCAAGGCGGCGATCCGGCCCCTCTCCAGCACCAAAATCTGGTGGGCGTTCTGGATGGCGCTGATCCGCTGGGTGATGAAGATCTTGGTCACGTCCCCCATCTCCTCCTGGAGCCGGGAGCGGATACGCGCCTCGGTGGCGGTATCCACGGCGCTGGTGGAGTCGTCCAAAATCAACACTTTGGGGCGTTTGAGCAGCGCCCGGGCGATGCAAAGCCGCTGCTTCTGCCCTCCGGAAACGTTCACCCCACCCTGGCCCAGGTCCGTTTCGTACCCCTGGGGCATCTTTGCCAAAAGCTCGTCCGCGCAGGCGATGCGGCAGGCCCAGTCCAGCTCCTCCTGGGAGGCGTGCTCATTGCCCCACAGGAGGTTTTCCCGGATGGTGCCGGAAAACAGGGTGTTCTTTTGCAGCACCATGCCCACGGCATCCCGCAGGTGGGCCAAATCATAGTCCCGCACGTCCCGGCCGTCAATCCTCAGGTTGCCCTGGGTCACGTCGTAGAGCCGGGGAATGAGCTGCACCAAGGAGGACTTGGCCGAGCCCGTCCCCCCGATGATCCCCAAGGTCTGCCCCGGCCCCAGGGTGAGGCAGATGTCCGAAAGCACGTATTCCCTGGCCGTTTCCTTGTATTTGAAGAACACATGGTCAAACTCGATCAGGCCCTTTTCCACCTTCCCCTTCCAGGGGCCGCTGGAGAGGGCCACCGGCTCCTCCATCACCTCCAGGACGCGGCTGGCGGAGGTCATGGAGCGGCTGAGCAGCAAAAATACGTTGGAGATCATCATCAGGGAGTTGAGAATCTGCATCACGTAGCTCAAAAAGCCCGTCAGCTCCCCCACCCGCATGGAGCCCGCCTGGATGAAGCCGCCGCCGAACCAAAGGAGCAGCAAGATGGTGGCGTAGAGCACCAGCTGGAAGGCGGGCATGTTCATCACCGCGTAGCGGAACGCCCCCTGGGACGCCTCCTGGAAGGTCTCGTTCACCTGGGCGAACTTTCGGCTCTCACTGTCCCCCTTCACGTAGGCCTTCACCGTGCGGATGGCGATCAAATTCTCCTGGACCGTGGCGTTCACCTGGTCCAGGGCCTTTTGCATCCGCCCATACATAGGGCGCAGCTTGGTCAAAATCCAAAGCAGGCAGCCCGCCAGCACGGGAATGGCCACCAAAAACACCAGCGTCAGCTTGGCGCTGATCATCATGGTCATCACCAACGCCAGCAGCAGCATCACCGGGCCCCGCACCAAAGGCCGGATGCCGTTGCAAACCGCGTTTTGCAAAATTGCCACGTCGCTGGTGAGCCGGGTCATCAGGGAGGGTGTGCTGAAACGGTCCATGTTGGCAAAGGAAAAGGACTGTACCTTCCGGTACTGGGCCTTGCGCAGCTCCGCCCCGAACCCCTGGCCCGCCTTGGCCGCAAAGCGGGCGTAGAGCATCCCCAGCAGCAGGGACACCAATGCGCAGCCCACCATGGCGAGGCTTTGCCAAAGAATATAGTTGCGGTCCCGGTTTGCCACGCCCACGTCGATGATGTCCGCCATGATCATGGGGATCACCAGCTCAAAGACGGACTCCAGCGCCACGCACACCACGCTGGCGACGAGGTATTTCCGGTATTTGTGGAAATAGCCAAAAAAACGCCTGATCATACTCGCTTCCTCACGGCCTGCTCCTTATTCCAGCGGCTTGCCGGACAGGTTCTGGTACATGCGGCTCAGATAGCCGATGAACTGCTCCCGCTCTGTTGGGGTAAACCCCTCCAGGGCTATCTTCTCCACCTCTTGACAAATCCGCTCCCATTTTTCATAAACCTCCCGGCCCTTTGGGGTCAGGGAGACCGCCTCCGCCCTTCTGCGCTCCGCGGGGGCGGAGCGCCGGACCAGCCCGTCCTGGGCCATGTTGGTCAGAAGCTGGGATACCGTGGCGGGCTCGATATCCAGGGCCGCGGCGATGTCCTTTTGCATGCATCCGTCCTGCCGGGTCAGGTAGCGCAGCACCTTGGGCTGCCCCGGGGAAAGCCCGACCTGGGTCATGCCGGGCCGGATGCGGTTTTTCTGGGCGTGGAAAGTCCTGTATAGCGCCATGTAGAGTTGAACTTCCATGGTTTCACATCCTTATAAATGAGGCTGCTAATTATTAGCTTCCTAATTGTAGCCTTTCCCTCCTTCCCCTGTCAAGGGCGTCATGGCGGAGAAAAGGCCTTTCACCCTGTCCCCGTTCACCCCATGATCGTTTCGATCATTCTATCCTCTTTCGAAAAGCATGCCGCCGCAGCGTTCCGATTACGCTTAAAACCCTTTCAAATAAACAAAAATTAAACCCATCCGCAGCAAACCGTTTTCTCACAAGCCCTCTGCGTTTACGAACGATTTTGATAAAAAAGTTTCAATTTTTGATTGACAAAGCCTGTATACAGTGTTATTCTTGTCACAAGTAGTCTTGTTCGAAATTAAACGAAGAATTTTGACGGTTCAGAGAGTTCTGAGCCGCAAAAAATAAAAAAAGGAGACCTGAATCTATGAAAAAGCTGATCGCACTGGTACTGGCCCTGATGATGGTTGCCATGGTGGGCATCTCTGTGGCGGAAAGCGCGAAGGCGGTGGCGGACCTGAAGCTGGGCTTCATCCTGGGCAGCCGGGAGCACGCCTTCTACCTGGCCATTGAGGACGGCATCAACGCCGCCGCCAAGGACATGGGCTTTACCGCCGTGGTCCTGGAGAGCGAGCTATCCGGAGCCGTAGCCACCGAGCGCATTGAAACCCTGGTGGTGGACGGCATGGACGCCATTTCCCTGGCCTGCAACGAGCCCGCGGGAGTGAAAAACGCCATCGAGACGGCGGACGCCGAGGGCGTTCCCATGTTCACCTTTGACTGCACCACGGACTTGCCCGGCATCATCAAGAGCTTCGTAGGCACGGACAACTACCAGGGCGGCGTTGTGGGCGGAGAGGCCACCATCGCCGAGTTGGACCGGCTGGACCTGAAGGACGGCGCCACCGTGGGCATCATCGGCTATCCGGAGCCCCAGAGCTGCATTGACCGTGAGAACGGCTGGCTCAGCGTTGTGGAAGCCAAGAAGGACGAGTACAACCTGACCATCGTCAACATCGGCAACTACGAGGGCCAGGCGGACAAGGCCCAGAACCTCATGAGCGACGCCCTGATCACCTATCCCGACATGGCCGTGATCTTCACCGTGGGCGATCCCGCCTGCATCGGCGCTTTGGCCGCCATCAAGAGCGCGGGCGCTTCCACCCGGATGATCGGCTTTGACGCCAACCCCGAAGCCCACGAGGCGATCCTGGATCCGGAAAACGGCAAGATCTGGTTCGCGGACGTGGCCCAGGATCCCTATCAGATCGGCTACCAAATCGCCCAGCAGATGGTGAAATACCTCACCGAGGGCACTGTGGACGCCGAGACGATCCTCATCTCCCCCTATCTGGTGGACGCCTCCAACGCGGTGAAAAAATAAGGCAGCCCCTCCCCAGGGGTGAAGCCGCGCCCCGGAATGCTTCGGGTACAGCGCCGTCTTCATGAAAGGGACGTTCCCTCCGGCGCGGCGGGCACAGGGCCTTCGCCCGCCGCGCCGGAGGGCTATTTGGGGGAGGCGCGTCCATGGATGGGCCGCCCACAATCCGCCGGCAAGGAGTGACTGGAATGCAGCCCCGTTTGCAAGCCGTGCATATCTCAAAGGTCTTCCCGGGGGTCAACGCCCTGACGGATGTTTCCGTGGATTTTTATCCCGGGGAGGTCCACGCGCTCATGGGGGAAAACGGCGCGGGAAAATCCACGCTGATCAAAATCCTCTCCGGGGTGTACACACCCACCGAGGGGCAAATTTTCCTGGATGGAAAGGAAATCGCCTTCAAGGGCCCCAGGGACGCCCTGGACCAGGGCATTTCGGTGATCCACCAGGAGTTGAGCATCGCCAAGGACCTGTCCGTGGCGGAGAACATCTTTTTGGGTGAGGAAAAGAAAAAGGGCCTGTTTTTGGATAACCGCCAGATGCACCGCCAGGCGGCGGAGCTGCTGCGGTACATGAAGGTGGACCAGAGCATCAGGGCCACCGATATCGCCGGGAACCTGACCGCGGCCCAGCAGCAGATGGTGGAGATCGCCAAGGTGCTCAACAAAAAAGCCAAGGTGGTCATCATGGACGAACCCACCTCCTCCCTGTCGGAGCGGGAGATCAATGCCCTGTTTGAGCAAATTCATATTCTTCGCCATAACAACGTAGCCATTGTCTATATCACCCACCGGCTCAAGGAAATCTTCCAAATGTGCGACCGGGTCACCGTTTTGCGGGACGGCTGCCATGTGCGCACCGACATGCTGGCCGAGGTCAGCGAGCAGGAGCTGGTTTCCAGCATGGTGGGCCGGGAGATCAAGGACTATTTCATCCACATGCGCCACGACATCGGGGAGGAAATGCTGCGGGTGGAGGGCCTGAGCCGGGGCAAGGAGTTCCGGGACGTATCCTTCACCGTCCGCAAGGGGGAGATCCTTGGCATCGCCGGGCTGGTGGGCGCGGGCCGCACCGAGGTGATGGAGACCATCTTCGGAGCCCGTACGCCGGAGAAGGGCAAGATTTTTGTGGAGGGGCGGGAGGCGCGCTTTGCCAGCCCCAAGGACGCCATTGCCCAAAAAATCGGTATGGTGACCGAGGACCGCCGCACCACGGGCCTTATGCTCAAAGCCATGGTGAAGGATAACAAGGTGCTGCCCAGCCTGATCTACCACCGCAAGGCCCTGAACTTTGTGGACGAAAAGTGGATCCGGGAGGTCAGCAGGGAATACGTGGGCAAGCTGCGGGTAAAAACCCCCGGCATCGACGCCTATGTGCAAAACCTCTCCGGGGGCAACCAGCAAAAGGTGGTGCTGGGCAAATGGCTCATCGCCAACAGCAGGATTCTGATCCTGGATGAGCCCACCCGGGGCATCGACGTAAACGCCAAAACGGAATTTTACGGCCTTATGAACGACTTTGTGGCCTCCGGAGGCTGCATTGTCATGGTGTCCTCCGAGCTGCCCGAGGTGCTGGGCGTGGCGGACCGGATTTTGGTGATGCGGGAAGGCCGGGTCAGCGGGGAGCTGTCCCGGGAGGAGGCCAGCGAACAGGCCATCATCCACCTGGCCAGTCACACCAGCGATACTGCCGCGGTCTGAACCGGCCCAGGCGCTGCCCTGGCGGCATCCGGGAATGCCGCGCACCCTCCCCTCCGGGGAAAAACGGAAGAGGTGTTGGAGTATGGACCTGGAATTGGCGGACGTGAAAAAGAGGTTTGACCTGAAAAGCTTCATCGTCAGAAACATGGTGGTGGTCATTTTGATCATCTTGTTTCTGGGCTTTGGCCTGGGGACCTCCGGCAAGTTTTTCAGCATGGCGAACCTTGTGAACCTGACCACCCAAATGGCGATCAACGCCATGCTTTCCGCGGGCCTTACCTACGTCATTATTTTAGGGGGCATCGATATCTCCGTGGGCTCGGTGGCGGCCCTGGCGGGGGTGGTCAGCGCTTTGGTAGCCAGCAGCATGCCCGAAATGAGCATTTTCATGTCCTTGGTGGTGCTGGTTCTCCCCGCCATTGTGGTGGGCGGGGTCTGCGGCGCTTTCAACGGGGTGATGATCACCCGCTTCAAGGTGGTACCCATGATCGCCACGCTGGCGATGCAGACCATCGCCCGGGGGCTCAGCTTCATCTTCTCCGGGGGTACGGCGGTGTTCGGCGCGCCCAAGGAATACAGCTGGCTGGGGGCCGGGCGCTGGCTGATTACCCCCGACAAGCCCACCGGCTGGATCCCCAACATCACCATCTTTGTGATCATCGCGGTGGCCCTGATGGCGGTCCTGCTCAGCAAAACCGTCTTTGGCCGCCATGTGTACGCCACGGGCAGCAACCTCCAGGTGGCCCACCTCTCCGGGGTGAACACCAAGCGGGTGATCTTCCTGGGGCATGTGCTGTGCAGCGTGGCGGCGGCCATGGCGGGAGTGCTGAACGCCTCCAAGCTCCAAAACGGCCAGCCTGCCGCCTGCGAGGGGTATGAGATGTACGCCATCGCCGCCACGGTACTGGGGGGTACCAGCCTCAACGGCGGCAGCGGCTCCGTGGCCCGGGCCATGTTCGGCGTGGCGGTGATCGCCGTGATCAACAACGGCATGAACCTGATGCACATCAGCTCCTACTGGCAAAAGGTGGTCATCGGCGTCATCATCCTGCTGGCGGTGATCATGGACATGGCCCAGAAGAACAAAAAGGCGTAAGCCGCGCCTGTGGGGTGAGCGGATTGAACTGGTTTGAGCAGACGAGGGATTTTTACGGAGCCCGTTGGTTCGCGGGCATGGAGCTGGCCTATCCCCAGCGGTGGCGGCGCTTTCGGGGCGAGGCAAACAGCGCCACGCTCCTGAAGCGCGGCCCCACCCCGGAGAGGGTGGCCGTGATCATCAGCGGCGGAGGGTCGGACGGCCCGCTGCTGCCCGCCTTTGTGGGAGAGGGCCTTGCGGACGCCTGCGTGATCGGCGCGCCCTACTCCGCCCCCAACGCCTACGCCCTCTACGAGGCGGGCCTGCACCTGGGCAAGGAAAAGGGCGTGCTGCTGATGTACAACAACTTCGCCGGGGATTTCCTGAACAACGACATGGCGGCGGAGCTGTTGGGCCTGGAGGGCATTGGGGTGGAATCCGTAGCGGCCACGGACGACATGGGCATGGCCGTGGGGGAGCCCAGGGAGAACCGGGGAGGCCGCTGCTCCTTGCCGCTGCTGATCAAGCTTGCGGCGGGGGCGGCCAAGGACGGGCTTTCCCTGGCGGACACCGCCGCCTTGGTCCGCAGGGCCAACGCCCGCAGCGCCACGCTGTGCGTGGTAGTGGACCAGCAGCGGGAGGAAATCTCCTATGGCAACGGGTTTTCAGGGGAGCCCGGCTTCCGGCGGGAGACCCACATGGACCCGGGGCGGACGGCTCGGGAGCTGGCGGAGATGGTTCTGGAGGACCTCCGGCCCCGGGAGGGGGAAAAGCTCTATGTGCTGCTCAACCGCCTGCGCCTCACCAGCTATGCGGACAGCTACAACATGGCCCTGCGGATACACGAGCATCTCTCCTCCCGCCACGAGGTGGCCCAGCTGCGGGTGGGCGGGTTTTCCAACATCCTGGACGTATATGGCTACACCCTGACCTTGCTGTGCGCGGATTCCGCTATGGAAAAATATCTGGAGGGCACGATTGGCGGCGATAGTTTTATGCTATGATTGAACCGGTTCCAAATCCTATGAATCACATCAGAGTTGGGGCGTGCGTATGTTTCCGGAAGAAAGAAAGCAAAAGATTTGCGATTTGGTGAATGAGAAGCACTCCATCAAGGTAACGGAGCTCAGCCAGCTCATGGGCATCTCCGAGGTGACCATCCGCCGGGACCTGGAGGAGCTCTCCCGGCAAAAGCGCCTGTTGCGCACCCACGGCGGGGCCATGGCCATGTACTCCGTGGGCAGCGAAATCAGCGCCGCGGAGCTGATCCTCAGCAACAAAAACATCCAGGAAAAGCGCGCCATCGCCGCTTTAGCCTATACGCTGCTCAATGACAAGGACACCATCTTCGCGGACGGCTCCTCCACCGTCCACGAGCTCATCAAGCTGATTGCCGCCGGAGAGAAGAAGCAGTTCATCGTCGTCACCACCTCCCTGACCACGGTGGGCGCCCTGTCGGAATCCCCCAACGCCAAAGTGATCATGGTGGGGGGCGAGGTGAACTTCCGCCACAACCACGTGGAGGGCTACCTCACCACCGCAGCCCTGAAAAACCTGCGGGCGGACAAGTGCTTCATCGGCATCAACGGCATTGACGAGGCCTTTGGCTACTCCACCCCCCGCTTTCCGGAGGCGGAGATGAAGAGCGAGATGGTCCGTTCCGCCATCCAGTCCTTCATCCTGGCGGACCAGAGCAAGTTTGGGAACTCCTACCTGGCCCGGATGAGCGCGGAGTGCGACTACATCATCACCGACGCCAGGAAGCAGGGCTACGATTACGATTGGCTCGCGGACCGGTGCACCGTGCTGTTTGCCGGCGAAAGCGAGAAGGAGGAGGCGTAACCTCCCATGGACAGGATCTCAACCCAACAGCTCAGGGCGGCGCTGCTGTGCGCGGCGGAGCAGATCATCCAGGCCGAGCCCTGCCTCACCGAAATCGACACCCTCATCGGGGACGGGGACCACGGCACGGGGATGAAGGCGGGGTTCTCCGCCCTTCGGGAGCGGCTTTTGACCCAGGAGGACCAGACCCCCTATGACCTGCTCCATGGCGCGGGCCTATGCCTGGTCCGCAGCATGGGCGGAGCCTCGGGGGTGCTGTTTGGCACCTTGCTCATCGGCGGGCTGGACCAGCTCCGCCATGGGGACGGCCTCACCGCCCGGGAGCTGGTAGCCTTCCTGGGGAAGGGCGTGGAGGCCATCCAGCGGCGGGGCAAGGCCATGCCGGGGGACAAGACCATGGTGGACGCTCTGCTCCCCGCGGCCAGGGCCATGGAGGCAGAGCTGGAAAGAAGCGGGGATATCCCCGGAATTCTGCGGGAAGCCCACCGGGCCGCCTTGGAAGGGGTGGAAAGCACCAAGGCCATGCTGCCCCGGCTGGGCCGCTCAAAGAATTTCAGGGAAAAGGCCATCGGCCATCCGGACCCGGGGGCGGTATCGGTTTCCATCCTTTTCAAGGGACTGTATGAGGGCGTACCACAATAAAGCGGAGGAGAATGATGGACTATGGCACTGGAGAGAGCAAGCGAGATTTTGAAAATGGCGGACAGGGCGAAGACCTCGGCCATCGCCTTTAACTGCGTGGATTACACCATGATCAAGGCCGTGGTGAAGGTGGCCCAGGAGCTGAACAAGCCCACCCTCATCATGCTGTACCCCGAGCATGCCCGTGACAAGCGCTGGACCACCCCCGCCGTATTCGCCGCCGCCGTCCAGGAGGAGGCGAAAAAGGTACAGGTGCCCATCGGGCTGCACCTGGACCATTGCAGCGACTATGATTACATCCTGGCGGCCATCAAGGACGGGTTCCAGTCCGTGATGTACGACGGCTCCATGCTGCCGGTGGAGGAGAACATCAAAAACACCCGGGAGGTGGCCAAGGCCGCCCACGCCATGGGGGCCGACGTGGAGGCGGAGCTGGGCCGGGTGGGCTTTGCCGACACCCTCACGGACCAAAGCGATGAGGACATGTACACCAAGGCCGAGGTGGCCGCCAGCTTCTGCGAGCAAAGCGGATGCGACAGCGTGGCCGTGGCGGTGGGCACAGCCCACGGCTTTTACAAGGAAACGCCCAAGCTGGATATCGAGCGCTTGAAGGCCATCAACGCCGCCACGGACGTGCCCCTGGTGATGCACGGCGGCAGCGGTGTGCCCGACGATCAATTGGCCGTCGCCTTCAGGGAAGGAATCAACAAATTCAACGTAGGTACGGAATTTTTCTATCTATACTACCAAACCATGCACGAGTTCTGCAACGCGGGCCACCCGGACTTCTACGACCTGCCCCTGCTGGCCCAGGAGCGGCTGGAAAACTACCTGCGGACGAAGATGCTGCTCTCCAAGCTGTAATACCGCGCCTCTTTCCCGGGCGGGGAAAAGCGCCCCCCTGCCCGGCTGCGCGGAATGATAAAAAAGGAGTGGAATTGCCATGAAGAAGATCATGAACGCGGCGGAGCGCTTTGTGGATGAAATGTTGGAGGGAATCCTGGCGGCCCACCCGGACCGGGTGAAGCTCTCGCCGGAGAGCAGCCGCGTCATTTTGAACGCCCATCCCCCCAAGGCGGGGAAGGTGGGCATTGTGACGGCGGGAGGCAGCGGCCATCTGCCCGTATTTTTGGGCTATGTGGGGGACGGCATGCTGGACGGCTGCGCCGTGGGCAATGTGTTCGCCTCCCCCTCCGCCAGCGCCATGGCCGCCATGATCCGCGCCTGCGACCAAGGCGCGGGGGTATTGTGCCTATACGGCAATTATAACGGGGATAAGCTGAACTTCAACATGGCCTGCGAGGAAGTGGAGTTTGACGATATCCGCACCCGCACGGTGTTGGTGATGGACGACGTGGCCTCCAGCCCGCCGGAGAAGGCGGACAAGCGCCGGGGTGTGGCGGGGATGGTATACGCCTTCAAGGCGGCGGGGGCCGCAGCCCTGGCGGGCCTGGATCTGGACGGCGTGGCGGAGGCCGCCCAAATGGCCCTGGACAACACCCGCACCATGGGCGTGGCGTTGTCCGCCTGCATCGTGCCGGAAGCGGGCAAGGCCACCTTCGCCATTGGGGAGGACGAGATCGAAATCGGCATGGGCATCCATGGGGAGCCGGGCATTGAGGTGCGCAAGATGATGACCGCGGACCAGATCGCGGAGCTGGTGCTGGAAAAGCTCCTGGCCGATATGCCCCTCCATGCCGGGGATGAGGCGAGCGTCATGGTCAACGGCCTGGGAGCTACCCCTCTGGAGGAGCAGTACATCGTCTACCGCCGCCTTCACAAGCTCCTTTCCGAAAAGGGCGTTTCCGTGTATATGCCCCACATCGGCGAATTCGCCACCTCCATGGAAATGGCGGGGCTGTCCGTCACCTTGCTGAAGCTAAACCCCACCCTGAAGGAATACCTGGCCGCTCCCGCGTCCACTCCCTTCTACACCAACGCCAACAAGTAAGGAGACGCCGCCGTGATTGACATCCAAACCATCCAAGCCGCCTTTTCCGCCATCAGCCGCCGGATGACGGAGAACCGGAGCTACCTGATCGAGCTGGACGCCCAAAACGGCGACGGCGATCTGGGCATTTCCATGGACACGGGCTTCAAGGCCGTGGCCGCCTATCTGCAAAATGCCGAGGAGGCGGATTTGGGGCGGCTGTTTCTCAAGGCCTCCAAGGTCTTCAACGAGGCCTCCCCCTCCTCCCTGGGAACGATCCTCTCCTTTGCCCTGATGGGCATTGCCAAGTCCCTGAAGGGCAAGGGAAGCGCCCAGGTGGACGAATTGGTGGATGCCATGGACGCGGGGGTCCGTCTGGTCATGGAAAAGGCCGGGTCCAAGCCCGGGGAAAAAACCATTTTGGACGCGCTGTGCCCCGCTTTGGAGGCGCTGAAAGCCTCCGCCGGAGAGGAGGTCAAGGCCCGCTTTGACAAAGCCGCCCAGGCCGCGGCCCAGGGCTCGGAAAGCACCCGGCGGATGCGCTCCGTCCATGGCCGGGCCGCCTACTATGGCGACAAGAGCATCGGCCTGCTGGACGGCGGCTCCGTGGTGGGCAAGCTGATTTTCGAAGCTATCGCCCAGTCGCTGTGATTTTGCCGCTTCCAAGAGAAGAGCCCTCCCGGATGCCGGGAGGGCTCTTTGCGTATGAGTGATTCCGTCTGACGCCGGCCAGGATTCCCCTTCCGGCCTCATGGCCGGAAAAACGGGCCAGGAAGAAGGGGCCGAAAAAAGAAGGCCCCTCCCCCGCCAGGGAGAAGGGCCGGAAAAAGCGCAATAACGGGCGCGGCGCAGGGGTGGTCCAAAAAGCCCCTTACACCTGGCCGTAGAGATTACAGACAAAATACTGCATCTTTTCAATGTTCTCCTGGGAAATGGGGCAGTAGCATCCCCCCATGGAGCGGATCATCTGATAAATCTGGGCGGTGACCTCCAGCACCTTCACCACCCGGAAGGCGGATTTCATATCCCCGCCAAGGCACACGGCCCCGTGGCTTTTCAGCAGGCAGGCGTTGGCCTTCTCTCCCAGGGCTTTCACGCAGTTCTGCGCCAGCTCAGGGGAGCCGGGCAAGGCGTATTCGGCGGTATAGCAGGTGTCCCCCATGCACTGGGCGGCCTCGTCCATCAGCAGGGGGATATCCTCCCCTGTGCAGGAAAACACCATGGAGTAAATGGGATGGGTATGGATGACAGCGTTGATTTCGCCGCGGGCCCGGTAAATGGCGCAATGCAGGCCGGTTTCAATGCTGGGGCGGCGGCCTCCCTCCAGGATGTTGCCCTGAAGGTCCACCACCACCACATCCTCCTCCGCCAGCGTGGCGTAGTCCATGCCGCTGGGGGTGATGTACACCCGCTGGGTCTCCGGGTCCCGGTAGCTGATATTTCCCCAGGTTTCCACGGTATAGCCCCCTTGGAGCATCTTGACCCCGGATTCTACGATCAACTGCTTGTAGTTCATGCTTGCAAGTCTCCCTTCTCATGATGGACGCCCGCCGCGCCCCTGGGGGCGCGACGGGCGGGGTTCCCTTGTTTCCCCGGAAAGCGGATTTATTGAGCGAACTGGCTCACGTACTCGATGAAGGAATCCACGTTCTCGGCGGTAACCAGCTCGCAGCCGGTGTCGGTGTTCATGGGCACTTCATCCTTCTGGCCGGTCAGGATCTTCACCATGGCGTCCACACCCTGGATGCCCATCTGGGCGGGATACTGGGCCACGGTAGCCGTGAATTCGCCGGACTTCACCAGGTTCAGGGCCTCGCTGACCGCGTCAAAGCCGATGATGGAAATCTGCTCTTCCAGACCGGCTTCCTGCACAGCGCTCAGAGCGCCGATGCCCATGTTGTCATTGCCGCAGACGATCAGCTGCAGGTCAGGATTCCCCTGGATGATATTCTGGGCGGCGGTGTAGCCCTGGTCTACTTCCCAGTTGGCGGTTTGGGTCGCCACCAGCTTGATGTGGTCCCCGGCGGCATCCACAAAGCCATTGTAGCGGTCCGCGGCGTTGGTGTGGCCGTCGATGCCGGTGAGGATCGCGGTGACCACGCCCTTGGGCATGTTGGCTACCACCCATTCGCCGGCCAGCTTGGCGCCGTTATAGTTGTTGGTGCCAAAGAAGGGGATGTCCATTCCGGCTTCCGCCAGCACTTCATCGGTGAGCTTGGTGTCCAGGTTGATGATGGGGATGTTGGCCTCGGCGCAGGCTTGAATCGCGGCGACCAGGCCCTCGGAGGAGCTGGGCACCAGCAGGATGCCGTCTACGCCCTGGGAGATGTAGTTTTCCACGATGCCCAGCTGGGTGTCCGAGCTGGCGTGGGTCGCCCCGGCCTGTACCTCAAGCTGAATGCCATACTTCTCGGCCTCCTGCTTGGCGGCGTTCGCCAGCACGATGTGGAACTCGTTGTTCAGCGTCATGCCCACAAAGCCGATGTACAGGTCGGAATGATCCTGGGGAGCGGCCTCGGCCAAAGCGCCGACGGCCAGGGAGCAGGCCAGTACCAGGGCAACGATCAGGGACAGCCACTTTTTCATGAGAGAAACCTCCTTGCATATATTATACCTTGACGGTATAATTTCCAAGCCTTATTCCGCCCTGCGCTCCTTGGACTTGTCCGCGTAGACGGCGGCGATAATCACCACACCGGTGATGATGGTCTGCCAATAGGTGGAAATGTTCAGGATTTGCAGACCGCTGGTCAAAGCGCCCAAAATCAGCGCGCCCACCAGGGTGTTGGCCAGCTTGCCCCGGCCGCCGGAGAGCGAGATGCCGCCGATGACCGCGCTGGCGATGGCGTTCATCTCATAGCCTGTGCCCGCGTTGGGGTCCGCGTAGGACAGGCGGCTGAGCAGCATTATGCCCCCCACCGCGGAGAGGACGCCCGCCAGGATGTAGCAGGTCATCTCCACCCGGCGGATGCTGATCCCCGCCAGCTTCGCGGCGCTGGGGTTGCCGCCCAGGGCGTACACATGGCGGCCAAAGCGGGTGTAGCTCATCAGCACGATGATCAGGATATAAAGGACGAATACATACACGATGGAGATGGGAATGCCCGCAAGCTTGTAGTTCATCAGCATCTTCAGATCCGAGGAAAGGCCGGAGATGGGCTTCCCCTCGTTAATCAACAGCGCCAGGCCCCGGCCCACGTTCATCATCCCTAAGGTGGCGATGAAGGCGGGCACCTTGCCATAGCTGATCAGCGAGCCGCTGACCAGGCCGAAGCCCGCGCCAATGAGCAGCGCCACGCATACCACCACCGGGATGGCCGCCCCGGATTTAAGCATCATGCCGCAGGCGATGCCTACAAAGGCCACCACAGAACCCACGCTCAGATCAATGCCCCCGGTGAGGATCACCAAGGACGCGCCGATGGCGGTCACCGCGATGACGCTGGACTGCTTGATGATGTTCTGGATATTCACCACGGTGAGGAAATCCTTGCCGGCCAGGCGGCAGGCCACAGTGAATATCAGGATGATGGCCACCGCGCCAATGTACAGGGTCAGGTCCGAAATGCTGAGGCGACGTTTTTCAGCAGGCTGCTTCATGTTGTTTTCCTCCGTTCAGCGTGTAGGATAGAATCTTTTCCTCGGTGACGGTGCCGTCGTTATCCAGGATTACGGCCAGCTCCCCGTCGCACATCACCGCGATACGGTCGCACATTTTCATCACTTCCACCATGTCGGAGGAAATCATCAGGATGGAAGCGCCCGAACGGGTGAGCTCCTCCATGATCCGGTAAATCTCATCCCTGGCCCCTACGTCGATACCCCGGGTGGGCTCGTCGAAGATGTATACCTTGGGCTGGTTCAGCAGCCACTTGGCAATAACCACCTTTTGCTGGTTGCCCCCGGAGAGGTTCTTGGCTTCCAGCAAATCGTTGGGAGCCTTCACCCGCAGCCTTTGCATATACTCCTTGCTCTTGCCCGCAATGGCCCGCCTGTTCAGCAACGTCTTGCCAAACTGGCGCAGATTGGGCAAGACGATGTTGTCCCGGATGGAGTGCATCAGCACCAGGCCCTCGTCCTTGCGGTCCTCGCTGAGGTACACCACGCCGCTTTGGATGGCCTTGGAAACGCCGCCCCTCAGGGGCTTGCCCTCCACCAGCACCTCGCCTTCGTGGCGGTACGCCCCAATGATGCACTTGGCCAGCTCCGTGCGGCCCGCGCCCACCAGGCCGCTGACTCCCAGAATCTCCCCTTTTCGCAGGGCGAAGGATACGTCCTTGACCCTGTCCCGGTAGCGGATATGACGTACCTCCATGGTGGTTTCATCCGGGCGCAGTCCCTCGTTGACGATCTTGTCAAAATTTACTTCCCGCCCCACCATCATCTTGGGCAGCTCCCGCTCGTTGGTGTCCTTGAGCTCGCAGGTGGATACATAGCACCCGTCCCGCATGATGGTGACCCGGTCGCCGATTTCAAACAGTTCGCTCATGCGGTGGCTGATGTAGATGATGCCCAGCCCCTCGGCTTTGAGCTTGCGTACGATTTCAAACAGAGTCTTGGTTTCCGTGGCGGTGATGGCGCTGGTGGGCTCGTCCAGCACCAGCACCTTGCTTTCATTGGAGAGCGCTTTGCAGATCTCCACCATTTGCTTCTGGGCCACGCTGAGCTCACACACCCGGGTGCGGGGGTCCACCTTCAGGCCAATACGGTCCAGGTATTTCCGGGTTTGGGCGATGGCCGCCCCCCGGTCTAAAAAGCCGTGCCTGGTTGGCTCCTTGCCGATGAAAATATTCTCATAAATCGGCAGATGGGGCACCAGGTTAAACTCCTGGTAAATGACGCTGATCCCCGCGTCCAGCGCCTCCTTGGGAGAGTTGATCACCAGCGGCTTGCCCTCCAGCAGGATATCCCCCACCTCGCGCTTGTACGCGCCGGAGAGAATTTTGATCAGCGTGGACTTGCCCGCGCCGTTTTCTCCCAGCAGCACATGTACCTCTCCCGGACGCACCTGTAGCTTGGCTTCCCGGAGCACCTGAACCCCGAAGAAGCATTTGCAGATCCCCTTCATTTCCAGTATGTATTCCATACTGACCTCCTCGCAACATACGGCGAAACCTCGCCGCGAGCTTCATTCAAAGACCTGGGTGTGAATGGAACGGCCGATGATCTCCCGCAGGCGCTCCGGGGTGGCCTCGGGCTGGAAGTAGGCGATTTGGGCGGCGATATTGCCCAGCACCGTGCTTTCCCCGTCGCAGGCCACCACCTTGCGCCCTGTGCGCCGGGCCGTGAGGCCGTTCAAAAAGGCGTTGCGCGCGCCCCCGCCCAGGATGTAGATTTTGTCAAAGCGCTTGCCTGTGACCTCCTCAAGGCGCTCCACGCAAAGGGCATAGCTATCGGCCAGGGATTCGTAGACCGAGCGCAGCGCCACGGGCCAGTCCAGATCCCCGGACGCCTGTCCGCTTTCCAAAAGCGCGTCCCAAATAGCGCGGCTCATAGAGGCGGGGTTGAAGAAGCGGCCTTCATTCACGTCAAACACCGGGGCCTGGGACGAGGCTTGGGCCAGCCCCACCAGCTCGTCCCACTCGGCCTCCCGGCCCAAGGCGCGCTGGTACTCCTGGCGCAGCCGCTGCATCAAAAACAAACCCGCGTTGTTCTTCAGCAGCGTGATCCGGCCAAAGGCCCCCACCTCGTTGGTGAGCGAGCTGGCCAGGGCCTGGGGAGTGATCAAGGGCTCGGCCAACTCCGTGCCGATCAGGGACCAGGTGCCGGAGCTGATAAAGGCGAAGTCCTCCCGGGCGGCGGGCACGGCCAAGGACGCGCAAGCCGTGTCATGGGAAGGCACGCACACCACGGGGATGTCATAGCCGATCTCCAACTCCGCAAGCAGGCTTTGGGTGAGCTTGCCCACCAGGCGGCCATGAACGCCGACGGGGCTGAACAAAGAGGGGCTGATGTCAAAGGCCCGGCACGCCTCCTGGCTGACCTGCCTGGACCGGGCGTCCATGAGCTGGGTAGTGCTCAACTCGCTGGGCTCGTTTTGCATCACGCCGGTGAGCATGTAGTTGAGGATATCCGGGATCATCAGCAGCTTATCCGCCGCCAGGTACAGGGAGGGCATCTTCTCCCGCATGCCCTGAAGCAGGTAGACCGAATTGATCCTGTCGCAGAGGATGCCGGTCATGTCAAAGAGCCGGGCCCTCTCCTCTTCCCCCAGCCGGTCCAGAAACTCCGCCCCTATGGCGTTGCGGTAGGCCAGAGGATTGCCCAGCATATGGCCTTCCCGGGTGTAGAGCGCAAAGTCTATCCCCCAGGTGCACACGCCGATGGAGTCCACGTGGACCTGGGCGGCGGCCTTGCGCAGCGCGCCCTTAAAGCCCTCGAAAATGTTCAGCAGGTCCCAGTAAAACAGGCCGCCCACCTGCACCATGGCGTTGGGGGTTTGCTGGATCATCTCCATGGTGATCCGCTCTCCGTCAAAGCGGCCTAAAAAGATCCGGAAGGAGGAATTGCCGCAATCCAGGCCCAGCATATGCTTCATGGTTCTATCGCCTCCAGAGAAGATTTATCCGATGCGGATGGCAAGGCCGTATTCCGCCGAGTAGCCTTTCAGGTGCTCCAAATCCCGGCTGCGCAGCGATTCCTGGTTCCCCATGGCATAGTGCCGGCCAAGCCCGGCGTATTTGAGGATGCCCAGCCTGTGGTAGGGCAAAAACCAAACCTCGTGCAAACGGGGCAAATCCGCGCAAAATTCGAGAAATTTTCGAATCGCGGTTTCATCTGTATTCATTCCCGGTATATAAGGGTAGCGGACAGACAATACCCCTTCGTAGTTTTGCGAAAGCCAGCGTAAATTGCCCAGGATCAGCTCGTTCCCCTGCCCTGTGATCTCCCGATGCCGGGTGCTGTCCATATGCTTCACGTCATAATAGATATCCTGGGCCAGGGCCGCGCAGCGCTGGACGGCGCTTTGGGGCGCGAAGCCGCAGGTCTCCACCAGAATGGGGATTCCTTCCCTTTCCAGCAGCCGGGCGCAAGCCTGGATAAACCCGATCTGCAGGAGGGGCTCCCCTCCGCTGAAGGTGACCCCTCCGCCCGAGCGTTCAAAATACGCCCTGTCCCGGAGCAATTCCTCCACCAAAGCCTGGGGGGTGTACCGGGTTCCCATGATCTCCCGGGCTCCGCAGTAGCACGCGTCCACGCAGGCTTCGCAATCACCGCAGTTCTGGTTCACGGTGACGTAGCCAAAGCCCTCTTCTCTCCGGATATGCCCCCGGGGGCATGCGGCCGCACAGCGGCCGCATTGCACGCACAGGGTGGGCTTGAGCAAAATCTCCCGGTGCGGGGCCTGGGATTCCGGATTGGCGCACCAGGCGCAGCGCAGGCCGCAGCCCTTCAAAAACACCACGGTCCGGATGCCGCTGCCATCCTCGATGGCGCACCGCTCCACGTTGAAAACCATGCCCAGCTGGCCGTCAGATTTCAAGCTCATTGCGGTTGATCACATCCACCTGGCATTCCGGGGCCAGCGCGGTGAACAAGGCGCTGTATCCGGACACCCGGACCATGAGATCCTGGTAATTTTCAGGGCTTTTCATAGCGTCCCTGAGCACGTCGGAATCCACCACGTTAAACTGAATCTGCTGCGCCTTCTTGTCAAAGAGCGCCTGAACCATGCCCACGATCCGCTCCCGCTTCTCCCGGCTGGCGATGGCGTTTTTGGAAAGGCGCATGTTGAAAATGGCGCCCTTCTGAATCCAGATAGTGGGCAGCTTGGCCACGCTGTTGCAGGCGGCGGTGGCGCCCTTGCGCTCCGAGCCGTTGGCCGGGGATACGCCGTTGTTCACAGGCATGCCGTCCTTGCGGCCGTCGGGGGTGGCCCCTACGCTGCGGCCAAAGGCGATGTTGCCCGTCACCGGGCTCTGGCTGTAGGAGAAGCAGCAGGGCACCGGGCCCTTGCCGTACTTGCTGCTGCGGTATGCGTTATGGTAGCGGCTGCCGATGAACTCCTCCACGGCCACCACCCAGCGGTCCGCCGCGTCGTCATCGTTGCCGAATTTGGGGGCCTTGTTCAGCAGCACGGCCCGAAGCTCCGGCCCGGTGGGGCTGGTGGTTTCATCCTCAAAATTCGTATCCAGCGCATAGAGCAGCTGGGGCATCGTTACCAGCTTCTTCTGGAAAACCGCGTATTCCAGGTCCGCCAGCGCGTCTCCGGCGCTGATGGAGCCCGCCGTGGGGCCGCCGTCCGCGGAGTACAGGGAGCCGCCCTCCACCAGGTCCAGCCCCCGGCCAATGCAATCCTCCACCAAGGAGGACCGGAAGGGATTGATGTCATACAGGCAATGGACATAGTCGTTGGTATGCTCGGTCACAACCTGCATGTCCATGAAGAAGGCCAGCATATCCGTGTATTCCTTGAAAATCTCCTCCATGGAGGAGCACTCCTGGATTGGCTTGGAGGTAGGCCGGTACAGATGCCCCGTCTTGGTGTCCACGCCGTTATGCAAGGTGATGTCCAGCACCTTTTCCACGTTCAGCCACGCGCCCTTGGCAGCGAAATCCCATTTGCCGGGGATGGAGGCCTCGATGCAGCCGTCCGGAGCCCATTCGCACAGGTCGTCCTCGGCTACCCCCATGTTGCGCAGCGTCTCCATAAAGGAGGCGTCGTTGTAGAAGGCCGGCATGCCGCCCTGGTGGTTGATAGCCGCCTCCAGGGCTTCCATCATCAGCGCCTTGTCCGTTTTTTCAAAGCATTTCACGGACACGGAGGGGGTCACCAGCTTCAACTCCGCGCAGGCCTGAATGCACAGGTGCGAGATCTCGTTGGTCATGTCGTTGCCGTGCTTATCCTGGCCGCAGATGGCGAGGTTGATGAACATCTGGTAGCCAAGGAAGAACTCGCTGTCCCCCCAGGAGCGCAGCTTATTGAGCTCGTTGCACTTGATGAAGAAGCACTGGATGATCTCCAGGGCCTCCTCCCGGGTGATTCGGCCTTCCTCCACATCCTTTTGGTAATAAGGATATACGTACTGGTCAAAGCGGCCAAGGGAGATGGCGTGTCCATTGGACTCCAGGTGTACCGCCAGCAGGATGAAGAAGATGCTCTGCACCGCCTCGTGGAAGGTACGGGCGGGTTCATAGGGCACCCGGCGGCAAATCTCCGCCAGCTGTTCCAGCTCCTTCTTGCGCTGGGGCATGGCGCAGGCCTCGGCTTCCTGGGCGCACTTGTCCGCCACCCGCCCGGCATAGGCCACCACCGCCTGGTTCCCGCGGATGACGCCTTCCAGGAAGAAGGCCTTCTTCACATTGCCGGGCTCCTTCAAATCCAGGGCGTCCTTGGCGGCTTGGGCCCGGGCGATCACATCCTTCAGGCCTTTTTCCAGCACCATACGGTAATCGGGGATCTCGTTCCCCAACCCGGCGGCCACCACCCAGGTCTCGTCGATGATGCCGGAGTCCCAGGCCGTCAAAATTTCCTCGGACAGGGACGCCCGCAGGTAATCCACCAGGGCTTTGTCCTTCCAGTATTCCACGCAGCGCAAAATATCCTGTTTCACGTCCTCGTCGGCATAGAAGCGGTCCCCTGGGCGCTGGTCCCAAAAATAGGGCTTTCCGCCGATCTCCTCCACCAGCCACTGGTAGGAGTATTCGGGATAGATGGGGGCTGCCTTGGGCCATTTGGCCTGGTTTCCCACGATCAGCTCGTCGTCCTTAACCCAGACGGTCATCTGGGTGAGTACGTCATAATACGCCTCAGCCCGGCGGATGGGAATGGGCTTGGCATAGTTTCGTTTCATGGATTCCGTGAAAATGTTACAACGCTCCGAGCATACCTTGGGTTGCTGCTCAAAGAGAGCCTTGCGCAGGCGCGCGATCCTAAGTTCCATAAAGATAGACTCCTTTCATTTTAAGACCACGCGTTCGCCCAGGGGCGCACCGTAGTTGCTATTGTATTTCGAACGGCCAAGTAACTTGTTTCATTCGCATTATTGCACAAAAATATCTCAATGTCAACAGGTTTTTTCCCCATGTACAACATCATTTCCAGAAAAAGTTGAATATTTTTTCAAAAAA
>JAYFPK010000001.1:0-11772 GCA_034927815.1 Candidatus Limiplasma sp.
AAATGAGAGCCTGGCCCGCGGCCCATCATGGAGGCGGCCCTGTGGAGCTTCTCCAGCCCCTGGGGATCGCTGACCACCAGGAAAAAGGCCGCGTAGGCCCCGTTCATATAGGTGTTGACAAACAGATTCATGCCCAGGGAAACCACCTGGGCCAGGATGAAGCCCATGGAAACCAGCAAAGAGGGCACGAAGATGGACAGGAACATCCAGCCCAGAAAGCTGATGGACAGGGCAAAGTAGCTCATCTTGGTGCTTTGCATGGCGTTCTTGCTTTTCTCCAGGGCCCCCCAGGCGGTGAGGGAGGGGTCCTCGGCCAGGTAGTAGTAGGCCATGCTGTACCGGATGCCCGCGATGATGCCTGGAACCACCAGAAGCAATGACCAGAGAAAGACCTTGACCCCGATGAGGATGGTGAGCCACAGGGCCTTGCCCCAGAGCCCCACCCGGGAGAGGAGGCCGCCAAAACCCAGCTCCATGCCCTTGAGGCGGGAGATGAAATAGTGGTTGGCCCCTATTTGAAGGATGGGGGTGATCAAAAAGGCGATTAGGCTCAGAACGCTTAGAAGGGTCCAGGTGCCCTCAGGCACGGCCTCAATGGCGGCCAGCATCCTCTGGGGAGAGGTGTAGGAGGACAAATCAGGAATCAGCAAGGTATAGGCGAGGCTGACCCCAGTGGTGAAAATGCCGGAGAAAAAGGTAACCAGCAGAGCGGTCTGCCAGTTGCCCTTCAGGGACTGAACCGCCTTGGCTTTGAACAGAAACGGCGCGAGTAGCACAATATCCCTCCCATCCAGGTGGCGCTAGTCCAGCAGCGCGCTTACAAACTCTTTCGCGTCAAAGGCCTGTAAATCCTCTATGCCCTCCCCAACGCCCACATACATCACCGGCACCTGAAGCTCCCGCACGATGGAAAAGGCGATGCCGCCCTTGGCGGTGCCGTCCAGCTTGGTGAGCACAATGCCGTTGATGCCCGCCGCCTCCCGGAAGGCCCGGGCCTGGGCGAGGCCGTTTTGCCCGGTGGTGGCGTCCACCACCAGCAGGCAGCGCACCGTGGCCTGGGGGTATTCCCGGTCGATAACCCGGCGCATCTTCTCCATCTCGTCCATCAGGTTCTTTTTGTTGTGGAGGCGTCCGGCTGTGTCCACGATGAGCAGATCCGCCCGGCGGGCCTTGGCGGCCTGCACCGCGTCAAACACCACCCCGGCGGGATCGGCCCCCTCCTGGTGCTTGACGATGGGGCAGTTGGCCCGCTGGGCCCAGACGGTGAGCTGCTCGGCGGCGGCGGCCCGGAAGGTATCCGCGGCGCAGAGCAAAATGGTGCGGCCCAGGCTTTGAAAGCGAAGCGCCAGCTTGCCGATGGTGGTG
The DNA here is from genome assembly GCA_034927815.1 of Candidatus Limiplasma sp. Classification (GTDB taxonomy): domain Bacteria; phylum Bacillota; class Clostridia; order Christensenellales; family Aristaeellaceae; genus Limiplasma. Next base: position 1,366 of record JAYFPK010000001.1, read on the forward strand.
GTCTTGCCCACGCCGTTCACCCCTACCATGAGGATCACCATGGGCCATTGAAGGACGGGCTTTTCCACCTCCAGCATGCCGATGAGGATCTCCTTGAGCATCTCCTTGGCGGCAGCGGCCTCCTTCACCCGCCGGGCCTTCACCTGGTCCCTGAGGGCGTCGATGGCCTGGGCGGCGCACGCGGCCCCCATATCCGAGAGGATGAGGATATCCATCAGCTCGTCAAAGAAATCCTCGCTGACGACCTGATGCTCCGCCACCAGGTCGTCCATCTTTTCATTGAGGTTCTGGCGGCTTTTGAACAGCCCCTCCCGAAGGCGGCTGAAAAGGCTTGGCTGGTTGTTCATGGGCGTTCCTCCTTGGGGGCGGGGCCGGAGGCCTGTCCGCCTTAGTCGTAATCCGTCAGGTTGACGCTGACCATGCTGCTGACGCCCCGCTCCTCCATGGCCACCCCAAAGAGGGTGTCGCAACGCTCCATGGTGCCCTTGCGGTGGGTGACCACGATGAACTGGGTGTCCTGGCTGAACTCCTTGAGATAATCGGCGAAGTAGCCGATGTTGGCCTCATCCAGGGCGGCCTCGATCTCGTCCAGGATGCAAAAGGGCGTGGGCTTGAGCATCAGCATGGCAAAGAGAATGGCAATGGCGGTCAGGGCCCGCTCCCCGCCGCTGAAAAGGCTGAGGATCTGGCGCTTCTTGCCCGGGGGCTGCACGATGATCTCGATGCCGCAGTTCAGCGGGTCGGAAGGGTCGCTGAGGCGGATTTCCCCGGTACCGCCGCCAAAGAGCCGGGTAAAGGTTTGGGCGAAATATTCCTGCAACAGGGTAAACTGGGAAACGAACACCGCTTCCATCCGCTCCAGCAGCCGCTGGATCAGGTCCTGGAGGTCCACCTTGGCCTGCTCCAGGTCCTCCTTCTGGGTGGTAAGCTGGGTATAGCGCTCATGCATCTGGGCGTATTCCTCAATGGCTCCCACGTTCACGGTGCCCATGCGGCGGATGCGCTCCCGGATCTCCTGGGCCTTTTCATCCGCGGCAGCCTCGTTGAAGGGGGTGGGGGCCGCTTCTGCGCCGCAGGGGGATTCCCCTTGGGCCTCCCGCCGGGCGTTTTTCCTGAGCAGCGCGTATTCCGCCTGGGCTTCCTGGGCCCCGGCATAGGTAAGCTCGTAGGTGTCCCACAGGCGGTCCGTGAGCTGGGCCAGCTCCGCCTTGACCTTGGCCAGGGCCATCTCCTGCCGGTGCAGCCGGTCCGTTTCCCGGTTCACCATGAGCTGCTCGGCCTCAATTTCGCTTTGCAAGTCCTTGAAGGCCCGCTGGGCCGCGTCCCGCTTGGCCTCGGTTTCCTCCACATGGGTCCGGGCGTTGGCTACCACCTGCTCCCCCTGCTGCAGGAGCACCGCGCAGCGCTCCTGCTCCCGGGTGGCGGCGGCCACGTCTGCCAGGGCCTCCTCCCGCTTTTTCGCCAGGACCTCGATCTCCCGGAGGCAGCCGTCGCTGTCGCCCATGAGGCGCTTTTGGTCCCGCTGGATGCGCTCGCAGTGATGCTCGGCCTCCTGTAAGCGGAGCATGGCGGCGGTGAGGGCCTCCTGGGTATTTTCCCGCTCCCGGCGGGCCACTCCCAGGGCGTCGGACAGCTCCTGGGTGCGGGCGTTCATTTCCTCGGTGCCCATCTGCTCCGCGTCGGTTTGGCTGGCGATGCGCTCCAGCTCCGCGGCGATGCCCGCCAGGGACTCCTCCAGCTGCTCGATGGCGGAGCGCAGGCCCTGGGCGGCGGCGCGGTGCTGCTGGAGCTCCTGCTGGGCGGCCTGCTGCCGCTCCGTATCCCGCACCACGGCAATTTCCTGCTGGTGCAGGGCGTACTGGGCCCGCTCCCGGTTTTCCTTGCTGGCGGTCCGCTCCTCCTCCAAGGCCGTCAGGGCGGCCTGTTCTTTTTGGAGATATTCGGTTTTTTCCGCCAGGGCCTGGGCCAGCTCCTTGATCTCCCGCTCCCGGCCCAGCAGGTTTTGGGCCTTTTGCTGGATGCTGCCCCCGGTCATGCTGCCGCCGGAGTGCATTACGTCCCCCGCCAGGGTCACCAGCCGGAAGGCGTGCCCCCCGGCCCGCATGATGGCGATGCCGCTGTCCAGGTCCCGGGCCACCACCGTGCGGCCCAGAAGGTTTTCAAACACAGGGCGGTAGGCTTCCTCAAAGGAGCAAAGCTCGCTGGCCACCCCCAGGCAGCCCTCCATGGACAGCGCCTCCCGCTCCCGGTGGGAGAGGGTGCGGCCCCGCACCGTGGACAGGGGCAAAAAGGTGGCCCGCCCCAAATGGTTTTGGCGGAGGTATTCGATCAGGCGCTTGGCGCTGTGCTCGTCGTCGGTGACGATGTTCTGCATGGCCGCGCCAAGGGCCATGTCCATGGCGGTTTCCAATTCCTTGGGCACGGTGAGCAGCATGCCCACCACGCCCCGCACCCCGGCCATGCTCTGGCGCTTGGCGAACTGCAAGGCGTTGCGCACCGAATGCTGGTAGCCCTCCAGGCCCTCCTGGAGCTCCTTGAAGGTGCGCAGGCGGGTCTCCAGGGCCCGGGCGCTTTGGGCCCCTTCCTGCAGGGCCTTTTGCTTTGCCAGGATGTCCGCCAGCATAGCCTTGGTGGAGGCCTCCAAGGCGTCCGCCTCGGCTTTCAGCTCCCCGTAGCGCGCTTCCTCTCCCTTGAGGTTTTCCTGGGCTGCGGCCAGGGCGCTTTCCAGCAGCCGTTCCTTTTCCTCCCCGGCGGCCAGCTCCTGGGCCAGTTCCTCCTTGCGGGCCGTCATCTGGCTTTGCATGGCGGTCTGCCGGGCCTGGGTGGTGCGCACGCTTTGCATGCGGTTCATGCTCTCGATGATGGCTGCTTTGTGAGCGGTGAGCTGATCCTCCCACTCCTGGGCGGCGGCGGTGGCGGCCTGGTGGGCCTGCTGCCTTTTCTCCAGGAGGCGCTGGGCCTCCTCCCGCTGAAGGTTGGCCTGGGCAAGGCCCCCGTCGGACTGGGTCATGCTGGCTTGGATCAAGGTCATCCGGGCCCGGACGGCCTCCATTTCCCCCTCCAGGCGCTGGGCGGTTTCCGCGCCCCGGCGGAGGCGGTTTTGGATGTTGGCCGCGTCCTCCCGGGTGCGATGAAGCAGCTCGTTCTTTTCCAGCAAGGCGGCGTGGGCTTCGCTGAGGGCCTTTTGCAAGGCCTCCACGGTTTCCTCCGCCTGGTCCCGGTCCGCGGTGACCTGGGTCAGCCGCGCCCCGGCCTCCATCAAGGCGTCCTTGACGCTGAGCAAGGCCTGCTCCATAGCCACTTCCCGGCTGTGCAGCCGCTGGTGCCTCACCAGGAAAAGCTCCACGTCCAGCTCCTTGAGCTCCTCGGACAGGGCCAGGAATTCCTTGGCGACCTCCGCCTGCTTTTCCAAAGGAGCCAGGTGGTTTTTCAGCTCCTCCAGCACGTCCAGCACCCGCACCAGGTTTTCGTCCGCCCGCAGAAGCCGGGTTTCCGCCTCCTCCTTGCGGGTGCGGAAGCGGCTGATGCCCGCCGCCTCCTCAAACACGGCCCGGCGGTCCTCGCTGCGCTGGCTGAGGATCTCGTCGATGCGGCCCTGGCCGATGATGGAGTAGCCTTCCTTGCCAACGCCCGTATCCCGGAATAGCTCCACGATGTCCTTCAAACGGCAGGAGGCCCCGTTCATCTGGTACTCGCTCTCGCCGCTGCGGTACACCCGCCGGGTGATGGACACCTCCGCAAAGTCGATGGGGAGCTGGCGGTCCCCATTGTCAAATACCAGGGTGACCTCGCAGTAATTCATGGGCTTCTTGGTCTGGGTGCCGTTGAAGATCACGTCGGCCATGTTGTTGCCCCTTAGGACCCTGGCGCTCTGTTCCCCCAGCACCCAGCGCACCGCGTCGCTGATGTTGCTCTTGCCGCTGCCGTTGGGCCCCACGATGCCCGTGACGTTTTGGGGAAAGACGATCTCCGTGCGCTTGGCAAAGGACTTAAAGCCGAAGATTTCCAGTTTGGTCAGCCTCATCCTCTGCCTCCTATTCCTGGCGGTAGGCCGCCAGCGCGGCCTTGGCGGCGGCTTGCTCCGCCGCCTTCTTGCTCCCGCCCTCGCCTGTGGCGACGGGCTTGCCCAGAACGCTCACCTGGGCCACAAAATGCCGGTCGTGGGCCGGGCCTGTTTCCTGGAGAATGGTATATTCCGGCAAGTCCAGGTCATGGGCCTGGGTGTATTCCTGCAAAAGGCCCTTCTCGTCCTGGCCCCGGAGGGCGTAAAGCGCCTCCTCCTCCTGATACAGGCGCAGAATCAAGGTCCGGATCGCCTCGACGCCGCCGTCCAGGTACACCGCCGCCAGCACCGCTTCCAGGGCGTCCGCCAAAATGGAGGGCTTGCGGCGGCCTTTGGTCTGTTCCTCCCCATGGCCCATGCGCAGCGCGTCCCCCAGGCCAAGCTCCTGGGCCAGGTGGCTGAGGGTTTCCTCGCACACCAGGGCCGCCCGGCGCTCGGTAAGCTCGCCCTCCTGGCAATGGGGGTATTTATGGTAGAGCAGGTCGCTGACGCAAAACTCCAGCACCGCGTCCCCCAGGAACTCCAGCCGCTGGTTGTCCTCCCCCTGAACAACGGAAGGGTGGGTCAGCGCCTGGGCCAGGAGGGAAGGGTCCCGGAAGGAATAGTGCAGGCTTTGCTGGAGGGTGTCTGTCCGTTTGGGCATGGTGTTCCCCCTTGGAAGTGGTTGAAGGTTCCGGCCATGGAAGATGCGCTGGGCGGACGGCTTAAAGCCGCCCGCCCATGTTCACCGGCAGTTCAAAGCCGCTGCTGGTGGATGGTTACTGGTGCTTCTCAATGTACTCGGCCACATCGCCGACGGTTTTCAAATTCAGGATCACCTCGTCCTCTACCTCCAGGCCGAACTCGGTTTCCAGCTCCAGAATCATCACCATGATGTTGGCGCTGTCCGCTTTTAGGTCCTCCACCAAGCGGCTTTCAGGGCGGATGTCAGCGGCGTTTACTTGCAATTGGGCGGCGATCATGTCCCGAACCTTCTCAAATACCATGGGAATGCCCTCCTTGTTATGAATCATTGCGAATCACCTGTTATCTATTCGGAAGCGTCTTCCGTACAGACCAAAAGCTTTTCAATCTTGCCCACCACGTCGTTTTGGGCCATCCGCACGGCCTGGCCGATGGCGCAGGCAATGGCGTGTCCGTTGGAGGAGCCGTGGGCCTTGATCACGTTGCCCCGCACCCCCAGAAGGGGCGCGCCGCCCACCTCGTGGTAGTCCATGGTCCTGGCTACCCGCTTAAAGGCGGGCTTGGCCAGCAGCCCCCCCAGCTTGCTCCTGGAATCGGCCATGATTTCCCGCTTGATGATGCCCATCAACGTACCGGCCACGCCCTCCATGAATTTCAGGATCACGTTGCCCACAAAGCCGTCGCAGACCAAAATATCCGCCGCGTCCCGGGTGATATCCCGGGCTTCCACGTTGCCCACGAAGTTCAACTCCGCCTTCTCCAGCAGGCCAAAGGCCTCCTTGGTGAGGGTGCAGCCCTTTTCCGCCTCCGCGCCGTTGTTCACCAGCCCCACCCGGGGGCGGGTCATGCCCTGAACCCCTTGCATATAGGCGGTGCCCATGAGGCCGAACTGCACCAGCCATTCCGGGCGGCAATCCACATTGGCCCCGCAGTCGATGAGCAGGAAGAAGCCCTTGCCATTGGGCATCAGGGGAGCCAAAGCCGGGCGGTCAATGCCGGGGATGCGGCCCAGGCGAAACATGCCCCCCACCAAAACCGCCCCGGTGCTGCCCGCGGACACAAAGGCGTCCACCTGCCCGTCCTTGAGCTTGAGCATGCCGTCCACAATGGCGCTGCCTTTTTTCTTTCGCACGGCCATCACAGGGGCCTCGGTGTTTTCAATCACCTCCGGGCAATCGGTAAGCACCGCCCGCTCCCGCACATCCGCCGGGGCCTGGGCGAACACCCGGTCTACCTCCGCCTGGACGCTGGCCAGGGGTCCGGCCAGCTCCAAGACCAAAGAGGAATCTTGCCGCAGCGCTTCCAGCGCGCCTTCCACCACGGCTCCCGGCGCATGATCGCCGCCCATGGCGTCCAGATAAACCTTCATGGAATCACCGCTTTCGTATTCGCCGGAGGGGATCCCGGCGCTTATTGAATCCTGATGCCGTAGATCGCCCCGGTATCCTTGCCGGTGGTGCCGATGACCAGGATGTCCCGGTACACGGCGGGGGAGGCCTCGATTTCGCCGGAGAGCTTCAGGGTGTTGAGAATCTCGCCGGTTTTGGCGTTCATCAGGTGCACGCTGCCGTTGCGCTCCGCCTGCACCAGCCACGCTTCGCCGCTGTCGGAATAGACTGCCACGGGGCTGGATTCGCTTTCGGATTCCAGCTTCTGGGTCCAGGCCACGGCGCCGTCCGCCTTTTTCAAGGCGATGACCTGGCTGCCGCCCTTGCCGTTGGTGACGGTGAAGATCACCAGGTCGCCGATGGCATTTTCGCCCACCACGGGGCTGGCCATGCAGCCGATCTTGAATTCCGTGCTGTACGCCACATCCGGCACCTCATAGGCCCAATCCTCGGCGCCGGTCAGGGCGTTGTAGCGGCGGATGGTGCAAACGCCGCTCTTGCCCTGGTACACGATGCTGTTGCCCGTATACAGGGCCAGGGTCTGGGCGCTCTCCTCAAAGTCCAGGGCAGGGGTGGCGTTGATATCGTCCCCTGTCTTCACGGCCCACACCGAGGAGAGGGTGTTGATGTCCATGCATTGGAGCACACCGCTCTCGTCTCCGTAGAACACGTAGCCGCCGTACATGGCCACGCTGCCGTCGATGTTGCTGCGCTTTTTGTCCTGCTTGGCGGCCAGGGTCTTATAGCGCTGAATGGCGGGGTCGATCTTCAAGCTCCCGGCCAGGTGGTCAAAGTTCTCGTTGAGCTCCACACTATAGAGCACACCGTTTTGGCCGCCCACCACCAGGCTTTGGGTCTGCTTGTCAAACAGGGCCGCGCCGCTGGCGCCGCTGTAATTGGTATTGGCGGATTTGTCCCGGCCGTCCAGCAGGAGCAGCTCCTTGCCGCTGAGGAGATTGAACAGGTGGTATCCGTTGGGCACCTGCTTACTCGCCAGATTGCTGTGGCTCTGACCAATGCCCAAAATGGGGGTGCCGTTGGTAGCCAGGGAAGCGCCGCCGCCGATGGGCGCGCCCATGTCAATGGGGGTGCGGGTCTCCTTCCCGTCGGTGAGGTCCAGGAAGTAGATGATGCCGTCCTGGCCCCCCAGGATGACCTCTTTCAGCGCCGTGGTGGCCTTCTTTTCCTCGTTGAGGTTCATCAGGTTGCGAACCTCCGTGGGCCATTTCACGATGATGGGCTGGCCGGGCCAGGCGATGCCATGAACGGAGGACTTATTGAGCTTCTTGCTGCCCACCGGCACCTTCCATAGCTCGGTCAAAGTGTTTTGGGATACGTCCACGGTGCCATAGGCGGCGTTTTGGCGGAAGGGGCCGTTTCGGAAGGTGAGCACGCCGCTTTGCTTCCACACCGCATAGTTGAAGGGGTCCAGGATGTTCAGGGCCTTGGCGCGGCTATAGGAATCCGTGGTTTTCAGCTCGTTGTAGATAGTCTTTTTCAGGCTGATGGCCGAGGGATCGGCGCTTTCGTCCGCTTGGGCGGTGAGCGCCGGCAGGGGAGTGGGAGCGGGGGTGGCCGACGGAGCGGGGGGCGCGGTTTCCACAGGCTCCTGGGGAACGGATTCCTCCGGGGGATCCGCGCCCAGGTCTTCCCCGGCAAGGAGGGCATTGGCCGCTACCACAGGGCCCGCGTCCTCCCCGGAAGCATCCCCAAGGGCGTCCTCCCCGGCGGCATTCGCAAGGGCGTCCTCCCCGGCGGCGTCTCCAAGGGCGTCCCCTCCGTCCTCCGGGCTGTTGCCCGCGGCTTCCTCCGGAGAGAGGGGTTCGCTGAGCTCCACATACACCGAGTAGTCCGAATCGTTGAAATTCAGATCGTCGACGGTTTGGTATTGCAAGGTATAATCGCCTTCATAGGCCATGTCCACATCCACGCTCAAATCCCAGGTGAGGCTTTGGGCGGACTCGGACACGCTGCCGCTTGGGGTGACCCCGTCCCCCAGGCTGTGGGAGACCACGGGGGTGCCATAGATGTCCACCACCCGCACGGCCACGACGTCCGGGCCGGTCTGGGCTTTGAAGCGGATGGTGGCGGGAACGGGTCCCTCGGTGGTATCGCTGCTGAAGCTGGTCACAAGGGGAAGGGGCTGCACGGGACCCGCGATGCGCAGCGGGGAGGCCAGGGCCATCCCCTCGTCCCACTCGCCGTTGGAAAGCAGCGTCTGCACTGAGACCAGGCCGCTGTACGCGTCCTCCATGGTATAGGGGATGCTCCAGATCAGGTTTTTGTTGTTTTGGATGACGGTGCGCTGCAGCAGGTCCTGGTCCGTCATGGTTTTTTGCAGCAGCACGGCGCCCTGCTCGTCCACAAAGCGCAAATCCTTCACATTGGTGGAGGTCTGAACGCTGAACACCAGGGCCACGGGGGCGCTGCCCTCGGTGGGGGACACGGTGAAGCCTGTCACGTGCTGCCCTTGGGGGGAAACCAGAGAGATGACATTTTCGGCAAAGCCTTTGAGGGTGGACTTGACGCCGCCTAAGGCAGTCCCCACAGGGCCGCCGATGGCATCCCAGTTGGGCAGCCAGATTCCGGCCAGGGCAATGCCCAGCGCCAGCAGCAGGACCACAATGGGAACCAGGCAGCCCCGGCGGCGGCGTTGGGGAATATCATCCTCGTCGTCGTCCTCGAAATCATACCGGGGACGCTGGACCGAGGCGGGAGCCCTGCCCCGGGGGTTTTCATTCTGGCGGGGCGGCGCATAGCGGTCGCTGTCCTCTTCAAACTGGGGAAGGGGACGGACCCCCGGGGCAGCGCCCTGGCGGCGGACCAATGCCGCGCCCTCGCCCTCGTTGCTCCGGGCGGGCCTGCGGGAGCGGTCTTCCTCCTCCAGGGGTCTTTGGGGACGGCCATTGGGCGGCGGTCCCATAGGAGGACGTTGGCCGAGCGCGCCCTGAGGCCGGGGAATGCTCTGCCTGGCAGGGCCATCCTGAGGGCCTTGGGGCCTGGGGGGCATGGGCGGGCGCGGGCCTCTGGCCTCCGGGCCGGGCCGGGGGCCGGGCTCCCGGTAGGGGCCCGGAGCGCCGGAGGAGGGGGCCGCGCCTTCCGGCGCTATTTGGTCCCGGGCCTGCCTGGCCTTGTTGCGCAAGCGTCCGGGGCTATCCTGTTCTTCGGGCAGCGCGCCCACCTGGCTGCGGAGCACGGGAGCGCCGCTGAGGGGGATGGCGGTGCGCGCTCCGGTATAGCGTTCGCCGGGAACGGCGGGGCGGCGGGAGGATTTTGGGGCGTCCTCCGCCTCGGGAAGGGCCTCCTCCTCATGGAAGGAATCAAAGGCGTTGGGGGAGGGATGAAGGGCGGGAAGGGGTTCCCGGGTCCTGGGAAAAACAGAGGGCGCGGCGGCTTCCCCTGGAGCCCAGGAGGGCGTAGGGCTGGAAGCCGGGGGGGTGGAAGAGGGCTGGGGCGCGGCCCCGCCTTGCTCCTGATACCGTGCCGTGCGGCTTACCCGGCGGCTCCGGGAGGGCGCGGGGGCTGCCTCGGGCTCCGCCCCGGCCGCCTGGGGCTGGGGCGCGGAAAAGGTGGAAGCAGGAACAGCCTGGGGAGGCGCCACAGGGGAGGCGGCCTCCTGGCTGGGGGAACGCTCTCCTATGGGAAAGGGCGGCGTAAAGGAAGGCCGCTCGTTTCGGTCAATGGTTTTGCGCTTGCTGACCATCTGAGGGGAGAGAATGGGCCTGCCGATCCGGGTGGGCGCATCCTCCCCTTGGCGGGCAAAGTCGTCCTCGCCAGCGGAAGCCTGGGAGGCCGCGTACAGGGGCACGCCGCCCTGGAGCATCTCCGCCCCGTAGGGGGCCGGTTCTTCCGAGAAGAGGGACGGGCCCTTTTGGACAGGAGGCCTGCGCCAGGCGGAAAAATCCTCCTGGGGATCGGGATCCGCCGGGGGCATAGCCTGGGGATCGTCATACGAGGCGAAAGGATCCGGTTGTTGCCAGGGATTGCGTCCCTGTTTTTTCATCCCTACTGCATCCACCGGGTTGGGATTGTTGCGGTTCAAATCGCTCAAAGTCTTGCACTCCTTATCCTGACGTTCAAGGACATGCCCACGGCGGGAACGGGCAAAGGGCCATGAAACGAGGTGATGGCAGCAAAAAACGCAAATAAATGCAACAAATGCCACTTTTCATTATACCAAGAATCCCAAAAGTCCACAAGCCTATTTTGGCAAGGAGAAGCCCGGCGCAAAGGCGGGAGGCTCCGGGGTTCCATGCGGGGGCGGCTCCCAAG
>JAYFPK010000005.1:0-142475 GCA_034927815.1 Candidatus Limiplasma sp.
CGGGTCGCTAGCCCTTCGGGCTGTGATCCGGCCTTTCGGTCGTCGCAGCCTTCACTACCGTTCGGCTGCTCGCCTCAAGCCCCACCTCTCGCTCGCTTTTGCCTTCGGCAAAGGGCCCACTGGGCCCACGCTCACTGGCGGTGCCACTGGACGCGCGCTTCCCTCCGTGTGATTCGTTGCCTTTGGTCGGCCTCGTCCTGCGCTTCGCTTGGCCGAGGCTACGCGATTCACTGCTTTCAGCAGCTCGGTCGCTAGTCGGAGCTAAAGCTCCTCCCTCCCCGGCAACTTCGGTCGCTAGTCGGGCCTGCGGCCCTCCCTCATTTCCCCAAGGCCCCCTAACAACCCCTTCCCCCCCGGGAGCGGCCAGGGTCTTTCCGGCCCTTCGGTCGTCGCGGCCTTCACTATCGTTTGGCCGCTCGCCTCAGGCCCCAGCTTCGGGGCGCTTTGGGCTTCGCCCAAGGGCCCACTGGGCCCCCGCTTCCCTCCACAGCCCCTGGAACCCCCTGCGGGCAGAGAAGTACCACCAAAGATTGTTGCCGCGGCTTAAAAAAGAGGGCAGGCCTGTTTTGGAGCCTGTCCGTAAGTCATGAAGAATGAGAACGCAAACAGAAGGGTAGATGAAGCACCCTCCTTCGCTCCTTTTTTTGAATGACGCTTCTTGGGGTTCATGGGATCATTGAATCCCCAGCACTATGCCCCTGTCATGCCTGGGTTGTTCCGGCAGCCTCCTCATCAAACACATAGAAAGCCCCTGGGTGCTCCAAAAACGCGCATACCGGCAGGTCTTTCCTCCCGGCCAGCACGCCGGAGACGGCCTCCCGCTTCGCGCCGCCCGTAGCCAGGATCACCACCCGCCCGGCCCGGGCAAGGGCCTGCAAGGTGATGGTGGCCCCTTGAAGGGGGGTGGCCCTTCCGGCAAAGTATTTCCTGCCCACCCGCTGGGTGGTTTCGCTCAACGCCACCAGGGAAAAATCACCCGGAAGGGCCGCTTCCGGCTCGTTAAACCCCACATGCCCGTTTACGCCCACCCCCAGCACGGCCAGCTCCAGGGGCCAACGTTGAAGAATCCCTTGCATCCGAAGGGTTTCCTCCCCGGGATCCAAGCTGCGGCCGTCAAAGGCGAGGATATTCTCCCGGGGGATGCCCGCCGGGTGAAAATAGGCCTTGTTCAAGCTGGCAATGCAGCTTCCCTCGTCCTGGGGGCCCAGGCCGACCCATTCATCCAGGCCGATGTAGCGGGCCCGGTCCAGGCGCAGTTCCCCCGCCTCCTGCCGCCGGACCAGCTCCCGGTAGCAGTCCGAGGGGGTATCCCCTGAGGCAAAGGTGACGGTGCTTTCCGGCTTCTGGGCCAGCACACCGGCCACCAGGTCCGCGGCGTAGCGGCTGGCCTCCTGGTGGTTCTTGCAGATGACGATCCTTGCCGCCAATGGACATCCTTCCTTTCTGTCGGCCTGCCGGACTTCCCGCCCTTACTGCCGCACCGACTTGCCCCGGTTGTACAAAATCAGCAGCAGCACCAGCACCAGTCCCAATAGCACATTGCGGGTGGGCTGGTTCAGGTTCAGCGCGGTGAGGGTATTGTTCAGCACCACCATCAGCAGCGAGCCCGCGATACTGCCCGTATACGTGCCGATGCCGCCGGTCAGCGCCGTGCCGCCCACGATCACCGCGATCAGAGATTGGTAGGCATAATCATCAAACATCTGACACTTGGCGCTTTGCATGTAAGCGGCCCCCAGCATGCCGGTAAAGCCGGAGAAGATGGCGGAGATCAGGTAGGTCAAAACCACCACCCGGTTCACCCGGATGCCGTTGAGCCCCGCCGCCGTGGGGTTGTTGCCCACCAGATAGGTCTGCCGCCCCAGCCGGGAACGGTTCAGGATGTAAAACATCAGGGGGAACAGCACTAGGGCGTACAGCGCCAGGGAAGGCACCACCCCAAACAGCTTGGAAGTCACGCTCTTGATAAAGGAAGGGGCGGCATAGCCCAGGGGGCTTCCCTGGGTCAGCACGTATTGCAGCCGGGACACCACGTTGCTGATGGCCATGGTAACGATCATGGGAGGGAGCCCCATCTTCACAGAGCAGACGCCGTTGAGCAGGCCGATGGCAACACTCATCAGCATGACCATCGCAAAAGCCTCCAGAAAGTGCCCGTCCTGGCCGTTCATGACGGCAGTGGTGACGATGGCCGAGGCGGACATGACGGCGCCCACTGTAAAGTCCATGCCGCCGCCGATCAGCACCAACGTCTGCCCCGCCGAGGCAAAGCTCAACAGCAGCGTGAGCATGGTGATGGAGGTGATGGCGCTCATGTTGAAAGCGGTGGGCTTTACGATGATCGTCAATAAATACAGGAGGGCCGAAAGGATCAGCGCCATGCGGGCGGGAGAGCGCTTCACAAACACCTGGAGCTTTTGCCAAAAGCTCATTGTGGCCGCGTGGCCTGCCGTCACGTTACTTTGCATGTTCCGCCCTCCTCTTGAAGCGCACGCTGTTTTGCAAATTGATCCGCAAGGCTTCCCGCTGTCCCTTGGCAGTGACGATCGTCATCAGCAGACCCAGGAAGATGATGATGTCGGAGATGAAGTTGTGCCAGTAGGAGGTGACGGAGAAGCCGGGGATCAGCTTGTAAAGCAGGTTGAAGAAGTAGTATACCGAGTTTTGGATCAAAATCAGGAATCCGCCGCCAAAGACGCCGCAGGCCATGGAGCCCCAGCCCCCAAAGCTGAGCCCGCCGATGATGCACGCGGACAGGGAACGGATGCCGTAGGCCTCCGCCTGATTGGGGTTGCCCGAGGCAGTAAGCAGAGTAAGGCAGATGCCCGCGAGGCCCACGAACAGGCCCTTCAGCAAAAAAGCCTGGAGCTGCACCTTCACCGGGTTGATGCCGGCGGCAAAGGCGTTGCGGGGATTGGCCCCCACGGCGTACACATTGGTGCCAAAGCGGGTGCGGCTCATGTACAGCCAGATGAGCAGCGCCAGGACCAGCGTCAGCGCCGAGGCGGGAATCGCCCCCAGCAGCAAGGAGTCGTACGCGGTATAGAAAACCTTCGGCACCTTGCCCTGGGGCACGTTCATGATGAACACATTCACGCCCTGGATCGCGTAGGTAAGGGCAAAGCTGGCCAGCAGGGCGGGTAACCGGAGCACCGAAACCAGCAGCCAGCACACCAGGGAGGCCACGATAGCGGCGGCAATCCCCAGCCCGCAGGCCAGGAGGAAATGAAGGCCCAGTTCCTGCATGGTCATGATCGTGACCACATTCACCAAGGCTACCTGCACCCCCACGGAAATGTCCATGGTGCCGGAGATCAGCAGGATGCTTTGAGCCATCACCACCAGCAAAAACGCCATATTGCTGCTAAAGAGCGTTTTCATGATGGGAGGGCTAAAGAACTTGGCGGGGCCCTGAACGGCGGCGTTGAGCACCACCGCTATCACAAACAGCATAAATCCCGTAAAAGCGGGCTTCCTGCGGAAAGCCCCAAAGCTCTCCTTCATACTTTTCATCATCAAGATTCCGCCTTCCGATTGGCCGTGTTCATGCCCATCATCGCCGCCACCAGACGGTCCGCAGTTTTGGCATCATCACAGAGCACGTCGCTGATATTGCCCTCATAAAACACATAGATCCGGTCGGAGATCTCCAGCAGCTCCTCGGAATCGCTGGAGGAAATGATAATGGTCATCCCAGCCTCCGCGCACTGGTGCAGGATTTTGTGGATTTCCCGGCGGGAGTGGATATCCACCCCCTTGGTGGGGTCGTCCAGCAGCAGCAAAACCGGGTTCATGGCGATCCAGCGGGCAATGACCAGCTTTTGCTGGTTGCCGCCGGACAGCGAGCTGGCCGGGTCCCGCAGCTCGCCGATTTTGATATTGTATTGCGTCACCGCGTTATTGGCAAAATTCCGCAGGGACTTGGGGGTCATGTAGTTGTACAATCTTCCCTTGGCCACCTTCCCGGCCACGATGTTCTCCTGCACCGTGCGCAAGGGGAACATGGCCTCCCGCCCCCGCTCCCCGGAAACGAAGCCGATGCCCCTTTGCACCGCGTCGGCGGGGGATTTCAGGTGCACTTCCCTGCCTTGGAGGCGGATGGTCCCGGCCAAGGGCTTTTCAGCGCCCAGCAGCACCCGGATCAGCTCCGGCTGGCCCTGGCCTTGCAAGCCGCCGATGCCCACGATCTCCCCCTTGTACGCCTTCATGGAAATGCCCCAAACCTTGGGGTACACCTCCAGGTTCTCCACCTCCACCACCGTCTCCCCCTGCGTTGGGGTTTCGCACTGCACTGCCGCGGGGGCCACTTCCGGCCGCTGCCCCGTCATATAATAGACAATGTCATCCAAGGTGAGATCCGGGATGGGGGCGTCGATCACCGTCTCCCCGGAGCGCATGATGGTGGCGCTGTCGCAAATCTCAAACACTTCGTTCATGCGGTGGGTTACGTAGATGATGCACATCCCCTGCTGCTTCAGCTCCCGCATGATCTGGAACAACACCTGAATTTCATCGTAGTGCAGCGCCGCCGTCACCTCGTCCAGCAGCAGCACCCGGGGCCGCAGCGACACCGCCTTGGCCACCTCCAGCATGGTCTGGGTAGAGGGGGACAGGGTTTGCACATAAGAGCCGGGATCGCACTGAATATGAAAGCGGTCCAGCAGCTCCCGGATGGTTTTTTGCGCCTGCTTCCTGTCCACGACGCCCGCCGGACCCCGGGGCTCGTTTCCCAACAGGATGTTGTCGGTTACGCTCATGGTGGGAATCAGGCTCAGATCCTGAAAGGCCGTGGCAATGCCGAGCTTTCTGGAGTCCACGCCCGAGGCGATGGCAACCGGCTCCCCGTCAAAGAGGATTTCGCCGCTGTTGGGGGCCACCAATCCGGCCAGAATCTTGATCATGGTGGATTTCCCCGATCCGTTGGACCCCAGCAACGCCCGTATCTCCCCGGACGACGCCTTCAGCCGGGCTCCTTTCAAGGCGACAACCGCGTCAAAGCGCTTGTCGATTGCCCGCATTTCGAGCATAGAAGGCTTCCCCCTGTCCTTATCAAATGGTACGAACACACTTTAGCTTATGATGCCATAGGGAATGAAAGCCGTCCAACCAGCGGAAAAACCGCCGGCTGGACGGCTAAAAGCCAGTTCAAAACCGCAAGGGTTTCTTACTTGAAGTACTGGCCGGCAACCTCGTCCACGGTCAGCCAATAGGTGATGGCGTCGCCGGGGGCCATGGAGGCGGCCATGTCCTTGTACTCGTCCATGTTGTCATAATTGAACCATACCTTGGACTCCAACAGGATGGAATGGATGGTCTCGTCGTCGTAGATGTCGTCCCGGAGCTCTTTGCCCAGCAGCAGGTTCAGGCCGAAGTTCAGCGCGCTGGCGCCCACGCCCGGAGGATTGGACAGGACCATGAAGTCCATCTTCCGCTCGTCCTTGTTGAGCTCGATCATCCGCTGCATCCACTCGCCGGTGTCGTTGAAGCCCATGAACTTGGGATACTCCTTGCCGGTGGAATCGAAAGCGGCCAAAGCGGCCTCGGCGCACTGGGAAACCAGCACTCCGTCAAACTCCACGCCGGAGTTGAGGATCTCGGTCATGACCTGGGTGGCCAGAGCGGCGTCCCAGTTGTGGTTGCCAGTGGCTACCACTTCCAGGCCGGTCTCCTCGATGCCCTTTTGGAAGCCGTTCTGACGGTCGGTGTTGGCGGAGTTGCCGTCCAGCGCCGCCATCATGACTACCTTCGCGCCCTTGCCCAGCACTTCGCCGGCATAGGTGGCGGTCTTGTAGCCCAGGTAGTACTGGTCGGTGGCGATGTTGAGGATGTTCACATCAGGAGAGGTGTAGATGCAGTCGGCGTTGATGTAGAGAATGCCGGCCTCCTGCGCCTTCTCGATGATGGGATCCATGCCCGTGGGGGCTACGGGGTTCACCAGGATGATGTCATACCCCTCGTTGATACTGTTTTGGATCTGCTGCGCCTCGGTGGCGGCATCCCAGTTGGAAACGAAGGACGCGTAGCTTACGTTGAAGCCATACTCGGCGGCAGCCGCAGCGGCCTCCTGAATATCGGCCTCATAGCGCACGCGGTAGGGGTTGCCCTCGATGACCGCGTTGTGGGAAGCCAGGCGGATATCCTTGGGGGCCTCCTCGGCGCTGCCGATTCCTACCAGGGACAGGGACATCGCTAGGACCATCAGGAAAACCAGTACTCGTCTCATGGCAATTCTCCTTTGACTTTCTTTCTTTGTATTTGACAAGGCGCTCATTCACCTTGTACACCCATTGTTGAACCCGAAAATGAAATCAAATTTTCTATTGTTCACATTTTATCACATTTTCGATCGTTTGGGAATACATCCACCTCAGTTTTTTATTTTTCCCTGGGCATGCGCCGGGGTTACGCCTGCTCCAGCAGCCTTTCAAAATATATCCTTGCCAGGCGGATCTGGTTCTCAATGTAATCGTTGTAGCCCAGGACCTTGCCGTTCCTGAAGGGCATGTGGCAGAACTCAAAGTTGAGGTAGCCCTCATAGCCCCGCTTTTTCAGCGCACGCACAAAGGCCGGGTAGTTGGTAAGCACCGGCTGGATATGGGGATCAAAGGAAACCATGGAGAGGGAGCCGTCCGCGGCCTCCACAAATTCCGCGTTGGCGTGGGAGAGCACCTGAAGGTCGCCCACGTCCTGAACCGCCTGCTCCAAATACGCGTCCGACTGGGTATGCTCCGTCCAGCCGCAGCAGGGGGCGTCCAGGCAGCATTTGAGCCAGGGGGAATCCACCCAGCGCACAAAGTCCAGCATGTCATGGTAGGTTTCGATGATGGGATGGTGGTTTTGCAGCGCCAGCACCACCCCGGCCTCCTTGGCCCAGCCCACGCACTCCTTCAGGCACTCCACAACGCTCTGGCGAAGCTGGTAATCCAGCGCCCCATAATAGGTATGGTGCCTGGCTGTGACCTCATAGTTGGCGATCCCGTCCACCATGGTAATGCCGCGCCAGGAGGCGAACAACCGCAAAACCGGCGCTTCCAGCTCCTTGGCCACCCGGATTTGTTCCTTCACCATGAGCAGCTCGTTTTCAATATGCTCCGGCACAATGGAGGCAAAGTTGTTGTTGGCCGCCACCGCGCACATCTCCAGGCCGCTGTTTTTCACATAGTCACGGATCTCCCGGCACCGTTTGCCGTCCAGGTCGATGGGCGAGCCATGGGGCCTCTTCAAATCCAGCTCCACGCCCTGGTAGCCATATTTTTTCGCGGTGTCCACAAACTGCTCCACCGTGAGGGCGGGCCGGTCGTTAAACCAGGCGCCGGAGCAAGAGATCGAATACAGACCAATTTTCATCGTGAGTCCTCCTTTGTTCTTTGGGGCAATCTCCATTACCAGTTTTCTTCAATGGGCTTCCCGGCAAGCAAGCTCTCGCACCCCTCCAGTACCCGCTGTATAAATTGATCCTTCATGGCGAATTCCGCCACGCCGTTGACCCATACGCCGGCTCTGCGCACCTGGCCCGGATACAGGGCCAGCACGTCCGGCTCCTTGCCGGGGTCCGCGTATTCATAGGTGATGGTGAGCAGCGCCTCCCCCTGGGGCTGCTCAAGGGAACCCAGGTAGGTCCCGTCATGGGCGGCGCTGGTGAGCAGCCGGAAAAAGGAGCGGAACAGCGTAATGTCCACCCGGTCTTCCCCGTAAGTGACCACAGGGGCCTTGGGGTCGGCGTTGTCCACCTTGAAGCGGGCGCTGCGGCCCTCCCCCTGGACGGTGACCGCGGATATGTCCATGAGCATGGGGGTCAGGAACCAGCGAAGCAGCAGCTTGTCATAGCGGATGTCCATAAAGGGCTGGCGGCCGATCGAGTAGACGACGCCGCTGCCCTCCAGGGTGGCGTAAAAGGCGTCCTCCCCCAGGCGCACCAAGGAAAGCACGCAGTGCTCCAGGGGCGCGTTCGCGCCGTTCACCATATCGTATTCCACCCTCATCCAGGGGGCGTCAAACCCCAGGGCCGCCACCTCTTCCCGGGTCAGGTTGTAGCCCACGACGTCCCGGGCGGGAATGCCGAACAGGGAGCCCAGGATCTCCACGCCGTAGGTCTGATCCAGCTGGTACGCTCCCGCCCCCCGCACCAGGTGCGTAGCCGTGCCAAAGGAGAGGGCGGCCAGGCGCACCTCTTCCCCCGCGCCGGAGGTGGCTTGGATGGTTACGGGCCCGTCCAGGGGACCGCCACTGAAGGTCACGTCCCGGATGGCGGACAGCGGGCTGGACACCTTCAAGGGCGGGGTGACCTGTTTGGAAATCACCTGGGTCTTGGGGCGCAAAAAGGGCTCGGCCATGGATCGCTCCATCAGGTACACCCCGGGGAAGCCCTCCACCGCCGCGTAATACCCGCCGGAGATCTTCTCCTGGGCCCCAAGGGTCATATGCACCGGAGTCCCGTTGAAAAATTCCATCTCCACCTTGGCGGCGGGGGTTTGCAAGCCGTATTGCTCCAGGGACGCGTCCTGCAGCCGCCGCACGGCGGACAGCCTGCCGCAGCCTGTCATAAAGCCGATAAAGGCATCTAAATCCACAAGGGTGCCGGGGATGTCGTCCAGCACGTAACCGTCTCCCTCGTAATAATAACGATAGGAGCCCGTTGCGTTTTCCACCCGCACGGAGGAAATTTCCACCGGTTCCACGGCGGTGAACACCGCGCCGCTCTCCCCCCGGGGGGCGGGCGCCAGGCGCAGAGCCGCAAATACCGCCGCCAGCGCCGCTACCACCGCCCCGGTGATGATCAGGCTCCGGATCAAGGTTTTCATCATTGATACCTCCGCCTCAGCCACACCGCCAGGCCGATTCCCAGAATCAGCAAGGGCAGCGCCCCGGCCAGCAGCACCCCCAGCGTCGTGACCTGGGCGCTGGTAATGCCCAGCACCTTCCCGGACAGGGACTTGGGCTCAATGCTGATCCCGGCCTCCTGCTCCATCACGTCCCCCAGCAGCGCCAACAGGTACTCGCTGTTGGTGAGGGAGGCGTTTTGGAGGGCGATGGCGTCCAAAATGCCCGTGGAGGCGGAGGCGATCACAAAGGAGCGCAAAGACGCGCCTCCGGCCCCGGCGGCGTTGAAGCTGGAGAGGGCCAAGGCGGGCCTGGGGCCCAGCACCGCCTTCTCAGCGTTGAAATCCTCCCCCGCGTCCGCCGGGCGCACCCCGGAGGTCTGGGAAAAGGAGAGCAGCGGTTCCACATAGTAGCCGTCCTTGGAGGTGAACAGCAGCTCCATGGGGCGGGACAGGGGCATGAGAAAGGGGGTGTTGGCGTCCCGGAGCATGCCCTTGTACCGCCCCTCCTCATAAAGGGCCACCGGGTAAAAGGGCTGGTACTGGTAGGTGCGCTCCGGCTTGGTTTCAAACACGGCCCCGGTGGAGAAGGCGATGCCCCACTCCGACAAAAAGGCGTCCAGGTTGGGCAAGGGGCCCTGGGAGGCGCTGGCGGAGTAAAACAGGGTTTTCCCGTACTGCCCGCCGTTGTACAAAAAGGCCTCCAGCTTGCGCAGCACATCCTCGGACAGGTCCGTGGCGGGAGAGAGCAGCAGCGCCCCGTCATATCCCTCCAGCGCGTCCGTGACCAAATTCACCGGGGCCAGCTGGTAATTGTTGTCCGCCAGCAGGGCCGTAAACAGCTTGGACTCCGCCACGCCGTTCCCCGTGAGCACCGCGATCCTCACCAGCTCGCCGCTGGTGACGTTCAGGATGGCGGAGGTCAGCGCTTCCTCGGCCCGGGAGGACGCGACGGCCAGCCCGCCGCCGGCGGTATAGGTGTAGTGAAACAGGTTGTTCACGGAAATGTGCTTCACCCGCTTGCCGCAGCGGACGATCAGGTCCCCGTCGGACAGGGTCAGGTCCGGAAAGCCCGCGGCGAAGGAGGGGTCCGAGGCATAATCCACAAAGGTCAGGCTGACTTTGCCCCCGTCCCGGGGGTATTGCTGGATGATCCTTTTGGCCTGGGCCAGGTATTTGGAGCCGTCAAAGGCGTCCTGGGAGGACAGCACGAAGATTTCCACGGGCTGCTCAAGGCTTGCCAGCAGGGCCTTCGTGTCCTCCCCGATTTCATAAGCGGCGTTTTGGGTCAGGTCCCAGGAGAGGGGGTAACGCTCCGACAGCGTCAGCACGATCCCGTTGAGCAGAAAGACTCCCGCGATGAGCAGCGCCGCGAGCAGCGCAAAGAGCAGATTCACCTTGAGGGATTGTTTGAGGCGATTCATCTTCTTCATGGCACAGCCCTCCTAAAGCCAGCGCCGCCGCTCTAGGGCGACCACCGTGAGGGCCAGAAACAGCCCGGTAACGCTGAGGAAAAAGCATACGGAGGAAAGCTCCAGGATGCCCATGGTGAAGCTCTCATACCTGTCGTTGAAGGACAGCCAGGAAAAGAGCGCGCGCAGCGCCGGGTTCCGGACCACATAGGCCAAGGCGTCCGCCAGGGTCAAAAAGAGGCTGACTCCAAAGCCCCCCACGGCGGCCATCACCTGGCTCTCCGTAAAGGCGGAGACAAACAGGCAGATGGCGATCAAGGCCGCCCCCAAGAGAAAGAGCCCGATGAAATTGCCCAGCACCATGGGCCAATCCGGCTGGGCGTAATGCTGGAGCACCAAGGCCATCACCAGCGTGCCGGAGATGGCCGCCAGGTAGATCAGCAGCGCGGCGGCGTACTTGCTCAGCACAATGCCCAGCCGGGACACGGGGGCCGTGAGCAGCGTCTGCTCCGTCCTGGCGCGCCTTTCTTCGCTGAGCAAGCGCATGGTCAGCACAGGCACCAAAAACATCACCACGGAAAACAGCATGGAAAACAGGGTGGAGGTGTCCGTGGTGTTGCCGTACAGGTTATAGGTAAAGAAGTAGTAGGCGGTGAAAAAGTACATCACCGCAATGATCACATAGCCCAGGGGCGTTAGAAAATAGGCCCGAATCTCCCGTTTCAGCATGGCTCTCACGGCGCGTTCCCCTCCTTGCCCCCGTCCACCTCCAGGCCGAAAAAGGCCTCTTCCAGGGAAACGTCGCCGCTCCGCATGCCCAGCAGCGGCAAGCCCGCCGCCGCCAGGGCCCTGAAGACCGGCTCCCGCACATCGGCCCCCTCCTGGGCTTCCAGGAGGAAATCCCAAATCCCGGGCTCGTATGGGTCCAGGGGCTTCACATGCTCCACCTGGGGAATCTGGCGCAAAACCGCCGAAATCTCCTCCAGGCCGCCCCGGACCTGCACCCGCACACGGCCGCCTCCGGCCAGGGGGCCCACGATCTTCCCGATGGGACAATCCGCCACCACGCGGCCCTGCTTGAGCATGATGATGTGGCTGCACACCGCCTGGATCTCCGTGAGGATATGGGAGGACACGATTACGGTGCTGTGCTGGCCCGCATCCTTGATGAGCTGGCGTATCTCAATAATTTGGGAGGGGTCCAGCCCTACGGTGGGCTCGTCCAGAATCAGCACCTTGGGGTTGCCCACAAGGGCCTGGGCAAAGCCCAGGCGCTGCCGGTATCCCTTGGACAGGTTGCGGACCATCCTGCCACGCATCGCTCCCAGGCCCACCCTGTCGCAAATCTCCCCAATGTGCCGGCTGCGGTTGGAAGAGACCCCCTTCAGGCCGCAGATAAAGTCCAGATGCTCCCCCACCTTCATTTCGGGGTAAAAGGCGGGCTGCTCCGGCAGGTAGCCGGTGAGGCGCTTGGCCTGCCGGGGCTGGGCCGCCACGTCGTAGCCGTCGATGGAGGCGGTTCCGCCGGTGGCGCTGATGCAGCCGGTCAAAATATTCATGGTGGTGGACTTCCCGGCGCCGTTGAGCCCCAGCAGCCCCACCACCTGGCCCTCCTCAATGGCAAAGCTGACATGGTCCAGCGCCAGCTTATCGCCGTATTGCTTCGTCAGCCCCTGCGCGAGAATCAGAAAAACCACTCCTTTCAACCCCTGGGGTCAAAGCGGCGCTCCCGGGCCCTGGACAAATTCGATGCGGGGATGGGGCGTCATCTCCTCCCCCTGGTCGCACACAACCCGGTCAAACTCATCCAGGGATACGAATTTCACAAAGGAAGGCTTCTGGAACTTGCTGCGGTCCAGCAAAAGGTACTTGCGGTCGCTGTTCTCCATGGCGATTTTTTTCATCAGCAGGCTGTCCACATTGGTCACATAGCTCATGTTTTGCTCCAGCACCACCCCGGTGCAGCCTAAAAAGGCGGCGTCAAAATGATAGCGCTGGAGCTGCTCCTGGGCCTCGGGCCCCACGTTCATCACATAGTGGGGCAGGTAGCGGCCCCCGATGATATGGACGTCGGCCACGGGATTGACCAGCTTGCGGGGCACCAGCTGGTTGTAGGTCACGATCGTCACGTTCATTCCGTTGAGGTACTCCGTCATGGAAGCGATGCTGGTGCCGCCGTCCAAAAAGATGCAATCGCCCGGGCGCACCCATTCGCAGGCCCTCCTGGCCACCACCCGCTTGGCGGCGGAATGGATGGAGCTTTTCTCCTCCATGGTCATCTCCACGCTGTCCAGGTAGTTCTCCAGGGCGGCCCCGCCGGGAATCCTCTTGAGCTTTCCGGCGTTTTCCAGCTTTTCCAGATCCCGGCGCACGGTGATCTCCGAGGCGTCCAAGGCCGCGGCGATCTCCTTAAAGCTGATGATGCTTTTCTCATTGAGCAGTTTCATGATGAACATTCGGCGCTCGGTTGCTAACATGATAACGACTCCCATATGATTGCATTTGATATCCCGCAACCGCCCCATAGCGCTTGCGGTTTCCCCTCGCCCGCCCGCAGCGGACCGGGAAACCGCCGATAAATCCAGATGCGGCCTTTATCGTTCCCTAGTTGCAAATTGCTTTGTCATATTGTATCATAAAAGTAAATAATGAATCAACAAGAAAGGAAACTTCGCCCATGGAAAAATTGAAGGTTGCCGTGTTGGGTACAGGTTTTATCGCCAAAATCCATTTGGAGAGCTATGCCCGTTTTGTGCCCGCTGTGGAAGTCGTGGCGCTCTATGGCCGCAACGCCAAGAACGCGGAGGAACTGGCCCGGGAGCATCACATCCCCGCCTGGTATGACGACATGGAAAAGCTGCTGGCGGAGCAGGCGGTGGACATGGTGGACATCTGCCTGCCCAACTACCTCCACCATAGCGCTTGCATGACCGCCGCCAGGCATAACAAGCACATCGTCGTGGAAAAGCCCCTGGCCATGACCTTGGAAGAGGCGGACGAGATGATCGCCGAGTGCAAAAAGCGCAAGCTGAAATTGATGTATGCGGAGGAATTGTGCTTTGCGCCCAAATATGCCCGGGTTCGGACCCTGGTGGAAAGCGGGGCGGTGGGCCGGGTGTACATGCTCAAGCAGTCGGAAAAGCACAGCGGCCCCCACAGCCCCTGGTTTTATCAAAAGGAAACCGCCGGCGGCGGGGTGATGATGGACATGGGCTGCCACGCCTTGGCCTGGTTCCGCTGGATGACCCACAACGCCCCGGTGAAATCCGTATACGCGGATATGAAAACAGTGCTCCATGACACGGATTGCGACGACAACACCGTGACCCTCGTGGAGTTTGAAAACGGGGTCACCGCCGTGGCCGAGGACAGCTGGGCGCGCCACGGGGGGATGGACGACCGCATCGAGGTGTACGGCACCCATGGGGTTTCCTATGCGGACCTGTTCCAGGGCAACTCCGCCCTTACCTACAGCACCCAGGGGTACGACTATGCGGCGGAAAAGGCGGGCGCCACCTTGGGTTGGACCTTCACCATGTACGAGGAGGCCTTCAACCAGGGATATCCCCAGGAGCTGGCGCACTTTGCCCAGTGCGTACTAAAGGACGAGGAGCCTTTGGTCACCGGGGAGGACGGCCGCGCGGTGCTGGAGATGATCTACGCCGCCTACGAAAGCGCCCGCACCGGCCAGAAGGTCATGCTGCCGTTTTCGGCCCAGGTGAAGTACCCCATCCAGCTTTGGCTGGGGAAGTAAGGACGGAGCTTTACGATTTTATACGGCAGGCCTGGACAGGCACCGGAATAAGGCAACCCTCTTCCCTAAGTCGCGGCAATATGTATCATGGGATCCTTCTGCCCACAGGGGGTTCCAGGGGCAGCGGAGGGAAGCGGGGGCCCAGTGGGCCCTTGGGCGAAGCCCAAAGCGCCCTGGAGCTGGGGCCTGAGGCGAGCGGCCCAACGATAGTGAAGGCTGCGACGACCGAAAGGCCGGATCACAGCCCGAAGGGCTAGCGACCCGAAGTGGGAAGATAAACGAGCGGTCAAACGGTAGTGAAGACCGCGACGATTTATCTGAACCGTACCCGCCCCAGGGCGTATCCCTGGGGCGGGCGAAAAAGAAATTGCAAATCCCCCCGGCCCCCTAACGAAAAGCCTTCTTCTTGGCCAAAGAAAAAAATCTTTTTACCCCTTCCAATTTTTCAATCCTTTTTAAGTTCAAAGGCCAATGCAGGAAGACTGCATTGGCCTTTTATCATCCTCAGGATTTGCGCTTGCAAGGCTCAGCCATCCACCCCCAGCACCACCGGAGTGCTATGGTATCCAATTCCCATACGGTCAATGCCCATATCAATCAGCTCCAAGAAATGCTCCCGGGTACGGATGCCTCCCGATCCCTTCACCTTGCACCGGCCCCGGGCCGCGTCCATCATCACCCGGATCACCTGGGAAGTGGCCCCGTCGCTTTTGCCTCCCGTGAAAAAGCCCGTGGAGGTCTTCACAAAATCCGCCCCGGCGATGCACGCCACATCCGTGGCCTTGCGGACCTCCTCCAAAGTAAGGGCGTCGGTTTCAAAAATCACCTTCAGCAGCGCGCCGTACCTGTGGGCCACCTGGGCCACCGCCCGGATATCGTTGCCCACGTCCTCCCACATGCCGCTGCGGATCCAGCCGTAATTGGCTACAATGTCCAAATCCTCAATGTCCCCCTGGCGGCAGATTTCTTCCGCTTGCAGCACCTTGGACTGGGTTTGGGAAAGGCCGAAAGGGAAATCGCACACCACGCACAGGCCGGTGGCGGTATCCTTGCACAGGGAGCGGGCCAGGGGAAGGGAGGAGGGGTTGATGCAGACGGTTTTGCATCCGAAGTCGATCCCCTCCTGGACATATTTTTGAATCTCTGCGCGGGTGAATTCGGGTTTGAGTACGGATTGGTCGATATAGGCCGCCAACTCCTTGACGCTCATGTCCGCCGCCTTTTTCCCGGGCTTCATGGCAATCCCCTCCTGAACAGATCAAATTTGAGAATTTTTGAACTTTCTTTATCATACTGGAAAAAATGGCAAAACGCAAGCCGGAACAAGGCTGTTTCCCCATGGCATCCCGCTTGAAACCGCCAGAGGGGGTGATCCCCTTTGGGAAATAGTGATTGACTTTGGAAGGTGAAAACGGTAAGATGGTTTTACCAAAACTTGAGAAAACAAGGGTTCTGCCTACCGTTTGATAAGGGGTTGCTTACAATGGGGCATTTTCTTGGGATTGATTTGGGCGGCACCAACATCGTGGCCGGGGTGATGGACGGGGAATACCGGATCATCCGCAAAAGCCAGCGCCCCACCCATGCCAAGCGAAGCTTTGAGGCCATTGTAGCGGATATGGCCGCCGCCGCCATGGACGCCCTCAGCGGCGCGGGCCTTGCGCCCGGGGATGTTCCCTATGTGGGCATCGGCGTGCCCAGCTGTGTGGACCCGGTCACCCACAGGCTCTCCTTTGCCAACAACCTGGGCTGGCGGGACGTGGATGTGGTGGCGGAATTCCAAAAGAGCTGGAACGTGCCCATCCATATCGCAAACGACGCCGATTGCGCCGCCCTGGGGGAGTGCCACGCGGGGGCCGGGCAGGCCTATGACCACATCCTCATGATCACCCTGGGAACGGGGGTGGGCGGGGGCATTGTGCTCCATAAGAAGCTGTTTTTGGGCGGGGAGGGCTACGGCGTGGAGCCGGGCCATACGCTGCTGGTAGAGGACGGCTTTTTGTGCACCTGCGGGCAAAAGGGCTGCCTGGAGGCCTATGCCTCCGTGATGGGGCTGATCCGTCAAAGCATCGATATGATGATGGTCTATCCCGACAGTTTGATGTGGGAGGAATGCGGCCATGACCTGAACAAGGTGGAGGGCCGCACCGCCTTTGAGGCCGCAAAGCGGGGAGACCCCGCCGGAAAGATGGTGGTGGACCAGTACATCCGCTACCTGGCCGCAGGGCTCGCTAGCATGATCAACCTGCTGCGGCCCCAGGCCATCATCGTGGGGGGCGGCGTCAGCAATGCCGGGGAATTTTTGCTGGAGCCCCTGCGCCGGGAGGTGGCCCGGCGCGTCTACTCCGGCGATACCCTCCCCGCCCCGCCCATTGTCCAGGCGGAGCTTGGCAATGACGCCGGGGTGATCGGCGCGGCCCTGCTGGGGGTATGACCCGGGCTTTGGCCCATGGATGATAGAAAGGAGCGCTTCAAGGATGAACGCACAGGAATTGGTTCGGCGGCTGCAAGAGGCCACGGTGCCCCAATTGCCCCAAAGGAAGGACTACGCCATCGCCTGCGTGGGCGCGGGCTTTATCGTGGCGGATTGCCAGCTCAAGGCCTACCGGGACATTGGCCTCAACCCCATCGGCATCACCTCCCTGAGCCTTCAAGACAGCCAAAGCGTAGCCCAGCGCTATGGGCTCAGGAAGGTATACCCCGACTGGAAGGCCCTGGTGGAGGACCCCGAGGTGGAAATCGTGGATATCGCCGTGCCCCCTGACGTGCAGTTGGATATCGTGCGCCATGCGGTGAAGCAGAAGCATATCCGGGGGATTCTGTGCCAAAAGCCCGTGGCCATGTCCTTGGAGGGGGCCCGGGAAATCGCCCGGCTGGGCGAGGAGGCGGGCATCCCCATCGCCATCAACAGCAACATGCGCTATGACCAGAGCATGCGGGCGCTGAAATGCGCCCTGGACCTGGATGCGCTGGGGGAACCGGTGCTGGCTACCATCGAAATGCGGGCCATCCCCCACTGGCAGGCCTTTTTGAAGCAGTACCCCATGCTGGAAATCTACAGCATGGGCATCCACCATGTGGATATCTTCCGCTATCTCTTCGGCGATCCGGAAAAAATCACCGCGGTATGCCGCACCGATCCCCGCACCCAATTCCCCCACACAGACGGCATCGTGCAGTTCACCTATCAGTATGCGGGCGGCCTGATGGCTACCAGCCTGGACGATGTATGGGCCTGGCCCGAGGAGCCCGCCGAAAAGGACATATACATCCGCTGGCGGGTGGAGGGGTTGAAGGGGATGGCCAGCGGCGCCATCGGCTGGCCGCTGTATCCCCAGCACTCGCCCAGCACCATGCGCCTCACCAGCAAGGATTACCCCCACCAATGGCTGGAGCCCAAATGGGATACCGCCTGGTTCCCGGACGCTTTCCAGGGCACCATGGCCAGCCTTTTGCGGGCGGTGGAAAGCGGCCAGACCCCGGAGATCAGCGCCAGGGACAACATCCACACCATCGCCTGCGTGGAGGCCTGCTATGCCTCCATTCGGGAGGAGCGCACCGTGACGCTCCGGGAGATTTTGGAAAGATAAAGC
This sequence comes from Candidatus Limiplasma sp., assembly GCA_034927815.1. Lineage (GTDB taxonomy): Bacteria > Bacillota > Clostridia > Christensenellales > Aristaeellaceae > Limiplasma. The sequence continues at coordinate 17,579 of JAYFPK010000005.1, forward strand.
AAAAATCCCATCAGCAAAGGAGGACATTCCATGACCAGAAGGTTACGGGCGGGAATCGTCGGGGTCGGCTTCATCGGAGCCGTGCATATCGAGCAGCTTCGGCGGCTGGGGAACGTGGACGTGGTGGCGCTCACCGACAGCGCGGACCCGCAGAAAAAAGCCGACGCGCTCCATGTGCCCAAGGGCTACGCGGATTTCAAGGAGATGATCGACGCGGAAACCCTGGACTGCGTCCACGTCTGCACCCCCAACCACACCCATTATGAAATCGCCCTGTACGCCCTGGAGAAGGGCGTGAACGTGGTGTGCGAAAAGCCCCTGGTCACCACCTCCCAGGAGGCGGAGGCGCTGCTGGCCAAGGCCCGGGAAAAAAACCTCATCCACGCCATGAACTTCAACTGCCGCTTTTACCCCATGGCGTACCAGATGCGGGAAATGGTCCAAAGCGGAGCCTTGGGCGATATTTTCACCATCCATGGAGGCTACCTCCAGGATTGGCTGTTCTATGACACCGATTACAACTGGCGCTTGGAACCGGCGCTCTCCGGCAAGTCCCGGGCCTTTGCGGACATCGGCTCCCACTGGATCGATTTGGCGGAGTTCGTCACCGGGCTTGGGGTGACGGAGGTGCTGGCGGATTTCGAGATTTTCCACAAGGCCCGCAAGAAGCCCAAAAAGCCCGTGGACACCTATTCCGGCATGGCCCTGCGGCCCGAGGACTACGAGGAGGTGCCGGTGGTCACCGAGGATTACGCCTCCGTGCTGTTTCATTTTGAGAACGGGGCCCATGGCTGCTGCAACATCAGCCAGGTGTTCGCCGGGCGGAAAAACCAAATGCTCCTGTCCATCGCGGGCAGCAAGTGCGCCTTGCACTGGGACAGCGAGTCCTCCAACGAGGTGTGGATCGGCCGCCGGGACCGGGACAACGGGCAGCTGGTGAAGGATCCTTCCATCCTCGCCCCTGGCACCGCCGGTGTGATCAGCTACCCCGGCGGGCATGTGGAGGGCTTTGCGGACACCTTCAAGCAGAACTTCAAGCAAATCTATCAGGCCATCGAAATCGGGGACGCCTCCGGCCTGTGCTTTGCCAACTTTGAGGACGGCGCGCGGGAAATGAAGCTGTGCGGCAAAATCCTTGAAAGCGCCCAGGAGCGCCGCTGGGTGAGCCTGGCGTAAGGCATGCCCCAAAAGGGCGCCGCATAAGAGGAAAGAAAAGAGGGCGGTCATGTTCAAAATTGCTACGTTGGCGGACTGGTTTGGCAAGGGGCCGCTGGAGGGAATCCGGGAGTCCCGGCGTTGCGGGGCCCAGGGGGTGCAGCTGTACGCCTGGAACGAGCTCAACCCCTTCACCATCGGCGGCGGCATGATACAGGATCTCCGCGCCACGGCCCGGGAAAACGGCCAGGCCATCACCGCGCTGTGCGGCGAATTAAGCGAGGTGGCCCCCGGCGGAGAGGGCCTGGAAGTGGCCGCCGAAAACCCGCCCAAGGTGGAATACCTGAAAAAAGTGATGGACTTGGCGGTGGAGCTGGAGTGCCCTGTGGTCACCACCCACATCGGAATCGTTCCGGAGGAAGAGAGCGGCCCGCGCTATGAGGCGCTGCTGGAAAGCTGCGGCCGGCTGGGGCAGTACGCCCGGAAGCTGGGGGTATGCCTGGCCATTGAAACTGGGCCCGAGCCCATCCCCAGGCTGTGCCGCTTTGTGGACCGCTGCGGCGGCGGGGTCGCCATCAACTACGACCCCGCCAATCTGGTGATGGTGACGGCGGAAGACGAGGTCCAGGGGGTGTACACCGCCGGAGGGCGGATCGTGCACACCCACGCCAAGGATGGCGTGCTCCGGCAATACGCGGGACCCGAGAAGATCTACCGCATCTTCGCCCAGGGGGGCATCGAGGCCCTGGCCCAGCTCCCGGACTTTTTCGCCGAAACGCCCTTGGGGCAGGGCTCTGTGCGCTGGCTGCCCTATCTGACGGCGCTTAAGGACGTGGGGTATGACGGCTATCTGACCATCGAGCGGGAGGTAAGCCAGGACGCGGCTGCGGATATCCTCCTGGCTGTTCGCTTCTTACAGGATGCGCTGGCCCAACTGAATCAGGAGAGGAGCAAAAGCCCATGATGAAACTAGGACTTGTCTCAGCCATTTTGCCCGACCTTACCTTTGAACAGGTGATCGACTACGCGGCCCAGGTGGGCTTTTCCTGCGTGGAGGTCTGCTGCTGGCCCAAGGGCAAGGCGGCCCGCCGCTACGCCGGCATCACCCACATCGACATCGAGGGCATCACCCGGCAGCAAATGGACCACTATTTGGAGTATGCCGGCAGCAAGGGGATTGAAATCAGCTCCCTGGCGTATTATCCCAATCCCATGGACCCGGACCCCGAGGCCCGCCAGGTAGCCATCGACCACCTCATGAGACTGATCGACGTATCCGCACAGATGGGGGTGAACATGGTCACCACCTTCATCGGCAAGGACAAGCGCAAAACCGTGGAGGAAAACCTGGACCTTTATGAGGAGCTCTGGACGCCCATCCTGCGCCACGCGGAAGCGAAAAAGGTGCGCATCGGCATCGAAAACTGCCCCATGTACTACACCAAGGACGAATTCCCCGGGGGCAACAACCTGGCCTCCACCCCCTACGTGTGGAGGGAGATGTTCCGCCGCATTCCCTCGGAGTATCTGGGCCTCAACTACGACCCCTCCCACCCCTACCTCCAGCGGTTTGATTACATCCAGCCCTTGTATGACTTCCGGGATAAAATCTTCCATGTGCACTTCAAGGATATCAAGATCTACCAGGATAAGCTCGACGAATACGGCGTGTTCTCCTACCCGGCCCTGTGGCATTCCCCCAAGCTGCCGGGCCTGGGAGGCGTGGATTTCGCGGCCTTCTGCTCCGCCCTCAACGACATCCGCTATCAGGGCTTCGTCTGCATCGAGGTGGAGGACAAGGCCTACGAGGGTTCTTTGGAGGATGTAAAGAGCGGGATCGAGCAGAGTTACCGCTACATGAAGCAGTTTATGTAAACAGCCGCCAGGAGGCGGGAGCGGTGCCGTTCCCGCCTCCTGGCATGGCAAAGGGAGGAAGCATATGCTTAGCGTGGGAATCTTTACAGGGTACTATCCCTACGGGGTGGACGAGGTGATCCGCCGGATCAAGGCCAGCGATTTCAACTGCGTGCAACTGGACGTGTCCTTCAAGGACTGCGACGCGGCCAAGGGCCAGCTGACCCGGGAGAAGGCGGTGGAGATCCGCAACAAATTCCGGGACGCCAACCTTCCGGTAATCTGCGTGTCCGCCTATACCAACTTCATTCATCCCAATCCCGACAAGCGCCGCGGCAACATCGAGTACCTGAAAACCATGATCCGCTTCGCCAGGGATTTGGGCTGCACGTACGTCGCCAGCGAAACCGGCACCTACAACGAGGAAAGCGACTGGGTCTGGGACGACCGCAACGGCACCGAGGAGGTGTACCAGGAGGCCCTCCAGGTGGTGAAGGAGATCGTGGCCTGCGCCCAGGAGAACGGCGTCACCTTTTTGATCGAGAACTACGTGAATAACGTGATCGGCTCGGTGGCCCAGATCAAGCGGCTTTTCCGGGATGTGGACTCGCCCCACCTGGGCCTGCTGTGCGACCCCACCAACTATTTTGACGAAAGCAACATCGACAGGATCGACGAAACCCTCCGCCTGATTTTTGACGAGCTGGCCCCCCTGATGAAAATCGCCCACGCCAAGGACTGCAAGCGCGCCACTGATTTCTCGGAGAAGCACGCCGACATCGACGCGGACGAATCCCATACCTTCCGGGGGGCCGGCGGGGTGGAGCTGCCCGCCGCGGGCCTGGGTTCCCTGAACTATCCCCTGTATGTGGAGCTGCTGGCCAAGCATTATCCCAACATACCCATTATCATCGAGCATGTGGAGGAGCCGGACATCCTCAGGGCCAAGGCCTTTTTGGACGGCGTGCTCAAGCAGGCGGGGGTGTAACGGAAGCCCTATGCCCGGGAGAGGGGCTCAATCCCCCAAATCTCCCGGGCATACTGCGCCACGGCCCGGTCCGAGGAGAACTTCCCCGCGGCGGCGATGTTGCGCAGGGCCATTTGGGCAAAGGCCAAACGGTTGGGATACAATCGGGCCAATTCCAGCTTGGCCTGTACATAGGGAACCAAGTCCAGCAGCACATAGTAATGGTCCGGCCTGTGCCAGGAGGCCCCCTTCAAAAGGGCGTCATAAAGCTCTTGAAACATCCCCGTGCCGCTGTCGCTCAGCGTTCCATCCACAAGCGCGTCCATGACGCGCTTGATTTTTGGATCGCCCTCGTACAGCGCCATGGGGTTGTAGCTCTCCCCCATCTCCCGGATTTCCTCCACCCGGGCCCCGAACACGCGGTTGTTGTCCTCCCCCGCCTCCTGAAAAATCTCGATGTTGGCGCCGTCATAGGTGCCCAGGGTCACGGCCCCGTTGAGCATCAGCTTCATGTTGCCCGTGCCGGAGGCCTCTGTGCCCGCGGTGGAAATCTGCTCGGAGATGTCCGCGGCGGGGATGATCTTCTCCGCGTAGGAGACGTTGTAATTCTGCACGAACACCACGGACAGCATCCGGTTCACGTCGGGATCGCCGTTCACCAGCCTCCCGATCTCGTTCAGCAGCTTGATGACGGCCTTGGCCCGGAAGTAGCCCGGGGCGGACTTGGCCCCGAATAGAAAGGCCATGGGCGGCACATCGGTGATGGAGCCGTCCTTGAGCCCGAAATACAGGTACAGGATCGACAGCGCCGCCATGAACTGGCGCTTGTACTCGTGCAAGCGCTTGATCTGCACGTCGAAAACCGCCTCCGGGTTCAGGCGGATTCCTTCTTTTTGCGCGATATACTCCGCCAGCTGGCGCTTCTTTTCATGCTTGATCCGGTTGAACCGCTCCTGGGCCTCCCGCTCCCGGGCGATGGGCGCCAGGGCTTGGAGGGCCTGGGGGTCTGTCAAAAACGCGTCGGAGCCCAGAGCCTCCGCCAAGAAGGCCGTCAGCTCGGGGTTGCACAGCCCCAGCCACCGGCGCTGGGTGACGCCGTTGGTCTTGTTTTGAAAGCGCTGGGGATAGAGCCGGTACCACTGGGCCAGCACGTCGGTTTTCAGAAGCTGCGTGTGCAACTCCGCTACGCCGTTGACATAAGCGCCGGCAAAGCACGCCAGGTTCGCCATGTTCAGCGTGCCCTTGTCCATCACCGCGTAAGCCCCCTGCTCCCCCTTGGGAATCCAGGCGGCGTTCAGGGTGTGGTTCAGCTTTCTTTGAATCCGCCTGATGGTGGGCATAAGCTCCGGCAGCACCTTGCGAAACAGCGCCACGTCCCACTTTTCCAGGGCCTCCTGCATGATGGTGTGGTTGGTGTAGTTGAAGATTCGGCTGACGATGTCAAAGGCCCGGTCAAAGTCCATGCCGCCCTCGCCGGTCAAAATCCGCAGCAGCTCGGGGATCGCCACCACGGGATGGGTGTCGTTAAGCTGGATGGACACATACTCCGGCAGGCCCCCCAGGTCCTCCCCGTGGCTCCTTTTGTACTCCCGCAGTATATCCCGCACGGAGGCGGCGCAGAAGAAGTATTCCTGCATCAGGCGGAGGGCCTTGCCGTTTTTGGAGTTGTCGTTGGGGTAGAGCACCATGTGGATGGTGTCCGCAAAGGTGCGCTCCCGCACGGCATGGTCGTACTCCCCCGCGTCGTACACGGCAAAATCAAAGGGCTCCAGGGCCTCGCACTGCCACAGGCGCAGCCGGCCCACCCGGCGGGAGCGGTAGCCGAAGGTGGGCATATCGTAGGGCACGGCCAAAACGTCCTTGCCGCTCATGCGCAGCCGTACCGCGTCCTCCTCCTTGCGCACGGACCAGGGGTCCAGGCACCTTTGCCAGTCGTCCGGCGCTTCCACCTGAAAGCCGTCCGCAAAGGATTGCTTGAACAGGCCGTATTTGTAGCGGATGCCATACCCGTCCAGGGGCAGGTCCAAAGTGGCGGCGGATTCCAGGTAGCAGGCGGCCAGGCGGCCCAGGCCGCCGTTGCCCAAGGCCGCGTCCTCGATCTCCTCCAGCTCTCCCAGGCTATGGCCCGCCTGGGCCAAAAGCTCCTGGGCCTCCTCGTACAGCCCCAGGTTGTAGAGGTTGTTGAAGATGCTCCGGCCGATCAAGAACTCCGCGGAGAGGTAATAGGCCCGGCGGGCGGGATCTTGCATGCTCCGTTCAAAGGCGGGGAGCGTCAGCCCCATCACCGCCCGGGACAGCGCGGAGTGAAGCTGGATGGGGCCCGCCTTCTCCGCCGTCACCTGAAAGCGCGAGGCCAGCTCGTAGTGAAACGCCTCCCTGAGGCTCAATGTCTGATTCATCAAGGATCCCTCCCATATCGGCGCGTGATCTCCGCGATTTTTTCCGCCAGCTCCGAGGTCAACTCCGGACCGTTCAGCCGCCAGCGCCAGTTCCCCCCCACCGTGGAGGGTACGTTGATGCGGGCCTCCTTGCCCAGTTCCAAAAAGTCCTGGAGGGGCGCGATGGCGGTGTCCGCCACGCTGGCCCAGGCCCCCCGGATAAAGCCCAGGCCCGCCCCCTCTTTGGCAGAAAGGGCCAAATATTTTCTGGCAAAGGCCCGTTCCTTGGGCCGTACCTCCTTCATCCATTCCCCCACGGTAGCGTTGTCGTGGGTGCCGGTGTAGGCCACGCATTTCTGCGGATAGCGATGGGGCAAGTAGGGGTTATCCCCATAGGGGGGCGAAAAGGCGAACTGCAGCACCTTCATCCCCGGAAAGCCCGTGGCTTTCAGGAGCTTGAACACGTCCTGGGTCAGATATCCCAGGTCCTCGGCGATGATGTTCAGCTTCCCCAGCTTCCGTTTCAGGGTTTGGAACAGCTTCATGCCGGCCCCCTCCCGCCAGTGCCCGAACTCCGCGGTGGCGTCCCCGTAGGGGATGGCGTAATAGGAGGCGAAGCCCCGGAAGTGATCCACCCGCACCACGTCAAAGAATTGGAAGGTGGCCTTCACCCGGGCCGTCCACCAGGCGAAATCCTCCGCCTCATGGGCGGGCCAGTCATACAGGGGGTTGCCCCAGAGCTGCCCGGTTTTGGAAAAGTAGTCCGGCGGGCAGCCCGCCACAAAGGTGGGGGTGAGGGTTTCGTCCAGCATGAACAGCGAGGGATGCACCCAGGTATCGGCGGAGTCCATGGCTACATAGATGGGGATATCGCCAATGAGCAGTATCTTTTTCTTCTTGGCGTACGCCTTGAGCGCCTGAAACTGCGCGGCGAAGGCGTACTGCAAAAAGCAGTAGAAGCGGATCTCCTCCTCCAGGCGCTCCCGGGCCAGGGCCAAAGCCCCTTGCTCCCGGCCCTTGAGGCCCTGGGGCCACTGGAGCCAGGACGCATACCCGTTTTCCGCCTTCAAGGCCATGTACAGGGCATAGTCCGGCAGCCAGTAGGCGTTCTCCGCGGCAAAGGCGCGGTAGCGCGGGGTTTCCTCAAAGCGCCTGAAGGCGCAGCGCAGCACCTCAAAGCGGCGTTCGAACAAAAAGGCGTAGTCCACATATGGCTCCGCCTGGGGCCGGGCCGCCCTTTGAAGCTCCTCCCGGGTCAAAAGCCCCTGGGCCGCCAGCGTATCCAGGTCGATGAAGTAGGGGTTTCCCGCAAAGGTGGAAAAGCTCTGGTAGGGGGAATCCCCGTAGCTGGTGGGGCCGATGGGCAGCATCTGCCAGTAGCGCTGGCGGGCGGAGGCCAGAAAATCGATGAAATCATAGGCGCTTTGCCCCAAAGTGCCGATGCCATAGGGCGAGGGCAAGGAAAACAAAGGCAGAAGGATACCGCTGGCCCGCACTTAAAACACCTCTTTTGCGCCGCCGGAAAGCAGCATGGTCCGGTAGGGGCCCAGGGTATACCCGCCGCCCTCCCAGGAGAAGGCGGTCTCTTCCCCGGCAAAATTATGAACCACCGTCACGCTGTCCTCCCCCTGGGAGGCCGTGTAGGCGCAAAGGGCGGGGCTTCCCAAATCCAGCGCCGTCACCCGGCCCGTATACAGCGCCGGATGGCGCTTCTTGGCTTTGAGCAGCGCCCGGTAGGCGCTCAGAAGGGAATCCGGGTCCTCCCGCTGCTGGGCGTAGCCCTGGATCAAGCGCTGGGCCTGGTCGGCTTGGACGGGCGGCTTGGTCATCCCCGTGGAATCAGTAGCAGACCAAAGGTAGGGCAGGCGCTTGTTCTCATCTCGGCCGGAGCCGGTCATGCCCAGCTCCTCCCCATAGTACAGGAAGGGGCAGCCGGGCATGAACAGGTACACCGCGGCGGCCAGCTTTTGCTGGCCCAGGTTCTGCACAAAGTACCCGGCGCTGCGCCCATTGTCGTGGCCCGAAAGGAAGGGCGCGTCCAGGGCGGCGGGGTTCACGCTCCGCACTGTCTCCTGCCAGGCGGCGATTTTCCCCGCCAGCCCCGCGCCGCTACCGGCCTTGATGGCCTTCACGATGGCCCCGTCCTGGGTGGCGAAGGGGTAGTTCAGGAGGCTGTCAATGCCGCTTTCGTAATAGCGGGTCACGGTGCCCGCGTCCGCCCAGACCTCCCCCACAAAATAAGCCTGGGGAAAGCGCTCCTTGAGCTTTTTCACAAAGGCGTTGTTAAAGGCGGCGTCGTTCTCCTCGTAGTGCAGCACCGCGTCCAGCCGGAATCCCGTCGCGCCCTGGCGAAGCCAGAAGTCCGCAATGGACGCCACTTCCTCAAACACGGCGGGGTTTGCCAGGTTCAGATCCGGCATATCCGGGCTGAACACGCCCTCGTAGTAAGTTCCGTCCGGCAGGGCGTGGCGGCCCGCACCCGGCTCGTTGAAGAAATGATAGTAGTCCCGGTAAGGCTGCTCCCCAGCCAGGGCCTTTTGGAACCAGAGGTGCTGGCTGGAGGTGTGGTTCACCACCAAGTCCAGCAGCAGGGCGATGTCCCTCTCCCTCAGGGCCGCCCCCAGGGCCCGGAAGTCCTCCAGGGTGCCATAGGCGGGGTCAATGGCGTAATAATCGGTCACGTCGTACTTATGGTAAGAAGGGGACGGATGCACGGGCATCAGCCAAAGGCCGGAAATACCCAGGTCCATAAGCTCCGGCAGCTTTTGGGCGATTCCCCGCAAATCGCCGCAGCCGTCTGCGTCGGCATCGTAGTAGGAGGCCACGAAAATTTCATAGTAATCCCGGGGCTGGGCCTGGGCATGGGCCGCAAGGGTTGGCGACAGGCACAAGGCGCAAAGCAGCGACAGCATCTTTTTCATGGCCTATCCTTTCACCGAGCCGCCCGTGACGCCCTCCACATAATACCGCTGCATCTTGATGAACAGCAGCGTAATGGGAATCGCGATCAAAATCGCCCCGGCGCAGAAGCGGGTGAAATACGCGTCCAGGTTTTCCCGCTCCAGCATGCGGTACAGGCCCACGGCGATGGTGTAGCTGTTGTAGTTGTCCTTCATGATCACGCTGGCGAAGATGAAATCCCCCCAGGGGGCCAAAAAGGAGGTGAGCACCGTGTAGGTGATGATGGGCTTGGACAGGGGCAAAATGATCTTGCGCAGAATCTGGCCCTGGGTGGCCCCGTCGATAGCCGCCGCCTCGTCCAAGGTTCTGGGCACGGTGTCGAAGAAGCCCTTGGTGATGTAGTACTTCGTGATGGAGCCGCCGGAATACACCAGCATCAACGACACTAAGGACTGGTTCAGCCCAAAGGCCTTCAAGATGTGGTACACCGCGATCATGGACATGAAGCCCGGGAACATGCCCAGCACCAAAATGATGTTCATGGCCAGGGTGCGGGTGGCAAAGCGCAACCGGGAGAAGGCGTGGCTGAGCATCAGCACATACAGCGTGGACAAAGCGCAGCTGCCCACGGCCACCACCAAGGTGTTCAAAAACCAGCGGGGGTAATTGAACTGCTGGGTCTCGGTAAACAGCCGGGCAAAGTTATTCAGGGTGAAGGTCTTGGGGATCAGATAGGTGGTGTACGCGCCCCCCTCCCCCCGCAGGGAGGTCATCACCAGCCATGCAAGGGGCAAAATCCAGAAGAAGCACACCACCGTCAGCAGCACATAGATGCCGATGTCCGCCGGATGAAGCCTCTTTTTGCGGGTACGGCCCATGCTATTTGTCATGAGAACTCGCCTCCCCTCTTCACGGAGGAAGTCTGGTTATAGAAAATCAGGGAGAAGGACGCGGTGATCACAAACACCAAAATACCGATGGTGGAGGCCAGGGAGTAGTTCTGGTCGTTCACGGTGAGCTTGTAGAGCCATGTGACCAGCAAATCCGTTTTTCCGGCCTGGAAGTAGTCCAGAGTATAGGGGTTGCCAGTGGTCAGGAAGTAGATGACGTTGAAGTTGTTGATGTTCTCCACAAAGGCGGTGATCAGCGCCGGGGAGGTCACAAAGAGCATGTGGGGCAGCGTGATCTTGAAGAAGGTCTGCACGGCGTTGGCCCCGTCGATCCGGGCGCTTTCGTACATCTCCTCGGGGATGTTCATCAAAATCCCCGTGGTGGAAAGCATGGTATAGGGAATGCCCACCCACAGGTTCGCCACCAGCACGGTGATCCGGGCCAGGTTGCCGTTGGTGAGGAAGTGAATCGGTTCCTGGGTGATCCCCAGTTTCGCCAGCAGCACGTTCAGGGCCCCCAAATCCTGGAGGATGCGCCCCAGCAGCATCAGCGACACGAACTGCGGCACCGCGATGGACATGACGAACAGCGTGCGCCACATCTTTTTCAGCTTGATGGATTTTTTATTGATGAGCAGCGCCACAAGGACGCCGCCAAAATAACAGGAGAAGGTGGCCACAAAGGCCCAGGTCATGGTCCAGATCAAAAGGGAGACAAAGGTGGTGGACTTTTGCGGGTTTTCCCAGAATACGTCCCGGAAGTTCTGAAAGCCCACCCAGGTAAACAGATTGCCCGGCGGCTGGTGGGCCTTGTCGAAGTTGGTAAAGGCCATGAGAATCATGAACACCAGCGGCAGCACCGTAAACAGGAACAGCGCCAGCATGGGCAAGGTCAACAGGGTCTTATGCAGGTTCTGGTCGTCCAGGGAGCGGACCTCCCGCAAAAAGCGGGGCTGGGCCAGGCCGTTATCCTGGCGCATCTGCCCCCGGTAGGCGGCTTTGAAGCTCTTGACGGCCATCACCAGGATAAACGCCGTCACGAATACGGCCATCATGCCAAATAAAAGGATCAGCAAGGAGTTGTCCCCGGGGGTGTTGCGGTAGATGCCCGCGGACTCGTCGAACACCTTTTTCATGGCGGCTTCCCCCAGGGTGGGCAGCATCTTCATGTAGCCCCAGCCGGAAACCATCATGTAGTAAAGGTAGAGAAGCTCCGTAGCCAAAAACAGCAATCCCTTGATGATCTGGCCCCGGAAAAGGCATCCCGCGCCGAAAACAAAAAGGCTCAGCCGGGTGAGGGCGTCGCTTGCCTTCACCATGGCGCCAAAGGCTTTCAGGCCTTCCCGGAGCCCCTTTGCACGGCGCTTGCCCGGCTTTTTCACAGGCTGGGCGCTTAACATGGCATTCACCTCATCCCCCAAAAACTTTTCTTTTTGGAAGCGCGGGAGGGGCCATTCCCCTCCCGCGCGTATGGGTCTGCGTTACTGCGCCGTGACCTGCTGAACGAGAACATCCAGCATCTCCTGCAGCGGCATGGAGTAATCCTTGGCTTCCATGGCCGCGCCAAAGGCCTCGGCGGGGGTCCAATAGTTGCCCAGCACGTCCTTCTGGGAGGTGGCGAACTGACCTTGGAGGGCCAGGGCGGCCAGGGGCACGTTGGTCTTCACAGCCTCGGAGGCGGCGGCGTTGACGTTGGAGGGGCCCGCTTCGCGCATTTCAAAGCGCTTGAGCTGGTTCTCCTCGTTGGTGAGCCACTCGGCCAGGGCCATGGCCTCCAGGGGGTACTGGGTCAAGGAATTGACGCCGATGAGCTTGTAGCCCGCGAAGGAGGACATCTGCACCTGCTCCCCGTTCAGGGTGAAGGTGGGCAGTTTGGTGGCGGCGAAGTTGTCGCCCAGCTTTTCCTTGATGGCCCCGGCTGTCCACATGCCGGACACGCCCGCGGCGATGACTTCGCCAAAGGAGCCGGTGAGCACCGCGTCGTCCCCGGTGAGGAAGGCGGGATCGGCGGTGAAGGCCTTGATGGCCTCGGCGGCGGCCAAGCCCTTCTCGTTGTTGAAGTCGCACAGCTGCTTGCCGTCCTCAAGGGTCAGCGTGCAGCCGGCCCCCAGGAAGAAGGAGGCGATGTACCAGCCGTTGGAAACGTCCATGAACATCTTCTTGCCCGCGGCGTTGCAAGCGGCCAGGATGCCGTCCAGGGTCTGCGCCGCTTCCTCGCTGACGACGGACTTGTCGTAGTAGAGGAAGTAGCCGTTGTCGGCGGTCATGGGATAGGCGTACAGGGCGTCGCCCACGGAGGCGGCCTCAATGGAGCCCGCGCCGTTGGCGGCGATGATGGCGTCCTTGTTCAGGGTGACTTCGTACAGGGAGCCGGAGTTCACCAGGTCATAGAGCTGGTCGTTGGGGAAGGCGAACACGTCCGCGGCGGCGGCGGGGTCTTCCGCGTAGCGGGCCCGGGCGTCAGGCTCGCCCACCACGCCCAGGGTGACGTCCATGGCCTTGTCGGGGTTGGCAGCCTTGAAAGCGTCGATCATTTCCTGGAGCATGGCCTGGTCTTCCTGAGAACCCCAGACCTTCAGCGTGGCCGTCTCGGCCAGGGCGGGGGCGGCAAGGCCCGCGAGCAGCACCGCGCACAGGAGCAGACTGAGGAGTTTCCGCATGAGAATACCTTCTTTCTTTGCTGGATTTTATATCATCGGATTACTCCGACGGATACCGTGTGGCAATGGATTGGCCCAAAAGAAGCTCGCTTTGCACCGTCACGTGCTGGGCGCTCTCCCCTTTGATGAGCCGGCTCAGGATCTCCACGCTCTTTTCCGCGATCTCCTGCACCGGCTGGCGCACCGTGGCCAGGGAAGGGGTATAGAAACGGCTGAACTCCAGCCCGTCAAAGCCGATCACCGAGATATCCCCCGGAACGGCCAGCCCCCGGTCGTGGATGGCCTTGGCCGCGCCGATAGCCATGATGTCCGACATGCAAAACAGCGCCGTCACCGGAATGCCGCTGTCCAGCATGCGGGTGGTGGCCCGGTACGCGCTGCCCAAGGAGAACTTGCTTTCAAAATAGTGGTTTTGGGGGAAGCTCAGGCCCTTCTCCGCAAAGCTGTCCAGCACCCCCTGGTAGCGGCTGCCCACCAAGTCCGGCGCCAGCAGGCTTCCGCCCAGCACCGCGATCTCCCGGTGGCCCCGTGCCAGCAGCTCATCCACGGCCATCTTCGCGCTTTTCCGGTCGTCCACCGAGACGGAGGCCACGTTGGACAGCCTGGCCTCTCTGGCGTCCGCCGCGGCGAACACCGCCGGGGAGCGGAGCATTTTCAGCTCCTCCCTGCGGCTGACCACGCTGCCCCCCAGGAAGAGGAAGCCCTTGGGCTTCTTTTCCACCACCAGCTGCTTGGCGGCCATCACCTCGTCGTCCGCCTCGTCAATGTAATGGATGTAGGGGACATAGCCCTCCTTTTCCACCAGGGCCTGCATGGATTCCATGATCCCCAATAAAAACAGGTTGCCGATTCCCTTTACGATCACGCAGATAAAATTGGTGGCGATGGTCTTCAGGTTCTTGGCGTTGGCGTTGGGGGTATAGCGCATTTCCTCGATGATCTTGAGCACCGTGCTGCGGGTTTCCTTGTTCACATCGGGCTTTTCGTTCAAAACCCGGGACACCGTCGCGGGGGATACCCCCGCCAGCCGGGCGATTTCCTTGATGGTGTTCATGCACGCATCTCCACATTTCTGCTGTTTTTCGCCTTCGCCACTGAAAGCGTCCGAAAAAAGTCAGCGGGCCGAAAACGGTGTCGGTAACGGTAACGGTAACGATTTCATAGGTAAAAAATACCATGAAAAGAAGGCCTTGTCAAGGCCACTTGAACAATTTTTTCCAATTTTTTCCAAGACCTGTTCAAGGGCGGAATAGCGGCTATCACTTCTTCCCAAAATTTCGTTGAAACCCTTGGGATGGACAGTGCCTTTGGAGCGTGCTATACTGAAGTTGTACAAGGCTAACTCAACGCCGCCATCAGGCGGCCATCGACCGCGTCAGGGAGGATGACTATGTTTCAAGAGGGAAATTGGGTAGCAGACATCAACGTACGGGACTTTATCGTCCGTAACTATACGCCCTACCAAGGGGACGAGGGCTTTCTTGCGCCCCCCACCCAGCGGACCCAGGCGCTGTGGGATAAGGTCAAGGAGCTTATGAAAAAGGAGCGGGACGCGGGGGGCGTGCTGGATATTGACGAGCATACCGTCTCCACGGTCAACGCCCACAACCCCGGCTATATCGACCGGGAGCTGGAGCTGATCGTGGGCTTGCAGACCGACGCTCCGCTGAAGCGGGCCATCATGCCCTACGGCGGCATCCGCACGGTGCAGAAATCTCTGGAGGCCTATGGCCGGGAGCTTCCCAAGAACATTGAGGAGATTTTCCACCACCGCAAGACCCACAACGACGGCGTGTTCGACGTGTACACCGGGGAGATCCGGGCGGCCCGCTCCAGCGGCATCATCACCGGGCTGCCCGACGCCTATGGCCGGGGCCGCATCATCGGGGATTACCGCCGGGTGCCCCTGTACGGCGTGGATTTCCTCATCGCCAAAAAGCAGGAGGCCAAGAGGGAGTTCACCTTTGCCGCCATGGATGAAGAGGTGATCCGCAACCGGGAGGAGATTTCCGAGCAGATCCGCACCCTTGAGGAGCTCAAGGACATGGCCCAACGGTATGGGCACGACATCTCCGCCCCCGCCAAGGACATCAAGGAAGCGCTGCAATGGCTCTACTTCGGCTACCTGGCCGCCATCAAGGACCAAAACGGCGCGGCCATGAGCCTGGGGCGGGTTTCCACCTTCCTGGACATCTACGCCCAGCGGGACCTGGAGAAAGGCCGCTACACCGAGGCCGAGATCCAGGAGCTGTTTGACCAGTTCATCATGAAGCTGCGGATGGTCCGCTTCCTTCGGACCCCGGCCTATGACGAGCTCTTCTCCGGCGATCCCACCTGGGTCACTGAGTCCCTGGCCGGGATGTGCGTGGACGGCCGCCATATGGTGACCAAGTCCACCTACCGCTTTTTGCACTCCCTCACGAACCTGGGCCCCGCCCCGGAGCCCAACATGACCGTTTTGTGGAGCACGCGCCTGCCGGAGAACTTCAAGCGGTACTGCGCCCGCCTCTCCTGCGAAACCTCCTCCATCCAGTATGAAAATGACGACGTCATGTCCGAAAAATTCGGGGACGACTATGGCATCGCCTGCTGCGTCTCCCCCATGCGCATCGGCAAGCAGATGCAGTTCTTCGGCGCCCGGGCCAACCTGGCCAAGGCCCTGCTGTACGCCATCAACGGCGGCAAGGACGAGATTAGCGGCAAGCAGGTGGCCCCGGCCATCGCCCCTATCACCAGCGAGGTTTTGGACTATACCGAGGTGCGCACCCGCTACGCCCAGATCTGCGAGTGGCTGGCGACCCTCTATGTGAACACCCTGAACACCATCCACTACATGCACGACAAATACTGCTACGAGAAGCTGCAGATGGCCTTGCACGACGAGGACATCCTCCGCACCATGGCCTGCGGCGTGGCGGGGCTTTCCGTGGTGGCGGACAGCCTGTCCGCCATCAAGTACGCCCAGGTCCGGCCCATCCGCAACGAGCACGGGCTGGCTGTGGATTTCCAGATCGAGGGCGAGTACCCTTGCTTTGGCAACAACGATCCCCGGGTGGATGAAATCGCCCGGGACGTGGTGCGCAAGTTCATGACCCGGCTGCGCCGCCAGCGCACCTACCGGGACGCGAAGCCCACCATGTCCATCCTCACCATCACCTCCAACGTGGTGTACGGCAAAAAGACCGGCTCCACCCCGGACGGGCGCAAAAAGGGAGAGCCCTTCGCCCCCGGAGCCAACCCCATGCATGGCCGGGATGTTCATGGACCGGTGGCTTCCTTGGCCTCGGTGGCGTCCCTTCCCTTTGATTACAGCGAGGACGGCATTTCCTACACCTTCTCCATCGTGCCCGGAGCTCTGGGCAAAACCGAGGGGCAGCGCCAGGAGAACCTGGTGAGCCTGCTGGACGGCTTCTTTGAAGAGCACGGCCACCATGTGAATGTGAACGTCATCGACCGGGATGTGCTGCTGGACGCCATGGACCACCCGGAAATGTACCCGCAGCTCACCATTCGGGTATCCGGCTACGCGGTGAACTTCATCAAGCTCACCCGGGAGCAGCAGCAGGACGTGATCAACCGCACCTTCCACACCTTCCTGTAAAGAGGGGGGAGGCTTCTTGAAGCAAGACACCGCCTCTTTGCGCCAGGTCAAGGGCGTCATCCACCACACCGAGAGCTTCGGGGCGGTGGATGGCCCGGGCCTACGCTTCGTGCTGTTCCTGCGGGGCTGCCCGCTGCGCTGCCTGTACTGCCACAACCCGGACGCGCTACCCTTCTCCGGCGGAACCCTATGGACCGCGGGAGAGGCTTTGGACCATATTCTGCGCTACAAAAACTTTATCAAAAACGGGGGCGTCACCTTCTCCGGGGGGGAGCCCCTGGCCCAGGCGGATTTTGTGGCGGCGCTGTCCCAGCTGCTCCATGGGGAGGGCATCCATGTGGCCATCGATACCTCCGGCTGCGAACCCCTCCCCTATGCGCGCCACGCCATTGACGAGGCGGACCTGCTGCTGCTGGACATCAAGGCGGCGGACCCGGAGCTTTGCCGCCGCCTCACGGGCATGGACAACGCCAACGCCCTTCGCACCCTGGACTACTGCGAAAGCACCGGCAAGCCGGTCTGGGTCCGCCATGTGCTGCTTCGGGGCTATACCCTGGACCCGGCCCAGTGGGAGCTGCTGGCCCAGCAGCTTGCCCCCTACCGCTGTATCCAGCGCCTGGAGCTGCTCCCCTTCCACAAGCTGGGGGAACCCAAATGGGAGCAGGTGCGCATGTCCTACCAGCTCAAGGACACCCCCGCCACCACCCAGGAGGAACTGGCGGAGGCCAAGGCATTTTTCGCCGCCAGGGGGTTCAACGTGCAATAGGGATGCGTGATGGGGCCGCGCGTTGGGACGGCGGGTTTGCGGCCGGTTTGCGGCGCGCTTACGGCGGCGTTCCTATTGGATAACTCTGCCATAGCTCATGGAACGGGCCTCCCGGATATCCGGGAGGCCCGTTTTTGCAAAGAAAACCGGGGCGTTGCCGCTTAGGCGGCAGCATGATGCGTGATCTATTGCTGCCATCCGGGCACCGCGGGAGTTTCGCCGGAGTCTTCTTGAATTTCCTTGGAAAAGCTCGCCCCTCAACCCGCAACTAATTAGAAGGGACGACAGGTTTCCCAGCCTCCTAGACTCCCTGGCTTTGTAGCTTCCTGGCTTTCCCAGCGGCGGTCCGGTTCTGGAATCCTTCCGTGCCGCTCGTTTGGAACAGCGCTGCAACTACCCGCTCGCCTCCCAACCCGCAACCAATGCTAACGCCCAAAAAGCCCGGTTTCGGCGCGCTTACCGTCCTACCACGCCATGTCTCCGGGCCTATAGCCGGGGGGCAGCTCCTCCTCCCGCAAAAACACAAACCGCTCATCCCGCAGCGTGGGCAAGAAGGCCTCGTAGGGCATGTCGGGAAACTCGCATCCGTAGGGGCTGGAGCCGAACCATCCGCCCTCCTTGGCCCGCAGGTTCAAATCCCTGGCAAACTTGGTATCGTTGGAGCAATCGTGCACCACCGGGCCCCAGCCTTCCTCCCCGGCGGCCTTCATCAGCGCCAGGGTCAATTCCCGGCTCCAAACGGGGGATATGTACCCATGCCGGGAGACGTACAAATTCTCCCCCTCATAATTGCCGATGTTGTTGGGGTTCAGGTGCAGCTCCGCACAGTTGATGAAATCCAGCCCCGTGTCCAAAATGGCCTGCTTCTTCTTGCCAAAGGCCTCAAAGAAGTCCGGGGTCATGGGGGTTTCTATCCCTACCAGGGGGATGTATTGCTTTGCGGCGCCAATCGCCTGGATCACCTTCTCCGAGCAATGGGACGCGCCCAGGTTGAAGCGGATCTCGTCCAGGCCAGCCTCTCCCAGGGCCTTGAGGGTTTGGGGGGTAGCCAGGGTGCCGTTGGTGTACAGGTGCTGGTACACCCCGGCCTTGCGAAAGGTGCGGATCACCGGGTAGTACAACTCAATCTCCATAAAGGGCTCCAGGTACACGTAGGAAACGCCCGTGGGCTTGCGCTGGATGGAGAGCAGCAGCTCCAGGTCCTCCTGGTAGAACTTGGTGCCGCCGATCTCCCACATCCCCTCCCCAATAGGCGGGATCTGGTCCAACTCCCCATAGTCGTAGCAGAACTTGCATTGCAGATTGCATTTGTTGGTTTTGCGGATGGCGCTCAGGCCGGTGCCCAGCAGGCAGGAGCGGCACCCCTTGGGGAATTTGCTTTCCTCCCCCACAAAGTGCGTTCTGTTTTCCAAGCCTTTCAGCCCGGGAATCTCCTCCATCAGCTTGCGCCTGCGCTGTATCACGGCGGCTTCCATCTGGGCAAAAACGGCGTATACAATTTCCTGCTGGTAGGTCATCAGCTCCTGCCCCTGGGGCAAGGAGGCGAAGAAGGTAAACCAGGTGAGGGCGTCCTTTTTGGAAATATACATGGGGAATCCTTTCCTGTGTTCTTTTCGGCGGGCCTGTTGCGCCTGCGTCAGCTATCCTCCGGCATCCCGGCTTTGACCGGGCCTTTGTCGTACAATCAGCACGGCGCACCGCACGCGGTCTTGATACAGGTCAACGGCCCCTGTCCGCCCCGGGGCATATCGCAAAGCGCAACAGCCGCCTTCACTCCATCGCCCCAATGATCCCGCCAAAACACGGGCATAACAATAGGGCCTGATTGCCAACCCAGGAGAGCACTTTTTACATTCTACATAAGAATGCTGTTTCGTCAAGAAAGAATCATCGGAAAACAGCGGAAGGGGATTCGGCTTCAACCGCCCTGAATCGCACTGCCTCGGGCGGCATCAGCGCGGTCAGGCGGATCATCAGGCCGTGAAGGGAAACAGCGGGCAAGGGGAAGCAAGCGAAAGAGATGCTCCGCCGCGTTGCCTCTCTTATTCTTCTTTCCATCCCATTTCCAAGGGTCCTTGCGGCCGCTCTTTGGCAGAGGCATGGTTTGAAGGCCGTTGATGGCGACCGATGTGCAAATCTGATCTCCTTCCCGCGCCCCATCCAACGCAAATGCCAAAGTATGGGCCCGGTTTCTTGCCGAACCCATGCTATGCAATGCGCTTCATTCTTTTTGGGCCAAGTTTTCAAGCGGCTTCAGGAGGCAGGGCATGCGCTTTACCCCCCTTCACCCAGCTTCCCCAAGGGATGGCTTAGGGCTCTATCCTTCCGGGCAAACTCCTGAGCCTGTTCCTTTTGCGGGCAGACGGCGCCTGATCCCCGTCCTCTTTCCCCCAGGGCGCAACCACCAGCTCCACCCCCGCCATGGCCATCATGTGCAAGGTATCGGCGTCGGTCTTGTCATCGGTGATGATGCGGGTCACAATATCCAACTCCGCCAGATAGACCGCCCCTGTTTCCTGAAACTTGGAGTGGTCCGCCAGCATGATTACCTCTTTGGCGGAACGGATCAAAGCGCGCTTGGTTTCCACCTCATAGATGCTGCCGTCGGACATTCCCTGGCTGACGCTGATAGACCGGCAGGAGATAAATGCCTTGTTGGGCCGGAAATTCCGGGCGCTGTCCAACGCCAAGCCGCCGGAAATGGAATAGTTTTTCGCCCGGAAAACCCCGCCCAGGCAGATCATGGTCAAGTTGGGATTTTTCAGATGGGCAGACTCAAGGAGCTGGCGGATGGAGTTGGTAATCACCGTCACCTGATAGTGAGGGTTGATGTGCTTCAGCAGGTTGATGGTGGTGGAGGAATTATCCACAAAGATGGTCTCCCCATCTTGCACATACTGGGCCGCTTTCCTGCAGATGATGTTTTTCTCCGCGTATTGCTGAATTTCGCGCACGGTAAACGGATGCTCTGACATGCTATTGCTGGGGGATTCGCTCACCGCGCCGCCATGGGTGCGCTTGATCAGGCCCTCCTGCTCCAGCTCCCGCAGATCCCGGCGCACCGTTTCCTTGGAGATCTCCAGCATTTCCGCCAGTTCCGCCACGCTCACCACGTTGTCCTTTTCCAGCATGCTCATAATCAGCGCTTTGCGTTCCACGTTATACATAGCTTTACCGTCCTCTTTTGGTATGCCCCTCCCGGGAATCGGATGGGCGCTGCCAGCTCTGTACCATCCCTAAGGGGGCTGACCCCCCTATTTACTTTTATCAATCATAAGAGGTCGTAAGCGTTCTGTCAAGAAAATCCCCGTTTTACCGCCTTTCCCTAGCTTCTTCCATATCCGAAGTCAGGGATCGCGATTTTCGCGCCCCCTTCCATGGCGGATTGCTGGGCGCAAATTCCCGCGCAAGTGATGGTAGCCGCGGCGATCTCGTCCACCTCCGCCGGGCGGTCCTCCGCCAGGGCGCTCAAAAACTGGTGCACCAAATGGGGATGGGAACCGCCATGCCCCACGCCCTGGCGGAAGGACGTATGGCTCACGTCCGACACGGCTTCCCGGCGGGTGAAGGCGGCAATCTCCGGGGGCAGCAGCGCGTCGGTATCCGGGCAGAGGATCTTTTCCGCATCATCAATGCCGGTGAAAAGCACATGGCCGTCGTCGATGACCTGCTCCCACTCAAAGGAGGCCTGGGTTCCATACACATCGAAACCTTCCCGGCACTGGCGGATGGTCTCGTTGATGCAGCGGCTGCTCTCCAAAATCACATCGCTGTCCATAAAGTCAAAGGTGGCGGTAATCACCGCATAGGGGCATCCGTGGTTGTCCGCCCGGGCCTGGCTCAGCCTGCCGGAGCCACGGGCCACCACGGACTTGGGCTGCTTGCCCAGCAGCGTAATCACCGGGGACAGGGCGTGGGTGCCGTTGAGGAAGGGAGGAAACCCCTGCCAGTAGGCGGGCCAGCCGTCCAGGGCCATGTTCTGCATATGATCCGAGCGCAGGAACTGAATGCGGCCCAGCTTCCCGGCCTCCCGCATCGCCTTTACATACAGGAACTCCCGGGTGTACAGCGCCGTTTCCATCATCATGTACCGCTTGCCCATGCGCCGGGCCGTTTCCACAATGTGGCGGCATTGCTCCAGGGTAGTGGCCATGGGAATGGTGCAGGCGGCGTGCTTCCCCGCCTCCAGCGCCGCAATCACCATGGGGTAGTGCTCCATCACCGGGGTTACCACGTGAATGGCGTCCAACAGCGGGTTTTGCAGCATCTCCCCATAATCGGTATAGCGCAGCTTTTGGGGAATCCCGAAGAGGTCCCCCACCGCGTCCACCTGCTCCTGCCGGGGAGCGCAAATGGCAATCTCCCCCCCGTTGGGATGCCGCTGGTAGATGGGAATGAACTCCTTGCCAAAACCCAGGCCGATGATGCCTACATTGACCTTTTTGCCGCTTTGCATACGCTTGCCTCTTTCTATGACTGCGGCTGAAAACAGCCGAGTTCTTTCAATAGCGGGATGGCCGCCTCATAATAGCGGATCACATTTTCCACAGTGGAATGGGGTTCCAGGGCGAAGTAGCCCGGATAGGCGTCCTCTTGCAGGCGGCGAAGCAGCCCCGGAATGTTCACCGCCCCCAGCGTGGGCGGGGTATATACGATCCTCCGGCCCTGGTGGCAGCCCGTCATCGGGCCCCCCAGCCACTGCTCGTCATGGCCCCGCTCCGCTGCCCAGATGCAGCCGTTTTTGATATGGACATAGCCGATCCGCCCCCTCAGCGCTTCATAGGCGTAAGGGAAAGCCTCGTTGCCGCCCTGGTAGTAATTGGTGGCGTCAAAATTCGTCTTGAAATAAGGAGAATCAAAATGGCGGAGGATCTCCAGCATGTTTTCGGGCGTATGCGTCACGTCCACCGCCTCGTTTTCCAGGACCATGGTGATATGAAGCTGCTCCGCCCGGCGTAGCGCGTCGCTCAGGTAGGCGTCCAGCAGCGCGTACTCCGGCGGCCCCATGGGAGCGACCCGGGTCAGGTAGTGGTTGACATATTCCGCTCCCATCTCCGCCGCCACTTCCACCGCCCGGACCAGCTCCCGGCTATATAAGGCGCGATCGTCCACGATCTCCTGGTGGAAGGCCCCGCCGAAGGCGACGCAGGCCACATGGATGCCGTTATCCTGAAAAGCCCGCTTTGCCGCGGCGATATCCCTGCCCCGGTATAGGCGGACATGGCAGTCTGCGTCAATGGCCGGGCAGTTTCCGGCCCACAGCTCAAAGTTCCCGATGCCGTAGGACTTGGTGAGCGCAATGGTCTTTTCCAGGGGAAACCCATGGGAGAATACCTCGCCGGACATGGTGAGCCGCATCAGGAGCACCCCTTCGTCAAAGTCATCAGGGGTTACCCCCATGCCCCGCCGGAGCGAAGCATGGGGCAACCCCAAAAAAGTTATGAAAAGAGGTACAATCAGTCGTTGGGGAAGAGCTCGTCCACGTTGTCCTTGGTGACCAGGCTGGGGGCGACCATGACTTCCTTCTCAAAGTCTTCGCCGGCATAGTACTTGTCGATGATCTCAAAGGCCGCCACGAATTCCGCATGGGAGTCCACCCAGATGGAGGCGTCCATGGAGCCATCCCGCACGGAGGCCCGGCCCTCGGCGGTGGCATCCAGGCCGTAGAGCTTGATCTTGCCGGTCATGCCATTGGCCTGCAGCACGGCGCGCACGCCCAGGGCCATACCGTCGTTGTTGCAGACGATAGCATCGATATGCTTGCCGGAGGACAGCCAGTTCTCCGCCAGGGGGGTGGCGCCGTCGGCGCTCCAGTTGCCCGCGCCCTGGAACACAACGTTGATGTCCGGATAGTCCTTGAGCACGTTCTCATAGCCGGTGGTCACCAAAATGGCGGAGGTCTGACCCTCGGTGCCGGTCATGATGCAAATGTCGCCCTTGCCGCCCAGGTCTTTCATTACCTGCTCCATTTTCAACTCGCCGCCCTTGGTGAGGTCAACGGCCACATAGGCGGTGAGCAGATCCTGGCAGGAGGCGGAACCATGCAAGGTGATCACGGGGATCTTGGCGGTGCTCATCACGCTCTCCACCACGGCGGTCATGCCGTCATAGGCCACGGGATCGAAAATGATGGCGGCGTAGCCTTGGGTGGTGGCGGTTTCAATTTGAGACACCTGCTTGGACAGGTCGGAGTCCGGGTTGAACACGGTGACTTCCCAGCCATGCTCCGCGCCCACGGCCACGGCGTTATCCGCCATGCCGGTGGTGAACTCGTTGGCGATGTTGGACGCGACCCAGGCAACCTTCTTGCTGGGGGGCGTGGGGGCCTCGCCGAGGGCGATGGCAGCGGTCAAAGTCAGTACCAGGGCCAGCAGGATAGCCAATGTCTTTTTCATGGAATGTACCTCCTTTTGTTTTCTCTAAACCGGCTCCATATATCGCGCCGGGTAGATTCGCAGGAAACCTTTACGGGGCCTTGCCTTACGCGGCGGCCTTGGACTTGCGGGCCCGGATGTCGATGAACACCGCCAGCAAAATGACCGCGCCCTTCATGATCTTCTGATAGTTGCTGGAAATACCCAAAATATCAAACCCGTTGGAGATGACCCCCAGGATCAGTACCCCCAGCACCGTTCCCACAATGGTGCCGCTGCCCCCGGACATGCTCACGCCGCCGATGACGCAGGCCGCGATGGCGTCCAGCTCGTACCCTTCCCCCACGGTGGGCTGCCCCGAGGTAATGCGGGAGGCCATCAGCACCCCCACCAAGCCGCTGAGAGCGCCCATGATGGTGTAGACGATCATCTTCACCCGCCGCACGTCGATACCCGAGAGCCGGGCCGCGTCCTCATTGCCGCCTATGGCGTAAATCCATTTGCCAAACACGGTTTTCCGGGTGACGATATAGGCCAAAATGGCTACCCCGGCAAAGTAGAAGATCAGGGAGGGCAAGCCCAGGGGCAAGGAGTTGGACACGGCGATGAAGGGCTTGCTGAGGTTGAAGATGGGCTTGTTGTTGGTGGAAACCAAGGCCATGCCCCGCCCGGCGGAGAGCATCGCCATGGTCATGATGAAGGGGGCAAAGCCCACATAGGCCACGCCGAAGCCGTTAAAGGCTCCCAGGGCCGCTCCCGCGGCGATGCCTGCGGCAAAGGCTACATATACCGGCAGGCTCTGCTCCGTGGTGGTGCAAAAGGCCGCCGCCATGCAGGACACCGCCAGCACCGAGCCCACGGACAGGTCAATACCGCCCGTGATGATTACCAGCGTCATTCCCACCGCCAAAATGCCGGTGATGGAGCTTTGCTTGAGGATGTTGATGAGGTTGGGGGTGCTCAGGAAGGCGGGCTGGGAGATCGCCATGATGATCACCAGCAGCACCAGGGCCCAAAAAATGCCCGTGTTCTTCCAGAATTTTCCCCAGAACGCTTTGTTGGAAAGGGCCGCAGGCCTTTTCTCGAGGGCGGGTCTCATGCTCATAGGGCTTCCTCCTGTTCCTGGATGTGCCTCACCGGCGCGGCCAAAGCCATGATGTTCTCCTGGGTGATGTCCGCCCCGGTCAGCTCTCCGGCCAAGCGCCCTTCGCACATCACCAGCACCCGGTCGGCGATGCCCACAATTTCGGGCATTTCGCTGGAGATGATGACAGCGCTTTTTCCCTGCATCACCAGGTTATTGATGAGGGAAAAAATCTCCGCCTTGGCCCCCACATCGATGCCCCGGGTGGGTTCGTCAAAGAGCAGAATATCCGGCGCGGTAAGCAGCCACTTGGCCAGCACGACCTTTTGCTGATTGCCCCCGGAGAGGCTCGCCACGGGCTGATCCCCGGAGGACGCCTTGATGAAAAGCTCGGAAATCATCTGTCCGGTCAGGGCCTTGCCCCTGGCCCGGTTCAAAAAGCCTGCCCTGGCCTCCCGGCTGTCGATGCACAGGGTGGTGTTCTCTCCCACGCTCATGCACAGATTCAAGCCCATCAGCTTGCGGTCCTCCGGCACCAAGGCGACGCCATGCTTGATGGCGTCCGCCGGGCGGCGGGGGCTTACCTTCTTGCCGTGGATATAGATTTCCCCTCCGGTGGCCCGGCGCGCGCCGAAAATGGTGCTCACCAGCTCCGTACGCCCCGCGCCCATGAGCCCGGCAATGCCCAGCTTCTCCCCCCGGCGCAGCTGAAAGGAAATGTCCTTGAGCTCCTTGCCACTTTGCAGGTTCCTAGCCTCCATCACCACTTCGCCAATCTCTTGGTTGCAGGTAGGATAGATGGTCGTCAGCTCCCGGCCCACCATATCCCGCACCATCTCCTGGCGGGAGAGGGCGCTCATATCCTGGACGCTGATGACGTTTCCGTCCCGCAGAATCTGCACCCGATCGGCAATATGGCTCAGCTCATCCAGCTTGTGGGAAATATAGATGATGCTCATACCCTCAGCCTTCAGCTGATGGATGATCTCAAAGAGCCGCCGCACCTCCGCCTCGGTGATGGCGGAGGTAGGCTCATCCATAATCAAAATCTTGCTGTGATAGCTCATGGCCTTGGCAATCTCCACAATCTGGGTCTGGGAGATGCTCAGGTCCTTCATCTTGGTGGACGGGGAGACGTCCAAGCTGAGCTTTTGCAGCCACTGTATGGTTTTTTGCTCCTGGGCCCGCATGCGCACAAAGCCAAAGCGCTTTTCCTCCCGACCCAGATACATATTTTCGGCGATGCTCATTTCCGCGATGGGGTAAAGCTCCTGGTGAATCATGGCGATCCCCAGGTCCAGCGCCTTGCGGGGCGTGGGGATCGTCACCCGCTGCCCCTCCAGCCAGATTTCGCCTCCGGTGGGCTGTTCAATCCCCATGAGAATTTTCATCAGCGTGGATTTTCCCGCGCCATTTTCACCGATGAGGGCCAGCACTTCCCCCTTGCAGAGAGACAGCTCTACCCCGTGGAGCACCTCTTCCCCGGAGAACGCCTTGGTAATCCCCTTCATATGAAGAATCTGTTCCATAGGCATTCTCCTTAATACACGCCGAAGTCGGGAATCTCCATTTCCCGGCCTCCCTCCATGGCGGAGAGATGGGCCATAATGCCAGTGCAGGTGATGGCAGCCGAGCGCCGGGCGTCCACGGGATTGGGACAGTCCTCGGCCAAGGCCGTCAAAAATTGATGCACCAGGTGGGGGTGGGAACCGCCGTGGCCGATACCCTGGCGGAAGGAAGCCTGGGATTTATCGGTAATGTTTTCCCGGCGGGTAAAGGCGGCAACTTCCGCCGGCAGCATCGCGTCCGTATCGGGGCACTCGATCTTCTCCGCATCATCGATGCCGGTGAAGAGCACATGGCCGTCGTCAATGACCTGCTCCCATTCAAAGGACATCTTGTCCCCATACAGATCAAAGCACTCCCGGCACTGCCGCACGGTTTCAAAGAGGCAGCGGCTGGACTCCGCCACCACGTCGCTGTCCTTGAAGGTAAAGGTGGCGGTTTCCACGGCAAAGGGGCTTCCATACTTCTCCGCCTTGTCCTGGCTCAGGCGCCCGGACCCCCGGCCAATAACGGTTCTGGGCTGCTTGCCCAAAAGCTCCAGCACCGGGGAAAGGGCGTGGGTTCCGTAAAAGAACGGAGGGAAGCCCTTCCAATAGCCGTCCCAACCCTCCATGGCCATGTTTTGCATATGATCCGAGCGGATAAACTGAATCCGCCCAAAATCGCCCCTGTCCAGGCGGCTGCGCACATACAGGTATTCCCTGGTGTACAGGGAGGTTTCCATCATCATGTACTGCTTGCCCACCCGCTCGCTTACTTCAATGATGTGGCGGCATTCTTCCACGCTGGTGGCCATGGGCACGGTACAGGCCACATGCTTGCCCGCCTCCAGCGCCTCGATCGTCTGGCGGTAGTGCTCCAAAATGGGCGTTACAATATGAATCGCATCCAGCTCGGGATTTTTCACCATGTCGGCGTAATGGGTGTAGCGCAATTCCTGGGGAATCTGGAAATGATCCCCCACTTCCTTGAGGGTGGCGGGGTTGCGGGTGCAAATGGCAACCTTGCCGCCATGGGGGTGCTGCTGATAGATGGGAATAAACTCGCGCCCAAATCCCAATCCCACAATCCCTACGTTGATCTTCCTATTCACCTGTTTATCCTCCTGTCCTCGACCGTTCCCCTTCATGTATAGGCCGTACCGCGGTCCCTCAGGGAAAAGTTACATTGAATGGATTTTCTGTTATCCCTTTACCCGTATTCCATTTCCAGGCGCTCTTTGTGAACGTTTTTTACCTTTTATGTGCTTTTGTGTTCCATTATAACCGGATTTTTGTGGTATTTCAAGCCCCAAATGTTCCAATTCTCCCCAGGAATTTGCAAAGTGAGGCAATACAACACTTCCGCCGCAAACAGAGCCAGGGCCGCCTTTTTGCTTTCTCCTGCCTGCCGCAGCCCATGGCCGGGACTGATTGTGACCGCTTGTACCGGAGCCAGCCCTGTCCCTGACGCAATCCTAAAGGAGGACTCCCGGTATCCATGCAAAGCGTACTTTCATTATTATGTTCCGGGCATTGAGATCGAAGGAAGGAATTGGGGATAGATATGGTGAGCCAAGACTGCCAGGCGTTCCATTCCGAAATCGTATCCAGCCCCATTTTTGTGAAAAGCATCAATCCCCAACCGGCGCTCCCGGATTATCCTGCGCGCCTTTTGGGGCGGGATGGAAGGCGCGGCCAGGGGTATCCGCGCCGGCCTATGCGCTATCCTCAACCAGGGCAAGGCCTCTGCCGCCTCCCGCCCCCCAGTGGGTCAGGCTCAACAGCTTGCCTCCCCCGCAAGCCTTTGGGAAGTCCTCTTTGGGAATCGCGGTACCGCCGGAGCAGGATGGGGTGCCGCGATTCATAACGGCTTGCGGCTATTGCAGTTGCAGCGGGAGTGCGTCAGGACCGTCACCTCGCGCATGGGCTTGGGCAATGCCCGGTATCCCCATGGCCGCCTGCTCCAGGGAAAATGGAACCACCGGAGCATTGTAGCCCCTTCCTATTTGGGGCCCGTGAATCCTTGCCTTTGCGGTAACACGGGTTGTATCACGCTATGGGGCTTAGGGAAGCGGCCGGCCCGGATTTGGAAAAAACACTCCCCCGGCCCGAAGGCTTTGAGGAAGTGTTTCGCGCCGGTAGAGGCCTGGATGTGTGCTGATAGAAACCTGGATGTTTTGGAACAAGAGCTGGGGAAGGCGTCCTACGCCATTGCCATGGCAATCACATGCTGAATCCGCATGCGCTTTTCCCGGCAAGCGGCGTGGCGTACACCAAAAGCTTCTCTGATAACGCGCTGCCGGCGAAGGCCTATGCCCGCGCCCACAGGCCCGTTATACAGAGAATCCGCACTTCATCCTTGGGCCTCTGGGGAAGCGGCAAAGCATCCTGGGGGCAGATTGCTACCGCCAGGATGCTTTTTTGACCGAACAGGTGTATTGTTGTCTGTTTTTGCCTTTTTTTGTTTCGCAGATTTACCGTTTTTGTGGCTATGAGGCATAGGAAGTAGCCATCTTCCAAAAAAGAGCGAGGGAACGGATGCCCATCCTTTTCCTTCCGTCCTGTATGGGAAGATGAGATTGCTTGACCGCGAAGCCTCCTTCATACGCCCGGCCCGCAATGGCAAAGCGGCGGGATTTCCCCTTCGCTCCCCTCAGGGCTTTGCACCGCCTGTTTCATTATGGGTATCGAAATAGCTGTACATCACGCGGTTGTCGTGGGGCGCATACAGGTCGCGGCCCTGGGCCACGGCAAGATGGTAGGCCATCGTCTGGATCACCGCGGCAAACACCAGGCAGTTCAGCTTGTTCCCGCAATCAAAGCGCAGATCGTGCCCGTCCAGGGGATCGGCGCCGATGAGGAAGCCGTTCTGCTTTTCGTTTTTCATAAACGCCGCCAGGGAGCGGGCCTTTTGGCTGTCCCTTCCCCCATCGTTGAGAACGATGACGCAATGCCGCTGGGTGTACCCGTAATTGGCCCCATGGAGGCCCTCCTCCAGTTCAAAGGAAAGGGTGATGATTTGCGGCGTCTCCCACATTTTCACCGCCGCTTCCATGGCTACGCCGCATAGCGCCCCGGAACCCGTGAATACCAGGCAGTCGGAACGCATCATCTGGCGGCGCTCCTTCTCCATCCACTGGAGCGTCTGGTGGATCACGGGGCCGATTTGCTCCGCGGCAGCGCGCGCCTCCTTCAAAAAGGCTTCTTTTTCTTCCCCGGTGAGCGCATGCCGCTGCCCGCCAACCCACAAGCCAAGCAAAATCAGGATGAACACAGAGGTGCTGTAACCGATGGTGCGCATGGGGTATTCTTCCACGCCGCAGCCCATGTACAAAAACGCGTCCGCGTCCAGGGAAATGGGCGTATCCGGCGCTTCGGAAACGGCAAGGGTGGGGTAACCCAGGCGGTGCGCCACGGCCAGGGCTTCCCGGGTCAGCACGCTGGTGCCCGTTTGGGAAATGAACACGTACAGCGCCTTGGGATTGCGCACGGCCTCCTCGTTGATAAAATCCCCGGGAAGAACGGGCGTCACGCGTATGCCCGCCAGCTTCTGCGCTGGGAAGCGGGCGGTGACCGCCGAGGTGTTGGAGGTGCCGCAGCCGATGAACACCAGCTCATCCCATTGCGCGGCGCGATGGGCAAAGCGTTCCTCCAGCGGTTGAAACACCTCTTCCAGATGCTCTGTCATCCAATTCATCCGCTCCGGAACCCGTTTGATGCAATCCAGCATACTCACCATATTCATACCGGCCTTTCCTCATTTTTGTTGGGAAGCCAGGAGAATCCGTCCCGCTTCCGTTTGCAGCCTTGCCTGATTCTTCCACGCCAGCTTTCCGTTGACCAGCACCATGTCCATTCCCTCCGCCAAAAGCTGCGGCTGGGCGTAGGTTGCCCTGTCGGTAAACCGGCCGGGATCAAAAATTGCGATGTCGGCGTAGCAGCCCTCCTGGAGCCTGCCGCGGTCCGGGATTCCCAGCCTTTGCGCGGGGAGGGCGGTCATCTTCCGTATGGCTTCGCCCAGGGAAAGCGCCTGGGGCACAAACTGTTTCAAAAACCGCGGGAAGGCTCCCTTTTGCCGGGGATGGGCCGCGCCTCCCCCATACAGCGCGTCGCTGATGAGCATGGAATAGGGCAAAGCGGCCACCGCGCGCACATCCTCCGGGCACATGCTCATGAGCACCACCCCCGCCTTTCCCCGTGTGCCCGCAAGCACCTGGCACATGGCGTCCGACGGCTCGGAAAGCCCCAGCTTTTGCGCCACAGCGCAAAAATCCAGCCCGGCGCACTCCTCCATTCCCTCCGCGCTGGACAGCACAATGCGCTCCCAGCCAATGGCCTGCACCATATTGTCCCACCCGTTTTGGGAACGGTACAGCGCCTCCCGCATGCGCGCCTTTCCCCCCTGGGTCACGATCTCCCCCAGGAAGGCCTCCAGGTCCGTGCCAAGCAGCTCCGGCGGCACAAGGGAGAGCAGCGTGGACGCGCCGGCCTCATAGGGGTA
Organism: Candidatus Limiplasma sp.; assembly: GCA_034927815.1. GTDB lineage: Bacteria > Bacillota > Clostridia > Christensenellales > Aristaeellaceae > Limiplasma. Next base: position 48,257 of record JAYFPK010000005.1, read on the forward strand.
GAAGTCCACCGTCACGTCCATCCCCCGGCTTTGCGCACGCTCAATCCGCTCTATGGCTTGATAAATCAGCTTGCGCCAGCTTTGCAAGCCCGTTGACTTGAAGTGGCTGATATGCAGCGGAAGCTCAACCTCCCGCGCGATATCCAGCGCCTCCTGAACCGATTCCACCAGCGACGCGCCTTCCCCGCGGATATGGCAGCACATGGGGCGGCCATAGGGCGTTGCCGCGCCCAGCAGCCGGATGTACTCCTCCATGGAGGTATAGCATTCCGGCGGATACATGATGCCCAGGGAAACGCCAAGGGCCCCCTGGTCCAGGGCCTCCCCCAGCAAAGCGCGCGCCCGGTCCATTTCCGCCCCGGTAAAGGGGGCGGGGCCAAAGCCTTTTACGCAGGTCTTGATAGCGCCAACCGCCGCAAGCATCCCCATATTCACAGGCAGCGGACGGCCGCGCAGGCCTTGCAGATAGGCCGGGAAGCTGTCAAACATCGGCGTATCCGCCGCGCCGAGGCAAGGGGCAAGGAAGTTGCGGGAAGCCTGTTCCCACGCCGCGCTCATGGGTACGGGGGAAAGCCCGCAGTTGCCCCCCACAATGCTTGTGATTCCCTGGGCCAGCTCGCTTTCTCCAAAGGCTTCGCCGAATACCGCCAAATCGGGGTGGCGGTGAATGTCAACAAAACCCGGCGCAACCAGCAGCCCGCCGCAGTCCAGCACAGCGTCGGCCTCAAAATCCAGCCCGGCTCCCACCGCTTCAATGCGGTCCCCCTTGAGATACACGTCGCCAGGAAAGGGCCGCGTACATACGCCGTCCAACAGGGTGGCATTTTTGATGAGCGTCCTCATGGGTAAGCCCCTCCTTGTTTACGTTCCCAGGGCAAAACAAGCCCGCGCTGAAACGGCATGTCCGGCATCAGCTCCGGCCATTTACCAAAGGAAACCTTGGAGCGGTTATGGATTCTTGCGCGCACAAACCGTGCCGTGATCCTTCAATTCCGTTTTCAGCACAATGCGCTCCGTGGCCTTCCGGGGGTCCTCCACCCGGCGCAGGCAGAGCTGCACCGCATGATAACCCGCCTCCTCCAGGGGCTGCTGCATGGAGGTGATGGGCCGCGTCCCCATGCGGGCCGCCACCGCGATTTCGTTGTCAAAGCCGATGAGGGAAATATCCTCCGGCACGCGCAGCCCCGCTTCCTCCAGCGCCTTGATGGCCCCAAAGGCCAGAAAGTCGGTGGGGAAAAACACCGCGTCCGGCGCAAGGCCGTGCTCCAGCATGCGCTTCATTTCCACATAGCCCTGGTCCACAAAGACCTTCTCCCAGCCGATGGGCTGACGCCGGTTGTCCGGCAGGGCGGAAAAGTCAGGAAACACGATCAAGTTGCGGTCAACGGGCATGTTGTGATATTGGAGGGCGTTGATATACCCTTGCATGCGATCCACCGTGATCTTCAGGTTCATGTTGCCCGCAATATGGGCGATTCTGCGGTGGCCCAGCTCAATCAGACGCTGCGTGGCCGCGAAGGCTCCCCCCACATTATCCACCACAATGCGGTCCGTCTGCGCCGCGCTTAGGTCATTTTCAATCAGCACAAAGGGAAAATAGGTTTTGGACAGGCGAATGATCAGGTCGTCGTTGCATACCTGGGAGCCAAAGATGATAACGCCATCCACCCGCCCCTGGGTCAGGTACGCCAGCTGGCGCTTCTTTCTCTCCACATCCCCAAAGGAACTGGTATAGATCAGCGTATACTTGTCGCCTTCCGGCGCTTGCTCCACGCCCATCTCCAATCCCCGCAGCAGGGAGAGGGCGACATCGCTGTCCAACAACTCCATCAGCACGCCAATGCTGTAGGTTTTTTGGGTTGCAAGCGACCGGGCCAGGGCATTGGGCGTGTAGTTGAGCGCGTTGATCGCCTTCACGATTTTTTCCCGCGACTGCTCCCCCACGCCCGCCTTCCCGTTCAGATACCGCGACACAAGGGCCTTGGATACACCGGCCAATTCCGCCACGTCATTGATAGTGCTGCTCACTGGATCGCTCCGTTCCACATAAACCGTTATACGCTTTCATCATATCCCAAAGTGTTTCCCCTTGTCAATTGAATGCTGCAGCCGGTTCTCACCTCCTGGCGTCTGCCTTTCGATCCTTTCCGCTTTTCCTATTTTTCGCTCTTCTCCCCAAAAAAGGCCGGCAGGAAGCCGCGGTTTGCCTCCAGAAGCTCGTCAAGCATCGGCTGCGCCAGATCGTAGTCCATGATCAGCGGATGCGCCAGCAGGGCAAAGAGCGCTTTGTCGCGGCTGCCTTCCACCGCCGCCTCCACCGTGAGGGATTCATAGCTCTTGACCGCCGCCACCAGCCCCCGCACGCTGTCCGGGAAGGAGGTGAACACGGTGGGGGTCGCCCCCGCGGCGTTCACAATACAGGCCGTTTCAATCACCGCGTCGTCCTTCAGGAAGGGTATCGCGCCCCTGTTGGGAACATTGCACACCGCAAAGGTATCCTCATTGTAGGCGATGGCCCGGATCACCCCCAGGGCCATCTCCGCGTAATCCCCGCCGCCCCGTTTGCCCAGCAATTCCGGCTTGGTGCATACCGCGGGATCGGCGTATTGGGCAAACAGCTCCTTTTCAATTTCCAGCACCTGTTCCCCCCGGGTCTGCGCCGCTTCGCGCAGCGCCTCCACCTTGTGCGTGCGGTTGTGAAAGTAAGGCAGGTACAGGCTGGGCAGCAGCTTCATGCGCACGGTGAGCTCCGGGTTTACGCCGCAGGCCTGGGCGATCCCCTTCCACTGCTCCTGCGTAATCGGCTCGCCGTCCACCGTGATATTGTAGCTGAAGTTGAAATGATTCAGGCCAAAATAATCATAGCGCACACGGCTGTGCTCAATGCCGTAGGCCTTGTACAGCATGTTGCCCGGATGCCTCCCGCCGCCGCAGAGCGCGATGAAGCGTGCACCGGTATACCGGGCGACCGCCTCGGCCACGATCCCCGTGGGATTGGTATAGTTGATGATCCACGCTTTGGGGTTGATGCGCTCCACGTCCCGGGCGATGTCCAGCATCACGGGAATGGTGCGCAGCGCTTTGGCAAAGCCGCCGGCCCCGGTGGTTTCCTGCCCCAGCAGGCCGTACTTCAAGGGAATCCTCTCATCCTGGACCCGGGCCTGGTTTCCGCCCACGCGGACCTGGGTCACCACAAAATCCACGCCGGCAACCGCCTCCTCCCGGTTCATGGTGGAGGAGACCTTGACCTCCAGGCCCATGTAGGCAAGGTAGCGGCGGGTAAAACCTTCCATGATGGACAGCCGCCGCCCGTCAATATCCTGCAGGCGCAGCTCCGCCACGCTCAACTGGTGGCGCATCTGCCCCATCATATCCAATAGCTCTGGGGTGTAGGAGCTTCCCGCTCCCACAATGGCGATCCGAATGGGTTTTCGCATAAGGGCATGCCTCCTTGAGCACTCAAGGGAAAAGAGGGGCGCGGCGCGCGGCCACGCCCCTCTTCCTCCCGGTGAAAGGGTTTATTCGTACAGCGCCTTTTTGGCGGGGATCTCCGTGTTCATGTAGGCGGTCAACGCCTCAATGCCAACCTTCTTGGCATTCTCCCGGAGCTCCGAAAGGGTGGCCTCGTAGGCTTCGTCAGTGTCGCACAGCACCAGCGCGGAGGTATAGGTCTTGAGCATATCCTTCAGCTTGGCGGCGATCACATACTCATCGCTGTCGGGGTCCTTGGGCTCGGCCAGGGTATACCAGGGCTCGCACACGATGCGCTCGCGGATCTTGGCGTAGGTGTCCTGGTATTCCTGAGGCAGCGCGCAGGTGCGGCTGATGGCTTCCACAAGCCCGGTGGTGCCGAAGTAGAAGTTGGTGTTGTACTTGGTGGCGAAGAGCTCCTCGTCGTTTGTGGCGTCCACCCACTCCTGGCTGAATACGTACACGCCGTTTTCGTCCAGGGTGTATTCGATGCCTTCACGGCCGCACATGGAGAGCACGGCTCCCTCGTCGGAGAACAGGTACTCCATCAGCTTGATGGCGGCTTCGGGGTCCTTGCAGTTGCGGGAGATGAAGGTGCCGCACCAGCCCAGGTTGCACAGGCGGTAGGCGGCTTCCTCGCCCAGCGGGTTCATTTCCAGCACGGTGAAATCCGCGTTGCCGGTGGCTTCACGGCCCATGGTGGTAAAGGTGCGGGCGTAGCCCTGGGTGCTGTTTACGTAGGAGAAGGTTTTGCCGGAATACATGTTGCCGTCGGCGGTGGACTCGTCGTAGGCGAAGCTGTCGGGGTTGATATAGCCCAGGCGATAATACTCGTTGAGCTTGCGGGTCATGCGCTCAAAGTTGTCGCTGTCGATGAGGTGCTTATAAGCGCCGTCCCCCGCCTCGATCCAGTCCGTGTGGGGCGTAATGGCGAACATGGCCTGGAAGTACTGCAACCCGGTGACAGGGCCGTAGCAGAGGATTTCCATGTCGGGGTACTTCTCATGCACGGCGGCGTAGAGCGCATCCATCTCCTCGATGGTGGTGAACTGGGCGGCGTCGAAGCCGAGCTCCTTGGCGATATCCGCGCGGTAGCACAGGGTGCCGAAGCTGGGCACGCCCGCGGTAGCCTCCCGCCACTGCTCGGTGGTGAAGGCATGGCTGAACAGGAAGTAGTAATCCCCGTCGGTGGAATAGGCGGAGGCGTTGGCGATGGCAACGGGGTCCGGCTTCCAATCCGGGCAATACTTTTCAATCAGCTCAGAGTAGGAGTAGCACAGATCGGCGTTGGACAGGCGGGATAGCTCCTGATCGGTGAAGGTGAGATCCATCAAATCACCGGAAGCGATCATCAAGCCCAGCTGGCTCTCATCCACCGCGCGGGTGGGGGTCAGCGTAACGCCGGTTTTTTCGCGGATCGCGTCAGGAATCACACCGATAAACTCATCGGTGGGATACCAGGTGTGGTTCAGCCAAACGGTCAGATCGGTTTCGGCCAGCGCGGGAGCCATCAGGCCCAGCAGCAGCGCTGCCACCAGCGCAAGAGCAGTCCCTTTTTTCATGGATAGATTCCTCCCTTATTCTATATATCTGCGCATAGGCGCAAATTTCAACCCTTGACCGATCCGATGGTCAGGCCGGTAACGAAATACTTTTGCAGGAACGGGTAAATGGCCAGGATGGGAATGACGGAGATCATCATGGCGGTTACGCGCACCGCCAAAGGATCCACCTTGGCGCTGGCGGCGGCCTGGGCCGCGGCGACGGCATTGGAGGGCACGTTGGCCTGGTTGATGGTTTCCATTAAAAGGTAGCCCATGGTGCGCAGCTGCTTGTTGGTGACATAGAAGGCGGAGTCAAACCAGGCGTTCCACTGCCCAACGGCGGAGAAAAGCAGAATCGTCACCATCAGCGGCAGGGAAATGGGGAGAATGATGGACCGGAAGATGCGCATTTCCGAAGCGCCGTCCAGCTTGCCGCTCTCCTTGAGGGCCTCGGGGATATCGTTGAAGAAGCTGATGGCAATGAAGATGAAGAAGGTGTTCAGCGCCGGAGGGACGACGTATACCCAGAAGGTGTTGAGCAGCTTCAAATTTCTCAGCAGCACATAGTAGGGGATCAGGCCGCCGCTGAAATACATGCTGAAGATAATAATCGCCATGTAGAGCCTGCGGAACACCAGCTTTTCATGGCTGAGGCCGTAGGATACCAGCATCGTGAACAGCGTGGTGATCGCACTGCCGGTCAAAGTGCGGGCTACCGATACCAGAAAGCCGTTCAGCCACGTGGAATCCCGGAAGAACTTGATATAGTTTTCCAGCGTCCATACCCGGGGCCAGAAGTACATGCCGCCCTTGGCGGTGTCTATCGAATCGTTCAGGGAGAGCACCAGGCCGTACCAGAAGGGGTAGGCGCAGATGAACAGCACGATTGCCAGCAGAATGTAAATGATTGTGTCAAGAACGACGTCCTCCCGCGTGCGGCGGATGTGGTTTTGATTTCTTCTCATGCTGCCGCCTCCTTAAAACAAGCCGTTGTTGGTCAGGGATTTGGAGACGGCATTGGTGGAGAACACCAGAATGACCGACACCACGGATTGAATCATGCCAATGGCGGTGGCGTAGGAATAGCGCCCCTCGGACAGGCCGATGCGGAAGCTGTAGGTCTGGAAAATATCCGAGGAGGCGCGGTTCGCCGTGTTCCCCAGCAAATAGCTCTGTTCAAAGGTGGAGCCGCCCAGGCCGCCCCCCAGCAAATTGCCGATGGCCAGAATGAGCACCACGGTCACCGTGGGGGCGATGGAGGGAAACGTAATGTGCCTGATGCGCTTGACGCGGCCCGCGCCGTCGATCATGGCCGCTTCATACAGGGTGGGGTCCACGCCGGTGATGGCCGCCAGGAAGATGATGGCCCACCAGCCCATCTCCTTCCAGATGCCGGTGCCAACGGCCATCCCCCAGAAGTAATTCGGCGAGGAAAGAAAGTAGCTGGGGCTCCCGCCCAGGGCCACGATGGCTTTGTTCACCACACCTTCCTGCGCGGAGAAGAACTGGAGGCAGAAGCCCGCCACAACCACCCAGCTGATGAAGTAGGGCAGGTAGCTCGCCGTCTGCACGAGGCGCTTCACAGGCCTGCTGCGGGTTTCGCTAAGGATGATGGCCAAAAGCAGCGGAACGGGAAAGGTGAAGACCATCTTCAGGATGCTGATGCCCAGCGTATTTTTGAGCAGCTGGGGGAAGTTATAATCGTTCACGAATTCCTTGAACCACTTCAATCCCACCCAATCCGCCGTAAAAATACCGGCGTAGCCCGTCTGGATTTTGTAGCTTTTGAAGGCCATCAGCAGCCCGGACATGGGCACGTAGTAGAAAATCAGGATGAAAACTACGCCCAGCAGCGCGAACAGCTGGAGATAGCGCTGCTCCCAGAAGCGCTGCCAAAGGGTTTTCTTGCGCTCGATCATCTTTGCATACCCCCATCATCAAAACGTACAAGGGAGAACCGCTCCGCCGTCTCTTCAATGCGCGGCCACCACTCAGCCTGCCCGGCGGGATCCAGCGCCAGCTCGTAAGCGCCCACAACCGGTTCATAGAGCGCTTCCACAATGCGGGCTTTGGGCGCGACGCGGTGCACCTGGGTGCGGATGGCGTCCACCATCACCACGGAGCGGGCCTTGAAGATTCCCCCGCTGAGCACGATATCCGCGGGCTCGTTCACCAACTCATACCGCTTCAGCGCCGCCGTGGCATAGCGGCTCACGGACAGCCCAAACTCATACTGGGCGTTCAGCGCCACCTCGTCCCCGCACATGGCCTCCTCGTCCACCACGACGGCAAAGTCCTTCAAGGGCTTGCGCATGCAGCCCCTGCTAAAATCCAGCAGCATGGAGAGCATATCGTCATAGGCAAAGAACTCCAAAGCGCGCTCCTTCAGGCTGGTTTGGGGGCCCATGCCCGTCATGGAGCGGAACACGCTTTCCATGGCTCTTGTAGCCAGGCTCTTGCCGCCTTCATCCACGCTTTCGGTGTAGTTGTTGTAAATCCACACCACCTTGCGCTTCTTTAGCACCGCCGCGTTAAAGGACGTGCCCGCGCACAGGATGACGGCGTTTGCGCTTTGGGAGCCCGCGTAAAGGGCCGGGACGCAATCGTTGTAAACCGTAGCCTTGGCCGGATGGAAAAGGGCCTCCAGCTCCCGGGTGAGCATCTCAAACTCGTTGGGCCAGTTAGCCCCGGCCATGCCCGCGCTGACGCGCCCAATGCTCCCCGGCCCGACCCCGGCGGAGCGCATGGCGGCTTCGGCCGCGCTCCTGGCCGCCTTCATCGCCTTGTCCATTCCCACCAGAAAGTGGCATGCCCCTTCCGCCGAACCGGCCCCCAAAATCACGCCGTTTTCATCGCCAATCAGAGCCTCCGTTTTTGAGCTTCCTTGGTCAATCGCCAAAATCATGCATGAATCATCCTGTCTCATTTCGAATGTAAAACGGTTTATATCCTGTTGCCATGGTACTCCTGTTTTGGATCCCTGTCAACCCTTTTTCCCAAGGAAAATAATGGCTGAAAATTGCAGAAACAGCGGCAAATATGGCCTGTTTTCATGCGTCGGCCCCTATTTGCCGCTGTTTTGATAAATTCTTGTATACCGTTCTTTTTTTGTACCGGTTTACATCAGCGGTAGAGCTCTGCCAAAATGGACAGCCAGCGGCCCGAGGGGGTGGTCCACACCTCTTTATAGGTGGCGTTGTTCATCTGCGGCCAGTACGGCTCATCCCCGTCATCCAGCGTTTGCACGCCCACGGGCAGCTCCCCCGCCGCCTCCCCGGACATAGCGGCATACTGCTGCGCGTAGCGCTCTCCCTCGCCGTACATCAGGGATTGGCGGAACGGGTTTACCCCAATGTTCCAGGCAAGCTGCCGTTCGGCGGCCCTGAGCAGCTCCTCATCCCCCAGGGCCCGGGCGCACAGCGCCGCCGCTTTGCCCATGGACAGCATCACCGCGTTGTTGCCCTTGAAGGAGAACCACACGGGGAAATGGCGCAGGAAATAGCCCTCCCCCACGTCCACACCGGCCTGAAGCTGCTTGGCATAGCGCCGGTACGCCTCGTCCCCGGTTTCCAGGTGCTGGCGGGCGAAGCTCTCCCCATCGTCCCTCTCCTCCAGCCGGTACAGCCCCGCGGGCATCATGCCATAGGGGCTGGCAAAGCCCATCAAGCCCCGCAGGTATTCCCCGTGCCGCCGCAAAGCCTCCAGCCAGGAGGCCGCCTTGGGATGCTCCGGCATGGCGCGCAGCGCGGCTGTGAGCGCCTGGGCATAGATCTGGTCCCGCGCCTGATGGCTGAAATGGACGATGGCCTTGCGGCCTGTGTTGCGGTAGAAGAAACCGCCCATGGGAAAGCGCGGCCCGGCTCCTTGGGCGTGCTGGCAGGCCAACACATAATCCAGCGCTTCCGCCGCGGCCTCCTGGTAGCCCGCTTCCCCTGTGGCCTCATACAGCAAGGAGGCCGCCTGGGCAATCGTCGCCATAAACGCGCTTTCCGAGGTCATCCAGCTATGCTCCCAATAGATGGGCGGCCTTTCCTCAAACCCGGTCTTGGCAAAGCGCTCCCGGGCAAAGGCGAAGTCGGCTTTGGCGCAATGAAGCGCCGCCGCCGCCAGCCCGGGGTCGTCCTCCTCAAGCTGCATGGCGCAGTAGCATTCCACCGCGGCGCAAAGGAAGTTCTCATACGCGTTGTTATGCATGCGGGCCGTAATGTCGTCCTCGTCTCCCGCAAAGCCCTGGGACCACATGGACGTTCCCACGCTGGTGGCGCGGTAACCATCCCCAAAGCGGCTGTTGAGCACATAATCCAGGCCCCATAGCGCCTCCTCCCGCAGGCGGAGCCGCAGGTCCAGCTGCTCCCGGGGCAAAGCCTGGGCCAGCTCAAACAGGGACCAGGTGACCTCCGCCGTCTGAATCAGCTGCTGGGAGAGGTCGCCCGCGTCATGCCAGCCGCCATGGAATACAAAGCTCTTGCCGTTATGCTTTGCGATCACATCCCGGTGGCAGGTCTGGTGAATCCCCGGCACCGGATAGCCGCAACGCTCACAAAAGAGAAAGTTGATGGTTTTCCACGCGGAGGGAAGCCATACGCTTTCATCAATGGGAAAGGCGGAGGTCACCGTATCCTCCACCCGCAGGCGATAGCTGCCCGGCGTTTGCAGCGCTGAAAAATCCAGAACGCTCAAATCATGAAAGCCGGTCGCCGTCAGCGTGCCTTCCCAAACAGCCGCCCCGCTTTCGTCCAGTACGCGAAAGGGTTTGCCCTCATGGCCCAGCATCAGCGCCATCTTGCAGGACTGGGGACGGTACCCCGAAAAGCAGTATACGATCCTGCCCTCCTCCGGCTGCCAGCCGATGGCGGTCTCCGGCTTTTCCACCCGCTCCAAAACCATGTCCCACACCTGGGCCGTCAGAAGGTTACCCAGGGAGGCTTCCGTCTCGCAGCCGCCGCAGTAGAACAGGATGCTCACTCCGGTGATGCAGTCCCGGGGCATGGTGGGAATCTCCAGGCTGACGCGTTCCTCCCGCCCGGTCCGCACATTGATGGCATGAAAGCCGTCCCGGTTGTACGGGTCCGGCAGCTTGACCTTGCCGTCGTTGCGCAGGCAGAGCCGCGCGCACACCTTGCGCACCCCCAGGGCGTCCACCTTGAGGAAAAAGGAGATGCGGTTATACCTTTCCCAGTTTTCCCGGGGAATGGCGCAATCCGCCCCAAAGGAGCCGTAGTTGCTGCAATCCCCCAGCTCCAGGTCCCCATGGGGGCGGCGGGGATGGTACAGCGGGGCCGTAATGGCGATATGCTCTTTGCCGCCCTCCACGCTGCATTCCCCTGAAGCCGTCCAGTTGCCAGCGGCCAGCTCAAGCCTCCGGCTGTCCAGAACGGGCTTGGCCTGCCCCTGTGCCTCCAGGGACCTTTCATGGTGCAGCGGCAGCGGCCGGTGAATCCATCCCGAAGCGCGCAGCTCCTGTTCCAATGCCGTCATGTCCTTATCCTCCTTCAAAGCATGTGCGTGATTTTTTTCCTTTTCACAACGCCATGGCTGTTGTATAATGAAGTGGTACCGGTACCGCAAATTGAGGCGAGGAGCGTCCCCTATATGAAAGGTGATATGACCATTTACGGAATCGCCAAGGAATGCGGGGTGTCCGTTTCCACCGTTTCCCGCGTGCTGAACAACAACCCCCGGGTTTCGGAGAAAACCCGGGCCGCTGTGATGCGCGTGATCGAAGCGCACCATTTTTCCCCCAGCGGCATTGCCCGCGCCATGACCAACCAGACCACCCGCAGCATCGGCATCATGCTTCCCGATATCACCAACCCTTATTTCTCCGCCCTGTTTCTGGAAATCCAGCGCTATACGCTGGAGCACGGCTATTCCGCGCTGCTTTTCAACACGCTCTTCGGCGGGTCGTCCCACAAGATCGGCAGCCCTTTTGAGGAGATGCAGTATTTTGAGATGCTCAAGGACAAGCGGGTGGACGGCTGCATCATCCTGGGCGGCCAGATGGACCTGGACCATCCCTCCGAGGCCTACGTTCAGGCGCTGAACCGGCTCAACGCCTCCATTCCCGTGGTAGCCATCGGCCAGCCCCTGGAAGGATGCGATTGCATCTTCATCAACCGCGACCTTGGCGGCGGCGTCGCGGCGCTTTTGCAGCACCTTGCCGCCCTGGGCAACCGGCATATCGGCTTCATCGGGGGCCAGCAGGGCGTTCGGCAAACCACCGAGCGCCTGAAAGCGTACCGCGCGGCCTTGGAGGCGCTGGGACTGCCCCTCTCACAGCGGCTGGTCAGGCTCTCCAACTACTACCTGGAGGACGGCTATGCCGGAATGAAGGCCCTGCTGGACGATGGGGAAAAGATCGACGCCATGGTGGCGGTCAACGACCAGGTGGCGGTGGGGGCCATCCGCGCGATGCGGGACGCGGGGCTTTGCGTGCCCGAGGATATCAGCGTGGCCAGCTGCGATTCCTTCCCCGGGGGGGAATATCAATGCCCCCGGCTGACGGGCCTAAACCAGCAAAACGAGTATATCGGAAAGCTGGCGATTCTCTCGCTGATGAGCGCCATGAGCGGCGTGCGGGAAACCATCCACATCCATCACTCTCCTGTGCTGGTGATCCGCGAGTCCTGCGGATCACATCTGGGGATTCGCTCCAAATCCCAGTGAAACCGGTTCCATTTTTGAGGGTAAAAAAATCCCGTAAAGCGATTTTGATTATACACGGCCCCTTTGACTTTTGCAATACGCAATCGCCGAAAATCCGTTCTTCATTGACAGACAGGGCTTCCCATAGTATATTGTGCTTGTGTCTAAAGCGAGGCCGAACGTTCAAAAGCATAAACTCAAGTGTGGAAGCGGTTCTTTTTTGATGAAAGGGTGATCCCATGGCTCCCATTGCACCGGGCATCTGCCTGTATACCATCCGGCACGCCTTTCAAAAGGACGCCGTCGATGCGCTCCAGCTGCTCGCCGCCGTTGGGTACCGTTCCGTGGAACTGTACGGCCCCTGTGACGCCTGCAATCCGCAGCAGCTGCGTGATGCCCTGGAAAGCAGCGGCCTGGCCCCGGTGGCATGGCATATGCGCTGGGAGGACCTGGCGCGGGAGGGCGCCATTCCCTCGTTGCAGGACTGCGGCTGCCAAACCGTGGTGGTTTCCACGCTGTTTGGCGATCAGCGCATGCCCACCCGCGGCCAGTGGCTTGGCAAAATGGAGGAGATCAACCACCGGGCTGTCGAATTGGCCAAAGAAGGGCTCCGCCTGGGCTGCCATACCTCCGCCCTGGCCTTCTCCACCAGCGAAGGCGCCAGCTACTATGAGCTGATGCTGAACCTGCTTTCCCCCAATGTCCTCATCGAGCTGGATACGGGGAACTGCTGCCAGGGCGGCTTTGATCCCGCCAAGGCCATCTCCATGTGCTGCACCCATCCCCTGTATCTGCATCTCAAGCCCTATTCCCCCGAAAAGCGCTACAACGTCGTGCTGGGAGAAAAGGCCGACGTGTGCGACTGGAAGGCGATCCTTGCCAGCGGGGAAGGCCGTGTGGAGCAATGGCTGCTGGAAGGCTCCTGCAACAGCCTGAATGAAATGCATGTGGCCTGTCTGAGCCTGGAGCATTTCAGGCGGCTGATGGTCCCATAAAGGGTGACCCAATACCAACAAGAGAGGTGCCGGCCATGATTCTGCTGCCCAAGCCACAAAAGTATCTTGCCCATGATGGAAACTTTTCCCTGACGCCCCACACCAAGATTGTCCTTCCCGTTCTTCCTTCCCCCATGGCCCGCACAGCCGCGCGGCAGCTTTGCGAGGAGGCCCTGCGTTTTGCGGGATTGCGCCTGGAGATTCTCTGCGGCCAGCCGCGCAAGGGGGACATCCGCTTCGCCCTGTCCGGTTCGCTGCCCGCCCAGGGGTATACGCTGGCAATCGGAGCGGAGGGCATAGCGCTGTCGGGAGGCGGCGACGCCGGGCTGCTGCACGGCGTGCAAACGCTGCGCCAGGTCATCCGGCAATGCGGCTGCCTGCTTTCCTGCTGCCACATAGAGGATCAGCCGGCCTATGGCGAGCGCGGCTTTTATTATGACGTCTCCCGGGGGCGCATGCCCACCCTGGAAAGCCTGAAAAAATCCGCGGATGACGCCTGTTTTTTCAAGCTGAACCAACTGCAGCTGTATGTGGAGCATACCTATCTTTTCAGGGACCTGTCCGAGGTGTGGCGGGTGGGCCGCCCCCTACGGGCCGAGGAAATCATGGAGCTGGACGCCTACTGCGCGAACAGGGGGATCGAGCTGATCCCCTCCCTCTCCTGCTTTGGGCACCTGTTTGAGCTTTTGCACACCAAAACCTACCACGAGCTATGCGAGCTTCCCCAGGCGCTGGATATGCCCTCCACCATGCCCAACCGCATGCACCACCACACGCTCAATATCACGGACCCCCGTTCCTTTGCCCTGGTCCGCGGCATGATTGACGAGTTCATGCCCCTGTTTTCCTCCCGCCGCTTCAACCTGTGCGCCGATGAAACCTTCGACCTGGGCAAGGGGCGGGGCAAGGCGCGGATGGAGGAAATCGGAGAGCGGAATTTCTACATCGGCTTTGTGAAGCAGCTATGCGAGCATATCGTTTCAAAGGGCCGCCAGCCCATGTTCTGGGGGGATATCGTCGTGCGCTTTGCCGACGCGCTCCGGGAACTGCCGCAAAACGTTATCTGCCTGAACTGGGGCTACAGCCCCCGGGAAACCGAGGACGCCACCCGCACGCTGGCGCAGGCGGGCGCCACCCAGTACGTATGCCCCGGCGTTGTGGGGTGGAACCAATGGATGAACCGCCTGGGGGACAGCTACGACAACATCTCCCGCATGGCCGAATACGGCAAAAGGCATGGCGCCATCGGCTTGCTCAATACGGACTGGGGGGACTACGGCCACATCAACGACCCGCGCTTTTCGTTGCCCGGCCTCATCTACGGCGCTGCCTTGAGCTGGCAGCAGGAGGCCACCCCCTTCGACGAAATCAACGCCGATATTTCGCGGCTGTACTATCTTGATTCCAGCGGAAGCGCCGTAGGCCTGCTGGCCCGTATGCAGGAGCACACGGTTTATAGCTGGCGGATGCTGGTACACCACAAGGAATGGAGAAACGGAAGGCTGGAAGGCGAGGAAAGCAGCCCGCCCCTCGCCAAAGCAAAGCCGGAGCAGGTCCCCCAGGCCAATGCCGCCCTGGAGGACATCGCCGCCGGGATTCAGCGGTGCGGCCGCAGCATGGACACCTCCACCCGGGACATGGTGAGCGCATGGCTCATTGCCATGGAAGCGGTTTCCCTGTGGAACCGGGTGGGCGCAGCGGTTGCGAAGCAGGCCAAGGACCCGCCTCTCGCCTCCCGCCTGGAGAACTGGTTCTATCTTTACGAGGAAATGTGGCGCAGCGACTGCCACGAATGTGAGCTTTGGCGGATTCGGGATATGGTCCATTGGTACGCGGACGAGCTTCGGTGACGGCGCGCGCCTAGCCCCATCTCCACTGTCCGCTTAAAGGGAGCCCCCCTTGAGTTCCGCCAGTTCATCGGAAAGCCTTGCCAAATCCACCGTCCACCTCTTGTAAAACCCAAGCAGCCTTTCATAGAAGGCGGCGTTCCCCTCATCGGGCATGCTGGTTTCCTCCGCCTGGTGGCAGGCGGCGATGCGGTCATACCCTTCCCACAGGCCGCAAGCATTGGCTGCCAGCGCGGCGGCCCCCAGGGAGGCGGCGTTCTGGTCGATATTGGTTTTTAGCACCGGCATGTGATAGATATCCGCGAAAATCTGCCGCCATAGCTTGCTCTTGCTTCCCCCGCCGCACAGGAGCATGCCGCCGGATATCTTCACCTGCCCCGAGAGGACGTCCAGCGTGCTGCGCAACGACAGCGCAATGCCCTCCATCACAGCCCGCACAAGGTCCTCCCGGGTGTTGCGAAGGGTCAGGCCCATGAAGCCGCCCATGAGGCCGACGCTGGGCTCCTGGGCGCTGCCCCCCGCAAGGGTCGGGTTGAACAGCACGCCGTTGCTGCCCGGAGGCACCGCCGCCGCCATGGCGTTCATCCGGTCATAGGCATCCACATCCGCCTTGAGATCCCGGCACAGGTGGTCCCTTGCCCAGCGGAAGGAGTTTCCGGCGGAAAAGATGGAAACCGCGCTGGTGTAATACCCCTTCTTTGCATGGGCAAAGACAAAGGGGCGCGTGGCGGGATCCACGATGGGCTCCCTGGACGTAACGGCAATCCAGCTGGACGACCCCAGGGAGGTATAAACGCTCCCTTCCGCAAGCCCCGTGGAGCCGAGGGCCATGCAGGCGTTGTCAACCGCCCCGCAGGCGACGATGGTTCCCGGGGCAAGGCCCGTCTCCTTTGCCGCGGCCTGTGTCACGGCCCCCGCAATGCCGTCCGAAGGGATGATGTCCGGAAAAATCTCCTTCCCAATCCCGGCAGCCTCAAAGAAACGCTCCTCATAGCGCCATGCCTTCAGGTTAAACACGCCAAAGCCCGACGCATAGGAGGGATCGGTGCACATATGGCCCGTGAGGCGGTAGTTGATGTAGTCCTTGGAGCCCAGAACCCTTTGAATCCGGGAAAACAGCTCCGGCTGGCGCTCTTTGTACCACATCAGCTTCAAAACGGTATAGGTTTCGGCGGGGTCGCCGTTGCCTGTGGTGCGGTACCAGTCTTCATAGGAGAGGTCTTTGAAGAAACGCCCGGTTTGGTCCTCCGCGCGCATATCGCACCAAATGGGTACGGACTCCAGCAGCTGCCTTCCTTCGGCGTCGAAGGGAACGGCAACCAGGCTATGGCCCGAAAGGGCGACCGCCTTTACCTGGGTATTTTGAATGCCCGTCTTGGCAAGCAGCTCCCGGGTGGCGGCGCAAACGCCGTTCCACCAGTCCCGCGGCCTTTGCTCCATGTACTTATTCTGGGGAAACAGGGTGTCGTACTGCTGGAACGCGTCGGCAAGAGAACGTCCCTCCCCGGTGAAGATGGACGCCTTGATACCCCCTGTTCCCAAGTCATATGCGATCAGATAGTCCATGCGGCTTGCTCCTTACAGCATGCTGTCGGCGCCCGGCTTCGTGTACACCTTCACCCCATGGGCCCGATAGTAATCCAGGAACTCTTCCGGCGTTTCCTCGTTGGTAATGACGCTGTGCTTGAAGTTCAGATTCTCCAGCTTCATGAAAGCGCGCCTGCCGTATTTGGTGCTGTCAATGGCCATAAACATCTCCCGGCAGTTGGCGTATATGGTTTTGAACAGATCCAGCACATTGACGTCCGACAGCGTGTAGCCGGCGTTGAGATCCACCCCGTCCACCGAAAAGAAGACCTTGCTCAGGTAGATCCCCCTGAGCTCGGCATGCAAATCGGCGGGCTGGGTATACAGCCCTTCCGAATGGATGTTGCCGCCCAGCAGGCGGACCTCGCAGGAGGGATTGGCGCCGATGACATTGGCCACCAGCAGGTTGTTCGTCAGGATGTGGACGCTGCTGCGGTGCGCCAAGGCCTTGGCGATGTAATAGGTGGTTGTGCCCGGCCCCAGGAAAATCCATTCCTTCTCCTGAATCAGGTGGGACGCGGCCGCCCCCACCGCCAGCTTTTTGGCGTCATACTGCACAGAGGTCACGCCCAGCGCGCTGTTGATCTCATCCTCCCGGTAGTCAATCACATTCAGTGACGCCCCGCCGTGGAAGCGGACGAGGTACCCCTCCTCCTCCAGCTGGGTAAAGTCCGTACGCACAGTGGCGGGGGTCACCTTCAGCAATCTACTGATTCCATCCACCGTAACGCGCTTGTGCTCCAGCATGTACTCCTTGATCTTTTGCTGGCGCTCCACTTTCAGCATCTGTTTTCGCCCCGGCTTTCTCCTCTAATGTCCCGCATCATACAGCCATCATATACCGCCTCCCTATGGAAAGTCAACACAAAACGATAAAAAAATAAAAATCGAAAACCTTTTATGGTATCTTTTCGTAAATACTCTCGATATTTTCTTTAAATAAAAGAAAAACGAAAATATATTGAAAAATAACGAAAAACTACGTTGACAAAACCGAAAGCCAATGCTAGGCTGTAGAAAAATCAGGCTAAAATCTAAAACAACAAGGAGGTTCAACAACATGACCAAACGTATCGTTTCCCTGCTGCTTGCCCTGGTAATGGTCTGCGGGCTGGTTGCCTGCGCACAGGCCGAGGGGTACAAAATCGGCTTTGCGAACGCTTCCGTATCCAACAGCTGGCGCGTCAAGATGCGCGAAATGCTGATGGATGCCGCCGCCGGGCTGGGCGTTGACATCATCGAAACCGACGCCCACGACGATGCCAGCACGATGATCGGCAACATCGAGACCCTTCTGCAGCAGGACCTTGACGCGATTCTGATCACCCCCTGCACCGAGGACGGGGTCAACGCGGGCATCGAAATGGCTTACGAATCCGGCATTCCCGTAATCATCTTCGACCGCAACTGCTCCACCGAGGATTTCACCCATTTCATCGGCTACTCCGACGAGAAGAACGGCGCGGCCTGTGCGCAGCTGGTAGTGGACGCGCTGACGGAAAAATACGGCGAGCCCAGGGGAAAGGTGCTGGCGCTTGACTCCATGGCAGGCAGCGGCACCGACAACAACCAGAAGGCCGGTCAGGAATCCGTGTTCTCCCAGTACCCCAACATTGAGATCGTGGCCCGCAACTACACCGACTTTGAAGTCAGCGTGGGCAAATCCTTGATGGAGGACTGGCTTGCCAAGTTTGGCCCCGGCGAAATTGACGCTATCCTCTCCCAGGACGGCGGCGTTACCCTCGGCGCGTATGACGCGATCCTGGAAGCGGGCCGGGAAGGCGACAACTTCATCATCGTCAATGCCGACGGCATCAACGGCGTCGCCAGGCTGGTGAAGGAAGGCAAGTGCTACGGCTACACCCAGTTCCCCTGCGCCGCCAGCGTGGACGCCCTGAAGCTGGCCATCCAGTGCATTGAGGGCAAGGGCCCCCAGGAGAAGATCGTTTTGCAAGACGCCATCGTCGTGACCTCCGCCAATAACGACGAATACCTCATCCCCGACGGCGACGACTACGACTGGACGTACTGATAAACCCCGGCCCCTCGTCGGGCTCAGAAAGGAGCTGTCCCCATGAAGGTAGGCTTTTGTGTTGTGAACTATTCCGAAAAGCCGGTGGAAGAGGTCATCAAGCTCGCAGCGGATAACGGCTATGAGTGCGTTGAGCTTCCAAGCTATGCCGACAACGGCCAGGTGGACGCCGCGGAGTTGCTCAAGGGCGGCAAGGCCAAGGAGCTCAAAAAGCTGGTGGAAAGCTACGGCATGACCATCTCCTCCCTCAGCAACCATGCCGATTCATGGCCCATCATGGGGCCCTATGGCGCAACGACGGATTCCCTGTGCAACGGCACCAAGGAAGAAAGGATCCGGTTCGGCCAGGAGAGCATGGTCCGTTCCGCACAGCTTGCCGCCGAGCTTGGGGCCAGCGCCGTGGTGGCGTTCTCCGGCATGGAAAACTACGGCCATATCAACGACTGGCCCGAGCCCAACGGCTGGAGGTATGAGGAGGAGCGGTTCGCGGAAAAGTGGGTGCCCGTATTCGACAAGTATCAGGAATACGGTGTAAAGGTCGCCTTTGAGCCCCACCCCAACAACATCGTCTATGACACGCAGTCCACGCTGCGCCTGATAGAGGTTGTGGACCAGCATCCCAGCTTTGCCATCAACCTTGATCCCGCCAACGTTCTGTTTTGCGGCATCAATATACAGACCTTTGTGGATGAGCTTCGGGGAAGGATCGCCCTTGTGCACGCCAAGGACTGCGAAATCGTCCACCACAACCTTGCCAAGGGCGGCCTGAACATGTACATGCAGGACGGCTGGGGCAGGCTGGACCGCTCCTTCCGCTTCCGCATTCCCGGCTGGGGCGACGTGGACTGGAAGCGCCTCATCAGCGAACTGTACCTCACCGGCTACGACGGCCCTTTCAACTACGAGCACGAGGACGTCATCATGAGCCGGGCGGACGGCGATAAGAAGACCATCGAATTCTTGAAGCCGCTCATGATTCACGCGCCCTATGAGGGCCGCCACGATAAGCTGTTTACCAAATAGCCCTCCTTACCGGCGCGTATGGCCCGGCCCGGACTGTGCCATACGCGCCACCTCATTGCCCCTACGGCCCGATTACTTTTCGCAAGGAGAGAACGAGAATGAAAACGATGCGCGCCCAGGTATTGACGGAGGTTCGTCATTTCGAGTTGAAGGAGGTTCCTGTTCCTCAGATCAGCGACGACGAGGTGCTGGTCAAAATAAAGTATTGCGGCATCTGCGGCTCAGACTGGGGCTCCTATACCGGCAAATATGCGGAGGAGGTCGCCTGCATTCCCCTGGTCACCGGCCATGAGTTCTTCGGCACCATTGAGGAGATCGGCAAAAACGCAAAGGGCTTGAGGGTGGGCGACCGCGTCACCGCCGACATCTGCGTCACCTGCGGCATCTGCTATCATTGCCGGATCGGCGAGCCTTTGCTCTGCTCCGACTTCAAGCAGCTCGGCATCCATACTGACGGTGGCTTTGCGGAATATGTCAAGGTGCCCTGGAAGAACATCTACAAGGTTCCCAACGAGGTGAGCGACGAGAAGGCCGCCTTTGTGGAGCCCCTTACGGCCTGCCTGAACGCTTCCCATAAGATGGACTGCATGATCAGCCGCAGCGTTGTGGTGATCGGCTGCGGCCTGGGCATCATGCACGCCGCGCTGGCCAAGGCCAGGGGCGCGGCCCCGGTCATCGTCGTGGGGGACAACCCCGACCGTCTGAAAATGGCGAAGGAGATGTGCGCGGATTATGTGATCGACATCAGCACAGGGGTGGATCCCATCCAAGAGGTGAGGAAACTCACCAACGGCATCGGCGCGGATTATGTGCTGGAAGCCGTCGGACATCACAGCACCTACGAGCAGGCCTTTCAAATGCTGCGCCGCGGCGGCAAGCTGGAAGCCTTCGGCATCTGCGCGGATGACGATTATGCCAGCCTGCCCCCCGCCCAGTTCGTGCTGGCCGAGAAGAAGATCAGCGGCAGCTGCGCCGGCATCGGCTATGACTGGGGCGACGTGCTGAATCTGCTTCAATACAACCGCATTGATCCCACGCCGATGATTTCCATGATCGTGCCTCTGGAAGAGCTGGAAACCGCCCTCCACGAGCTGCGTGAAAATCAGAAGCTGATCAAGGTACTGGTCAGCCCGCTCGTGAAGGAGCGCAAGATTCTTTATAAATAACGGAGTAACGTACGATGGTAAAAGAGTTGCGCCAGGAAAGCAAAGCCTTGCAATGCCTGAAAAAGCCCGGGGTCGCGCCCTTCATTGCCCTTGCTTTGATCGTTGTGATTTCCACCCTCCTGTCCCCCGCCATCTTCCCCACGGCGAAAAATGTGACCAATATCTTCAAGCAAGCCGCCATCGTCGGGGTGGTGAGCATTGGCATGACCGTCGTGCTGCTGGTGGGCGGCATCGACCTTTCCGTGTCCTATGTCATGGCGCTCAGCGCATGCCTGTTCGCGCGCGTTTCCCAGACAATGCTCAAAAGCGGCAACGACGGGCTTGCCCTGGGATTGGTGCTGGCCGTCCTTCTCCTGGGCGCGGCCGTGGGCTTTGTCAACGGCAGCCTGATTGTGCTGCGAAATGTGGAGCCGTTCATCATTACCCTTGGCGTAGGCCAGGTGCTCAGGGGCGTCACCTATCTCTACACCAACGGCGCTCCCGGCGGCAAGGTGACCACCTTCTGGAAGGCCTTTGGGTCCGACCTGTTCCTTGGTTTCATCCCCTATACCGTCATCCTGTATGCGCTGCTGATGGCCGTTTTCATCTTTGTCCTTCACCGGACGGTGCTGGGCAGAAGGGTCTACGCGGTGGGCAGCAACGGCGAAGCGGCGCGGCTGTCCGGCATCAACGTCAGCCGGGTCAAGATCACCGCCTATGTTCTTTGCGGCGTAACGGCCGCCATCGCGGGCATCATGCTGGCCTCCCGCGTGCGCGTGGGCGAGCCCAACGGCTCCAGCGGGTATGACATGGACGCCATTGCGGCGGTGGTCATCGGCGGCACGGCCATGGCGGGCGGCAAGGGGCACCTGGCCAGCACCCTGGCCGGCGTGCTCATCATGACCATCATGAACAATATCCTCAACCTGATCGGCGCCGACCCCAATTTGCAGATGCTCATCAAGGGCGTCGTCATCCTGGTGGCGGTTCTGATCCAGCGCCAGGATGACTGACCTGGGGGATGGTGAGTGATATGAACGAATACGCATTGGAAATGCTGGGGATCACAAAGGCCTTCAGCAAGGTGAGGGCGCTCAGCAACGTCAGCCTGCGGGTCAAAAAGGGAGAGATCCACGCGCTGATCGGAGAAAACGGCGCGGGCAAATCAACCCTGATGAAGATTCTCACAGGCGTTTACAGGGCGGACGCAGGAACCATCAAGATCGATGGCAATCCGGTGTGCTTCAAAAAGCCCCAGGATGCCATAGGCGCGGGCATTTCCATCATCCACCAGGAGCTGAGCATGATCCCGGACCTCAACGCCATTGACAACCTGATGCTGGGGCACGAGATCCACAGCGGCGGGGTGCTGAAAAGCAAGGAAGAAAACGCCTTCGCCAAAAAGTATCTGGATTACGTCAGCAACGGGGCGATTCAGGACTACCGCGTTCCCGTGCGGAAGCTGAGCGTCGCCCAGCAGCAGATGATCGACATTGCCAAGGCGCTCTCCTACAACTCCAGAATCATTGTGATGGATGAGCCCACCGCCAGCCTGACGCACTCCGAGATTGAAATTCTGTTTAAGATCGTACGCCAATTGAAGGCGGACGGCATCACCGTCATCTATATCTCCCACAGGCTGGAAGAGCTGTTTGCGCTGTGTGACCGCGTGAGCGTGCTGCGGGACGGCTGCTACGTGGCGGATGAGAGCATCCGTGACGTCAATAAGGATTGGCTCATCAGCAGCATGATCGGCCGGGATCTTTCCCACACCTATCCGCCCAGGCGCCGCCGGCAGAGCGGTGAGGTGGTGCTGGATGTGCAAAACCTCTCCGGCGAACGGTACAGGGATGTGAGCTTTCAGCTGCATCAGGGCGAGATTCTTGCCATTGCGGGCCTCGTGGGCTCTGGCCGCACGGAGGTGCTGCGGGGCATCTTCGGCGCGGACAAGGCCGCCGGGGGCACTGTCAAGGTATTTGGAAAGGATGCCCGCATCAATCACCCTAAGAAGGCGCTGGCCCACGGCTTTGGCTTCGCCACCGAGGACCGGAAGGGCCAGGGGCTGTTCCTGAGGCAGGATATCCGGCGAAACATCGCGATTTCCGCCATGGATAAGGTATCTTCCAAGGGTGTGGTCAACAGCGGCAAGGAAAAGAGGCTGGCCAAGAGGTACTTTGACGAGCTTGGGGTTGCCGCCCCGGACATCTACAAGGTGTGCAAGTTCCTTTCCGGCGGGAACCAGCAGAAGGTGGTGCTCTCCAAATGGCTGGCCACCAACTGCAAAATCCTGTTCCTGGACGAGCCCACCCGGGGCATTGACGTGGGCGCAAAGTACGAGATTTTCTCCCTGATGGACCGGCTGGTACAGGAGGGCGTCAGCATCGTGATGGTATCCTCCGAGATGACGGAGGTCATCGGCGTGGCCGACCGGGCCATTGTGATGCACGAGGGAAGGATCACCGGAGAGCTGGCGGCGGAGACGCTGACCGAAGAAAACATCATGGCCCTGGCAAGCGGCGAGGCTTGCAGACGGCCAACCGAAAGGAGCGCCAAGCATGGGATATAAGGAGACGCTGCTTCAACCCATCATGATCGGCAACCGGAAGTGCAGCAACCGGTTTTTCGCACAGCCTATGGAGTGTGTGGACTCGGACCTGGAGGGAAACCCCACTGAGTTGACCTACCAGCGCTATGAGAAGCTGTATGCCGGCGGCTTTGGGCTTGTGGACCTCGAGGCCATCACCGTGACCAACGAAAGCCGCGCCCGCAAGACGCAGCTGGAGATCATGCCCCGCAACGAAAAGGCCCTGGCAAAGCTCATTGCCCATCTCAAGGAAGTCAACCCTGATACGCTGATTGTATTCCAGCTGACCCATTCCGGCGAAATCAGCGAGCCTGATTTTTCCCGCAGGGTGACCATCAAGCAGATGCACGGCCTGGAAGGCGAGCTGATCGGCGAGGAAGAAATCGAGGCCATCATGCGGCAGTTCGAGCAAGCCGCCAAGATCACGCAGGCGGTGGGCGCGGACGGCATTGACCTCAAATTCTGCCACGGCTACCTGGGCTCGCAGATTCTGCGCCCTTATAACGACCGCAACTGGAAGTATGGAGGCCCCTGGGAGAAGCGCCGCCAGTTCGCCTTTGACCTGATGGAGCGCATCCAAAAAGCCACCGGATACGACAAAAGCTTCCTGATCGGCTCCAAGCTGTCCTGCTGGGAGGGCTTCCCCGGGGGCTGCGGTTCCGCGGGCCCCGACTCTCCCCTGATGGACATGACCGAAACCATCGACCTGTGCAAGGGGCTGGAGGAGCGCGGAGCCTCCTACTTCGTTGAGTCCCTGGGCAATGTACACGCCAGCATGGCCTACATGGAGGCGGTGGGCGACGAGCCCTATCTGTCCTACTTGCACATGTACTTTTCCGACCTGCTGAAGAAGAACCTGAAGCCCGAAACTGTGGTGATCGGCTCGCACTTCTCCTCCTTCCGGGGCAAGAAGAACAAGCTGCTGTGCGTGGATCCCGAAAAATCCTCCATCTTTGCCATGGGCAGCCGCTGTATCCAGGACGGCATGATGGATATGATCGGCCTGGGCCGCCAGTCCTTTGCGGATCCCTTCACCCCCAAGAAGCTGGAGGAAGGCCGCGAGGCTGAAATCCACTACTGCACCCAGTGCATGAACTGCGAGGAGCTCATGATCCGCCAACAGCCCGTCGGCTGCGTCGCGTTCAACAAGGTGTATACCGATAAATTTGTGGAGTGCAGAAAGAAGTATGGCAAGCTCGCCGAGCTTCACACCTGATCCTGGCGGGCCCGGCATAGAAAACAAAAAAAGAGGGACACAGCCATGAAAGAGTACCGGAAAGACCTACTTACCACGGAAGACATCGCTTACATGATGGACCCCAGCGTTTTGAAGATCGACAGCACCCCCGAGGATGTTGAGGAGCTAATCGATTTGTGCAAGAAGTACAGCTTCGGCACGGCTTTTTGCTGGCCGTGCAACTATCCGCGCCTATCCGAAGGGCTCAAGGGCGCCAAAACCGTGTTTGGCACTTCCCTGGCCTTCCCCTCCGGGCAGGAATCCACCGAAACCAAGGTATACCTTGCCAAATACTTCGATACGATGGACCCCGGCGAGCATGACATGGTGATGAACGTGGGCTGGCTCCGCTCCGGCCGCTACGGCGACGCCCTTGCCGACATCAAGGCCGTCCGCGCCGCGGTTCCGGACAAGTCCCTGAAGGTCATCATTGAGGCCATGTGCCTGACGGACGACGAGATCCGCAAGGCCTGCGACATCTGCATGGAAAGCGGCGCGGACTACGTCAAAACCGGCACCGGCTTCCAGGCCAAGCCCACTACCTTGCATCATGTACAGGTCATCAAGGAGCATATCGGCGAGCGCATCAAGATGAAGGTTGCCGGGGGCGTGCGCGACCTGGACACCATGCTCAAGATGTACAAGGCCGGGGCCAACCGCTTCGGCATCGGCTGGAAAACCGCCGAGCAGATTTACCTTGAAGCCGTCCGGCGCTGCCAGTACGGTCCCATCGACCTCAGCGCCGTCTCCCTTGAGGACTAGAGCCCGGGTTTGCCAAGCAGGTTGGGCGGTGCGCAGCGGAAAGCCGCTAAAGAGATTCCCCAGGCGGGAGCCGATGGAACGGCGCATGGGGATGTGAGGGATTTCCTGTAGGGGCCCAGCTAGCTGGGCCCCTACAGCGTTGAGTTGAGTAAACCCCCGGCGAAGCCTGGGAAGGAAAAGCGTAAGCTTTGCCCAAAACTCTCCCGGTTTATGAGGAGGCCCTAGGGGATAACACCAGCTACGAACTCCGTCCATTTATGGATAGTGGGGCAGGAGTAAGCGCTTGACAGGATTTCGATGCGTCTTAAGACGCTTCGCTAGTATTAGGCCCTTCTAGGGCTTACTCAAGCCACCGGCTCAGCCCGTGGTCATGACTAGGGAGGAAAGGGGCGGTAAAAGGGAGAGGGTACAAGGCGTGGATGTTATGGAAGTGCTTTTGGGCTTCTGGATGGTCTCTTTTATGGATTCCTTTATAGATTCTCTATGGCCTTTTCTTTGTGGGTTATTTGGTTTATGGTTTCTTTGCGGTAGGCGTCTTTGCCTTAGGCTTCTTTCCAGCTTACTCGTGGTGTCTTGGGCTGGGGAGGGATGGGCTGGTGGAGAGGTTGAGGGTCAGGTGGTAAAGCAGACAGAGTTTTGACTTGCGCCCACTTTTGCGCCCACTGATTGCAAAGAAACCGCGCCCATTTTTGAGATAAAGAAAAACCCCTTGAAAATCAAGGGGTTCCTTGGTGGGATTAGTAGGACTCGAACCTATGACCTCCACGATGTCAACGTGGCGCTCTAACCAACTGAGCTATAATCCCAAGAAGCGAAATTTACTATATCATAAACCGCCCAGGAATGCAAGGGGCAAAAACGGCTTCCTGCGCCGCCGGGTGTCGCAAAGGAAGCAGAAATCCAATCCAACCTGCCCCGTTAGGAACGGCACCCTCTCGCTACGAGGCCCACAAAGCGGACGGAGATCCCAGCACGTTCCCCTCCCCCATACCCCGCGCCGCCATCCCCCTATGCTATCCCCCTAGGCCATCCCCCTATGCCAGATAGGCAGAAAAGCAAAGCAATAGGAAACTCTCTAAACGCTATAAGCCTCTGGCAACCGGTCCACCTTCAAGGTCTGGTGCGGCTTCAGTGACTTTGGCGATTTGTATGGCTTTGGTGAACAATGAATATGCTAGGCATACCGGACATGCCGCCCCCCAGAGCAATCAAAGAACCAAACAATCCAACAATCAAGCAATCACAAAAAAAGATGCTGTTATTGCTCCCCACAAGACTCAAAAAACCTAAAAGACTATTCCACGGCTGCTTCTCCGGCAACCATAACCGTTACAAAAACAAACTCCGCATTCCCCATCCAAACCCAAATCCGCCCGGGCACACCACCACTTATAAACCAACAAAACCAAAAATCACCATCCCCAAGCCCCCACAAACGGCCTCCGTCCCCATCCTCCTGAGAAGAGCCATCCTCAATACGTTAAAGCTGCGGCCCCACCCGCGCGATGGCTTCCCCGGCAGGCAAAAAGCCCTCAAGGGCCCACACGATGGCGCCCATGACCGGCGGCCTGTCGGTGACGGTGAAGCGCAGCGCACGGCCTTTAGCCAACAAGGTGGCCTTGTCCTTCAGGGCGTTCACCAAAGCAGGGTTGCTGCCCTTGACGTACACGGAACCCGCCAGGGCCACGTCCACCGGCCCATCCTTGGGGAACGGCAGCCGCTGGAGAAGGCCGCCGATGGCCCTGGCGCTGTCCTCCCCGGTCTCCCGGAGCAGGCGCAGCGCCACCTCGTCCCTTTGGTTGGCGGCCTCAAAGAGCATCTGGTTCAGGTCGGACAGGGTCACATCCCCGCTGTCCAGGCGCTCAACCAGCATATCCAGGAAATCCTCGTCCCGCTGAACGCCCAGCCGTTCCCGCAGCATGGGTGACAGCATGGTGGGCGCGCCGCCCTTGAAGATGCTTTCATAGACGGTGCGCGCCACGGTCTCGCCCAGCTGGCTGCCGCCGCCTAAATCCCCGGTCAGGCCGCCGCAGCCGCCGATTTGCAGCATGCGCCCCTCAAGGCCCAGGCCCGCCACCGTGCAGCCCGATCCGTTGATGGCCCCTATGCCGTATCCCGTGGGGCTGACCGCCTTGATGGGCAAAAAGGCGTCGTTGACCACCAAGGGGTCGGCGATGCTCAGGCGCTGGTATATCCCATGGATTTTGGACTGCTGCTTCTTGGTGTCCACCCCTGACATGCCAAAGACGCCGCGCCTCAAATCCTCCAGGCGGAGCCCGTTGCGGTCCAGCGCCAGCCGGATTAGCTCATGGAGCTCCCGCTCCAGCTGCTCAAACCCACCGTCCATGACCTCGTGGTTGAGCGGACCCCAGGAAACAAAGTCGATCCGCGTACCACTAATGTCGAACAGCGCCAGGTGGCTCTTGCTGCTGCCCCCGTCCAGGCCCATCACGAAACCCTTCATCCCGTACCCCCGTCTATTGAAAATTCGCCAGCCAGCGCCGGTTTGCCTCCAGCATCTCCGCAAGAGCGCCGCTGGCCCGTTCGTAGTCCCCGATCAGCGGATGGGTCAGCAGCGCGGCCAGGGCGGCGTCCCGGCTCCCCGTCAGCGCGGCCTCAACCGTCAGCTTTTCGTAGGCCTTCACGGCGCGCATCAGCCCGATGATATGCTGGCTGACAGAGGCTTGGGGCGGGATGGGCGTAACGTCCCCCCGGCCAATTTTGCACGGTATCTCCACCACATCCCCCTGGTCCATGAAGGGCAACGCTCCCCGGTTTTGGGTGTTGACCACCTGCAGGTCTCCGCTGTCGTTTTCAATGGAGTTGATCAGGTTCACCGCTGCGGTGGAGTACAGCGCGCCTCCGCGCCGGGCCAGGGCTTCGGGTTTTTCGGAGAGGTTGGGATCGGCATATTGCGCAAGCAGCTCCCTCTCGATGGCCTGGCACTCCTCACCCCGGCTTTGCTTGGCCGACAGGCACTTTTGGATGTGCTCCTCACGGTTGTAGAAATATCCCAGGTAGCTGGAAGGGATCGCCCCCACCGCCCGCAGCAGCGGTTCCTCCAGGTCCACCTGGGGGATGTTCGCCATGCCCTTGCCTGCGGAAAACGCCCCCGGAAGCAGCAGCTCGCGGCCCTCCATCCGCACGGAGGTGATCCAACTCAAATGGTTCAAGCCCACATAGTCATACTCAAAGTCCCGTCCGTGGGTCATTTCCTCCCTTACGCTGGAAAGCATGTTGATGGGGCAGTTGCATAAGCCCAGCATCTTCACCTGGGTATGGCCCAGCACCGCCTCGGCCAGGATGCCGGAAGGATTGGAGAAGTTGATGAACCAGGCCCCGGGGCAGCGCCGCTCCATCTCCCGGGCGATGTCCATCACGGGGCCAATGGTGCGCAGCGTCTTCATAAAGCCGCCTATGCCGGTGGTTTCCTGCCCAAGCAGATGGTACTTCAGGGGGATCTTTTCATCCAAAATCCGCGCCTGCAGCCCGCCCACGCGGATCTGGGCGATCACGTAGTCCGCGCCGTCCAGGGCCTGACCCAAATCGCCGGTCTGGAAGAAGCGGACCTTGTACCCCGCCTTGTCCAGCATGCGGCTCACCAGCCCGGCCACCACGCCCATTTTGGGGAGGTCCACGTCCATGAAGCACAGCGTGTCAATCGGTAGCGTCTCCCGACGGCCGATCAACCCTTCCACGATCTCCGGGGTATAGGTGCTGCCCGCACCGATCACGGTCAATTTTAGCCCGCTCATAGGTTCGTCCTCCATTTTCTTGATGTGATGTCCCGAAAAAAAGCCGCATTCCCCACACAGGGTGGGGTACGGCTTCCCTCGCCCCTCACCAAATTACTTCTTTACCCGGTCGGAAGTCTTGACGGCCAGCCCGGTGGCCCATTCGCCCAGCCTGTGCACCTGCGCGTTTTCCAGGCGCACCATAAACTCATTCCACACCTCACCGGACTTCTCCTGCGAGGCGCTGACGGCCATGGCCCAACGGCATCAACAGGTTATGGACCGGACCTTCCGAGGACAGCCTGGTGGCGATCATGCCGGCCGCCGCCACCCAGGAGATGAAGGGGGCCGATATCAGCAGCAAATAGCGCTACCGCCACAGCCTTTGGCCCAGGGACGGGCGGCACGGCCTTGCCCTGTTCACCACTACGGGAGCATTCTCATTCATCGCCCATTCTTCTTACCACAGAAAGCGCAAAAGACTGCTGAAAACCGCAAAGAATGTAAATCGATTTACATTCTGAACGCATTATATTGCAAATATTCTTCGATGTCAATCCCCTATTTCAAGAATCCATTAGCTTCTATAACATAAATCGTTTGACTTCATTTCATGGATATGCTATGCTGCGAAATGACGAAGATAGACCGGAAGAATGGGGGATACGCTATGGCCACCATTCATGAGATCGCCAAAAAAGTGGGTGTTTCCAGCGCTTTGGTGTCCCGGGTGCTGAACGGCAAGCCCGGCGTCAGCCCCGAGAACCGGCAGAAGATCCTGGCGGCCATCCAGGAGGCCCACTACGTGCCCAACGCCCTGGCCCGCTCGCTGGTGAAGCAATCCACACAGATCATCGGCGTGGTGATGGACGACCTGTGCGAGAAATACTTCTTCCAGCTGATCCGGGGCTTACAGGACATGGGCGAGGAGCTGGGCTATAATGTGGTGTTTTGTAGCGGCCGCAGCCGGATGGATGTGAAATACCGCTATGTGGATTATTTCATGGAGGGGCGGGCCGACGGCATTGTGGCCTTTGGCAGCCGGTTGGAAGACGCGCCGCTGATCCAGCACATTCTAAAGCGCGCCCCCCATTTCGTGCTCATCGAGGGGGATATGCCGGGAGCCAGCTTCAACCGCGTCCGGGTGAACAGCACGGGCGGGGCCTACCGGGCCACCAAGCGCTTGGTTGACCTTGGGCGCAAGCGCATCTGCCATTTCACCGGAGACATGAGCTACAACGTCTCCCACGAGCGTCTGGCGGGCTTTCTGGCCGCCATGAAGGACGCGGGCATGCCCGTGGAGGACGGCGCCGTGATCCGCTCGGATTTTGAGGAACCTTTGGCCTGCCAGCGGATGAACGAATTGATACGGCAGGGGCGCATGCCCGACGCCTGTTTTGCGGGCGCGGACAAAACCGCCTACGGCATCATGCGGGCGGTGCTGGAAAACGGGCTGCGGGTACCCCAGGACGTAGCCGTGATCGGCTTTGACGACGAAGAGCCGGATTCCCGGGATATGCTCTTTCCCGGCCTGACCACCATGCGCCAACCCTTGTACGAAATGGGACAGATGGGCGTCAAGCTGCTGGTCCGTTCGTTGACGACCCCCGGCGCCGCGCCGCAATCCGTGGTCTTCGAACCGGAGCTGGTAGTGCGGGAGAGCTGCCCGTAAGCGGCGCGTACCAGCACGCCGGGCCCAACGCCCTGGAGGGGGATCATGACGGCGCGTATTCCTACAACGTCTGCCGCTTCCCCTGGCGCACGGCCATGGACTCCCTGATGACCGGGGACGAACGGGCGCTGGCCCAGCGCTCCCGGCTGAACGACTGGATCAAGGCGGAAACCAACCACACTCCCGGAAGCATCATGGCCGGTTATACCCTGGAGGGCAAGGTCCTGGAGAGCTACAACGATTTGAGCTTTACAGCCCCCCTGATGGTCAGCGCCATGATCCGCCCCGAGGATCAGCAATGGCTGAACGGCCTGTAGGATCACAACATGGATTTCAAAACCCAGGAAGATTTCTATTACAGCAACACGCTGCGCCTGCTTTGCGCCTTGGCGGTTACGGGGAATTGGGGGGAGCCCAGGTAAAAGAAGGCCGCCGTTTACCGCAGGCAGCCGCTCCTCCCCCAGGGGGGAGCCGTTTCCATCCCCCGTCGCCGATGGGAGTCAACGCCTTCATGATTTGCACCAGTGCGGATCAGGCTATTTATTCGTAATGGAGCGCAAAAACGTCTGGGTCCGTTCATGACGAGGCTGGGTGAATATCTGGGCAAGGGCCCTTCCTCCATCACCATGCCATTGTCCATAAACAATACCCGATCCGCCACCTCCCGGGCAAATCCCATTTCCTGGGTGACGCATACCATCGCACTGCCCGTTTTGGCCAGCTCTTTCATCACCGTGAGCACCCCGCCTATGATTTCCGGATCAAGGGCTGATGTGGGCTCATCAAACAGCATGATCTTAGGTTCCATCGCCAGGGCTCTGGCGATGGCCACACGCTGCTGCCCGCCGGCAAGCCGGCCCGGGTATGCCTTTTCCTTGTCCGAAAGGCCCGCCTTTTCCAAAAGCTGGCGGGCCCTCTCCTAGGCCACCTCTTTTTTCACCTTTTTTGCGTAAATCACGCCGGAGGTGACGTTCCCCAGGACGGCTATATGGGGAAACAGGGTGATCGGCTGAAATACCATGCCCATTTCCTTGCGGATTTCCGTCACATTCCGCGCCCTGTCGTACAGATCAATCCCATCGATCACAATCTGCCCGCCCCGTTCTCCTCCATGAGCGCCAGCACTTCCCCCCCGTGAAGGGTCAGGCCCACGTCCCGCACCGTCTGCGCCGCGCCAAAGGACTTGGAGATTCCTTCCATTCTCAGTAATTCGCCCACTGCCCATCCCACCCTTCGCGCAGTCTTATTGTAATCGATTGTACCCTTGGAAAGGACGGCCCGCCTTTCAAATATCTGAACTCCATTCCTATTTTTCTGAACAGGCTTGTTGAGGAAAGGGCCTTTGAGGCAAGGGCAAATCCAGCTGGAGCAAGCGCCGTATCTTCCCTGGCGAAAAAGGGAGGGGGGGAAGGCTTCCTCCGTTCCCCGGCGTATAGCGCCGCCGCAAAGGAGCGGCCGCTTTCCTGCGCGAAAGAAAAGGGAAAGCCCGGGGCAAAATTTTTTTCAGGCCTATCCTTTTGCCTCCCCGGATGCTCTAATGGGTGCAATTGCGAAAGAACCACCTTCTGGCCAGAAAGGCGGCGTATGTGTGAACAAGCTGGAATTTGAGCGGCGGTGCATGGCCTGCGCCCAACGGCTGCACCGGATCGCCCTGGCAATCCTGACCCGGGAGGCGGACTGCGAGGACGCCGTCCAGGAGGCCCTGGTGCGCGCCTGGATGGGGCTCAAAAAGCTGCGGGAGCCGCAATACTTCGAGACCTGGCTCTGCCGCATCCTCATCAACGAGTGCAAGCGGGCCCTGCGGCAGCGCAAGCGCCAGGCCACGGCGGAGCTTCGGGATATCCTTCCGGCCCCCGATCCCCCCGACCCCCGGCTGTGGGACGCGCTGCGGCGATTACAGGTTCAGTACCGCCTGCCGCTAACGCTGCACCACGGGGAGGGATACAGCATCGCCCAATGTGCACAGATGCTGAACCTGCCGCAAAGCACGGTAAAATGGCGAATCCACCAGGGCAAAAAAGCGCTGGCGGAACTGCTGAAAGAGGAGGTGGAAGCATGACGGACTGGAACAACCTGCGGGATGCTTTCGCCCCTGCCCCGGAACACTTTACGCTGCGCATGCAAGCAACCTTTGAACATATGGAGGAATTGACAGTGAAACGCAGACACCGGATCACATTGGCAGCTTTGGTGGCGGTATTGGTATTGCTGCTGGGCGTGGCCCTGGCGGCCGGCAGCTTCGGCGTGCTGGACTTTTTGGCCCGCCCCAACGAAGATGGCACCAAGACCGTCAACGAAGCCCTGGTGGAGCATGTACAGGATGTGAAAATCAACAAGGACGGGACCGCTAGCCAGGTGCAGGTGCTGGACGCCATTTGCGACGGAAACACCCTGAGTTTGGCCTGGTCCCTGGAGAACCTCTCCGACCAAAATCTCTTCGTAACATGGGATGCCCTGGTGGACGGCGGAGAACGGCATTTCAACGGCGGCAGCGGCACCGGATACGAGTTCTTTGTGGAGGCCGGAAAGGCCATGGACGGCGGCTTCAGCTATAACCTGGACCCCGTGGTAACGGAGGGCAGCGTGGAGGTTCAGCTCTCCTTCCGGGTGATGTCCCCCAAGGGAGAAGTGGTAAAGGGGCAAGCTCTCTCGGATACCATGACGGAGGAGGAGCAGCGGGCCGCCCTGGAGAAGACGGAGGCGGAGGCGAAAAGCGGCAAGCTGGTGGTCATCGGCGGGGAGATTGAATTGCCTGCCGAAATGCTGGCGGAAGGGGAAAGCAAGGCGGATTCCCTGGAGAGGCTGGGCCTGATGGAGACGGTGGACAGCTTTGAAATCGCCTTCACCCTGAAAACCACCGGGGCCACCCGCAGCCTTTTGCCCCAGGGCGCTCCTGAGGAAAAGCGCTTTGAGGGATACCGGATGATCCTCTCCCAGGCCGACCTCTCCCCCACTCGGCTGCAGTTCACCGTGGAATACGTGTTTGACGGCGAGGCGGAACTGGAGCGGTTCCAGCGGGAGCGCCCCTACATGACCCTATGGCCCCAGGCCCAGGACGGAGAAAATTGGTACGCCACCGGCAACGGAACAGACGAAGATCCCCAACAGCGGCAGGACGGCACGATTGTGGTGCGCTACCACTATACCCTCTCGGAGCTCCTCCGCAGCCCCGAAAGCATCACCATCATGGCCGAAAGCGACAGGCAGGAGGGGGGGCGCAACGTAAGGGCGCCCCATCCCGAGGAATCCTTTACCCTGAGGCTGGCGCCGTAGGGGGAAGTACGGTCCGGCCCTTCGGGAGGAAAAAGCCTTTAGGCCGTATAACACCTGTATGATATACAAAGCGCCCCTTCGGGGGCGCTTTGTACGGGAAGACCAACAAAACTCCTTGCAATCAAGGAGTTTTTATTGGTGTGCTATTAAATTGCTTCTGTCTAATAGAATAGCTTTTAATACAATTTGGCGGAAGTCGTGGAGGGGGTAAAAATAAGGGGTAGGGGGTAAAAAAGTTGCTAGGGGGGTAAACAACGGGGCTAGGGGGTAAAAAGATGCAGGGGGACTATTGAAGACAACAAAACACCGGTCTTTTCATATTCACTCCATGATGGTATCGGTTAAACAAGAGTGTGGTGTGATTGCTGATACCACCTTACTCCTTGGGCGCAGGGGCCTTGACTACGATCAGTTCCAGAACCGCTTCGTCTTGGTTCCGCACATTCATCTTGGTCTTGAACGGAATTTTCAGCACTGTCCCAGCCGCGTAGGCACGCACCTCTTGGTCATTCAGACCAATCGAAAGCCTTCCGCGAACTACCGTCATGTACACATTGGAGTTTGAAAAATGCTCGGGCAGCCCTTCCCCCTTCGGAAACACCATATGGAGATAGTGAACATTCTCATCGAAAATCACCCGCTTGATGGACTTTTCGTCGGTTGCTGCCAGCTCATACGCCTTCTCAATCATAGTGGTCGGTCCTCCTTTTGCTCAGTCATTCAAGGGATACTTCGCAACGCTTGCGAATCCATAATACCATGTCGAAGGGATTCAATCCGTTGTTATTACAACGTCGCTTGGAATTCATTCCCGTGTTCGATGCCATCCTCGACGAGAGAGATCGCTTTTACGGGGCAAGCTTCAATCGCTCTGCCAAGTTTGTCAGGCTCAGGCATACCGTCAATCTCCTTAAGCGAGGCCTTCCGGTTTTTCATTTCGAACAGCTCAGGGTAGTTCTGCGCGCACAGGGAGCATCCGATGCAGGCCGCTTTGTTAATGGAAAGACCGGCTTGTTTTTTTCTCGTCTTGGGGAGATCGCCGTCTTTAACAATCAACGCGGTAATCCATGAAAAGATAATGATCGCGGCGACCGTCAATACCCAGCGTATTGCCATAAACTCAAAGCCAAGGAATTTCACCTCATTCAGGAGCATGGGAATCTTGATCACCGCCCACGCACTGAGTATGACGACGATGTTTCGGATGGACGCGCCCTTTTTATGCAGCATCACGCACAGCGGAAACGCCGCGTAGACAGGCCCTGCCGAAATGCTCCCGAGGATCAGCGAGAATACCACACCTTTCGTCTTCGCACCCTTCCCCAGATACTTGATAATCTTATCCTTCGGAACCCAAAGATCCAGCAGTGCGGTCAGAATGAATACGACCGGCATGATCATCAGCATTTCCTTGATGTAATAGGCGCTGTTCTTCAGGGAAGCCGTACCCATATCCGCCCGAACAATGAAAAGGACGATGTAAGCAACGGCCACCAGCGCGGCAAAGAGGTTCTCCTTCACGATTTTCAGCGCCTTCATATGATCACCCCCATGACGAATGCAATGCCGATGGCAAACACGAAGCTCAACGCATTTCTGACGACGGTAAACTTGAGGCCGAATTCGCGCCTTTCCAGCGGGAAAGTCACGATGCCCACCATGGTAAGGGTTGTGAGGAACGCGACGGCGGGGACAATCGCCACCCCCGCGTGGACGAGCGTCCCGACCAGCGGGAACGCGATGAACGCCGGAACCAGCGTGATCGTTCCGAATGCTGCAGATACGACGGTTGCCCAAAGAAGCGATTGACTGCCCACGAATTCGGCAATGCGCTCAGGTGGCAGGATCGTCAGAATCAGCCCGACCAGAAAGATGATGGATAAAATACTGCCCATCATTCCCTTACCCATGGCAAAGGCCGCTTTGAGCGCCTGCTTTGTCTTGCTTTTGTCCTTGAAAAAAGAGACTGCCAGAAACACGGCTGTTCCAATCCAAATGGCCAGCGTAAATACGTCCATAGGCTGCCCTCCCGCAATCTGATAATCGCAAGTATAAGGCATATCTCTCGGAAGGAATAGACACCAGTGTTTCTTTTTGCTATAATCGATGGGGAGGGGTATGATGGAGATTGAGAAGCTGCGCCAAAATCCTTTGCTGTCGAGCGCGGACATCCGCTTGCTGGAACAATGCATTTCAGAAAACAAGATATTTGTAAAGAAATATGCCAAGAGCGCAACGGTGCACCGTCAGCACGACCACTGCGTCACATTGGATGTGGTGCTGTCTGGTAATCTGGTGGCGTATTCCCTGTCAGAGAATGGATCCGCGGTAACGATGTTTGAGTTCCGGGAAAACAGCATGATTGGGGCCAATCTTCTGTTGAGCGACAACAGCATATATCCGCTGAACATCTACTCCGTAACGCCATGCGAGCTGCTTCATATGACGAAAGATGCGGTATTGGAGCTGCTTCGCGGCTATGATTTTGTCATGCGATACATTAAGTCCCTATCGTTGAACTCGCAGGGCATGAACCGGAAGATCACGATGCTCACGCAAAAGACGCTTCGGGATAATCTGCTTGATTACTTGCGGCATCAGGCCATCATCCAGGAGTCATCCTATATCAAGCTTCCGATCAGCAAAAAGGAGCTCGCCGACTATATGGGCGTACAACGGCCTTCCTTGTTCCGGGAACTGAAAAAAATGAAGGACGACGGCCTGATCGACATTTCCAACCGATTTATCAGAATTCTGGCGTGAACAGGAAGATGTGCGCATTGCTTCTCTATTTCCTACCTTGCAGGGCTTTAAGCGTTTTATTGATTTCGCTGGCCTCCCTGCTGTCCAGATGCCAGATAATCAAATTGACGGCGAGATAAACGATAAAAACGGCAAACGCAAAATAGATCGTATCGCCAAAACCATGCAAAACCCCGGCCCAGTGTCCGAACGCGATCAGCATTGCCTCCAGCAGCGCGAAGTGCAGAAACTTGCGAACCAACGTCTGACGTAACGTCAGTTCCTTGCGCGAATATGTGGCGATGGAGGGCACAACGCTTACCAGGCCAAAAAGGAGAGGCGAGAAATAGGCCTCATAGCCGAACTTCGCCGCCGGATCAAGGTTCAGCCCCAGGATGCCGATGGCCGCCGTTACGCACGTCGTGATGATGAAATACTCCATCAGGCACCGTTTCAGAAATGCTTTCAGGCTCATGCTTTTTCACCCAACAGTCTTTTCTTCAGTTCCGGCACATACTGCCGGGAGATGATGACTTCCTCCCCACCAAACATGGTCGCCGAGAACCTGCCGTTCAGTATGGGGCGCACATGATCCACCCTCATCAGGTTGATGACAAAGGATTTCGAGCACCTAAAAAACTTCCGGCCTTCATGCGCCACTTCAAACTCATACAGCTTGCACTTGAGTTCATAAGTCTTTTTTGCGGTATAGGCGAACACCTTATTGTCCACCGCCTCTACATACAAGATGTCCTGCAGTGCGATTTGGCTCACGCGTTCCTCAATATATCCGGCCAATGTGGCCCCGGTGGATTTCACAAACCGGACGATGCTTTTGATATCCTCGTTTACTTCGTAGCAATGGACGATGACCTGTTCGTCCATGTCTCTGCTGATCTTCTTGACTGCAACTTTCAAAGCTCCACCTTCTAAACTTGCCGCGACCGCTTGACGCTCAGGTTCCATGTAGTGGAGAAGCGTATCAATGGCGGCGGATGTGCGATGGATTATCCATCCAACGCACTATTATAGCTTAAATGGGTAACGCCATCCAGCGCAATGACAGTCACAAATGAAATTTCTCAAACCGCGGCATATAATCTGGGGGATCATGTTCGAGGAGGTATGAGATGGCGTGTTTTCACGGGTCCATCCCATACCCCTCATCATGTCCTGATCCCGCCTTCAACAACCGTATGCTGACAGCTTCAATATGCCGATTGCAGATGCAGGTCCGCGCTGCCCTTCAGCGTATGGTTGAAAAACCCCAGCAGAACTTGGTTCATCGTCTCAATGCAGTAGCGGCTGTCTACCTGCCCGGTGCCGAGCAACTGCGCCAGTGCCGGGGAGAAGAGCGGAAGGTCGGTAAAGTTCAGATGGCCTGAGCCTCGGATCACCGCGTCATATGCCTCCACGGCATGTGCGCTGGCGGAAAGATTGTCATAGGACAAACCCTGCTCCTGTGCATCGTTGTAATGACTTTCATTGTATAGATTCAAAAGGGGAACCGGGTATGGATTCTTGTTCAGGATCGATCTTCCATTCTCAAACGCAACTTCCTCGCCAAACATGGTGCCGTCGATCACGGCCACAGCGTCCACATCCAGGCATTCTCTTCCCAATTGCGCAGCCGTTGCGCCGCCGAGTGAATGGCCGGACAATCCGATTTTATCCGGATCGATCCGGGCGGATATATCATATGGCATCTTCCCACTCTCATTATGCAGAAGTTCATCCAGGACGAAATTCATATCGGCGGTACGCATTGCCAGCCATTCGTGGGTTTTGTCGTAAGCGGTCTTTTCATCATACGCGCCGTTGGTGATATTGACCGCGTCGTTCAGAAAGTCCAGATTGACCAGGGTGCTGCTCCCGTCCGTATGCCGGGCAAAAAAGGAATGGTAGCTGTGGTCGATGCTGCAAATCACATATCCGTTGCTGGCGAGGTCTTCAAACGTCGAAAGATTGCTGCCGCGAAAGCCGAACGCCCCATGCGAAAAGACAACCAATGGGAAAGAATCTGTATTTCCCGAGACAGACGGATACCAGAACTGCACGGTCAGCTTTCGGTTCTCGCCCAACGGAGAGAAGGGATCGACGCGTGATTCGTCCACAAGTGTCACGCTCTGGGTATCCACATCAAAGGATCCGGTGGGCGCGACTTCCTTGAACTGCGGAAACAGGATACCGGGCAGGATGCAAAACGAAATGAGCAAGCACCCGCTTATACAGGAGAATACGGCACGGCTCCCTCGATATTGCTTTTCCTTTTTTGTGCGCCTCGCAAAATACAAGGCACTGAAACCAGCCAGGACAGCCAGCAGCAAAAGCAGGCCCATCCAGCGAAATCCCCACCAATAGACACCCGCAATCATCAGCAGAGAGAACGCGGTGAACGCGACGATCTGGGCGACGTGCGTCGCTCTGGTTTGCCAGCTCTTTGTCGCCATCCGAAAGACGAGAAGTGCGACCTGCGCGCCAAGCGCAACGATTAAAGTAATGATCCCAAGCATAAACGATACTCCCCTTCGTCTGTCATCGAGAGCAGTATAGTTCATTTGTGCGCGCTGCTCAATGAATTCGCGGGCAAGTTGCGTTTACGGGATGTAAGTTGCACAAAGGATCAGATTAAGCCCATGCGCAAGGGTAAGGACAGGAAGACGCGGCAGCCACCGAGAACGAAAGCAAATAAGCGAAACCAGAGAAATCCGGAACAGCAACTGATTTCTCTGCGAATCCTTTCATCTTCAAAAGAGTAATCCACCGGAAGCGCTCAGACGCTCTCTCAGGGATTGTATATTTTGTTCAATCTGCCGGATCACCTCAATGAACGCTTCATCATCCTTGCCTGTGGGATCATCCAGCCCCCAATCCTCACGGTGCTTGCAGGGGAGAAATGGGCATTCCACGTTGCAACCCATCGTCACCACGATGTCAACGTGAGGAATATCGGACAAGCGCTTACTATACTGCATGGCCTCCATATCGATGCCATATAGCTGCTTCATCAGCCGCACGGCATCCTGATTGATCTGCGGCTTGGTTTCCGTTCCTGCGGAATAGCTCTCAAATACATCTCCCGCAAGGTGGCGGCCCAGCGCTTCCGCAATCTGACTGCGGCAGGAATTGTGTACGCAGATGAACGCGACCTTCGTCATATTGGCCTCCTTACAGCACTAAAAGGTGCTCGCCCTTGATCTCCCCAGCGTTCCACGCGATCAGCGCGAATTTGCCATCGGAATGTTCATTGACGCGGTTGAGCCATTCCACCTCGCTGACCGCCTTTGCCGCCAGCATGGGGTTGGTGGTGTTCGTGCCATAAAGGGATTGATTGACGATCCACCACTTCGCGGCGATGCCCGCCCGCTTCAAATCGTCCTCCAGCCGCAGCGCCTCATAGACGGGGGTCGCCTCCGGCAGGGTTACGATGAGCACCTCGGTTTCGTCGGATTTCAGCCTCGGCAGCAGCCGCGCTACCGACTCAGGGATTTCACCCTTAGTTCGCTGAATCTCATGATGATAGCTCTGCGTGGATTCCAGCAAAAGCAAGGTGTGCCCGGTGGGCGCGGTATCGATCACGATCACCTGATCATCGGCCCGCTCGACAATCTCGGCGAAAGCACGAAACACAGCGATCTCCTGTGTACAAGGGGAGCGCAAATCTTCCTCGATATAGGCAATGTCCTCATCGCTCATGCCGGAAGCGTAAGCTTTGGAAAGCACCTCGTTCTGGTACTTTTTCAGTTCCTCCGCCTCGTCGATATGGCTCAAAGAAACGCCACTTGTTTCATCCAGCACAAATTTGAGATGCGCGGCAGGGTCGGTAGTGGTGAGATGTACCTTCTTGCCACGTTTGGCCAGACCTAGCGCTACGGCGGCGGCGACGGTGGTCTTGCCCACGCCACCCTTGCCCATCGTGAAAATCACGCGCTTACCCTCCGCCGCTAGATCATCGATCACGTCGTTCAGTGTAGGGATGTGCGCCGCTTTCAGCGTTTGGACAGGGGCGGTCACATGGTCAGTATGCAATAGGGCTCGTACGTTGGCAAGGCCCGTGACGTTGTAGGCTCGTAGCGGAACCATGTAACGAGGGAATTCCCGTAAGTCCTCTGACATTGCGACAAGGGCGGCTTGCTGTTTCTCATACAGGCTGGTGGACAACGCATCGCTGTGCTCCGTCAGTACACCGTTGATAACCAGCATCTGATTGTTGATACCCAGCGCGGAAAGCTCGCCGGAAGCCCGCTCCGCCTCTTTGAACGGAGCGGTTTCTGAGCGGGTGACGAGGATCAGCGTGGTGAGGTTACCGTCCGCCAGCGTCTCCACAGCCTGTTTGTAGATGGCCTTCTTGCTTTCCAGACCAGAGAGTTGACCCAGGCAGGATGCGCCGTGGGTGCTCTCGCTGATGAAATTGCTCCACGCGGACGGGAGTTGCAGCATGCGCAACGTATGGCCTGTGGGGGCTGTGTCGAAGATGATGTGGTTGTACTCCCGTTGCACCACATCGTTAGTGATGAAAGCAGAAAATTCATTGAACGCCGCGATCTCGATGGTGCAGGAGCCGGAAAGCTGTTCTTCCATGTTGGCGATGACCGACGCGGGCAGCTTGCCCCGATAGGGCGCGATCACGCCTTCCCGATACTCGGCGGCGGCCTTGATGGGGTCGAGGTTTGCCACCGCCAGGTTCGGCACGCCGGGGATGGGCGTCCCCCTGTTGGTCAGTTCCATCGAGAATACGTCCTGCAGATTGGAGGCAGGGTCGGTGCTGATTAGCAGCACCTTTTTCTCACTGTCCGCCAGCGATACTGCGGTAGCGCAAGCGACGCTGGTCTTGCCCACGCCGCCCTTGCCGGTATAGAAAAGGTATTTTGTCAGTTTGATGTGGCCGGGATCGAACAATTCCATTTCAGCAGCAACTCCCTTTGCAGCAGCATCCGCCGCTTCCTTTGGCCTTCTCCACGGGCTTCCCCAGCAAACCGGCAGACAGGTCGAGCAGTGCCGTAAAATCCTCGTTGGTGGGGTATCTGCCCTCGATCACAATCTTGCCATCAACCATCACGGCAGGCAGACCCTCCGGCCCTTTGGCGTTGATGTAGGCGTTGATGACCGGATCGGTGATGAACTCTGCCGGGGCGTTGCTGAGGTTAAAGCGTTCTACGGTTGCGCCGCTCTTTTTCAGCGTTTCCAGCACGGTAGAGATGCGCAAAAGCTCCGGGTCTACGCCCACGCCGCACAGACCGGTCGGGCAGCACATGGCGGGTTCAAATATCTTCATCTTTTTCATCTCGGACAACTCCTTCAATACAATTATTTGTTGTTAGCCGCCGGTGTGGGAAACCAATGCTTGGTCTTATTGATGAACCGGACGAGCAGCAGCATCACGGGGACCTCCGTAAGCACGCCCACCGTGCAGGCGAGCACGACCGGGGACTCGGGACCGAACAGCGCGATGGCCACCGCCACCGACAATTCAAAGAAGTCCGACGCCGCAATCAGCGAGGCCGGTGCCGCGATGTTGTGCGGCTGCTTCGTCCAGCGGCAGACTTGATAGGTGAGGTTGGCGGAAATCACATTTTGCAGAATCAGCGGCACCGCGATCAGCAGGACATAGAACGGCTGCTCCAAGATGATGTTCCCTTGGAAGGAGAAGATGATCACTAAGGTGAGCAGCAGCCCCAGCGTCGTGATGCCGTCGAACTTGGGAACGAACTTCCCGTTGAAGTATTGCTCCCCCTTTTTGCGGATCATCAGGAAGCGCGTGAGCGCGCCACCCGCCAGCGGAATCACGACGAACAGGATGATGGAAAAGACGAGCATATCCCACGGGATGGTGACGCCATTGATCCCCAACAGGAATTGCACCAACGGCACAAACAGCACGAGGATCAGAAGGTCATTGACCGAAACCTGAACGAACGTGTGCGCCGGGTCGCCCTTCGTGAGATTGCTCCATACGAACACCATCGCGGTACAGGGCGCAACGCCAAGCAATACGGCCCCTGTTACAAAGTCCTGGGCCAACCCCGCCGGGATGAAGGCGCGGAAAATGACCTTGAAGAACAAGGCTGCCAGCCCGAACATGAGGAAGGGCTTGATAAGCCAACTGCTACCGCTGGAGATCAGGATGCCCGAAGGTTGCTTTCCCACGTTCTTGACGGATTGGAAGTCGATCTTCATCATCATCGGGTAGATCATGACCCAAATGAGCACGGCGATGGGAAGGTTCTGGCCCGCGTATTGCAGCTTTTCCAAGACTGCCGGGATGCCCGGCAGAAACTTCCCAATCAGGATGCCCGCCGCCATGCAGAGGATGACCCACACCGTCAGATACTTCTCAAAAAAGCCGATGCCCTGCGCTTTCTGCCCGCTCACTTTGCTTCACCCGCCGCATCTTTGCGTGCCTTTGCGGCGAAGAAGGCTTCCAGATTCCCGGGAAGCTGATAGGGCTCGCGCTCCGGCGCGCCTTGCGTGGGACTATACAATTCCCGAAGGATGGCGCTCACGATCAGTTCCTTGGGCGGGGCTGACTGCTCGACGCCGTTGTACACCCACACGCGACAATCCACGGTATCGCCGCAAAGCTCTCCGCAGTCCTCGCAGGTGGATTCACGCAACTCCACGGCGATGTCATTTCCGTTTACTCGGATGGTGGGTGAGCTGACAAATCGATGATGGATTGCCAACTCCTTTGTGGCGATGTTCACCTTGTTGACCGTAACCGCAAACCCGGCAGCGTCCAACACGACGGCAACGCTGGAAACAGCTTTGTCCAGAGCTGCTTCCGTGTCCTGGCATCTGCCGCAAACCGTCGTATCAAGGTATAGGAAGTCGATGGCGAGCGGCTTCTTCGGCTGCGACGTCCCGCAACAATTCTCGGAAGAACAACAGCATTTAGACATTCTGATCACACCCCTCACATTTGATGGAACCCTTGCCCTTGCAGATACAATCTTCCTTATCGGAAGTGATGGCGCATAGGAACTGCGTTGCTTTCTGAATGGCCTCCCCATCCAGTGAATAGTACGTCCACTTGCCCTCCTCCCTGCCCTTGACCAATCCGCACTCGCGCAGCAGCTTCATGTGGTGGGAAAGCGTGGACTGCGACATCTCGAACCTCTCCAAGATTTTACACGCGCACAGCTCACCACAGGAGAGCATATCCACGATCATGGCCCGTTTGGGATCGCCCAGCGCCTTGAAAACCTTCGTATTTACCAAGTAATACTCCATACCGTCACCCCAAATTGAAATACTTCGATATGAGCATTATATGCTCCAAATCGAAAAACGTCAATGTAAAAAAACGAAAAATGGAAAAATAAACTCCGCCACACAAAACAGCCCGCACCCCTCAGTATCGCACCGGAGGATGCGGGCTTTTCTTTTTTGTATTTCGATGGTAATCCCCATCTGGTTTCGGAAGATAAACACTATGCGCCCCGCGTCGCTGACCGTCGCATGGTCGACCGCCGCATTCCAGAGCGTGGGCGAGAACTCCGAAACAACCTCGTCGCTCTTCAGCAGAGAATTTAGAAAGCATGCCACTTTGCTGTCCGCGCAGCACACTCAGCCTCGATGGCAGCAGCCCGCGTGGCGGCGTCCTCGCACCGCTTGGTCAGACTGTCGTAGCGTGGTTACTCCAATACATGACTCCAGACCAGAAAGAGTGTGAATATGCTGCCAACGACAAGTGGACTGACCAATAGCAATCAAGAATTTAAGGGTTCAGATTCCAAGTTTTTTGACTCCGCAGTTTCAAACAAGATGATTCTTTGTCCAATTATAAAATGACGAAAATCCCATATAATTAAAGAAGAACCCTACTAGATCGAACGTAAGGGTTCAAACTTGATAGAAGTCTTCAATTTCATAGAGTTTTACAACGGAAATTCACTCCTCCATGTGATCTAGAATTTGATCGTTCAAATCAGCTTTCACCATACGCCAATTGGGAT
The DNA here is from genome assembly GCA_034927815.1 of Candidatus Limiplasma sp. Classification (GTDB taxonomy): domain Bacteria; phylum Bacillota; class Clostridia; order Christensenellales; family Aristaeellaceae; genus Limiplasma. Next base: position 92,505 of record JAYFPK010000005.1, read on the forward strand.
AAAACCTATCCATATATCCTTTGAAAGCATCATTATGGTTCTTTTCCAACAAATGAACGAGCTCGTGGATTATAACGTATTCAAGGCATTCCGGCGTCTTCTTCGCTAATTGTAGATTTAGCCAAATTCGTTTAGCCTTGATGTTGCATGTACCCCATTTAGTACGCATATTTTTGACTTGCCATTCCTTTGCTTTTACTCCAACAATCTTCTCACACTTTTCCAATATGGGTGGAATAGCCTTTTTCAATATTTCCCGATACCATTCGTCCATCACATTTGCGCGTTGCTGAGACGTGCTATCTCTCCGTACCTGTAAGACAATTTTTGAACCACTGATAGAAATATCGTTTCGGACATTGCTGTATACAATATCCAGGCGATAGCGCTTACCCCACAAATAATAGCTTTCACCAGTCACATATTTACGTTCCGTCTGTCTTGGTTGTTCCACAAACTTTTGGCGCTGCTTCTTAATCCATGCAATACGAGATACGGCAAACATACGGATTGCATCTTCTGTCGCAGACATTGGCGCAGTTATCTTGACCTTGCCATCTGGCGGAATAACCCGTATATACATATTTTTTATCTGCTTCTTTTCAGCGGAAATATCAATCCCGCCAACGTTCAAGTTTATCATCAATATTCACCCTGCTGAATTACGATTTTCATCAATTCTTCTGCCTTTGCTTTATCGCCATGCAGGGCAGCTTCTATTGAACGCCGTATCTTTCTTTCCTTAACAATGTTCCCTCTGAAGCCATCTAATCGCGCTTCAAGAATGGCCTGATGAACACTAACGGCAAGTTCTTCATCTCCATCCAAATTATCATAAAGCGCCTGCATCGCGGCGCTATTCCTAATGCGTTCAGGATAGCGCGAAGTGCTTTCAGGCTGACTAATATCTTTCGCCAGTTCTACAATTCGTTTGAGATATTCCTCGTAATTGATAACCTCATTGCGCCGCTGTTCAATAAGCTCACGCAACAAAGCAGACATTTTTTCATAGTACTTGGGGTTGCTTTGGCGTTTTTCAACGATTTCTTTCTGTACGTTGTTTTCGATTGTCTCGGCAACAGCCTCTTGTTCCTTTTTAGTCTTGGCTGGCATGTCCTTGACTGCATCGATACCGCACTCAACAAGAAGCTGAACCAGCGGAATATCACCAAACGAAGAAAGAACGCGACTCGGGTTGGCCGAAAGATAGGTATCGATCAAATGCCGCATATCAGGATCATAGCCTTTAAGGTCAACATAATCACGGCTTGCGAGACGCATAGAATCTCTTACCCAGATATAATATTGCACCTCTTTATCAAGCGCCTTTATTTGCTCCGATGTATAAGAATATTTCTCTTTCAGCTCTCCGGATACCTCAGAAAAAGCGCGCATCGCCGTTGATGAAAGATCATAGAGCTGCTCCCGCTTGGGCATGTTTTCTTCAAGCTCGTCTAAATCAAATGCCTCGGAATTTCTCCCACAGAAATAATGTATAAAGTCAATCTCATCTTTGGGCATGGCCACAGGTTCGCAGAGCGCGCGAAGCGCTTCCAGCGCATCGTCAAGTTGTTCTTTTGCTTTATCAAGACGGTTATTAAGCAGGCCAGATACATCTGCCGCATCATAATTGTCAAACGCCTCAGAAGTATAATCTTCTACCGCCTTTTCAAGGGAACGAAACAGGTCTTTGTAATCAATGATATAGCCAAAATCCTTATCTTCACCATCAAGGCGGTTAACTCTACAAATCGCTTGGAAAAGGCCATGATCTCGCATTGATTTATCGATGTAAAGATATGTGGCTGCTGGTGCATCAAATCCGGTCAACAGCTTATCTACCACAATAAGCAACTTCATCTGATCAGGCTGTTCAACAAACTTTTGCTTTACCTCCGCTTCAAAGCTGTCGGCATCTTTGCCGTCCAACATTTTACGGTAAATCTCATATTGCTCTGCGGTTTCAGTCTCGCCATCTTCGCCGACTGTTTCCGTCCTCAAATCGCTTGGATTTGGAGTGTAAGATGTTATGATGGCACACTTTTTAAAGCCGTTATCCTGAAATATTTCGTAGTATTTACACGCCTGATAAATGCTACTGGCAACCAACATAGCGTTGCCACGCCCATCTTCACGAAGTCGTGGCTTCGTCTCCATATCAAAGATAATGTCAGAGGCAATAACCCCAAGCCGTGCCTTTGAGCTGAATACCTTTTGCAGATTACCCCAACGTTTTTTCAGCCTTGCCTTCGCTATATCGTTGATCCCTCTTGTTTTAGATTCAAACCATGCGTCGATTTTTTCCTGCGAAACAACATCCTGCTCAACTTCACGCGCTTCATAACGCAGGTCAAGTACAACCTTATCTCGCACGGCCTCATCAAACTTGTATTTATGGATATACGGCCCAAATATTTCAAGACTGGTGAGCTTGTCCTTTTTCATCAGCGGCGTGCCTGTGAAGCCAACAAAGATAGCATTTGGCAAGATAATATTCATTGCTTTATGAAGTCTGCCGGACTGCGTGCGATGGCACTCGTCTACGAAAACATAGAAATCACCCTTAGGCGAAAAGTTCTGAGGCAACGCGGCCTTTACTTCTTCAATAAAGCTCTCATAATCCTTTTCCGATGCTTCACCGCCACGCCTGCCAAACTTATGGATCAGCGAACACATAAGGGCTGGTGAGGTGTCATTGATTTTATTTACCAGATCGCGTCCGCTTTTGGTGCGGATAATCTTCTCATCCACACCTTTATAAACCCGCTCGATCTGTGTATCCAGTTCATCGCGGTCGGTAACAATCAGAATCCTGCTATCGGGCATATTCTCCTTGATCCATTTGCTTAGCCATACCATCGTTAGCGACTTGCCGGAGCCTTGTGTATGCCAAATAATGCCGCATGCACGCCGTTTGATATAATCCTGTGCGGCCTTTACCCCGAAAAATTGATTGGGGCGGCAGGTCTTTTTTGTCCCGGCATCATAAACGATGAAATTATGTAATATCGCTACAATTCGTTCTTTGCTGCAAAGTGAAATCAGGTTTTTATCCAGCTTAACAGGGTGGCTTTCGTTTGTCTGGCGGATAGATACGGATACTTTATCCGTGGCGGTTTCATCTTCGCGCCAAGAGAGGAAATACTTTTCAGGCGTACCTGTAACGCCGTAGTGGAGCCCCTCGGAATCGTTGCCAGCCATGATGAGACCAATCGTAGCAAAGAACGGCATAATAAACTCTTTTCGCTGATTGGTGAGGTTCTGGCGTATCCCTTCAGACATGGATACCGTGCTGCGTTTGAGCTCTATAACGCCAAAGGCAATTCCGTTTATGTACAGCACCAAATCCGGGCGTTTTTGTTGCTTGCCATAATAGGTCACTTCCTCAGCAATGTAAAAGTCGTTTTCAAGCGGCTTATCCCAATTCACATAATTAACCGTGACTTTATGCTGTCCCACGCTCTCGCTGACCTTTGCACCATAACGGATCAGGGCATAAGTAGCTTTATTCAGGTCATACAGGCTTAACTGTTGGTTGCCTGCGATGTTGGTAAGTTCGCGGATAGCGCGGTCGATAATAACATCAGAATATCGTTGCTTTTGCAGAAATGTGCGCAGATATTCCTGTTCGATGTTGGAGTTGTTCGGGCGGTCGGTAAAATCGCCGAGATAAGTATATTCCAGTTCATTCACAAAGAGTTTGACAACTCGCTCCTGCGTTTTCTTTTCTCTTTCACCGACGCTCATATAGAACCCTCCTCATCAATACATGCACCCGTTAACTAAAAAACTCCTTGCTTTCAAGTATTGCCTGATTGATAGCCGCATCTGTAAAATATGACTTCTGCAATTTCGGTGACCATTCCTTGTTGGAACGGATCACATCCTTGACAGCGTCAATATTAACCGCTTTACCGTTTTCCTCAAGCTCACAGACGGCCATATCCACCGTTGCAAGCACTTCAAGGTTTTTGGTATTCTTGTTTGTATTGTAAAACCTGAACTTATCAAGCAGCCAATCAATCTCTGATTGCATATTGCCGACATACTTTAGGGCAGCAGCAATACTGCTGCCTTTGCTGAACTTCGATCCCTTGCTGTTACGTTCAACTACTATATATCCGCTCTTAATGGCAATCGACTCGCCGCCCTTATACCGAGCTTTCTCATTGTAGGGCCCAGCCGCCTTTTTCTTGAAAGCGGACACATCGGCATCCTGCTTGCGGCGCAGCAAATATAAGAGCTTTTGTACCTTCACGCGTCCAAGGATGAACCTATAATCGTAGAAGGCATTGACAATCGCAGATATGGCAATGGCGTCATCGTAATGTTGATTGTGGCCTTTTGGTGCAGTTTCCACCTTTTTATCAGTTTCTACCAGTCGTATCCGCCCCGTCAGTAGCTCCTGCATCATGCCCTGCTTAATAAGACGGTATTTCGCTAATTTCTTTTCAAGCTGCTCGATTTCGGCATCCATGTCGGATAAGATGGATGCGATGGCAGTTTGTTCATCATACGATGGCACATCAACTACTATAGACGATAAATCACCTTTTGAAATCTCTAAAAATGTTGATCCGATTGCTTTTTCAAGCATCTTGGGTTTCAATGTGCAAATCAAGTAATATAGCCATTCATTACTAATTGATTTGTTCGTAATCAACGATTTGAACCCTTGATTAGTTGTTATTTCGGCTCGTGCAATCCTTACTTCTCCAATGGTCGCTCTGCTACAAAGTAATAATGTACCTGCCGGCAACAGTGCTGCAGAACTTGCAGACAACCCTTTTTGAGTAATCTTGTTAGCAGTAGAAGATATGTATTTTGACTGGCACGAAGTAATATCTGTTGGTGTGCACCATAGAATATCTCCATTCCAGTACTCGCACACTGCCGTACTTGGTGTACCGCCGTTTATTATAGAACATATTTCACCTAAGGATGTTTCAGCCCACTCCTTGCTAAACCCCGATAGACGCTTTTTCCCTGTGAGAAGCTCCTGCATCGCCCCCTGCTTAATGGCCTTTTTCTTCGCTACCAGCTTTTCAAGAGATAAAATCAGGCTGTCTGCATCAGAAAGAGCTTCGGCAATGACGGTTTGTTCAGGCAGTGGTACGATTTTAAATAATAAGTTCTTTATCTTTTCCAGTGTTAATCGTGTTATAGCATTTCCAGACATCGCATCTTTGATTTGCTGTTGCCCGTTATAAGACAGTATTTGTTGAAGGTAGAACCTTGCATCATGTTGATTTGGATCAAATCGAAGAACCGCGACACTCGATAATAAGCTGAACTCTTCCCAAAGAGGGTTTATTGTCGCATTTCCCGTGTTTGCTCCATCTTTAGTCAAGAGCAAATCTCCATGTTTAACATTGCAGCGTTCATATATTTTCGAATGTTGATATGCATCAATTCTCTGAGCATCAGAGATATCAAATGTTCCATATCCTATGTTTCTAGAAGTAACATACAGGTACTCTCCGCCATTTACGACAGGAGAAAAATGTGTGCCATCTTGTATTTTGGTACATATTGTTTTTAGTGGTGCATTCTCCCGTTCGGTTACCATTCAAATCCCATCCTTTCCAAATGAGATTTGACCTTGTTTTCTAGTTTTATAACCTCATCCTCGCATTCGGGCAGTGTGAACTCATACCGCCCTACCAACTCGGTAACGCGAGAAGAAAGGTGATAGGACACGGCAGAATGGATAGCGTCAATGCCGTTATAGATGGTGCAGAGCCATTTTTCTTCCACCAAAAGCTGCTTAATCTCCGCATTGGTTAACTGCTCATATTTCTCCCGCGCGGTCATATCGAGCGCAATGTCTGCCTGTTTCAACAGCTTCTTAGCGACAGAAACACGCTCGGATTGCAATAAGTACTCCTTTAGCACCTGAATCTCAGCAGCGTTATCAACATTATTCTTAACTACTTTCAAACGAGCCTTAATCGTGGCATCTTTCAAATCATCTAAGGCAGTGAAATATCCTTCTTCGCCGCTGTTCTCATCTACAAGCTCCTCAAGTTGCGCCGAGATACTATCCAGCTCGCCCTGATGCTTTTGCAAAGCCTTGAGTTCCGCAGGATAAAAATGCTCAATCAGTAGCGCTTTGGGGATGATTTCACCATCATAACTTTTTACCTTGTCGGTTCTTTCTTCTACCGTGGTGCCATTGACTTTTTTCTTTTTGGTAGCGTACTCATAGGCGATTTTGCGTCCGACTTCATAACCGTCAAAACAGACGGCATATACATCGTCCTGCATGGTATCCGCCCAATATTCCATCAACTTTTGGTAAACATCATATTTATCAATCAATGGAACATCGGAAAAGGCCAAAAGAAGAGATTCCGACAGCTCGCGGATGATCGTCTTTGGCTCGTTCCCTTGGTTAAGATCCATCAGCTTGGGTGTGACCTGTTCTTTCCATACCGAATACGCGCCATCCACCATATTAGCGTGGCTGATAAATTCCGCATGAGAGGTGATGGCGCCAACCACATCAGCCTTTTCTATCACAGGCTGATAATATCCATCACGCAGCGGCTTAAACAACATGTCCTTCATAGAGGGGTAGACCTTCCAGAACTCCGCCATGTTTTCAATATCGACCGCAGGAATACCGCCATTCAAATGCGCGTTGATGTCCTGCAAATCTTCCGGCTCGCTGCTGTCGATATAGCGGGGAATGTTCAGGTTATACTCGTTGGTGACTTTGATTTCATCGTTGGGCACAAAACGGGAGTATTTGTCCAGTTCAATCTGCCCATTAAACACTGTAACAATTTTATGTATATCCTGTTCGCGCAGGCGGTTTTTGTTGCCGTCTTTGATAAAGCCCTTGGATGCATCGATCATAAAAACGCCCTGACGCTCTGGTGCATCCTCTTTATCAATCACAATAATGCAGGCAGGAATGCCCGTTCCAAAAAACAGGTTAGCGGGCAGGCCAATAATACCCTTAATATAACCTCGGTCAATGATTTCTTTACGGATTTCGGCCTCTGAATTGCCGCGGAACAAAACGCCGTGCGGCAGAATGATGGCGGCCTTGCCTGTAGATTTTAATGAGCGTAGCACATGAAGAAACCATGCATAGTCACCGTTCTTTTCCGGCGGTATTTTATACCCATCAAAGCGGCCAAATGGTTCTGTGGCGACATCGCCTTTGACAGTGATGTTCATGCCATCCATCCAAGACTTATAGGAGAACGGCGGATTCATGACAATGTAGTCAAATGTTCGGAGCAGATTGGGATTGCGCTCATCTTTGAATTGTGGGTTGGCAAGTGTACTCTTGTTGCCTGCAACCTCAGCTGCCGCCATATTGTGCAACACAAAGTTCATACGGGCAAGGCCAGCCGTCTCTTTCGTTATCTCTTGCCCATAAATTGCTACATTCGGAGTGCCGTCTGCTTTTTTGGGGGCAGCGTCCGCAGCGCGAATCAGCAGTGAGCCCGATCCGCACGCAGGATCATATAGGATCTTATCCGTCCCTGTTGCCTGGTCAATCCCAATAATCTGTGCAATAATGCGGGAAACCTCAGCAGGAGTATAAAACTGCCCTTTGCTTTTTCCGGAATCTTTGGCAAAGTTCTGCATCAAATATTCATAGGCATCGCCTAGAATATCGTCGCCGCCTGCGCGATTATACGTGAAATCAAGCTCCGGCTTTTGAAAAATCTCTATCAGGCCGGAGAGCTTGTCCACAGCCTCTTTATCAGTGCCAAGTTCCTCACTGTTAAAGTCGGCAATATCTATAATTCCTTTTAATTCGTTTGCTTCTGCAAGTGCGCCAATGGCAATATTGATGCCCTCGCCAATATTTTTCGTGCCCTTGAGCTTGATTATATCATCAAAGCTGCCACCCTGCGGAACTTCGATGTCCCACATATCATTGCTCTTAAAACGGTCAGAGACATATTTAACGAACAACAGCGTCAGGATATAATCCTTATAACGCGCAGGCTCAACACCTCCGCGCAGTTTATCACATGCAGCCCATATTTGGCTGTAAATCTCACTTTTCTTGATAGCCATAGCCGTTATTTCTCTCCTTCGCCTTTTTTCTGGAGCATGGCTTCCGCTTTAATCCCATGCTGCTCACAAAAGGCAAAGAATACCGACTTTGCCATCTTGTTCGGGTGAGTTTTACCGTTTTCCCACCGATTGATCGTTGCAAAACTGATTTTTAAGGCATGTGCCATTTCTTCTTGGCTCATGCCCAATTTTTCACGGGCGTTTTTCACAATAGAAGGAAAATCCATTGAGTTCACCTCACTCACGAATTATAGCACATGTCATAGCATCTGTATACATCTTTTGACAATTTTCTCGGCTAATCCACCGCTACATTGATGATTCATAACCCCTTTTTGCCTCGTGTACCATACTGTCTGATTTGTACCGCTTTACTTAGCACTACAGCGAACATAGAGGCTTCCCAAAGGATTGCTTCTGCGAATTCGATCAAAATTAGCGAGTAGCATTGCCGCGAGTTTGGTGGTTTACAATAGAAATCAAGTCCTTGTTCGCTGTAGTGTTAGTTTTCTCAACAAAAAAAGCCCGCACCCCTCGGTATCGCACCGGAGGATGCGGGCTTTTCGTTTCTATATTTCGATGGTAATTTCCATCTGGTTTCGGAAGGTGAATGTAATGCGCGCTGCGTCGCTGACCGTCATATGGTCGACCGCCGCATTCCAGAGCGTGGGTGTGAATTCGGCAACAACCGCGTCGCTCTTCAGCAGGGAATTCAGAAAGAGGTCAATGGAATGCCGCTTGGCTTTCCGTGTGGCGCATTCAGCCTCGATGGCAGCAACCCGCGTGGCCGCATCCTCGTACCGCTTGGCCAGAGTGTCGTATCGCTGTTGGTAGTCTGCTTGGTTGAGCGCCATGCTGGCATTTTGTGAAATGGCCTGCTGGATCAATTCGTCCACCACGGCCATCTCGTCCCGCAAGGCGGCGGCTTCGCGTTCAATGGACGCAGTATCCATCAAATACGACAGGATTGCCTTGTACTCCCCTGCGATGGAGAAGCGCTTAGCTAAAAGTTGATTGTAGGCCTCAAGGAAGCACCGCTCAATGCAGTTCTCCGTCAGGTGAGGGGTTTGGCATTTATAGCCGTCTTTGAACTTAGCATTGCACTGCCAAATCACCCGGCGGTATTTGCTGTTGGAGTGCCAGACCTTGCTCCCATACCTTTCGTCGCAGCAGCCACATATGATTTTCCCCGCAAAAGCGCTTGTTCCGTTGTGTTGTTTTCCGTTTAGTTTGCGCCGGGCAAGCTCTTGCTGAACCATCTCGAACATATCCGCAGGGACGATGGCGGGATGGCTGCCTTCCACATAATACTGTGGCACCTCGCCTTCGTTCACCTTCATCGTCTTATTCAGGAAGTCGGTGCAGAAGGTCTTTTGTAAAAGAGCGTCCCCCTTGTACTTCTCATTCGCAAGGATGCTCAGGATGGTGTTGGTCAGCCACTTTTTCTTGCCTGCAGGAGATGGAGTACCGTCCGCCATGAGGATTTCAGCGATACCGTAGGGCGTTTTCCCTTCAAGGAAAAGGCGATAGATGCGCAGGACAATTTCTGCTTCTTTCTCCACAATCTCCGGCAGGCCATCCTCGCCTTTTCGATATCCAAGGAACCGTTTGTAAGGCATGGACACCTTGCCGTCTGCGAAACGCTTTCTCATACCCCAGGTCACATTTTCTGAGATGGTGCGGCTCTCTTCCTGCGCCATGCTGGACATGATGGTTATGAGCAGTTCGCCGTTGGTATCCAAGGTGTAGATGTTCTGTTCCTCGAAGTAAACCTCTACACCCCGCTCTTTGAGCAAGCGAATGGTCTGCAGAGAGTCCACGGTGTTGCGGGCAAAGCGGGAAACGGACTTTGTGATAATGAGGTCTATTTTCCCGTCCAGCGCATCCTGAACCATATCGTTGAATCTCTCGCGCTTTTTTGTGTTCGTCCCGGTAATGCCCTTGTCCGCGTACACATCAACAAATTCCCATGCGGCATTGGACTGGATGTATTCGGTATAGTAGCTTACCTGCGCTGCGTAGGAGGTTTGCTGTTCTTCGCTATTCGTGGAAACGCGGGCATAGGCCGCAACACGGCGCTTTCGGGTGCGGGCAATCGGCATTGCTGTGAAACGGTTCAGGGTAGCGGGAACCACCGTGACACGCGGTGTGATAACGCGGGCTTCGCTCATTGTTCATATCTCCTTCTCGCGTGGGCCGCTGCCTGCTGGCGCATGGATTCATCCCAGCTATCACGCCGGGATTTGTCCTGCCACACGCGGGTTTCCTCGGTACCGTCTTTGAATACATAGACCAGATGGTTGAATGCCGGAACACGAATCTCCTGGATTTGCGCTCTAAAAACGGTCTCGTCAAACTCGCTCAATCCAAGTACGGAAGCCGTGGTATCCATCAAGATATCTTCGGGGATTTGTTTGGCGTGGCAGTATGCCTTACCCAACTGCAGGTATGTGGCGCATTTCCATGCAACCTTGCCCAGCGTCGTTTTGCGGTTGTATGCCTTGCCGCAATTCCCACAGATGAGCTTCCCCCGGAAGGGGTAATCCGTGGGCTGGTATTCATAAGGATGAAAATACTCGCCCCGCGCCTTGAGCATGGCCTGAACACGGTCAAAATCCGCGCGGGCGATGATGGGTTCATGATGGTCGCGGACATAGTATTGCGGAAGTTCACCACGGTTCCTGCGGTCTTTCTTGGTCAAATGATCTTCGCGGAAGCCCTTCTGCAACAGCAGGTCACCGACATATTTTTCGTTGCGGAGGACTTCATCAAGGGTGGAATCACTCCAATTCTGACCGGTCTTTGTCGGGATGCCGCGTGCAACGATCTTTCGGTATATCGCATTGCGCCCCATTCCGCTGAGATAGTCGGCAAAGATCATCTGCACGATAGTTGCTTCTTCCGGGATGATCGAAAAAGTGCCACGGTGGATTCTATAACCAAAAATCCGTGTGGTCGTGGGAATCCCCGCCTTGAAGTTCTTTCGGATGCGCCACTTGCAGTTTTCAGAAACATCCCGGCTTTCTTCCTGCGCATAAGAAGCGAGGATGGAAAGCATCAACTCTCCACCCTCGCTCACGGAATGAATATTCTGTTCTTCAAAGTAGACATCAATGCCCAGCGCCTTGAGCTCTCTCACCGTTTCCAGAAGCGTCACCGTGTTTCGGGCAAAGCGTGCGATGCTTTTGGTGATGATCATATCGATCTTCCCTGCCCGGCAATCAGCGAGCATCCGCTGGAAGTCTGCCCGGCTGTCCTTGGTTCCGGTTAGCGCCTTGTCCACATATACCCCGGCGTATTCCCAATTGGGATTCTTCTGGATGTATCCGCTGTAGTAGCTCACCTGTGCTGACAATGAATGCAGCATTGCATCTTTCTTGGATGAAACGCGGGCATAGGCACAGACCCGCATGCGCACCCGAGTGGGCGGTTTGCTCCGCATGACCTTTTGTATTTTTCTCGTCACGCAATTCACCTCCTTGTAGTGTCGCATATTACCTCTGGTGCCCGAAGATAGCAAGTTAATAAGGTAGGTTCGCAGATAGAAAAGGCCACGGTGAAGCATATCCCATGATATTTGGATAAGCTCTGCCGTGGCCTTTTACTTATGCCGCCTTGAATATGGGCCGGTATTTCTCCTGCAGGTAGCCTTCAATTCGATGAAAGTCATCTGCTGAGATAATCCCCTTGTTAAGCATCGTTTTGGAGATGGCTACCATGGCCTGATAGCGCATCTCCCGTTCAAACTGATCGGAGGTCAAAGCAACCCCTCCCTTCAAAGCACTCTTGAAAACTGCCCGGAAACCCAGCCCACCTGCGCACCGACCACGATGGCGTTCCAGCCATTTGGGGCTGTAGCGACGAACTCAAAAGTGGTTCCCGGCGCAACCGTGGTGATGTGGGCGTAACCGGTGCCGTGCCCGACTCGGATATTGACCTTGCCGCCATCTGAAACGATCACAGCTCGGCGGGTGCTGGGGGTAGGCGCTGGTTCTGCGGGAGGCTTTTCTTCATCTTCCGGCTTTCCGTCATCATCGTCTGCCACAGCAGCCATCAGGGCGGCGTGAGTTACATCGCCATACTTGCCATCTGGCACTAAGCCCTCATTTTGCTGGAATGCCTTGACTGCTGACTCCGTTTCCGCTCCGAATTTTCCGTCAGCGCCGAACTTCGGCAGCACATACCCAAGTTGCATGAGAAGCTCCTGCAGAGCTTTTACATCCGCACCGTTCGTGTCCCTTTTGAGCAAGCGGCTGCCCAATGCCACGTCCGTAACAGGCGGCGGCGTCACCACGACTTCGCTGCCGTCGTACTGGATGAACGGCAACTTGTACCAGTGCGTCCAGCCTCGTCCAGCGACCTTGGTTTTTACACAGCCGTATGCGAAGCCCTTCCATTCTACGGCATAACCGTTACCGACGTAATAACCCACATGTCCGTCCTTATGAAGCGCGAGGCCCACAATCTCCGGCAGGGTGCTGATAACTCCCCAATCCATGCCCTTTGACTTGGCATAGGAAAACATGGAGTTGGCCCCCTTGTCAGGGCAGCCATTTGAGCCATAGGCGCTGGAGAAGGTTTTGTCGGTACCGATGCTTTCCACGACACCGATGCCGCCACCCGTCCAGGCATACCCTTTTGAACCGCCAATGCAGTCAGCACAGACCTTTTTGGCGGTGATATCCTGCTTATATCGGGCTATACGGTCGGAACCGTAATGGGAAGGATACTGCGTAGCCTTGCGGGAGCGGAGGCTCTCTGTGCATTTGTAAACTACGCAGCCGTACCAATATGGCTGGCCAAGCATCTTCTCGCAGTAGGCGGCAAAGTGCTCGTTTGTAAAGGGTGTGTTGATCTTCTCAGACACCGTCATTTCCTCCTGTGTTGTTCTGGACAAAGTACAGGATAAGCCCTATAATAAAGGCAATCCGAAGAAAGGTTGTGGCAACATGGGCGACATAATTTCTCTTGCAGCATATAAAAAGAGAAAGGGTATTGCCTCACCTAAATCTCCTTATTACACGCTAAACGCAACGCGGGCTGAAGTTTCGGCTGCTTTAAAACGAGCCGCGCAGTACATGCTGACCCCCATGGATTATAGCGGCAAGAAGCCCTATGCCGCACTGATCGGGTATGAAGACAAGGACGGTCGAATTAAGCTGCTGAAAGAGAACTGTTGCTATCCCAGTCGTGAAATGCTCGAAATGGACGCAGGTCGCAAAAGCATGTCGGCGCTCACATTGGTTGCGAAAAATCCTTAGAAAACTAGACGGAATCACCGTTGTCGTTTCCATCGGCAGCGGGGTTTTTGTTATGAAGCTGCGCTAGAATCTCCTTGAGCTTATCCGGGACGGGCAGCCCAAGGCGCGTGGCGTTTTCGATCATGGAAAGTCCCTCGTTTGAGAGATAAAAGCAAATCACAGCGGAGCGCAAAGCGCCGCCTGTGCCGACAACGGAAATATCCACGACATGCCCTACACCCACCAGCGCAATGATGAGCATCTTCCTGAACAGTCCCTTGAAGCCCACAGCGCTGGACAGCTTTTTATCGACGATACCGCACATCACGCCGGTGATGTAGTCCAGCGCCATAAAGACCACCAGCGTAATGAGCAAGCCGTCCACACCTCCTAGAAAATACCCGAGCCAGCCGCCAATGGCGGTAAACGCCATTTGTACCTTGGCCCATACCAGATCAATGGTAAAATCACGCATCTTGCAATCCTCCTGTTTATCATTCTGGGGTATATCAAAAGCCGCCCGGATTGAGTGGCTTAAGACTTTGTTTTGGGAATCCACAGCGCAGGCACGTTGGGCGGTTCCCAGCCATCTTGTGAGGTGTGGGATGTAATGCATTCGTATTGCGGCGAATCCCTGTCCGGGTATGCCAGCACATCACCCACCACATAATCCACACCTGCCTGCCAGATGCGCACACCATCATCCGGTACGATTTCCACCTTGCGCCAGAGGGCAGGCGTGAGATCAGGCGGCCAGCTTTCCTGCGTGATATGCGACATAATGCAACGCCAGAGGAAGATGCCGAAGGTGTACACATCGCCTACGGCCACTTCAATGCCCGGCTGCCATTGGCGGCCTTCCAGCGCGGGAGCCACCCGCAGCAGTTCAGCGTCGGTGATCCGGCCCTCCGCGACGGAAGACCGTAGCACCAGCCCCAGCACGTCGGCCAGTGTTTCCTCGGCACTGGTCGTGATGAAGGATTCCAAAGGCAACGCTTGCATACGGATGTCATTCGTAATCAGATCACCTTCGTTTATGGAAGGCTCCCCCGGCAAAATCAAGACATGTTCGGCTGTCACACCGGTCATTTGAAAGGCTTCACCAGCCAGACTGTACTCGGTTGCCGTTTGCCTGCGGGAAACTAAAAAGGACGAATGCAGGATTGTCCGCACTCGTCCCTCTACGGGAATCACAATCTTCACTTGGTTTTCCTCCTTCTCATCCGACGGCCCCGCCGCCGCTGTAAACAACCTCCAGATAGGGCTTTAGGCTTGAATCCGTTCCGGCGATACGCATATAGCTATCGGAGTAGGTTGAAGATCCAAAGTTGTACGAGGGTTCAAACAAACACAACCCGCCATATGAGCCGTTAGCAAGTCCCTGAACAGCGCTTATGGGGATGGCGTACTTAACCTGCTCGCCTCGCCCAATGATACCGATGGCTCCATAGTTTACCGAGATGGCAGGCGTGCCGCTGGCACCAGTATTGGTAATGGCACAAAGATAAACGGGCTTGGCACCGCCCGCACCGCTGCCTGTTTTTCGGTAAATCGTCAAGGTAGCCGATTTGATCGTTGTGCCCGAAAGGACGTTGCGCAGGTTGCCAAACCACATACAGCCACGGTTCCAATACTGGATCGTGTCATACCCGGTATCCGAGTACAGGCCCTGCACCACGTCCAGCGTATCGGTACGCCAACTGCCGCGCCAAGACCTTGTCAGAGTGGCGTACTGGATCGTGGTTTCATTTGGCGCGACCGGCGGTATAGCTGTGCCGTAGTCAATGGTCACATTGGAGGCGTATACCTGCCCGTTTTCACCCGCGCTGCGGGAGCCGCTCGGAACGGTCCCGTTGGCAAAAATCAAACCTGCATATGCCACCATCGCCCAGGTGCAGGAGCCGCGACAGGATTTGACCACACCCGTGCCCATATACACCTCAAGGCCCTGTTGGGCGTTGTACAGGCCGGTGTTATTAACAAAGACGTGCGTGGCGCGGACATACACCGAATCATAGGTGGTACCGTTGGCATCCAGCGTGCAGCCATTGATCTCCACATAATGGTTCATGAGACATTCGACCAGATATGCGTTTCGGTTACCGCCATTCAGCGGTCGGCTTTCGCGTAGGGTTAGGTTCTGTATCAGAACATGCGCCGAACACCCTTTAATGGAGATGTAGCTGTAGAGCGGACAAGAACTATAGCCCATGATCATCAGGCGGCCCGGCCCGGCAAGCCCCCTGATGTGTACGCCGGAGGGTTCATAAACCGTGCCCGATGCGCTGGGAAGGTAAATGGTCACATCCGAGCGCAAGAACATACTGTTTACGGCGTTGACAGCCTCGCCAAGGGAGCGAAAGTATGTATCGCTTGTCCCGGAGTAAGTAGGAACCACATAGAGGTAGGATGGTCCGGCATAGGCTGCCGCCACTGAATTGGAGATTACTTTATCCGCATATAGCTCCTTGAAGCCCACATTGCCCTGTGCGCTCATCTCCATGAGGATGTTTTCATTGTTATTGGGATCAAGCAATTGCAGCAGAAAGTTCTCCGTGGTGATGGCGACGTTGTTGGAACCGATGGTAATGCCGGATGTTTTCACTTCCTGTACGCCGACCGCAGTCCAAAGCGACCCTGTCCATCGTTTTAGGATAGATGGCGAAAGCGAGGTATCCAGCCAGAGCATGTTGGTATACTTGGTGGTAGGTTCCCCAGCGTTTCGGTACACCTTTTCAGCATCATAGGTCGATGTATTGACCTTGAGGGCAATCTGGTTGCTTTGCAGGTTGATACTGGATTCCGCGATGGATAATCGGTTTGGGACGTTGTTCAAATCCTCCGGTGCAGCGCTCCAATTGGTGAAGGAATCAGCGACCTCAACCTTTACATTTCGGAACTGTACTGTGCCGGTCATACCGTTTGCGGCGGAGGTGCCGTACATGAAGTAGGCTATGGAAATTGGATTATATGAGGTAAGGTTAAGCGGCCCTTTCAAAATCCTTACCCAATCCTGATCTGTTGCCTGAAAATCGGAATCCGTTGTGCGAAGATAATATCCCCGGCCAGTCGTCAGAATGGTCGTGCCGTCGGTATCATAGTAGCGGTAATAGATCCAAATACCGGTATAAACGCCCGATGTAGCAGCGGAAGCGGCGTTAATGTTTGCTCGCTTGATCTCAAAAGAGATGCGGAGCGATGCGCCATACCCGGAATGCTCAAACAAATCCGGTGAAACGTTAACAGACCATCCTGTGTAGCCGGATGCGCTTCCGTCCGAATATCGGTAGTTGTTATTGATGAAGGTATGGATTTGATGCGAGAGCAGCACATAGTTCCGGCCAGCAAAACGATCATATCGATATTCGTTGCTGGAGCGGACAGTGGAAACGATGGCTGTGGGGGTAATCTTTTGCTCCGCACTCGTTACCCGATTCGTCAAGGCCACGACTGTCGTTTGGTTTGCCTTGAGTGAAATGGCTTGATCGGTCTGCGCGAAGCGAGTATCCATCTCGGTTCGGGAATAGACATCTTCCGCATTTACACCCACGGGCACCCATGCGCTTCCGTTCCAGCGCTTCATTGCATGGGGAGAGACGGAAGTGTCCAGCCATAAGGCATCCGGCGCAGGGTTGGCAGGCGGGGTCGGAGATACCTCCCAATCCTGCGCCTGCCGGATGGTGATCTGGGCACAAGCAAGCATCATTCTACCTCACAAATGAAGGTCGTTTTGATGGTCACATCGTCGCTATCAATGCCTACGGATTTACCCGTCGCAAATACAGCGCCGCTGTCCATGGCATTGCCATCCTTGTCGCGGCGATACCATTTGTAGGTATGCCCTGATCCGGTCGCGTCTGTCTCCTGACCATTTTGAAACAAGCGGCACAGGAGCGTGGAAGTGCCGATCCCATTTTTGAACACATCCCCGCCGCTCGATTCAATCACCGCCAAATAGGGGTCTGTCTTGTCCACAAGCGAGATGGTGTCCGTGTACGTCTTGCTCTCATAGGTCATGATGCACTGGTAGGACGCGACACCCGTCACATCTGCACCGGATACGGAGAGCGAGCTTCCCGTCTGCCCGGAAACGGTTTGCCAGGAACCGGCGACATACCGTTTCCATACATACGATGCACCCGTGGTGATGGCAGTCGTGCCCTTGTAGGCCGCCGCCTGGATGGTGAGCGTGCCGGAACCGTTCAAAAACACATTGCCATCAGGAGCAAACATGGAGAACACGACCGCATCAGCGCCGGGTGCGCCAGCGGTCCCGGTCGCGCCGGTGTTGACTTTGCTCCATTGAATCGTCAGCGTCGTTGCAACCGGCGCGGTGATGGGCACAGACAAAGCGCCCTGCTGCTGACCGGCCCCGCCCAGGGTAGCATTGGTCGTAATGACAATGCTGATAGGGATCTCGTTGTTCGCCGCCGCGCCCTTGCTGACGGTCATGCCCGTAGGCGCACCAGTGATGGTGCCAACCGCAGGCGTGACCTTGCTCGTGCCCTGGTAAGCCACGACGTTGCAGGTCTTAGTGACCGCAGACACCTGGCCGCTGACATTGCCCGCAAAGGTGATGTTTTCGTTGGTAAGGAAGGCCATGGGCGCAGAAGTACCGCTGCTGCCTGCCGAGCCGTCCCTTACCTTGTACACCGTCATGATATCGGTGACATTTTCATCGCTCGTGACGATCCGCAGCGTCGCTCCGTCGCCCACGAATACCGCATGGGTAGGCTTGATGTTGAGCGTCGTGCCGGTAATGGAAGCATTGTCGGCGGTGGTCGGGTAATCCTGCCAATCGCCGCTGGCGTTCTTATACTGCCACTTGGTCATGGAGACGTTTGTCAGGTTGGCGGTCAAGGTGATCTGCGCGGGCGTGACGGCGCTTGACGAATCGTATTTAAATAGCTGCTCACCCGAAATCCATGCGCTTTTCGCATGCATCGCCGTCTGGATTTGCGAGAAAGAAATGTCGGATACGACATTCACCGGGATACCCGTATCCGGGTCGGTGTACGTCACATAGCACAGGTAGGTGAGCAGTTTGGAAGTCACACCGGTGAGCTTATTGACTGAAACCGTCAATACACCACCGGAGACAGCCTCGCCAGTTGCCAGCGCCGCTTCGCTACCTGCACCCTCCTTGCGTTTCCAGGTGACGGTCAGGCCCGCGCTTCCCAGTGGCAGGGCGGTCTGATTGGCGAACACCACGGGCGTGAGAATGAGCTTGGGCGTGCCCGACCAGTCCGGGCTTACCGACCCGCCAGGGTTAGGATCAAGGATTTGCGTCTTGGGCAAGTTGGAGGTGATGTAGCAGGACAGGCTTTTGCCGTCCGAGAGATCGACGATGGAGATTTGACCGGTGGCAATGATGGGCATGAATCATTTCCTCCTTGAAGACTGGCATAGCCTTATTGCATGCGGATGAGGTCACAGCGAAAAGAAGCCTGGCGCAGCACATCCGCTGTGCTCACCATGACGGATTTCAATCCTATATGGCTGTCATTCCAGATCGCGTCGGCCACCGCATCCGTGCTGGTTCGGGTCCAGATAAACCGTTCCGCAGGCACCATGTCCGTGACATCATCCGGCCCATGCCATACCCGTACTGTCAGGGTCGTACTGCGTACGGTTTCGGTCAGGAACACCGTCCCAGCGACAACCTCCAGCCGATAACCCAGCAATGCATCCATATCTGCGTAAATTTTCTGTTGCGCTTGCCGGTACGTCTCGCTGCTGGTGACGGTGGATACGATGGCACCAGGCGTGATCTTTAGCTCTGCTGTGGAAACGCGTTCCTCCAGTGCCTCTACATCCGCCTGTTCTGCCTTACCTGCCACCATAAGCCGCAGGTAGGTATTGGACGAGATGTCCATAGCGTTGATGGCATTGATTGTGGCCTGCCGGGCAAAGAGCGTGTCCACATCGATGTTCGCAGCAATGAGGCCTTTGATGATCGCGTTACTGGCGAAAATGTCCTGCACGTTCAGGCATCCCGCCGTTACCGTGCCCTCAATAATTTTCTCGCCCGCATTGAGGCTCAGATCGGTCACATCATCGTTGCCGACCTGCTTGAGCGTAGTGACAATGTTACCGTTTTCGTCTACGGATACCGCATAGAAATGTCCATCCATACCCTTCACCACCAACTCGCCAACCGTGAGGCTGACCATGTTGGCTTCGGTTACTGCCAGCTTGGCGATATAAAGCTCACCGCCCACACCCTGGGTGATAATGGCCGTCTCCGTGGTGAGGTCTTTGATGTGCGACCAATCAATGTCCGCTGTGCCTATGCTTGCCTTTACGATCTGAGCAGTTGCCGCAGTCAGCCCGGTTATCGCCGCCCATTGGATGTCGGCTTCCTGTATGGATGCCGTATTGATCTGCGCTTTACCGATTCGGGCGACCTCGGTTGCGAGGTTCTCAATATCCGCCCATTGAATGTTGGCCTGCACAATATTCGCGGTGGTAAGCTGCGCAAAGGCAATGGCTGCGATGGAAGCGTATAGCTCATCCGAAGTGATGCTGCCAGCCACCAACTCCTTAACTTTGGCGGTCACGGCTGTCAGCGCGTTCACGTTCAGGACATCGATCAGGGCTTCGGCAATATGGGCGCGGGTGATCGCCGCTTCCTGTATGTGGGCGCTTTGTATCGCGGCGTTCTTGACCTGCAGGCTGCCTACGGAGGCGTTTTGAAGCTGGCCAGCGCCGATGCTGTTGAACGCCAGCTTCATGCCGGAAATGGAGCCGGAGGCAAGCTGCCGGGCCGATATGACGCTACCCTCCAAGGTATCTGCCGCCGTGCCCAGCGTGACGGCTGTATACTTGCGTGTCAGGCAATCATAGGTGTACTGCGTCATGCGCATGGATACTTCCACGCCAATACGCTGGGCAATCACGCGAACGCTGTCCCCGAGGAAAATATCCGAAAGTGCACCGTACTGCCTGTATTCTTCCGCGTCCGGGCAGTTGATGAAGTCCACCTTCAGCGTTACGGTAGGCAGATCGCAGCCCTTTGCATATTCAGCCTGCACGGCCTTTCTCATATCTGAGTAGCACGCTGTCAGGCTTTTATAGTTATCGCCCTCAGCCACTTCTTTGGCCTCAGCCACTTTCAGATGAACCCATTTGGGGTGAACATAGTGGCTGATGTAAGGGCTGTCGACGTACAACTCCGGCAGATACAAAATGTTGCCGTCCGCATCCTCGCCGGTGGGCATAATGCGGGTTACCACATCGGTTTCATCAATGTCGTAGGAAATGCCGGTAAGATTTTTTCGTTCCCGGATTTGGACGTCTGTGTCCGTACCAACGCGGTTCACCAGAAACACATCGAACCAGTCCCGAGCCAACTCTGCGCCATACTTTTCTGTGAGACCGCCTTCCCCGAGCAAAGCTTCCACTGGGTTGGCATTCTCAATTTTTACTTCCTCCGCTGTGCTGGTCAAGTCTGAGTAGAAGGTAAAAGCGTGTGAGGAAAGGCAACCTGACGATATGTTTTGAGCCACCGCCGCTCCGACCATGGAGGGCGATGGCTCTATCTTCTTGATCATATTATCAAGGAGATCATAAAAGATATGGCGGGCATACACCGTGATCTTGTCCAAATCCGGTACCACCCGGTAAATACGGAAAGGTTGATCGCGGAGTTGCCGAGGCTGAATGATTTGTCCGGTAGCAGAAACAATATTGCCTTCGGTGCGCACATAAGTCAGGTATTCGCTGGCCATGTAGCCGCGCCGCCCATCCGGGCAAGACACCTCGTACCATGAGATGTTTGTTTTACTGAGGACAATTACCTCGGTGCCCTTGCGGTACTGTGCCAGAATGCGGTAATTGGTGCCGGTGCCAGAACGCAGCCGAAGCGGATCGCGCACGGTGGTGATTCGGTATATCTCATATCCCGCAGTCTGGCTGACCAGCCGAACCTGTGGTGTGGAAGCGGCAGGAACCGGAGCGCGAAGGATATAGCTCTCGGACAAACGCTGCCATTTTCCTTCATCATCTATAGGATGTACCAGGGTAAGCTCCCACTCGCCGTTCACAGTCTCGGTTACGATACACGACTGTGGCGCAACCGCTCCAAGCCCGTTGGTTGAAAAGTCAGTACAGTTTGAGGGATAAATGCAAATCAAGCGATTCACCTCCTTCTTGGCAGGGATAAGTCATAGATAACGCCAGTTGGGTTGGATAACAACCCGGCTGATATTTCCTGACCAACTCACAGCGTTTGTACCGGGGAGAAGGATGGGAAAGTCACCGCTCATATGGCTGTTAGCGGAGGAAACACCGGAGTAAGCCTCCATGAGCGGGGTATCCAGCGTGACGCTGCCTGAAATTCCAAAAAGCTCGGTGATGGTCATACCCATCATGAGGGTGATATCGCCTGAGCCATAAACCGTGACAATCGGCTCAGACCCTACACTTCCGGGGTTTGTGATGAATGTACCGGAAGATGAAACCGTAATTAGCGGTACACCTTCGGCGTACCAGAACGGCTTGCAGCGAAAATTGACAGCGAAGGAACGGTGCGGATTGCCGCGCAGAATCTTTTCAAAGGCGATCTGGCTGACGATCCGGGCATAATAAAAGCCACCTTGCCGATGAGCGAAGGTGACTTTGTTGCTTCCTTTGAGCCAAGTACAGAGCTGTGGGATTTTGGACGGGCCTGAGATGATGCATTGCGCCGTAAGAACCATATCATCATAAACGTCATCGTCCTGCAGCGTAGTCAGAGAACCACTCCTGCCCGGTACATCGGTAAAGGTGACACGTTCAGAGGGCACGGTAAGAGGCGGTTGCTCAAGCACATGCACGCCATAGGTCGTACAACGCGCTCCCTTCCACTCAAACCAATCGTTCATAGCCATCACCTCCTTGACATAAGAAAGCGCCACCCTCTTGGGTAGCGCCAAGCCAGTTATCCATGTTATACTTTACACTTCGATTTGCTCGGACAGGGAGTGGAGAAGCTCAGACAAGCTCCATCTTCCGGCTGGGATGCTATAATCCAGAAAGACTTGCATTTCCTTGGCTTCCTCAGCCAATGCCGCAAGCCTCATGGAAATCACATGTTCATCAAAAGCCTTCTGCTGCGAGACAATCGGAATATAAGCGCAAAATAGAGTCCTACCCTCCCGATGCAGGAGAACACCATCCCAACTTCCAATGTCCCATAGGGCGGCGCAGCGGAGCCTTCCATCGGCGGCCCCTACGATATTCTCGCCAAGCATCAGCGCAATCTCCTCCAGGCGGCGTCGTTGGGAAAGAATCTGGTCGAGGGCGTGCGGGCAGTGCATTTCTTCTTTGGTCACAACGAATGCCTGTAAGGAGTCCCCTCTTAGGAGAGCTTGCTTTGCGCTTTGTCGCATGTCCCAAAGCGAATCCCGTGCCGATGTAAAAATCGCTTCTCCATCACAGATTCGCATCTGCTTTTGTACTTGCATTACGTAAGCCACCTTCAAAAAGTTATCATTTGTCCTGCCAGTAGGACACAATCCCTCGCCATCAGTATATGCTATTCCGTGTCCAGATTCAAGACATGGTGGTGAGAAAAGTGAAAAGAATCAAGGATTCAGAGGCTCCCAAGCCTATGAATATTACTGGCCGGAACATCCGTGAGGCTCGTCTTGCGGCGAAACTGACGCAGAAGCAGCTATCTGAGAAGCTTGAAACGATAGCGGTTTATGTTTGCCGAGGCTCTATCTCCAGAATTGAAAGTGGAGAGCGCATCGTAACCGACATTGAACTGCAAGCCATCTCAGAAATCCTCCATGTGAGTATTGACCAGCTATTTGCGCGGAAGGGATAAGCCGCTATCCAATTATGCCATCCGCAGTCCTCTTCCGCGCTGCTGGCGGCGAGTCAGGCTGGCGATCTCCACAGCCAGGGAGCGAATGTCCTGCTCGTCCCGCACATAAAAGTTGTTTCCAGTTAAGGTCACGCTGCTCTGCTGGTTGTAGGTACGGCGGTTATCATTGCTGGAGTAAGCAACTGCGCCTTCCCTCGCTTCATCCGTGAGATATCGGGCGGCGTTGCGGAGAACCTTGGCCTGCGCCTTGCTTTCCAAAAGCGCACCAAGGCCCAAGCCTTTCATCGCCATTCGTCCAATTTCGTCCCGAAAGACCGTCGAAGGGGACTTGATCTTCAACTCGCTCTTGGCCGCACTGACTGCCGCTTTGGCAGCGGAGCGCATTGCCGCGATCACACCGGAGCGCCCGGCGTTGATGCCAGCCTTAAGCCCTTCCATGGCATTCAGGCCAATGGAATGAAGGGTAGAGAGGGTAAGGTTGGCCGCCACGGCGCTTTTCACATTGGATGCGACCGTGCTGCCGGAGGTGGCCATGCTGTAGGAGGACATGGCGCTGGCCAAGCCCTCCGCCGCGCTGGCACCGATTGTGGAGAGCGTATCGGTTGTAATCACAGCCGTCAGCGCGGTTTCCAGATTGGTTGCCACGGTCGACGCATCCGTTGACAGGTCATACTCCGTCATGCCCGCGCCAACGCCAGCGGCCACATACTCACCCACTGGTTTGACCCTGGTAGAGGGCGATTCAATGCCCAACGCCAGATTCAGTGCGGACTCCAACTGCGAAGCTACCGTTTCCGCGTCCGCATCCCATCCGGCCTCCGTCATGCCCTGCGCCACGCCTGCCCGGACATTTTCGCCTGTTTCAGTCAATGTCAGGTTGTTCAGGAAGGCGACGATGTCCTTGAGATTTTGCAGATCCGTCGCGCTGACTTCCTGGCCGTTCTTGATGGCGGCAACCATCTCCGTGACATAGGTTGTGAAGTTGGCAAGGTTATCGCCGGAAAATTGGCTGCTGATCTGGGTGTCGAGGCCCTTCAGGCTGGAATCGTCAAACAAGCCCCACAGCGTCACCCAAGTACCCTTGTTGCGCTGGAAGGCTTCAAGCTGCATGTTGAAGCCGTCCATCCACGTCAGCAGATCGGAGCCGATCAGATTATTGAGCCAGCCCCAATCATTGTGCGATTCGTTGCCAAAGATGGAAGTGGTGACATACTTGCTAATAACGCTCTCGGCGGCCTTACTCACCGATTCGGTGGTGCCCTCGATCTGCGGGGTGATCAGCACATGCAAGGTACCGTCCGCATCGTAGGCGATCAAGGTGCTCGCATCGATCTTGTTGGCTGGAACGAGGTTGACCGGAATTTCCTTGCCACCCTCCCAGAAGGTAGCTTTGGGATCATCCAGCACCTTGGAGGGGTCTTCGTACTTTTCGCCCACGCGCACGATGCCGGTCAGGGTCACGGGGTTGTTGGCAACGAACTCGTTATAGGCTTTTAGATCATACCCCACAATGCCAATCCGGCTTTCAATGTAGGTGGGCTTTTGGACCCCTTCTTTGTCCTTGTAAGCGGTGACGGTCGCCTCAAGCTCCGCCTTGAGTGCGGTTTTATCCACATTCGTGGCATCCGCATAGGCAGTGACGATTGCATCGATCTGTGGCTGTGAGAGCTTTGAGAGATCAATGTTCTCCGCGCTCAGGTACTTTGTGACCATGGCCGCTACATCAGTGGGGGTTAGGTTTGCGGTGGATGCACCGCCTGTAACCTCCTCATAAGCCAGCACGAAGGCTGTAATGCCCTCCGGCGTGAGGCCATCCATGTTGACCTTCGATTTTTCCAGATATTTCGAGATGTAAGCGGTGATGTCGGAGGGCGTGAGCGTACTGGTGTCCGCGCCGCTGGCCAGTTCTCGGTAGGCGCTCACCATAGCGGTCACATGTTTAGGGGTTAACCCGGATACATCCGCACCGGTCACCACCTCGGCATAGGTGCTCACGTAGGCAAGAAGCCCGGTTGGCGTAAGCGCTGACTTGGAAGCCCCCTCCGGCACCTCTGTATACTCGCTGATGAAAGCGGTGACCTTCGGCTCCAGCCGCAGGATGCCCTCCGCCTCGGTATAGCCGTCTACCACCGCCTGGGTGGTGATGGCGCCCGGATCAGCCGCGAACTCGTCCCAGCGCGCCTGCGCTCCGGTCATGTCGAGGTCAGTGGATATTTTGAGCATTTCCTCTGGCACAGCCTCGGAGAAGATGCCGCTGAGGCCGGACAGCGTGCCCTTGTGATCCTCCACGAACTGAGCAAGTGCGGCAATTTGCTCCATCTGGCCCGAAACGTCAATCTCCGGGAAAAGCGCATGAACCTCCGCTTCGGTCATGCCGCTGTCCAAGAGGGACTGGATTTGCGTCAGGATGCCCAGATACTCGGCCAGCGCGCCTTCGTCCATGCTGGCCGTCAGGGTATTCATGTCCTCCAGCACCTTGGCCATACCCAGGGTATCGCCATTGGCGGCGGCAATGCTGTAGGCACGGAGCTTATCGGTCAACGTGTCGATATCCGTACCCGCTTGCTGGATATCCGTCTGATTCCAGACAGGCATCACGATGCCTTGCAGAAGTTTGGCATATTCTTCGGCAGCGTCTTTCCGGTTCTGGGTGTACTTTGCATTCAGATCCGAGAGAGCTTGCTGCTTCTCCGCGCTATCCTCTATCAGCGCGATGAGGGCGTACTCCTTGTCGTACTGCGAATCCAACTCGGCGTTGACGGCGGCCATGCCCTGAGCGGCGGCCACCATGGCGTTTTCATAAACGGAGGCATCCGCGTCGGTCTTGCCTCTGGCATGGGCGCGGGCAATCTCAGCCTCCAGTTTCTGCCGGATGGTTTCAAAGCCGTCGGCATCAAGCGGGGAGAGCTTGTACTTGACCTCAATGGCCTCGCGTGCGTCGATCAGCTCTTGCAGGCGCACCTTGTCCTTATCCGTAAAGAGCTTATTTTTTCGTTTGTTCAGGAGGCGCTCAATTTCCGCATCCATCTGATCCAGCTTGGTGATGTCGCTCTCAAGCTGTGAGGAAACGGAAGAATACCCGGCTTCCTTCGCCGTCAAGTTCAGAGCTTGAAGCTGCTCACGGGTTGAACCGGTCAATGCTTTGAAGCTACTGCTCCACTCTGAGATAATTTCGCCGGTTTCCTTCTTCCCATCAGACCAAACGGTCAGCAGCCCGGAGAGCCAACCCTCGGCATCCCGCGCGGTGCGTACAAAATCCTCCTTGGACATGCCAAAGAAGCTGAGGCCCTTGCTGCCATAGAAAGTATCGGCAGCGTTGCTCTTCCATTTGGCCGCTGTTTGGTTCATTCCCTCCAGGGCTTCGCGGACAGCCTTAGCCCCAGATGCGTAATCGTACAACTTGACTGCTCCGTAGATGAGTGCGGCAGCCAGCGCAGCCACGGCGAGCTTGGAAGAAAACAGCGTTTTCGTAAAGCCGGTGAACCCGCCGCCCGCCAGCTTAACGTTGGCAGAGAATTTACCGATGCCTGTACTTGCTTTGCCCAACACATCGGTGACTTTGGAAACAGCGCTGATCGTCTTGCCCAGCACGAGGATGGCCGGGCCAGCGGCGGCGGCAAAGGCCGCGAACTTGATGATGGCCATGCGCTGGCTCTCGTCCATGCCAAGGAAGGATTGTAGAAGCTCGTTTCCCTTGTCGATCAGCTTCTGGATGGTCGGGTTTAGATCGTCGCCAATCTGCTGTGCGAACAGCATCGCTGTGTTTTTGAGGTTGATGAGGCGGCTCTTGGTCGTGTCGTACCGCTTATTGGCCTCCGTGGCGAGTGCTGTGTTTTCTGCCCACGCCTTATTGGCGGTGTTCTGTGTTTTGGTGAAAAGCTCGGTGGCGTTGGTGGCGCGCAGCAGGGTATCGCGCAGCCGCACCTCCTTGATACCGATCTCCTCCAGCGTGGCAATGGCTGATTCGCCTGCATCGTCCATCCGGCTGAGGCCCACGATGAACGCCTGGAAAGCGGCGGCGGGATCGTTGTCCCACAGCTTCTTGAACTCCTTCGCGGTCATGCCGGAGACCTTGCCGAAGTCCTCCAGCGCCTCGCCGCCCGTCGCAGCGGCAACTTCCATTTTGATCAGCGCCTTGGAAAAAGCGGAGCCACCCATCTCGGCCTCGATGCCTACCGACGATAACGCAGCGGCAAAGCCCAAAATCTGCGATTCAGACAGCCCGACCTGATGACCGGCAGCCGCCAGACGCATGGACATTTCCATGATGGCGGATTCCGTTGTCGCGTAATTGTTGCCGAGGTCAACCAGCGCGGAACCCAAATTGGTGAACTGCGATTGATCCATACCGGTGATGTTCGCAAACTTCGCCAGCGTGGAGGCCGCCTGATCCGCTACGATGTCCGTGGAATTGCCGAGGTCGATCATGGTGCGCGTGAACCCGACGAGATGCTTGTTGGCAATGCCCAACTGTCCTGCAATCGCCATGACCTCTGCGATATCCGCGCCGGAGGCCGCCACCTCCGTAGACATTTTCTTGACGGAATCGGACAGCGAATCGAATTCTTCCTCCGTTGCATCCACGGTTTTTCGGACGCTGGTGAAGGCGCTTTCATAATCGATGCTGGCCTTGACGGCGGTCGCGCCCAACGCCACGATGGGCGTGGTGATGGCGGCGGTCATGACCTTTCCGGTCTTGGTCATAGCCTTGCCGATGGTTCCTGCTTTTTTTGAGAACGCTGTGAGCGACTCACCCGCCATTGTCCATTTGGACTCCATGCGGTAGAGCGCCTCGGTCAGCTTCTTGATTTCGGCTTCGGTGTCCCTGACTGCGGCCTTGGCATTGTTCAGGTCGGTGGTTGTCTTGGAAATGGAGTCTGCGTTGTTCTGTAGGGTTTTGCTGTTGGACTTGATCTGCCCTTCCAGCAGTTTCACTTTGTCGCGGGCATCCTGAAATTCTTGTTTATAGCGTTCCAGATTGGCCTTGGCAGCGATGGTGGCTGAATCACTCTCACCCAACGACAAAGCCAATTTCCGGTATTCCGTGGCGGCGCTGCCCACCTCGGTTTTGAGGCGGTCGTACTCGGCGCGGGCTTCGGAAAGAGAAGCCTTCATCTTCTCCTGCCGGGCATAGGAATCCGTCAGCTTCTGATTGGCGGTGACCAGCGCGCGGGAATACTGCTCCACGGCGCGATTCTGCTGGGTGAGCTTATCTCCCAACATGGACAGCTTGGCCTCGGTGCCCTTGACCGACTTTTCAAATTTTTCGATGCCTGCGCCAGCCAGCCGGAAGGTGCTCTCGGCCTCTTTGATCTGCTGGTTGATAGTGCGCATGTTACGGCTGAAATTGTCGCTGTCCAGCGACAGCGCGACTACCAACTCGCGTAAGACCTCGCTCACGAGAAACTCCCTCCCAGCCCAAAAATGAAAAGGCCGGGAGCACTTGCGCTCTCAGCCTTAAGGTTTCAAACTCGTCCACACCTGATCGATATAGCTCGGTCTGGGTGTGTTTTTGATTTTCTCCTGCTGCGCGTCCCAAGCCCGGAGGCGCAGGAAGCCCAGCATATCCATCTCATCGATCTCCCGCATACGCCAGCCGCTTTTCAGCAGCGCATTGTAGGTGGCGTACATATACTCCGGCAGCGTCAGAAGCCCGGAATCTCCTCGTCCTCCGTCTGAGCCTTGAGAAGCTCCTCCGCTTCCATCGTCACCGGTTTCGTAGGGAAAGCATCTAGCACCTCGGTGGTCTGGGTTTGAACGGCCATAAGCGCCAGTGCAATGTCATGCATCAGGCGGTCTGCGGGATAGTGGTCATACATTTCATCTGGACTGAACTGATTGCCAAAGAGAATGCAGAACCACTTCACCATGATGTCAAGGGCGTCGGCTACTGTGACCTTTTCTTCGGACACATCCTTGCCTTCTGTGGCTTCGCGGGAAATACGCACGAGGTTGCCATACATCTTCGAGGCCGGCTCCATCTCGCGCAAAGCACGACCGGATACAAAATCCACGGAATACTTCTTTTCTCCGAGTGTACAAGTGATCATTTGGGTAACGTCCTTTCATCTATATAGAAAGCCGCCGCATGGATCATCTCCACGCGGCGGCCATGGATTACGGGCCGGGTGTGAACGTCGGCTCGTAGACACTCTGCAGGAAGGTCGCACCCTTTGCAGAGGTGAAGCCATTCTCACCCTCGTCGGCCACAGCCTGATACTGACCGTCATGGGTGCGCTTAATGGCCACCCATTCCACTTCTCCGGTCTGGCGGGTGATGGTGCCGCCCTCTTTGGTCTGATAGGTTTCTGTGACCGGCTTGGCCCTGACCTTGTAGAGCCACACAAAGCGGTATTTGCCGTTCGACTTCTCAGACATGAAGCCCACGGCGTAGTACGGCGGCTTATCGCTGGCCTTGCGGATCAGAACCCCGTTGTCATCGATGGCGTTGCCGAAAATCTGCTCCTGGATGGACAGAGGAATATCAGCCATCTTGGTCTTGAAGTTGAGCTCGGGATCGGGGTACAGTACATCAAACTCGATATATCGATAGGTAAAGCACATCTTTTCCACTGACGGCGTTTCCGCCTTTAGTTGCCAGCGCAGTCAGATGGCTTTTTCCCCCGATTCACACCGTACGTGCGGCTTTCACCGCATACGGCGCTCCATCTATGCTGTCTTACACACTCCGTAATCGTTTCCTGAGTTCTTCGATTTTCTTACGCGCTTTCGCTTCCATATGCGAGGTGTCGGTAGCCGGGTTATTCACCAGCGAATAGCATTCCGAGTCAAGCGATACCAGATTGTTGACGCGATTTATGTCCTTGAGCGGCAGCTTCGGATTGATCCGATGCACACAAGGATAGCGATCGATCAGCCATTTCCCACAGGCACGGCATTTGAGCTTATCACGATTCAGGGCATAGGCTCGATTCATGTAGTACTCAAAGTTGTTTCTGGGGTCGATTTGTCCGGTAAAGATCGTTTCGGGCGGCCCGATGGACAGTTCGTCCAATCTGGCGTTCTGACGTTTCTTCTTCGTCCGTTCAAAGTATAGCTGTCGGCCTTCTGCCGTGTAAGGCGTTTCCTTCTCGTTATGGTAGAGCGTTTTCTCCCATTTGCAGAAGGCGAGGCAGGTGATGCCTACCCACAGGTCCCTATACGGTATCGCCACAATCTTTGCTTTGTACTGGCTGTGGACGCTTGGCAGGGTCGAGGTTTGCTTTGCGGAAATCCAGCGTGCGCGGTATTTCTTCAACCACCGTTTGGCTGTCTTTTGCAGACGCTGGGCGTAACGTTTCATTGCTACGCTTACCCATGTGGCGGCCGAATAGTAGTTGACCAGCCCTCGAACCTGACTATTAATCAGATGGATTCGCTGGACTACGATCTCCTTGCTCACGTTCTTGGGAATCGCCTTAATGGCATCCTCGATTTCCTTGACCTTGCGTTTGAGCCGTTCCCGGTTGGGAATGGTTCGCGGGATGTATCCCTTCCGACTCTTTCCACGGACTACTTTGTATTCATAGCCGAGGAATTGGATGTACCTTTTCCGAACATCGGTGATCAGCGTCTTCTCCGGGGAGAGCGTCAGCTTCATTTCGTTATGTAGGAATGCGCCGATTTGCTCTTTCCAAAACAGGGCGTGTTCATGGCTGTCCGTGACCACAACGAAATCATCTGCGTATCGCACCAGTACTCCGGGGATAAGCCTGCTCCTGCGCCGAAGCGCGGTCATTTTGCTTTCCTGCCGTTGATACTCGTGCTCCGTGTCCTTCTCAATCCATTGCTTTGCCATCCATTGATCCAGAATATCCAGATATACGTTTGCCAGCAATGGGGAGAGGATTCCACCCTGTGGAGTTCCTTCTTCGTTGATCTCACATTCGTCCATGATTCCAGCCTTGAGCATCGCCTTTACGATCAGCAGCACCCTTTTGTCCTTCACGCCCATATGATACAGGCGTTTCAGAAGGATATTGTGATCGATTCGGTCGAAGCACTTGGAGATATCGCCCTCCACAATCCAGTGGTTACCGCTTTGGTGTACCGTTCCTACAATCCGTTCCAGCGCCATCTTCGTGTCCCGCAGCGGTCTGAATCCGTAGGAATGCTCATAAAATTGAGCTTCCATGATCGGTTCCAGCACGATACGAACGCACTCCTGTACGATTCTGTCCCGTATTGTGGGGATCCCCAGCGGGCGCTTTTCTTGCTTGCCCGGCTTGTCGATATACTTCCGACGTACCATGTGCGGCTCGTAGTGCTGAAAGGCGGCTTGAACGTCGCCGATCACCCACTCGTGGCGTTTTTGCAAGTAGTTCTGAATGGTTTTACCATCCACACCCGGTGTCTTGGCACCCTTGTTGGCCTTGATGTTGTGGATTGCGGTGACGATGGTTGCCTCGGCGGACATGATTTCGATCAGCCCCTTAAACGACGGGCGCTCTCTTTGATCATGTTTTGCCTTGGCTGTTCGGTAGAATTCATCCAGTGTTGCGCGCAATTCTGTTTCGGAATTCGGGTAGTTGAATTGTTGTGCCATACGAACCACCTCCTTTTCGGTGTGGTCGATGGTTTTAGTCAGGTTCGCCTACGGCTTCCTCAACAGATTACGGGTGTGCAGTAAACTGCACAGACTATGCCCCTTCGCTCCACAGGCGTTACCCTGCTTCATCACTACTACGGGCTGCTGCCCCGCGAATTCGCAGGCCATTTCCTGCCTGCTGGGACGAGTGCATTCCCTCTTTGCCTTGCGGCTGTCCCTTCACGGTTCCTTTGTCCCTTGCGTCTTCGCCTTCTTTCCAGCTTTAGCCCTATCCTTTTGCCCGATTGCCGCGCTCGGCTGGTGTGATCTTCTGCCGAGCGCCTTCGGCCTGTGCGGCCTCGATTGGTTTCATGACGACATATGTCCCCAACGGCAATACCCTCTCCGGGAGGGCGAGCACCTTCATTTCGATGCCCTTACGCTTACGAGCTTTCATGTCGGATATTCGTCGGTCTGCTCTCGCAGACATCCTGGGCATGGCTGTACTGGCCTCCTGCGGTATCCAAGCCCATCGCAGAGCTCTTTCCCGCTCTTCACCGAGCTTCATACGCCTGTTCAAATGCCGCCAGACGCATGTCGGAGTATCAGAGACTTTGTCACCCCTCACACGGGGTCAGGCAGGAATTGCACCTACCCATTCGACGCAAAGTTCGGATTCTACTCGTAGATTCCGGCCTGTTTTATTGCGCATTTCTGCGCAGATTGTCAGGCAACAAAGCGCACATCGTCCGCATACTGCACGTCAGGATCAGCGTTTTCCGGGGTCACGGTGGCCTCAATCGCGCCAGCTACCAATTGGAGCGGGCCGTAGGTCAGCGCAGCTTCCGTGTCCTCGGTCAAGGGAGCCAGCACCATGTTTTTGAGGCCGACCGTGGATGCCACAGCCGGGGATGCAGTGGGAGTAGGCATAAAAAAGAGACCTCCTATCGTTTGTTCAGTTCATCGCGCAATACGCGCTTCATTTCCTCAAAGGCTTCGGTTGCCTTTACGTCGAAAGCGGGGCGTACAAAGGGATGCGCAGGCGCTGGGGCTGGCCCGCCGTGCCCAAATTCCACGGGATTGGCATAGTACGCGCTCTTGTCCTTGTGGTGGACGCCAATGGTGATCCGCTTGCCGCCGCCCGCCTTTTTCTTGACGGAGCCGGTGTGGATGGAGCCATGCAGATCACCGGTGATGATCGCCGGGTCGGTGGAGGCGTTCTGGAGCATCTGGCTTTCAATGAGCACCGCTCCCGCTTCGAGCGCGCGGTTGACCCCCGGCCCCTGATCGAGCGCGGCGGCCATGTTGATTAGGTCATCCTTCAGATCGTCAAACCCGCGAAGCTCAATCGCCATGCCGCGCCTCCTCCCGCAGACACCACGTCCATTGGACGGTGTATTGCCGGGTCGCGGCATCGTAGGCAGGCTGGTTGTAGCCCTTATCGCTTTCCTCGATCATCGCAAATCCGGCGGCGTACATGGCGTTTCTGATGCGAGTGGCAGTATCCGTCGGGTCGAAGTCACTCCACAAATTCAAATACACAAAGGTTTTATAAGCCGCGACATGATCGTCCTGGTGCGCAGCTTCCGTTGTGGTGGTCGAATACACCGCATACTGAGCAGGCGGGTTTTGTTTACCGGGGGTTGGCCGCCAAATGCCTGCAAACACCGGAATGTCAATGCTAGAGAGGGCCTGCTGAACCTGCCTCATCAGCTAACCCCCTTTACAATGGAAGCTTTCAAGCCAAGGTAGCGGCGCTTGAACTCGTACTCACCCAGCGTGGAGATAAGCCACTTCTCCCCTCGGAACCGCACCCACATGCCCGGCTTGACATCGTCCCGGTACCGGATGGTGAAGTTGATGACCGCCTCGGCATTAATCGTATCCGCAGCGCGAAAATGTTGATTGCCCGCGTCCATGGCCGCTGCCCAGACCTTACATACCACGACTTCCTTGGGTTCCGGGTAGCCGTTCTCATTGATGGCGTTTTCAGTGAACCCGATCTCGACCAGATTGCGTAGGTCGCCCGGATGCGGCGTCGCCTCGAAGTTTTTATAGCCGCGCAAGCATCCTCACCTCCTAAAACATCTGGTCTACATCGCGGTATGGGTAGAGTAGGTTTTCAAACGCCAGCCGCATGGCCAAGTATACCTGCTTGTCCGGGTTATCCCGGTTTTCGTAATAATGACTCGCCATGAGCAGTACAGCGAGCCGCACAGGTTCCGGGGAAGCATCATCAAATGAAACACGGCAGAAATCCTCAGCAGCAGCCTGGGCTTGACGAAGAAGGCTCTCAAGATAATCATCTTCATCGTCATACTGGATGCGAAGGTGGTCTTTGAATTCCTCGGCAGTCACAACCATGCGTTCACCGCCTTACACGTTGATTACGGTTTGCTCCTCGGATGCCATGATGCCAGCATCTTGCAGCATGGTGAGCAGGTGATTGAAGTTATCGCGCAGAGCGGCGACCGTGGTAGCCTCGCTGGGAGGGATGAACGGGAGAGCGGGTTCTCCGGTTGGGGGTAGGTCAAACAATCCCTCCGCGCCTTCAACCGTTGCGCCGGGGAGAAAGGTCAGCTTACCGCCAATGATCCACTCGTTCCCGCCATGGGCATGATAGTTCCGCGTCAAATTACTCAAAAGGATGACCTCCATTCAAAATGGGGAAGCCGCCTTGATTGGCAGCCTCCCCGGTGTCATTACGCCGTTTTGACCTGCAGGCACTTCAGGGCCTCGCTCAGAATCAGACGGCCATCTACACGCTGGGTGGCGCGGAAGCCGACCTGACCGGTAGCCGCGTAAAGCTCGTTGAGGCGTTGGAAGGAACGACCCTGACGATCTGCGATCCAGTAAAACTTGAAGTCACCGAACAGGATGGGCTTCGCGCTGGCTGCAACCTCCGGCATATAGGGAGAGGTAACCAAACGATGGTTCAGAAGCGTATCCGGTTGACCTTCCTTCAGGCCGGGCTGCCACAAATACTGGCCATTCCCGTCCTTGAGCTTGCGGATCACCTTAATAGAGCTGTCGTTGAGCAGGAACACAGCCTTTTTGCGGTACACACTTTTTACGGAATGTACCAAGTCGATCAGTTCGTCCGCCGTGATAGCCGTGCCGGAAGTGGTGATTCCAACGCCTGCGCCGTTCGTAGTATGCAGAAGGCCCATGGGCTTGGCGGTGCCGTTCCCGGTGATAAAGGCTTCCTCCTCCGCCGCACCAATGCGGCGAGCGAACTCAGCAGCAATGTAGCTCTCCACATCGAATACCGAGTCCAACAGCAGTTCATCACTGACCTTGATCATGGTGGCGACCTTATGTGCTCCAATGGAGATCTGGCCGAAGGCATCGTCGGATTCCGGAATAGCGCCTTCCTCATCCACCCAGCTCGCCGTGCCATGGGAGGCGACCACGGGAATCTTGCGGTCACCAGATTCCGTACGGATAATGGTACACAGAGAACGCAGCACGTTCTCCTCCTCTAATGCCTGTACCAGCGTGCGTTCGTATTCATCCGGGCACAGGTAGCCGCCCTCAGAGTCCGTACCGATCTGCAATGCATTATGTACCGTCATATGGGAACCGCGATTGCGCACCATGTTCCAGAACGCCTGCTTGTACTCATCCGAGGCGCGGCCCGTCTTGCCTACAGGGTTCTTTTCGGGCTTTGAGGTCAGCGGCGCATTGGTGGGGGCATTCAGCTCCCGCTCTAGATCCGCCGCACGTTCTTCGCGTTCAATAGCGTGGCCCAGATCCACGACCTCTTGTTCCATCCGCTCATACACCGCCGTGTTCTCAGCGGACAACATGCCGTTGGCGTCCTGATGCTTGTCCAAGAAAGCCTTGGCCTTATCCCAGATTTCACCGCGCTTCAAGCGCATTTCAGCAACCTTGCTCATGTTAAATTCCTCCTAACCTTTTTTGGGCATAAGTAAGCCCAACCGCTTTTGCAGTTGGGCAGCAGGGGTGCCGGAGGGTTCCGGCGAGGATGCAGCAGGCGTATCTGCCGATTTATGATGAACATCCGGCCCCGGCGATGGATGGAAATGCTGGGGCTTATGGCGATCCAGCCAAGCCTGTACCTTGAGCTCCGCTTCCTTACGGTCAACAGCGCGAGTGTTGGAAGCGTTGACAGCACCTTTTTGCCCCTCGACGATGCTGTCGATAAAGCCAAGCTGCAGCGCCATTTGCGCGTCCATCCAAGTGGTAGCGGTCATAAACGCCGCAATATCCTCACGCTTGGCTTTGCACCGCCGTCCATAGACATTGAGGATACTCTCCTTGCAGGCGCGTAGCAGACTGATGGCATCGGACAAATCCCGCTCATTGCCCCAAGCCAGCACGCTCGGGTCATGGACCATGAAAAGAGAGCCGGGTGTCATCTCCAGATGGTCCGCTGCCATGGAAAGCACTGTAGCGGCTGAGGCCGCCGTACCGGAAACGGTGATGGTCACGCTGCCGGGGTAAGCCTGGATATCGTCGTGCATCCGGGTAGCTGCATTACAGGAGCCTCCATAGGAGTTCAGTCGGATGTGAATGTCATCCGTGAATTGGTTGTCGGCTCCATACAAGGCTTCATGCAGTGACTCGGGCGTGATTTCGTCGCCAAACCACACATCTTCGTCGATGTAGCCGTTCAGGCTGATTTCTCTCAAGGGTCATCCCTCCTTTGCTGCCGAGGCAGCGGATAAAATGGAGATCATATTGCCGTTGACCAGATAGGCGTTGCCGCCTTCCGCGTCTGAAATGGGGTTCATGTTCTCCAAATCGCGGATGTCATTAGCGCTCATCCATCCATTTTGGCGGGCGATGGCGTAGCCTTCCATTCGTTCCTTGTACGCGCCTCGCATCAGGCCGTCGATGTTGAACTGCACATAAAAGCGCCCTTTCTCCGAATCGGAGAAAAGAGCGCGATTGATAGCTTGTTCGATTCTGACGAGCCAGGGCCGGATGGTATGGACGGCAAATGAAATGGATTGATTCTCGATGTTCGAGAATGTGGCGTGCTCCAGATCTCCCACCAGATGGGGCGGTACCCGGAAGATGCGGCATATCTCCGACACCTGAAACTTCCTGGTTTCAAGGAATTGGGCCTCGTTATTGGGGATGGATATCCGGTCGAATTTCATGCCCTCTTCCAGAATGGCCACCTTGCCCGCGTTGACCGAGCCACCATAGGCGTTGTTCCAACTTTCGCGTAGCGCCTTGGGGTTTTTAACCGTGTTGGGATGAGTCAGCACACCGGAGGGAGTCGCGCCGTTTCCGAAGAACTTGGAGCCGTACTCCTCGGCGGCGATGCCCAAACCGATGGCATTCTTTTCAAGAGCAATGGGGCTATAGCCCATGATGCCATCGAAGCCTAAGCCAGGGATGTGGAGTACGTCCTCCGGCGCAAGCCGGATGATTCGGCCTTCCGAGGTGCTGTAGGTGTAGGTCAGGGTACCAACGCTGTTGCGGTCAACCTCCATACGGTCCGGCATGAGTGGGTAAAGGCTCACGACATGGTTACGACCGCTGCGAATGATCTGACAATAAGAGTTGCCCCACAAAAGCAGATGAGAGAGCATGACCTCACGCGCCACGAAGGAGGTCATTTCTGCATTCGGCTCGTCATGAAGGAGCCGATACAGAGGATGTTCCAATGCCTTAGTGCTACCTGAGTCTGTACTTTCATAGACATGGAGTGGCAGGCTGGCGACGGTTTCGGCAATTACTCGCACACAGGCGTATACCGCCGATACCTGTATGGCCAAACGGGCCGTGACGGATTTGCCCGAGCCGCTGGAGCCGAAGTAAAACGCGGGCGCGGCGGACACAGCATTTTGAGGCTTGTCGCGCGACCGAAACAGACCGAGAAAGGTTTTTTTCATGGTCACCTCCGCAAAATGAGCAGAAAAATAGCACCTCATTGTTGAAATGCTTCATTGTAGGGCTCGGACTTACATACCGCTTCCGGTCTTTTTATCATGACAGGGCTTGCACAATGCCTGCCAGTTGCTCTCATCCCAGAAAAGTCCTTCATCCCCGCGATGCGGAATAACATGGTCAACAACCGTAGCAGGCGTGAGCTTCCCAGATTCCCGACATTCGACACATAAAGGATGAAGCCGCAGATACCGTGACCTGGCGGCGCGCCACCTCGCGTCATAGCCGCGTTCGGCAGCGCTTTCGCGGGCGTATTTCGCCCGGTGCTGTTCGCAGTAAACCCCGTCAGACAAATTGGGGCATCCTGGATGGCGACAAGCGCGCTTTGGCTTCTTTGGCATATCAGTTTCTCCCTATACAAAAAGCAGCCCGCGTTCATCATAAACGGAGCCGCTGTTCTGGTTTTTCATCGCCCGATCCAGTGCCATGACCAGCGCCACCGCGCCGTCCACTTTCTCGGTAGATTTCTCCTTGTCGATTTTGAGATTGCCAGCGGGGTCGGTGCGGACGAAGGCGTTGTCCATGTTCCACCGAAGAACCGGGTGCCCGCCATGATTGAGCTTGCGTTCCAGCACAATGCGCATCAACTCTTTGGTAGGAGGACTCATGTCCTTAAACCCCTGCCCGAAAGGAATCATGGTAAAGCCGTCATCTTCCAGCGCCTGGACCATCATGGTGGCGTTCCAGCGATCATAGGCGATTTCCCGGATGTTGTACCGCTCGCCTAACTGGACAATGAATTGCTCAATAAAACCATAATGGACCACGTTGCCCTCGGTGGTCAAAATGAAGTCCTGACGCTCCCAGACATCGTACATCACATGGTCGCGCCGGACGCGAAGTCCCAACGTTTCCTCCGGCAGCCAGAAGAAGGGCAGCACGGTATACAACTCATCCTCGCTCTCAGGAGGAAACACCAAAACCAGCGTGGTCAGGTCGGAGGTAGAAGAGAGGTCAAGTCCCGCGTAGCAGGCCCGTCCCTCCAAACCCGAAGCGTCTACCACACCGCCGCATTCATCCCACCTGTCCATGGGCATCCAGCGGATGGACTGCTTTACCCACTGGTTCAAGCGCAATTGCCTGAACATGTTCTCATCGGCAGGTGTCTCTATGGCCTTACGGTAAGCATCGCGCACCTTGTCGATGGAGATCGTGTGGCCCAGGGAGGGGTTGCACTTGTACCAGTTCTTCTCATCCTGCCAGTCCTCGTTTTCCCCAAGCCCGTAGATAACAGGGTAGAAGCGGGGATCGGCTTTCCGGCCTTCGAGGATATCCAGTGCCTTTTGATGCACTTCCCAGCAGATGCTGTTGCGGTCGGTGCCAGCGGTAGTCAGGAAAAACCAAAGCGGCTGCTTCCGGGCGTCGCCGGAGCCTTGGGTCATCACGTCGTAAAGCGCGCGGGTGGGCTGGGTATGAAGTTCATCGAAAATACAGGCACTGACGTTCAGACCATGCTTGGTGGCCACCTCGCTCGACAGCACCTGATAGATGCTCCCCGTGGGCTGGTACACCATCCGTTTGGTGGAGGGAATGATCTTGATCCGCTTCAGGAGCGCTGGGGACTGCTTGACCATGTCCACGGCGACGTCGAACACAATGGCAGCCTGCTGCCGATCTGCGGCGCAGCTATACACCTCAGCCTTCCACTCGCCATCGTTCACCAGCATATTGAGTGCAATGGCTGCGCCCAACTCGGACTTGCCCTGCTTCTTGGGTATTTCGATGTACGCCGTGGTGTACTGGCGCATCGTGGGGTCGTCTTCCCGTACCGTGCCAAAAACATCCGTGATGATCTTTTCCTGCCAAGGGAGAAGCTGAAAGTGCTTCCCGTGAAATTCGCCTTTTGTGTGCTTCAAACATTGGATGAAATCAATCACACGGCGGGCCTTACCTTGATCAAACGCCATTGTGCCAGCCCCCCTTCAGGAGCATCTCCATAGGGTCATTTGAAAAGGTGTCATCCGGGCCGCCGCCAGCCGCGATGATCCGAGCGCGAGTGGCCGGAGTCAGTCCAAACTCGGTGCAGAAGCTCTGCATGATTTTCAGGTTCTGCTGGGCGATGGACACCTGCGGCACCTGCTGGACATAGCCCGAGGGCGTTTTGAAAATGGAGCCGTGCTGGGTGATGAATTCCTCCGCTTCCCTCCAGCGGGCATATGCCTGACAATATCCCGCATAGGCGGTCAGGTCGGCAACGGTCAGTACACCCATGGCCTCCAGGGAGGGTGCAAGCCGTTTCCATTCCTTTTTCGCCTCGGGCAGCAGCCATGCAGGGCACTTCAAATCGCCCTTGGGTGGAACAGGTTCATTCTCGTTGAGTGGACGCTTGCCCGGATTTCCTTCCAGCACTTTAAGGGCTGTAGGCTTGGGCTTTCTGCCCCTGGTCGCCAACTGACACACCTCCTTTCCACGGGATTTGCTTCATTATCATGCTTGAGTTACCTCATCAAAGGACAACTCCACACCGCCGCGCAGCACCTTTACCCCGGAGGTGCCCCCAGCCTGATCGACATATCGCTGCACAATGACGCTGGCGTACTTGGGGTCAAGCTCCATCGTCCGGCAGATACGGTCGGTCTGCTCACAGGCGATGAGCGTACTGCCGGAACCGCCAAAAAGATCAAGCACCACGCCGTTGGGCGCGGAGCTATTCTTGATGGGATAGGCCAGCAAGGGGATCGGCTTCATTGTGGGGTGCTCGGCAGACCGCTTAGGTTTATCGAAGTTCCAAATGGTGGATTGCTTGCGATCAGCAAACCACCGGTGCTTCCCATTGGGCAGCCAGCCAAACAGGATCGGCTCATGCTGCCACTGGTAGGGGGAGCGCCCCAGCACCAGCGCGTTCTTTGCCCAGATGCACACGCCGCTGATGTGGAAGCCCGCCTCCTTAAAGGCGCGGCGGAAGTTGAGTCCTTCCGTATCCGCATGAAAGATGTAGGCTGAACCGCCCTCAGCCATATGAGCCGCCATGTTCTTGAAAGCTGCCAACAAGAAGTCATAGAACGCTCCATCCGCCATGCTGTCGTTCTGGATGGATTTTCCGTCCGCGCTTTCATAGGCGACATTATAAGGCGGGTCGGTCACCACAAGGTTGGCTTTGAGGCCGTCCATGAGCAAGGTCACATCGGCCTCGCTGGTGGCATCGCCACAGACCATCCGATGCCGCCCAAGCGTCCAGACATCGCCCAGTTCTACAAAAGGCTTGATTTCCTCCGGGTCGATATCGCACTCATCGTCCGCGACGTCCTTATCGTGAACCTTGGAGAACAGGTCGTCGATTTCGGCAGCGTCAAAGCCGGTTGCGCCCAAATCATAGCCGTTTTGTTGGAGATCGGAGAGAAGGTCGGCCAGCGCCACCGGTTCCCATTCGCCAACAGCCTTATTGAGCGCAATGTTGAGTGCTTTTTCGTCCTGCGGGTTTTCGATATGCACCACCACGCAGTCGATCTCCGTCGCGCCCTCGGCGGTGAGTACCTTGTAGCGCTGGTGGCCGCCCACGATGTTTCCGGTGGCCTCATTCCAAATCACCGGATCGACGTAGCCGTAAGCTTTTAGGCTGCGCTTGATCTTCTCATAGGCCGGATCGCCGGGCTTGAGGTCTTTGCGCGGGTTATATTTGGCGGGCTTGAGCCGTTCCACGGCAATCCGCTGCAGGTTCATGGTCGTATTCACCGATTTACCTCCTTAAACAGCAACAGCCGCCCAAACGGGACGGCTTTTTTTCGTTTTGGGCCTTCAACCCCCACCCCCTGAATATTGCGAAAACTCACGCGAGAGGGGGGCGCGGTCTCCAGCCGGGGTTTCACAGAGATTGAATCCCCCCCCTTCCCGACACAGTTTCGCAGAGCAAAGCGCGAAAGCCGACTGGTTTGGTGGGACTTCTTCATGGCAAAGCGGGAAAGCCGACCACGGCGGTCGGACTTCTCCACGGCAAAGCGCAAAACCCACCCCGCCGGTCGGACTTCTCCACGGCAAAGCGGGAAAGCCGACAAAAACGGTCGGGTTTGGGGCCGGCAAACCAAACCGCCGCCAAACCGCCGCAAAAAGGCGACGCGGGGCGGCACGGCGGCGTTTGAAAAACGCGCTTCCTTATAACGCGCGTGAACCGAAATTGTGACGAAACCGCGACGTTCCAGACCCAGAAACGTCCCGGTCAGATAAGGGTTACGTCCCGGTTTTGTATCCGAAACGTGCTTGAAAAAAAGGCCCTCCCGAGTGATGAATGGGTCGCGGGCCGGAAAACGGGCCGCCGCCGCAGGCGGGAAAAACCGCCGGGCGCGAAAGGGGAACCCCGCCGTGACCAAACGCGAAGAAGCCCGCCGCCGGGCGGAAACCGAAGCCGCCGCCGCCGCGTGGCACCACGCCTTGGCCGGGCGCACGAGCGCCGCTTGGGCCGCCGCCGACACAGCGCGGTGCGCCGCGACGTGTGCCGCCCAAGCTCACGACGCCCTTTGGGCCGCCGCGAAGGGCGTGCTGACCGCCGAGGAGTTCGAGGCCTTCGAGGCCGCCGCTTTTTCGGCCCGCGCCGCCGAGCGCATCGCCGCCGACGCGGTGGCGCGCGCCCAAGCCGCACACGACAAAACCGCCGCGCGCTGACCCCGCCCGACGAGGGCCGGTGGCTCCGGCCCGAAACGCGCACACGCGTCGCGGGAAGCCGCAAACCACGAGAGGAGG
Source organism: Candidatus Limiplasma sp. (assembly GCA_034927815.1). Lineage (GTDB taxonomy): Bacteria > Bacillota > Clostridia > Christensenellales > Aristaeellaceae > Limiplasma. Next base: position 134,725 of record JAYFPK010000005.1, read on the forward strand.
TGTCTGCCCATGAAAGACCAGACCTTCGGCATCGAAATCGAAATGAACCACATCACCCGCGCCAAAGCGGCGGAGGTCATCGCCGCGCATTTCGGCACACGCGTCGAGTACGTCGGCGGTGGCTACGACACCCGGTGTGTACCCGACGGGCAAGGCCGGAAATGGAAGGTGGTGTCCGATGCCAGCATCAGCGGGCCTGCCAATGAGCACACGGAATTTGTCAGCCCCATCTGCCGATGGGAGGACATCGAAACGGTACAGGAATTGGTGCGCAAACTCCGCAGGGCTGGCGCAAAACCCGACCCATCTTGCGGCATCCACGTCCACATCGGGCGCGGGCGGCACACGCCCAAAACGCTCCGAAATTTGGTGAACATCATCAACGCCAAGGAAGACCTCTTGACCCTCGCTCTCCAAATCTCACCCGAGCGCCGCGAACGGTGGTGCAAACAAATCGACCCGGCCTTCCTTGAGCGCCTGAATCGCCGCAAGCCCGCAAACGACGCGCAGTTCGCACAGCTTTGGTACAACGACCAGAATTGGGACTATCACGCGCACCAGCACTACGACCAGAGCCGCTACCATCTCCTAAATCTGCACAGCGTTTTCCAGAAGGGCACCGTCGAATTCCGCGCCTTCAACAGCACACTCCACGCGGGCGAAGTCAAGACCTACATCCAGCTTTGCATGGCGATTTCGCACATGGCTTTGGAATCAAGTTCGGCCTCCCCGCGCCGCCCGGAAACGGACAATCCCAAGTACACCTTCCGGTGTTGGCTCCTCCGGCTGGGGTTTATCGGACCGGAATTCGAAACCGCCCGCCAGCACCTGCTCAAATACCTGCCCGGAAACGCCGCTTGGAGACAAGCAAGCTGACACACCCGCCTGACGAGTGCCGGTGGCCCCGGTCCGAAACGCACACTGTGCGTCGCGGGAAGCCGCAAGCTCCCAAATCAAGAAGGAGGTACATCCATGAATTTCTTTCAAGAAGAACTCGGCATTCTCACAGGGAAGAACACCGCTTTCAAATCGAGCAACCCCGTGTTTGTTGGCAGAGCCTGCTTCATCCCCTTGACGGATGGCCGCAAGGCGCGGATGGAGTTCGTCACCCTGGGCACAGCGGGCAATTATGAAGCCTTACAAATCACCATTTTGAACCCCTATGAAGGCCAGATTGACCGCCTACAGCTCCGCTTTGAGGACTATTTCAGCAAAATCAACACCAATTATGGCATGCGGCCTCCTACCATTTGGGCCGACCAGGGGCAAGCCCTGTGGTACGGTGCGCCTGACAAAGCCGAGAAGCTGGCGCTTTCAAATGCCGCACACGCCTTCATCAGCCTTTTCAAAAAAAACCCCGCCTGACGAGGCCTCCGGCACGGGCCGAAACCGGGGCAACCCGGTCGCGGGAAGCCACAGCTTCCAAATCATACACAGGAGGTACACCCCATGAAACAGGTTCTCTACATCGACGCAAAGCGCGAAGGCTACGGAATCGACCAGATTCGCCATACCATGACCGTCATGGAGCTCATTGCCTACCTCGAGCAATTCGACGAAGACACCCCGGTCTACTTAAGGCACGACCGTGGGTACACCTACGGCGGAATTACCATGAACAGCTTCGAGGATGAAGAAATAGACGAGGAAGAGTAAGCTCCCAAATCAAAAAGGAGGTACACACTATGGTTCAGCACTGTGGGTTCATAACCGTTGGCAACCGGAAGTTCAGTAAAACGCTCATCGACGGTACCTTCCAAATCATCAGCGTGAACCCCTACGACGAGACCGACTACCATTGGGCGCGGCTCGCGCCGGGCTCCACGCGCTGGCAAATCATCCGAGAGAGCAAGACCCGCGACTGGGTTGCGGGCGAGGACGGCGCTACCCTGACTACTGAGGAAGTGTGCAAGCTCCTGAATCAAATGGACAAGGACGCAAACCTACACCGCACCGGCGGCATTTGGTGAGCTCACAAATCAAGTGGAGGAGGTAAGCCATGAATACAATCGTCATCAAGGTTTGGCGCGGTCTGGTTTCCGAAGTCTTTGCAAGCGACCCCGACACAGAGGTCATGGTCCTTGACGAGGACTGCGAGGGGGAGCATTGTGACACACAACTACCGGAGCATCAGGTTTACTGAGCTTTCAAATCAAAAGGAGGCAAACACCATGATAAAGCACAGTATATCCCTTTCCCAATGTATGGACATCTTCGACTGGTTCGATGACCCACTCGGTGAATACGTGAACCACATTCTGCTCTCCACGCTGGACGGAGAGGCGCGAGTTCTCCGAGCGTTACCTACACTCGTCGAACACGCGGAGGCGCTGATAAGCGCCCACATAGGGACAAAGGCCGAGTACCCTAGAGACTTTTGGAATCATCCCGCCTGACGAGTGCTGCGGGCGCGCAGCCGAAACACTCCCGACCGGGAGTGTCGCGGGAAGCCATAGCTTCCAAATCATTCACAGGAGGTACACCATGAAGAAGTTCTCACTCGGTATCCTCGTCGGCCTCATCCTGGGCGCGCTGCTGACAGGCAGCATCTTCATCCGAAATGTACAGGTCACAAGCTCAAATGAGGGCTACACCATCACAATTTGGGACCACGATTTCCACTACAGGTGAGCGGCGCAACGCTCCTAAATCAGCAAGGAGGTACACCCCATGAGGCCCACGACAAAGGGAATCACTGTCCAGGCGATGACGCTGGAAGATGCGCTTCGGGAAGCGCAGGCCCTCGGCTTTGAAATCGCCCAAACCCAAGCCCGTACTTATGGCATCGACGACCTGCTGGAAGAACTCTCTATGGATGAAGCTTTGGATTCCCCGCAAGAGTACGGCCTTTTCGGGAATGTCATTGTCAGGCTGACCGTCATCGGCTCGCGGGACAGCGAGGTCATCCAACTCGACTGACCGCTTGCAAATAAGGAAGGAGGTATTGATTGAAGAGCATTTGCATTCGCGTGGAAGATGAACTACATCACCAGTTGAAATGTGTTCTGCTGTATCGTGGAGCCACTCTTCAGGATTACATGGTCGGCCTGCTCGAACGCGAGATCGAACGCGAAGCGAGTGAAATCGCGTACAGCGACAAAACCGGCGAGGCAATGAGATTCTTTCAGCGCGTCGGCGTTCCCAACAAGCTTTGAAATTAAGGAGGAAACACAATGAAGTACATCGCTTACGGCTCCAACATGGTCAAGGATCAAATGGACTGCCGCTGCCCGGACGCCAAGCTCATCGGCACTGGGTACATCGAACAGGCCCGGTTGGAATTCTACATGCACGCCACTGTCGAACGCTCGCAAATCAATAACGCGCGTGTGCCGGTGGCGGTCTGGGAGATCTCGGACGCGGACGAACGTCGGCTCGACCGGTACGAGGGATTCCCCAACTACTACATCAAAGAGGAGTGGCCGGTCACCATGGCCGACGGCTCTGTAATCAAGGGGATGATCTACCGGATGCGAGTTTTCCGCACATTGCCGCCGATGCCTGAGTATTACGAAAGCATCCGAAGCGCCTACGAGGAATTGGGGCTTGGCTCGGAAATCAAGACGGTGTTGCAGCCAGCACTCCGCCGCAGCCTCCGGCGTAAGGTGCGCGGATAAACAACACAACAACGAAAGCCGCTCTCAAACGAGGGCGGCTTTTTTGTCGGCCTGCAGCGGCGCGTGCCGGGCTTTGAAATCATCCATGGGGCAACCCCTCCATCAGGGCATGTAAAGCCGTGCTGAAGCGAACGTGGCGGCGACGTGGGCAAAGAAAAAGCAGCCGCGAGGGCTGCTGTCAAAAAGGTTAGCGGCGAGGCTCTGGAATCAAGTCGTAGGCGACCTCGGTTCCGTTTACCCCTGCCCGGAAGCGGACCAGCAGTTGGCCATCTGCCACTTGGTAGGCGGCTTGAAAGGGCTGGCTCCACAATGCGGTCAATCCTTCGCAATCGCGGTAGGCCGCTAACCGATAAAGGTCAAACTCTTCATTGGCCTTTTCAGTTTGCCACTGTTCAAAGAGACGGCTCAGGTAAGGGACCTGCGTTTTTTGCAGGTGCTGCCATGCTGCTTCGCCCGGCAGGGCTTTGAAATCGGCTCGTGGCTGTTCCGCCTTAAAGCAAGACCAATGCGTCAGGGGTAAGGGCCTACGCATCATGTCCAGCAGGGCTTCCGATGTGCCGCAGTCATCGCAGACATAGAGGTCGGCTTGGCGGCTCGTCGCGTTCTCATGGATTTTCGGCTTCATGGTATTCAGCCCACAGCGCGGACAGGGCATGTGTTCGCCAGCCAACTGCCGGGCTTTCAAATCGAGAAGGACCTGCTTCAGGGTATCGCTCATTGCGCTTCACCTTCTCTCAGCTCACGGGCAATCTTGCGGATTTCCGCGTACTTGTTTTTGTGCTTCATTGCCTCGTCATCGTTGCGGAAAGCTGTGTGGCCTTTCAGACCGCTGAGCAGCGCGTTCCGGGACGCTTTGAAATCAGCTCCGCCAAAGCCCATCCGCAAAAGCCAGGAACGCAGCACGTATTTTTCATTTTCCGGGCGGCGAAGTTCCAAGCCGACGCGCTTCGCTTCTTTTGCCGCTCGAAGTACGGCGCTGGCCAAGTCGGAATATGCCTTGTTCTTTTCCGGCGACGCGTCAAGCGGAAAGATCAGCGTGACTGTGCCGTCTCTGAAATCAACGCCGGTCAGGTCATCCATCGCTATGAAATCGTCCATCAGGGTTTCAAAGTCAGCGAGGGTTTCCGGCACATATTCACCCAAGCGGGTCGTGACCGCTTCGGAAATTGAGAAGCTCTCGCGGCGGGTAACCCGGTTTAGCAGGTACTGGTAGTTGTAAAGCAGGTGCATCAGATTCCGAAGCTGGTTCCCGTCCATTCCTTCAGTGGGGAGCGAAATGGCCATCACGTCATCCTCCGGCTCAATCGGCCTCATGCCTTCCAAATCATCAACCTCCGGTTCAATAGGATTCGTGTCTTCCAAATCTTCAATTTCCGGCTCGGCGGGCGTTATGCTTTCCAAAGTCACCACCTCCGGTTCAATGAAGCCGTGCTCCGTCAGAAATGGTTTCAGGGCTTCCAGCGCTTGGGCATCTTCGCAGGCGAGGGAGCCATCGCGAGCAACGGTAATTGGGCCAACGGTATAGGAGAAGGTGGGCGGGCCTTGGTACCGTGATTCAGCTTGCAGGTGTTCGGAAATCTTCTGTACCAGGGTGCGACGGTCTTCCGCGTGGGTTTGGATGGTCATGGTTCATACCTCCCTTAATTTGGTAGACCATATATCACTCGGAAGCGAATGAAAGTCAAGACAATTCTGACTTCTTTCCATCCAATCCACGGAAGCGGTTTTGAACATAACAGCCATGCCCACAATATCGCCGATGACGATTCCCATAGGATAGAAATACCTTGCCGCAACCGGCGCAGGTGATTTGATACACCGCTTCTTCATTTTGCTGAAGGGCGGTGGGGTGCGCCGCCCACCAGGACCGGCGGCAGGCGTCGCTGCAGAATTTTCGCTTGCGCCCGGTGTGCGGCTGCAAGATCCCCTTTCCGCAGTTCGGGCACAACTCTTCCGGCTGACTCTGTACATCTATATGCTCGTTATCCAGCCCATTGGCTTTACAGAAGTACCGCACCGCATCACGACTTAATCCGATCGCCGAGGCAATCGCTTTATACCCATAGCCCTTTAACCGAAGCTCTTGAATCCGCCTCGCCTGCACATCCGAGACAATCATTGTTCCCATGGCAGGTCTGGCTTTCCAAAATGTCCGTAGGTGGATACCTGATTATAATCCACATCCAATAAGTGAAGCAAGTCAATGATACCGCTCGGCGTTAGATCATACATCGAACGGATCTGCTGCTCAATCTCAGGGACTGGAATCCGGTTTGTGCCAAAGCAATAGACCGATAGGGACACAGGCTTGGCAATGCCAATGGCATAGGCAAGCTGGACTTCACAGCGCCGCGCGACTTTATTACGCACAACATCGCAGGCAATCTTTCGCGCCATGTATGCGCCGGAGCGGTCAACCTTGGTAGGGTCCTTGCCGGAGAACGCTCCGCCGCCGTGACGGCACATACCGCCATAGGTATCGGCGATGATCTTTCTACCGGTCACGCCGGTGTCCGCAAAGGAGCCGCCGGTGACGAACCGTCCGGTGGGATTCACCAAGGCTTTGAAATCGGTATTTAGCCCATAGCGTTCAGCCGCCTTTGTCATGACCGATTCAACCACAGCACGTATTTCCCGCAGTTCTGCCTCAGCGTGGTGCTGTGTGCTTATCAGGAAGGTGGTGATCTTTTTCCTGCTGTAATCATAGGTCACCTGGCTCTTAGCATCCGGCAGCAACATCGGCGCTCCCAAATCACGCAGAAGCTCCATTGCTCGGGTGGCGACCGCAAAAGGGATGGGTAGCATTTCCGGTGTTTCGTCCGTGGCATAGCCAAACATCATCCCCTGATCGCCAGCGCCGCCTATATCCACACCTCGGGCAATGTCCCAGCTTTGGCAGGTGATAAGCGGGGTGACAAGGTACTGCTCAAAATCAGGCACACCGATGCGCTGCAGCACCTCACGGCTGAGGGCTTCATAATCCGGGTGGTGTGTGGAGGTTACTTCCCCTGCGATGAGGATCATGCAGTCCTTGATCATGCACTCCACAGCCACACGGGCTTTCTTGTCGTGGCGCAAACAGTCAGTTACCACCGCATCTGAAATCTGGTCGCAGATTTTGTCCGGGTGTCCACGGGACACCTGCTCACTGGTAAATAGCATAGGCATGCTCCTCTCAAAAATACAAAGCCGTTTGAGGCGAGTAGAAAGGAGTAAGCCTCGCACATCAAACGGCTACCAAATCAAAAACAGAGCGGGGAGTGTTTCCTCGCTCTGTCTATCTCTGGTGATTGTAATCATAACATGGGGGCTGGTGTAATGTCAGTACACCATCGGTACACCATCAGTACACCTTTGGTACACCTTTCACCCTAGCATAAAGCGCAGTGTGTCGGCATCCCGTTTGCTGCACAGGCTCTCCAGCTCTCTCATCGCCTTCTTTCTGTATTTGGCGATCATAGACCGGCTGACATAATGCCTTTCTGCCAGTTCATTCCATGAAAGACGAAGTTAACCATTATGAGAGAATTGGATCTGCAAAACACAGTTCTCGATCTCAACGAAGGTGGCATCATCAATTTCAATAGGCGTTGTTTGGTATAGATCATCCTTTTCCAGGACTGTTTGATTGATCATATTCCCTTTCAAGTTGTAAATCGTAATAGTTCCCTTTTGGGTTTGATCCAAGACTGAAAATACATATGAGACACCAGTCATACCATATAGGAATGGCGGGAACTGCGACTTCACAAAGAACATGCCATTTCCCGATATGCGCATATCAGTTTCACCAGATATGATCGGCTCTTGCGTCATAGACTCAAGTTTCCCTTCGCCTGTCAAAACAATCGTCATTCCATCGGATAGGTAAAGCGTGTAAGAAGAGTTGGCTGCGGCCTCAATGTTCTTATTGAGCTCATTTCCTCCGCCCGTTACTGTAAGGGTGGCCAAGCCTTTACCCTTCGCTGTATAGGTATATAGGCCCGGCTCCAGATCCGTTCCCACATGATAAGTGCCTTCGCTAAGCGGCTCTATGCTCTCAATCAATATGTCTTTGAAAAATATCGCGTCTTGAAAATCACCTTTTTGCATATAACCACAACCCGATTCATCCATGATTCGAACCTGATACCA
>JAYFPK010000046.1:0-97070 GCA_034927815.1 Candidatus Limiplasma sp.
CCGCGTCCATGTCTGCCTCGGCCCGTTCGCGCCAGTAGTCGGATGCCATGCTTTCACCCCGCATCAAAGAGGCGGACGCCACTTGGACGTCCGCCCCGGTTTGGTAATCCGTCTCTTACGGCTTCGCTTCCGCCTCGGTCAAAAACGCGTTGCAGGCCGCCAGGTTGCTCTTGTCCTCCTTGAGCTGCATCACCGCCCAGGGGGCCAAAGCGGGCAGCGCGGGCCGCTTGAACACGCCGGTGATGATCACCTCGCACACGGTAACGCTATCCTTGCGGGTGGTGAAGTTGTCGAACTTGATGCCGCTCATCTCAAAGAGGCGGTAGTTGAAGTAGAAGGGCAGGCCGTCCACGGTGTCCACCCCGAAGCGCAGGGCGTACTCCTTGTTGGGGATGGATAATTCGCCCTCCAGGGTTTCGGTGGTTTCGTCGTAGTTGCCCAGGCCAAAAGCCGCCATCTGCTTCAAAGGCACCTCGGCCACGCGGATCTCCACCTCTTCCCTGGTAACGTCCTTGATCTGGGCGTAGAGGGTGTCATCGTAGTACAGGTCCGTGCTGCTTTCTCAACACCATCGGAATCAGCGAATTACAGGAGTTGATTGCCGGGCTGCCCTACTATCCAGCCAAGGATATCCGCGACTTACTCAGCCACCTCTATAAACTGGCTATGGCCGAGGAACAGGTGCGGAATAATCTTGCCAGATTTTTGGAGCTACCAGTTCTGGAGGCCGAGGAAACCACACCTTGGGAGGCGGCAGAAATCGAAAAGCTTTGGCGGGACTGGGGTGACGGCGGACGTATAGCGGGCGCCTGCCTGCTCATGATCTACAGCGGAATGATGCCTGGCGAGCTTTTCAAGATGGAAGGACACATGATTTCCTGGGAAACAAACACCATTCTCGGCTGCGGCTTAAAAACCAAAAAGCGTGAGGAACAGCCCATTGTCTTTCCCGATTTTATCGGGCCCGTTTTGCGTGAGCTCTGTACCACCTCGCCGTCCGTCAGGGGGCGCGTGCTGGGGATGAATAGAGGCCGCTTCTATGCGGAGTTCAAAACCATGAAACAGCGGCTCGGCATCCGCGAGGAAGTCAGACCGTACTCGGGACGGCACGGCACACAAACTGCCTTGGCTGTCAAAAACGTGCCTCCGGCTGTCATCGTAGAGATCATGCGCCAGAAAAATTACAAAACGTCCATTGACCATTATAATAACATCGAGACCCAGGACCTTGTTGACGCGCTCAACAAGCTGCGCCAAGAGCAATCCGACGATGAGCAGACTGGGTAACAACTGGGTAACAGAGCATTTTTTCTCGTATTTTTTCACTCTTTTTTACCGCTCCAGCAGGGCTCTTAGGATAAAAGAAAAAGCCCTGCAAGTCTTATCTCACAAGGCTTTTGGCGGAGAAGGAGGGATTTGAACCCTCGCTACGGTTTCCCATACTACTCCCTTAGCAGGGGAGCCCCTTCGGCCACTTGGGTACTTCTCCATATGGACGGCTATGATGCCCTTGCGTTCCTGAGCCCAGCGCCCACAGGGCGAAGGATCAAAGGAAGCTGGCGGAGAGAGAGGGATTCGAACCCCCGGTACCTTTCGGTATCACTGGTTTTCAAGACCAGCGCCATCAACCGCTCGGCCATCTCTCCATGAATCGAACCAGCGAGAGTTATTATAACAGGTTCCCCTTTTGCCGTCAACCACTTTTCCTGGCTCCGCCGGGAAATTTGCGGGAATCCGCGAACGCTTCCTTTTGGCGGCGCCCTACAGCTTGCGCCTGTACTGGGACGGGTTGACTCCCTTGAGCTTCTTGAATACCCGGGAGAAATACTTTTCGTCCTGATAGCCCACCCGCTGCGCCACCTCGTAGGTTTTCAGGTCCATGTGCGAAAGCAGCTCGCAGGCCTTCTCGATACGCCTTTGGTTGAGATATTCCACAAAGTTGGTTTTGGTCTGCTGCTTGAAGGCCAGGCTCAGGTAGGCGGGAGTGATGTACACGGCCTGGGCCACCGTGGTCAAGTCCAGGGGCTCGGCGTAGTGCTCGTCAATGTAGCGCAGGGCCGCGTTGATCACGGGGCTGCCGGTTTTGGGCGGCTCTGGCTGGGGCGGAGCCGAGGCGCCTCCGGCGGCCCGAAGCACGCTTTCCAGGATGGTCTCCGGCTTGCAAGGCTTGAGCAAATAATCCTTTGCGCCATACTTGATTCCCTGCTGGGCATAGCTGAATTCATCATAGCCGCTGAGAAACAGGATGCGCGTGGGCAGGCCTTCCGCCATGGCGGCTTTGGCTACGGCCAGGCCGTCCAGCAGCGGCATGCGAATATCCAGCAGCGCCACCGTAGGGCGCTTGCGGCGCATGCACTCCAAGGCGCTTTGCCCGTCCCCCACCACGTCAAGCAACACAATTCCCGCCTGCTGCCAGTGGATCATGTCCCGGAGGGCTTCCCGCGTGTCTTGCTCGTCTTCCGCAATCAACAGGGAGATCATGCCAACTCCTCCATTTCAGGGTGGTACGTGGGGAGGCGCAGCTTGACCTCCGTCCCCTGGCCCACATGGCTGCGGACGGTCAGCGTGTAATTCTTTCCGTACACCAGGTTCAGCCGTTCCACGATGTTACCCACGGCATAGCCGCCCATGCGGTGCTCCCCTTTGATGTTGCCCTGTTCCAGCTCCTTGGCGGTTTTCTGGGGCATGCCCACCCCGTCGTCAAAAACCCGAAACTCCAACATCCCCTCCACCATCTCGCAGCTCACCTCAATGAGCCCGGTGCCCGCCTTGGCCTCCAGCCCATGGTATACGGCGTTTTCCACAAAAGGCTGTAAAAGCAGCTTCGGGATTTCCAGGGACTCCACCTCGGGGCTCAGCTCAATCCTGTGGGTGATCCTGTCCCCGTAGCGCAGCTGCTGCAAGGAGAGATAGCGCCGAATGAAGCAAAAATCCGACGCCACGGTGCCGAAGCGGTTGCCCTTGTTAAGGCTCATGCGGAACAGCTCCGAAAGGTGCCATACCATGTCCGCGATTTCCGGCTGCTGGTTTTTCTGGGCCTTCCAGTGGATGGAATCCAAGGTGTTGTACAGAAAATGCGGGTTGATCTGGGATTGCAAGGCGGTCAGCTCCGCTTCCCGCTCCTTGATCTTGAGCACATACACCCGGCTGATCAGGGATTCGATATGATCCACCATCTCATTGAAGCCGTGGCCCAGCTGGCCGATTTCGTCCTGGGAGCGGAAGTCGATATGGGTTTCAAAATCCCCGGTCTGAAACTGGGACATCGCCCCCAGCAGCTTTTTCATGGGGCGGGTGATCAGCTCGGTGGCAAAGAGGACCACCGGGAAGAACAGCAGCAAAGCCGCCACCGCCACCAGCAGAAAATAGCGGCTTACGGAAAACACCTGCCGGGTCAGATACTCCATGGGCACCGCATAGCCGTAATGCCAGCCCACGTCCTCATCGGAAAAATAGCTGATGAGGTATTCCTTTCCACCCAGGGAGGCGGTATGATACTCCTGGCCCTGCCAGGGCATCATCTCCTCCTTCTCCTGCTGGGTCAAGGCAAGCCCCGCCTCGGAAAGGACGCCGTTGTCGCTCCAGATCAGAATGGACCCTTCCTCCACCTGGATGCCCTGGGTGTAGATGTCCCGCAGAGCCTGTTCGTTAATGGACAACAGCAGCATGCCCAGGGGCTCATAGGTATTGTATTCCTTGATGATCCGGGCCATCAAAATGCGGTTGAACCGGGGGGAGGAGGAGAACAGGGCCAAATCCTCCTGCCGGTCGCTCCAGACGGGCTTTCCGTTGGCCTGCGCCACCCGCGCAAAAAACGGCGATACTTGCAGCTGGTCCATGTCGGGGATGGATATCCGCTTGTCGATGCTGCGCAAAAAGGGGATGGACTTGTTCTCAAACCCGACCACCGCCAGGGTGGACACATAGTCCTTGTTGGCGATGAGGTTCACGGCCTTTTTCATCCCCATGTCGATGTAGAGCTTCGTCTCGTAGTCCTCCTGATCCCGGATGGGCTGGATATACTGCTGTACATCGGATTGCAGCACCAACTGGGTGCTCATGTCCTCCACTTCCCGGCGCATGAAGGATAGGTTTCTGCTGATCTGCCGCAGAATCTGCGCGTTGGAGGAGCCCACCTTGCCCATCAGGCCGCTGCGGGTATTGTCCACGCTGTACAGGTAAAAAACGATGGAATACAGCAGCAGAAAGGCCAAAAACACCAGCAGGATCTTGTACTTGATACTCAGGTCAAAAAAGCGCTGCTTCATGCTCCCGCCCCCTTGAAAGAAATTGTATCACGGGCCCGTCATTCTGAAAAGGGAGGGGGAGCGCAGGAAAAGCTTACAGCGCGCCGTATTTGGCATACACCTCCGCCAGGGTTTTTCCCTCCAAAAGCTCCTTGCGGGAAATATTCTCATTGTCCGCCTTCTCCCGGGCCAGCTCAAAGACCTGCTCCTCCGCCTCCTGGGGGATTACCACAACGCCGTCAAAGTCCGCGAACACAAGATCGCCGGGGTGCACCAGCACGTCGCCGCAGCGCACAGGCACGTCATAGGCCATGACGCGCCCCCGGCCCTTGCTGTCCAAGGGGCGGATGCCCGTATAAAACACAGGAAAACCAAGGCTCTTGATGCGCACGCAGTCCCGGATCTGGCTGTCGCACACGCAGCCCACGGCGCCCCGCATGGTGGCGGCGGTGCTCATCAACTCGCCCCAGGGGGCGTTGGTGCCGCCATGGTCGGTGGAATGGACGCATACGTCTCCGGGGCGCAGGCTGTCCATGGCCTCGATTTCCAGGCCGTAGGGGTCCTCCGTCACCACGTAGTCCGTCTCCATCCAGCGGAAGGTGCGGGCCCGGCCCACAAATACGCAGTGGTTCTCATCCAGGGGGCGCAGGCGGTGATGCATGGCCTGCTGGTGGTAGCCCAGCACGTCCAAAATATCGCATACCACGGGAACATACAGATGCTCCTTGATCCAGGGGAAAAGCTCTTGGTCCGTCATAGGGGGCACCGTCCTTTCAAAATGAGAAAATCTCGTTTAGCTCCATGATTTTGCAGATTCCCGGCGCGCCTTGCGCCTCGTGGGCATAGGCGAAGGCCAGGGGATTCTCCCCCACCAGCGCCATCATATCGTAATGGTTGGGGATCACATACCGGGGGCGCACGGCCCGGGCCAGCTCCAGGGCCTCGTCAATGGTCAGGTTGCCGTCCTTGCCGTTGATGCAGCAAAGCATCACGTCCGCCTCCTGGGGGCAGGCCGCAAGCAGCAGCTTGCACATGCCCGTATCCGAGGTATGGTACACCGTCTTGCCCTCCTCCAGGGCAAAGAGGTAGCCCGTGGTATCCAGCACTTCCTTTTCCGTGCCCATGGCAAAGACGCCTGTGATCTCCATTCCCGGCAAGGACAGGTGATCCCCGTGATCCACCACCCGGAGATTTGCCTGGGGCACCCCCATCTCCCGCAGATGCCGCGCCGCGTGGCGGGGAGCGATAAACAGGGTGTCCGCTGTGTGCCGGTAGGCCAGGATGGTTTCAGGGTCCAAGTGATCCGCGTGGTCGTGGGTCACCACAAAGTAATCCGCCTTCAGCTCCCGGGGGTCCATGGGAAGGGGCAGCAGGCGCGGGAAGCGGGCGTCCAGCTTCACCACGCTGTTGCTTAAATAGGGGTCGATCACGGCGGTTTTGCCGCCGCTTTGCAGAAGATACCCCGCCTGTCCCAGATACCGCAGTGTCGCCATCTCGCCGTCCTCCTATTGCACGCGGAATTTCTCCACCGCCTTCTCGTCGATCTCAATGCCCAGGCCCGGCCCCTGGGGAACGGGCATGAAGCCGTCCTTGTCCATCTGGATGGGATTGCGGATGATCTCCCGGAGCATGGGGCTGGAGGATACGTTGTATTCCAGGAACAGGCTGCGGGGCAGCACGGCGTTCACATGCAAGCTGGCGGCGGTGAGCAGGTCGGTGAGCCAGGCGTGGGGGCATACGTCGATCCCCGCGGCCTCCGCCTCCCACAGGATCTTCCGAAGGGCGGTAAACCCTCCGCAGCGGGAGATATCCGGCTGGGCCACGTCGATCTTGCCCTCCCGGATCAGGCGGCGGAAGCCCCAGCCCGTGGCCTCCTGTTCCCCGGCGGCCAGGCGTGTCTTGACGCCGGCCTCCTTCACCTTGGCGTATCCCTCGTAGCATTCGGGATGGAGGAAGTCCTCCAGGAAAAAGATGTGGTAGGGCTCCAATTCCCGCAGCAGCTCCACGGCGTCGTAGGGGCTGCGGTTTTGCTTCCAGCCCGCGTCCACCATCAGCGCCACCTGGGGGCCGATGGCCTCCCGGGCGGCCTTCACTAAGGCCACGTCGGTTTTGCGGTCCTCCCCGAACACGCCCCAGCCAAACTTGATGGCCGTAAAGCCCTTTTGCAGATAAAACTCGCAAGCCTTCCGGATGTCCTGGGGCGTGGGCCGAAACAAGGTGGAGGCGTAGGCGCGGACCTTATCCCGGTACGCGCCGCCCAGCAGCTTGTACACGGGGCGTCCCACCGCCTTGCCCATCAGGTCATGGCATGCTATGTCCACGCCGGACATCACCTGCATGGATACCCCCCGCCGCCCATAGTAAATGGTGCCTCTGTACAGCTTATCCCAAATCCGTTCGGTATCGAAGGGGTCCTCCCCCAGCAGCAGCTCCCGTACGCCCTCCATCATGCCGCTGCCGGTTTTGGGCGCGTGAAAGAGGGGCGCGGCGATATGGGGCGCGGTCTCCACGTCGGACCAGCCCACCAGCCCCTCGTCCGTTTCCAGGCGCACCAAAAAGCAGTAGGCCACCCCCGGCGCTTCCTCGCTGCCCACAGGGTTCCTGTACTTGTCCGGGGATTCCAGGATAATGCCCTCCGCATTGGTGATCTTCATGCTCCCGCACCCCCTTGGAAGGTCATGGAAACCTTCAGCGCCTCGTCCTTGCCGTATTCGGCCAGGCGGAAGGCCTCCTGCCATTGGGTGAAGAAATCCAGCCTGTGGGTGATGATCCTTCCCAGGCCCAAGGATTGGTCTATCAGCAGCGCCAGGGCATTGTCCATCTCATTGTCGTCGTTGCAGCTGCCGCAGATATTCAGCTCCTTGACGTGTACCTTGAACAGGTCCACCGGGGGCGCGGGCTGTACCGCGGAAAAGACCGACAGCGTGCCCCTGGAGCGCAGCGCGGCAATGGAGGTGTCCACCGCCTGGGTCGTTCCCACGCACAGGATGGCGGTATCCACGCCCTGTCCCTCGGTGGCCTGGGCAATGGCGCGCTGTACGTCCGGCGTTTCCCGGTCGTTGATGCAAATGGCGTTTTGGGCGTATTGCAGCCGGAAGGGATGGCGGCCCACCACAATCACCTTGCCCTTGGTATAGCGGGGCAGGAGCATGGCGGTCAGCAGTCCGAAGGGGCCGTCCCCCATGATGAGCACGTCGCTCCCCTGCCCCACGTTTCCCCTGCGGATGGCCTCTATGCACACGCTCACAGGCTCCATCAGGCTGGCCACGGCATAATCGACGGTGGCGTGAGGGATGATCCGGGCCCGGTCAGCGCGGATCAGGAAGTATTCCGCAAACACGCCGCCCCTGTCAATGCCCAGGTGGGACATCTCATCGCACAGGTGCGCCAGGCCCCGGCGGCAAGAGCGGCAATGCCCGCAGGGCATCACCGGATGGGCGGTAATCTCGTCCCCCACCTGAAACGCCTGAACCCCTTTCCCCACGGCGGCCACATCGCCGCTGCCCTCATGGCCCATGATCATGGGCATGCGGATGCCAAAGGCGTTGTGCTTGATGTCGTTCAAATCCGAGGTGCAGATGGTGGCGGCCTTGGTCTGGATCAGCAGCTCCCCCGGCCCGGGCTGGGGCACGGGCTCCTCCCGCATTACCAACTTTCCTGTCTCTTGCAGAACCAACGCTTTCATCACGCATGTCCTCCTTCGTCAATCCCCAGGATGGCCAGGCTGTTGCGGTGGATGATCTCCTCCACCTTCTCCATGTTCACCTGGGGCAGCCCGCCGCCTTGCACCACATGGTTCAAGTTCCGCAGGCCCTTGAGGGAATCCGCCGGGGTGGTGGCGGGAAAGTCCGAGCCGAAAAAGACCTTCTCCCAGGCCCCGTATTCCTGCACCAGCATTATGGCCCGGTAAAACTGCAGCGGGCGGTAGTACAGGGCGGAGAGGTCCGCGTACAGGTTGGGCTGGTGCCGGATGGCGGCGATGCATTCCGCCTCCCAGGGGTGCCCCAGATGCGCCATCACGATCTTCAGCTCCGGGTATTCGCAGGCCACCCGGTCCATGTGAGCGGGGCGGGCGTACTCCAGGGGCACGCCGGAGGAAAAGGTGGCGGCCATGTGGGTCATGATCGGCAAGCGCTCCCTCTGGCAATAGGCGTATATCCTCCGGTAGGCCTCGTCCAGGGGATGAAGCCCCTGGTAAATGGGTCCCAGCTTGACCCCCTTCGCGCCGTTTTCCTTATGGTCCCGCTCCAATTGCTCCATGAAATCCTCGTCCAGGGGATCAATGGAGGTGAAGAACACGTACTTGTGGGAATGCCGCCGGACGAAATCCGCCACATAGGCGTTGTCCGTATTCCAGCCGGTGCGCCTGGCCCGCAAGCCAAACACCACCACCCGATCCGCGCAAGCCGTCCGTTCGAGGTACTCCTCCTGGGTGTACGTCCAGGTTTTGGGGGAAATGCCGCACCGCTCCAAGTCGCTGCGGAGCCGGGGGCCAAAGTGCTTTTCATAGTCCACCAGATGGGTATGAAGATCCACAATCATAAAGGGCATCCCTTTCCTTCGTTCTCAGGGGAGCACGGAATACCCCCGCACAAAGCCCCGGGTCATCAGGGGGCGGAAGGCCTCGGCATGCTTGCAGCCGCACTGCTCCCCCCGCCTGGCCGTGGTTTGGCCGATCCACTCGCAAATGCCAAAATCCGGGCCGTAAGCGGCCTGGAACGCCTCATCCTGGCTGGCGTGGCAGCGGGCCAGCTCCATTTTCTCCTGCTGCACCTCATCGATACCCACCCAATGGGTAGGCTCAAAGTCGAAGCCTACCGCGGGTTCGATCAAAAACACGGCGGGCGCGGCGGGCAAGGGCGCATGCTGGCTGCGGATCATGGGGAAAGCGGCTTGCATGGCGCATTGCCTCACCAAAGAGCAGGTGGTCATGTGGTCCAGGTTGTAATCCGTCAGGTAGTGGGTAAACACCACGTCCGCCTTGGCCTCCCGCAGGGCCCCGATCAGGGCCACGCGCACTTCCTTGGTGTCAAACAGGAACTCGTCCTCAAAGCCCAGGCAGGTATAGGAGCCCCCCGCACGGCGGCACATCTCGCTCATTTCCGCGTGACGGACGGCCGCCGCCTCTTCCTGGGACATCTCGGGCTTGTGCACCATGCCCGTTTCCCCCTGGGTCAGGCAAATAAAGTGGAGCTGGTCTCCCCGCCGCTTCATCTTGAGCATCGTGCCCAGGCACAGCAGCTCGTCGTCCTGATGGGCCATCACAGATACCACATGCATCCCAAACGCCCCTTTCTCTTATCCCTTGATGCTGCCCGCCATCACGCCCCGGATAAAGGACTTTTGCATCAGCAGAAACAGCGCCACCATGGGCACGCAGACGATCAGCGCCCCGGCGAACACCAAATCGAAGTTCCCCAACCGGGATTGGGCGAACACGTACAGCTTTTGCTGCAAGGTAACCTTGGCGGGATCGCTGATGACGATCAGCGGCACTTGCAGATCATTCCACACGTACACGCCCCGCAGCACCAGCACGATGCCGGTGATGGTTTTCAGCAAGGGCATGTAGATGTACACATAGGCCTGGGTATACCCGCAGCCGTCAATGCGGGCGGATTCCATCAGCTCCATGGGCAGCCCCCGCATAAAGCCCGTATACAGAAACACCACAAAGGGCATGAACATGGCGGCATAGACCAAGGCAAGGCCCAGGTAGGAATCGTTGAGCCCTATATCCCGCAGCAGGCTTACCAAGGGCACCATGGCTGCCTGAAAGGGCAAGGAGATCAGCGCCACAAAGAACACATAGATCCGGTCCGTGATTTTGTGCCGGGCGATGGTGATGCCATAGGCGGTCATGGAGCCCAGCAGCACAAACAGCAGGCAGGACAGCAGCAAGGTCCACAGGCTGTTTTGAAACGCGGAGACATAATTCATTTTGGTGAAGGCATTGGCAACGTTGTCCAGGGTGAAGGTTTCGGCGGTGAGCCAAAAGGGCTGCAAGGAAATGAAGCTCTTCTGCTTGAAGGCGTTGTTGAGCACATACCAAAAGGGCAGAAGGTACAGCAGCATGATGAAGAGCATCACGCCGTTGGAGGAAACCTTGCGCAGGAGATTGCGCCTGCGGATGGAGGAGCCTTTCATGCTTTACCGCTCCTCCTTTCGCCGCAGCAGCGCCAACTCTCCCGCGGCCAGCAGCACGGTGATCAGCGTGAGCATCACCGCCAGGGCCATGGCCTTGCCCTGGCTCATGGCCTTGAAGGCATAGTTGTAGCTCATCAGCGCCATGGTTTGCGAGGCGTAGCCCGGCCCCCCCTGGGTGAGCACATAGGGCAGGTCAAAGAGCGTGAGAATAGCGATGGTGCTGACGATGATATTGATGGTGATGGACTGGGCGATCAGCGGAATGGTGATGCGGAACAGCTTCCCCCACCAGCCGATGCCATCCACGTCGGCGGCCTCGTAGAGCTCCTCCGGAACGGTACTCAGGCCGCCCAGGTAAATGAGTACGTAAAAGCCCACGGCGTACCATACGATGGCAAGGCTCATGGCGGGCATCACGGTAACCTTCTGCCCCAGCCAGTCCGCCACCATGTGGTTGGCCCCCAGCGCGTCCAGGAGGTACACCAGGGGGCCGGTGCTGGGGTTGTAAATGGTGCGCCAAATAAAGCCCACCACCACCATGGAGAGGATGTTGGGCATGAACAGGATCACCTTGTAGGCGTTGGCCAGCTTGCCAATGTTGTAGATGATCACCGAAAACAGCAGGGACAGGACGTTGAGAACCGGCACGTACAGGATAATCAGGTAAAAGGTGTTGAGAAACAGCGTCTTGAACTCAGGGGACTCTATGACGTTGCGGAAGTTTTCCAGGGCGATGTAGTTATAGTGGGTACTGACTCCGTTCCAGTCGGTCATGCTGTATTGAAAGGACCGGAAGGTGGGCAAAAGCAGGAACCCGGTGACCAGGGCGAGGGCGGGCAGCGCGAACAACAGCCCGCACAGCAGCTTTCGGTCCATGGAGCGGGCCCGTTTGATCAGGGTCGGCATGGGCGGCACCTCCTTGTGGGGTAAAGGGGGCACAACGCTTGCCCCAAAAAGGGAGCCTCCCCTGGCGAACCCCAGCGGGAGGCTCCGGGCTTGAAAACAAAGCTTCCTTCGTTAGGGCGCTACGTACAGGTCCTGGAGGATTTTACACGCTTCCTGGGGCGTAATCTCCCCAATGGCTACCTGCTGGAAGGTCTGGGGCAGGCGAGCGTACACGGAGGGAGGCAGAATCTCAAACCAATACGCGCCGGTGTTCTTGATGGTAAGCAGCTTGGCTACGTACTCCTTTACGGGCTCGGTCATCTTCACCTTGCTGGCGTCGTAATCAATGAGGGAGGGGATGCTGCCCCGGGCCTGCTGGTAGGTGTAGAAGCCTTCCTCGTTGGTGACATAGTTCACAAACTGGATGCCGGCCTCCTGGTTGGGGCCCGCGGCCACGGCAAAGCCGGTCTCCGTGCCCAGCACCACGGCCTGTTCCTGGCCGCTCTTGTTCAGGGGCGGAACCATCATGCCCACTTCAAAGGGGGAATCCATGAAGGTGCCGGCCATCCAAATGCCGTGGAAGCACATGGCGGCCTTTTTCTGCACAAAGGTATCCACCAGGGAGGTGTACATGGCGCTGACAGAGCCTACCGCCAGGTAGTCCTTGTCGCTGAGCTCCTTCACCCGCTCAAAGATGGCGGCTTGCTCCGGGGTGTCAAAGTTAAAGACTCCGTCGTTGATCTGCTGTACATAGTCCGGGTTCTTGGTGGCGATTTCAATGGCGTTGCCCGTGCTCCAGAAGGTGTTGGACACGGAGCCGTCCCCCATGGCCGTGACCAAAGGCGCATATCCGGCAGCCTTGATGGTTTCGCACACGGTCAGGAACTCCTCCCAGTTGGCGGGCTCCTGGGTGATGCCACACTCGGCGAAGATCTCCTTATTGTAGTAGATCAGCGTGGAGGACAGGCCCCCGGCAACGCCGAACAGCTTGCCATTGGAGGAGAAAACGGGCTTGAGGGATTCCACCATGTTCTTCGCGCCGTCGGTTTCCGCCAAGTCGATGATCATGCCGTTTTCCAACAGGTTCGCGCCAAAGGCCCCGGCGTTGATGGACATGACGTCCGGCAGGCTATTGGACGCCGCCTTGGGCTGGAGGAATTCCTCCACCTCGCCGGGCATGGGGATGTAATCCACCTTGATGCCGTATTTCGCGGTAAAGTCGGCGGCGATTTGCTCCGCTGCATCCAGCCAGTCGTTGGACATCAGCGCCACGGTAAGGGTGGCCTCGGACGACGCCATGGCCGGAAGCGCCGTCATCAGCAGGGCCAGGGATACCAGAAATGCCAGGGCTTTTGTGACGGTAGACACGATTGCTCAACCTCCTATTTCGTTGTTGGTTCTATGAAATCAGTATAGCGCAGCCTCCGGCGGCGAACCACAGACTGGATTATAAAAAGGTGGACAAAATCTATATTTATCTCTTTTCTTATCCTTTTTTTCTGCGTCCCTTGGCGGCGGGCCTTGGGGCGGCAACGCGCAACAGCTTCCCAGGCCCCCATTCAACCGGGGCCTATCGCTTCAAAAACGCCTGACTGACGCGGGGGTATTCCTGCCGCCCGACGCGGGGGCTGTGAATAGTTTTGATACAGCTTCGACCCCACCCGGCATTTCGTGCGCTACGTATACCGTATTCACCGGGACGCCTTGACGGCGGGTCTGTTTGAAAAGCTGCTGGGCTGACGGGGCCGGGAAAACAGTACAGGTGGCATCCCGCCTCACCTAAGAGGGGGATGCCACCCGCGCTATTGTATGCAAAAGTATCTCGACTGCCCGGGGCGCCGCCCCTTACAGAATGAACCGCTTAAAATCCAGGGAGACCTCGTCCTTGCCCAGGTGTTCCATCACGTATTCCCCGTTGATGTTCAGGTAGACGTTGGGCATGTCCTCCCCGCCCGCGTTGAAGGAGATGTCCTCCAGGAGCTTTTCAAACACCGCGTGCAAGCGGCGGGCTCCGATGTCCTCCTTGGTCTCGTTGATCACATAGGCCGCGTTGGCAATGGCGTCAATGGCGGAGTCCTCGAAGGAGAGGAACACCTTGTCCACACCCAGCAAGGCCTCGTACTGGCGGGTAAGGGCGTTTTCCGGCTGGGTGAGGATCGCCTTGAAGTCGTCCCGGGACAGGCTCTTGAGCTGTACATGGACCGGAAAGCGGCCTTGCAATTCCGGGATCAGATCCGTCACCTTCGCCACATGGAAAGCCCCCGCGGCGATGAACAGCATGAAATCCGTGCGTACCGCGCCGTATTTGGTGTTCACGGTGCTGCCTTCCACAATGGGAAGGATATCCCGCTGCACCCCTTCCCGGCTCACATCCGGCCCGTGGCCCCCCGCGGAGCGCCCGGCGATCTTGTCAATCTCGTCAATGAACACGATGCCGTGCTGCTCCGCCCGGCGCACGGCCTCCTCCCGCACCGCGTCCTCGTCAATAAGCTTTTCGGACTCCTCCTGCAAGAGGATCTTCCGGGCCTCCTTGACCTTGACCCGGCGGATCTTGGTCTTCTTGGGCATGATGCCGCCCATCATATCCCCGATGTTGATGGCGTTGCCGCCCACCTCCAGCTGCGGGGCCGATTCTTCCACCTCGATCTCGATCTCCCGCTCCTCCAAAGTTCCGCTTCTGAGCTGGGAGAGCACCTCGCCCCGCCGGGAGGCCAGCTTTTCCTGCTCCTCCTGGGGGACGTCCGGCTCCTTTTTGCCGCCCATGAGAAACTCAAAGGGGTTGGTGGCGGTTTTCTTTGGCGGATGCACCAGCAGGCTCACCAGGCGGTCCTCCGCCAGCACCATGGCCCGGGTTTCCACCTGCTTGGCGAATTCATCCCGGACCATGCGGATGGAATTCTCCATCAGGTCCCGGATGATGCTGTCCACGTCCCGGCCCACATAGCCCACCTCGGTGAACTTTGTAGCCTCCACCTTCACGAAGGGCGCGTTCACCAGCTTGGCCAGCCTGCGGGCAATCTCCGTCTTGCCAACGCCGGTGGGGCCGATCATCAGGATGTTTTTCGGGTTGATTTCGTTGCGCAGCTCCTCTTCCAGCTGGGAACGGCGGTAGCGGTTGCGCAGGGCCACCGCCACGGCGCGCTTGGCATCGTCCTGGCCGATGATATACCGGTCCAACTCGCGCATGATCTCACGAGGGGTCAATTCCTTCATTGCGAGCCTCCTAATACCTCCACGGAAATGTGGTCGTTGGTGAATACGCAAATCGAGGCCGCCACTTCCAGCGCCTTGACGGCGATCTCCTCGGCGGAGAGCTGGGTGTTTTGCACCAGCGCCCTGGCGGCTGCCAAAGCGTAATTCCCGCCGGAGCCGATGGCGGCTACGCCGTCGTCCGGATCAATCACTTCCCCGCTGCCGCTGAGGATCAGCATGCTCCCGGCATCCGCCACGATGAGCATGCTCTCCAGTTTGCGCATCACGCTGTCGCCCCGCCAGTCCTGGGCCAGGTTCACGGCGGCCCTTTCCAGGTTTCCCCCGCATTGGGTCAGCTTTTCCTCAAAGCGCTCGCAAAGGGTGAAGGCGTCCGCCACAGACCCGGCGAACCCCGCCACCACCTGTCCGTTATAAAGCCGCCTGACCTTCCTGGCGGAGGATTTAAACACCGTGTTTTCCCCCATGGTCACCTGGCCGTCTCCGGCGATGGCGACCTGGTTGCCGCGCTTCACAGCGCAAATGGTCGTTCCCTTCATGGTCATGGTGTCTTATTCCCCTTCTTCCTGCGCATTCCAAAGCCCATGGATCCACGCCGCCATGTTCCTGGCGGCGGCGGCATCCAGCTTGGTGGGAATATAGTATCCCTCGGCGGTTTCCTGCCCGCCGCCTCCGGTGCTCTTCATCAGCAGGTGGTTCAATCCCCGGTAGACGGCATACTCCGCCCATTTCGCCTTCGGGCCCAGCTGGTCCTCATAGGCGTCCACCCCGGCCCCCACGGAAACCTGAGCGTCCTGGTTCCCCTGGACAAAGTAGGTGGGCAGCCTCAGCTTGCGGAGCAAGCGGATCTGGTCTAGCTCCGCCAGGGCTGGCTGCTGGGAGGAGGCCTTGGCGGAGCCCCCGATCATCAGCAGCGCGTCAAACAAGCCGGTGGCTTCCGAGGCGATTTGGGGCGCCAGCATGGCCCCCAGGCCGTGGCCCACCAGCACGAGTTGATCCCCGTTAACGGCTTCCTGGTCCCGAAGCAGCCTTCCGGCGGACAGCGCGTCCTGGATGACCTCCTCCTCCAGGGAAAGGCCCTCCAGCTCCCCTTGGGTCATGGAGCCGCCATAGGCATAGGTCCGCTTGTCATAGCGCAGGGTGGCAATGCCCCTGCGGGCAAACATATCGGCAATGTCCGCCAGCAGCTTGGTTTGCCCCAAAGTGCCGTCCATGTCCCAGGGGCCCTGGTCATGCACCAGTACGCAGCCGGGAACCGGATGCTCCGCGTCCGCCCCCTGGGGCAGCGTCAGGATGCCCTTCACCTCATAGGGAGCCTCCCCCACAGTCACTTCCAGTTGGGTATAGGTGGGGGCGTTTTTCAGGGAAATCCCGTCCTCCCCCTCCACCACCAGCATATCCCGGCCGTCGCTGATGGGCTGCTTTTCCGCGGGCACAAGCTCCAGGGCCATAACCTCCCAGTCGTCGGGCTTATCCTTATGGACGAAATAAAGGTCCAGGTCCTGCTTTTCCATGCACAGGTGCAGCACGTGGGTCTTGGTTTTCCACTCCGGCTCCGCAAAGGAGGAATAGGTGCCAAACTCGATGAACTCCCCGGTCATCCAGTGGAGCTCCGTGAACATGGCCTCATAGACGCTCATGGGCATGTAGCGGCGAATCTGCAAATCATAGTAGCCGTATAGCCTCTCCAGGTCATTGCCCGCGATAAAGTCCCGGGCATATTCCTTCACCGTTTTCTCGTTCCACACCGGTACGCCGTCGTTCATCTGCTTGGCCCTGGCGGCCAGGGACGACGCGGGGAAGGCGCACAGCGCCACGCACAGCGACAGGATCATGGCGGCAACACGTTTCTTCATCACAAAATCTCCTCCAACCACAATGGAATCAGTATAGCATATTTTTCCTGGAAAAAGAGGCTAGGTTCAGGGGTTTGCTTGTAAAATCTCATCGATCTCCGACAGAGCCCTGTGGGAGATGGCCTCGTAGCGCTGCTGCTTGTTGCGGATCTTGCGCTGCCCCGGCGCAACCTCCAGGGGATCGATGAGCCCAAAGGCGCAGTTCATGGGCTGGAAATTCCGGTTTGGAGCGCTCACATACCGGGCCATGGCCCCCAAGGCCGTTCTGCCGGAAAAGCGCGACGGCTCCCGGCCTTGCAAGCGGGCCGCCAAAGTGATCCCGGCCAGCAAGCCGCTGCCCGCGCTTTCCACATAGCCCTCCACCCCGGTGATCTGCCCCGCGAAATAGAGGCCGGGCCTGCGGATCACCTGATAGGTATCGTCCAAAAAGCCGGGGCTGTTCAGGAAGGTGTTGCGGTGCATCACGCCCAGGCGGGCAAACTCCGCGTGCTCCAAGCCCGGAATCATGGAGAACACCCGGCGCTGCTCCGGAAAGGTCAACCGGGTCTGAAAGCCCACCAGGTTGTACAGGGAGCCCTCCTGGTTGTCCCTGCGAAGCTGCACCACCGCGAAGGGCTCCTTGCCGGTACGGGGGTCCCTCAGGCCCACGGGCTTGAGGGGGCCGAAGGCGATAGCCATCTCCCCCCGCTTTGCCATGCTCTCGATGGGCATGCAGCCCTCAAAGACCGCCTTTTCCTCAAAGCCGTGCACAGGCACGGTATGGGCGCTTTGCAAGGCCTGCCAAAAGGCCATATATTCCTCCCGGTTCATGGGGCAGTTCAGGTAATCCTCTCCCCGCTCGTAGCGGGACATGCGAAAGACCTTGTCCATGTTCAGGGAATCCGCCGTGACAATGGGCGCGGCTGCGTCATAGAAATGCAGCAGGCCAAGGCCCTCCATCCGCCCGATCTCCTGGGAGAGGGCGTCGCTGGTGAGGGGGCCTGTGGCGATGATCACCGGGCCTTCCTGGGGAACGCGGGTCACCTCTTCCTCCCGCAGGGTAATGCCCGGATGGGAACGGACGGCCCTGTCCACCCCCGCCGAAAAATGCTCCCGGTCCACAGCCAGGGCTCCCCCCGCCGGGACGGCGGTTTCGTCCGCCACCCGCAGAATCAGGGAATCCAGCTTGCGCATCTCCACCTTGAGCAGCCCCACGGCGTTGGACAGCCGGTCCGAGCGCAGGCTGTTGCTGCAAACCAGCTCCGCCATGGTATCCAGCAGCTGGGCCGGGGTTTTCTTCCCCGGCTTCATCTCATACAGTTCCACCTGAATCCCCCGCCGGGCCAGCTGCCAAGCCGCCTCGCAGCCCGCCAGCCCGCCGCCGATCACCGTAGCCCTCATTCGTCCTCTTCCTCGCTGCGCTTCACCTGTACCTTGTAGCGGCAGGTTTCATTGGCGCACAGGTGAATCCTCTCACCCTTCTTGCCGCGCTTTTCCACCATGTAGCTGCCGCATTGGGGGCATTTCTCCTCAATGGGCATCTCCCAGCTCACAAAATCGCAGTCCGGGTACCGCTCGCATCCGAAGAACTTGCGGTTCTTGCGGCTGGTCTTCTCCATGAGCCGCGCTCCGCATTTAGGGCATGGCGCTTTGATGTAGTGCAAAATCGGCTTGGCGTTGCGGCATTCCGGGAAGTTGGGGCAGGCCAGAAACTTGCCGAAGCGGCCCATCTTATAGACCATCATAGCCCCGCATTTATCGCAGGGAACGTCGCTAACCTCGTCCTTGACCTCCACCTTCTCGATCTGCTCCTCCGCCACGTCCAGCATCTTCTCAAAGGGCGGGTAGAACTCCCGCAGAATCTGCCGCCAGTCGGCTTTGCCCTCCTCCACGGTGTCCAGCTGGTCCTCCATGGAGGCGGTGAACTCCGTATCCACAATGGGACCGAAGTACTCCGTCATCATGCTGGTGACCATCCGGCCCAGCTCCGTGGGGAACAGGCGCTTTTTCTCCCGGGAGACATAGCCCCGGGTGATGATGGTGGTGATGGTGGGGGCGTAGGTGCTGGGGCGGCCAATGCCCTTTTCCTCCAGCGTCTTTACCAGGGACGCCTCGGTGTAGCGGGCCGGGGGCTGGGTGAAGTGCTGGGAGGCGTCCACGGACTGGATGATTACCGCATCCCCCTCCTTGAGCATGGGCATGGCGGATTCCGGAGCCGTTACCTCCTCGTCCTCGCCCTCCACGTAAAGCGCCCGGTACCCCGCGAAGGTCATGTGCTCGCCGTAATAGCGCAGCTCCACCCCTCCGCCGCGGATGTCCAGCGTCAAGGTCTGGAAGACGGCGGGCTGCATCTGGCTGGCAACAAAGCGGTTGTAGATGAGCTTGTACAGGTTGAATTGCTCCCGGGTCAGGTGGCTTTTCACGCTGTCCGGGGCATAGGCCATGGAGGTGGGCCGGATGGCCTCGTGGGCGTCCTGGGCGTTCTTGCGGCCCTTGTATTCGTTGGGCTTGGCCGGGCAATAGGCGTCCCCGTACTGGGCCTTGATGTGGTCCCTTACCGCCGTGACGGCCTCGGCGCTGACCCGCACGCTGTCCGTGCGGATATAGGTCACCAGGCCCACGGTGCCCGCCTTGCCCAGGTCGATGCCCTCGTAGAGCTGCTGCACCACCTGCATGGTTTTGGCGGTGGAGAAGTTCAGCTTGCGGCTGGCCTCCTGCTGGAGGCTGGAGGTGGTGAAGGGCGGCTGGGGCCTGCGGAGCTTATCCCCGGTTTTCACGGAATGAACGGAAAACTTCGCCTTCAAAATCCGGGCCTTGGCCGCCAGGGCGTCCTTTTCGTTGTTGATGGCGGCCTTCTTCCCGTCCAGGCCCACCAGCTTGCTCTGAAAGAGCACCTTCTTCCCCTTTTCGTTCACTGCGGAAGAGGTAGCCAGCACATCCCAGTATTCCTCCGGAATGAAGCTCTCGATCTCCTGCTCCCGCTCCACCACCATGCGGGTGGCTACGCTCTGCACCCGCCCGGCGGAGAGGCCCTTCTTCACCTTGGCCCAAAGCAGCGGGCTGATCTTATAGCCCACCAGCCGGTCCAGGGCCCGCCGGGCCTGCTGGGCGTCCACCCGGTTCATGTCGATGGGGCGCACATTTTCAATAGCGTCCTTCACGGCCTTTTTGGTGATCTCGTGAAACTCGATCCGGCAAGGCTTGCCGGGGTCGATGTCCAGGGTGTTTGCCAGATGCCAGGAGATGGCCTCCCCCTCCCGGTCAGGGTCGGTGGCGAGGTAGATGCTGGAGGCGTTTTTGGCTTCCTTTTTGATCCGGGCCAAAATATCGCCCCGGCCCCGGATGGTGATGTATTTCATGGCAAAGTCCTGTTGGGGGTCCACCCCCAGCTGGGACTTTGGCAAATCGCGGACGTGGCCCTGGGAGGCCTCCACCTTGTACCCCTTCCCCAGGAATTTTTCAATGGTTTTTGCTTTCGCAGGGGACTCCACAATTACCAGTTTGGCATTGGGATTGGCCGTAGCGGCCTTGGTCGTAGCAGCCATAGGTTGTTCCTCCTTCGCTCATAGGCTATTCCACAGAGACAGGCGGAAAAGGTTTCCGGCGTCCCTGCTTACCTGCCCGGTGACTTCCATCATAGAGAGCCGGCCCATCATTTCGTCGGCGGATGTTCCGGTGGCCGCGCAAAGGGCCTCAAGGCCCAGCGCTTCCTTTTGTAAAGCGGAGAGAACCGCTTCCTCCAGGGAGGACGCGGGGTTTTCCTCCTTGGAAACGGGGCGGAAGCGCTCCAGATCCAAAGACAGCTCCTCCAAAATGTCCTGGGCGCAGGTGGCCAGCTTGGCCCCCTCCCGGAGGATGGCATGGGGCCCTTGGGCCCCCGCCGTTCCCACCTGCCCCGGAACGGCAAAAACCTCCCGCCCCTGTCTCAGGGCCAAATCTACGGTGATCATGCCGCCGCTTGGCACCTTTCCCTCCACAAAAACCAGCCCGTGGCTCAGGCCCGAAATCACCCGGTTTCTGTGGGGAAAGTGATACACCGCTGGCTCCGCGTCCAGGGGATACTCGCTGAGGGCAAGGCCGCCTCCGGCCACAATGGCCCGCAATAGCGGCGCTTTCTCCGGGGGATAGCAGACATTCAGCCCGCTTCCCAGCACCGCCACCGTAACCCCCTGGGCTTTCAAAGCTCCCTCATGGGCGCAGCTATCGATGCCCCGGGCCAAGCCGCTGACCACCCCGACCCCTACCTCCGCCAGTCCCTGGACCAATAAAGAGGCCATTTCCCTGCCGTAGCGGCTGGGGTTTCTGGTGCCCACGATCGCCACCATGGGCCGCCTCAGGCTTTGAAGGCCGCCCACATAGTACAGGAGATAGGGCGGATCGTCAATAGCGTCCAGCAACTCGGGATAGTTTTCATCGCCCCGAAACAGCGCCCGGACATGCTTTTGCTCCAGGCGGGCGATGAGGTCCTCCAGGGCGTCCCGGCTATGGAGCCTTGCCAAAGCGGCCAGGGTCTTCTCCCGAAAGGCGGGGCCTTGATCCGTACCAAAGGCCTCCCAAATGCCCTGGGCGCCGCCGTACCGCTCCATGAGCCTGTACGCCCGGTCCGCCGACACCTCGGCGGCGGACAGCCACAGCAGGCACCGCTCCTCCTCGCTCCATGCCAAGGGGCTCACCTCTCCATTTCCCCTTCCAAATTGCGGAAGCGAAGGGCCCGGGCAATCTCCTCCGCGCCGATCACATCCCGCCCCCCTAAATCCGCGATGGTTTTCGCCACCTTGCGGATCCGGGCATAGGTGCGCATGCTGATGTGGAACCGCTCCACCGCCTGGGAAAGCAGCGCCTTGGCCGGAGCGTCCATGAGACAATACTTCTCGATGCCCTCCTGGGGCAGGTGGGCGTTGCAGAAGTAGGGCTCCTTCCCGTAGCGCTCCTGCTGGCGCAGGCGGGCCTTCCAAACCCTGGCCTGGACGGCGGCGCTGTCTTCCTGCTCCCCAGGGGCTTCAATCTCCTCCAGGGACACCGCATCCATCTCCACCTGCATGTCCATGCGGTCCAGCAGCGGCCCGCTGATCTTCCCCATGTAGCGCCGGATCTCCGCCGCACTGCAGCGGCATTCCCGCACCCGGCTCCCATGGTTCCCGCAGGGACAGGGATTCATACCCGCCACCAGCATGCAGCGGCTTTGGTAGCTGGCCTGGGAAGCCACCCGCATGATGCGCACGGCCCCATCCTCCAGCGGCTGGCGAAGGGCCTCCAACGTCGCCCGCTGAAATTCCGGCAACTCGTCCAGAAAGAGCACCCCATTGTGGGCCATGGACACCTCCCCGGGCCTGACCCTTCCCCCGCCGCCGATCATGGCGGGCATGGAGATGTTGTGGTGGGGCGCGCGAAAGGGCCGCCGGGTCATCAGCCCCGCGTTCTCCCCCAGCTCTCCGGCGGCGGAGTGGATCAGCGTGGTTTCCAGGGCCTCCTCATAGCTCATGGGGGGCAAGATCCCCGGAAGGCAGCGGGCCAGCATGGTTTTGCCGCTGCCGGGGATGCCCACCATCAGCAGGTTATGCCCGCCGGCAGCCGCCACCTCCAGGGCTTTTCTGGCAATGGCCTGTCCCTTCACAAATTTCATGTCCTGCTGCGCGCTTCCCCCGGCCTTCAGCAGCGCCTGATAGGATACGGGCGGCTGGGGCTCCAGCGGCGCCTTGCCGCTGAGGTGGTCCGTCACCTGGCGCAGGCTTTGGGCCGGATACACCGTAAGCCCGCTGATACAGGCTGCCTCCCGGGCGTTTTGCCGGGGCACAATGACGCTGGAAATGCCGCG
The DNA here is from genome assembly GCA_034927815.1 of Candidatus Limiplasma sp. Lineage (GTDB taxonomy): Bacteria > Bacillota > Clostridia > Christensenellales > Aristaeellaceae > Limiplasma. Next base: position 22,140 of record JAYFPK010000046.1, read on the forward strand.
CTCCATGGCGGTGATGGCCATTGCCAGGGCGCCGCGAACGGGCACCAGCCTGCCCTCCAGGGACAATTCCCCCAGCAGCATGGTGCTCTCCAGGCCCCGGTAGCGGCCGGGCGCTTCCGCGGCCAAGAGCGCCACCGCGATAGCCAGCTCAAAGCCGGTGCCTTCCTTGCGGATATCCGCGGGGGCCAGGTTCACGGTCATCTTTTGAAAGGGCCAGGCAAAGCCGCTCACCAGCAAAGCGGCCCGGATGCGGTCCCGGCTTTCCTTCACGGCGGCGCTGGGCAGCCCCACCAGGTCAAAGCCCGGCAGGCCGTTGCTCAAAAAAGCCTCCACCTCCACCGGAAAACCCTTTACGCCCTCCAGCCCGCAGGAAATGGTGTGTGCCAGCAAAAGCGCACCTTCTCTCCTCTTTAGTAGTACAGCCTGGGGAACCATTTCATGGCGTCAAGCCAGGAGGTGGGGGTGAGGACCCCGGAAGCGTAGGGGTAGAACATCACGAAGAACGCGGCGGCCAAGGCCACATAGCCCCACAGCACGGCCCGGCGAAGCCGGGGCTTCCCTTGGAGCAGGTAGGAGGCCAGCCATGTGGTGGCCAGGATGATGAAGGGTACGCTGGCAAAGTAATGGTAGATGTACATGGACCGGGGCACCAGCACCCAGGGCAGGTACTGGGCCAGGAAGCCCACCACCATCACCGGCAAGGCCATATTCCCGTCGGAATCCCGCAGCCGGACGCCATTGCCAAAGGAGAAATACTTGCGCACAAACAGGGCCATCACCGCCAGCATCGCCAGCGCGCCCACGTAGAAGATCAGGGGATTGCCCATGCACATGATGGTGGAGTCAAAGCCCGCCGGTTCAAAATCATCCCGGCAAAACCACATGGGCTTCAAAATAAAGGGCCATTGCCACCAGGGGGATTGGAAGGGATGATCCATGCCCAGCCCCGGCGTGCTGTGATACTTCAGCATTCCCTCCTGGGCCTGCCAGACGCGCTCCAGGGTCACCGCGCCGGTGGGTTTCAGGTAAGGGATGTAGCTGAGGTAGTAGATGAGCCCCGGAACCGCCAGGAAGAAGACAAGGCAGAAGCCGCAGGTGAGCAGGATCCTGTGGAGGGTATGGCTTTGGGCGTTTTGCAGGCGGGCCCGGACCCCGGGGCCCAGCTCCCCCTCTTCGCCGGAAAGGTCAAAGGCTATCAGGCTCATGCGGTATTGGCGGTACAGGGCGGTAAAGAACAGCGCGGCCAAGCCCACGGCGGAGTACATCCCGATCCACTTGCTGGCGATGGACAGGCCCATGAACAGGCCGCTCAGGGCCAGGGGGATCAGGCTCTTCCAGAAGGCGCGGCTGAGGAGCCTATCCGGCTCTCCCTCCCTCAGGGCAAACACGTCCGTCATCAGGTAGCGGGCCATGCACAGATAGCTCAGAATGATGAACAGCACCGGGAAGGAATCGATGGTGGCGATGCGGGTCTGGGTAAAGTGCATCAGGTCAAAGGCCAGCAGCAGCATGGCAAAGGCGGCCAGGTCCCTCCTGCGGGTGAGCTGCTTGGCAAGGAGGTACAGGGCGGGCAGCATCAGCACGCCCACCAGCGCCCCGGCAAAGCGCCAGCCAAAGGGCGTCATGCCAAACAGGGCGATTCCCACGGACATCATCAGCTTGCCCAAGGGCGGATGGGTGGTTTCATAGGGCGGAATGCCGTGGAGATGCTCGTAGGCGGTACGGGCATGATAGATTTCGTCGAAATAGGTGCCGTTGAACCAGCCGGGCTCCCCTGCCAGGGTGTCTTGCTCATCCAGCAGGTTTTCCGGCGGCTGGGCCTGCTCCAGCACCCCGGCCTTGGCCCCGGAATGGCCCGCCACCCGCATGGGAAGGGTATTGCCGTCCCGGTCCCGGGCGACGATCTCCAGCAGGTTCAGCCCGGCGTCCCCCGCCGTGAGCCGCAGATAGCGGCCGCTGAACCAAAGGATGTTTTCCGGCGCGTCCCCCAAAAATTCGGAGCCGTCCTCCTTGCTTTGAAGGGCGTACTGCCACCGGTAGCACAGGCCCTGGCGCATGGGGCAGGAATACTCCTGGGACCAGGTGTTTCCGTCCTGGCTGGTAGCCACGCTGAAGGGGTTGTAGCTCACTCCGGCGTAGTAGACCAAGGTAAACTCCTCCGGAGCGTCCACCTCAAAGATGATGCTTTCCTGGGGATCGGTGGAAACCCAGCCCTTTTGAGGGGCCACGGTGCTGCCCAGGTTGGAGAAGGTCAGGCAGGAGAAGAGCACGGAGGTGATCCCCATGATCAGCCAGTCCCTGCCGGTGAGGTTCAGCCGCGCTTCCCTGGGGGAGAGCAGCCCTTGGCGGTAGCCGGTCAGGGGGCGCTTCGCGCCTTCAACCCCGGCCGCCGCCCTGCTGGCCCGCAGGCCCGTCAGGCTGACATACCCGGCATAGGCCCACAGCAGCAAATTGAGTATGGAAAGGGCCACGTTCAGCCCCAGGGTGTCCGCGTTCAGATGCCCCATGGAGGAGCCGAAGAGAATGGAGTTGTCCAGCACGATGGCGGTGTTCACAAAGGTGGTGGCGGAAAAGCCCGCCATCAGGCCCAGCATGCGCCGGTCCTTGGTGGTGGCGTATGCCATCAGCAGCAGAGGCAAGGCGATGAACAGGTAGCGCTCGTGGATTTTCACCCCCAGCACGTAAACCCCTATCAGCGCCAGGGCCATCCAGAAGGGCAGATTCTCCGGCTTGCGGTCCCCAAGGCAGCACACCGCCACCCAAACAAAGACGAACACCATCAGAATGGTTCCCAGGGCCCCGTAGGTCAGGCCCGTCAGACCCATGAGGGCGATCAGCGCCCCGGTCACGGCACATAGCAGGAAAATGCCCAGCTTTGGCATCCCCAGCCCTTTCCTCCGGGCCAGAAAGCCCGAAAAACCCTTGGCGGGAATGCTTTCGCCTTGGTCTGCGTCCTTTTGGGGGGGTGCCCCCAAGCGCCCCAATAGCAGGGCGCAAACCCCGATGCCCAGCAGCACGAGGCCTATCCCCAAAGCGGGCCCCAAGGGAACCAAGGCGTCCAGGCTGGTCCAGTTGGCCCCCAGCAGGTAATGGAGGTTGGCGGCGTTGACGGTGGCATAGCCGTAGGAGCCCAGGGTTTCGCTGTACAGCCCGAAAAGCCAGGTAAAGGGCTTGGGTTGGTTCACCGCAAAGGGCAGAACGATCGCCAGGGCGCAGCCCAAAGCAATCAGCAAGCCCCACAAAAACGCCAGGAGCTGCTTGCGGAAATCCTGGCTGCCGATCAGCGACGCCAGCAGCCAGATCAACGCCACAGGGGCCAGCAGCAGCGCCTGGGGCTTCATCAGCGCCCCCACCACAAACAGCGGCACCGCTGCCTTCCAGCGGCGGCTAATGGCCTGGGAGGCCGTCAGCATCATCACAAGCGCCAGCAGGGAATCCATTTGGCCCCAGGCGGCCCCGTTCACCAGGGCGGCGGGGTTGAGGGCGTACAGCAAGGCCAAGCACACGGCGGCCCTTTGAGACAGGCGCTTGCGCCCAAAGGCAAACAGCCATACCGCGCCGATGAGATCGCAAAGGATGGGAATGAGCTTCAGGATCAAAAGGGACATCCCTTGTCCAAGGGGGCTGAGGGCCTGGGTTATGGCCCCAATCGGCCACAGGGCCAGCAAGGCTCCGGGAGGATAATCGCAAAAATAGCCCTCCTCGTAGAACCGGGTGGGGCCAATGGCGGCCATGCGGCTGCTCCAGGCCTTGAAGCAGTTGATGTCCACCTGGTAGCCCTCCACCCGGTAGGCCAGCGCCAGGCGCAGGGCCAAGGACGCCAGCAAAAGAAGGCCGAAGGCCAGCAGCATGCCCTTCCCCCGCTGCTGCCCAAGCTCAGGGGATTGCACGCCCCCCATCACCGGCTGAACCGCCAGGGCCGCAAACACAAACAGGAGGGCCAGCGCCACGAACCATAGGGTGCTTTTGGCCGCGGTCCCCTCCCCGGTATCCGGCGGCGCCTGCCGGGAGTCCTCCGCCTTGTACCAGAGGGAGGCGATCACCTCATCCGGGAGGCTGTCAACCTCCTCAACCACGATATCGTCAAAGTAGGCCTTGCCCACGCTTTCCGCGCTGTACCCCCCCACCCGCACGCCAATGTCCACCGATCGCTGCCCCGGCCCGGTTTCCCCATACCATTCCAGGTACTGCCATTGGCCCTGGGTGTCAAAAAGCCCCTGAGAGGAGGCGTAGACGTTCTCAATCGCCAGATTCGCCCCATTCCCCTGATCCTCCATGGTTTCCACCAGCACATAGCCGGAGAACCGGTACAGCGTTTCCGGCTTCACCGCCACCGTACACACAAAGCGGGCGTCATTGCCGTTGGCGTTTTCCACCAAGGCGCTGAAACGCCCGCTATGGGCCTTCTCCTGCGTCACCACCATGCGGGAATACCCCGCCTGGGCGCGGTAGGCGTAGGAATACCAGCCCACAGGCTTTTGCTGGTCGTCTACCTCCTCAAAACCTCCGTTGGAAAGCAAATTCCGGGGAGCCTCCGCCAGAGAAGCCTGCCCCAGGGCGAACATCAGCACGAAGAGGACCAGCCACGCTCCCAGCCATTTCCTCATGGATCGCTCCTTCTTTCCTCGAGAAATTTTCCAATAAAGGACATCCGGTGCTGCGGGGTGGGCCCCCGCTCCCGAATGGCCCGGATATGCTCCGCTGTGCCATAGCCCATGTTCCGCCCAAGGCCATAGTGAGGATACAGCAGGTCCATCTCCACCAGCATCCGGTCCCTGGTGACCTTGGCAACGATGCTGGCCGCGGCGATGTGGTAGCTGGACGCATCCCCATGCACGATCCCTTGGGTGGGGAAAGGAAGGCGGAGGCCCTCCACCGCGTCCACCAGGCATAGCGTGGCCGGAGCCTTTGCCGCCGCCCGCTCCATGGCCAGCTTGGTAGCCTGGAGAATGTTCCGCTGGTCGATCTCCAGGGCGCTGGCCTCCCCGATCCCGATGAAAACCGCGTGGGCGCAAATCTGCCCGTATACCTCTTCCCGCCTGGCGGCGGAAAGCTTTTTGCTGTCGTCAATCCAAGGAAAAAGCGGCTGGGGGGGCATAATGACGCACGCGGCCACCACAGGCCCCAGCAGCGGGCCCCGCCCCACCTCGTCCATTCCCGCCAAAGACGCTCCGAAGCCGGGAAACAGCCGGTCATAGGCCACCAGCTCCTGAAAATGCGCCATCCTTTTGGCGGAAGGCATTCCTTTACTCATCCCCCGGCTCCTTGGGGAGCGGCGGGGAATCCTGGGCAGCGGGGGGCGATTCCAGGGTGATACGTCCTACCTTGCCCTCCCGGAATTCGTCCAGAACCACCGCGCAGGCCCGTTCCAGGTCATAGACGCCGCCGCGCATCAAAAAACCCCGGCCCCGGCAAACCTCCTCCAGCAGCCCATGGCCGCCGGCTTGCAAATCCTTGATCTTATACCGCTGGGCCGTGGACTGGGGCAGCACCCGCATCAGGTCCTCCAGCAGGTGTATGCACAGCGCCTCCTGGTCGTATACCGCGTCGGAAATGGTGCCGATATAGGCCAGGCGGGTGGCCGCCATGGGATCCCCCAGCTTGGGCCAGAGCATGCCCGGGGTGTCCATGACCTCCAGGTAGGGGCTGACCTTGACCCACCGGTTGGAGCGGGTCACCCCGGGGCGGTCCGCCACCTGGGTGATGCCGCCTCCGTATAGCCTGTTGATGAAGGTGCTTTTGCCCACATTGGGCACCCCCACCACCATGGCGCGTATGGTCTTTTGCATGCCCCGCTCCAGGCCCCGCTGGGTTACCTGGGCGGCGGCCTTCTCAATCAGGGCCTTGGCCTGCTTTGTCTTTTGCGGGGTGGCGTCATAGTCCATGGCCTCGATGCCCAGGCTTTTGAAATAGGCAAGCCAGGCCTTGGTCTGCTGGGGCCTTGCCAAATCGGCCTTGCACAGCAGCAGCACCCGCCGCCTGCCCCTGAGCAGTTCGTCCAGGACGGGATTCCGGCTGGAAAGAGGAAGCCTGGCGTCGCAAAGCTCAATGGCCAAATCGATCTTGGTGAGCTGGGTTTGCAAAAGCCGCTTCGCCTTGGCCATGTGCCCTGGATACCATTGTATGTCCAAACAAGCCGCCTCCTTCCCTTCCCATTATGTTCCCAAGGAATATCATTAAAACATTCTTTCCGAAAAATAGCAAGGGCCGCAGGGGGGTATACCGGAAGGCTTCTATGGCCGCGATGCCTTTTCCTGCTTGCCCTGCGCGCCTTTGTCCCCCCGTACCAGAAAAAAGTTTTACTTAAAGAAAACACCCATCGGCCATAAAACCATGGCCGGTGGGCGCTTGTTTCGCCGCCTCGTTTTCCGCTTTTTTACTTCGTCTGGAAGCGCATCTTTTCCCCAAAGGTGGCAAAGGCCCTCTCCTGCTCCGCCGTCGGTTTTTCTTCTTCGTCAATCCCCGCTCTGGCGGTGATATGAATCTCCTGGGGAAACGCGACGGCCCCGGGCAGCGTCCAGTCCCATTGCACCAGCCATTGCCCCTGTTCATCCTGATGAAGGTCCCCATTGCTGGCGGCGTATTCCATGTCCGCCCATGCCAGCTCCTGTGAGTCCGCATCCCGCAAGTCCAGCCAGCCATAGGTGCCACGCAGGGCCTGGGCCGCCTCTTGGGTGTTTTCCAGAGGGATCATGTCAAAGGCCAGTCGGGTGGACAGGGGCGTCATGGTAAACTGCTTCAGCCGCAGGATGCAATCGAGCAACGTAGCCTCCCCCGTCTGACGCCCTTCCCCCAAAAAAGCATATTCCTTGCGGTTTTCCAGCCCCTTGTCCGCGTCGATGAAGAAACGGAGCATCATTTCCGCCGTTTCATTCATATGCACTTCCTGGGACCAGAGCTGGCGCGCTTCTTCCATCATGGCGTCATGGTCCGCCTCGGACATGCCTTCCTCAAACTGGATTTCAGGCCAGTAAAAGTCCCCGGACCGGTCCAGCACGCCGTAGCCCCGGTCATGCCACCACTGGGGATCCTGATGCCCGCCGTCCGCAATGGGCACGCCGCAGGCGCTGATCCCATCCAGCATAGCCTTCCTTTCGGCCCTTTGCACTTCGTCCTCTATCGCCTCCAAGGGTTCCAGCAGGCTTTCGTCCACCACCACCAGCGGGCGGTTGGGCCTTTGAACGGCAACGCGGATCACCACTTCCTGCTGTCCATTTAGGGGTTGGGACAGCACTTTGCACTTCATGCCGCCCTGGACCGGGTTTCGGCTGAAGGAAAGCTCCTGCATGCCGAAGGCAGAGGGAATCCAGCCGTCATGCCCCATGACCGCAAAAATAGGGTCTGCGGTCTGTCCGCCCAGAGTCACGGAGTGAATGCGCAGCATGGCGAGGTTTTCCGGCGACAGGTTCTCCACCTCATAGGAGAGGGCCAGCTCATTGCCGTCATACACCGCCCCTGTGACGGTGACGGCGATACCATCCGCCTCGCCCCGCATCCGCAGCTTTTGGGCGTAGCGGCTCAGCTCCTGGGTGGGCTCCTGACGCCCAATCAGGTACTCGATGATCCCCAGCCGCGCGGCGGCATAAGCCGCGCCCATCAGGGCCATCAGCAGCGCCAGGGCGATCACGGCCCCTTTGCGCAGGCTTCCCCTTGCCTTTCCCCTCTGCCCGGAGGCGCTTCGGGCGGCCTGGAGCATCCGCTGGCGGGTGCTTTGGGGCAAAGCCGGGTAGGCGTTTTGCAATTCTGAGAGCTTCATCACACCGGCACCTCCTTTTGGCTGGTCAGCTCAAGCTTGAGGGCTTTGCGGGCCTGGAACAGCCGGCCCCGCACAGTGCTTTGGGGCACCCGCAGCGCCTTGGCTACCTCCTCCACAGGAAGGCCCTCCACGTAGTGCAGCACCGCCGCCACGCGCTGCTTCTCCGGCAAGGCGTCCACCAAAGCGAGGATGCGGCCCTCCTTCTCCCGGGGCTCCTGCCGGGCGGCCTCCAAAGCGCCTTCGATGTCCCCGGAGGGAAGCACGCGCTTGCGGTGCCTCTGGATGTTATGGCATTCATTGATGACGATGCGCATCATCCATGTGCGGAAATAGGCCTCATTGCGCAAACTGCCGCGGGAGGCCCAGGCCTTCGCGACGGCCTCCTGGAGCGCGTCCTCGCAGTCCTCCTGGCGGCAAAGCATGCTGCGGGCCGTCCGGTACAGCACCTGGGCGTATTCGTCCACCTTCTGAACAAAGGTATCCTGATCCAACACACCCGTACCTCCTTTTCGGTTCTATCCATTAGACACGCAGCTCGGGAAAAAAGTCAAAGGATCATGAAAAAAATGCGCCGTATGGAAAACGGGGCCGCGGCGCTGTTTGCGCGCCGCGGCCCCGCCAAATCCTATGGAGCTATTTGGCCTTTGCGCTGTACTTAGGCCTCTTGGTATAGGTGGTGTGCAGCAGCCTGTGGGCCTTGTGGCTGTTGGGCTTCTCCAGGAAATCCTCATAGATCTTCTTGATCTGGGGATTTTCATGGCTCTTGCGGATGGCCTTGGCCGCGTCCTCGTTGTACAGGGCCTTGGCCCGCTCCACCCTGATGTCCGTGAAGGAGCGGATGGAAGAAGGCACGATGGGCTGGCCGCCGCCGTTGACGCAGCCGCCGGGGCATCCCATGACCTCGATGAAGTGGTACTCCTTCTCGCCGCTTTTCACCGCGTCCAGGAGCTTGGCGGCCTGGCCCGTGCTGTGGGCCACCGCCACGTTCACCTCCAGGCCCCCCACCTTCACCGTGGCCTCCTTGATGCCTTCCACGCCGCGCACGGCGGTGAAGTTCACATCCGTAAGCTCTTCCCCGGTAAGGACCTCATAGGCCGTGCGCAGAGCCGCCTCCATCACGCCGCCGGTAGCCCCGAAAATGACCCCCGCGCCGGAGCTTTCCCCCAGCAGGTCGTCAAAGTCATCCTCAGGCAGCCGGTTGAAGTCGATGCCCGCTTCCTTGATCATCTTGGCCAGCTCCCGGGTGGTGATCACCGCGTCCACATCGGGGTAGCCGCTGCCGCTGAGCTCGGGGCGCTTGGCCTCGTACTTCTTGGCTGTGCAAGGCATAACGGACACCACCACGATGTCCTTGGGGTGAATGCCCGCCTTTTGGGCGTAATAGCTCTTGACCATGGCCCCCTCCATCTCGTGGGGGGATTTGCAGGAGCTCAAATTGGGCAGAAACTCCGGATAATAATGCTCGCAGAAGGTGATCCAGCCAGGGGAGCAGCTGGTGATCATGGGCAGCTGCCCGTGGTTTTTGATCCGGTCCACCAGCTCGCTGGCTTCCTCCATGATGGTCAGGTCCGCGGCGAAATCCGTGTCAAAGACCTTGTCAAAGCCGAGGCGGCGCAGGGCGGCCACCATCTTGCCAGTAACGCTGGTGCCCATGGGCAGGCCAAACTCCTCCCCCAAGGCGGCGCGCACCGCGGGGGCGGGCTGCACCACCACATGCTTGGTTTCGTCCGCCAGGTAGTTCCAGACCACATCGGTTTCGTCCTTCTCCCGCAAGGCCCCCACCGGGCACACGGTGATGCACTGGCCGCAGTTGATGCAGGCCATGTCGCTGAGCTTCAAATCCCAGGGGGATTCGATGGAGGTTGCAAAGCCCCGGTTCACGGCCCCGATGACCCCTACCTTCTGCACCTGGTTGCAAGCCCCCACGCAGCGGCGGCACAGCACGCACTTGTTGTTGTCCCGCACCACGGAGGGGGACGCGTCGTCCACTTGGTATTCGTTCATGTCCCCGGCGAAGCGGTCGCCATTTTCCACGCCCAGCTCCAGGCAGAGCTTTTGCAATTCGCAGTTCTGGCTGCGCACGCAGGAGAGGCACTTCTTGTCATGGTTGCTCAAAAGAAGCTCCAAATTGACCCTCCGGGCTTCCCGTATCTCGGGGGTGTTGGTTTTCACCACCATACCCTGGGCCGCGGGCAGCACGCAGGCGGCCTGCAAGGAGCGGGCCCCGCTGTCCACCACGCAAATGCGGCAGTTGCCCGTTTCGTTGATATCCTTCAAATAGCAAAGGGTGGGAATGATCACGTTGGCGGCCCGCGCGGCCTCCAGTACGGTGGTTCCGGCAGGAACCTCCACCTTTACGCCATCGATGGTCAGCTGAATCATCTGTTCCATACTTATTCCTCCCACGACGGTGTTCGTCAGTTCTTGATGATGGCTCCAAACCGGCACTTCTCGATACAAGAGCCGCACTTGACGCACTTTTCAAGATCGATGCTGTGCAATTCCTTCACCTTGCCGCTGATGGCCCCCGTGGGGCAGACCTTTGTGCAGGCGGTGCAGCCCCGGCACTTGTCGGTGATGAAGAAGTTCAGCAAGCTCTGGCAGTGATGGGCCGGGCAGCGCTTATCCTTGATATGGGCCTCGTATTCGGAGCGGAAAAACTGCAAGGTAGACAGCACTGGGTTGGGCGCTGTCTGCCCCAGGCCGCACAGAGCCGTGGCCTTGATGTTTTTAGCCAGGATTTCCAGCTTTTCGATGTCCCCTTCCTCGCCCTTGCCCTCCACGATGCGCTCCAGAATCTCCAGCATGCGCTTGGTGCCGATACGACAGGGTGTGCACTTGCCGCAGCTTTCATCCACGGTGAAGTCCAGGAAGAAGCGGGCGATGTCCACCATGCAGTTGTCCTCGTCCATGACGATCATGCCGCCGGAGCCCATCATGGAGCCGATTTCCAGCAAGGTGTCATATTCGATGGAAATGTCCAGATGCTCGGAGGGAATGCAGCCGCCGGAAGGACCGCCGGTTTGCACGGCCTTGAACTTCTTGCCGTTGGGGATGCCGCCGCCGATGTCGTAGATCACTTCCCGCAAAGGCGTGCCCATGGGCACCTCCACCAAGCCGGTGTTGTTGATCTTTCCCCCCAGGGCGAATACCTTGGTGCCTTTGCTGCGCTCGGTGCCGATTCCGGCGAACCACTCCCAGCCGTTGAGGATGATCTGGGGCACGTTGGCGTAGGTTTCCACGTTGTTGAGCATGGTGGGCTTGCCAAAGAGACCCTTCACCGCCGGGAAGGGCGGCCTGGGCCGGGGCTCGCCCCGGTTCCCTTCAATGGAGGCCATCAGCGCCGTTTCCTCGCCGCAGACAAAGGCCCCCGCGCCCAAGCGGATGAACAGGTCGAAGTTAAACTCGGTCCCAAAGATGCCCTTGCCCAAAAGCCCGTACTCCCTGGCCTGGTCAATGGCCAGCTGCAAGCGCTTCACCGCGATGGGGTATTCCGCCCGGACGTAGACGTATCCCTCGCTGGCGCCGATGGCATAGCCCGCGATGGCCATGGCCTCCACCACCGCGTGGGGGTCCCCCTCCAGCACGGAGCGGTCCATGAACGCGCCGGGGTCGCCCTCGTCGGCGTTACAGGCCACGTACTTCTGATCCGCCTGGGAGTTGTAGGTGAACTTCCACTTCAAGCCCGTGGAAAAGCCCCCGCCGCCCCGGCCCCGCAGGCCGGATTTGAGGATCTGGTCGATGACCTCCTCCCGTGTCATTTCCGTGAGGGCCTTGCCCAAAGCCTTGTAGCCGTCAAAGGCGATGTACTCGTCAATGTTCTCCGGGTCGATCACGCCGCAGTTGCGCAGGGCAATGCGCTTTTGCCTGCGGTAAAACTCAATATGCTCCAGGGAGAGCTCATCCGCTTCCCCCTTGGTCTTGTCCTTGTACACCAAATGCTGCACAATGCGGCCCTTGAGCAAATGCTCGGCCACGATTTGGTCCACGTCCGCCGTGGTGATGCGGGAATAGAAGGTGCCTTCCGGATAGACGATGACCACAGGACCGGCCTCGCAAAGTCCGAAGCAGCCGGTGCGGACCACCTTGACTTCCCTGTCCAGGCCCTGCAGAGCAAGCTGCTCCTCAAAGCGCTTGATCAGATCCGCAGAGCCGGACGAGGTGCAGCCGGTGCCCGCGCAGACCAGCACATGCGCGCGATAAAGATCCATAGTACTTCCCCTCCAACCAGCGTTACTTATTTTTCAGCGGCGCCAATGGTGTACTCGGCCACCGGGCGGCCGTTCACGATATGCTCCGCCACAATCCGGGGAACCATGTCCGCTTTAAGCTTCACATAGGTGACCTTCTCCTGCCCCGGCAAAAACACATCCACCATGGGCTCCAGGCGGCATACGCCGATACAGCCCGTCTGGGTCACGGTGACGTTGGTGAGCCTGCGCCTGTTGATTTCTTCAATAAAAGCCAGCATTACGGGCCTGGCTCCGGCGGCGATGCCGCAGGTGGCCATCCCCACCACCACCCGGACGCCTTCCTCGGCGTCCTTGCGCATGGATACCTTATCCAGCGTCTTTTGGCGAATTGCTTCCAGCTCGGCAAGAGATTTCATGATGGCACCTCCAAAATCGGTTTGAATTCTTCCTCAATGGCTTCCTTGATCCACGCGGCCAGCTCCGGCTCGTTCAGGGGAAGGCCGCCCACGGCCTGGCGTACCTGCCGGGTGTCAAAGGTGGCGGTCCGGCCCGGGGCGCTGGCCTCAAAAAGAAACTCCGGAGCCTGGGGGTTGAGCAGTATCAGCGTCAGGAGCGTGTCGCACATCTCTCCCATGGGCAGGCAGTCGATGTGGGTTAGGTCAAAGGTGGCGGTGAGGTCTGTGCCCCGTCCCGGCTGGCTGTGGATCGCAAAGGTCCCGCCGCAAAGCTCCGCGCTTTGCTTGAGCATCGGGATCCCCAGTCCCACCTTGCGGGTGGTGCGGGTGGTGGTAAAGGGATCGGTCACCCGGGCCAGAAACTCCGGCTCCATGCCCCGCCCGTCATCCCGGATGCGAAGGGTCAGCTGCCTTTTCTCGTCGATATCCAGGGAGATGACCACTTCGCCGGCCTCCGCCTGGATGCTGTTTTGAGCGATGTCCAGCACATGCATCGACAGGTCCCGCATCATGGCTTATTGGGCGATCCGATATTTTTCCAAAATATCGGGGATTTCTTCCTCCGTCAGGCGGCCGTACACATCCTCGTTAATCATCATCACAGGGGCCAGGCCGCAGGCGCCCAGGCAGCGGGTGGCTTCCACGGTGAAAAGCTGGTCGGGCGTGGTTTTGCCGGAGGCAACGTCCAGTTCCTTGCAAAGCCGGTCCAGCACCTTCTGGGAGCCCTTCACATAGCAGGCCGTGCCCAGGCAAACGCCGCATACATACTTGCCCTTGGGCTCCAGAGAAAACTGCGAATAAAATGTAGCCACGCCGTACACTTCGCTTAACGTAGTGCCCAGCTCATCGGCGATGATCTCCTGCACATCCATGGGAACGCATCCAAAAATCCCTTGCGCTTCTTGCAAAACGGGCATAAGCGCGCCTTTTTGGCCCTTATGCGCACCGATCGCCTGCCGCAGCTTTTCGTACTTCTCTTTGGACATGTCGGTCTGAACCCTCCTCAATTTCTCCCTGTCCTTGTTGCTTTGCCGCGCCGCAAAATACGCAGCAAACGTATCTTATCATATCCAAATCCAAATTGCACTACAAAATAGCCCCAAAATGATATTTTTTTGACGATCTTTTAAAATAAAAAAGAGGAACCGCTCTTTGGGAGCAAATTCCCTCTTATTTCGACGATTCCTTCGCCGCCTGCCTGAACCTGCCCAAAACGCCCTTCACCGTGGCCTCCTCCACCTCCAGCGCGAAGACCCGCTCCAGGATATCCTCCAGGCGGTGGGCGTCCGAGGCGTGCAAAAGGGTCCGGCCCTGGGTGGCATAGGCGGGGCAAGGAAGGGCAGGGGCCACCTCCACCAAAGGATGGGCGGGCAGCATGGGCATCAGCCCCAACGCCCCAATCATCCCATTGCTGCCCCGGTTGATATGGGCGGGCACCGCCACGCCCCCACGCTCCCCGATCAAGGCGCAAAGCCGCTCCAGGCTGAAATCCGTGGCGTTTAGCAACAGCTTTTCCCATTCATAGTCCACCTGGTCCCGGCTATCCATCACCCATTGCCTGCCAAAGAGCTCCGGCTGGTTTTGGACCCAGGGCAAGTGGGCGTCCACCACCCGCCCGAAGGCCATGGCGTCCTCCAGGGCCTCAAAATAAGCCAGCACGTGGACGTCCTCCTTGGTGGTCACCTCCAGGCCGGGGAGGACCTGCACCCCCATTTCCTTCCCCGCCGCCAGGGCGGCGGGCAGGTTCAGGGCGCAGTTATGGTCGGTGACGGCAATCACATCCAGCCCCTTCACCCGGGCCATGCCCACGATGTTGGCGGGGGTCATGTCGTCCTGGGCGCAGGGGGAAAGGCAGCTATGTATATGGAGATCGCAGTAGGCCAGCATGGCTTATTCCGCCGGGGGCAAAACGCCCGCCTGGGCCATGAGGCCGCAAAGCTCATAGGCGGTTTTCTCCGTGGACAGCACCGCCAGCCCCTCGGCCCGGGCCTTTTGCAAGGAGCCCTCCTCCGGCTGGACCCCCTCCACCAGAATCACGCAGGCCATTTCCATCAGCACCGCTACCGCAACCACGTTCAGATGGGTCTGCACGGTCATCCAGGCCATGCCCACCTTGCCATGGGCCAGCACCCAGCTGAGCAAATCGCAGGCATAGCCGCAGGAAACCTCCTGATCCAGGTCCGCGCCCTGGGTCAGATTCCGGGCGGACAACAGCTCCATCAATTCCTTGACCTTCATCTTCTCCCCTACTTCCTGGTGGTCTTTGCCAGCTCCACCATCTTTTGAGCCATGACCTTGAGCTGGTCCTTCAAGATATGGATGCAATCCATCTTGTCGCAATAGCCCCTCACGATATCCTCCGCGAAGGTGCGGCAGGTAGGGCTTCCGCAGCTGCCGCAATCATACCCCGGCAAGGATTTCAGGATTTCCTCCATCCGCTCCATTTTGCGCATGGCCTCCCCCACATCCTCGTCCAGGCGCATGGCGCTGTTGGAGAAGATGGGCTTGTCCGTCTTTACCGCGTACTTGTTCAGGTAAGAGGGGTTCACCCTGTCGTCGGGATGGGTCAGGTCGCAGCCCTTCATCAGCGTGCGGATGGCCCCACGGGCCACATAGCTGTTTTCAAAGGTCAAGGGCCCTCCCACGCATCCCCCGGTGCAGGCCGATCCCTCGAAAAAGACCAGGTCCTGGAGCTTGTTGTTTTCAATCTCCTCCAGCACCCGGATGACGTTTTCAATGCCGTCCACGGCCATGCTGTTCTCCGGGGAAACCGCCACGGATTCCCCCCCGTTGTTGGCCCAGCCCACCCCATAGGCCGTGGCCCTGGAGGGCTTTTCTCCCTTAGCGTAATTCTTGATCTGGGTGGCCAGCAGCCCATAAATCTCCAGCATGGAAATGGCTCCGTCCACGCTGGAGGTTTCGTGCCCGATGGGGTTGCGGATGGCGGTCATCTTGGCGGCGCAGGGGGTGATGAAGAAGCACCCCACCTCCTGGGGGGACACGCCGTGCTTCTGGCAGAACTCCCGCTTCGCCACCATGGCCGCCAGCTCCATGGGCTGGCGGATGTCGATGATGTGGGGGATCAGCTCCGGGAACCGGACCTGAATCAGCCGGGTGATGGCGGGGCAGGCGGAGGAAATGATGGGATAGCGCTCCTTGCCGATGGTGCGCATCCTCTCCCGGATGGCCCGGGTGACGATGTCCGCGCCCTGGGCCACCTCAAACACATCGTCAAAGCCCATCTTCAAAAGGCCTTCCAACACCTGGGAAGGGGAGATCAGCTTTTTGAACTGCCCGTACAAAGACGGCGCGGGCAGCGCGATTTTGTATTTGAAGCCGTTGATGCTTGCCAAGGGATCGGTCTGGGCGTACTTGGCGTGGTAATCGCAAACCCGGATGCATTCGCCGCAGTCGATGCAGCGCTCGTCAATGATATGGGCCCTGCCGCCCCGCACGCGGATGGCGTCCGTGGGGCAGCGCTTCAAGCAAACGGTACAGCCCTTGCATTTGTCCTTGTCCAGACGAACCGAATGATATCGCCTGTCCACCATGGTGCTCCCTCCCCTACCGGTTCATCATCAGCCTCCACCCTCGGCCGGCTGCAAAAAAAAGCGCATGTCAATGAGGGTGCCTTTGCCAGGCTCGCTTTCAATGGAAAAAGCGTCGGCGTTGCGCCGCATGTTGGGCAAGCCCATGCCCGCGCCAAAGCCCAGGTTGCGGGCTTCCTCCCCGGCGGTGGAAAATCCTTCCTCCAGGGCCTTTTCCACATCCGCGATGCCCGGCCCGCTGTCCCGGGAAATCAGCCTCAGCTCCCGGGGAGTCATTTCCATGGTCAAAGTGCCTCCCAGGCTGTGAATAATCAAGTTGAGCTCCACCTCATAGCTGGCTACGGAGATACGGCGCAAAATAGCACTGTCGATCCCCAGTTGCTTGAGCTTTCGCTTGATGGTCGCGGAGGCGTCCCCCGCGGTCTGAAAGTCCCCCGCTTTCACCTGGTACATATCCACCATTGCCATTTGTCGCATGTACGCCTCTTTCGTCCGTCTTCTTAGGCCTGGGCCTGCGGCTCCGTTCCCCGGATGCCCGCCTCATACAAAAGCCCGCAGGTGGTATAGGTGGTCTGCCGGGTGCTAAGCACCACGATCCCCAAGGCCGCGGCTTCCTCCAAAACATCCCGCTGGGGCACCTTGCCCCTGGCAAAGACGATGCAATGAATATCCAGCATCTCCGCGGTGCGGATCACATGCACGTTGGTAAGCCCTGTGATCAGGACCGTCTTGTCCTTGACAAAGGCCAGCACATCGCTCATCAAATCCGCCCCGCAGGCGGTCTTGACCTCCTGGTCAAGCTTGTCCTCCCCGCAAAGCACACGGGCATCCAGAATCTGGATCACCTCTCCAATGGTCATCTCCCTCATCCTTCCTAAGTGCTTGCCAACCCATCGTAAATCTTCTTCAGCGCGTCCAGGGCAGCGATGGCTTGGTACTTCACCTGCGTGGCAAGCTCCACAGAATTATCGCCGGCGTCCAGGCCGTCGCAAAAGCCCGTGTACTGCGCGAAGCAGTCCAAAAGCCCCTGAACCGCCTGGTGCCTGGGGGGGGTGAAGCGCTCCTGAAGCCGCAGGGACACGGTTTCCATCTGCCCCCCCAGGGCCTTGAGCCTGTCCATGGCCTCCGCCGCGCTCACTTCCCGCTGGTCCATCAGGATGGAAAGCCCTTGCAGCTGCTCCACCAAATCCTGCCCATGGACAAAGCCCGCCTCTATGATGTCCAGCTGTCCCTTCATCCCCCGCATCCGCAGCTTCAGCGGCGGCAGCCCGATCTCATAGGAATAGGTCTCGATGTAGTGCTTGGTGCTGAGTTGGCTGCGCACCGCCTGGATATCCTCCTTGGTGGGGTACAGGGCCGCCAGCGCCCGGTAGCGGGTGTCCTGCCACACGTAGCCCGCCGCTCCCCTGGCCTGGTAGGTCTGGGCCAGCTTCGCCGCCAGCTCCTCGTTGTCAAAAGCCCCCAGCTGCAACGCGTACCAGGTGACGGCGGGCAAGGTCATCTCCCGGCTCTCCATGGTTTCGTCAAAAACAGCGTCCGTGGGGATGGGCGTGGGCGTAGCCACCAGGCTTAAGTGCACATCCTCCCCCGTGCCCCTCCAGAAAAACCCGGACAGCAGCACCGTGGCGGACAGGAACAGCAGCAGATAATTGAGCCATTTTCCGGGCGTATGTCCCCGGGGATACACGCGCTTATTCTCCTCCATCGTATTTCCCTCCCATGCTCCGCATCGCCTGATTGTATGCGTTCCATGGGCGGAAAATGAGCGGCTTGCGCTTTGCCCCTTCATCTGATACCATAATCAAACCGGATTCATTATACCGTTAGGGAGGCGGAAGATGCAATACCATTTGGATACAATCCCCCTATGGGAAGTCATGGAGCGCCGGGTACAGTGCCCCTTTTGCGCCTTATATCACAAAAACGAACAATCGGAGGTGGAGCGGGCCCTGGGCGGCAGCGTGATGGAACCCTCCTCCCGAATCCAGGTGAACGAAAAGGGGATTTGCGCGGAGCACCACCGCCAGCTGCTGGCCCAAAACAACCGTTTGGGACATGCCTTGCTCACCGGCTCCCATTGCAAGGAGCTCCTCAAAAAGCTGGACCGCCTGCCCGGCCGCTCCAAGGGCGGGGCCCTGTGCGCCCTTTGGGGAAACGGCGGGTCCTCCTCCCAGGACAAGGTGTTGGAACAGCTGGAGGCCCTGACCCAGGGCTGCGTCATTTGCGACACGGTGCGCGGCCACATGGACCGCTACTACTATACTTTTTTGCATCTGTGGAAGACGGACGCCAAGTTCAAGGCCCTGTGGGAGGCTTCCCCGGGCCCGTGCATGCCCCATGCCCGGGATTTGCTGCAAAGCGCCCGGGAGCACCTGTGTGCCTCCCAGCAGCGGGAGCTGTCCGCCTCGGTGCTGTCCCTGCTGAAAGAAACCCTGAGCCGGGAGGAACAGGACCTGGAGTACTTCACCCAGCAGTTTGACTACCGCAACCAGAAAAGGCCCTGGGGCACCAGCAAAACCGCCCTGGAAAGGACCATGCGGCGGCTGCGGGGCGGCTTTGGAGAGGAAGAAGCCTAGCTAAAGCGCCCCGGCACCCAAACCCTTTGGCGCTTCCCCCGGGAGCCATGGGCCGAAAAGCAAAATCAAATATTCGCCCACCCGAGGGAAAAAGTATTATATTTTTGATTTTCGGATTGAATAGGACATGCCGTTGTCCTCTCATAGGCTGTACAATCAATACAACTTGGAAGGCCGGTCCGGTATTTCGCAAAACAAATCCGGCCATGGGGATGGCATACTCCATTCCTTCCTGGCACAAGGAGGCGCAGCGCAATGGGTGGTAGGGCAACCACAAAGCCGGACCTGATCCGGGCGGCCAACGAACAGTTTGAAAAACTCTGGAAGCTCATCGGCTCCATGACGGAGGAGCAGCGGCATGCGCCCTTGCGCTTCGGGGAGAATTTCAGCCAAAAAGAGGCGCATTGGAAGCGGGATAAGAACTTGCGCGACGTGCTGGTTCATCTGTATGAATGGCACCAGCTCTTATTGCATTGGGTGGCCGCGAACCAAAACGGCGAGGCAAAGCCGTTTTTACCGGAGCCGTATAACTGGAAAACCTATGGGCAGATGAACGTGGCGCTTTGGGAAAAGCACCAGTCCACCCCCTACGGGGAGGCGGAGGCCATGCTCCGCGCCAGCCATGACCATGTGATGAAGAGGGTGGAGTCCCTTACAAACGAAGAATTGTTTGAGTCCGGGCGCTTGCCCTGGACGGGAAATTCCACCCTGGGCGCTTACTGCGTTTCCGCCACCTCAAGCCATTATGAGTGGGCCATGAAAAAGATCAAAGCCTATCTCAAGGCATGCCGGGAATCCGCGTAAGAAAAACTTGAACAGCCCGGGCATTCTTCCGGCAGCCGTGACGGGTCCTTGCGGAGGGTCTTTTCCCCTTGCGTTCTTCCCTCCACGCCCCCCATTCACCGGAGCAGCCCCCTCTTGCCAAGAGTTGTGTGAACGTTTGACCCTTAAAGCGAAAGCAATCCTTATCCCAGCGCCCGGTAAAACGCTTTGAGCCTTTCCTTGGTGGCTTGAGGCAGCAGCCGGTCCGGCATCCCTTGAACCGCTCCCTGGATTCCATAGAGCATGTGCAAGCACGCGCCGGGATCAACCTGGGCACGAATGCGGAGAAAGGCTTCTTCCGCCCCCATTTCCCGCAGCTGCCGGGGTGTTTCCACGCCAATCCTATGCAAAGACTCCTCCAGGACCTTGCCTACATTGGGCAGCGCCGACAGCTCGCCCTGTGCTTGCTGCGCCATTGGCTTGCCCCCCCTTCCTTCCAGGCCGGTTCAGGCTTCCCCCTCCGCTTCAAAGCGTTCCAACACAACCCCCGCCTCCTGGAAAAACTCCAAGGCAAAGGGGTCGGGGTAGCCTTGCTCGTACACCACCCGCTTGATGCCCACGTTCACGATCATCTTGGCGCAGACGGAACAGGGCTGGTGGGTGCAGTACAGCGTGGCGCCGTCGATGGAGATGCCCAGCTTGGCCGCCTGCAAAATGGCGTTTTGCTCCGCGTGGATGGCGTAGCAGACCTCCGCCCGGGTGCCGGAGGGAATGTTCAGCTTGCGCCGCAGGCATTCTCCCCGCTCCTTGCATGTTTTGATTCCAGCGGGAGCGCCGTTGTATCCCGTGGTCATGATCCGCTTGTCCTTCACGATCACCGAGCCGATGCTCCTGCCCTCGTTAAAGCAGCTCGACCATTCGGAAATGAGCCTCGCCATATCCATAAACCGAACGTCCCACTTATCCATGCCGGTTGCCTCCTATGTGGTTTTGAGCATTATACAGCATTTTGGAACGCTTGACAATGCGGCCTGTCATGCCCGCCACCGTCCCCTCATAGCCTCTTGCGGGAGGCGGTGGCGTGGGCGCTCACAGTGCAAAACGGCAAACCCTTTTGCTGACGGCGGTCAATACCTTTGTCCGGGCCCTGGGGCTCGTTATGCGGGTGCACCTGTCCCGAATACTGGGCGCGGAGATCATGGGGATTGCGGAGCTGTGCTCCGGGGTCCATATGCTGGCCATTACGCCGCTGACCTCGGGGCTGCCTTTGGCCATCAGCCGCATGACCGCCAAAGCCAAAAAAGAGCACAAAGAAATGCCCCTGCTGGCAGGAATAATGCTGGTGAGAAAGGCTTCCCTGGTGCTGATCCCCGCCCTCCTTCTTCTCTCTCCCGCCCTGGCAAGGGTGATGGGAGACGCGCGGGTGCTGCCTTCTTTGTGGCTCACCGCGCCCTGTATTCTGATTTTGGGGTATTCCGCCGTATACAACGGCTACTGCTACGGCATGGAAAAAAGCTGGGTTCCCGCCATTTCCGAGCTCATTGAACAGGTGGTGCGCTTTGCGCTGTCCATCGGCCTGGTGATGGCGCTGACCAGGCTGGTAGTCCCCTGGCTGGCCGCCGTGCCGGTCTTCGCCACCATGGTGGCGGAGCTGCTGGGGCTGTGCTATGTGCTGTGGCTGCTAAAAATCCCCACCCAGGGAATCGCCCGGGCAAGCTCCTGGCAAAAGCCCGTGTTTCGCCTGGCCGCGCCCACCACCGTCATCCGGCTGATCAACACCGGCCTGCGCTCCCTTACCGCCATTATGATCCCCCTGCGGCTGCAAGCCTCCGGCCTGGTCGCCAGCGAGGCCACCGCCCGGCTGGGCATGCTCAACGGCATGGTGATGCCCATCGTTTTGCTGCCTTGCATCTTCACCAGCGCCCTGTCCATGGTCTCCCTCCCAAGGCTTGCCAAGGCGGAAAAAAACCGCCCGGAGCTCAGGCGCATGCTCCTGCTCTGCTTTGGGGCGGCTTTAGGGGTGGGCCTTGCCAGCTGGGGCCTCATTGAGCTGCTGGCCCCCTTCCTGGCCCAGTGGGTATACCGCCTGCCGGAGCTTTCGGAGCTGTTCCGCCTGGCCGGGCCCTTGGTGCTGCTGGGGGCGCTGGGGCATATCGCCTCCGGGGTGATTGCCGCCCTGGGGCACCAAAAGCGCTCCATGTACGGCGCTTTGGCCACCTCCGCCATCACCCTGGCGCTGACCTACACCCTCACCGCCGACCCCGGCTACCGCCTCCAGGGCGCTATCTTGGGCCAAAGCATCGGGCAAAGCGCCATGCTGCTCTGGAACCTGGCAATCCTTTGGAAGGCCCTCCGCCGCAAATAGCAAAGCCCCCTAGTCCTTATGGTAAATCCTTTTTAGCTCCTGGGTTTCGCTCCCATCGGGATGATACACCACCAAGGGCGCAAGCCAGGCCAAAGCGGGCCTGGCGTTTTTCATGGCCTCCACCAGCACCAGGTAGGGGGCCCGGTCCGCCTTGGCGCACACCATGCGAATCCGCTTCGGCTCCAGCCGCTTGCTTCGGAGCGCGTCGCAAAGCTCCAGCATTCTGGCCGCCGGGAACACCATGCTAAGCCGCCCGTGGTTGCGCAGTACCCTGGCGCAGGCCTCCACGATCTCCCCAAGGCTGATGCCGCTCTCATGGCGGGCCAGGTGCAAGGCCCGGGTCTCGCTGGGCAAGGCGCTGCCCTCTTTGCCATAGGGCGGGTTGCAAACCACCGCGTCCATGCTCTCCACGCCAATGGCTTCCGCCGCCTTGCGCATATCCATGGCATAGACCGTGATCCGCTGCTCCAAGCCGTTCAGGCGCATGGAGCGGCCCGCCATGTCCGCCATCTCCTCCTGGATTTCAAAGGCGTGGAACCGGGCCGCCGGGTCTTTCTGTGAAAGGAGCACGGGCAAAATGCCCGTGCCCGTACCCATATCCGCCACCTGATCTCCGGGACGGATGGAGGCGAAATCCGCCAGCAGCACCGCGTCCATGCCAAAGCGAAAGGCGGCGGGGTTTTGAATGATGAGAAGTCCGTTCCGCTGCAGGTCGTCCACCCGCTCATGGTCCTTGACAAGTTCGTTCACAGCTGCGCTTCCTCAAATAAGAGATATTCCTTCAAGCAATACCCTACCTTGTCCTCGTACTTCACCTGGCACCAGGTATCGCCTTCTTGCAGCACCTGGACTTTGGTATCCGCCGGTAGGGCGGCCAAGGGCGCGCCCTTCTCGCCGCACTCCGCCCATAGGCCCGTCAAGGACACGCCGTCCCGAGGCTTGATCAAGGCGAAGGTTTCCTGGGAAACCGGCTTCAATGTACCATCCAGCAGGGCTTGCTGTTCCGGCGCGGCATCGGCGGGGGCATCGGCCTGGGGCTGCTCCCCGTTGGCTGGCTCCGAAGCGGAATCCGAGCCGCCGCTTGCTTGGGAGGAGTTCTCCCCGCTGCCGGAATCCTGCGGCTGTTGGGCATGGGCATCCCCGGAGGCGTCGGCTCCGCCGGAGGCATTCCCGCCGCTTCCCCCGGAGGCATCGGCGCCAGCGGAGGCATTGGGGTCTTTCGCGCTTAGGTAAGTGGATACCACATATCCCTGGAAATCGCCATAGCGGACCTGGCTCCACTCTCCCATGTCCGCCAACACGGTTACCTTGGCATGCCTTGGGATGCTGGTGAGGATGTTGCCCGACATGGACATGGTCTCCCTGATGTTCAAGCCTCCGGAGGGCGTGTTAACCCACGCCGAGGCTTCCGGCTGGGCCTCGCCTCCTGTCTGGTCGCTCTGCCCGCCCTGGCCGCTTTCTCCGCTGCTGTCCGCCGTATTTTGCCCCTGGGCGAACCGGAGGAACTGGGTCATGGCATACCCCACGGTCCCCTGATGGCTCACCTGGCACCAGCTCTCCCCATACAGGAGCAGGGAAACGGCGGTGGTGTTGGGAATGGTGGTGAGGACCCTGGCGTTCATGGACGCGGCGTCCCGCAGGTTCAGGGTGCCGCCGGAGGTAGCCACCCAGGCGGTGCTTTGCG
This sequence comes from Candidatus Limiplasma sp., assembly GCA_034927815.1. Classification (GTDB taxonomy): domain Bacteria; phylum Bacillota; class Clostridia; order Christensenellales; family Aristaeellaceae; genus Limiplasma. The sequence goes on from JAYFPK010000046.1 coordinate 45,479, forward strand.
CGCCCGGCGGTGTCTGCGAGCCGGAATCTCCTTGGCCGCCGCTCTCCCCGGCGTCTCCGCTCCCGGCATCGGCTCCGGGTTGGGATTCCGCATTGGTGGAGAAGGTGAGGTATGTGCTCATCACATAGCCGAAGCGGCCCTCATAGGACACATAGGACCAGGTGGAACCCCTTTGCTGCACCGCCACGGTGGCATATTGGGGAATCCGCAGGACAATGCCCGCGTTGGCGGAGGGCTCCGTCCGCAGGTTCAAGGTGCCGGAGGCCGTGGTCACCACGGCGCTGTCCCCTGTCTCCGCGGGAGGCCTGCCCTGGGTAAAGGTCAAATAGGAGTTCATCACATAGCCCTGCTGGCCGGCATAGGTGGTCTGGCTCCAGGCCGCCAGCTTCTGGGTCACCTTGATGGTGGTGCCCTTGGGGATGCGGGCCAGGATCGCGCTGCCCGGCAGGATATCCTGCCGCAGGTTCAGCGAACCGGAGACGGTGGTCACCACGGCGTAGAGGGCATCCTTGTCATCCGGGTCCTCGGGAACCAGGGGCCCGTCGGGGTCTTCCCCGTCATCCGGTCCACCGGGTTCTTCCGGATTCTGCGGATCTTCGGGGTTCCCGGGCTCCTCGGGATTTTCCGGATCTTCGGGATTTTGCGGGTCTTCCGGATTCTCAGGCTCTTCGGGGTCCTGGGCCTCGTCAAAGTCCAGGAATACCGTCATCACATGGCCCGTGACGCCCAGGTAGGTCACATGGCTCCATTCCGCCCCCCGCTGATGGACGGTGACGGTGGCCCCCTTGGGAATGGTGGTGAGAATGGCGCTTCCGGCCCTGGGCTCCGCCCGCAGGTTCAGGGAGCCCGATTGGGTGGCGACCCAGGCCGTAGTCCCCCCGGGAGGATCGGTGGGCTGGGAGGGGCCGCCGTCTCCCTGGTCCGTAAACTGGAGGAAGCTGGTCATCACATAGCCGGAAATCCCGTTGTAGCGGACCGCGGACCAGGTATCCCCCCTGGAGGTGACGGTGATCTGGGTCCCCTTGGGAATGGTGGTGAGGATGGGGCTTCCGGCGCTGGCCTCCATGCGCAGGTTCAGGGAGCCCGATTGGGTGGCGACAATGGCGCTCATTCCCTGGCCATCGCCCCCTGTGCCTCCCTGGAACGTCAGGGACGCGGTGAGCATGTACCCGGTGACCCCCTCGTAGCGGACCTGGGACCAGTTCTCCCCCTTTTCCAGGACCGTCACGCTCTGGCCCATGCCTACCAGCAGCAAGGAGGGCGAAGTTTCATCGGCTTCTTGCCGGATATACCCGGTGGCGGTGTTCACTGTGGCCGTTGGAAGGGTGGGCTCAGGCTCGCCAGGCTGCTCCTGCCCACCGCCCTCCAGGCCGCCGCCTTCAAACTTCAGGCAGGAGGAGACGATATAGCCGGTAAGGCCGTTGTACACCACGGTGCTCCAGGACCCGTCATCCCGGGTGACGGTCACGGTGGTTCCATGGGGCAGCTGCGCCAGGATATCCCCGGAGGTGGAAGGGGCGCTGCGCAAATTGACCGTGGCGGCGGGGTCCTCCAGATCCACTGTGGCCGTCATGCTGCCGGAGCTGGCGGCGCTGCCCGGGTAGGTGGAGGAGAAGGCCAGGAAATCCGTGGAGGCATAGGCCACGGTGGCCCCGAACTGCACCTGGGCCCAGCCGCCGCTCTGTTGAAACACCGTCAGTACCGAGCCTGTGGGCGCGGTGGTGAGCACGGTGGCGGAGGAGCTGCCGGAGGCCCGCAGGTTCAGATAGCCGTTGGCTTGTACGGTGGCAAATCCGCTGATCTGGGTCACGGGTTCGTCGGTGGAGGCGGGAGCGCTGCCGGAAATCACCAAGGCGTTGGCGGGCACATACCCCTTGATCCCGCCGAAGCGGATGAAGCACCACGAGCCGTCGCTGGCGTAAACGCTCACAGGGGAGTTGTTGGCGATCACGCCCAAAATGCCCCCGGTCAGGGATTTTTCATTGCGGATGGCCAGGGAAGAGGAGGAGCCTACCAGCTTCACCACCCCGGTGCACCCGGTGTCGTCCTCTTCAAAATCAGCCGGGTCCTCCACGGTGGTCTGCTCCTGGGAGGAGCCAGGGGCCAGGATGGTATTGGTAAAGCTGATGCGCACGCGTTTGCAGTCATTATAGTAGAAGCCCAAAATTTGATCGTAGGTGTAGCCCATTCTGCCCATGCGCATAGCGCCCCGCTGGCTCATGCCGATGCCATGGCCGAAGCGCCGGGCTTCCAGCACAAAGTTGGCGCCGTTTTTGGCTACGGTCCATAATTCGTTGGTGGAGGACTGGATGCTCATCCCCAGCATGCTTTCCAGCTCTGTAAATATGCCGCAGGTCACGGTGACGGTGGCGGTAACGGCGCCGCTGGACTTGCTCTGGGTGCTGGCGGTGAGCGTAAAATCCATTTTGGTATATAGCCTGCTGGGGGCTGAATATTTCGGGGTATGGGGCGTAATGCTCTTGACGGTTTGAAGGGTGGTGTTGCCGCTGCTGGCGCTGTATCCGGCGCTGTTCAAGGCGGAAATGGCCTTGGTTTTCAGCAAAGCCAGCAAGGAGGCGTTGGTGCCGCCGCTGGTGCAAGAGGCGGACACCGTGGCCCGCTTCACCACGGAATCCGGATTGGCCAGGTCAAAGGGATCGTCCTTCACCATCAGATAGCCGTAGCCCGAGGAACCCCACAGGTTGGCGGCGGATTCCATCTGCCCGCCGTTGCTGGCGGAATAATAGGTGCCGGTATAGTTGGAACCGTTTTTCACCACGATGCCCTTGGTGGCGTCCACAGCGGCCACGCAGTTGGCGTTGCCCGAGGGGGTGCCGTTGTACACCTGGTCGTTGGTGGTGTCCACCACGTCATAGGTGCCGGAGGCCCGGGTGCGCATCTTGTCAACGGTATAGGTGCGGGCGGCCACCGCCTGGGCCTTAAGGGCCTCGATATTGGCCCCGTTTCCCATTTCATAGGGCAAAACGCCGTAAAGGTAATTTTCGATATAAATGTGAGCGATGGAGTACAGCTTGTAGGTTCCATTGCCCTGCCTCACCGCTTGAAAGGAAAGGTCCCCTGGATAGGGATTGCCCGACACGCGGGCCTGGGAGATTTTGATGCCGTTGGTGCCTGTGGCGCTATGCCGCCGCAGGGCGAAATAGGTGCCCATATTGGTCTTGGCTCCGCCACGGGTCAGGGTGATGGCTCCGGTGGAGCTGCTAAAACCAACCGTAAGGCTTTCCCCGGAGGAAAGGCTTTGGGTGCCGTTGATGCTGTAATTTCCCACCACGGTGAGATTGAGGGAGGAGGGGTTGCCCAAAGAGGAAAGATACACCCGGACCATACCGTTCATCGCATTGGATTGGGTGCTCAGGGGAGCGGAAACCACCTGGGCCGCCAAGGCCGTAGGCACAGAGCCCAGGCCCAGCGCAAGGGCCATGAAGGCGACTGCTATCTTTCGTACAATGCCGGAATGTGTCTTTCGCATGCAATAGCGGCCTCCTCAGTATTTTTGTCATAAAGTTCATACTTTTGTAACCATTTGCGATTTTATCATAAAACGGTATGTCTGTCTACCTTTGAAGATTACCAAAATATAGAACGGAAAAGGCCTGAGGGTTCTTCCCGTCCGGGCATAAGAAAAGCAGAGCAACTTTGCCGCTCTGCTCCACCTGTTTTTCGGTTTTCCGGTTCCCCTGAAATTAGCCCTGTACGGGGGCATCCACGGGGCAGACATCCGCGCAAGCGCCGCAGTCAATGCACTTGTCGGCATCGATCACGTACTTATCCGTGCCTTCGGAGATCGCGTCCACCGGGCATTCAGCCACGCAAGCGCCACAGCTGATACATTCATCGGTGATTTGATATGCCATCATTTTCACCTCCTACCGTTCATCCACAAACTCCTATATCCATGGAGTTTGGATACATCATATCACGCAAGTCGAATTTTGGCAAGCCGCCCCCCGCTGTTTTCCCGGGGAGAAGACCGTTGAAAAAGAGGGGTGAAGGAGAGCATTTCTCCTGCTCTTCTGTCATTCTCATTCATGAGGAAAGCTTCATGGCATATGGACAAGCTTCAAAACTGGCAACTATCTTCTCTAAGCCGCTGCAACTTGTAAAAAGGGACCTGTGTGCATCAATCGGGTTCCAGGGCAGAGCCCTGGCCGCTCCGGGGGGAAAGGGGTTGTTAGGGGGCCTTGGAAATGAGGGAGGGCCTCAGGCCCGACTAGCGACCGAAGTTGCCGAAGGCAACGAATCGCGTACCCGCCACAGGGTGTAGCCCTGGGGCGGGCGAAAGAGATATCGGAAATCCCCCCGGCCCCCTAACGTACCCGTTTTCTGTGACCAAGGAAGAAACCATCCTAGATACCACCATCAAAGTCCCAAACCCATCCAAAGGACAAAAAGCTCTTTTCACAAACAGGAATCTAATTCAAACGGCGCAGCCCCCAAGCTCACGAATCCGTCTTTTCCGCCTTGTTCAAGGCCTCCTCCACGGCATGGCGCCAATCCCCCAGGCCGCTCTCCGGCCCCGCCTCTTCCTCTATCCGCCGGTCCGGCTCCAAAGCAACGGTATCCTCCGGAATTTCATCCATTCCCCCGGCTTCCAAATCGGCGGCAACCAATTCCTCCTCCTGGGGTTCCGCTCTGCGGGCCGCAACCGCGCCTCTTCCGGCGGCATGGGGCGGCTGCCCCTGGCGGCCCTCCCGGGGAACCCGCTGGACGGCTTCCCCCTGGGGCGCGGGCCGGCTCCATTTCACATCCTCCAGGGCAAAGGTCTTCTGCTCGGAGGAATCCCCCTTGCGAATCCGCACCGTGAGGTTTTCCTTCAAAACGTTGATGTCCACCACCACGCCCACGCCGTCCGGCGTTTCCACTTCCTTGCCGATCTTGGGCATGCGCCTCCTGGTTTGCTCATAGTGGTCCTGCTCGTATTTCAGGCAGCACATCAGCCTGCCGCACACGCCGGAAATCTTGGTGGGGTTCAAGGAGAGGTTCTGCTCCTTGGCCATTTTGATGGACACAGGCTGAAAGTCCCCCAAAAAGGAACCGCAGCAAATGGGCCGCCCGCAGGGGCCCAGCCCGCCCATCATCTTCGCTTCATCCCGCACGCCAATCTGCCGAAGCTCAATGCGGGTGCGGAACACGGAGGCCAGGTCCTTCACCAGGGAGCGGAAATCCACCCGGCCATTGGCGGTAAAGTAAAACAGAATCTTCGCGTTGTCAAAGGTCTGCTCCACGCTTACCAGCTTCATGTCCAGCTTATGCTCTTCGATCTTGCGCTGGCAGATCCGGAAGGCCTCCGCCTGAAAGCGCTCGTTCTCCAGCACGTGCTCCGCGTCCTTGGCGTCCGCCAGGCGCACCACCCGCTTGAGCGGCGCGGCGATCATCTGGTCCTCCACTTGGCGGACCCCCGTGATCACCTGCCCGTACTCCAAGCCCCGGGCCGTTTCCACGATCACGAAGCTGCCGGCCATGGGCCACAGGGGACCCGGGTCAAAATAATAAAGCTTTCCCGCATTCTTAAACCTTACGCCGACAACTGCCGCCATTTTATTCTCTCCTCCAGTAATCGCATCATCAAATGATCGAGGGTTGATTGCCAATTCACCTGGCTGGCCCTGAGCCTTCTGGCCTGGGCAATGCCGTGCATCAGCCCGGTCAGGCCTTGGACGGGGGCCGCAGCCACAGACTCCCGCCAGGTTTTGGGGTATGCGTCCAGGGCTTCGGGCCCCAGCCGACCTGTTTTCACCAAAAGGGCCAAATGCAGCGCCTGTTCCAGCGCGCCCAAAAGCGCCAGGGCCCCTTCCCGGTCGTCCTTCAGGCCCGTGCTGATGGAGGCTATTTCTCCATCGCCGGAGGCGGACAGAATCTTTTCCACCCAGGCTTCCAGCTCCCGGTCCCGCTGGTTTCCCTCCAGGAGCCGAAGGGCCTGTCCGATATTGCCGCCGGCCAGGGGAAGCGCCCGCCGGATCATCTCCGGGCCATAGCCCAGCTTTTCCAGCGCGGCCCGCATGATTTCGTCCGGCCAAGGCGTCAGCGCCACCCGGGCGCACCGGGAGGCAATGGTGCCCAGCAAGGCTGTGAGCTCGTGGGCCATGAGCAAAAACACCACATTGGACACCGGCTCCTCCAGGGATTTCAGCAGGCAGTTCTGGGCCTGGGGGGTCAGCTTCTCCACCGGCTCTATCAGCACCACCCGGTATCCCGCGCCAAAGGCATGCTGGGAAATGGCGTCGATAACCTCCCGGACCCTTTCCACGCCGATCTGCTTGTCCCCCTCGGGAACCAGCCAGATCACGTCAGGATTGGTTCCCTTGAGCACCTGCTTGCAGCCCTCGCACACGCCGCAGGGCTTCTGCCCGGCGCTGCAAAACAGGGCGCATGCCAGCGCCTTGGCAAAGGTCGCCTTGCCAAGGCCCCGTGCGCCCGTAAGCAAATAGGCATGTACCGTTTCCCTGCGTCTGAACTGATCCAGCACGATCCCGCAACCTGCGCCAAGGCTTGCAAAGTCCATCCACGCGGGCAGCGAGGCGGTTTGATCCATGAATAAGCGGTCCTTCCTAAGCCTTTAGAGCTTGATAAACTGATCCACCGTCAGGACAAAAACGGTCGCGCCGCCCACCATAACCTCCATGGGATAGGGGGAGTATACCCCGGGAAGACCCACCATGGACGCGGGGGAAGGAGCGATTTGCTTACGGCTTTTGCAGACTTCCTCGATGATATCCATGGCCTTTTGCATATGGTCATCCTCTACGCCCAGGAGCAAAGTCGTGTTGCCTGCCCGCAGGAACCCTCCCGTGGTGGCAAGCTTGGTAACCCCGATCCCGTCGTTCATCAGTTGTCCAATCAAGCGGGAAGCATCCTCGTCCTGCACAATCGCAATGATGAGTTTCATCAGTGCCCCTCCTTCCTTGGAAACCTGTCTGCCTATGTAGTATACAGCAAAAAAGCCAAAGAATCAATCTGCAATCGATCCTTTGGCTTCGCATCGCGCCCGGCGCCGCGCGCCGCCTTGAAATTACTGGGGATATCGGCCCGCGCCGCCCGGCTTGTGAAAACACCATGCCCTCAGGAGAAGGCCCCATGCTTGTAGTGGGCGTACCATTTTTCGATTTCATCCTCCGCGTCAATCCGAAGGGTGCGAAAAATCTCCCTGGCAAACTCCACAGCCGCCGTTTCGTTTGCCGTGATCACGCCCTGGTCCGCCACCAGCTGCGCGGGCACGTAATACTCCTTGCCGCCATACCCCTTCTCCTTCAAAAACCGCTCCAGATTGTCCCCCGTATGCCTGCGGCGGTCCAGAAAACCATGCTTCCCCAGGAAAACCGTAGCGCCGCAGATGGCGGCGATGGGGATGTTCATGCCTTCGGCATTTCGGAGGAAGGCGGCGATTTCCTCATGGCGGCTTTCCTTCCAGGAAAAGCCCCCGGGCAAAATAACCATTGCCACGTCAGGGGTGATCTGGTATTCCGAAATCATGTAATCGATGCCCGCGCGAATCCCGCCGATGGACGCCTTGGGGCTTTTGTCCACCGCGATCGTCCTTACGGCGCACTCCGGGACGGAATTGACCTCCGCGATGGCGAAGCTAGCCTCCCAATCCGCCCAGCGGTCCGTCAAAACAAGCAATACTTCCTTGGGCTGCATCCCAGCCGCCTCCCTTCCCTTTGTCAGTCCCGCTCCGGGTTCCCCAGGGCCATCAATGGTGGTTTCCCGTTTCATAGCACCACTTTGCGATCTCGGCAATGAGCTCCAGGGGAAGGGGTTTGTGATAGGGCAGCTGCACGGCCCCTTTGCTGGTCTGAAAGGGCGCTAAGCGGTCCGCGAAATGCACGATGGCCTCAGCCCCGGGGTACAGGCCGATGTGCTTTTGAAAGGCCGCGAAGTGGATGATGTTGCGCTTGTTCCAGTAGGTGGGCATGCGCCAGGAGATCCGCTCCTGGGCCTGGGGCAGGGCGGCCCGAAGCGTATCCCGCACCTGGCGCAAAAGCGGCTGAACGCTCTCGGGTTGCTGGGCGATATAGGCGTCAATCACCTGGGGCGCTTCGCCGCAATGATGGGCTTGGTTCACCGTCTTGAATTGCCGTCCGCAAGCAGGACATTTCCACATCCTCCGCTCACCCGCCCCTCTCTGTCTTGTAAAAAATGTTTTCCCCCAAAAATTGTATCAACGATTCCGCCGAAATGCAACCACAATCATTCGTATCCGGTCCGCTCCGGCCAAGGGGCCGCCTGTTCCGGGGGAACGCCGCCGTCCGCGGCAAGGCCGGGCAGAAGGACGGCCTTGGGGCACCCCTTGGCGGTATACTCCCGTATTGTGTCCAAACCGCCTCCTCGATCCCCCGCCTTTGGCCGCGGAGCCTAGGATATCTCTCTGATTTTCTCCAGGTCGCCGCTGCACAGCGCGTCCAGGTTTTCAAAGATTTTGGGGGCAGGCCAGTCCCACCATTTGAGTTCCAGCAAATACCGGATCAGGCCGTCCTCAAACCGCTTGCGGATCACCTTGGCGGGATTGCCGCCCACGATATGGTAAGGCGGCACATCCTTCGTGACGACGCAATGGGCGGCGATGATCGCCCCGTCCCCGATGTGCACCCCCGGCATCACGGTGACGTTCTGCCCGATCCATACATCGTTTCCCACGACGGTATCCCCCTTGAAGGGCAAATCCTCCAGCGCCGGGGTAGCCTTCTCCCATCCATGGCCCATGATGTTGAAGGGATAGGTGGTGACGCTGTTCATCCGGTGGTTCGCGCCGTTCATGATAAACTCAATGCCCTTGGCAATGGCGCAGAACTTTCCGATGATGAGCTTGTCCCCCAGAAACTCGTAATGATGGGTCACATGCTCCTGGAAGCGCTCCGGGCTGCCGCTGTCGTCGTAATAGGTGTAGTCTCCCACCAGAATATTGGGCCGGGTGATGGCATTTTGAATATAGCACAGGCTTTTGATTCTCTCGTTGGGGTAAAGGCTGCCGGGGTCCGGTCCAAATTCCATGGCTGATTCCCTCCTCGGGTTCCCCTTGCAAGCAGGCGGGCGGCTCCCACCCCCTTCAGCTGCGCCTGGGATTCACTCCCCCGGAGCGTATACCCCTCCGTGGTAGCAAAAATACGCTTTGGCCTTCATGGACAGCAGCTTCTCCATGGATTTCACCGCCTGATCCATGTCCAAGGTGAATTGGGGGTTTGCGATCACGGGCACGCCTTCCTCCAGGGCCATGGCATCCCCGGTGATAAGGATCGATTCCTTCTCCACCAACAGGGAGATATGCCCGGGCGTGTGGCCGGGGGTGGCAATGACCCGGCAGCCCCCGCACCAGTCCAAGGATTCCCCGTCCTGGAGCAAACAATCTGCCTCCACCGGCTCCAGGCGGCGCAGCATGCCGCAGAACGCTTCCCCAAAGGCCTTCTGTTCAAGGGGAAGAACCTTTTGCATCTCTTCCGCCTGGCAAAGCCTGGGCGGCTTTTCCTTGGCGGAGAGAAACGGGGCCTCCTCCCTGGAGGCGTAGATCGCCAGCCCGGGATTTGCCCTTTTCAGGGCCGCGGCCGCCCCCATGTGGTCATGATCGTGATGGGTCAGCACAAGCCCGGTGATTTGCGCAAGGGCCAGCCCGTGGCCCCGCAATTCCGCTTCCAGCAGGGGAAGGGACCCCATAAAGCCGCTGTCGATGAGCACGATATTCCCCTCGTCCCACAGCAGCGTAGGGTGGATTGTGTTCTTAACGCCCCCAAATTCCATGGTGATGGAAAGGGGCAGGATTTTGGATTGTATCATCGCCGTTTCTCTTTCCGCGCTCCAGGCCCGGGCAAAACGCCCGGGCCTGGACACTTGGCGTCAGTGGACCTCCGCCTCGCCCCGCAGCACCGCCTGGCCCTGTTCGTCCTGGAACTGGCTGGTGTAGAGCTGGTAGTAGTACCCCTGCTTTACGATCAGTTGGTCATGGCTGCCTTCCTCGATGATTCTGCCATTATCGATCACCAAAATCCGGTCTGCCTTGCGCACCGTGGACAGCCGGTGGGCCACCATAAAGCTGGTTCTGTCCTTGAGAATGCCGGTGATGGCCTGCTGGATCAGCGCCTCGGAATGGGTATCCACGGAGGAGGTGGCCTCGTCCAGGATGAAGAGGGCCGGGTCCACCAGAATGGCCCTGGCAAAGGAAACCAGCTGCTTCTCCCCGGAGGAGAGCAAGCTGCCGCCCTCGCCCACCGGGGTATCATACCCCTTGGGCAGCTTGGTGATAAAGGAATGCGCGTTAGCCAGCTTCGCGGCCCGGACCACCTCTTCCTCCGTGGCCTCCGGCTTGCCATAGCGGATGTTATCCCGGATGGCGCCGCTGAACATATGGGGCTGCTGGAGCACATAGCCCAGGTGGCTTTCCAGCCAGAGCAAGCTGCGCTCCCGGTAATCCACCCCGTCGATCAAAATCCGGCCCTGGGTGGGCTCGTAGAAGCGGCACAGCAAATTGACAATGGTGCTTTTGCCGCTGCCGGTTTCCCCCACCAAAGCGATGCTCTCTCCGGCCTTTACATGGAGGTTGAAGCGCTCCAGCACCTTTTCCCCGTCTGTGTACTGAAAGCTCACATCCTCAAAGCGGATGTCCCCCACCAGCTCGGGCCAGTTCTCCCTGTTGGGGTGGAAGTTGTCCCCGTACAGGGCCACCACCTTCTCGGCGTCCTGGATGTCCGGCTCGGTGGAGAGCAAGGTCAGCACCCGCTCCGCCGCGGCCTGGGAGCTTTGCAGCTCCGCGAAGATCCGGGCGATTTCCCGCACGGGCTGGAAGAACTGGATGGTATAGTTCACAAACACCTGCAAGGTTCCCAGGGTGATCACCTGGGGCACGGCCATCACCTCCAGGCCGCCCTTGTAGATGGCGTAGGCCGTGGCCAAAGAGCCCAAGGATACCACGATGGGGAGGAAGATGGCCGACAGGGTGGCGGAGCGCACGGCATATTTCTTCATCCGGGTGGTGAGCTCCTGAAACTCCCCGAAGTTGGCCTCCTCCCGCACCAGCGTCTTGGTGGTCCTGGCACCCATGATGCCTTCGTTCAAGGCGCTGGTGATTTTGCTGTTGGTCTTGCGCACCTCCCGGTAGGCCGCCAGGATTTTGCGCTGGAAATACACGCTGATCACGGCCAGGGGCGGCAGCACCAGCACGATGACCGCCGCCAGCTGCCAGCGCAGAATGAACATCTGGATGGAGCACATCACCGTGAAGATCAGGCCCCATACCAAGTCCAGCAGCGACCAGCCGATGGTGTCCGCCAGGCGCTGGGTGTCGGTGGTCATGCGGCTGAGCAGATACCCCACGGGCATGCGGTCATAGTAGGAAAAGGGCAGCTCCTGGAGCTTCTTAAAGCCCAGGCTGCGGATGGTGTAGCACACCCCCACCTCAGTTTTGCCGGAAAGCAGCAAAAAGGTGTAGATGCTGGCCACTTGCACCAGCAGCACGCCCACGTACAGCGCGATAAATCCGCCCAGGCCCTCCGCCGTCTGGTTGGCGATGAAATGGTCGATGGCATAGCCCGTCAGCAGGGGGAAAATCACGTCGCATACCGCGCAAATCGCCATGGTGATCATGATCCACCATAGGTGCTTGTGGTAGGGCTTGGCGATTTTCAGCAGCCGCTTCCATAGGGATAAATCCAATTTCTTGGAATAGTCGATTTCTTCATGGGCCTGCATTAGGATTCCTCCTTTGCCACAGCCTCTCGGCTCTTTTGAATGTCGTCCTCCAGGGCGGTCTGGATGGCAAAAATCTGCTGGTACAGCCCCGGCCTGGAGATCAGCTCCTCGTGGGTTCCCTGGTCGGAGAGCTTACCCTTCTCCAGCACCAGAATCAAATCCGCCTCGCTAAGGGTGTTGACCCGGTGGCTGATGATGATGGTGGTAACGCCTTGCTTTTGCTCACGAAGCTGCCGGCGGATCCGCTGGTCCGTCTGCATGTCCACGGCGGAGAGGGAGTCGTCGAAGATCAGGATATCGTTGTCCTTGAGCAAGGTCCGGGCGATGGCGATGCGCTGGCGCTGGCCGCCGGAGAGGGTGATGCCCCTCTCGCCAATCAGGGTATCGTACCCCTTTTCAAACTCGCTGATGAAGCCGTCGGCCATGGCGACCCGGCTCATGTTCTTCACCTGGTTTTCCGGCGCTCCCGGCACGGCAATGGCCAGGTTGCCCATAATGGTGCGCCCGTACAGGAAGGGCTCCTGGAGCATCAGCCCCACGTGGGAGCGCAGGTACTTCCGGTCAATCCTCTGGATGTCCACCCCGCCGATGGTGATCATCCCGGCGCTGGGGGTGTAGAGGCGCTGGAGCAGGTGCACCAACGAGCTCTTGCCGCTGCCGGTATTGCCCAAAAGGGCCACGGTCCTGCCCGCGGGGATGGTGAGGCACAGATCGTTCAGCACGGGGTGCTCCGGGTCATAGCCAAAGGACACATGGTCAAACACGATATCCCGGTCCAGGGGCGGGGTCAGGGCCCCCTCCTCCTCTTCCTCCGCGCTCTCGTGGAGGATATCGTTGATGCGGCCCAAAGCCACCATGCTCTTGCCCGCGTCGCTTAAAATCCGGCCCAGCTGCCGGATGGGATAGACCAACATGGAGATATAGCTGGTAAACACGATCAGGGTGCCCACCGTCATCTCTCCCTGGATGGCCTTGTGCACGCATACCAGCAGCGTAATCATGATCTGGGTCATGGTGAGGAAATCCGCGCTGCCCCAGTACACCGCCAGGTTTTTCAGCAGCCGGTAGGTTTTTTGCTTAAAATCCAGGCTGGCGGCGTCAAACTTCTCCACTTCCTTTTGCTGCATGCCAAAGGCCCGCACCACCCGCACCCCGGTGAGGTTCTCCTGCAAAACGGCGCTCATCTTGCCCTCGCTGGCGTCGCTGAGCTGAAAGTTCTTGGTGATCTTCTTAAAGAACACGAAGGAGGCGGTAAACATGGCCGGAATCAGCATTACGCTGTACAGCGCGGTTTCCGCGTCCCGCCCAAAGAGAACGGCAAAGGCGATGGCGGTCATGGCGATGGAACGGAAGGCCTCCACCAGCTGGGTGGAGAGGAAGCGGCGCACCATGTCCACGTCGCTGGTGCTGCGCTGAATCAGATCCCCGGTTTCCGCCTTGGCGTGGAAGGCGAAGGGCAGATAGCTGAGCTTGCGGTAGATCCTCTCCCGCAGGTTCTTGGCGATGTTCTCCCCCGCCACGGCGGTGTTGCGCTCCTTGACATAGGAAAACAAGCCGCTGATGAGGTTGAGCAGCACCACGCCCAGGGCTACCAGCCAGTAGTTTTGGCGCAGAAACACCCGGCCCCCCAGGGCCGCAAAGGGCGCTTTGACCCACTGGGGCATGGAGCTGGGCAAATCCGACAGCACCACATCCACGGTCTCCGAAAGCACCAGGGGAATGGCAAAGCCCACCAATACCGTAATAAATGTCGCAAAGATGGCGCTCACATACAGCGCCCAGTTCTCCCGAACCAGCGCCAGCAACGCCCGAAACCCTTTTTTCATGGCTTGCTCCTCCATATGGGCCATTCATCAAGCATGGCCCAGGCTTATCTTCTATGTGCGGTTGTAAAGGCAAAAGTGAAAACGAAAGAGAGAAAGCGTTACAAGGCGTACTGCCGAATGGCTTGGGCCACTCCCTCCTGTGCGTTGGCGGCGGTCGCGTACGGGGCGGCCTTTTTCACCGCTTCCGAGGCGTTGCCCATGGCGATGCCCCATCCGGCGTAGCGGAGCATGGGGATGTCATTGTCATAATCCCCGATGGCCATCACATTCTCCGGGGACAGCCCCAGCCTTTGCGCCAGCTCCCTCACGGCGGTTCCCTTGTTCACACCGCTGGGGATCAGCTCCAGGTTGTTGGCCCAGGAGGAGGTGACATCCATGCCCTGTATGGGCAAAAGCCTTTGGCGGATCTCCTCTATGCGCCTTTCCTCATGGCGCTCGATATAGACGATTTTATGGATGCCTTCCCCCTGAAGTCGCTCCACCTCCGGCAAGCCCTGCTGAATCCTTGGGGCTCCCGGCTTTCCCGCGTGCGCTACCCAGCCCTTGTCCTTGGGCCACAACCCGTTCTCCACCGCTACGATCCGGTCGGCCAGAAAGCAGGCGTAGCTTACGTCATACTCCTTCAAAACCGCCAGGGCCGCCAAGGCCGCCTGCTTTGGCATAATATGCCGGGCATAGGGCTTTCCATGGGGCGATTCCAGGCAATAAGCGCCGTTGTAAGCCAGGATATAGCACTTATCCAGCCCCGCCTGGGAGGCAAAGATGCTGTTATCCCCGCTGGAGCGGCCGCTGCAAATGGCGATGGAGATTCCCTTGTCCACCGCCTCATGGAGCGCCGCCCGGCTTTCCCCGGAGATTTCTTTGTCTTCATTCAAAAGCGTCCCGTCCATATCCATGGCAATCAGCTTAATTTCCTTTGTATTCATACCTTCTCCTAAAACAGCGGTTCGACTTGAAAGGATAAGTCATTCAGATAGGCCAGCGGCCCTTGCAGCACAAAGGAAAGCTTCGCGGCGCAGAGCATGAGTCCCTTGGCCCTTTGGGCCTTGTTCAACGCCCTGTCCCCATACACATCGTCCCCCAGGATGGGGTGGCCGATGGCGGCCAGCTGGGCCCGGATCTGATGGGTGCGCCCGGTGTGGAGCGTAACCTCCAGCCGGGAAACATCCCCCGGCTCCAGCACCCGGTACTCCGTTTTGATGGGCTGCGCGCCTTGCCTTGCCTCCCCCACCACCCGGACCTTGCCTCTGGCGCTGTCCTTGAGCAGGTACTGCTCCAACACCCTGTGGGCGGGGATGGGAACGCCCTTCACCAGGCAGATGTATGCCTTGTGAATGCGCCGGTGCTTGAAGGCGTCCATCAGCTGCGCCTGGGTCTCCCCGTCCTTGGCCAGCAGCAGCAGTCCGTCGGTCTGGTTGTCCAGCCGATGGCACAGGAGCGGCATGGGGGCATGGGGATCGCCGCTGAGCATCGTATCCCGCACAAGGGCGGCGATGGTTCTGCCGCCCTTGGCGTCCGCCTCGCAGCTGACGCCCGCGGGCTTTCGCACCACCATCACACGGCCGTCCTGAAAGAGGATGGGAACCTCCCTCTCCTCCTGGTGATGGCGGGAGTACAAGGCCACCTGCGCGCCGGGCAGCGCCTTGGCGTCTTTGGGAACGCGTATACCGTTCATTTTTACATCTTTTTGGGCAAAGGCCTCTTTGATGGCGTACTCGGGAAGCCGGGGCAGCATCCGCCTCGCCAGCGCGTATAGCTTTACGTCGCCAATTTCAGGCGGCACCACAAACGTATACAAATTCACAATGGGTCCCTTTCGGCGGGCCCGCTCAGTGCTGCAAATCCGCCCTGAGCCCAATCCAGTGGGGCGTGCATTGGTGCAGCTGCTCCAGCGCCCGCTTCATGTCCGGGGTGGGAACCACGCAGAGCATGGAAGCCATCACGGCCTCCATCTCCTCCAGGCTCACGCCCTGCTTGGCCAGCATGCGCAAATCTTCCGTGGCTTCCGCCACGTCATACTCCGGCCTCAGGGAACCCTCCAGAGCGCCGCACATGGCCTCATGGAGCGGTTCCTCCTCCGGGAACAGGCCGTTCATTCCGCCTGCCATCATTTCCTGGGACAGCTCCAGGGTGAAGAGCTCATCGCTGTTCACCGCCGCGATCAGCCGGTAGGGATCCGCCAGGCCGGGATGCAGCAAAATCATCTGGTTGCTGCTGTCGGTCATGTACTCGAAGGAGGATTTCAGATACCGCCGGGCCAGATTCTCCGAAAGCCGGTCCGAATGTCCTATCACATCCCGGGTAAAGGTCTGGATAGGCTGGGCGCAGTGCAGAAATCCCGCGATGTACAACAGCCCCATCATCATGGCGTCATAGCGGAAGAGCAGCTCCTTGACCTGGGCGTATTCGGCGCTGTTCATCGCCACCAGAATCGGCTCATGGAGCGCCTTGGGCAATTCCAGCATCCAGTCCTCCTCCGTCATGCGGAAGGAACACCACAGCCGGGAGACCAAAGCCTCCGCCGCGCCGATATCGTCCCACTCGGTGAGGGCGATGGAGCCGTCGGCGATGAGCAGCCGTTCCACCAGCTGGCTTTCCCCCTGGGAGAGGCACAGCGCCTCCCTGGGGAGCTGCCTGAGCACCTCCTGGCGCAATCCTTCAACAGTCACAAGGGTTTGCCCCATCTCATGCCGGTAGTAGGAGCCTTCCATCAGCTCCTGAACCTCCAGGTCCGTAATCTGGGGGCAGAACAGACTTAAGCCGGGGTGTGCGGATAAGCGTCGCTCGCATGCTTCGAATTGCTTTTCCCGCATCATGCTCATGGTCTTTTCTCCCCAGTCGGAATGGGTTGTGACTTCTCTGAGCATACGGCGACCTCCTTTGCAATGAAATCAATAGGGAGGGGTTTCTCCCCTTATACCTTGACGATCCAGCCCATGGGATCCTCGATCTTGCCCAGCTGGATATCCGTGAGCCGGTTGTAGAGCTTCAGGGTGATCTCGCCCACCTGGCCGCTCCCCAGCCGCACTTCCTCATCCCGGAAGCAAATCTTGTCCACAGGGGATACCACGGCGGCGGTACCGGTGCCGAAGGCCTCGGTGACCTTTCCGGCCTTGATGTCGGCGATGACTTCATCAATGGCCATCTGGCGCTCCACCACCTTCATGCCCATCTCCTGGGCCAGCTTCATCACGCTGTCCCGGGTGATGCCGGGCAAAATGCTGCCGTTCAGCGCCGGGGTGACGATTTCCTTCCCCTCATAGACGAACATCATGTTCATAGCGCCCACTTCCTCGATGTAGCGCTGGTGAACCCCGTCCAGCCAGAGCACCTGGGCGTATCCCCTGTGCTTGGCCTCCACCCCGGCCACAATGCTGGCGGCATAGTTGCCGCCGGTCTTGGCAAAGCCGACGCCGCCCCGCACAGCCCGTACCAGCTGATGCTCCACATAAATGCCCACCGGGGCCAGGCCGCTGGCGTAATACGCCCCGGAGGGAGAGAGGATGATGTAGAACAGGTACTTGCTGGAGGCGGACACCCCCAAAAAGGGGTCCGTGGCGATCATGGTGGGCCGGATGTACAGGGAAGTGCCCTCGCTGTGAGGCGTCCAGTCCTTGTCCAAGGACAGCAGCGCCAAAAGCCCTTCCATGCACAGCTCCATATCAATGGCAGCCATGCCCATGCGCTGGGCGGAGCGGTTCATGCGTTCAAAATTATCCCTGGGCCGGAAAAGCTGATGTCCCCCGTCAGCGGAGCGGTAGCATTTTAAGCCCTCGAAAATCTCCTGTCCATAGTGAAGCACAGAGCAAGCCGGGTCCAGGGAAAGGGGGCCGTAGGGAACCACCCGGGCGTCGTGCCAGCCCTGTCCCTCGTCATACTCGATCATCAGCATATGGTCCGTAAAAAGCTTGCCAAATCCTAATTTGCTCTCATCCTCAGGCTTTGCTTTGGGGTTTGTGGTCCTTGTCATTTGTATGGTCATCGTTGTTTCTCCTCCCACCCTCAGCCTGCGCAACTCAAGCACATCAGGCAACATAGCGAAGCACGCTTACGGTCTATTATATCCGCAAATGCTTGTATGTCAAGGCTTATAGCACAGCAAAACATGGCGAATCCCACAGAAAATGGATGCGCCTCCCAAAAGCCCTCCTTACGAATCACCCGGCATGGTGACGGTATATACCTTGGTCTCCTCGTCCAGGGTGAAGGTGATTCCCGTTATTTTTTCCACGTCCCCAAGGTAGAGGTAAAGGATTCCATCCTCCAGCACGGCCACCCGGCGATCCATCAGCTGGGGCGTATTGTTCTTCAAAATCACCAGCCCGATGGGATTTCCTTGTTGGTCGATGTCAAAGGAGACCTGATACACATCCTCGCCCACGGCGAAGGCATATTCCGAGCGCCCCGCATTCTCCTGGGGGATCACCCATATGCCCGCGTCCTGCAGGATTCTCAGCACCGGAGCCATCACCGCGCCCTGGGCGTCTCCCAGGGGGGGCAAAACCACGGGATCAATCCCCGCGACGGGAAGGGTCATCACAGGCTCCGCCTTGCCTTCCAGCAGGAAGGAGTACCCTTCCATGGCGGCGGGAGGCTGGTCCTCAAGGCCGGGAGTGCTTTCCGCCTCAGGGGAAGGGGCGGCTGTGCCGTCCGTCTCCGGGGCGGCGGAGCTGTCGGCAGCGCCCTCGCTCCCTTCCGGGGGAGGCGGCGTCTGGGTAGGCTCCTGGCTATCCGTGGCCTCCGGCGCAAAGGGGAGCGCAGGGCTGTCCGCCGGGGCCGTCCCAGAGGCGGAGGCTGTCGCCGTGGGAACAAAGGTAGGCGCCTCCGTGGCCCCGCCGGCAGGCGTGCCGGTGGGCACATAGGTGGGCGCGGGGGTGGTAGCCCCGGGTACGGCGGTGCGGGCCGCCGTGGGCGAGCCTGTGGTTTCCGGCGTGCCCGGCCTGGCGGTTGTTCCGGGAGGCGGGGTCGGCGTGACATCCACCGGCGCAAACACAATATCCTTGCTTTCATACAGCACCGTCAAAGTCCGCTTTCCGGCGATGCCGTCCGCGCTCAGGCCGTGATAATACTGGAAGCGCTCCACGGCGCGGCGGGTCTGGTTGCCGTAGACGCCGTCCACATCCCCCGTATAATACCCCAACTCCGCCAGACGGCGCTGGAGGGTCCTCACCGCATCGCCCTTATCCCCCACCCGAATGGTTTTGTACTCATTATTGGGGGTGATGTCCGGGGTGGGCACAGGGGTGGGAGAGGGCGTAGGCGCGGGGGAAGGCGTAGCCGCCTGCTGCACAACAGCGGTGGCGGCGGGCGGCAAGGCGGCAGTCTCCAAAGGCAGCGTGGACGCATCCGGGGCCGTTTGCACGGAGGATACAAAGATCATGGACATGTAAATGAGGATCGTCTTCAACAAATCCATTGGAAATTCTCCTTTTCTCTCCTGTGTGTGGACAGGGCGCGGCCGCCCGGGAATCTGGGCCTCAGGCCCGCGCGGCGGCCTTTGCCCCTGGGCGTTGGGCTGGCTTGGGACGCTTGCGGCCCAGCCCCTTCCGGGGCACGAAGGTGAATACAAGGCCCAGCAGCCGGTTATGAGCCTGGGAAAGCCTCTCCCGGGCCTCTTGGAACTGCATGGGGGTCAGCCTGTGATCCGCCGCCACCAGCAGCGTCCCTTCCAGTACGCTTCCCAAGGCTCCCGCGTCGGCAAAGAGGCCAAGGGGCGGCGTATCCACCAGCACGTGGTCAAACTCCTGCCCCATGCGGTCCAAAAAGGCTTCAAAGGCTTGGGAGTGCACAACCTGCCAGGGGCAGGAATCCGGGTGGAGGTTGTCGATGAAAAACAGGTTCCGCAACGCCGTAGGCGTCAGCACCTCCTGCAATCCCGCTTTTCCCGCCAGGTGGTCCAGCAGGTCCCGCCGCCCTTGAACCCCCAGCAGCCGGCCCAAGGTCGGGCAATAACAATCCATGTCCACCAGCAGGACGCGCTTTCCCTGACTGCATAGCGCCGCAGCCAGAAGCACCGCCAGGCCGCTCTTCCCCTCGTCCGCTCCCACAGAGGCCAGCGCCACCGAATGCCATGGCTGGTCCCCGCCTCCGGCCAGCGCCAAGGACAGGGCTTTGACCTCCTCCAGGCAGGCGGGGTCCACCCACTGGGATAAGATCCGGCCTTCCTCCCCCTTTTTCCGGAAAAACCGGGACAGGTCCCTCCGGTAGTCGGGGATGGCCCCCAGCACCGCAAGCCCCAGGTTCCCGGCCCGGGCATCCTCCAGGCCCAAGGTCTCCGCCTTGGGAGCAAACAGGAAAAACGCCAGGGAAAAAGCCGCAAAGCAAGCGGCAAAAGCGGTCAGAAGGATCAGCGCCCGGTTTGGCCCCACCGGCTCCTGGGGTTCGTTGGCCCCCGTAGCCACGGACACCTGGTGGGGAGTCGCCGCGGACAGATGATCCACAAACACCGCGCCCAAGGCCATGGCCGCCGTTTGGCACAGCACCGGGTCCGCCCCGGAAACCTTCAGCCATACCACGTGGGTCCCCTTCTCCCCCTCCACCGCCAGCTTCATGCCCTCCAGCAGCAAGGGGGTGAGCTTTGCCTCCGTCCTTTGAAGGATCACCGGATTTTGAAGCAGCGCTTCACAATCCCGGGCGATCATTTCGCTGACGGCGGGGTCGTAGGCTTCCCCCGTGCCGACCCCGCCGGGAAGAATATAAAGGCCTACCTTTGATTCATACAGGCCGGACTGATAAAAGT
Organism: Candidatus Limiplasma sp.; assembly: GCA_034927815.1. GTDB lineage: Bacteria > Bacillota > Clostridia > Christensenellales > Aristaeellaceae > Limiplasma. Next base: position 65,738 of record JAYFPK010000046.1, read on the forward strand.
GGGCATAAATCCCCACGGCCGCCGTCACCAGCAGGCTGAACAGCGCGATCCATCCCCACGCTCCACGGTACTTCCGCCACGCGGTTTTCACCTGCCAGCCCCCCACCCGTTGGAATTGTGACTGCCGTACAGATTGATACATGGGTAGCATATCACAAGCGCTTCCCTGTGACAAGACGTTCTCAGCGCGCGTTTGGGGAGGGGATGTTTGATGTTGGATTGTCTTATGGGAGAGAGAGCTTTTTTGTTGGGAAGGGGTTTGGGGCTTTTTCCATAACGCCTAGGATACTTTCTTTCCTTAGTTATTTTAAGGAAACGAATACGTTAGGGGCCGGGGGGATTTCCGATATCTCCCCCCAAGGCCCCCTAACAACCCCTTTCCCCCGGGAGCGGCCAGGGGCACTTCCGGCCCTTCGGTCGTCGCGGCCTTCACTCCCGTTTGGCCGCTCGCCTCAGACCCCACCTCTCGCTCGCTTGCCGCTTCGCGGCAGGGCCCACCGGGCCCACACTCGCTGGCGGTGCCCTGGAACCCCCTGTGGGCATGAAAGTATCACTAAAGATAGTTGCTGCGACTTAGAAATGTGAGCAGACCTGTTTTGAATCCGGTTCACAAACTACGGAACTTTCCTCTTATTATGTAAAATAGCATCTCATAAACCGAAAGGCAGAAGAATTAGTAAACCCCACTACTTCTCTCCGCTTCATTCATGATACACCCCTACCTTTTCCTCCCCTTCCTTTCTGGCAACACTTGACGGATGGGGTAATTTATGGTTTTCTTGTGATATGGAATCAAAACCCATCCTCACGGCGGGAGGATCGTGATCAATATGCCAATGAGAATTGCGGTCTGTGAAGACAACCCGGCGGACCTGGACTGCCTCTTGCGTGCCATTGAAAGCAGCGGGCACCTTGCCCAAACCGATTCGTTCCCGGATGGCCCGGCCCTGACGGGCCGCTTTGCAAAGGGGCTTTACGACATCGTTTTTCTGGATATTTACATGCCGGGGCAAAGCGGCATGGACACCGCCCGGGCCATCCGGGCGGCGGACCCCCGGACGACCATCGTGTTTGTCACCTCCAGCGGGGATCACACCCGGGAAGCGTACCAGCTGGAGGCTTTGAAGTATATCGAAAAGCCCTTTGAGCCCGGCGCGGTGAAGGCTGCCCTGGACCTGGCCTGGGGGCTGCGGCAGAGCTTAAAGCTTCGCGCTTTGCCCACCAAGCAGGGCACGGTGGAGCTGTTTCTGGAGGATATTTATTATATAGAGGTTTTGGGCCATTCCTGCATCCTGCACCTGGAGAAGGAAAAGGTGCAGACTCCTTTGGGTATCGAAAGCCTGGCCGCGTTGCTGCCCTCCCCAAACTTCCTCAGGTGCCACCGCAGCTTCATTGTCAATTTGGCCCATGTCCAGGGGATGGACCGGGACTTTCTCATGACCAACGGCGACCGGGTTTACATCCGCGGAAAAGATGAAAAGAAGATGGCGGCTGCTTTGGCCCGCTTTCTGGCGGCAAAAACAAGGGGGATCGATCATGAAGGATAACCTCATCCGGGCCTTTGGCATCTTTCTGAACGACTTTCCATACTTTACGCTGGCCCTGGCCGGGGTGTTGGACTACCTGCGGGTATCCAAGGGCCGGGCCCTCCTGCGGATGGTGGCCATGACCCTGGCCCACGCCACCTCCATTTTGCTATGGATGCAGTTTTACCCCAACTACCGCTCCATCCAGATTCCCCACGAGCTCTTTTTTCTGGCCCTGTACCTGCTTTTCTTCTTTCTCACTGTCCGGGTGGAGGTTTTCAAGCTGCTGTTCATGGGCCTGTTCATCAAGCTCTTCGCGGACGTGCTGCTCTCCTTGGTGGCCTTTATAGAGGGAACCTTTTCCCCCAACGACGAGGCCTCCTTTGGGCTCACCTTCAACCTCATCCATTTGGCGCTGCTGGTTCTGGCCTTTGCGCCCATGTATCTTTTTGTCACCCGGTCCTTGCGCACGCTGATGCTGAACCAAAGCAGGCTCTGGCGCTTTTTGTGGCTCCTGCCCCTGACCCTCTTCGCCCTGTCCATGACCTACTCCCAGCTGAACAAAGAGGTGTTTGTCACCCCCCGGCACCTGATCTTCGCCTCCTTGCTGCTGGCGTTTTCCGTGCTGGTATACACCCTCATCGCCAAAACCTTTGAAACCATCCGGGAGCGCACCTTGCTGGAGGCCAACATGCTTTGCCTGGAAAAGATGCTGGAAATGCAGGATACGCACTACGAGCGGCTCGCCTCCGGCATTGAGGCCACCCGGCGGGCCCGGCATGACCTGCGCCACCAGATCGCCGCTTTGCGGGGGTATTTGGGAAACGGCGATATCCAGGGGGCGAAACAGTACTGCGACGAGATCGCCCACAGCATCCCCACCAACTACGACCAGCCCCTGTGCGACAACTTTCCGGTAAGCGCCGTGGCTCAGCACTACGCGGGCCTCGCCCAAAGTGAGGGCATCTCCCTGTCCCTGCGGCTGGATATCCCCAGCGACGCGGGGCAAGTGCAGGACGGGGAGCTTTGCGTGGTTATCGGCAACCTGATGGAAAACGCCATCGAGGCTTGCAAGCGGCAAGGGGCGGGCCCGCGCTTTATCACGCTGCGCGCCTTGGTGCAGGGCGACTATCTGACCATTACCATGGACAATTCCTTTGACGGCGCTTTGCTTAGGCAAGGGAAGGAATACCTCTCCCGCAAGCGCGAGGGGGCGGGCATCGGTCTGGCCTCCTTGGAGAGGGTGGCGGAAAAAAACGGCGGCCAGGCGTATTTCGAGCCCCAGGGCGATGTCTTCCATTCCTCGGTGATCCTTCGGATGCGGCACAGCCTAAGCACATCCGCCTGAATTTGTCAAGCCCATTTTGCGCATCCTGAGATGCGCTTTATTTGCATACCTGCCCATGGTAAAATAAACTATACTTTAACAAGGAGGTTATATTATGATGAAAAGACTGGTTTTGGTGGCCCTCTCCCTGCTTTTGGCCCTGTCGATGGCGTCCGTTGCCCTGGCCGTGCCCTTTACGCTGGAAGAAGCCGGCGTCACCATCGAAGTGCCCGACGGAATGACCGGCGAGGATCAATCCAATGAGAACGCTTTTGCCCTGAAGATCACCGTGGACGACAACCCCGCCCTGATCTATGTGTACGCCCTGAGCTACGAGGAAGCCTTTGAAGGCCGCTGGATGGAAGACCTGACCACGGAAGAAGGGGAACAGATGGGCCAGCAGCTTGCCGCCGTTCTGGAAAACCCCCAATTTGGACAGGTTACCGACTATGATTACCCCCTGCTTCTGGCCTCCAGCGGCGACGGCACCCAGCTGCACTATATTTCCGTGCTGAACGGCTGGGTCTGCGACGTGGCCGCCGTTAAGACCGATGGCGTGGCGCTGACCGAGGACGAGATCAAGGCTGCCGCCGAACTGCTGGTGAGCATCCAGTTCATGGAAGAAGGGGCCGAAGAAGCCGAGGAAGCGGCGGAGTAATCCCCGCCTTGACCTGAAAAAGGTTCTGTGGTATGATCCCACGTAAGGGGAAAGAAGTGCTCCCCTGACGGCCGGTGAATACCGGCGTTAAAACCGCTTTGAAAAGCTGATGACTTCTGCGTTTTCGCAGGGTGATCAGCTTTTTTCTGGGTTCATGAAAATGCCGGGCGGAGGGATACCATACCATGAGGAAAGACGCCATCAAAGAAACGCTGCGCTTTTATCTGCCGCTGCTTCTGGAAAGCATCGTAATAGGGGGCATAACGGCTCTCTTTCTCTTTTTGCTTTCCCTTGTCACCAAGGTTCATGGAACCTTCCCCCTGATCGCCCTGGGGCTGCCCCTCCTCGCCCTGGCAACGGCCTTTTGCTACCGCCACTGGGGCCGGGGCAGCCACAGGGGAAACAACCTGATCATCGACAGCCTCCATAACGCTTCGGAGGTTCCGCCACAAATGGTCCCCCTGGCGCTGGGTTTTACGGTTTTATCCCATCTGTTCGGGGCCTCCGTGGGCCGGGAGGGAACGGCGGTGCAGCTGGGGGGAGCCGTCAGCCATTGGCTGGCAAAGCGCTTTCACTTGGGCGAAAGGCAAAAGCGCCTCCTGGTTCTCTCCGGCGTCAGCGCGGGCTTTGGCGCCGTGTTTGGCACCCCCTTTGCCGGGGCGTTTTTTGGCATGGAATTGTCTGAAATCGGCTCCTTCCGCAAGGACGGCATGCTGGGCTGTTTTGCGGCTTCCTTTTCAGCCGACGCGGTTGCCAAGTGGCTGGGGGCGGCGCACCAGCGCCATGGTGTCGGCGCTATGCCCCCTGTCAGCGTCACGCTGCTTTTGGCGGTAATCCTGGCTTCCCTCTCCTTCGGGCTCATTGGCAAGGGCTTTTCCATCGCCGTCCATCAGGTGAAGGGGTTTTACCAAAAAAGGATTCCGCGCGCTGGTGCCCGCGCGGTCCTTTCCGCTCTCCTGCTGCTGGCCGCCATCGTGCTTTTTCATCCCTTCCAATACGACGGCCTGAGCACCTGGATGATTGACGCAGGCTTCCAGGGAGAGGCGGCCTGGTATGACCCCCTCGCCAAATTCCTCCTGACGGTCCTCTCCTTGGGAGCGGGCTTTCAAGGGGGCGAAGCGACCCCTCTGTTCGACATCGGGGCCGCCACCGGCGGCCTGTGGGCCCGGGCTTTCGGGCTCCAGTCCGGGCTCATCGCCGCGTTGGGCTATGTGTGCGTCTTTGGCAGCGCGGCCAACATCCCCCTCACCACCATGGCCTTGGGGATCGAGCTGTTCGGGTTTGAGCCCGCGCCCTACTTCGTGCTGGCGGCGCTGCTTTCCTATTACGCCTCGGGCCACAACGGCATTTACGCTGCCCAAAGGATCGGCACGGCCAAATACCCCTGGCTGCGGGAGCACCAGGGCAAGACTCTGGAGGAGATCAGGCCCGCCCGGGCTTCCTGGACCCGTTGGCGGGCAAAGGAAAGGGGCTGCCGGTAAGAGTCCGTCAGGACCGGCAGCCCCTGGCATACAGCCGTCGTTTTTCATATCACCAGACATAGTCTATCCAAAGGGTGCTCAATTCCTCGTCGCTGATCATCTGATAGCCCGTCAGCGCATCCGTTACCGGGTCCAGGAACATGAACGCCTTCTTGCCGTCGGCGTAATCCACCTTCACGCAAAAACCGTTCATGCTGTCATCGCTGCGAACCTCCTTTACCTCCGCGCCCGTATAGAAGTACTGCCCCTGGGAGAGGTACTCCCAGGCCATCTCCGCCCAATGGGGGTCTTTGGCGTCCCGAACCTGGTATACGCCCCGCTCATCCCCCAGCATCTCCCCCAGCAGGTAGCTGCGCGGGTAGACCCGGCGCCAGTAGTTCTGGCTGGCCTGGAGGATATCCCCCGTAGAAGCGTCAACCACGAAATCATAGGCGTACAGGGACGCGCCAATGGGCACGTTTTCCTCAAAGGACAGGCTCCAGGTCCTGTTCTTGGCGTCATACTCCGCCGCTCTGGCCTGCTTTAGGTTCGTGCCTTCCAGAATGGGAAGCAGACTTTCCAGGGCCTCCTGGGCCGTTCCCATGGTGGGCTTCACAGTGCTTTGGGCCAAGATGGCTTCGGCCAGGATGTCTTCTTTCTCTATGCTGGCTTGGTACTCCACCTCCGCCTGGTTGCGCAGGCGGCGCTGGGCCATCTCCCAGGCCATTTGCAAGATTTCCTCGTCCGTCATCTCCCGGTTTTCCGGATAGTGGTACACGGTTTCTCCGCCGCCGTTGTAGCCCTTGATGTACAGGCCGTCCGTGGGCGCGTTGGTCAGCGCCACGGCGGGACGGTAGGAGGGGTCCTTCTCGCAGCGGTCCAGGGCTTCCCAGTAGCGCAGCGTCTCGGTCCGGCTCATGGCGCGGTTGACCATATCGGGGCCATCCCCAAAGAAGTAGGGGTCCACATAGGGCGCCAGCAGGTCAAAGGCGTCCACCACCTCGATGAGCTGGAGCAGCTCCTCATCGTTCATCTCCCTGTCCGGAAACAGCAGGAAGGGCATGAGCCCGGCGTTCTGGGCCGCGTCCCACAGGCCCGGGCCGTATACGTTTTCCGTGCGCTTCTGCAAGAGGATCAGCGCGGCAAAGTCCGTCACGGGGGCGGAAATGGCAAAGCCGTTTTCCGCGTCCTTTGCCACCGGGACGGGCTGGGCGGCCCGGCGGCCGTCATGGTCATAGAAGTAGTACAGGTCATACATCCGCAGGGTTTCCCCCCGGGTCAGCATGCGGCTGTAAGGAGTGGGCTCCGGGGGCTCGTAGCTGAGTTGATAGTTTTGCGGGTGCATTTTCGGGGTGGTGGAAAACAGCGCCGGGGTTGGATGCCGGTCCCAATCCGCGGGGATACCCGCCGGGGCGGAGACGGCTATGCTCCCGGTGGAAGCCGGGGCTGCGTTGTCAATGGCCAGCACGCTGCCGGAAAGCAACGTCAGCGCCAGCGTCACCGCCAGCACCACCTTGCCCTTGGGCCGGACGGACGCGTCCAGCATGGAGGCGAACCGTTTCTTCATATCGATCTTCCCTTCGTAGAAATATGTGGAAAGCGCAATCTGCCGTTGGTTTTGCCGCCGCACGATCCCCAAAATGGCCTCCCCGTACCGCTTGCGTTCGATCATCTCCGCATTGGCCAATACGGAAGCGTCGCAGCTCATTTCGCAATCGCTCGCCATGGCGCGCGCCATGGCGTACACAAGGGGGTTGAACCAATGGACGATCAGGCAGCCCAGCATCAGCGCCTTGCCCCACAGGTCGCGCCGCTTCACGTGGGTGAGCTCATGGCGCAGGATCAAGCGCAATTCCTCCTGGCTCAGGTCCGTTTCCGGAATCAGCATCATGGGCCGCAGCAGGCCCACCACCATGGGGCTGGCAACGCAGGCGCAGCCCATCAGGCGGATATCCCCCTTGATGCCCAGGCGCTGCCGCTCCTCCTGTAAAACGCGCCTTTGCTCTTCCCCGGGCTCGCTTTGCCACCGGCGTATCCTCCTGAAAAAGCGCAGGTGGCGCAGGAGCTGGATGACCAGCGCGGCGGCGGCTCCCGCCAGCCAAAGAAGCATCAGCAGCGTATAGGGATCGGGCCATTGAAAGGACAGCCGGGCCTGCTGCTCCCGGGCGCTCGCGGATGAAACAGGCCCTTGGGACACCCTTCCCTGGCTTTCCCCGGAGCTCCCGGCAGGCTGGGGCCTGGGAGCCGTTGTGGCGCTGAGCAGCCGCTCTCCGCTGACGGGAGTCGGGGTCTGCACGGCGATGGGGGCCCGGGCCTGGGGCGCGGTCATGGTCCAAAAGGGCGCAACGCTCAACCGGAAGGGCAGCAGCAGCCCCAGGCACAGGATCAGCCAGGCGGCATAGCGGGTCTGGGGCCGGGCATGCCGGTAGAGCCAGGGCCTGGCCAAAAGCAGCGCGGCGATAACCGCCGACATGCCGATGGCGTTTTGCATCAGCGTGTTTGCCATCGTCCTCACCCCTTGCTGTCCAGCCACTTTTTCAGCTCGTCCAGGTCCTGTTCCGTGATCCTGTTACCCGCATACAAGGTGTTCATCAGGCTGACAAAGGAATTGTGGTGAAAGCGCTCCATGAAGCTGCCGCTTTCAAAGGCCACATACTCCTCCCGCTTCACCAGGGGGTAATAGATGCGCTCCTTGCCCTGGCGCTGGCTGCGCAGGTAGCCCCGCTCAATGAGCCTCGTCAGCAGCGTCAGCACCGTCTGGGGCTTCCAGTCCCGCCCGGCCTCCAGTTGGGCCATGATCTGGTTGGTGGAAATGGGCGAAGGATTCGCCCAGATGATCTTCATCAGCTCCACTTCGCTCTCCGGCAATTTTTTGAGCAATTCCAAATTCATCTCTCCTTCTACATCCGTCGTGTTTGTGACCTCATTCTACATCTGTCGTGATCTGTTGTCAAGAGAAATTTCTACGTTTGTAGAAAATAATATGTAAACAATTCTGGTTCCTGGTCGTGGCGGGGCCAGCGATGTCTCAAAACAAAACGGGATATCCGCCCCCATTCCCCGGCTCATGCCCGGGAAATACGCCGGAAAGGGCCGGGAAGCCCCCGCCCCATTGCGCTTCCTGCCCACCCGCTCCAACCAAGGATGACGGGCTCCCGGCGGGCCGCCGGGGCAGCGAAACAGGGCCGCCCGCCGGATTCTCCCCTCCGGCGGGCGGCCCTGTATTATGCTTGGGTCTTCTTACAAAAGCTCCTCGTCCTCCCCCAGCACGCCGCAAGCCCGGGCAATGGACACGATCTCGCCGTGCGTTTTAGCGTTTACGGGAACGCCGTCCCGCCGCCTGATGGACATGGATTCAAACTCCTTCTCCCCGTGGATGTAAATGCGGCTTTGCCCCATGGCCTTGCCGGCGTCCCGCATTTCCTGCAAAAAGAGGGAGAAGCGGGCTTTGATCTCGTCCGGATCGCCAAAGAGCGCCGGGTCGATGGCATAGAACCCATGGGCGATATTGGTATGGCCGGGGGTGGTGTTGACATGGTTGGAGGTGCGGCCCCCCGCCAGCACGCCGGTGAAGATCTCGCACAGCATGGCGAAGCCGTAGCCCTTGTAGCCGCTGGTTTCCTCCCCGGCCCCGCCCAAAGGCAGGATGCCGCCGCCCAGCTTTTGCGTGATGTTTTTCAGCACCAGGTCGGGGTCCTGGGTTTCAAGCCCGTCCTCGTCGATGACCCAGCCCGCGGGCAGCCCGTTCCCCCGCTTGGCGTATACCTCCAGCTTGCCCCTGGGCACAACGGTGGTGGCCGCGTCAAAGGAAAAGGGCACGGGGTCCGCGGGCATGGCCAAAGCGATGGGGTTTGTGCCCAGCATCGCCTGCTTGCCGAAGGTGGGCACCATGATGGCCTCCGTATTGGTCATGCATACGCCGATGAGGCCCTGTGCAACGGCCATGTGGGTGTAATAGGCCGCGATGCCGTAATGATTTGAGTCCCGCACCGTCACAAATCCCGCGCCTGTGCGCTTCGCCTTGTCAATGGCCAGGCGCATAGCCTGTATGCCCACCAGCTGCCCCATGGCGTGGTGCGCGTCCATCACCGCGGAAAGGGGCGTTTCATAGAGGATTTCAGGCTCGGCGGCGATGTCCACCCATCCGTCATGGATCTCCCGGTGATAGCGCACCAGGCGCTGCACCCCGTGGGATTCGATGCCGAAGAGGTCCGCCCGCAGCAGCACATCGGTGATCTCATGGCTTTGGGCCTCCCCAAAGCCGTAGGACTGGAAAATGCGCCGCACAACCGACAGGAGCCTTTCGTAGGGGATCAGGGTATACTGGGTTTGCATGGTACTTCCTCCTCTTGCTTGTTCTGGGGCAGATCATATATAATAGGAACACTGTTTTTGTGAAATGAGGCGGGGATGGTGGCAAAGCCGGCTGGAAAAAAGGCGACGCTTACCGATGTGGCACAGGCTTCGGGCGTTTCTCTGGCGACGGTCTCGCGCGTTCTGGCACACAGCAACTACCCGGTGAGCGAGGCGGCAAAAAAGCGGGTGCTTCAGGCTGTGGCCGAATTGGACTATGTGCCCAACATGGCGGCGCGTGCGCTGAAAAAGAACACGGGAAGCGACATCGGCATTATCCTTCCCAACATATCCAACCCCTTTTATATGCAAACGCTCCAGGGCATCAGCACGCTGGCGATGGAAAGCGGGCACCAGCTGATCCTGTGCAATTCCATGCGCAGGGCCGAGGATGAGCACGCCCTCCTGTACTCCCTGTATGAGCGCCGCGTGCTGGGCATCATCCTCTCCTCGGTGGATGAAAAGGCCGATACCGTCAACAGCTATGCCGCCAGGGGCATGCCCCTGGTGCTTTTGGACCAGCGGCTGCAAGGGGCCAATTGCTCCATGATCCACTATGACACCCGCAAGGGAACCATGCTTGCCATGCGCCACCTGATAGAGCGCGGCCACAGGCGGATCGCCCTGGCAACGCTGCCCATCACCCGCTGGACCCGCCATGAAACGGTGGCGGGATACCGGGATGCCCTGGTGGAGGCGGGCATCGGCGCGGAGGATTCCCTCATCCTCGTCCATGATCAGGAGCAGGAAATGGACAACGGCAACACGGACCTGCAGGCGGGCGCCGCCCTGGCTGCCCGGTTCATCCGGGAGGCCGCCGGCGCGACGGCGGTGCTGTGCGTGAACGACATACTGGCGTTCGGCGTCATCCAGGGGCTTACCGCCGCCGGGCTTTGCGTTCCCAGGGACGTATCCGTGGTGGGCTTTGACGATATCCTGCTGGCGGCGGCCTACCAGCCCGCCCTGACCACCGTCCGTTACCCATCCTTTGAAATGGGCCGCTTTGCCGTGATGATGCTGCTGGATGCCCTGCGCAGCGCCGAAGGCCGCGAGCCCCTCCACCTGCAATTGGAGCCACAGTTGATCGCCCGCGATACGGTGGCTTCCCCGAAGGGTATATAGCTCCTCTGCCTCTATTTTCATTATAGGCCGACGTTTCAAAAAGTCAATAAAATAGTAAACGTTTACTATAATTTTTCATGGATTTTTCTGTTAAAACCTTGATATTTCAGAAAAATTGTAGTAAACTCATGGAGATTAAAACAGCGAATTGACGATGGTTACCAAGTTTGCCACACAATTGAAAAGTAATCGTTTTCTATGCGGCTTTTACACAGGGCATGACCGGCGCGGTGCCGCTGTGTGGGGGTAAATCAATCCATATGGGAGAACAAAGCAAACGAGGAGGAGAACGGCAATGAAAAAAACCCTGGGCGTACTTTTGTCTATGCTTCTGGTGCTCTCGCTTTTGGGCGGCGCAGTGGCGGAGGAGGAAATCGTCATCGGTCTGCTGCACGACCTGAGCGGCGATATGTCCGTGGCGGGCAATGCCACGGTCTTCGGCGCGCAATACGCCGTGGACAAGATCAACGCGGCGGGAGGCATCAACGGCCGCATGCTCAAGCTGGTATCCTACGATACGCGGGGCAGCGTGGACGAGTCCCTCAACGTTTACAACCGCCTGGTGGACCAGGATGGGGCCATCGCCGTGATCGGGCCCTCCATCTCCAACATCGGCATCGCCCTGGCGCCGGTAGCCGCCGAAAAAAAGGTGCCCATCGTGTCCCACTTCATGGATGAGCGGGCCACGGCCAACCCCCAGACGGGCGAAACGTACCGCTACATTTTCCTTACCCAGCCCAGCTGTGGGCAGCAGGCTGAGATCGAGGCCGAATACGCCCTGAAGCAGGGCGTGAAGACCGCCGCGATCTTCTACGACAGCTCCAACTCCTATTCCTACTCCCACGCGGTGGCCTTCCGCAGCTATATGGAAGCCAACGGCGCGGAAATCGTGGCGGAAGAAACCTTCTCCTCCGGCGCGACGGACTATTCCGCCCAGCTTTCAAAGATCATCGCCATGGGTCCGGACGCGGTGTACGTGCCCAACTACGCGCCCCAGAACGCCCTTGCCTACACGCAGATTCGCGCCCTGGGCTATGAGGGCATGATCGCCGGCAACAACACCTACGCGCCGCCCTTCAACAACCTGGTGGCGGGCACGCCCATCACGGATTTGTTCTTCGTGTTCAACGTTGACTTCTCCCAGGGCAACGCCAAGGAGCTGGGCGATGCGTACCGCGAGCACTTCAACGCCGAGCCCCAGTTCTACGCGGCCTTTGGCTATGACAACGTGAGCATCATCGCCAACGCCCTGAAGCAGATCACCGAAATCGACGCCGAGTCCCTCACCGACGCCATTGAAACCAAGAGCGTGGACGTGGAGTGCGCCTCCGGCCAGATCACCCTCAACCCCGAAACCCACCGCCCCACAGGCATGGGCGTATACATCGCCCAGTGGGATGAGGACGGCACGCAGATCAGCCTCGTGGAGTACGTGACAGCCCAATAACCTTTCCCGCATGCCGCCGGAGGGGCCCGGGGCCCCTCCGGCGGCAATGGGAGGATGATACGGACGGAGGATGGTCATGCCCCTGAACTATTACATCCAGCAGCTGATGAACGGCGTTTCCAAGGGCGCCGTTTATGCGCTTATTGCCGTGGGCTTCGCCCTGATCTTCAGCGTGCTGAAATTCTCCAACTTCGCCCACGGCGGCCTGATTAGCGTCTGCGCCTTTGTCGGCTATTATTTTTACGCTATCTTCAAGGTCAACGCCGTTGTTTCGGTCCTGCTGACGGCGATCGTGGGCGCGGTGTTGGGCGTCCTGGTGGATACCGTCGCCTTCCGCCGCCTGCGCAAAAAGGCCAGCAACAAGATCTACTACTTTATCAGCTCCATCACCTGTAGTATTTTATGTACCAATATCCTGACCTTGCAGTTTGGCACGACCTTCTATTCCATTCCCCCGTTTTTCGCCAAGCCGACCTTCAAGATCGGCAGCGTGATCTTCATGAAGATGAATCTTACGATTTTAATCGTTACCGTGGTTTTGCTGATCGCCCTGAGCCTGATGCTCAACCGGACCAAGCTGGGGCTTAGCATCCGCGTGGCGTCCATGGACCGGGACACCTCCATGCTGATGGGCATCAACCCGGATATCGTGATCGTGACCACATTCCTGATCGCCGGCGCGCTGGCAGGCGTCAGCGGCATCTTCTTCGGCTCCACCTATACGGTGACGCCCTCCATCGGCAACATCGCGGTCAAGGGCTTTGTGGCCTCGGTGATCGGCGGCCTGGGCTCTTTGCCGGGGGCGATCATCGGCGCTTTCCTGCTGGGGATCCTGGAGGTTGCGCTCACCGTGGTGGTGGGAGACCTCATCACCCCCGCGATCATCTTTGTGATGGCGCTGCTGTTCCTGCTGGTGCGTCCCGAAGGGATCAGCGGCAAGTACATCAGCGAAAAAGCGTAAGGGGGCGGAGCCATGAGCGATTATTTGTCATATTTGATCCAGGGCACATGCATCGCCATCATCGGCGTGGTGAGCATCTTCCCCCTCAGCGGTATGACCGGGCTCTTTTCCTTTGGGCAGGCGGCCTACATGGCGGTAGGCGCGTACGTGGCGGGGATTCTTGCCCTCCAAACGGCCGTGCCCTACTGGCTGTGCTTTGTGGCGGGGATCGTGGTCAGCGGCCTGGTGGCCGTTATTGTGGGCTTTCCGTGCCTGCGCCTGCGCAGGGATTACTTTTCGCTGATGTCCCTGTTCCTGGGCGAGGCCATTACCGCCGTCATCAAAAAATTCAGCGCCGTCACAGGCGGGGCCGGGGGCATCAGCAACATTCCCCATCTGGTGGGGCTGCCGGAGATCATCATCAGCACGGTGCTGTGCATCGTCATCGTCGCCTCCTACAAAAATTCCCGCTATGGGCGCATCAGCCTGGCCATCAAAACCGATGAGCTGGCCTCCAAGTCCTTTGGCATCAACGTGTTTGCCCACAAGATGAAGGTGTACGTCTTTACCTCCATGATCGCCGGGTTTGCCGGCGTCCTGTACGCCTTCTACCTGACCTACCTGGACCCCAGCCTTTTCGGGTGGACCCGGTCCAGCGAGTGGCTGATCTTCCTGTCCTTTGGCGGCGTCAACAGCCTTACGGGCTCTGTGCTGTTTACGGCGCTTCTGACCCTGATGCCCGAGGTGCTGCGCTTTGCAAGCCAGTCCCGGATCATCCTGTATTGCGTGCTGATCCTGCTGGTGATCAACTTCCGCCCCGAAGGCGTTATGGGCGAGTTTGAATTGAGCATCTCGCGGATCGTGGCATGGGTGCGCAGGAAAGGAGGGACGCGCGGTGCTGCTTAGGATCGAGAAGGTACACAAATGCTTTGGCGGCAACATCGCCGTTAACGACTTTTCCATGGAGATGCGGGACGGGGAGGTTGTGGGCATCATCGGCCCCAACGGCGCGGGAAAGACCACCATCTTTAACCTCATCAGCGGCATCTACCCTGTGGACAGGGGCGAAATATTCCTGCAGGGGGAGAACATCACCCGGATGCCTCAGGAGATACGGGCCCGCCGGGGAATCGGCCGCACCTTTCAAAACATCCGCCTGTTCCCCACCTTGAGCGCGCTGGACAACGTAAAGATCTCCTTTGATTACAAGCCCAGCTACACCATGCTGGAGATGCTGCTGCACCTGCCGCGCAAGCTCCGGGCGGACAGGGAGGCCAAGAAGGGCGCCTTGGCGTGCCTGGAAACGGTGGGGCTGCTCCGCTACGCCAACGACCGGCCGGCCAACCTCCCCTACGGCCTGCAGCGTAAGCTGGAGATCGCCAGGGCCCTGGCCCTTGCGCCCAAGGTGCTCATGCTGGATGAGCCCGCGGCCGGGCTGAACCCCGAGGAGTGCATGGATCTTGTGGATTTCCTGAAGGGGATCATCGCCAGCCATGGGGTCGGCATCCTGATCATCGAACACAGGATGGACGTGATCATGAACCTGTGCGACCGGATCTACGTCCAGGATTTCGGCACCAATATCGCCCGGGGGACTCCCGCGGAGATTCAAAGCGACGAACGGGTCCTTGCGGCCTATCTGGGAGGAGGCGGCGGCTATGTTGCTCCGTGTGAATAACGTCAGCCTGAATTACGGCCGGACCGAAGCCCTTCGCAACGTCTCCTTTGAGGTAGAGGCAGGGCAGATCGTCAGCATCATCGGCGCCAACGGCGCGGGCAAGAGCAGCCTTCTGCGCTGCATATCGGGCCTTGCCAGATACCAGCAGGGCGAGATCGTCTATGACGGGCGGGCGCTTCCCTCCAAGGCGTACAAGGTCGCCCTCCAGGGCGCGATTCTGGTTCCCGAGGGGCGGCGCGTCTTTGGAGAGCTGTCTGTGGATGAAAACCTGCAGGTGGGCGGCTATATGCTCCGCCGCAGGGCGGAGGTGGATGCGCTGAAGGACAGGCAATACCAGCTCTTTCCGCAGCTTGCCCGAAGAAAGGCGCAGGCCGCGGCGACGCTTTCCGGGGGAGAGCAGCAAATGCTGGCCATCGCCAGGGCCATGATGTCCAAGCCCCGCCTGCTGTTGCTGGGTGAGCCGTCCCTGGGCCTTGCGCCCCTGATCATCGAGGACGTTTTCCGGGCCATCGGCCGCATCCACGAGGAAGGGGTCACGGTGCTCCTGGTGGAGCAAAACGCCAACAAGGCGCTGGAAGTGGCGGATTTCGCCGTGGTGCTGGAAAACGGGGCTGTGCGCAAGACCGGCGTCGGGCGGGAGTTGCTGGACGCCCCGGAGATCGTGGAGGCCTATTTGGGCAAGCGCCACGGCGGCAAGGAAGCTTAATGAGGAGTAAGGAGGAAGTGCGGCGTGTTGCTGGAAATGACGCAAAAGGATAAGCTGCATATCAGGATATTCGATTCCCGGGAGGAAATGGGCAAGGCCGCCGCAACTGACGCGGCGGAGATCATCACCCGGGTGATCGCCCAAAAGGGGGTGGCGAACCTTGTGTTTGCCGCCGCGCCCTCGCAAAATGAGTTTCTGGCCTATCTCCAGCAGGAAGACATTGACTGGGGCAAGGTAAACGCGTTCCACATGGATGAATACATCGGCCTTGCGGAAAACGCGCCCCAGCGCTTTGGCAACTTCCTGCGCCGGGCCATCTTTGACCATCTTCCCTTCCGGTCCGTTTCCTATCTCCTGGACGGGGATATGAGCCCCGAGGAGGCCTGCGCCGCTTATGCCCGGCAGCTTTTGGAAACTCCCCCGGACGCGGTTTTTTTGGGCATTGGAGAAAACGGCCATCTAGCCTTCAACGACCCCGGCGAGGCTGATTTTTTCGAGGCGGCGACGGTGAAAATCGTGCAGTTGGATGAGGCGTGCCGCCAACAGCAGGTGAATGACGGCTGCTTTGCAACGCTGGCGGATGTGCCCCAGCGGGCCATTACGCTGACCATCCCCATGCTGATGCGCATCCCCCACGCGCTGTGCATCGTGCCGGGGGAAACGAAGGCGCGGGCGCTTCAAATGACGGCGGAGGGTCCGGTGACCACGGCCTGCCCCGCCAGTATCCTAAGGGCCAAGGAAGGCGCGGTAGTCTATACGGAGCGCGCGGGCAGCGCGCTGCTGAAGGAGGGCAAAGAGGAATGAAGGATAGGATTCGTGTGCTAATCATCGGCTCGGGGTTCAGCGCCGGGCTGCATCTGTCCGGGTATGTCCGACTGGGTGGCAAGGTGGAGATCGCCGGAATCTGCTCCAAGGCGCCGGAGCAGATCAAAGCCCTAGCCGAACAATACGGTTTGTCCGGCTATGAGGCCTTTGACGATTACCAGCAGGCCATCGACAGCGTGGATTGCGACCTGGTGGACATCTGCGTCCCCAACTTTCTGCACCATCCCGTATGCATGAAGGCGCTGGAAAAGGGCCGCCATGTGCTTTGCGAAAAGCCCCTGGCCACCAACGCGGAGCATGCCCGGGAGATGGTGGATACGGCCCGGGCAAAGGGCCTGCATATCTATTACGGAGAGGATTGGATCTTTGCCCCCGCCATCATGCGCGCCCTGGAGATCGTAGAGGAAGGCGCTTTGGGGAAAATCGCCTACATGCGGGCCAGGGAATGCCATTCCGGGTCCCACAGCCCCTATAACCAGACCATCGCCATGTGCGGCGGCGGCGCGATGATCAACCTGGGCATTCATCCCATCGGGCTGATGATGGCCATCAAGAACCACAAGTGGACCAGCGTAACTGCCTTTGGCACCGGGGGCAAGGAGCAAAACGTCCAGCACAAATCCCTGGAGGGAGAGGACCTGTCCGGCTGCTTCGTTACCTTTGAGGATGGGTCCAGCGCGCTGCTGGAAGCAAACTATGTCACCACCGGCGGCATGGAGGATGTGGTGGATTTCTACGGCGACAAGGGCTGCATCCACCTGAACCTGAACCAGGAGGGCCCCATTGCCTGCTTCTCGGTGCCCGGGCTTGCGTATACGGTGGAAAAGGCGGAGGTAACCACCGGCTGGAGCCATCCCGCCTATGACGAGATGTATACCCTGGGCTACACCGGCGAGATAGCGCATTTCGTGGAATGCTGCCGGAAGGGGGAACCGGCCAGGATCGGCCTTCGGGGAGAGGATGGGCATGCCAGCCTGGAGCTGCTGGCATGCATCTATCAATCCATGCGGGAGGGCCGCAAGATTGACAATCCGAGAGGGGGAAGCGCCAAATGAGCAAGGAGCTGTACCTGCCTGTGAAGGCGGCGGGGGTGGAGTTCAAAAACCCGTTTTATGTGGCCTCTGGGCCTACGGCCCGCACGGTTCCGCAATTGCTGGCCATTGAGAAGGCCGGCTGGGCCGGCGCATGCCTCAAGCTGGCGCTGGACCCCGCGCCCTACATCAACCGCTATCCCCGTTACAGCGTGTTCCCCCAGTATGACGCCCTGGGCTTCACCGCGGAAAAGCGCCTGAAGTTCCGGGATGCGCTGGAGGTTGTGCGGCAGGCCAAGAAAGGGCTCACCGATCTTGTGCTGATGGTGAACATCACCTATACCGGCGATGAGGATGAGCGCGGCTGGATCAACATGTGCGAGGAGTTCCGGGAGGCCGGGGCGGACATCATCGAGCTGAACCTCTGCTGCCCCAACATGTCCTACAACGTGGAAACCACCAGCGGCGGCAAGGCCAAGCCGGCCAAGCTCAGCGGCGCCAGCATCGGCAAGGACCCGCGCCAGGTCTTTACGCTGGTGCAGGCCATCAAGAGCAGCTATACGGGGCCCCTGGTGGTCAAGCTCAGCGGCGAAGGCGGCATGATCAGCTTCTCGGCCAGGGCCGCGGCCCAGGCCGGGGCGGACGGCATCAGCGGCAGCGGAAACCGCCTGGGCATGCCCCCCATCAACCTGGAAAGCCCGGGCCATGCCATCTATCACCTTCAGGATGAAATCAGCATGACCTGCTACAACGGCGGATGGCTCAAGCCCGTGGCCCAGCGGGATACCTATGAAATGCGCAACCTGGCCGGCCCGGATATTTCCATCTTTGCCACCGGCGCGATCCGCACCGCCACGGACGCCATTGAAATGGCGATGTGCGGCGGGGATATGGCGGGCATCTGCACCGAAACCCTGATGCGGGGCTATGATTTCATCGAGGACATCATCCGGGAAACAAAGGCGTGGCTCAACGAGCATGGCTATGAGCGCTACCGGGATGTGCGGGATATGATCGTGCCGCACATCAAGACCGCGCCGGACCTGACGCTGTATGAAGGCTACGCCGCCATCAAGCAGCCGGAGCTGATGGCCCCCTGCTATGCCGCGTGCCCCTACGATATCCCCGTGCAGGCGATCTTGAAGGCCACGGCCACCCACAAGCTTGACCGCGCCGCGGAGCTGGCGGCGGGCGCGCCTTGCGCATCCTGCGAAGCGCCCTGCGAAAAGGCCTGCGTATTGGGCCGGATCGCCCGTCCCCTTTCCATTCGCTCCATCGTGTCCCTGATGGCGGACAAGGCCAAGGAGCAGGGGACCGAATCCCATCGTCCCCCCAAGCCCGAGGGCCGCAAGGTCACCGCGGCCAGGGACATCCTCCGCTGGCGCACCGTTGACCTGACAAAGGACCGCATCCGGGATATCGCAGATGAAGCCGCCGCCATCCTGGAAAGCCAGCGCTGCCAGCGCTGCGGCTGCGGAGAGGGCTGCGCCAAGTGCAAGGAGATTTGCTGCGAATTTGCCATTGACCTTGACAGTAAGGGCATGGTCTTTGTGGACAAGGAAAAATGCGTTGCCTGCGGCATGTGCATGAACCTATGCCCCAACCGCAACATTGAAATGGTGAACACGGGCAAGGTGCTCTAACCGGGCTTGCGCCCCATTTCACGCTGGCGGCGCTGCCTTCCTGTTGCGTCCCGGGCCGCAGCGGCGTTTACGCCGCCCAAAGAATCGGGGCCGCCAAATACCCTTGGTTCGGGAACAACACAACAAGGCTTTTGAAGAAGTCATGACCACCGGCTGAGCCGATGGTCATGACTTTCGTTTTACCCCCGGCCCGCCAAAAGGTCAATGGCCTCCAAGTACCCGGCAAAGCCCTTGCCCTTGACCGTAGCCATGCAGGCGGCCCGTACATAGGACACCCGGCGAAAGGCCTCCCGGGCATCCGGGTCGCTGAGGTGCACCTCCACGGTGGGAAGGCCCACGGCCTTCACCGCGTCCAAAAGCGCCACGCTGGTGTGGGTATAGGCCGCTGGGTTGATGACGATGCCCTCAAAGGTTCCCGCCGCTTCCTGAATCCAGTCCACCAGGACGCCCTCATGGTTGCTCTGGCGGACCTCCACCCCAAGGCCCAGCCCCTGGCAATGGGCGGCGATCCTCTCCGTGAGCTGGGCATAGGTTTCCCTTCCGTAAATCTCCGGCTCCCGCTTGCCCAGCAGGTTCAGGTTAGGGCCGTTGAGCACGAGTATGTTCATCAAATTCCTCCCTCACTTGCCGGGCCGCTTCCTCCGGGCTTTGGCTTTCGTCCACCGTCACGTCCGAAACCGCCTCATACAGGGCCCGCCGGGCCTCGTAGAGCCCGGGAAGGTCCTTGGACAGGGGCCGGTTTCCGGTTTCCAGCGCCTCCAGGGGGCGCTTGCGCCAGTAGACCCGGCTGTTCATGCGCAAGGCGGTCCTGTTTTCCTCCCGCAGCACCGCGCCCCCTCCCGTAGCCAGGACGATGCCGCTCTGTTTGGCGGCCCCCCGGAGCAGCCGAGATTCAATGTCCCGGAAGGCGGCCTCCCCGTCCTGGGTGATGATCTCCTCCGGGGTTCGGCCCGTATCCTCCCGCACCAGGTCGTCCACATCCACAAAGGGGCGGCCCATGCTTCTGGCCAGCGCCTTGCCCAGAGTGCTCTTGCCGCTGCCGGGCATGCCCACCAGGGCGATGTTCTCCATGCTTTGCAATAGCGCCGCATGGACGCTTTGGGTTCCCTCCGGGGGAATCGCCCGGTTCAAAAATACCTGGGCTGCGGCCCACCCCTGGGCCGCCAGCATCCAAAGCCCGCCAACCGCCGGAATGCCCCGGGACCTTGCCTCCAGCACCAACCGGGTGCGCAGGGGATTGTACACCAAATCCAGCACGCCTTCCAGCCCCGGAAAATGCTCCAGGGAAACGGGGCTTTCCTCCACCTGGGGATACATGCCCACAGGGGTGGCGTTCACCAGCAGCGCCGCGTCCCTGTGCTTTTCCAGGTTGCCGTAGTGGTCCCGGCCCCGGCGGGAAATATGAACCACCGAGGAAGCGCCCCGCTCCTCCATCACCGCGGCCACGGTCTGGGCGGCCCCGCCGCTGCCCAGCACCACCGCCTTCTTCCCCTTGGGGGAGACGCCCATGTACTCCAGCAGCTGGGAGAACCCCTCATAATCGGTGTTATCCCCGTGGATGCGCCCCTGGGCATCAAAGCGCAGCAGGTTCACATTCCCCAACCGCCGGGCCGCCGGGGACAGGGTGTCGCACAAGGAGAGCGCCGTCTTTTTGTAGGGGATGGTCACATTCAGGCCCTGGAGGCCGCCAGAGCGCAGGAAGGCCTCCACCTGATCCGGGGGAACCTCGTACAGGGCATAGTCCTGAAGGCCGAAGTGTTGGTAGATCAAGGGGGAATAGCTGTGCCCCAGCTTTTCCCCCAGCAGTCCAAAGCCCATGGCCTACCTCACCTCGCTGTAACTGCCCAGGAACACGAAAAGCTGATCCCTGGCGGAGCATTCTCCCAGCAGGCGGATCACGTCCTGGGACCAGACGGAGGCCTCAAAGTCGAAATAGAACAGGAACTCAAAATCCCGCCCCACAATGGGCCGGCTTTCCAGCTTGGTCAGGTTCAGGCCCAGGGTGGCGAACCGGGCGATCATGCGGTACAGCGCGCCGGGGGTGTGCTCCACGGAGAGCATCAGGCTGATCCTGTCCGCACCGGGGTAAATGGCCATTTCCTTGGCGATGCAGATGAAGCGGGTGTAGTTGTTCTCGCTGTTTTGCACATGCTCGGGCAAGGCCTCCAGGCCGTAGAGAAGGGCGCAGTTCCCGGAGGAAAGGGCGGCGATGTCCCGGCGGTCGGATTCCGCCACCAGCTTGGCGGCGGCGGTGTTCTCGCAGATCACCACCTTGATCTCCGGGTGGCTGTTCAAAAAGTCGCTGCACTGGCCCAGGGCCTGCTCATGGGATATGATCTCCTTGATATCCGCCAGCTTCACCCCCGGCTTCACCAGCAGATTGTGGTCGATGTGCATGCGAATGCTGCGGACGATATGGAAGTGGTAGCGCCGCATCAGGTCGTACACGGCGCTGACGGAGCCGTTGGAGCTGTTTTCAATGGGCAGCACCCCAAACTCGCAAAGCCCCTTCTCCACAGCCTGAAAGACCCCTTCAAAATTGCGGAAATACACGATGTCCGGCATGGTGAAGAGCTTGTCGCAGGCCATTTGGGAATAGGCCCCCTCCACCCCCTGGCAGGCGATGGTGCCTCTGCGGGGGAATTGCCCGCTGCGCTCCATGGCCTGGCGGATGTTCCGGGTCAGCGGGGTCTCCCCGTCAAAGAAGGTCTCCTGGTAGGAGCGGCTCAGGTCAAAGAGCACCGAGTAAAGCATCCTGGCGTACATGTCCAGGGGTTCCCCCGCCTGCTTGCCCACCCGGGTCAAAATCTCCCGCTCCCGGGTACGGTCCAGCACCTTGATCCCCTGGGCCTTCTTATGCTGGGCCACCTGAGCGGAAATCTCCATACGCTTGCAGAAAAGGTCCGTCATCTGGGTATCGATGTCGTCGATTGCAGTGCGAAGCTCCTGTAAATCCATCTTTCTTTCTCCTCTCAGCTTACAGCAGGAAATCCAATATTACCAGCGCGGCCACAGCCTCCACGCAGGGCACGGCCCGCAGCGCCACGCAGGGATCGTGCCGCCCCTGGAT
Source organism: Candidatus Limiplasma sp. (assembly GCA_034927815.1). Taxonomy (GTDB): domain Bacteria; phylum Bacillota; class Clostridia; order Christensenellales; family Aristaeellaceae; genus Limiplasma. Next base: position 87,524 of record JAYFPK010000046.1, read on the forward strand.
GCGCAAGGGAACCTCCTTCATGGCCTTCAAATCCACGGTTTGCTGCTCCATGCCAATGGAGGGGGTGGGCTTGAAGGCCACCCGGAAGATCACCGGCATCCCCGTGGTAATGCCCCCGATAACGCCCCCGTGGTGGTTGGTGGCGGTCTGGATGGCTCCGTCCCTGAGAACGTAGGGATCGTTGTGCTGGCTCCCCCGCATCCCGGCGGCGGCAAAGCCGCTGCCAAATTCCACGCCCCGCACGGCGGGAACGCCGAAAAGGGCCGCCGCCATCCGGTTTTCGATCCCGTCAAACATGGGGTCCCCCATCCCCGCCGGCAGGCCCAGAATGCCGCATTCCACGATTCCGCCAACGCTGTCCTTGGCGGCGGCGGCCTCCAGAATCTCCCGCCGCATGGCCTCCCCCGCCTCTTCCTCCAGCACGGGAAGGCTTCTTTCGCCGGGCATGCGCAGCTCCCGGGGAGTCAGCCCCACAGGGTCAAAGGCCCGGTCCCGTACGCTGCCGATGGCCTGGGCATGGGCCCCGATGAACACACCCCGCCTTTCCAAAACCTGCAAGGCGATGCCCCCCGCCACGCACAGGGTTGCGGTGAGCCGCCCGGAGAAATGGCCGCCGCCCCGGGGATCGTTGTGCCCCCCATAGCGGGCATAGGCCGGATAATCCGCGTGGGAGGGCCTGGGCAAGGAGGCCATGGCGCTATAATCCCCGGAGCGGGTATCCCCGTTCTCCAATACCGCGCACAGGGGCGCGCCGCAGGTGCGGCCCTCCAGCAGGCCGGAGAGAATCCGGGGCTCGTCCTTCTCCTTGCGGGGGGTGGAAAGGGCGTTTCGCCCGGGAGCCCGGCGGTCCAGGAAGGCTTGCAGCTTCCCCAGGCCGATCTCCTCCCCGGGGGGCAGGCCGTCCACCACCACGCCCACGGCCTCCCCGTGGGACTGGCCGAAAACAGATATTTTGAGCTTGTTACCCAGCGTCGAGGACATGGCATTTCCCTCCCAGCTTTTGAAAATCCTCAAAGAAGGACGGGTAGGACTTGTTTACCGCCTCCGCGCCCTCCAGAACCGTTTCCCCGGAGCAAAGGGTGGCCGCGATGGCCCCCGCCATGGCGATGCGGTGGTCCCCGGCGCAGTGGACGCTGCCGCCCCTTAGCGCCGGCTGCCCCTCCACCCCCAGGCCCTCCGGCTCCTCCCAGGCCCGCCCTCCCAGACCGCCGATCATCCGGGCTACGCTGGCCAGGCGGTCGCTCTCCTTCAGCCGCAGCCTGGCGGCGTTGGTGAAGCGGGTGACGCCGGGGGTTACCGCGGCCGCCACGGCCAGAATGGGAAGCAGGTCGGGAATCTCCCGCACATCCAGGGTCAGGGCCCGGCGCGCTTCCCCGCAGGCCACGGTGATACGGTCCGCCTGGGCCTCCATCCGGGCTCCCCATCGCGCCAGAATGTCAAAGACCGCCGCATCCCCCTGGGTGGAGGGCAGGCGCAGCCCCTCATACCGGACCGGGCCCGCCAGTGCTCCCGCCACCAAGAAGAAGGCAGCGTTGGACCAGTCCCCCTGGGCCCATGCCTCCCCTGGGGAGCGGTAGCCCTGGCCCGGGGGAACCCCATAGCCCTTGGGGGAAGCCTGAACGCTGACGCCGAAGTTAGAGAGGGAGGAGCGGGTCATGTCCACATAACCAACCGATTCCAGCGGCCCCAAAAGCTCGATTTCGCCCCCGCCCCCTGTGAGGGGAAGGGCCAGCAGCAGCCCCGTAATGAACTGGGAGCTCACGTCTCCAGGCAGCGCATACCGTCCCGGCCTCAGCTTCCCTTCCAGGCGCAGGGGAAGCGCCCTATCCGAGGCCCGGACGCCCCCATGCTCCAGCGCCTCCAGCAGCGGCCCGATGGGACGCTGGGGCAGCCTGCCGGAGCCTGTGAAGATGGCCCCGCAACCCAAAGCCGCCGCCACCGGCAGCAAAAACCGCAGCGTGGAGCCGCTTTCCCCGCAGTCCAGCACAGGGGAGGGAACAGGCCCGGCCATGGGGGTCACCCAAATGGCGTCCTGCCGCTGGGCAAAAGACGCCCCCAAGGCGGTGAGGCAGCGGAGGGTGGCGGCGATGTCCTCCCCTTGCCAGCCGGGGAGGTGAAGGGTGGTGGGCCTGTCCGCCAAAGCCGCGCAGATCAGCAGGCGGTGGGCGTCGGACTTGGAGGGAATGGCCCGCACGCTTCCGCTAAGAAGGCCGGGCCCGCAGAGCATTTTCATGGCGCGTCCTCCATTCCCAGGCGGATGAGGGGCAGCAGCTCCGGGACGGGAACCGGGTACAGCCCGCATTCCCCCACCCTCCGGGGCAACACCAAGGTGATCTCATTCCCCTGCCGCTTCTTATCCCCCAAGGCTTCCTGGGCCAAGGCCTCCGCCGGATAGGGGCTGCGGCTGGGAAGCTCCAGCTTGTCCAGCGCCTCCTTCAGCAGTTGGGACGTGCCCTCCTGGCAAATCCCCATCTTCTCCGCCGCCCGGGTGAGGATCATCATTCCGATGGCTACGCCCTCCCCATGGGGCACGGTAAAGCCGCTGAGCTTCTCCACCCCGTGGCCCAAGGTGTGCCCCAGATTCAGCAAGCGGCGCGGGCCCGCCTCCCGCTCGTCCAGGCGGACGATCTCCGCCTTGTACTGGACGCAGGGGGCCACGATCTCCTCCCAGGGGGCGTCCAGCCCGTGCCGAGTCAGGGTGTCCAGCAGGCCGGGATCGTCCAGCAGGGCGTATTTCACGCACTCCGCCGCGCCGGAGGCAAGCTCCCGGCGGGGCAAGGTGGCAAAGGCGCCGCAATCGCACAGCACCCTTTCGGGCTGCCAGAAGGTGCCCGCCAGGTTTTTGCCGGAAGGCAGGTTCACGGCGGTCTTGCCCCCCACGGAGGAATCCACCGCGGCCAACAGGGTGGTGGGAAGCTGCCAATAGGCCGTGCCCCGTTGGTATACCGAGGCGGCGAAGCCCGCCAAGTCCCCTGTGACGCCTCCCCCCAGGGCCACCACCAAATCCCCCCGGCCCAGGCCGCTTTGAGCCAGAAACTCCAACAGGTGGGAAAGGCGCGCAAAGCTCTTGGAGCCTTCCCCGGCGGGAAAGCGGTACTCCCTCACCCCAAAACCGGCCTTGGCAAAGGACCCGGCCACCACCGCGCCATAGTGCGCCGCCACGTTCTCATCCATCACCAGCGCCATGGGGCCGGAAGGCCGCAGCGCGGCGGCCCGTTCCCCCGCCTGCTCCAGCAGTCCCGAGCCGATTTCCACCTGATAGGGCTTTCCCGCGTTTACCTGGATGGCCGTCATGCCTTTCCCCCCTCTCCCTGTCCGATCCTGGCCTTCCAATCGCATCCCTCCTGCAGCAAAGCCGCCAGCCGCTCCCCATCCTGGGCCCGCAGCGCGTCCCCATAGGCCGAAAGCCGCCCGCAAAGGCCGTCGATCTCCTGGGCCAGAAGGTCCCGGTTCAGCAAAAACAGCTCCGTCCACATGGGCACGTTCAGCCGCGCCACCCGGGTGAGGTCCTGAAAGCTTCCCCCTGAAAACCGGCCGCTGTCCAGGGCGGAGGGGCTTTTCACGTAGGCGTTGGAAAGCACATGGGCCAGCTGGGAGGTATAGGCGATGATCCGGTCATGCTCCCTGGGCGTGGTGAGGGACACCCTGGCAAAGCCCAAAGCCCGGAAGAACTCCTCCAGCATGGCCATGGTTTCGGGCGTCTCCCCCTCCCGGGGGCAAAGGAGCATGGAAGCGCCCGCAAACAGCTCCGCTTTGGCGGCCCCGTAGCCGGAGAGCTCCCGCCCCGCCATGGGGTGCCCCCCCACGTAGGAAAAGCCCCTTTGGGCGGCCATGGGCCCGATGCCCTCCCAAACCGCCCGCTTGACCCCGCACAGGTCCACCACGCAGGCCCCCGCCGGAATATGCTCCCCATGCCGGGCCACATACTCCACCGCCGCCTTGGGGTACAGGGCCAGCAGCAGCACATCGCAGCGCTCCAGGGCCTCCCGGTTCAGCTCCCCGTCCAGGACGCCCTCGGCCAAGGCCCTTTCCAGCACCGCTCCATCGCGATCCAGCCCGTAGACCCTATGCCCGGTAAAAGCCTTCACCGCCTGGGCCATGGACCCTCCGATCAGCCCCAGCCCCACAATGCCTACGGTCATATCAGGCCTCCTCCTTCCCCGCCTGCACCGCGTCGTATACCAGCCGGGCAGACCGGGTCAGCTCGTCAAAGGCGGCCGGGGTCAAGGATTGGGGACCGTCGCACAGGGCGCAGGCCGGGTTGTTGTGCACCTCGACGATCAGCCCGTCCGCTCCGGCGGCCACCGCCGCCAAGGACATGGGGGGAACCAGGCGGGAAATGCCTGTGGAATGGCTGGGATCGATCACCACGGGCAGGTGGGTCAGCTGCTTGAGCATGGGCACCGCGGACAAATCCAGGGTGTTGCGGGTGGAGGTTTCAAAGGTGCGGATGCCCCGCTCGCAGAGTATTACCTGCTCGTTTCCTCCCGCCATAATATACTCCGCGCTCATGAGCAGCTCCTCCAAAGTGCTGGAAAGCCCCCGCTTGAGAAGCACCGGCTTACGCTGCCGCCCCAGCTCCCTGAGCAGCTCAAAGTTCTGCATATTCCGGGCCCCTACCTGAATCACGTCCACCTCGTCAAACAGGGGCAGCTGGCTGGGGTCCATCACCTCGGTCACAATGGGAAGCCCGGTTTCCTTTTTCGCCACCAGCAGCAGCTCCAATCCCTCCTTGCCCAGGCCCTGGAAGGCGTAGGGGGAGGAGCGCGGCTTGAAGGCGCCGCCCCGGAGCATGGTGGCCCCGGAGGCTTTCACCGCCCTGGCCACTTCGCAAATCTGCTCCTCGCTTTCCACGGAGCAGGGGCCCGCGATGAAGGTCAGGCTTCCCCCGCCCAGCTTGGCGTCCCCTACCTCAACCACGGTGTCCTGGGGATGGAACTTGCGGTTGGCGTTCTTGTAGGGCTCCTGGATCCGCTTCACATCCTCCACGATCTCCATGGAGCGGACCAGGTCGATGTCCACCCGGCTGGTATCCCCCACCAGCCCCAGGATGGTCTGGAGCAGCCCCTCGGACACGTGCACGTGCAAATTCAAATTTTCCAACCAACGGATCAGCCTGGTGATTTCCTCCTGCCGGGATTCCTTCTTGATGAGAACGATCATGGCTTTCCTCTCCTTTTTCCGGCCTTTGATGTGAAAAAAAGAACCCCTGCGGCGTCTGCCGTAGGAGTTCTCTAGCCTTCACCCTTGTGAGGCAAGCATCCCGGTCAGCTAACGCCAATAAGCTTTACCTTATCATAGGTAAAGCTGAAAAAGTAAAAATAGCTGGCGACCGGGACGGAATGTGTCATCGACAATGCCTCGCTGTCCATCAGGGTTTGGCGGCCTTCCCTGATTTCGTGTACTATAGCACGATCAGGCGGCGATGTAAAGTGTTTTTTGAAATTTTTCCTTTCCAAACCTGCGCTCCGCCAAAAATTTCTTGGGCATACCAGTTCTTTACTTTTCGGGTCGAAGCATGTAGAATAAGCTGCAAATGCATGACCACCTCAGAATAGGTCGAAAGGCGAGTGAAGTCCATGATCCAGCTCCTTGTCAATCCGGTGGCGGGGAATGGAGAAGCCAAAACCGTTGGGGCCTTAGCCCATGAGTATCTTTTGGAGCGCCATGTGGAGCACGAGGTGCTCCACACCCAGTACTGCGGCCATGCCACGGAGCTGGCAAAGGCCGCCGCCGCCAGGGGCGTTGAGACGGTCATCGCCGTGGGGGGCGACGGCACCGTCTCCGAAACAGGATCAGGGCTGATGCATACCGGCTGCGCGCTGGGCGTCCTCGCCGCCGGAACGGGCAACGATTTCGTCAAGGCGCTGGGGCTTCCCAGAAAGTGGCAGCCCGCGCTGGATTTCATCCTTTCCCATCCTCCCAGGGCCGTTGATACCGGCACCATCAACGACCGCTCGTTTCTCAACGTATGCGGCACCGGCTTTGACGTGGCCGTGCTGGACTATGCGCTCACCGCCAAAAAATATATGAAGGGCATGCTGCCCTATCTCTACGGCGTCCTTCGGGCCATCAAGAACTTCAAACCGGCCCTGATGCATATCGAAATCGGGGAGGAGCTCCAACTGGACGGCAGGTTTATGATCTGCTCCATCGCCAACGGCAAGTTTGTGGGTGGAGGCATCCCCATCGCCCCGGTGGCGGATGTGGCCGACGGCCTGTTTGACATCATCGTGGTGGACGCCGTGCCCCGCTGGAAGATTCCCTTCTATTTGCCGGGGCTGCTCAGCGGCAAGCTGATGAACTACAAAATCGCCCATCATTACCGCGCCCAAAAGGCGCTGCTCAGCTCCCCAGGCATGCGGTTGAACCTGGATGGGGAGATTTTACCCTTTGAGGAAACCCGCTTTTCCTGTGAAAGGGATGCCCTGCGCGTCCATTGGTGACGTTTTTCCGGCCTGTAAAAGCTTCCTTGCCGGGCGTTTTTCCTGCTCCTTCCGCCCCAAAGTATGGTATACTATGGCCGAGGTGATGGAGGTTGCGGCAGGGTGTAGGGCTGCGCCGGGGGGTATGCCTGTGCGCCGCGGCCTGGATGGCGGCGCTTTTGCTCTCCGCCGCCCGGGCGACGGAGGATTTGGAGGAGGTTTCCCTGGCCGACGCCTCCTACACGCCCTATGTGTATGTGGTTGCTCCGGCCAAAGGCGTAAGCTATGACGACGCCACTTCCCTGACCGTCCAGGCGGGCGGGGAATACGCGCAATCCATGGAGCTGGAGTTGGTTTCCCAGGAGGGTACGCAAACCTTCCGTTCCGATTCGGGGGAGGCCCGGCACACCTTCACCTTTGAAAGCCCCCAAACCCAGGGCGCGCTGTTGATCGTCCGGGGATACGGGGCTCCCGGGGCCGATGGAACCCGGGCTGCCGCCGAGCTGCGCCAGGAGATCCCCTCCCCCAAGGAGGAGCTGATTGAAAAGATGATCGCCCTGGCCTATGCCAATTCCAAGGACCGGCGCTACAAGTTCGCCCCCGCGGAAACGGACTCGGACATCGGCGTTTGCAAAAACTTCGTGATGCGGCTCTTTGACACGTTCTCCCAGGACTACCGTATGCTGGCATACCCGGAGCTTGCGCTGCATATGCCCGTAAACAACAGCAAGAAAAACTGCGCTCCCTACGACTACGGCATCGAATGGAAGCCCGAAACCGCCGCCGACGGCAGCCCCTTTGAAATCGCGGCCCAATTCAAGTACGACGACGCCCTCAGCCAGGAGGAAAACGCGGAGCTGGCCCGGCAGCTTCTGGTGCAGATCCGCAAGGGCGACTTTTTCCAGATCGTGGGCTATTACGGCGGTGGCAACGGCCCCCACAGCATGTACATCATCGCGGATTACGATTCCCAAACGGAGATGATCCGCTGGACGGACAGCAACATGCGGGGCACCCGGATCGACGGCGTTCGCTGGGGATACATGCAATACGACGCGGACGCCCCGGTGGATTGGTGGATCGACGTTTTCAACCGGAAGAAGCGCGGGGCGACCCTCTACCGGCTACGGGATGATCTCTATCATAAGTAGGAGGATGCGGCAATGGCAAAGTTCATGAACAAAGTAAAGCTGGCATGGCTCAAAGGGGTGGAGGTCGTCGGCACCTCCGCGTCCAACCTGGCCAGCAACGCAAAGTTCAAGGTGGCGGAGATCAATTTGGAAACCCGCAGGCGGGAGGTCATGGCGGAGTTTACCCAAAAGGCCTACGAGCTATGGCAAAACGGCACCGCTCTGCCCGAGCCCCTCAACGGGATGCTCCAGGAGGCCTGCGACCTGGATGAACGCCTGAGCGTGCTTCGGGCCCAGCGCTATGCCGCCGTGGATTGCGAGGCGGCAAAACCCGCCCCAGAGAAGGCGGCGGAGGAAGGCGGCCCTGGCGAAGGCGACGTGCCGGAGACCCTCGCTGTGCCCCCGGAGGAGGCCATCGACGCCTCGCCGCAAAGCCAGATAGAAGCCGCCGCCCCCGATGTTGCCGAAGCCCATGGGCAAGGGGCCGCGGACGAGGCGGCCCAACCCGGAAACGACTGGCAAAGCCAGGGATGAGCGCGCGGGTTCACAAGCCCGGATTTGCCCCATTTTTCAAAAGGCGCGATGACCGCGCCTTTTGAGGTTAGCCCTCCTGCCGGCTGCCCTCCGGCCCCCGCCACAAAATTCCGCCGAAACCCTTGACACAAAGCCATTGAGCTTGTATAATGCACCTTGTTGTCACGCTTCGGCGGGATGGATAAACCATGGAGAGTTGGCTGAGTGGTCTAAGGCGCACGACTGGAAATCGTGTGTGGGCTTATACCCCACCTAGGGTTCAAATCCCTAACTCTCCGCCATGATCGGACGCAGGTTTGATACAAAGAAATCGCAGCTGGAAAGCAGCGATTTCTTTGTGTTTGCGGGGATATGCGATTTTGAGTACCGGGTCTAGAAGAAACAAATTTGTTGTTTTGAGGCGAAAATCATAGCCAAATTCCAAATTTGCACCCCCCTTGATGCTTCGGGGAGGTTTCGTCCAAAGTATAGGGGCATCGTCCAAAGTGTATAGGAAATTCAAGGCAAAATACGATTGAGGTGTCACAGGAGTACAATCGCATCTTTGTCGCTACCCAAATGGGCTCTGCGGCCATATGCCCGGTAGTAATTTTCATCTTTCTCGTCAACTTCAAACTTAGTGATCCAGCCATTATGCCTAAACGTTTCGAGGATTCGTGTGTTCGTATCGCTAATAATAATTCGCGGGCGTTTCTGCTTGAATAGGCCAAGGAAACTATTTAATCGAAGCTGGATCAGATAGCGCTTACACTGCGCTTCATCTAGCTTGGGAAGCAGATACGAGAAGAGCGTAACTACGTTTTCTGCCGTCATACTTCTGTCGGAAGAAATAACGTTTTCAAAAAGTTCTCTGGAAATCGGCAATGCCTCCTTAGAAGGCGTCCCCGCCCAACCCAACACCTTCGAAATAATTGCGGCCTTCGTCTTTGTTCCTTCGTTCCCATAGTGCGAAACAAAATGCCGCAGATCTTCTTCAGCAAAATTGTTGATAAGGATATATTCTTTGACCGTATCGGTGTAGGCAGGGTTAATCGCCGTCAACTCACCTTCTATGTTTTCAAGCAGTTTTAGCTTGAACTCATCGGAAATAGTTTCGCCTAACAACTTTACAGCTTCGTCGGAATCAAAGAGTTCTGGAGCCATGACTAAGTCGCAATATTCTTCGATGTAAGCGACAATATAATATATTAAGTTATGTGGGTAGCTTTCCCGTATAAAAGTAAGGTTTTTTCCACTCATCCTAATAACATTATTGTCAATAAGTATCTTCATTTTGTTTTCAGGAATATCCACAATACCAAAACCATCTTTATAATACCATCCCAGCGTTGCGAAAAACTGCTCGTAGTGAATATCGCTTAAGGAGTTGCATCTGAGTGTGGCGTTGAAGAACGCTCGCTGTATCTCTTTATCATATTGCTCTCGAGCCACTGAAAAATCATACATGTGCTTATCGGC
>JAYFPK010000021.1:0-53614 GCA_034927815.1 Candidatus Limiplasma sp.
GACGGCCGCGCCGCTTTTGAGAAGCCATCTCCCGTTTTTCAGCGGGTCAGACAACCGCAAGGTCATCCTCATGAAGCATGATATGGGCAAGGATATACAGCAGCGCGGCCCACTCCATCCCCGCTATGGTGGTGTCAATGACGGCTTTCCGGCCCAGCATCCCTTGGATGCTTCCCCGGGCGGCTCCTTCCGCGATGGAGAAATCGCGGTTTTCAAGCTGCTTCAGCGCAACCGGGATTCCCTCCCATTCCAGCCGGATCTGATCCGCCCTGGGCGCCCGGAACCAGGGGACCTTTCGAGCGTCCGCAAGAAGCAGCTGCGCGCCAAGGGCCTTGCTCCATGCCTCGATTTCATAGTGACGCTCCTGCTTTGCCCGGCGGACGGACACCATCAAACGGCCCTCCATGTCAAAGGCGAAATACCCTTTGGAGGTATGCTTGACGCGGGCGCAACGCCTTCCGTTGGCGTCGTACAGAGTTTTGCGGAACCAATTTGCCACGCTCCACTTCATCCACTACACCCCCAACACAACAGATGCGATGAGGCCGATGAGGCCCGATGCGCCCATGACCAGCAGAGGGCTGGCCTTCCACTTCTTTAATACAAGCAGCCCCAGGGCAAAGATGCCGATGGAAAGGAAATGCACGTCTTTCAGGGTATGGGGGAGAGCCCCGTTGGCAAAGAACGCAAGCAGGACGATGGATACCCCGGCGGAGGCGATCATCCCCACAACGGCGGGGCGCAGCCCCGAGAGGATGTACTGCATGGCGTTGAGGCTGCGGTATTTGTAATACAGCCTTGCCAGCACCAGCACGATGACGCAGGAAGGAAGGACACAGCCCAGGGTGGCTGCCAAGGCTCCCGGTATCCCGGCCATGCGGGCCCCTACAAAGGTTGCGGAGTTGAGGGCGATGGGCCCCGGGGTCATTTCCGCGATGGTGATAATGTCGGTGAACTCCGTGAGGGTCAGCCAGCCATGCAAGCCGACGATCTGCTCCTGAATCAGCGGAATTGCCACATAGCCGCCGCCGATGCTGAAAAGGCCGATTTGAAACATGCTCCAGAAGAGCTGTAGGCAGATCATACATCCTCCTCCTGCGGGCCTTGCGCTTCTTTGACGCTGGCAACGCGGCGGGCATGCATCATGCCGCCGGCCAAGCCCAGCAGCGCGCACACGAGGATCACCCAGAGAATGTTCACCTTGAAGAAGTACACGGCCGCAAAAACCCCTGCCATCACAAGCGCGGAAAAGAGGCTCCTGCTTTTGAAGACGGCAAAGCCCAGGTCCAGCACCACATTGCAGATTACGGCCGCCACGCCCGCTTGCATGCCATTCATCACCGCGTTCACATATACGTTGTCACGGAACTGCCGGTAGAAAAAGGAGATGACGGAAATAATCACCAGGGGCGGCAGCGTGGTGCCCAAAGCGGTGGTCAACGCGCCTGGGATGCCCCCCATGCGGTAGCCGATCATCAGGGACGCGTTGACGGCCAACGGCCCTGGGGAGGATTGGGAAACCGAAATCAAGTCCAGCATTTCCTGCTCGCCGATCCAGCCCAGCTCCTCCACAAAGCGCTTGCGCATCAGCGGAACGATGACATAGCCGCCGCCAAAGGTAAAGGCACTGATTTTCAGTGTGGATAAAAATAATTCCCCAAATAACTTCCGGTCACGTTTCATTGGCTTTCCTCCTTATGCCTCTATGATATGGCTTGACGAAACATAAGTAAAATAATATAATCTGATGAAGATCATATTAAATTAAACATGTGTGAAGGGAGAAGCCAATGACGATTCGACATCTGAGAATCTTTGTCGCGGTGTGCCGGGAGGCCAGCATTACCAATGCCGCTGAAAAAATGTATATGACGCAGCCCGCCGTGAGCCTGGCGATCAAAGAGCTGGAGGAAAACTATGGGGTCAAGCTCTTTGACCGCCTGACCCGCCGGATTCAAATCACCCAGGACGGGAAGCGGCTTTTGGAATACGCGTTGCACATGGTGGGGCTGTTCGATGAGATGGAGCAGGCCATGAGAAATCCCGACGCGGCGGGAGAGCTTAAAATCGGCAGCTCTTTGACCATTGGCGCTTGCTTGCTTCCCGCCTATACCCAGAGGCTGACGCGGCGCCATCCCAATATCACGCCCAAGGTCGTGGTGGATAACTCGGACAGCATTATCAAAGCGGTTGCGGAGGGGCGGATTGATTTGGGATTGGTGGAGGGGAGCGTCAGTGACGAATCCCTTTGCGCCAGGGCGTTTATGGAAGACGCGCTGGTGGCGGTTTGCGCAAGGCAGCACCCCTTTGCCCAAAGGGATGCGGTGTCCATGGATGAATTTTTGGCGGAGCCCTTGCTTTTGCGGGAACACGGCAGCGGCGGGCGGGAGCTGTTTGAAAGCATGGTTACGCTGCTGGGCAAACAGGCCAACCCTCTTTGGGAAAGCGTCAGCACCACCGCGTTGATTCGGGCTGTGGAGGCCGGAAACGGCGTGGCGGTTTTGCCGCAGAGGCTGGTGGGGGAGTATATCCAAGCGGGCCGTATCCGCAAAGCGCCCCTGGAGGGGCCCATGCTAAGCCGCTGGTTTTATTTGATTTACCACAAGAAGAAATATCTCTCCGAAAGCATCCGCAGCTTCGTTGACATTGTGATGGAGGACGCGGCGCAGGGGAGGGAATAGGGGCATTGGCCCCCGGCATAGAAAAACGCGCCCCCGGTATGGGGGGCGCGGCGATTCCACGGGGTAAGGCGCTATTCCTACCGGTTTTTGCCCGGGGCACAGGAGCAGCCATGGGTCCGGGGCCAAAGGCCCCGGCGGGAGGGCCGAAGGGACGGGCCCTTTGGCTGTCAGCCCCTGCCGGCGATGTCGTCCGCCACGGCCATGCCGGTGACGCTGGCTTGCATGAGGCCCCGGGTGATGCCCGCGCCGTCGCCGATGGCGTACAGGCCCTTGATGGCGGTTTCAAAGCGGTTGTCCACCAACACCTTGCTGGAGTAGAACTTCACCTCCACGCCGTAGAGCAGCGTATTGCGGCTGTACAGGCCCGGGGCCAGGTGGTCGAAGGCCTTCAGGGCCTCCACGATGCTGGTCAGGTGCCGGGGGGGCAGCACAAAGCTCAAGTCCCCTGGCACGGCGGTGGAGAGGGTGGGGATGGTGGTGGATTTTTTCAACCGGTTGACGTCCGTGCGGCGGCCCATGAGCAAATCCCCCAGGCGCTGGACCATGATGGGCCCCCCGGTGAGCATGTTGCCCAATTGGGCAATGTAGCGGCCATACTCAATGGGCTGGTTGAAGGGCTCTGTGAAGCGGGTGGAGACCAAAAGGGCGAAGTTGGTGTTGCCGGTGCGCTTGCCGGGATCGGAATAGCTGTGGCCGTTTACCACGGCAATGCCGCCCTCGTAGTATTCCTGGCTGACCTCGCCGCCGGGGTTCATGCAGAAGGTGCGCACCTTGTTCTCATAGGTGTCGCTGTAATAGACCAGCTTGGCCTCGTACAGGTCCTTGGTGAGGCCGTCCATGATGGCGTTGGGCACCTCCACCCGCACGCCGATGTCCACCTCGTTGTTCTGGGTGCGAAGGCCCAATTTGGTAGCCTGGTCCGTGAGCCATTGGGCCCCGCCCCGGCCCGGAGCCACCACCACATAGGGAGCCTTGGCCACAAAGGGCTCCTGGCCCCGGCGGTGGAGCTTCACCCCCGTCACCGCGCCCTCTTCGCAGAGGATGTCCTGGGCGGTGGTGAGCTCCATGAAGGTGGTGTTGGTCTTTTCCACCAGATAGTCATGCATGGCCCCCAGCACCGGCCCGGCGTTTTCCGTGCCCAGGTGCCGCACGGGGCAGGGCACCAGCCGGATGTTATGGCGGCTTGCCTCGTAGGCGATTTCCTCCACCCGGCGGTCGTTGAGGCCGTGGACGGTTTCATTGGCCCCAAAGCGCAGGTAGAGTTGATCGGCCTTGCCGATGTACTCCATGGTGCGCTTGTGGCCCAGGTATTCGCTAGCCTGGCCCCCCACCTCGTCGGAGAGGGAGAGCTTGCCGTCGCTGAAGGCCCCGGCCCCGGCCCAGCCGTGGACGATGCCGCAGGGATCGCAATGCACGCATTGGCCGTTGATGCGGGCGGGGCAGGTGCGGCTGGCAATGGCCCGGCCCGCGTCCACGATGAGGATCTTGGCCTGGGGCTTCTTGTCGGCCAGTTCAAGGGCGGCGAAGATGCCCGCCGGGCCCGCGCCGATGATAATCGCGTCAAAAATCTGTTCCATACAATACTCCTTTGCGGGTTTTAGCGGCTGTCCTTGCTGGTGGCGGCCAGGCCGACCTTGCGCCGCACCTTGGACATGGTGCGGGCCGCCAGGGCGGCTGCCTTCTCGGCATTGCGGTCCAGCACCCCTTGCAGATAGGCCTTGTCGGCCATGAGCCGGGCATGCTCGGCCTGGAGGGGTTCCAGGACGGCGATGATGGCGTCGCTGGCGCGCTCCTTCAACTGCCCATACCCCTGGCCGGACAGCTCCGCCGCCACGGCTTCGGGGCTTTGCCCGGTGAGGGCGGCGATGATGGAAAGCAGGTTGCTGACGCCGGGTTTTTGCTCCATGTCAAAGCGGATGTCGCCCTCGCTGTCGGTGACGGCCCGCTTGATCTTGCGACGGATGACCTCCGGGGGGTCCAGGAGGGATACGTAGGTATCCTCCGGGTCGGACTTGCTCATCTTCCGGGTGGGCTCCTGGAGGCTCATGACCTTGCCCCCCACCTTGCCGATGTGGGCCTCGGGGATGGTGAACACGTTGCCGTAGATGCCGTTGAAGCGCTGGGCAATGTCCCTTGTGAGCTCCAGGTGCTGCTTCTGGTCGGAGCCCACGGGCACCAAATCCGCCTGGTAGAGGAGGATGTCCGCGGCCATGAGCACCGGGTAGGTGAACAGGCCCGCGTTGATGTTCTCCGCGTGCCGGGCGCTTTTGTCCTTGAACTGGGTCATGCGGGAGAGCTCCCCCATGTAGGTGTAGCAATCCAAAATCCAAGCCAGCTCCGCGTGGGCGGGCACATGGCTTTGGCAGTAGATCAGGTTCTTGTCCGGGTCCAGGCCCACGGCGATGTAGATGGCCGCCAGGTCCAGGCAGCGCTTGCGCAAGGCCGCCGCGTCCTGGCGCAACGTGATGGCGTGCATGTCCACCACGCAGTACAGGCAGCGGTAGTCGTTTTCCAGCAGCTTGAAGTTGCGCAGCGCGCCGATGTAGTTGCCCAGGGTCAGGGTGCCTGTGGGCTGGATGCCGGAGAAGATGGTTTTTTGGCGCTCCTGGGCGGGGGCTTGGGTTTGTGGCTGCATAGGGGGATACCTCCGTTGGATCGCGGCGGGCCGCGGAATAGGCTCGGGATTATTTCCAGGTCAGGGTCAGCACGATCCCCGCGATGATCAGGGCATTGCCCAGGAGCTTGCGGCGGGTGATCTTCTCCTGGAGGAAAAAGTGGGACAGCACCAGCACATACAGGTATCCGGAGGCCTCCAGCACCCCCGCCACGGACAGGTCCAATTCCCCCAGGGCCAGGATGTTCAGCAGCATGCAGCCGAAGAACAGGGCGTAGGCGAAAATAGCGGGGAGGTTCAGGTAGAAGCGCAGGCCCTTGTTGGCCGGGTTCACCGCCGCCTTTTTGAGGATGATCTGGGAGACGGCGGAGAGAAGGGGGGTGATGAGGTAGATGAGCACGCTACGCGTCATGGTCCGTCACCACGAGAATGACTCCCGCCAGCACTGCCAAAGCGCCGGCGGCCTTTCCCCAGGTAAGGGCTTCCCGGAAGAACACAAGGCCGAAGAGGATCGTCCAGAGGGTGCAGACGGCCTTGTTGCTGTAGGCGAAGGAGAGAGGGACCCTTCGCAGGGACAGCTGCCACAGTAAAGTATAGACCAGAAGGGCCAAAAATTCCAGCCCCACAAACACAAGGGTTTCCGTGGGAAGCCCGGCCAGGCGGTAGAGCCCGGCGTACTTGGCAAAGACGCTGGCTACGCTGTACAGGAGCAAGGTGACATGGAGAAAAAGAAAGCTCCCGATATCCACCGGAAGGGAGAGGGGGGAGCCGGAAGGGGCGGGGCGCTTGGGTTTCAAGGACTTTCCTCCTTTGGAGCAAGGGGCGCTCAGGTTGCGTGCTTCACATAGGTGTACAGGGTGTCCGCCAGGGTGGCCCCGGCGTTCACATATACCCGCAGCACCTTGGCGTTGTTGCTGACGATGGTGCTGCGCAGCTGCTTGCAATCCCAGGTGAAGCAGGTGTCCAGGGTCTTTTTGTGGAGCAGCGCCCCCATGCCCCGGTCATTGGCCTCGTCGTACAGGCCCATGAGCACAGGGTCCACGGTGTTCCCGTCCACCCGGGTGATGACGAAAAACCCGATGGGCTTGTCCCCTTGCAAGACCTCGTAGAGCTTGCCGCCCCCCCGTAGCATGCTGGCAAGCCAGTTGGCATAGCGGTTGCCGGATTGGGCCCGGGTAAAGAAGGGATCGATGGACACCCGGTCGGAGGTGAAGATGCCCTCGCGAATCAGGGCAAAGATCCGTTCACGCTCGGAGGGGTCCCCCCGCTCCGCCACGCTCAGCCCCCGGTCGAACCGGGCGATGGTGGCGGGCATGGCATAGTCTTCCCGTTTGATGGATACGTGAAACACCGTCTCCACGTAGGTATAGCCCAGGGTTGGCAAGCCAAAGAGCAGGTGGGGGCAGTTTACCGGGGTTTTGACTACCAGGTACTGGGCGCCCTCCCCAAGGCAGCGCCGCTCCTCCAAGGCAAAGGCCTGGAGGGTATCCTGGGCGTCCAGCAGCAGCTCGTAGGCGTCCAGGCCCAGGTTGTCAAGCTCCCAGGTGGCGTGAATGGTCTTCATGGCAGCCCTCCTGCTTTCTGGGGTCGAGGATGTTGCGCACCACGTATTGGGGGCTGCGGTTGATGCTCAGGTAGATGCGGCCCACGTACTCCCCCACGATGCCCATGAGGGCGATGATCACGCCGCCCAGCGTCAGCATCACCGCCAGGGTGCTGGCCCAACCCGCTTGCATGGCGGGGTTGAGGAGCTTGGCAATGATGGTGACCAAGGCAAAGAGGAAGCCGAAGACGGCGGTGAACCAGCCGATGTAATTGGCCAGCCGCAGGGGCTTGATGGAGAAGGCGGTGACCCCGTTGGACCACAGGGCGATGAGCTTTTTGAGGCTGTAACCGCTTTCCCCCTGGATGCGGGCCCTGTGGGTGACGGGCACGTTCAGGTAGGTGCTGACGCTTTGCAGCAGCAGCCCCGTGATATAGGGAAAGGGGTTGGGGTAGCTGAGGGCGCTGTCCACCACAAAGCGCTGGCAGGCGAAGTAGCTGTTGGAGGTAAGGCCCTTGGGCTGGCCGAAGAAGAAATGGTTGCAGGCGGCGTTGAAGCGGCTGCCCAAATTCCGCGCCAGGCTCTGCCTGCGCTGGGCGTATTGGGCAAAGACGATATCGTAGCCCTGGGCTACCTTGTCGATGAGCTTGAAGCATTCCTCCGCGGGGGTTTGGCCGTCGTCGTCCAGGCAGATGACGATATCGCCCCGCACCTGCCCAAAGCCCGCCATCAAAGCGCTGTGCTGCCCGAAGTTTCGGGACAGGTTCACAAACACCAGATGGGGGTCCTTCTCGCACAGGGCGGTGATGGCGGCGGCGGTGCCGTCCGGGCTGCCGTCGTTGACCAAAATGACCTCATAATCGTATTCGGGCTGGCGGGGCTCCACCGTGGCCTTGATCTCCGCCACCACCTGGCCGATGGTATCCTGGGAGCGGTAACAGGGAATGACGAAGGAGAGAAGCCGTTTGTCCATGGGGAATCACCTCGAAATCGGTTGACTTGGGGCTGGCAAGCTTACAGGGCTTGCAGCTGCCGGGAGAGGGTGCGGATCAAATCGTACCCGTCCCAGGTAAGGGAAAAATCCATGGTATGGCCCAGGGGCACGATCCGGTCGATGCCCTTCAGCCCGCGGTCCAGCACAAATTGCCGGAGCTGCCGGGGGTCAAGCCCCAGGTAGGAAAGGGTCTGGAACTTGCGCCGGACGATGGGGGCCAGGGCCTCCAGATCCGTATCCGCGTACTCCACGAAGCAGCCGCCGGGACAGCGGACGCTCTCCACCCCGGGAAGGAGCTCCCTCACCCCGATGCGGGCGATGAGGTTGTCCGGGCTGGGGGAGCGGAACACCCCGGGCAGCCGGATGGCCGCCTCATACAGCGTGGTGAGCTTATCCACCGCCACCACGCTTTGGAGGTGATAGCGGGGGGCGGCGTAGCGGTGGACCGCCGCCCAGAAGCGCTCCTGGGCGGCAAGGGTTCGCTGGGGGGCGTCCTCCTTTTCCGCCAGCCAATACACCAGCCTGGGGGAAGTACAGGCGTTTTGGTCCGTGAGAAAGGTGTCGTTGAAGAAGCCCTGGGCCGCGGCCTCCAGCCGGGCCTGATCCATGTCCAGCACAGCGGCGGCGCGGACCGCCAGGAGGGAATACCGGTCCGCAAAGGTGACGTCAAAGGCCTGGGGGGCCAAAGGGGCCTGGCGGACCCGGGCCACGGTTTCATCCCCGCCCCAGATGATCCTTACGTCGCATAGGGCGCTGAACTCCTGGGTCAGCTCCTGGCGCTCCCTGGGATAGGTGATCACGTTCACGTAGGGCTTCAGGGCATGGTGGGGGGAGGCGGGAGGGTCCACCAGGGCCCGGATGGCTTCGCACACCAGCCGGGTCTGGGGGAAGTCCTGGCTGGAGGCTTTCACAAGGGAAGCGTTGCCCGCCAGGAGCGCCGCCGCCAGGGAATAGGCAAAGTTGATGGGCACGTTGCTGGGGGCGATGTGGAAGGCGAGCCCCCGGCCGATCCGGTCCGCCAGGGCCTGGGGCCCATACTCCTTTTTCATCTGCTCCAGGTTTCCCCGGCGGCAGAAGAAGGCGAAGGAGATCACGTCCGGATAGCCCCGCAGGGATTTGTCCTTCAGCAGCGCGGCGGACAGGGCCTCCAAAAAGTCCAGGGCGGGCTGGGCAAAGGGCGGCAAGGGGGGAGCGCCGGCGGCCAGGGCCTGGTCCGCAGCGCCGCAAAGCAAGGAATAGGCGTTAGGTCCGCTCATAGGTATCGCTGCACCCCCTTAGCTCCGCCCGGGCGATGCGCCCGTACACGGCAAAATACTTGCCCTTGCGGCCGCAGGGGCAATCGTCCTCCCCCAGCGCCGCCCCCTCGTCCTCCGTGAGGAGCACATGCCCAGGGTAGCTGCGGGGCAAAAGGCTGCTCACCTGGATCAGGCCCTTTTGGCCCAGGGGGGCCGGGCTGAAATCCACGGGATTGCGGATGGTGACGTCCGACCATACCGGGGCGTGAAGGTGGCCGCATTCGCACTCCATGTAGATGGTGCCGGTCTGCTCCACCATGCCGTAGTAGTCGTGCACCCGGGCAATGCCGCAGGCCTCCCGCAGCGCGTCCTTGAACTGCTGGGGGGATACCGCTTCCGCCGCCAGCTTTTTCCAGCCGCCTCCATGGATCAAAATGCCCTGGCTCAAGTCCGGCTTTTCCCCCAGCCGCAGCAGCTCCCGGTAGAAGTGCTGCCAGACCATGAAGTTAAAGCCGAACAGGAAGAGGGGGCCCCCTTGATGCTTTTCCAGAAAGGCCCGCAAGCCCGCCACGTCCAGGGCCATGTTTTCATCCAGGGCGTAGAACTTGTCCCGGGCGAAGAAGCTGAACCCCAGAATCCCGGCCCCCCGGGCGGAGAACATGGCCCGGTTGGATACCACGGCGCTGCTGTCCAGGATAATCATGGGCAAGCGGCTGTTTCCCAGAAAGTCGGAAACGATCCGGGAGAGGGCCTTGCTTTGGGCCGCGCTGGTTTCCCGGTCCAGGTAAATGCGGCTTACCTGCTGGCCCGTGGTGCCGCTGCTGGTCATGGTCTTGTGCAGCGCCTCCTGGGGAACGCTGGACAGGGAAAACTCCTTGAACAGGCGCACAGGAAGGAAAGGCAACTCCCGGTGGCTTTGCACCTGGTCCAGATCGCAGCCCCAGGCGGCCAGCATCCGGGCGTACTCCGGGCTCCCTTCCCGGTGGCGGCGGCTCAAGGCCACCAGCTCCCGGGTCAAAAAGGCGTGCTTTTCCTCCTTGTCCATGGCGTAGGGGGCCAGGGCCAACAGGGTATCCAGGTCAGTCATAGTATTGCTCCAGCTCCTTGTAGAGCGTTTTGCCCGCGTCGTTCTTGGGAATCCCGGGAATGGCCCGGGCCAGGAAGGCGGCGGGGTTCAGGCCGGTTTTTTCAATCAGGTGGCTGCGCAGCTTGGGCAGAAGCTCCTCCTGGGTGGCGAAGAGGTAGAGCTGGTCGTCGTTGCCGGCGCAGGCCTCATCCGCCTCTGGGAAGGCGGCCTTCAGCAGCCTTTCGGCCTCGTCCAGGTTCACCCGGTTCCCGAAGATTTTCAGGAAGCGCTTCTTGCGCCCCACGATGGTGAAGCAGCCCTCCTCGTCCATCTGGGCCATGTCCCCGGTGTCCAGCACGCCGCCCCGCTCGTCTCCCAGGCTCAAATCCGCCGCGCTCTCCGCATACCCCAGCGTGACGTTGGCGCCGTAGTAGCGCAGCTCCCCGGTGACGCCCGGCTGGGTAATCACCTGGCCCTGGGCGTCTATGAGCTCAAAGCGCCCGCCGGGGATGGCGACGCCCATGGCTCCGGCCTTTTTCAGGCTCTGCTCCCAGGGCAGGTAGGCCATGCGGGCGGTGGCCTCGCACTGGCCGTACATGACGATGAACCGGCGGCCTGTTTCCTGGCACCAGCGGGCCAGCTTCTCGTGGAGGGCGGGCAGCAGCTTGCCCCCGGCCTGGGTCATCACCTTCAGGCTGGGCAGGTCCATGCGGGTGAAGCGCATCCGGTCCAGCATTTCGTAGGTGTAGGGCACCCCGCCGAAGCTGGTGGCCCCCTGGGCCTTGAAGAAGCCCCAGAACTCCTTCTGGGCGATGCCCTTGTCCGTCAGCAAAAGGGCGGCCCCCACGTCCAGGTGGCTGTTGATGATGCTCAGCCCGTAGGTGTAGTTCATGGGCAAGGTGGTGATGGGCCTGTCCTGGTTCGCAAGCTCCAGGTACTGCACGATGCTGCCGGTATTGGCCCGGATGTTGCCATAGCTTTGCCGCACGAACTTGGGGCTGCCGGTGGAGCCGCTGGTGGTGAGCAGCAAGGCCAGATCCGGGTGAAGCTCGGCCTTGTCCCCAAAGGGAGTGGCCAGGAGCTCGTAGCCGAAGCGCTTGTACATCGCCATGCACCCACCCCGGCGGAAGCCCTCCGGGACCCACAGGTATTTGGGGGCATAGGCCTCGTACAGGACGTCAAAGGCCTGGGGGTCGGTATCCGTCCCCAGCATGGCCGGGACGATGCCCCCTTCCAGGAAGGCCGCATAGCCCAAAAAGCTTCCCAGCGTGTTCTGGCACACCTGGATCACCAGGCACCGGCCTCCCGCGGCCTGGCACAGGGCCCGGCCCTCCCGGGCCAACTGGGCATAGGTCAGGCTCTGGCCGTATTCATCCAGGACGGCGGGTTGATCCCCGAACCGGTCAAATTTCCACATCATACTTTCTCAAAATCTCCTTGCCTTTTTCAAAAGAGCTCAAGTCGATGATGTCGTCCATCTCCATCATGATGTCAAAGGCGTCCTCCAGTTGGGCCACCAAGGTCATGTGGCCCACGCTGTCCCAGGAAGGGCTTTTGCCGTAGACCAGGGCCTCGGCCTCCTGGGGGGCGACCTCCAGGGCGTTGACAAAGGCGCTTACGTATTTTTCAAGGTTGTTCATGGGAAGGACCTCCTTATGCTTGGATGAAATGAAGGGGATGCTAGAGAATGCCGCCGTCCACACGCCAGGTCTGGCCGGTGACGTAGCTGGCCCTGCCGCTGGCCAAAAAGGCCGCCACCTGGGCGATTTCCATGGGGTCGGCCTTGCGGCCCAACAAAATCTTCGCCAGGGTTTCCTGTTCCACCTTTTCGCTAAGGCTCGCCACCAGATCGGTATCCGTATACCCGGGGGCCAAGGCGTTGACGCGGATGCCCAAGGGCGCGTATTCCCGGGCCAGCTTCTGGGTGGCCGCGATGACGGCGGCCTTGCTGGCGGAATAATCCAGGCGGCTGTCTCCGTCCAGGCCCGCCACGCTGGCGATGTTTACCACAGCCCCTTGCCGGCGGCGGGCCATGAGGCGGGTGGCAAAACGGGTGACCTCCAGCAGGGCGAAGAAGTTTACATCGAAGATGCCCCGCATCTCCGCCTCGGGGGTCATCTGGAAGAGCTTGTCCTCCCCCATGATTCCGGCGTTGTTCACCAGAATGTCCAGGGGCTGCTTATCCCCCATCACCTGGGCGAAGGCGGCTTTGCGGGAGGCCTCCTGGGTGAGCTCGGCGTAGACGGGCTTCACCCATACCCCATGGGCCTGGGCCAAGGCTGCGCAGTTCGCTTCAAAGGACGCGCTTTCCCCGCGGGCAAAGGCCCACACGTTAGCCCCTTCCTGGGCAAAGGCCGTCAGCAGCGCGCGGCCGATGCCCCGGGCGCAGCCGGTGATCAGGGCGTTTTTTCCTTCCAGCAGCATGGTCTCATTCCTCCTTGGGCGCCAGGGTCACGGAACTTTTGTCATAGTATTCGGCATAGAGGTTTAGCACATAGGCCAGCTCCTGGCTCTGGGCCACATCGCTCATAAACACCCTGGGGATCCCGGATACGGGGATCAAAGCTACGTCCCGTTGGGCCGGGTCGTTCATGGCGGCGTCCCTGGCGTCCATCTCCCGGTCATAGCGCCGGGCCTCGCCGCTGAGCACAGACAATGCCGCGCTGGCTCCGGTCAGGTTTTTGGGGCCGCGGCCCTCGCTGTCCTGGGGCAAATAGGCCAGGCAGCCCGCCACAAGCAGCACCGAGGCAATGGCCAGCACCGGGCCGGAAACCCGGGGGGAAGGCTCCGCCTGGATGCCGGGATGGCGGCGGAGGAGGAAGCCGGTCCAGTACAGCGCCAGGCCCAGGGCCATCAGCACATAGGTGTCATAGTAGGTGTTCAGCACCCGGCCGTCCCCCAGGAAATTCCCTGTGAACAGCGTGGGCGCCAGCTGTGCGCAGAACAGGCCCAGGCCCAGCACAGTCACCCACAGGGGATGGGCAAAGGAGAAAGGGCTGCGGCGAAGGGCTGGGAGCAGCAGCGCCACCAGCGCCAGCACCGCCGCCGCCAGGGGCAAGGAGAACCAATGCCCCATTAGGGCCAGGCCGAAATACAGCGCCTGGGCCACCGCCATGGGCACACTTAAGCCACCCTGGAGCGTTCCGGCCCGGACGGTGTTGCCGGGGGCAACCGCGCTGAAAGCGAAGCATGCCAGCAGCAGCGCACTCAGCAGGGCAAAAGCGAAGCGCTTGGGACGCTTGCGCGCAAAGGCCAGAAAGGTGAAGCCCAAGGACAGCAGTGCAGCCAGCAGCACCGTGGAATACTTGCCCCCGCCTAGCAGCGTCGTGAGAAGCAGCAGCAGGGCAAACAGCGCGGCGGTCTTTCCCGGACCCTGGGCCCGGTCAAAGGCCAGCCAGCATCCGGCGGTGAAGAGCATCAGGCTCCAAATCAGCGTATAGGCCACGCCGCCGTTAAACCAGAAGAAGGCCTCCGAGGGGTCCGGGGCCATGTGCACCATCAAAAACGCCAAGGCGCTGAAGGCGATCACCGCTATGGAGGCCTCCGCCCGGAGGGTTTTCACCAAGGCCTGCCACAGGAAGAAGCCCAGGGCCAGCAGCAGCCCTCCCAGCAAGGCGAAGGTGCTGATCCAGTAGGAGCCCTCGCCCCAGATGCCGGGCTGGAGGGAGCTGATGAAGGTGGTGGTGTAGGTGCCCTCCCAGGAGTTGCGGGTGCCCAACGTGTTCTCCCAGGCGGCGGCCAGCACGGCCCCTGGATTGCCGGTATTCCGCCAGGCGGCATGGGTCTTGATGGAGAAGCCGAAGTCGTCGTAGAAGGGGTGGTTGTAAAAGGAGATGGCGCAGATGGGCAGCAGGCTTACCGCCAGCAGCCCGACGCAGACCCAGGCCAGGGCTTTTTTGGAGAGGGAGAAATGGGGCAGCCTCATGGCGACACCTCCCCGCCCGCCAGATGGATGGCTGTCTTTCCATAGTAGTCGCACAGGGTTTGTTCCAGGACTGCGTAGTCTGCGCTGGCCGCGTTTGCCAGCAGGTCCTTCATGAACAGGTGCGGCACCACGGACAGGGGGGAGAGAGTCGCTTCCGGCTGGGAGGCGTCGCTAAGCAGCGCCTCGCGGGCCTTCATTTCCAGGTCGTATTGCCGGGCCTCCCCCGAAGCCAAGGACAAAGCGGCGCTGGCCCCGGCCAGGTTGGGCAGGCCGTAGGTTCTATCATCCGGGAGCTTGTAGCCCAGGCAGCCGATGCCCAGCAGCACCACAGCCGCCAGCAGGGCCCCTATCCGAAGGGCGGCGGGGAAGGAGGCCGGGGCTTCCCCCAGCCCGGCTTTTTCCAGGCGGCGGGCCGCATGGCCCGTCAGGTAAAAGGCGTACAGCAGCCACAGCACCACAAAGCTTTGCCAGTAGGTGTCCACGATGCGGCCCCCGCCGATGCCCACCCCGGAGTACAGAGGGGGGACCAACTGGGTGCAGAACAGGCACAGCCCGGCTCCCAGCCACAGCCAGGGGTGGGCATAGGAGAAGGGGGTTTTTTTGGCGGCGGCATACAATAGCGGCAAAACCAGAACCGTTACCCCCAAAAGATGCAGCGAAACATAGCTTCCCGCCAAGGCCGTCCCGTGGTACAGCGCCTGGGCGACGGCCTTCCCCGGGGAGGAAGGATAGCCGATCACCCCCGCCCGGACGGCGTTCCCCGGCGCTGTCATGCTGTACAGGAAGCAGCCCAGGAAAACAAGGGTCAAAAGGGCGGTCACCGGGGCCTTGGGATTTTTCCGCAACAACCCCCAGGCCGTCAAGCCGCCGTACAGGCAAAGGCCGAACAGGCCGCCGCCATAGCTTCCCCCCCCCAACAGCGCCATCAGCAGCAGCAAAGCGGCCACGAGGATGGCTTGCTTCCCCCGGCCCTTGGCGCGGTTCAGCTTCACCAACAGCCCCAGGCTGACCGCCAGCAGGGAATAGATGAACGTATTGCCCACGCCGCCGTTGAACCAGAAGAAGGCCTCGTCCGGATCGGGCATGAACTGCACCAGCAAGGTGAGGGTGAGGCTGATCAAAATCACCAAAGAGGGGCGGTCCAGCCCCAGCAAATCCCCAAAGAGGACTTTCAGCAAAAAGCCAAAGCAGAGCAAAAACGCGGTGAGCAGGAAAAACGTAGTGAGGAAGTACAGGTTTTCGGAGAATACCCCGGGCTGAACGTTGCTGAGCAGCGTGCCGGTATAGGTGCCTTGCCAGGAGAGGCGGACCTTTTGGGCGCTCTGGAGCGCGGTTTGCAGCACTGCGCCGAGGCTACGGCTCTCCTGCCACACGCTGTGAACCTCCGCGGAGAAGCGGTAATCATCATAATAGGGGTGGTTATACAGGGACAGCACATACAGGGGTAGCGTGCTTCCCGCCAGCACCAGGGCGCAGAGCCAGGCCAGCAGCTTTTTGGAGGGAAAGCCGCGCTTGGCGGCAGGGGAGGACGGCATGGCGGCTCACGCTCCTTTGCTTTGGTGTGGAAGGGCATGGTGATCCAGGGCCACCAAAACCATAGTATAGCATTTCTTGAGGAGAATTGCCACACTTGACCCTTTTTCCATGGGACAGGATGAAGTTTGGGTGGAGTTTGCCTTGACAACCGGCGCGGGATTCGCTACAATAACTAACGCGCCTGAAGCGGATGAAATGCGCAGCGCCTATGTGCCCGTAGCTCAGCTGGATAGAGTGTCAGACTCCGACTCTGAAGGTCGCAGGTTCGAACCCTGTCGGGCATACCACACAAACCGCCTGAAATATAGCGTTTCGGGCGGTTTTCTTTTTAATATTATGCCGTGTGATGTTAGAATTTTTGGCGGTTAACAGGTAAGAGCCTGTCAAAATACCTGTCAGAAAAAACAGTTTGTAGCTTGCCTCTTATTCCTTCAATAGCCTCTCCACCCCCGCATTGATAGAAAGCGTACATTGTGCTATCATGAACCAAACACATGGTGATACACTCGATGCCATGGCTGAATTGCGAGAGTTGAAAAGGGAGCCGCCTGTTTATGAAGAAATCTTCCGTTCTGCCCCTTCTTCTTGCCCTTTTGATCCTGTTCCCCCTGTTTGCCTGCGCCGATTCCATGCGGGATTTCCTGACAGGGCTGTCCGATGGTGAGATTTTGCTGTTGCAGCAATATCTCAACGAGGAAATGGCAAGCCGCGGGCTTGACCCCGCCCAGGAGGATGCGATTCATGCCACAATTTCAGCGGCGCAGCCATTGGTCTGGATTCCTAAATCGGGCGCCAAATACCACGGCAGCAGTACCTGCAGCAACATGAAAAACCCTTCCCAGGTCAGCCTGGATGTGGCGAAGGAGCTTGGCTTTACGCCCTGTAAGCGATGCGGGCCGCCGAAGTGACGGGGATGCGCGCTTGCCTCAAAAGATGGCTCAAGCAAGGGTATGGAGTGCAATCCGGCGTTGAGAGGGGAATGGCATGGGGTTGGGGGAGCTTCCCATGATCAATGGGGAGCGGGTATCCAAAGCTCCCTAGCCACCGCCTAATGCATGGATGATCCCAAGGAAACCGGAGATACAGCAAAAAAGCCCTCCCCGCCGGCGAAGCGGCGAGAGGGCTTGCGGTATATATAGTTTCGTCTACTTCAAGATGCCTTCCACCCAGATATATTGCTCGGGAGGAACGACCACCGTTTTGCCATCGGTGGTATGGTACTTGGAGACGGCGGCCTCAATCCGCGAAGCGGTCTGATCTGCAAAGAGGTACCAATAGTAACTGCCCATGGAAAATTTCCCATTGGGCTTGAGCTTCAGATCCTTCCACCACTCGGCGGACTCAAGGCCATCGGTACGGGCGCTGCCGCTGAGGAGATCGCCATAGGTATCGTAGAGCCGGTATACCACCGTAAAAGCGTCCACCGTATATTCAGTGGAAAGGTTTTTCAGATTCACGCTGAATGTCTTTGTATTGTATCGCTCGGCAAGCTTCACAGAGGTAATTTGCACTGCCGCTTCATCCGGAACAGGCGTAGGCCCGGGCGTTGGGGTAGGACGCGGCGTGGGTGTGGCCTTCGCGGCTGCGGCTTCGCTATAAAGAAGATCTTGCTCGTCAATGGACATCTTGCCGTCGCCCTTTTTGATGCCGTTGGCTTTCTCGAAGGCTTTGACGGCTTTGACAGTGGCATCGTCATACTTGCCGGTCAAATCCCCGGTGAAGTAATACAAATCCGCCAAACGTTGCTGTAAACGGCTTACGTCGATCCCCTGATCCCCCTTGGCGAGTTGGATGTACGGGTACGCGCCCCGGTCCTGCAAGGCCTTTCCCACCTGATTCCAAAAGTGAAGAAGCTCCTCGTTGGATAGAGCGGAAAAATCATAGGAGGCTTCCACGGCAATGGGCTCTTGCGTTGCAATTTCCGCGCCCTCCCCGAAGGCAGGGGCCTCAGGATCAGGGGGAGGGGTATCGGCGGGAGGGGGCGCAGAGGAAACCATCTCCACATCGGAGGGCATATCCGCAGCCGTATCCGTGGCGGGAAGGTCCATGGGATGGACCATTGCGAAGCGTTGCGCAAAGAGATCCCCCAGGAGCCCGGAGTCCTTATGCTGATGGAGGTAAAAGACATAGTCAGGCTCCGGCCCCTCCCACAGGTAGGACGTATAGGCTCCGCTGGGATAAGACCCAAAGGGTGCGCCCTCTTCAATTTCAGCCCTGGCTTCGTCCAGCAAAGGAGTCACCGCTTCCACTTCGGGCATGGAGAGCTCCTCACCCATAATTCCGCATATAAAGCTCAGGATATAGAAATTTTCCTTGGAAGCATCGGGCGTCTCGCCGGGCTTTTGGGGCAGATAGGAGACGCTGTCGATGATATCCGAATGGGGGAAGGTATACCCCAGGATTTCAAAGTAGTCCTCTGAAAAGAAAAGCCGGGTGGAGCCATCCTCTTGCTCGCTTTGGGTAAAGGAGAGCGGGTCGTTGGCAAGCGGCAAAGAGGGGAAGAGGGAGTGAAGCAGATCCACATAGGCGCTTTCAAATTCCGCCACGGTGACCCCCTCCGTGGGCTGGGCCAAGGAAGCCGAGGGCAGTAAAAAGAGGAGCATCAAGGCGGCGCACAGGATTCGTTTCATCATTGGTTTCATCACAAGCCACTCCTTTTTGTGGATATTCGGTTTGTGGAGTATTTTGATTTTTGGGAAAGGCTCCTTTCTCTGAAAAAAGAAAGGAGCCCCATTTTCCCAAGGGGCTCGCTTCCCGGCCAACGGCCAGGCTTTTTGTTTTCCTCCCCCTACCGGCCTCCCTTGTCGTAGGGAATGCCTTCCGCCTTGGGGGCGCGGCTGCGCTTACTGGTGAGGACCAGCAGAATCATGGTGACGATGTAGGGGAGCATCAGGTAGATGTACTCGCTGGATTTCACGGTTTCAAACTTGGGCAGGAAGGGGATGGAGCCCGCGTAAGAGCCCACGATCTTGAACAGCGCGAAGAACAGGGAGGCCCCCAGGATGTTCAGCGGCTTCCAGTTGCCGAAGATCATCACGGCCAGGGCCAGGAAGCCGTACCCTTGCACGGTGCTTTGGTAGCCGCTGCCCGCCGCCAGGGAGTAGGCAAGCCCGCCGATGCCTCCCAGGAAGCCGGAGATGCCCACGCCCAAATAGCGCATCCGGTACACGTTGATGCCCACGCTGTCCGCCGCCTGGGGGTGCTCGCCGCAGGCCCGCAGCCGCAGGCCCAGCTTGGTTTTGTACAGCAGCACCACCGCTGCCACCAGCAAAAGGATGGCGATGGGGGTGGTGAGGAACAAGGACTTGAACACCAGCCGGGAGAAGAAGTCCTGCCCGGAGCTCAGGCCCAGGCTCTCCTGGGTGATGCGGGTCCAGGTGGGGATGAGGATGGTGGTCTGGCCCTGGCCCTGGATGGCCCAGGTGAGCACGATGCCCACGGCGGGGGCCAGCATGTTCAGGGCCGTGCCGCCGATGGTCTGGTCCGCCTTGAGCTTGATGGCGGCAAAGGCCAGCAGCATGCTGAACAAAACGCCGGTGGCCGCCGCGATGAGGACTGCCAGCAGCATGGCCAGCTGGGGATGCATCCCAAGGCCCGCCTTTTCCAGGGCGCTCAGGAACAGGCAGCTGGTGAGGGCCCCAATGAGCATGATGCCCTCCAGGGCGATGTTGATTACGCCGCTGCGCTCGGAAAACATGCCCCCCAAGGCCACCAGCAGCAGGGGCACCGCAAAGAGGATGGTTCCGCTGAGAATATCCGCCAGTATGTTCATGGGGCCACCTCCTCTTGCTCCCCGGACTCATTCGGCTGAGATGCGGGGAAATCGGGCCGGGGAGAGGGCTCCTGGTTGGAGTTCTCCTTCTGCCTGCGGATGAACAGCTGGCCGATCCAGCCCCGCATCAGCATCGCGAAGGCGCTGAGGTAGATGATGGCGGCGATGATGATGTCGATGATCTCCTTGGCGTATTCCGGCTGCAAGGCGTCGCCGCCCACCTGGATGTAGCTGATGAACAGGGCGCTGAAGATGGTGCCGAGGGGGTTGCTGCCCGCCAGCAGCGCCACGGGGATGCCGTTGAAGCCCATGGTCATCAGGGATTTCACCAGGGTATACTGGGCCGTGCCGCTGAGGAAGTACAGGCCGCCGCCGATGCCCGCCAGGGCCCCGGCAATGGTCATGGAAAGCACGATGTTGCGCTTGGCGTTGATCCCCGCGTATTCGCTGGCGTGGCGGTTGAAGCCGCAGGCCTTGAGCTCGTAGCCGAAGGTGGTGCGGTTCATCAGCACCCAGATGACCAGAGCGATGAGGATGGCGAGGAACACCGAGATGTTCATATAGGGGGAGCTCATCAGCTCATCCAACCCCAGCTTGGGAATGGTGCCATGGGGGTTGTATTCCATGAATTTGGGGCCGATCAAGGACACGGTGCGCTCCTTGTTGGGGGCGCCCCAGGCGTTGGCCAGCATCAGGGGGATGTTGTTGATGCTCAGGTTCACCACAAATAGGGAGATCCAGTTGAACATGATGGAGGTGATGACCTCGTTGACGTTGAACAGCGCCTTGCACAGGCCGGGAATGGCCCCCAGCAGCGCGCCCCCCACCATGGCCAGCAGCAGCCCGGCCCACCAGGGGAGCCGCCACTGGATCACCGCCAGCAAAGCGAAGAACGAGCCCAAGGTGTACTGGCCCGTGGCCCCGATGTTGAACAGCCCGGTCTTGAAGGCGAAGGCCACGGAAAGGCCCGTGAGCAGCAAGGGTGCGCTTTGGTAGAGCACCTTGGCCAGCTTATCCAGGCTCGCCACGCCGGTGGAGAAGATCTTGTTGAGCCCGTACAGGGCATAGGGCGGATTGAACAGGATCAGCAGCAGGAATCCAAAGAGCATTCCGCCCAGGATGGAAAGCAAGGACGCCGAGCTGTTGATGAGGCCCTGCTTGTTTTTTCTGCGGACAGGGGCTTTCACGGCTGGGCCACCTCCTCCAGAAAGTCTTGGGACTGGCGGTTGGCGCCGGACATGTACAGCCCCAGCTCATGGGCGCTGGTGCTGGCGGCGTCCACCTCCGCCACGATTTCCCCTTCATACATCACCAAGATCCGGTCGCTGACATCCAGGATCTCGTCCAGCTCCAGGCTCACCAACAGCACCGCCTTACCGCTGTCCCGGGCGGCGATGATCTGCTGGTGGATGTACTCAATGGCCCCCACGTCCAGGCCCCGGGTGGGCTGCACCGCGATGAGCACCTCCGGGGAGAGGCTCAGCTCCCGGGCCACGATGGCCTTTTGCTGGTTGCCGCCGCTCATGCTGCGGGCGATGGTGGAGGGCCCCTGGCCGGAGCGGATGTCAAACTGCTGGGTCAGGGCGTCGGCGTGGCGGTACATGGCGTCAAAATCCAAAAAGCCGCTATGCTGGAAGGAGGGGGTATGGTAGCTTTTCAGGATCAGGTTTTCCGCCAGGGTATAGTCCAGCACCAGGCCGTGCTTGTGCCGGTCCTCGGGGATGTGGCTTATGCCATGGTCGTTGCGGGTGCGGATGCTGGACTGGGTGATGTTCTCCTCCCCCAGGAAGACCGCGCCGGACTCCGGCTTCATCAGCCCCGTGAGGGCGTAGACCAGCTCGGTCTGCCCGTTGCCATCAATGCCGGCCACTCCCACGATCTCCCCCTTGCGCACGGTGAAGGAGACGTTGTTCACCTTCTTCTTCGCGTGGCGCT
Organism: Candidatus Limiplasma sp.; assembly: GCA_034927815.1. Classification (GTDB taxonomy): domain Bacteria; phylum Bacillota; class Clostridia; order Christensenellales; family Aristaeellaceae; genus Limiplasma. Next base: position 21,302 of record JAYFPK010000021.1, read on the forward strand.
TATCGCTCACCGTGAGGTTTTGCACCCGCAGCGCCGCGGCGGACGGGTTGCTGGGGTCCTTTTCCACGGCAAAGCTCACCTTGCGCCCCACCATCATCTCCGCCAGATCTTCCTTGGTGGTGTCCGCCACCTGAACGGTGCCGATGCACTTGCCCTTGCGCAGCACCGTGCAGCGGTCCGCCACGGCCATGATCTCGTTGAGTTTGTGGGTGATGAACAAAATGGACTTGCCCTCCCGGGCAAAGCCCCGCATGGTCTGCATCAGCTCCTCGATCTCCTGGGGGGTGAGCACCGCGGTGGGCTCGTCAAAAATCAGGATCTCGTTGTCCCGAAACAGCATCTTCAGGATCTCCGTGCGCTGCTGCATGCCCACGCTGATGTCCTCGATGAGGGCGTCCGGGTCCACCGGCAGCCCGTATTGCTTGCTCAGCGCCAGTACCCGCTCCCTGGCCTCCTGCTTCTGAAGAAAGCCATGGCGGGTCTGCTCCGCGCCCAAAATGATGTTCTCCAGCACGGAAAACACCTCTACCAGCTTGAAGTGCTGGTGCACCATGCCGATGCGCAGGCGGTTGGCGTCGTTGGGGTCGTGGATGGCCACAACCTCCCCGTCCTTCTTGATCACCCCCGCGTCCGGCTGATACAAGCCAAACAGCACGCTCATCAGCGTGCTCTTGCCTGCGCCGTTTTCCCCTAAAAGGGCGTGGATTTCTCCCTTTTTCAGCTGGAGGTTGATGTTGTCGTTGGCGACGATGCCGGGAAAAATTTTGGTGATGCCAAGCATCTCAATGACGTATTCGCTCATTCATGCTTGCCCCTTATCCTTTGGATGAACGGGCCCTGGCCCGAAAGGCAGGAAAGGCCGGGCAGGGCCCGGCCTTTCCCATTTGGAAGTGGGAGAATATTACTCCTGGTAATCCACGGCGACGGCCTCCACGGCGGGGGTCTCGTCGATGGAATCGGAGATGGCGATCTCGCCGCTGACGACCTTCTCAAACAGGGCGTTGTACTCCTCCACGGTGAAGGTATTCAGCCTCCAGGAGGTTTCGGCGGTGGGCAGGCCCACGCAGTGGTCCTTGGCGCCCAGCAGGGCCACGGTGCCGCCCAGGTCGCCCCAGGTGCCGCCGTTGTCATACAGGGCGGTCAGGGCTACCACCACGGAGTTCTTCAGGTCCTTCATGGCGGAGGTGATGATGCGCTCGCTGACGTAGTACTGGTCCACGTCCACGCCGATGACCTTGGTGTCCGCTTCGTCGGCGGCCGCCAGGGCGCTGAGGTAGATGCCGCCGCCGCAGGCGAAGACCACTTCGGTGCCTTCGGTGGCCCAGCCGCTCATCTTGGTCTTGATATCATCGCTGGGGCCGAAGCTGCCGCAGTACCAGTATTTGATTTCCACATCGGAGATGCCCATTTCCTTGGCAGCCATCTCCGCGCCTTGCACAAAGCCATGGCCGTAGCGCACCACGGCGGGAACCGCCATGCCGCCCAGGAAGCCCAGCTTCTTGTAGCCGTCCTTCACCGCGGCGTAGCCCGCGAAGAAGCCGCTCTGCTCTTCCTGATACAGGATGGCATAGGTGTTGGGGATGCCCGCCTCAGAGGGAGCGGTGTCCAGCACCAGCAGCTGTACGTCGGGATACTGCTTGGCGATAGCCGTGGCGGAAGCCTCGAACAGGAAGCCAGGCAGCACGATGACCTTGGCGCCCTTGTCGATGGCGGCCTTCATGGACTCTTCCCGGGACGCGTCGCTGTCCTCGGAGGGACGGTAATAGGCATGGGAGAGGCCATTGGCTTCCGCGTAGGCCACAACGCCTTCCCAGGAAGCCTGGTTAAAGCTCTGGTCATCAATGTTGCCAACGTCGGTCACCAGGGCGATTTCGTAGGTGGCGTCGCCGGCCAAGGCCAGGGAGCTCATACTTAGGGAAAGAACCAACGCCAAAAGAAGAGCAATACCCTTTTTCATGAGAGGTTTCCTCCTTGAATTTTTCGTGCATTGCTGCACAACGAGTTTGGTCGCGATAAGTATAACAGAAAACAAAGAACAGTGAAAGTACATTTCTATAACTTTACACTCTACCCATGAATCCGCAATCTTTTTGTAATAGTTGGAATCCCATGGGGTTTGGAAAGAAACCCGTGGACAAGAAAAAGATAATACGATATAATAAAAAACGTAAACATATCAATGTTTAAGCAAAAGACGATTCTAACGAATCCCAAAGGAGTTGCGGCCCATGGAATCCCTGAAAGTGCAAGCCCCCCTGGACCCGAATTTTCTGCCCATCGCCAAGGAGCTGAGGCGCTTTGCCCAGGACGCGCGCCAGGCGGAGGGCCCCGCCATCGTTCTGGCGGTCCGGCGCAATAATGGCCTGGTGGAAACCCAGCAGCTGCAGATTTTGCCCGAAGGCATGGACGATGCCCGGAACCTGGCCATGGCGGAGCGGATGGTCAAGAGCATGCTGTGGGTCTACGGAGGCTATCAGGTGACGGTGGCGGGCAGCCGCGCCGTATACGAGGGCATCCGGGAGAAGTACCGCGCCGGGGGCCAGCGCGCTTTTGACGCGGGCTTTATGGCTGATGTGTACGAAACGCCCTTTGAGGTCCGCTATGTGGAGAACATCCAGGACGCGCCCCGGCGCAAGGCGGCCCCGGAGGCCGTGGGGCGGCACCTGGACGGCTGCCGCATCGGCTTTGATGCAGGGGGAAGCGACCGGAAGGTCAGCGCCGTAGTCAACGGGGAAAGCGTGTACAGCGAGGAAGTGGTCTGGTTTCCCAAGGTTCAGGCCGACCCCGCCTACCATTTCCAGGGCATCCTGGAGGCCATGAAAACCGCCGCCTCCCATATGCCCCGGGTGGACGCCATCGGCGTGAGCAGCGCCGGGGTGTATGTGGGCAACCGCACCATGAAGGCCTCCCTGTTTTTGAAGGTGCCCCAGGACGCCTTTGACCGGGAGGTCAAGGACATTTACATCCGGGCCGCCAAGGAGATCGGGGACGTGCCCCTGGTGGTGTGCAACGACGGCGACGTCACCGCGCTGGCCGGGGCCATGAGCCTGGGGGAGAACGGCATTTTGGGCATCGCCATGGGTACCAGCGAAGCCGGGGGCTATGTGGACGCCCAGGGGAACATCACCGGCTGGCTGAACGAGCTGGCCTTTGTCCCCTGTGACCTGGCCCCCTCCGCCATGGTGGACGAGTGGAGCGGGGATACCGGCTGCGGGGTGAAGTATTTCTCCCAGGACGCGGTGATCAAGCTGGCTCCTGCCGCGGGCATCCCCCTGGGGGAAGACATGAGCCCCGCCGAGAAGCTGAAAAGGGTTCAGGAGGAAATGCAAAAGGGCAATCCCCAGGCCCCGAAGATTTTTGAGACCATCGGGGTGTACCTGGGCTATACCCTGGCCTTCTACAGCCTGTTTTATGACATCCGCCACGTGCTGCTCATGGGCCGCGTCACCAGCGGCAAGGGGGGAGACCTGGTGCTGGCCAAGGCCCAGGAGGTGCTGGCGGCGGAGTTCCCGGAGCTGGCAATGCAAGTGAACCTGCCGGACGAGAAGAGCCGCCGGGTGGGCCAGAGCGTGGCCGCGGCCAGCCTGCCGAAAATCGGATAAGGCGGCCAGGGACTTTGTCCCTGGACCCGCTCTTTGACAGCGTTTTACGCGTGGAAAAAGGGAATTGGGTCATAAGCGGAGGGATGCGCATGCATCAAATGGATTCCGGGAGCGGATGGCGCATCCGGGAAACAGGGCCAGAGCATAACATGAACAGGGCGCCGGGGAAACCCCCGACGCCCTGCTATCGATTCAGTTACAGCGCGATTTCCTTGGGCTGGCGGTAACAAAAACAGGTGGTTTCGTGGTCGTTCACTACCCCCACGGCCTGGAGATAGCTGTACAGGGTCACAGAGCCCATGTAGGCCATGCCCCGGCGTTTCAGGTCCTTGGACATGGCGTCGCTGAGGGGCGTGGTGGGGGAGAACTGGTCTGTGGCGTTGGTAATGGTTTGGCCCCCCGTAAAGCTGTACAGGTACTTGGCAAAGGAGCCGAACTCCTGTTGGATCTCCAGGAAGCAACGGGCATTTTGGATGGCTCCCCGGATCTTGCCCCGGCTGCGGATGATCCCCGCATCCTGGAGGAGACTTTGGATCTTGTCCTCCCCATAGGCGGCGATCTTCACCGGGTCAAAGCCGTCAAAGGCCTTGCGGAAATTCTCCTGCTTTTTCAGGATCAGCACCCAGGAGAGCCCGGCCTGGAAGGCCTCCAGCAGCAAAAACTCGTATAAAAGAGCGTCGTCCGTGGTGGGCACGCCCCAAAGGGTGTCATGATAGTGTTGATTCTCCTCGCCCTTCGCCCAGGCGCAGCGGCGCTTAGCTTCTTGCATCCGGGGCCTCCTCTCTGCCGCGCTTCCAGCGCTCCTTCATATACCGGGACAATGTGCGCATGTCCGCCAGGATGCCGTCAAAAAGGCGGGCCCGTACCGCGCTGACCCAAATCACCATGGCCACCGGGCCCAAAATGAGGCCGATCACCCCGGCCAGCTGCATGCCCGCAAACATGCCGATCAAGGACAGCAACGGGGATACCCCCATGTTGTTGCCCAAAAGCATGGGCTCCGTGCTGCGGCGGATCAGCTGGTATACCAAAAACAGCCCCAGGATGATCCAGGCGTTCCGGCTCTGGCCTACGATGAAGCTGACCACCGCCCAGGGCAGGTACAAGGTGCCGCAGCCAAATTGAGGGATCAGCTCCAGCAGCGCCGCCACCACGCCGATAAGCATGGCGTACTCAAAGCCAAAGGACTGAAAGCATACCCAGGACAGCAGAAGGCTGATGAGAGAAAATAAAAACTGCACCTTCCAATACCCCAGCAGGCCCTTTACGGCGGACTTGCGCAGCATGGAGATGTGCTCCCCCTCCCGGCCGTCGGTGCCGGTGGTGAGAAACCGGTGAATTTGGGGGTACCGGGCGGTGATAAAGAAGATGCCGGGCACCAAAAAGCTGATGTAAATCAGAGCGTAGGGGAGGCCGCCCACAAAGGCGAGGGCCCAGTTGCCCAGCCCTGTCACCAAGGACAGGCCCGCGTCGCTGAGGGTTTTGATGGCGCTGTCCAAAGAGGAGCGGATGGTGTTGCCCACCTCGCTGGGCATGGCCTGGGCCGCGTCCAGCACCCTGTTGGCGGCCGCCTGGAGAATGCCGGTGACGCTGCCCACGATGGCCGGGGCATTTTGCACCACCTTGCTGATCTGCACCACCAGAAAGGACACAGCCCAGTACAGCAGCACAAAGGTCGCCACACACACCACAAATCCCCACAGGCCCACCGCCAGGCCGGGTTTGAAGCGGAGCCTCTTTTGGAAAAACCGGATGGAGGGCTGGAGCGCCGCGGCTACAAGGATGGCTAGGAGAAAAGGGGAAAAGAGCCGCCAAAGCTCCGGCACAAGGACCAACAGGAAAAGGGCGGCCAAGGCCACCCCTACCAACCGCAGGGCAAGCCTCTCGGTGGCATATTTCACAGGAAGCATTGATTTCATGAGGGAGTCCCTTCTTGGGTCAGGAGGCTTAAACACGGGAGATGGCTGGGAGCGCCGTTAGAACTTCCCGCCGCCGCCGCCGTGGCTGGTGCCGCTGCTGCCGATGTGCACCCCGCTGCCGCCTCCGCCGCCTCCCCCAAAGCCGCCCCCGGAGCGGTTGTCCGGCTTGCGGGTTTGGGTGGTGGTGGAGCGCAGGTATTGGTCGTCGGAATCGGTGAGCTCCATGGCGGAATTGCTTTGCAGCTCATAGCGGTAGGTGGAGCCCTTGAGCTGGTAGCGGCGGCTGGTGATCAGGGCAAAGAGGCCGCCCAGCGCCACCGCGATCAGCAAGCTGACCCAGATTTCGTTCACGGTCAGGGCCTTATGCCGGGCGGTGAGCCGCTCACCGGTGATGACGTCATACCGGTATTGCCCCTCGGGAATACCCGAGCGGATATTCCGGGTCAAAATGGAGAGCATGGAGGACACCCCGCCGGCATAATCCCCGGAGGTCAGGTAGGGCTGCACGGAGGCGATGGCGCTGTCGGTCCGTTCATCCGTCATGATGTCAATCATCTTGCCGGTGGTGGAGAGGTAATGCTCCCGCTCGTACATGTCGATGTAGTACAGAATGCCGCTGTTTTCCTCATCCAGGCCAAAGCCGTACCTGTCATAATAGTCGTCGGCAATGGTTTGCGAGGATACATTCTCATGGGGCTGGTCGGTGGTGACCAGCACAAAGTCCATCCCGGTATCCTGCTGGAATTGGGCGATGGCGTCATCCAGGCTGGCCTCCTGGGAGGAGGTCAGCAAATCCGCCTGGTCGAAAATGCGCCGGCCATCGGCGGCTCCCGAGGCCAGGGCCAAGGCCGATCCCAACACCACCGCCAGAAGCAGAAGGGCAGACAGGATTTTTTTCATCTTCATCATGGCTCCCTCCTCCTTAAAACAGAAAATACGAGGCCACGCACAGTACCCCGAAAAGAGCGGCGGCGATCAGCGCGCTGGTGAGGAACAGCTTGCCCTTGTTGATGGGCAGCTTGCCGCATACTTCCCCGGTGCGGCCGTTCATGACGTAGTAATAAGGCTTCTTGTCATCCCCGGAACGCCGGGTATAGGTGAGCACCCAGGTGGGCAGAAGCACATACTGGGTTTTTTGCCGGGTGATTTTGCCGGAGGCGGTGCCGCTGGAGGAATGGTAGTTCACAGTGGAGGACAGCAGGGGCCTCACATAGCCCTCCAGCTCCCTTTGAACATCCCCGGCGATCTCTTCCTTGTCCACGTTTCGGCGCTCCGCCAGGAAGCCCGACAGGTAGGCGCTGGAGAAGGGCTTCACTTCCTCCAGGGGGAAGGGATGGATGCCGTCGGAGAGCTTGCGGTCCAGGCTGCTGAGGGCCGGGCGCATGACGTTGCGAAAGGAAAGGTTGGCCCGGCGGCGAAACGCGTAATAGTCGGTTTTTGTGATGATGTATTTGGGGGTGTCCATGGTGGAGATGTTCTGCCCCTCGCCGGAGTAGGAGGCGTCCATATCGCATTCCGTAACAAAATGGGGATAGTACACCCCGGACATGTTCCGGATTTCCTGCTTGGAGAAGAAATCCTTGGGGATGAAGCGCTTGGTTTTCACCCATTTCAGGAAGCTCTCCACGGCGGAATCCTTGTTGATGGAAAAGGGCAGCACAGAGTCCGGGGTCATGTCCGGCGTGAGCTTGCCCTGGAGCACCACGGGGTTGTGACAGTAGTAGCAGTGGGTGGCTACGGTGGTGGCCTCGGTCATCACCTGGCTGCCGCAGCTGGGGCAATGATAGGCCACCTGTTCACCTTGGTCCGCTTCGCCGGAAGCTTCCCCGGTTCCGGCCTGGCTTCCCGAGGCCGCATCCTGAAGGCTGTCGTCTGTGCTCTGGGCCGCTTCCTGGGCGGCCTCCTGAGCATAGGCCTGTGCCTTGGGCAGCAGATCCTTTTCGGTGTATTGGGACTTGCAAAAGGCGCAGCGCCATTTTTGCAGCTCCGGCTCAAAGGATACAGGTCCGCCGCAGTTCGTGCATTTATAGGTCACACCTGCCATGGGATCACCTCACGGTTGGTTTTGGATTGACGCCATCTTGCTATCTTCCTCATTATACATGGCCGGGCCTTAAAAATCAACGGAAGGGCCGCTTTACATTTTCCATGCCGTTGTGCTACCATCCAGGGAGGAGAGATGGTAGCGTTTTCCCAATCACATTCAAAGGAGGCTTTGCTGATGAAAAGAGTTGCGTTCCTGCTGGCGGCGCTGCTGATGCTGGCCTGGGGCCTTCCGGCCCTGGCCCAGCAGGAGGATGCCGCGTCTACGGTTCCCTTTGCATACACCCTGTTTGAGGTGGAGGGCGTTCCCTATGCCTACGGCATGCCCCAGGATTGGCCCCAGATGGAATTGACACAGGACGAGCGGGCCTGGGGGCAGATCGGGAAATTCCAGAATCCCGAGGGGGACGCGGTGGCGCAGGTGACCCTGGAGGAGCTGGATTTGAAGGATTACCCCGCCGGATTGACCCTGGACGAGCTGGCCGCGCTGATGAAGGGGTGGAAGGGCTACCGGGATGTGGAGCGGGTGGATATTGGGCAGATTCCTTTTATTTCCTATGCGCAGCCCAAGGAAAAGAGCACGGGGCTGATGGCCATGCTGCAAAGCGGGGAAGGGGATGTGATGATTTTGCATTTTGACTTCGTCTTTGAGTCTCCGGATGAGGGTACGGCGGAGATCAGCAGGCAGATTGTGGGGTTGCTGAGGGAGAAGTAGGGATATGGGCTGGGATTTCATTAGGGGAGGGGCTTTTGATTTTGGGTTACCTTGTGGGAAAAGAACGCCTTTTGCCTGAAAATTAGAGCGTTTGTGATGATGCCTAATACTTTTTCCTTGCCACAGGAAACGAATACGTTAGGGGCCGGGGGGGATTTGCAATCCCTCCCCCCAGGCCCCTAACAACCCCTTCCCCCCCTCAATGCCCGGGGCTTCGCCCCGGACCCCGGTTGATGCACACAGGTCCCTTTGTATAAGGTGACGCGATTTAGAAGGAAAAAAGAGCTGTAAAACTAATTGTGTATCGGTGGAATCTTTCACCTTTTAGAGTGGGTTTGCGGGGGGCAGGTTCTACAAGATAATAAGTTTCTTACTTTATAAGGCATGGCAACGGTCTTCCGGGAGACTATTCTGTTCATAGGGGCGCGGAGGAAAACGGGGGTGCTTGAGCGAAGCTCAAAGAAAATCAAAGGGCCGGGGGAGAGATTGGCAATCTCTCCCCCGGCCCTCGGGCAATGTCCTTTTTACTTCTTCAACCCGCAAGGATGGGTGGGCTCGCAGTCAAAGCCGCTTTCCCCCAGGACCATCTCGTAGAACCGGTATCCCCCGGCGAGGTGGAGGCAGTCAAAGCCGTTTTGGGCGAGGATGCGGCAGGCGATGTAGCTGCGCAGCCCGCTTTGGCAGTACACGTACAGGGTTTTGGAGGAGTCCAGTTCCGAAAGCCGCTCCCGCAGGGAATCCACCGGAATGTGAAGGGAGCCGGGGATGTGCCCCTCGGCGTATTCGCCGTCCGTGCGGGTATCCAGCAGCAGGGCGTTGGGGTCCTTTTTCAGGGCCTCCACCTCATGCCATTGGAACTGGCGCGCCTTGCCGGTGAGCAGGTTTTCGATGACAAAGCCGGCCATGTTCACCGGGTCCTTGGCGGAGGAGAAGGGTGGCGCGTAGCAAAGCTCCAATTCCATCAGATCATAGGCGGTCATCCGGGCCCGGATGGCGGTGGCCAGCACGTCGCAGCGCTTATCCACCCCTTCAAAACCCACCAACTGTGCCCCCAGAATCCGCCCGGAGCCCTTTTCGAACAGGGTTTTGATGCTGATGTTGGCCGCGCCGGGATAATAGGAGGCATGGGAGGCGGAATAGGTCAGGGCCACGTCATAATCCAGGCCCGCGGCCTTGGCGGCGGCCTCGCCCAGCCCTGTGACGGCCACGGTCATGTCAAAGAGCTTCAGGATGCTGGAGCCTTGGGAGCCCTTGTACTGGCTGCCCAGCCCGGCGATATTGTCCGCGGCGATGCGGCCTTGCTTATTAGCCGGACCCGCCAGGGGGATGTAGGCGGGCGCGCCGCTGACCCAGTGGAGAACCTCCACCGCGTCGCCCACGGCATAGATATGCTCCTCAGAGGTGCGCATATGGGCGTCCACCAAAAGGGCTCCCCGGGGATTGGTGCGCAGGCCGGCGCTTTGGGCCAGTCCGGTATCGGGCCGTACCCCCACGGACATCAGCGCCATGTCCGCCTCCAGGGTTTCGCCGCTGGTGAGCTCCACCCCAAGGCCGCCCTCCCCGGGATGGAATGCCTTGACCCCCCGGCCCAGCAGCAGGCGCACCCCTTGCTCCTTCAGGTACCGGTGGACCTGGCAAGCCATGTCGTAATCCAAGGGGCCGATCACATGATCCGCAAACTCCACCACCGTCACCGACACGCCCGCGCGCATGAGGTTCTCGGCCATTTCCAGGCCGATGAAGCCCCCGCCCACCACCACGGCGGTCTTGGGCCGGGCCTTTTGGATGTGCTCATGGATGCGGTAGGTGTCCGGGATGGTGCGCAAGGTGAACACCCTGGAATCCCGTATCCCGGGCAGAGGCGGCAGCACAGGCTCCGCGCCGGGGGAGAGGATCAGGGCGTCGTAGGCTTCCTCATATTCCGTTTCCTGGGCCAGGTCCCGCACCTTCACCACCTTGCGGGCGGGATCGATGGCAAGGGCCTCGTGGCGCACCCGCACATCCACCCCAAAGCGGGCCTGGAAGCTTGCGGGGGTTTGAAGGGTCAGCTCCTCCCGGTCGGTGATCTCTCCGCCGATGTAATAAGGCAGACCGCAATTGGCGTAGGAGATATACTCCCCCCGCTCCAGCATTACGATCTGCGCCTTTTCATCCAGCCTCCGCAGCCGGGCGGCGGCGGAAGCGCCGCCGGCCACCCCGCCGATGATGAGGGTCTTCATGCGCTCACTCCTTTTTGGACGGCACCGGGCCACTGGGAAATGCCGCCGATGTTGGTTACGTTGGTATAGCCAAGGCGGATCAGCTGGGCGCAGGCCACCTGGCTGCGGCCGCCGCTGAGGCAATATACAAAGACCCTCGCGTCCTTGTCCGGGACCAGCCGGGGGATGTCAGTGATCCGGTTCAGGGGAAGGTTCACGCTGCCGGGAATGTGCCCCTCCCGGTATTCCTCTTCCGTGCGTACGTCCACCAGACGAATCTGGCCGTCCTTTTTGAGCTCCTGGGCCGCCGATCCCATGGACAGGGACTGGCAGGCATTCTTTTGCTTGAACAGCATAGCCATTCCTCCAACTATATATTGAATCAATCGCTGGTTTCCTGTCTGAAACAATATTATTATAGCAGAGTTGGACGGGCTATTCCGTGACTTGGTTACAAAAGATTTTAAAACCTCCGGCAAACCGCGGCTTGCCGGAGGGGCTGCCCGTTCGTTCAGCACGTAGGGCAGGGCGATGATGAGGGTGTGCCGGTCATGGAGCATGAGGCGGCGGAGGGCTGAACTGCCGGGGGCTACGGAAACAAGGAGTAGGAGGCGGCTGCCGGGCCCGGGAAGAAAAGGGCGGTCCGGTCAGGGGGCAAGGGGAAGGGTTACGGTGATGGCGGTGCCCTGGCCCGGGGCGCTTTTCAGGCGGAGGGAACCGCCGTGGGCAGCCGCCACATGCTTCACAATGGACAGCCCAAGGCCCGTGCCCCCGGTCTTTTTGGAGTGGGAGGGGTCCACCCGGTAGAAGCGCTCAAAGACCCGGCTCTGGTGCTCCTTGGGAATGCCCACCCCGGTATCGGAGACGGTGAGAAGGGCCTGGCCGTCCTTTTGGGCCAGGGTCACGGCTACGCTGCCGCCGGGATGGTTGTACTTGATGGCGTTGTCCAAAAGGTTATGGAGCATTTCGTAGAGCATGGTTTCCCTGCCGGGCACCCAGGCGTCCGGGGTTTCCACGCGCATAGACACCTGGGCCTGGGCGGCCTTCTCCTCCAGGTCCCGGACGGCGTCCCGGGCCACATGGGCCAGGTTCACCCGCTGGGTGAGCGCCTCGCCCCCGGACTCGTCCAGCTGGGAAAGCATGATGATGTCGTCGATCAGGGCCAGCAGCCGGGCGGCCTCGCTTTGGATTTTGCCCGCGAACTGGCGAAGCTCAGGCTCCTGGACGAGGCCCCCGGCGATCATCTCCGCGTAGCCGGAGATGCTGGTAAGGGGCGTTTTCAATTCGTGGGACACATTGGCGGAAAACTCCCGGCGCATCTGTTCCCCTTGGGAGCGCTCCGTTACGTCCAAAAGCAGCACCATGGCCCCGCCTCCCGCCGCGGGGCTGAACAGCACCTGGTAAATCCGGCCCAGATGCCGGTATTCCGCCTGGGCATGCTGTCCCTTCAGGGCCCCTTGGACATGGGCGGAGAGCTCCACATCCCGGAAGAGCTCCAGCACGCTTTTGCCGCTCATGTCCCCCTGGAGGTCAAAGGCGGCCAAGGCGCTTTGGTTTGCCGAGAGGATGATCCCCTTGGGGTCTACCAAAGCGATGCCCTCCCGCATGCTGCTGATGATGGCCTGGGTGGTTTGGGCCCGGCTCCCCAGGTCCCGAAGCTGGGCCCCGATCTGCTCCCGCTGCTTGCCGATGGTGCGGGCAAAGGGGGCCAGCTCATCATAGGGAACGGACAGGCTCTGCTCGGGGTCCAGGTTGTTGATGGGGGCTACGATGCTTTGGGTGAGCCTGTGGGCCGCAAGCCGGGTGAAAAGGAGAAGCCCCAGGAGGATCAAAGCCGCGTAAGGCACGATGCCGTAGAACAGGCCCCAGATGCTGCTGGTGGTTTTGGCCAGCCGAAGGACGCGGCCATCCTCCAGGCGGAGGGTATAGTAATAGGTCTCCTGCCTGAGGGTGGAGGAGAAGCGCTTGCTTTCCCCGGTCCCCTGCGATAGGGCCTGGCGGATTTCCTGCCGGTCCAGGTGGTTGTCCATGGCCTGGAGGCTCTCATCGTCGTCATAGAGCACGGCCCCGTCCGCGGCCACCAAGGTGATGCGCATATCGGCGGGGGACAACGAGGCGTAGGCCTCCGGGGTTTTGTCCAGAATCTCCTTGAAGACCGATGCCCGCTCCTTCAGCTCCGCCCGCACAGAGGCGGAAAGCTGCCCGTAAAAGGCCACGCAAAGGGCCGCGGTACCCAGCAAGAGCCCCAGCACGGTCAAGAGCATCATGCTGCGCAGAATCTTCTTCCTCATGCCGCCGCCTCCATTTTATAGCCCACGCCGCGCACAGTTTGGATTTGCTTTCCGGCCGGGCCCAGCTTTTGCCGCAGGGACTTGATATGCATGTCCACCGTGCGGCTGTGAAGATCCGCGTCGATCCCCCAAAGCCGCTCCATGAGCCGCTCCCGGGAGAGGACGATGCCGGGGTTTTGCATAAAGTGGTGCAACAGCTCAAACTCCGTATAGGTCAAGGAGATCTCCTGGTCCTGGGCGGTGACGGCGCGCCTGTCCACCCAGAGGCGGATGGCCCCCAAAGTGAAGTGGGACTCCTCCTCCCCGGCGGAGCGGCGCAGCACCGCCTTCACCCTGGAGAGAAGCTCCATCACGGAAAAGGGCTTGGTGATATAGTCATCCGCGCCCAGGTCCAGGCCGCGGATCCGCTCGTGCTCCTGTCCCTTGGCGGTGAGCAGAATGATGGGGAGCCTCCGGGTCTGGGGATGGCTCCTGAGCTTTTGGAGGATGGAGAGGCCGTCCTCCCCGGGGAGCATGATGTCCAGCAGGACAAAGTCCGGCGGATGGCCCGCCAGGGCCGTCCAAAAGCCCTTGGCCTCGGCAAAGCCCTCGGCCTCAAAACCCGCCGAGCGCAGGGCGTAGCAGACCAGCTCCCGGATGTTGTCGTCGTCTTCCACCAGGTAGATGCGCCCCATGGCCCCGCCTCCTAGAATACCTGCTGATCCTTGTGCTTGCCTGTGATGGAGAAGATGACCCATTCCGCCACGTTCACGGCGTGGTCCCCGATGCGCTCAAAATACTTGGCGATCTGCATCAGGTCAAAGGCCTGCTCCCCGTTCTCGGCGTTTTCATGCACCAGCTGGATCAGGTCCTTTTTCACGGTAAGGTAGAGATCGTCCACCACGTCGTCCTGGTCGATGACCCACTGGGCCAAATCCAGGTCCTTGCGGACATAGGCGTCGATGCTGCTAGTGACCATTTGGCTGGTGGCGGCGGCCATCTGCCCGATGTGCTCCAGCTTTTTGATGTAGGGCTCCCCGGAGAGGTACACGCACAACTCCGCGATGTCCGCCGCCTGGTCGCCGATGCGCTCCAGGTCCGTGATCATCTTCAGGGCCGTGGAGATCAGGCGGAGGTCCCGGGCCACGGGCTGCTGCACCAGCAGGAGCTTCAGGCACAGGGTCTCGATTTCCTTTTCCTTCTCGTCGATGATAGGGTCGCTTTCTGCGATCTTTTGGGCGGCCTGAACGTCCTGCTCCTGGAGCGCCTTCACCGAGCGGGCAATGGCGCTTTCCACCAGGGCGCCCATTTCGATCAGGTGGTTGTTGAGCTGGCTCAATTTCTCGTCAAAACGGCTACGCATCATCCAAACCTCCCTGTGATATAGTCTTCCGTGCGCCGGTCATGGGGCATGGAGAAGATGGCCTCGGTGTCGTCGTACTCGACGATCTCCCCCAAGAGGAAGAAGGCGGTTTTGTCGCTGATCCGGGTGGCTTGTTGCATGTTATGGGTTACGATGATTATACTATATTTTTCCCGCAGCGTCAGCAGAAGTTCCTCAATTTTTCCGGTGGAGATAGGGTCCAAGGCGCTGGTGGGCTCGTCCATCAGGAGCACCTCCGGGGACACGGCCAGGGCCCGGGCAATGCAAAGCCGCTGCTGCTGGCCTCCCGAGAGGCCCAGGGCGGATTTCTTGAGCCTGTCCTTCACCTCGTCCCAAATGGCGGCGTCCCGCAGGGAGCGCTCCACCACCTCGTCCAGCTCCAGCCGGGAGCGGATGCCGTGGGTACGGGGGCCAAAGGCGATGTTGTCATATACGCTCATGGGGAAGGGGTTGGGCTTTTGGAACACCATGCCCACCCGCTTGCGCAGCAGGCTGATGTCCATGTCGCCGTAGATGTTCTCCCCAAAGAGCTTTACCTCCCCGGTGATCCGGCAGCCCTCCACCAGGTCGTTCATCCGGTTGAGGGTTTTGATCAGGGTGGACTTGCCGCAGCCCGAGGGGCCGATGAAGGCGGTGATCCGGTGGTCCGGGATGCCCAGGGACACCTCCTTCAAAGCCTGAAAGGAGCCGTAGTAGAGATTGAGGTGATCGATGTCGAATACGTTCATGCTTTGCCTCCAATGCGCTTGGCGATAGCCGCAGACAGCGCGTTGATGCCAATGACAACCAAAAGCAGCACAACGGCTGTGGCATAGCCCTCGTTGGTATGAAGCCCCTCGCTGGAGAGGGCGTACATGTGCACGCTCAGGGTCCGGGCGGAGGCCATGGGGTTTTGGGGAATCTGCGCCACGGTGCCCGAGGTGTAGATGAGCGCCGCCGTTTCCCCCACGATGCGGCCGATGGCGAGAATGACCCCGGCCAGGATGCCGGGCATGGCCGAGGGCAGCACGATGCGAAACACCGTGCGGAGCTTTCCCGCCCCCAAGCCGAAGGCCCCCTCCCGGTAGGAATCCGGCACGGAGAGCAAGGCTTCCTCGCTGGAGCGGATGATCAGGGGCAAAATCATGATGGAGAGGGTGAAGGCCCCGGCCAGTACCGAGAAGCCCCAGCCCAGGTAGGTGACAAAGAACAGAAGCCCAAAGAGCCCGTACACGATGGAGGGGATGCCCGAGAGGGTTTCTGTGGTAAGGCGCACCAAAGACACGGCCCGGTTGCCGCGCTTGGCGTATTCCACCAGGTAGATGGCCGCGAACACCCCGAAGGGCACCGCGATCAACAGGGACAGCAAGGTCATGATCACCGTGGAGATCAAAGCGGGCATCAGGGACACGTTCACGCTGTTGTAGGAAAGCTCGAACAGGGAGGGCTTGATGTGGGGAATGCCCTTCACCAGGATGAAGCCCACCAGAAACACCAGCACTCCTATGGTGAGGAAGGCCGCGCCCCAGGTGAATACCGCCATGACCTTTTCCGAAAGCTTCTTCCTCACGGGTTCTTCCTCCTCTTGAGAGCCGAAAAGCTCAGGTTGATGAGAAGGATAAACACAAACAGCACCACCCCGGTGGCGATGAGGGCCCCCCGGTGGAGCTCTGCGGCGTAGCCCATTTCCAGCACGATGTTGGCGGTGAGGGTACGGGCGCCCTTGAGCAAGGAGATGGGCATGCGGGCCTGGTTGCCAGCCACCATGATCACCGCCATGGTTTCGCCGATGGCCCGGCCCACCCCCAGCACCACCCCGGCCAGCAGGCCCGATTTGGCGGCGGGCAGGACGACGCGGAAGACGCTGCGGTAATGACCCGCGCCCAGGGCCAAGGCCCCCTCGTAATAAGAGATGGGCACCGCCCGCAAGGCGCTTTCAGAGATGCCGATCACCGTGGGCAAAATCATGATCCCCAGGAGGATGCAGGCGGACAGGATGCTGTTGCCCGTCAGGGGCACGATGGCCGCCATGCCGAAGAAGCCGTACACCACCGAGGGAATCCCCGCCAGCAGGTCCACCCCGGGCTTCATGGTCCGGTACAGCCGCTTGGGGCAGACCCAGGCCAGGAACACCGCCGTCAGGACGCCAATAGGCACCCCCAGGAGGATGGCCCCGGCGGTGACGTAGAGGCTGCCCACGATCATGGGCAAAATACCAAAGGAAGGAGGGATATCCGTAGGGGACCATTCGGCGCCCAGCAGAAAATCCCCTGCCCCTATTTGCGCAATGGCCGGAAGGCCATTGGCAAACAGGAACAGGCAGATCAGGAGCACCGCAAAGATGGAAAGGAGCGCCGAGGCCAGGAACACGGCGCTCATGAGGTTCTCCTTCAAGGCTTTCATATTAGATGAGATCGCTCCAATTCAGGGTCTCACCGGTGAACACCGACTTGACCTGGTCTTTGGTGAGGTTGGTGACGGGGTTCGCCTGGTTGACGATCACGGCGATGCCGTCCAGGGCGATGGCGACGGGGGTGAGCTCGGCCTTTTCGCTGTCCTTCAGCTCACGGCTGGCCATTCCGATGTCGGCAGTGCCTTCCAGGGCGGCGTTCATGCCCGCGGAGGAATCGCTCTGCTGAATCTCAATGACCGCGTCGGGGTTGACGGCCAGGTAGGCTTCCTTAAGCTTCTCCATGACGGGGGTCACGGAGGAGGAGCCGGCCACCACGATCTTACCGGCGGGACGGCTGCCGGCATAGGCGGCGGCGGCTTCGTCGATGGCGATGTAGTGGTTGTTCTGGATCAAGGCCTGTCCCTCCTGGGAGAGGATGTAGCCCATGAAATCCTGGGAGAGCTCGCTGGCCTCACCCTTGGTGGCCAGGTAGAAGGGGCGGGAAACGGCATAGCTTCCGTTCTTCACGTTTTCAGCGGTGGCTTGGGCGCCGTCAATGTCCAGGGCCTTTACGGTTTCGTTCAAAGAGCCCAAGGAGATGTAGCCGATGGCGTAGGGATCGCCGGCCACGGCGGTCATCATCACGTCGGTCTGCTTGGTGATAACGGCCTCCTTGGTGGTGCGGTCCTTTTGGCCCGCGTCGGTCTTTTCCAGGATGCCAAAGAGCTCCACGAAGGCCCCACGGGTACCGGAGCCATCCTCCCGGGAAACCACGGAGATTTCCTTGCCGGTGTCAAAGTTCGAGTTTGTCTCCGCCATGGAGCAGCCCGCCAAAAGTACCAGCGCTGTGACTGCCGAGAGAGCCGCGGTGATCATTTTCTTCATCATTCATTCCTCCAACCATTCATTCTTTCTTGGTACAGGCTTAGCATACCCCATGAATGTATAGAGGAAAGAGGGCGTGATGTAAAGATTGTGTCAAGATGCCGCCCCGGCGCGTGGGGTGAGGCCTCAGGCCAGCATCCCGGAGGATCTGGGGTAAAGCAGCAGGCCAACACCCCGGAAGGTGCTGGCCGCCTTTGCTTATGTTTTGGAAAAGCGCCAGGCTTTTACCGTAACAATATCCTGGTCCTCCAGGGTGGGCTCGTAGCGGGCTATCAGCTTTTTGGCCGGAAAGACCTGGGCAATGACCTTGTTCCCCGCGATAAACCGGATGATGGCGGCGCATTCCTCCGGCAGGCGGTCGTAGATTCTTCCCGCGCTCAGGCTGCCCCTGGCCACGGTATATACGCTGTTGGCCACGTAGCCGATTTTGCCGATCAGGGGCATCCGCACCCAAATAGCGTCCTGGTCATAGGCGTTTTCGGGCTCCTTGACCAAGGAAACCCAGCGCCCGGTCTCCACGGGCGCCATTGCGTAATAGTGGGCAAGGCCGGTGATGGTGATGAACAGGTCCTCCTCCAACATGGGGGACACCTCCCTTCCCCTCTATCATAGCAGGGGAGGTATCCCATGGTACGGACCGGTATCTCAAAGGTACTGGGCCCGGTTGGTTTCCACCAGATCCCTCATGGCCTCCAGCAGGCTTTGGGGGCCCAGGATTTGGGCCCGGTCCCCAAACTGGAACATCCAGGCCAGGAACACGGGGCTGCCGGAAACCTCCACCCGGACCTCCACCTTGCCGTCCTTGGGGCTCAAACGCACGTCCGCGCCAAACCGGTCCAGGACCACGTTGATCAGCGAGGGATCAAAGGCCAGGGTAGCCAGCACCATTTCGCCGCCGTACATTCCAAAGACCTGCTTGGCGTGCCTGGCTACGTTGAAACGCCGCTGGTTCACGGCGTCCCCGGCCTCCTGGCACAGGGATACGTCGCTCATGCGGTCTACCCGGTAATGCACCAGGGCCTGATGCTTGGCGCTAAAGCAGACGAGGTAGTAGTTGTCGTCCGCCCAGCACAGGGCCAGGGGCGTTTGAAGATACTCCTCCCCCTCCCTGCGGTAGACCCGCTTTTTGGCGGCGTCATAGTCAAAATACCGGAAGCGGATTTTCTTTTTTTCGTGGATGGCCGCATGGATGGCGTCCACGCTGTAATAAACGGATTCGTTTAGAGCCTTGGAGCGGTCCGCCACGTAGACCTGGCGGTTGAGCTGCTGGGCCTGGGGGCCGCTTGCCAAGGAGGAGAGCTTGGTGATCAGCTCCCGGCTCTTTTTGCGGGTGATGAGCCGGGAGCTTTGCACCGCGTCCACCAGCAGCTTGAGCTCCGGCAGTTCAAAGAGCCGCTTGCCTACATAGTACCCGTAGGACTTGCCGGGCCGCGCCTCCACATCCAGGCCGTAGGCGCGCAAAAGCTCCAGATCGGAGTAGATGGACTTTCGCTCCGCCTTGACCCCGTACTCCGCCAGGGCCGCCAAAAGCTCCTGGAGGGTGAGGGGATGGGCTTCGTCCGTCCGGTCCAGAAGGATTTTCATGAGGTAGAGGAGCTTCATCCGCTGGTTGGGAGAGGAGGGCATCGCAAGATCACTTCCTTATGAGCAAGGAGGAAGGGGGCGGGGAAAAGGAGCTTGATGGTAGGGATAGTGTAGCATATTTTGGGAGGAAGGGAAAGGGCGATCCGGCCCCAGGGAAAGCGGCAAGGGGCACAGCCCCGTCCCCCCTGTAAGCAAAGAAATCCCATTGAAGATTGCCGCGGCGGCTTGGAAAAGACAGGGGCCTTGTTGTGGGACTTGTCCATGAGCGAAGACGCCCTTGACTTTTGCCGCGGGGATGTGACACACTTTGCCCATAGAGTGCGCCACGAAAGGATGGGGTGGAAATGAAGGAAGGCTGGACGGTGCGGATCGTGGAGGAAAACAAGGAAGAGTTCATGCCTTGGCTGCTGCTGGCGGACGAGCAGGAGAACATGATCCGCCGGTATCTGGACCGGGGGACGATGTTTGTGCTCCAGGTCCCGGAGCCGGTGAGCTGCTGCGTGGTGACCCAGGAGGGGGAAGGGCTGTATGAGATCCAGAACCTGGCGACCTTGGAGCCTTACCAGCGCAAGGGTTATGGCCGGGCCCTGGTGGAATATGTCTGCGGGTTTTACCGGGGCGAGGGGCGGACCATGCTGGTGGGCACCGGGGAGAGCCCCCTCACGGTCCCTTTTTACCGGCAGTGCGGATTCGAGTTCTCTCACCGGCTGGAAAATTACTTTCCCCAGCATTATGACCGCCCCATCATGGAGAATGGGGTGGAGTTGAAGGATAAGGTATATTTCAAGAAGGGTTTGTAAGGGGGGCATGAAGGGTCATGCCCGGCCCGTGAAACCGCTGTTGAGGGGGCGGCGGGAACAGCCGCGGTGCCCTAAGCGCCCCTACGCCGAGGCCCTGAGGACCTGGCGGGTGGGCAGCAGAATGCGGCGGGGGAGCGGGAAGTCGTCGTTCATCCGGTTGTGGAGCAGGTCCACGGAAAGCCGGCCCATTTCGAGGGTGGGAATTTCATAGGTGGTGAGGGGCGGGCTGGAGAAGCGGGAGAGCTCGATGTTGCTGATGCCCACCACGGCCACCTGGTCGGGGATGGAAATGCTTTTGGAATAAAGGGCGCTCATGGCGGCGATGGCCATGAGGTCGCTTCCGGCAAAGAGGGCGGTGGGGCGCGGCTCCAGGTCCATCATTTCCGTGACCTGGCGGATGCATTCCAATTCGTCCCAATGGCAGTTGTGGATCCATTGGGGCTGGAGGGGGAGCCCGGCGCGCTGCAGGGCGGTGCGGTAGCCCACGAAGCGTCCGCTGATCTCCAGGGTGTCGCCGGGGCTGCCCCCTACGTAGGCGATGCGCCGGTGTCCCCGGGAGAGCAGGTATTCCACGGCGTTCATGGCGGTCTGAATATGATCATATCCTACGTTGTCAATGTCCTCATGGCGGGTATCCACCCCCACCCGGACGGGGATCACCGTGGAGAGGCGCTGGTAGAGGTCCTCCTGGAGGGCGTCCATCAAAATGAGCCCGGCCGGGGGCCTGTCCAGAATCTCCTGGAGGGTCATCTCGTTTTTCAGCTCGATCTGGGAATGCAGAAAGTCCAGGAAGTACCCATAGTGGGACAGCCTGGCCTCGATGCCGGAGAGCACGCTCATGAAATAGGGGTCCCGGTACTTATCTTTGACGATGCTCAGAATGCACCCCACGCGGTTGCTGCCCTTGGTCCGCTGCCAGGAGGCGGCCCCCCTGTGGGGCGGCGGTACCTTGTAGCCCACTTCGGAGATCACCCGCCAGACCCGCTCCCGGGTCTCGGGCTTCATGGAATAGGTTTGGTCGTTGTTGATGACCCGGGAGACCGTTGCCACCGAAACCTTGGAGAGCCGGGCGATGTCCCTGAGCGTGCTCATGCTGTCACCTTGCGCTTTCCGTTGTTTTGCGCGGGCTTTACCGCGCTTTCACCATACCATAGAACGAAACGGGTTGCAAGAAAAAAGAAATAGTTAACGAAACATTTGCGTAACTCATTGCGCCTTGCCCTCCGGCTTGCTACACTACGGTTAGAGAAAAGAAACAAGAACAGAGCGATTTTCTTGGGGAGAATAGATATGACGATTGTATTGATCGGTGCGGGGCAGCGGGGCCGGATTTATGCCGACTATGCGGTGCGGGCCGGATACGCCGCGGTGAGCGCCATCGTGGAGCCGGACCCCCAGCGGCGGCAGGAGGCCGCCCGGCAGCTGGGGGTGGGCGCTGAGCGGTGCTTTGCCCGGGAGGAGGAGCTGTTTGCCCTGGGGAAAATCGCCGACGCGGCCATCATCGCCTCCATGGACCGGGACCATTACCGGCAAGCCTTGGGGGCATTGGCCCTGGGGTATGATTTGTTGCTGGAAAAGCCCGTGTCCCCGGTGCTGGCGGAATGCCAGGAAATAGAGAAAAGGGCCAAGGAGGCCGGCCGGTTGGTGCTGGTGTGCCATGTGCTGCGCTACACCCCCTTCTTTTCTGCCCTCAAGGCCCTGGTCCAAAGGCAGGCCCTGGGGAGGATCATCACCATCCGCCATGAGGAGAACATCGGCAATTTCCATATGGCCCACAGCTTTGTGAGGGGCAACTGGGCCAACGCGGAAAAGACCAGCCCCATCATCTTGCAGAAGTCCTGCCACGATTTTGATATTCTGGTGTGGCTCACCGGCAGCCGGGCCCAAAGCCTGAGCTCCGTGGGGGAGCTGACCTACTTCAAGGAAGAAAGCGCCCCCGAAGGCGGCGCGGAGCGCTGCTGGGAGTGCAAGCACAACGCCGGCTGCCGCTTTGCGGCGCAGAAGTGCTATCTTCCGGCCCTGGGCCAATGGCCCGCCACGGTGGTTACCTCCCGGCAGACCCCCCAGGCTTTGGCCCAGGCGCTGAAAACCGGGCCCTATGGCCGCTGCGTATACCGCTGTGGCAACGATGTCTGCGATCACCAGACCACGCTGATCACCTTTGAAAACGGCGTTACGGCCAGCTTCACCATGTCCGCCTTCACCAACCGCATGAACCGCTCCATCCGCATCCTCTGCGAGGATGGGGAAATTTGGGGCAATGACGAGGAGGGCCGGATTGTGATGACCCGCTTTGCCTCCAACATGGTGGAGGAGTATAGCCAGGAGGCGCTCTGCGTCCCCCGGCCCCAAAGCGGCCACGGCGGAGGGGACACCGCCTTGGTGGACGATTTTTTCAACGCCTTGCATGGCCGGGAGGCCAAGGGCGTCACCACCATTGACCAATCCCTGGAGAGCCACTTCATGGCCTGGGCGGCGGAGGAAAGCCGCCTGGCGGGGGGACGGCAGGTGCCGCTGAAGGAGCTTCGGGAGCGCCCTCAGGGGGCCGAAGGGGAGGATGAGGCATGACGACCGTATATCCCCGGGTGATCCAGGACCCGCTGGTGAACCCAGGGGTGGGCTTTGTGGCGGCTCCGGGGCTGATGGGGGACCCCCGGGAGGTCAAGGACAGCCGGGGCAAGCCTGTACAGGCCTACCGCTTTACCCCTCAAAGCCGCGCCTGGAACCACCCGGACTCGGCGCTGATGAACTTCGGCTTTCGCTGGAAGAACCTGGAGCCCAACGAGGGGGAGTACGACTTTTCCCAGGTGGAGGAGAGGCTGGAGGAGGCCCGCCAAAGGGGTTGCACGGCGGTAGTGCGCATTGCGCCCTACGCCCTGGCCCAGGAGGAGGACGTGCCCGGCTGGCTGCGGCAGCGCTATCCTGAAACGCCGGAATACCCCTTTTGGCGCATCGACCCCAACACCACGGAGTACCCCCGGCTCTGGGCCCGGATGGTGCGGGCCTTTGCGGCCCGCTATGACGGCCACCCGCTGATCTGCGCCGTGGACATCGCCATTGTGGGGGCCTGGGGCGAGGGCGCGGGCACGGAGTTTATGGAGGAGGAAGGGCTGAACCTGGTGGTGCGGGCCTACCTGGAGGGCTTTATCCGCACGCCGCTCCACGCCCAGGTCCACGATTTGCGCTCCATGGCGGTGATCCGGGGCTACCGCCGGGAGGTGGGGCTGCGGATGGACTGCCTGGGAGACATGGGGGGCTTCCATCCAGGGAAGTGGAGCCATATGCTGGACTTCTACCCCCAGAACATCGCCAACTTTCAGATGTCCGAGGCCTGGAAGCACGCCCCGGTGATGTTTGAGGCCTGCTGGCACATGAACGACTGGTATCTGCAAGGCTGGGACATCGACTACATCATCGAGGAATCCTTGAAATGGCATATCTCCTGCTATGCCAGCAAGGGCACCGCCGTGCCCGAGCCCTGGAAGGAGAAGGTGGCCGGATGGGTGCGGCGCATGGGCTTCCGCTTTGAGATCCACAGGGTACGGTTTTCCCAGGCCGTGCAAAGGGGAGAGTCCCTGGGCTTTGAGATGCTGCTGTCCAACAGCGGGGTGGCCCCCTGTTACCACCGCTATCCTTTGGTGGTGCGCCTTCAGGGGGAAGGGGAGCGGCTGGACTGGGCCCTGGAGGCGGACATCCGGCAATGGCTGCCGGATGAGGACCACAGGGTTCAGGCGTCCCGGACGCTGGAAATGGCCCCTGGCCGGTACGCCCTGAAGATCGGCTTCCCGGTGACAGGGCTGGAGGGAAGAACCCTGGAATTGGCCATTGAGGGCCGGGACGAGGACGGATTTTACCCCATGGGCCATGTCCAGGTGACGGCATAAGGCGGGAGGACGGAGCATGAAGAGCGCCATGGAGTTTCTGGCGGCAACCAAGGAATACGGCATGAAGGCCTATCCCCAGGGGGTGGAGGCGCTGTTTCCCGCCTTTGCCCAGGGATACCGGCCCGGGCCGCTGATGAGCGGGGAGTTTTTCGCCTCGGTGCTGGAGCGCTATGCGTTGGGGGAGGCCCACCGGGCGTTGCTCACCCAGGCCCTGGAGGACGTCCAGGGGGATGAAGCGCTGCTGTGCCTGACCCATTTCTTCCTCCAGGACCTGCGCCGGATCTCCGCGCGGCTGGAGATGGACGAGTACGACGCCATGGAGCCCGCACGGGGAATGCGCAATCCCGAGGCCTATGCCATGGTGCTGCTGATTTCCTGCCTGGAGCCCTCCATCGCCGCCAGAAGGGCCATGGGCATGCCGGATAAGGCCTTTTTGGACACCGCCTACAACGCCCTGGACAGGCAGATGGAGAAGCTGAAAACCACGGACGACCCCAGGGTGTCGGACTTTCCCTGGGACAGGAGCTTCTATACCTGCGACATTTTCTTTCTGGAGCGGTTCTATTTCAAGCTGGAGCGCTTGGGCTACCCCATTGCGGCCTACCGCCGGGAGGGGGAGACCGGCCCGGAAACCGTGGCCTTCTTCACCCAGCCTGTGCGGATCCGCCGGGACGGCCAGCTGGACGGCACAAACGGGCAGAGGGACCCCCTGGCCTTTGAAACGGCCTATGAGGCCACGGACAGCGCCGTGACCGGAACCCCCATCCACCCGGCGGGGGTGGTGTATCCGGGAAGCCGGACCCTGGACCTTTCCCAGTGGAAGCTGGCGCTTCGGGAGGGGGACATCACTTTGGGGCTGCACATTCCCGGCGGGCCCGGCTACGACGTGGAACACCTGCGCTCCTGCACCCAGGCGGCCTACGACTTCTTTGCCCGGTGGTTTCCCAGCCAGGAGGTGCGGGCCTTTGCCAACGAGAGCTGGCTCAACGACCCCCATTTGCCCCTGCTGTGCAAGCCTGGGGCGAACATCCCCGGCATGCAGCGGGAGATGTACCTCTTCCCCTGCGAGGAGGGGGAGCGGATGATGCATGGCGAGCTTTTCGGCGGCAAGCCCCTGCCGGGGCCCCAGGACCCGGCCACCAGCCTCCAGCGCTCCGTGGCGGAGTTCATGGGCCGGGGCGGCAGGATGACCTCCACCTGTATGTTCCTTCTGGCCCGGGACATCCCGCGGATCGGCGCGGGGCCCTACGCCCCGGCCCAGGAATACGCCAAGGTGTGGCGGGAGCAGCAGCGGATCATGGACTTTGGGGGAGAGGGGGAACACCGGTGACAAACCGCTATTCCCTGGACGTGTCCTGGGATTTGTACCATCCCTTTCCCCTCGCCATTTGCAGACCCGCCTACCGGGGATACCTGGGGGAGGGCAAGGAGTTGGCCTGGGTAACGGTGGAGTGGAAGGCGGCCTGGCCCGCCAAAGAGGCGTTCGCGCCGGAGCTGCCCCAGGGGATGGACGGCCCCGCCTTGCTGGTACCAAGCCCCCAGCCCCCGGCCTGGGCCCAAAGGGAGGACTACCCCGCCTTTTTGCGGCTGCTGGGGGCCCGCACCCATGGGGGCGCGGCCTTTGCCGGGGTGCTGCTGGAGCGGGGGGACCGGGAAGGGGACGAACTGGGCAATGTGCTGAGGGCCTGCCGGGAGGGCTTTGACCGGGCTCCGTTGATCGCCCGGGCAGCCGACGCGCCGCTGATCCACAGGCTGCGGGCGGAGGGGATGCCCTTTGGGCTCCTGCTGGAGGCGGCGGAGGGCGTGATGACCATCCGGGAGAGGCTGGCGGACCTGGGGTTGCAGCGGGTATGGGAGCAGGCCCCGGTGTTTCTGGACGCCCGGGGGGCCCGGGAGGCCCCGGAGGAGCTGCTGCGCCGGGCCGCGGCCTGGCATGCGCTGGCCTCGGACTTGCCGGGCCTAAAGCCCGGCAAAGCGGCCCTGCGCCGCCTTACCTATCCCCAGGCCGTTACCAGCGGCGGGGCCTTGCCCCTGCGCTTTTGGTGGCAGGTGGTGGGGGATTGTCCCCTGTACGCAAGGAGCAAGGTTCGCTTGCTGTTGAAGAACCGGGAGGCCCAGGGGGAGGTTCCCCTGGGGGACGAGCGGCTGCTGCGGCCCCTGGGAGACCATACCCACAACGAGATCGCTCCCTTGCCCCCGCTGCCGGCGGGGGAGTATGGGGTATGGTGCGGCCTGTTTGAGGAAAACGGCCTGCCTTTGCCCCTGGCTATGGAGGAACCCATGGAGCAGGGCTTCTTCAAGGCGGGGGAGATCACCCTGGATAACGAGCCCAGGCCGGAGATGCTGCGGGCTTGGGAGAGCTACGAGCCCGAGGGGTATTACCCCCTGGAGGACCCCAAGCTGCCCTATTGACCTGGCATAAGGGAGGTGCGCCTTTGCTTAGCAAGGAAAGAACCCTTCCCCGGCAAAGCCGGGGCAAGGCGTTCGTAAAGGAAATGCGCAGGCACCGGACGCTGTATTTGATGTGCGTTCCGGCCCTGGCGCTGCTGGCGGTGCTGTGCTACGTTCCCTTTGGCGGAACCTGGATGGCCTTCACCAAGTTCAACGTGGTGGACGGCATCTTCGGCAGCCCCTTTGTGGGGCTGAACAACTTCGCCATGTTCTTTGAGATCGGCGCGGCGGCCAGGGTGATCTACAACACCCTGTTCATCAACATCTTCGGCATTATCCTGGGGCTGATCTTCCCCGTGGCCCTGGCCATTTCCCTCAATGAAATGAAAACGGGCCTTTACAAGCGGATGACCCAGGGCGTGATGTTCTTTCCCTACTTCCTCTCCTGGGTGGTGGTGGGAGCCATTTGCTACGGGTTGTTCTCCACAGACGTGGGCGTGGTGAACGCGCTGCTCAGGGACATGGGAGCCCAGCCCGTGCGCTGGTACGCGGAGCCCAAGTATTGGAAGGGCTTTCTCATCGCCTTTGACGTGTGGAAATGGTCCGGGTACAGCAGCATCGTCTACCTGGCCGCCATGGCGAACTTTGACCCCAACCTCTTTGAGGCGGCGGAGGTGGACGGAGCGTCCAAATGGCAGCGCATCCTCCGGCTCACCATCCCCATGCTCAAGCCCACCGCCGTGGTGCTGACGCTCATGAGCATCGGCCGCATCTTCTACGGGGACTTTGGCATGGTCTATGGCATCGTGGGAAACAACCCGGTGCTCAGCAGCGAGGTGGAGGTCATCGACACCTATGTGTACGGCAGCATGCGGGCCCTGGGCTTCTCCTACGCCACAGCCGTGGGGCTGATGCAGTCCGTGATGGGCCTGGTCATGGTGACGCTGTCCAACCGCCTCGCCAAGCGGATCAACGACGGGGAGGGGTTGTTCTGATGAGAAAAACAAGAGGCGACAAGGCCTTTCGGCTCCTTTGCGTAGCCTTTGTGACGCTGTTCGCGGCGGTGTGCCTGTATCCCCTGGTGCTGGTGCTGGCGGTGTCCCTCTCCGATGAGACCACGGTGCTGCGCTACGGCTACAACATCTGGCCCAGGATGTTCTCCACAGGTTCGTACCAATATATTTTCCAGCACAGCGGCAGCAAGATTTTCGCAAGCTACCGCGTCACCATCACAACCACCGTGGTGGGGACGCTGCTATCCCTTCTGATCACCAGCATGATCTCCTTTGCCCTGTCCATCCGCCAGCTCCGCTACCGCAACGTAATCGCCTTTTTGTGCAACTTCACCATCGTGTTTTCCGCGGGGCTGATCCCCTGGTACATCGTGTGCGTGAACCTGCTGGGGCTGAAAAACAACCTGGGAGGGCTTATCGTGCCCAGCCTGTTCAGCGTGTGGAACATGTTTTTGCTGCGCACCTACTTTTCGGATATTCCCCCCTCGCTGTTTGAATCCGCCACCTTGGACGGCGCGGGGTACTTTACCATCTTCGCCCGCATCGCCGTGCCCCTGTCCAAGACGGCGCTGCTTACCGTGGGCATGATGTACGCCCTGTCCTACTGGAACGACTGGTGGAACGCCCTGATGTTCATTGAAAAAAAGGAGCTGTTCCCCCTTCAATACCTGCTCTACAACGTGCTCTCCAACGTGAACGCCATCAGCGCGGGAAAGATCCCCAGGGGCATGACCACCATGAAGCTGCCTTCGGAAACCATCAAGATGACGCTGACCATGGTGACCATCGGCCCCATCATCTTCCTGTATCCCTTTATTCAGAAATACTTTGTCAGCGGCATCATGAGCGGCGCGGTGAAGGAATAAGGCCGCCCAGGACACCGGTTCCCGGCCCGGAGGGGCTTATCATAAACGACGATAGAGGAGGTACAACATGAAAAGGTTGCTCTCGATTCTGCTGGTGGCGCTGATGCTGTTGCCCATGGCGTCCGGCCTGGCAGCCGCCGCCCCGGAGAAGATCACCATCCTGTACCCCGGCGAGGAATCCGACCGCATGACGTCCTTTCTGCAAGGGGAGTTCAAGGAAAAGCTCCTTGCGGACCTGAACATGGAGGTGGAGATGATCTTCGTGCCCTGGGACCTGTACTGGGACAAGAAGGACATCATGCTGGCCAGCCAGGAGCCCATCGACCTGTACTGGGACGGCCTGCCGGACCTGGCGAACTTCGTGAACAAGAAGCAATGCCAGCCCCTGGACGAGCTCATTGAGCAATACGGCCAGGACATGCTCAAGGTGCTGCCTATGGAGCAGCTCAACGGCGGCAAGGTGGACGGGATCATCTACGGCATCCCCTCGGCCTACGCGCCCTCCGCGTGCATGTTCCAGTTCGTATGCCTGCGCCAGGACCTGCTGGAGTCCGTAGGCATGAGCGAGGTGAAAACCCCCCAGGACCTGTTTGACTTTGCCAAGGCCGTGAAGGAAGCCGATCCCGTCATCAAGGGCGGCGGCGATCCCCTGATCAAGCCCATGGCCCGCTACTTCTCCGACGAGCAGTTCACCTGGATCGCCTACGGGGAGCTGGTGGTCTTTGGGGAGGAAACCCACAAGGCGTACAGCTTCTTTGAGACCGAGGCCTTCCAGAACTACGCCAAGTTCAACCGCCAGATGAGCCTGGCAGGCCTGTACTCCGACGACGAGACCCTGAAATACAACGAGCGGGACACCCGCCTGCAAACCGGCAACTACCTGTGGGTGGAAGGCTCTTTGGGCAAGGACCTGGAAGTGGTGGACGCGGTGCGCAGCAACGCCCCCGAGGCCGTGCTGCAAAACTACCTGCTGGCTCCTGAAAAGCCCAAGTACATCACCGCCGCGGGCGGCGAGGTGCTCTGCATCCCCTACACCGCCCCCAACCCCGCCGGGGCTATGAAGTTCCTGAACTGGCTCTACTCAAGCCCGGAGAACTATACCTTCTGCCTCTACGGCGTGGAGGGCGTAGACTACCAGATCGTGGACGGGCGCATTGAGCGGCTGATCTCCGACGAGCTCTTCTACGAGTGGATGTTCCGCAACAAGAACTACCAGATGTTCGCCCCGGACGTGCCCCAGGAGTACATCGACCTGTGCGCCACCTGGGACGACGACGCCCTGGTGAGCAAGTCCTTCGGCTTCCGCTTCAACAACGAGAAGGTGGCGGACGTGGAGGTGAAGCTCATGGAGGCCATGAAGCTGCTGGTGCCCCTGGAGACCGGCTTTGTGGACTTTGACACCGAGTATCCCAAGGCCGTCCAGCAGCTCAAGGCCGCCGGCATTGACGAGTATGTGGCCGAAGTGCAGCGCCAGCTGGACGAGTTCCTGGCGGAATAAGGGGGACGGTTTCAGGGGCAAGGCCCCTGAAACCCCGCCAAAAACTTCGTCCCTGAACCCGTTCCCGGCGGCGCAGCGCCGCCGGGGGAGATGCTTCGGGATAAAAAAGGGGCTGTTGCAAAGGGAAAGGCAACAGCCCCTCAGTCATGCCCCCAAAGGGGTGCGGCGCAAAACGCATAAAAAGCAGAAGGAATGCAAAAGAGCCGTTGACATCCAACCCCTGTTTTGGCATAATAGCCGTAATTTACGCAAAGACCTGGAAGGGAAAGGGGGATTGGACGGTGATGCAGCGGTTTTGCGCCTCCATGATCCTGATGAGCATGATGAGCCTGATCCTTATAGCCCTGGCGCTACGGGATGAGGCTCATTCGGTTTTTGTAGTAAGAAGGCGCTGAAAGCACAGGCGTATCCTTCGCAAGAGAAGCTCTTACTGCAAGCGGTAAGAGCTTTTTGAGATATACATTGGAGGAGGTTTTTTATGAAAGCACTAGGACCCATCGCCGCATCCATCGCCATCCAACTTTGCCTGGGGATCGCCTACATTTGGAGCGTATTTCAGACCGGGATTGCCAACAGCATCTTCGGCGGGGACAATGCGTCGGCCAGCCTGACGTTCTCCCTTCTGCTGTCCACGCTTACCATCGGCAGCGTGCTGGGGGGAAAGCTGGCCGTAAAGTATACCACCCGGAGAATTGTCATCATTGGCGGAATCATTCTCAGCGCCGGTTTTTTGCTGGCCTCCTTTGTTACGCCCCAAACCTCCTGGCTACTCTGGCTGGGCTACGGCGTGATGGGCGGAATCGGAATGGGCTTTACCTACTCCACCACCATCGCCTGCGCCCAAAAGTGGATGCCCCATAAAAAGGGCTTTGTGACCGGGCTGATCGTATCCGCCCTTGGCTTTGGCGGCGTGGTGTTCACCCCTGTGATCGAAAGCCTCATCGCGGCCTTTGGAGGGCCCCAGGTGGGCGAACCCAAAACGTTCATGGTGCTCAGCGCTATCTTCCTGGCGGTGTGCACCGTTGGGGCGCTGTTTTTGAAAAATCCTCCGGAGCAAGCGTCCAAGGACGCCTCCGCGCCCTCTGCCCAAAGCGCGGGCCTGAGCCCCGGGCAGGTGCTCAAAAGCCCCAGGTTTTACCTGATCACAGCTTCCTTGATGCTGGCGTGCATGGTGGGGCTGATGATGATCGGCTTTGCCAAGCCCATTGCCGTTGCCAAGGGCATGGAGGCCACCGCCACCATCGGCGTGTTGGTGATTTCCATGTGCAACTCCCTGGGCCGCCTGTTCTGGGGCATGGTGGCGGACAAGCTGGGGAGCAAGAGGACCATCATGCTGCTGCTTTTGGGCACGGCGGTGTTCTCCCTGGTGGTGAACAGCGTGAACGGCATGCTGATCTACGTGGTTTTCGGCCTGATCGGCTTTTGCTACGGCGGATTTTTGAGCACCTTCCCCACCCTCACCGCGGAGCTCTTTGGCCCCAAGCACATGGCTACCAACTACGGCATGGTGCTGCTGGGCTTCGGGATCGGCGCGGTGGCGTCCTCCTACATTGCGGGCCATTATAAGAACATTGCGGCCCAGGATATCGCCTTGATGACCCCCGCCTTTTTCATCGGCGCGGCCTGCGCCTGCGGGGCCCTGGCGCTGATGTTCTTCCTGCGCAAAGGGGAGCGGAGGGAAGCGGCGTAAACGGGGCCGAAGGACAGGAGTTCAGACCCCAAAGGGGGACGCCATGCTTGCGGCGTCCCCCTTTGATGCAGCTTCTTCATCCGGTTCACCCGCTCGCAGGGCGGGCTCTCCGGCAAAGGGGATTCCCGTTTCCAGGCCCTACCCCAGGAGCCAGCGCTCCGCTTCCTCCAGGGTGGGGTAGGCCCGGAACATCCGGCCCCGGTTGGCCTCCGCCAGGAACTCGGCAAATTTGCCCTTGGCCTGGTCCGGGTCCAGCACCAGCACGGTTTTGATGTGGTATTGGCCCAGCTTTTCCAGCACCGCTCCCGCCAGGCCCGTGGCCAGCTTCCCAAAGTCCGGGGACAGCCTTTCCCCGGAGATCATCAGCAGCGCGGCATCCTCCTGAAAGCAGGCGGAAATCACATCCAGCCCGTCCTGCTGGGTTTGGATCAGCTCTCCGGCGGGAGGCAGCCATAGATAGCGCCGGCCTTGGACCTCCTTGACTTGATACTCCATGGTGCTCCTCCTTGATGTTCTTTCTGGACGGTATTTTTTGGGCGCGGCCAGCGTGGCTCACAAGGGCCCAGGGGCTTTGCTTCCGGCGAGGGCTGGGAGAGGTAGCGCCCCCGAAAAGGGTTCCTACACGTACCGTTTCTCCGCCGGGCAGTCCTCCCGGAGGCAGTCCCGCAGGAGCTCCAGGCCCCGCTGGTAGTCCTCGGGGAGCTCCCCTTCCTTGGGGGAGACGGTTTCCAGCACTTCAAACACGAAGGAGGGGGCCCCGAAAGCCCGCCAGTCCTCCTGGAGGCAGTGGTGGATGGGGGAGTTGGTGAGCACGGAGAAATCCAGGCGGTTTTTCATGCCCGCCAGATCCCGGGTGCAGTCGATCCAGCGCTTGTCGTTGGCGCTGCAGCGGACGGCGAACACGCCGCCCTTTGTTTCCTTTTGCTTGTAGGCGTTGATCAGCTCTTTTTTGCGGGAAGAATCCATGGGGCGCCTCCTTATGCTAGGGAATCGGTGGGGGAAAAGGAAAAGCCGCCTGTCCTATGCAGGGCAGGCGGCTTGATGGCTTTCCCAAAGCGGCTTACTTCTTGACATCCTCCAGAACGGCAGCGACCACGCCGGAGCCTACGGTACGGCCACCCTCGCGGATGGCGAAGCGCAGGCCCTGCTCGATGGCGATGGGGGTGATCAGGGTGATTTCCATGTCGATGTTATCACCGG
>JAYFPK010000033.1:0-76460 GCA_034927815.1 Candidatus Limiplasma sp.
CCGCGTCCATGTCTGCCTCGGCCCGTTCGCGCCAGTAGTCGGATGCCATGCTTTCACCCCGCATCAAAGAGGCGGACGCCACTTGGACGTCCGCCCCGGTTTGGTAATCCGTCTCTTACGGCTTCGCTTCCGCCTCGGTCATAATCGCGTTGCAGGCCGCCAGGTTGCTCTTGTCCTCCTTGAGCTGCATCACCGCCCAGGGGGCCAAAGCGGGCAGCGCGGGCCGCTTGAACACGCCGGTGATGATCACCTCGCACACGGTAACGCTGTCCTTGCGGGTGGTGAAGTTGTCAAACTTGATGCCGCTCATCTCAAAGAGGCGGTAGTTGAAGTAGAAGGGCAGGCCGTCCACGGTGTTCACCACGAAGCGGAGGGCGTACTCCTTGTTGGGGATGGAGAACTCGCCCTCCAGGGTTTCGGTGGTTTCGTCATAGTCGCCCAGGCCAAAAGCCGCCATCTGCTTCAAAGGCACCTCGGCCACGCGAATCTCCACCTCTTCCCCGGTAACGTCCTTGATCTGGGCGTAGAGGGTGTCATCGTAGTACAGGTCCGTGCTGCTTTCCTTGGCGGTGCGGGACATCTGCCCCGCAAACTGCAAGGGCTCCGCCTCGTCCGTCTCATAGGCGGTCAGGGTGTTCTGGATTACGGGGGCAAGGGCAAGGTCCTTGAAGCCCGTTGCGGCTCTCTTTTTCGCCATGTGATTATCCTCCTCAAACTCAAAGGTAAGTGTTGTATCGTAGGGCCGTCTGCCGCCAGCCCCCATCCTCGCCAGGCTCCTCCCATCGGAAAGTGCGCCGGTATCCCAGCGCCTCCATGGCATCATGCACGGCAGCGCAGATTCGGCGCATATCGGCGGCCTTGGCCGCGAATACGCGCACATAATACTCCAGTTCCGTCAGGTATTCCCGATCATCTCGGTGATCGGCGGGGCTGTCTCCCGCCAAGGTCAGCAGCACCACCGGCCGCGTCGGCTCCTCTTTGGGCCAGGCGGTAGTAACGGTAATACCCTCTACCTGCCGCAGGGCGTCCAAAATACGGGGCGTATCGTCCTTCAGGGTCATCCCTTCAGCCCTCCTTTGATAGCATTGCGGATGGCCGCAAGTACCTTTTCCTTATTGGCTTTCCACGCGGGGTACAAGAATGGTCTGGCAGGCTGCCCCCGGGTGAAGCGAAAGCCGCCCCCAGGGACCGGATAGACCCAGCCATCCGTCACAAAGCGTACAACCTTCCCATTTTTCAACTTCCGTTGGAAAATATATTCCCCGGTGGAATAGCTCACGTTTATGCCGCTGCCGTTCCCCCCGCTAGCCTTGCCCACAGGGCCCGTGCCCATCTCGACATACACGGCATACTCCTTGTTACTGCCCACCTCTCCGGTAACGCTGTCTCCCTGCACCACCACTTCATAAGCGATGCTCTTTTCCAGTTCGCCCCGTGCATGCGGCGCTGCTCTTTGCGCCCGGCTTTTTACCGCAGCCAGCCCCTTCTCCATCCCTTTTGCGGCGCTGGGAATCATTCCCTCCACGGCGGCGGTCAGCCCCTCTAAGACGGCGTCCAAACCTTCCACGTTAATGCTGATGCTCATTCAGCCGCCCCCCTTTGGGCAGGCGGGATAAAGCGCAGGTGAATATCCATGTGCCGGGTCCAGGCTGCCACGTACACCACCCGGAAGTCCGGATCAGCTTCTGCCGCCACCTCCGCGCATACCCCGTCTCCTGCCTGAATCTCCGCCGGAAGCTGGCACAGCATCCGCCGCATTTGGGAAGGTTCCAGGCCGTAGGCCCTGGCGGACAACTCGCCGCTCATGGGCTGAACCACCGCCTGAAGGGTATGGCCCGTCGCCTCAAAAGCATTGCCTCCATACCCTGGGCGCGGCCTTTTGACCGTTACGGTGCGCAGATACCGCTGGGCCAGCATTACGCCCCACCTACCTTCGCCACCCTGTACATGTCCAGGACCTTTTGCAGGTGCTTGGGCAGCCCCTCATAAGTACCGCTGACGCCGCCCATGCTGGCGCTGCTGGCGCCCTCCAGGCCCAGCAGGTTATAACTGCCGGCGGCCAGTTCTACGATCACCCCGTCCAGGGCTTGGGGGAGGGCTGTCCTCCCCGTATAGCCTTTGATGTAGGCTTGAGCGTCCTGGAGCAGGTCACCCAGCAGATTGTCCTTCGCCGCCTCCGTCAGGTTCAGGCGGCGTTTGAGCCTCGCCAGCAGCAGCTCCATCCTTATTGACCTCCTTATCCTTCGGGGTCTTGGGCTCCTTGGGAGCCTTCGGGGTCTTGGGCTCGTCAAAAGTCAATCCAACAATCCGTCCCATTGCGCTCCTCCTTACGCCTTGTGGTGCAGATAAATACCGGTCAGCTTGTTCTCATACACGTTGTGCACGCCCACTTGGCGGTACCCGAATTTCCAGGCGTCCGCGCTCTGGTTCTGCTCGGGGGTGATCACCTTGGGCGCGATGTGCTTGGGAAATTGGATCACGGCAGCCCGATGGATCACCATGAAATTGATGTCCTTGGCGCCGGTAGCCTTCTTGTAGCCCCCCGCCTTGTCCTCGTCCTTGCCGGAAAGCTGCTCAATGGCGGTATAGAAGCGGGTCTGGGGCACCAGCGTGACGCTGGTGAAGCGGGAAAGCACCTCCCGGCTTTTGTTTGCGTCCATGTCCTGGATCAGGGCGAACAGGCTGGGGGTGATGAACAGGTGACGATCCTCCATGGGCACCTCATCCTCGTCCATCTTGTTGGTGGCCGCCCGCAGCGCCGTCACCACGGCAGCGCCGTCCGCCAGGGCAGCTCCCGGCGCTTTGCTGATACCTTCCTTGCCCGCGTACACGGCGAAGCGGTAGGCGTCCAGCTCGGGCACAACCTTGGTGCGAATGAACTCCCCGGCCAGGCGGCCAAAGGCAATGCCGGCGGTTTCGGCGTTGTCCATGGTGTCCACCGCGAACATCCGGCCCCGGTCAAAGTCCACAGGGATGGTCTGGTTGGTCAGGGTCACGTCCCCGTCCACATAGCCGGAGCCGCGGCTGTAGTCCCCCAGGCCTTGCATGTCCAGCATGGGCACGATCAGTTCATTGGCGTTGGCTCCAGCCTGGGCCAGATCGGGGTTGCCGTCCAGTACGGCGGTCTTGCTGGCTTCCTTGTATACCTCATCCAGGATCGGGATGTACTCCTTGAAAAGCGCGATGTTGTTAGGCATTTGGATTCATCCTTTCGTTTTGCTTATTAGGTCTTGGGCGGTTTCAGGCCGGCAGCGGCACGGATGGCCGCCAGATGGGTCGCCTGGTTATCAGGGGGCGTATCCTTGGGAGCTCCGCCCTTGAGCTTGTCCTTTACCGCCTTATCCACGGCGGCCCGGAAGGCCTTCTCTGCCTGTTCCAAGCTTTTGGCCATGGACTCTTCGTCCGCCAGGCTGATAGCGTCGATGAGCTCCGGGGGCATACCCTTGGTGCTCATCTGCTCCAAGGCTGCGGCCCGCAGCTCCCGGCGGGTCAACTCCACCTCCCGCTCTGCCAGGGCCGCCTCTTTTTCCTTGGCCTTCTGCTCTGCCAGCTGCTCGGCGGTGAGGTTTCTTTCCGCCTCCCACTTGCCCTTAGCGGTATCCAAGGCCTTGGATACCAGCTTGTCATACTGGCTCTGTAAGGCCTTGTCCCCCGCAAGCAGGGCGTTCAGATTAGCGGGTTTAGGGTCTGCGGGCGGTTCGTTTCCGCCTTTGGGGTCTCCCTCGGGGGGAGGGGTCGGCTCTCCTTCGCCCTCCGCAAAAAATTGCAAGTTCAAAGGCAACAGCCCGGTGATGATGTCTTCCATGGTTCTCCTCCTTGCCCGCGCCGTTCGGGCTTCCCCCGCCCGGCACGTTCGTTTTTGTATGTAAAAAGCGCCGCCCGCGAAGGGTAGCGCCTTATACCTTGGTATCATCCGGTTTTTCCTTCGGCTTTTCTTCCTCCCGAAATGCCTGCTCACCAAAGGCCCGCTGCTGCCGCTCCATGGCCGCTTGCCGCTCCCGCTCCAGTTCCCCCGCCGCCGCCTCCGGGTCCTCCACGAAGGGCACCTGGCCCAGCAGGATAGGCGCGGGCACCAGGCCGGACAAGTAGGATACCATCTGGGCGATCTCCAGCTCATTGGCAGGCAGCGCCCGCTTGAATCGGATTTCTACCCGGTCCGCATCCAGGGCAGCGGCCCCCCGCAGGGCCAGGAAATGGGCGAAAAGCCGCAGCCGCTGGCGGAGCCCTTCCCGGAACCAGCGCTCCTTGATCTTGGTCACCTGCTCCAGGCCCAGCAGCTTGAAGCGCATGGCCACCCCGGAGGTGTTCCCGGCAAACTGCTGGTCACTCATATCAGGCACAAAGGACAGCTTGTGGATATCCTCCTTGAGGCTTTCCCGCAGCACCTCGGTATCCGCTTCGCTGGGGGGCTTCACCAGCCACTCGGCCCGGGCGTTGTCCCCGGGCATGAAAAGCGTCCTGGTCTGGCGCAGGCGCTGAGCCGGGGTAATCTCCTGGGACGGCTTGGGCAGTTCCGGGCTCTCCTCGTCTCCCTCCGGCATTTCCACAGGGGCGTCCTCCACCCCCAGGGCCCCGATGCCGTACAGGGCCAGGATGCTGTCCGTGAACTGCTGCTTGTCGTTAACCCGGTCCGATTGCAGTACGTCATAGGCATCAATCAGGCTCAACACCGGCTCAAAGTCCCCCTGCTCCCGGCTGTTGTTCCAATATTCCACCAGGGGAACGGCCCCGAAAAAGTGAGCTGTCCGCTCTCCGGTGGGGCGCGGCTGCTCCTGTCCGATCCGCTCATAGCTGATGGCTTCCGACGGGGTGTACACGGTGATCCGCTGCCCCACCTGTTGTAAATCCCGGCCCAGCTTGGGCAGAATCACAATCCCCAGCAGGGGCGCATGATTCACGGTATCGTCATACACCACAAAAGCGCTGCGGGGATCAATCTGGGCCACCTTGGGCTGGGCCTCCTCGTCGGCATAGGTCAGCTCCACCGCCACCCCGTAGACCGAGGCGTTCACGGCCAGCTCCGCGTCCAGGCTCTCGCTGTCCGTTGCGGTGTATGCCTCCTTGATGGCTTCAAAGGCGGCCTCCTGCCCCTGGGGCGGCGCGTAGGTCACCGGGCTGCCCAGCAAGTATCCGGCGGCGGTGATGACGATGTAGCCGGGCAGGTCGTGTACCAAGCGGTTATTGGGCAATCCCTTCAGCCGCTGCCTGGCCTCGATTTTGTGATCCCGGTCATAGATCTTCCGCAGCTCCTCCAGGTGGGTCCGCCGGGTCTCAAAAGCCCGCAGCAGCTCCGTCAGCAGCAGGCCGTCCGGCTCTCCGGTGGGCAGAAGCAAATCCTTGTCCAATGTGATCATATGTGCCTCCTTACGATACGGCAATGGCCGTCCGCCTGGTGCTGACGCTTTCCATGGCGTAGCGGACCGCGTCGATGGTGTGGTTGTTCTTATCCGGATACCGGCTCAAAAAGCGCCCCTCTGTGTCCCGGTCATACTCATACCCTTGGAACTCCTTGGCGGCGTTGGGGCACTGAGCCTTGTCAATCACAATCTTACCGAGGGTCTGGAGCCAGCGCATGCCGTGGGCGATGCTGTCCGGCCCCTTTTTGGCAGGGATGATACGCAGGCCTCTTCCCCGCAGCTCGGCGATGCTCCGGGGCTCGGCGCTGTCCGCCGTAATGATATCGCTGCCGCAGCGTTTTTTTATCTCCCGGGCCAGGGAATCCAGCCCCAGGCCAACGGCCACGAACTCATCCACGATGTAGAGGATGCGCCGCCGCCGGTCAAAGGCGCAGCGGACAAAGGCATCCGGGTCCACGGCAAAGCCAAAATCATGGCCGCAGTAAAGGGGAAGGCCCTGCCACTCCTTGGCGGTAATGGCCCGCAGCTCCAGGTTATCAAACACTTGGCCGCCGGTGCCGGTAACTTCCCCCAGGTACATGTGACGGTAGGCCCGCTCGTTGGTCTCTTGGAGGGCCTGGGCCTCGGCCAGGAAGTCCTTGCCCAGCCACCCAAAAGGCATATCCAGGTAGGTGCTATGGTGAGTCAGGCGGTCAGTTCGAGGCACCAGAGCCTCGGCATTCACCCAGCTTCCCGCGCTCATGGGCGGGTTGTAGGTGTAGAAGGTGGTGGCCGTTTCGCCCCGGATCACGCTGGCCTTGATGGTGCGCACATCCTCCATGCCGTGAAACTCCGTCAGCTCCTCAAACCAAAGGTATTTAAAAAAGCCCTGCCGCAGCTTCAGGCCCTTGGACTTGCCGGGGTCGTCCGCACCCCGAAAGAGGATCCGCTGGCCGGTGGGTTTGTAGATGATCTCCAGGGGGGATAGCCTCGGCTGCCAGTAGGCCGATACCTGGAGCTTATCAATAGCCCACATCATTTGGGCGTACACGCTTTCCCGCAGGGTATCCGCCACCTTGCGGTATACCACGGTGTTGGCCTGTGGGTCCCGCATCATGCCCAGGATGATCTCCAGGCTCACAAAGCTGCTTTTGCCGCTTCCCCGGCCCCCATGGAGCCATATCTCCGTGTGAGTCCTATGCTTGGCGGCATGGTGGGCCGGGTGGAAGGTGGGGGCCATGAGCTGCGATAAACGTACATCAACCATCTGCCCCCACCTCCAAAGGCCCGCCCCCGATATCATCCACAATGCGGGGCACCTCGCCAGTCAGTTGCAGCGTATCCGTGAACATGTTCAGGTGCTTGCCCAGCAGCTCCAGGGCCTTGAGCTTATCCGCGAACTTCACTTCCCGCTCTGTAAAGTCCTCGCCGCTCTTGACCTTAATCGCGGCGATAGCCGCCCGGTCATCTTCGGTGGCATCCTCCTGCACCGTGGCCTTACCCATATCGGCCAGCTTTGTCGGATCCAGGAAGGCGATCCGCGCTAGCTCTCGGACCACCCGGTCCTGTGTAACGCCGGTGCGAACGGAGCGGGCGGCAAGCAGCTCGTCCACACGCGCGCGAACCTTGACATTTGCGTATAGCCTTGCCGCAGCGCTTTCCGCGTTCTTTGGGCTATATCCGCTACGGATATACGCTTGCGTCCGATTCAGATCAAGAAGATACTCTTGGCAGAACTGCTCGTGCTTTGGGTTTTCAAGCGCTCCCACGCCACTCACCTCCTCCCCTTTTCCAACATTCACCGATTTTTCAAGAGTTGTTCATAACCAATTCACATCTTTTTAGTATACTAAGACCGTAAACAAAAGGAGCTACCGCCCGCTCTGAGTGGCGGACAAGCTATCAAGCTCACTATGAGCTTTATATATACATTGGCGGGCCGGAAGGTCCGTCTTTCTTGCGCCACCGCCCTGCCGTATGTATGCCCCACCAAAAACGCAAGCGATTGCGGATTTGAGAATAGCTGCCATAGAAAAAGCGCCCTGGCCGTAGCCCAGAACGCTTCTGTTTTTGACGCGATCCGCGCCGCCGAGGCGGGTTACCCCCTTGTCCCTCGATTTCCATGATACCAGTATAGCAGGAATTTACTGCTTTTTACTGCTGATTTTTCATTGCTCGCCGGAAGCTTTCAAGGGCCTTTCCGTGAAGATAAAACATCGGGCGCTCTGATAAACACATCCTGCGCATAATTTCCGCCCAGCCCCATCCGTTGATATACCGGTAC
This sequence comes from Candidatus Limiplasma sp., assembly GCA_034927815.1. Taxonomy (GTDB): domain Bacteria; phylum Bacillota; class Clostridia; order Christensenellales; family Aristaeellaceae; genus Limiplasma. The sequence goes on from JAYFPK010000033.1 coordinate 7,621, forward strand.
GTCAGCACCAGCTTCTGACGCTCATCCGTAAGCCGCTCAATCAAAACCAGCCGGGCCACCAGACACTCATCGAGATGGGCAATAGTACGCCGCAAGGCTTCCTCCCCATCCACCACCCGGATCACGCTATCCTCCATGCCTCCCCGGCCGCTGGTACCGGACAAGCGCGTGGCGGACAGGCGGGAGGTGGCCCGCATAGACGCATCCCGCAGCCTCTCTAACTCTTCGATCAACGTATCTCGGCGGCAGGCCAAAGTGCGATACTCCGCCAGGTACCGCTTGGCCGGGTTGGGCTCTTTAGCTTTCCAGGTGGTCTTATTCGTATTCAGCATGGTACGCCCTTCTCTCCTCTCGCAGCCTGTGTTTTACCCACGCCCAGGGAAAGCTGACCAGGTATCGGATGGTCACCACCCCTGTTTTGCGGCCCAGGGTGACCGATACCAGCCGCAACAGCCCTTCCGCCTCCAGATGCTTGTAGGCCATCATCCCAGCCCTATTTGCCGTCCCTGGAGGCCATACATCCGTGCATAGAGTATCCGGTTCGATGATGGTATCAGGCATGGTCAAATCGCCTCCCCGGAGAATACTCACCGAAATGAATTTTTTCTGCTTCTCTTCTTACGTTCACTGCTTTTTCAAAAGAATCATAAACTCCGAGTGCTTTTTCAGTCCGCCCCACCATAATTCGCACCCGCCATTTACCGTCAGCTCGCTTTGAAACACCAGCAACTCCGGTCTGATTATTTCGCCCAAGTCCTTTATTTCTAGAATTCTCAATAGGCTTACATTTTCGAAGATTGGTTTTTCTATTGTCGAGCTTATTTCCATTTATGTGATCAACAACAAATTCAGGTTCGCAAGCTAGGATCAATCGATTAAGTCGCACATATTTGCCTTTGGTCCGTGACACGGCGTACCCGGCTGCGTTAAGGCACCATGTATGTTCCGACAAAATCGGAATCATTTCAGTATCGACAATGATCTGCTCCCCGGATGATGTAACTATCTTGCTTTCCAAAATACCATGAATTATTTTATTCTCATAACGTCTCTTTTTTTCATCACAGCATACACCGTGATTATACATTTGCAGATAATGCTTAATGCAGTACAGCGCACCGCCCTGAAACCTTGCCACTCTGTTTGTGGCCCCACAGAAAGAGCACTTGCGAGCGTTAGTCATACTTGCATTCATCTCCAATCTTCTCAATCCGTATAAATATTCCAGGTACATCAGACCAAAATTTTTCTGTTACTGCACTGGCAATTTGAGCATCATCGTCCCAGTATCCGAGGTCAGTCATACAGTCTTCTAACAGCTTCTGTAAGTTCGTAACATCTGGTTTCGTAATTCTATATTCACCATTTTTATGCTTTGCGGTCGAAGGGAAACACCACTTTGTTGTTAACCGCAATGCTCCTTTGAATGGCTTTTCGGGTTTATGTTGCGCGAAATGAGCCAGGAGCTTGGCCCGGGCCCGGGCCACCTCCGGCGGCTCATAGAAGTGGGGCTTTCCGTTCACCACACGAACCTGATGCATCTGATGGGTGGTGGTGGGCACCTGCGCCATAGGAGCAAAAAACTGAATAGCATCAGGGACACAACAGGGCTCCTGCCCATCACAATAAAAACATTTTTCTTCCCAGGGGGTGCCTTGGTGCTTGCATTGTTTTGTCATGGTGTTTTTCTCACTTTCGTATGCTAAAGTGTCACCTGTCAGAATTTTTTTGGAGTGGGGAGGTGTCAGTCACCTGTCAACACTCTCTCCTTTAGGAGAGTGTTGACAGTGACACTGACACCCTCCACCGGCGAGTGTAGATACTGTCATTTTCTCCAGTGTTGACACCTGACACCCTGGAAAAGTGTCAATATCATCGAGTGTCATTTTCCCAGTATTGACACTTTGACACCCCAAGGTGTCAAACGGAAGGGGTGTCATTTTCTCCAGTGTTGACACCTTGGGAGACCCATCCGTCTGTCTGCTCCACACGCCACACCACTCCCTTTTTATCTCGCTCATATCCCGGCTGATGATCAGCCCAATCCTTCACCGCGTTGCGGGAAAGTCCGGAGTATTCCATGAGGGAAGATACGGTTGCTTTTCCGTCTGTGTTCAGCGCTTCAAAGCCCATTTCCAGCTTCTGCCAGTTGTCGCCCTTCTTGTTTTTGTTCTGCTCAATGGCCTTTTTGCGGCCTTTGTCTTTCCAGCCAGAAGGGCCGCCTGTTTCTCCATCCACTTGCAAATCCCCTAGGGCCCCGCTGGTATCCGGCCGGTGTACCGGATAGTCGAACCATTGATTCAGGGGCTTAAAGGGGGCAAATTCCCGCAGGGTGCCCTCGATGCGCCAAGCGGTGCGGCGCTCAGCCTGCTCCCTGGCGGCGGCCAATTCCGGGCCGATTTCCCGCTCCTGCGCCCGGGTCAACAGCCGGGCGGCGTGCTCCTTTAGTGCGGCAGCGCTGCACAGATCATCCTGGCTTACTTGTTCCTGCCAGTCCTTGCCGCAATACCGGTCAAAGGCCCGCTCATAGGCTTTGCATACCGCCCGGTCCCCCTCGCTTTTTTTCAGGGCGTCGGTGACCTCCAACTGGATCATGTCCAGCATCGCGTCCGGGTCCCGGGCGAACACGCCGGAGCCGCTGGCCCTGTCCATACTGCGCTTGTTGCCCTGGGTGCCTTTGGAATGGTGATGGCAGTAGATCACCGCGCAGCCCAGCTCCGTACATACTTTATCGAATTGATTGCAGAAGTTGGCCATCTGATCGGCGCTGTTTTCGTCCCCGGTGATGACCTTGTAAATGGGGTCAATGATGATGGCGGTGTATCCCCGTTTGGAGGCCCTACGGATCAGCTTAGGGGCCAAGGAATCCATGGGCAGCGCTTTGCCTCGCAGGTTCCAAATATCAACGTTAGAGAGATGGTCAGGTGGGTATCCCAACGCTTGGTATACGTCCTTGAAGCGGTGTAAGCAGCTGGCCCGGTCTAGCTCCAGGTTGACGTATAGCACCTTACCCTGGGCGCATCTCCAGCCCATCCATTCCTTGCCCTCCGCGACGGCGCAGCACAGCTCGATAAGGGAATAGCTTTTTCCCGCCTTGCTGGGCCCCGCCAGCAGCAGCTTGTGGCCCATGCGCAGCACGCCGTTAATCAGCGGCGGTGCCAGCTCGGGCAGCTTGTCCCAGGCATCGGCCATGCTTTCCGGCTCCGGCAGGTTGTCGTTGACGGCCTCTACCCATTCTTTCCACTCGTCCCAGGTACTTTTGCCGATGTCCCGGGCTACGATGTATTGACGGTTGCCCTTACGGGTTACGCCGGGCATGCGGCTGAGCCGGGAGGGATTACGATTCTGGGTATCGATCTTCAAGCCGTTTTTGGCGCATACATCGTACAGGTAGTTGACCCGCTTGCGGTACTCCTCATAGCCGGAAGCGTTTACCTTCACAATGGCATGGAGGCTTTTGCCGCCGCTGTGCACCAGCAGGGCGATAGGCAGCTCCATTTCATGCAGGATGGCATGCTGCTGTTCCAGGTCCATGCTGTCGCTTTCCACCAGGGCATAGCGGTAATCGGTCACGTTTTCATTTTTTACGCCTTTGCCATCCAAGGGGTTGAAGCGGATCCAGGCCCCGCCGTCCGGCTTGTAATCGCCGATGACGCTGCCGATATCTCCGCCGCACCGGGCCAGCTCCTGGATGAGCTGCCCGGCGGTACGGTCGTAATTGCCCCGGGAAGCGGGGATCCATCGGCCGTCCTTTGCATAGCTATCTGTTACGTAGCCTACATTTTCGCTGGCCTCGAAGAGTGTTTCCAGGTATGTGGTCAGCTCTTGCACAGGATTCCAGCCTGTTTTTTCAGGCAGTTCCCGGGCCTCCAACCAAGCGCGGTCCACCACCACGCCATGCCCACCGATTTGGCTATCCCAGTCCAGTTCATATCCTTCATCCGACGCCGGCCGCCATCCTTGTTCCCTGGCGTACTGTACCACGGTGCCCATGGTGACCGGTTGGGTTGCTCCGGCAAAGCTGCTCCATTTCTTCTCGCACTCCCCGGGATGGTACCGGCGGCTGTCCCGGGCGCTCCAGGCGTCCCAGTCAGAGGGGGCATAACCGCCTTCTTTGAGCGCCATGCCTACATTGATCCATTGCTGATAGTCCAGCGCGGCTGGATCAATGGCACAAAGCAATTCCTTGATATCATAGGTCATATCTGCTTACCTTCCCGTACTTGTGATTCTTCGGTAAAAGCCCTTTGTGCCCATTTTACGCCGGGGTCCTGGTCCGTCAGAACTCTTCCACTAGCACAGCGTACACATTTTACCCGCCATCTCCTTCCGTACCGCTCGAAGTGCCCATATCCGGGCGGGACATGGCTTCCACAGCAGTAGCAGATGCCCGGATACTTATTGCGAGCCATACACGCACCCCTCCCCGCCCGGCTCCGGGCCGCGCCATTCAAAGCATGATTCTTCTCTTATATTCGTGTAATGGAGTCGATTTTCACAATTTGGCTGCTCCGCATGCTTACATACATCACATGAGTTACCATCTGCCATAGTCTGCAAGTCCTTCACCGCCGCCGTGTACTCCACCAGGAGGGCGCGGATGGCTTCAGCTTCATCGTCGGTGAAAAGCTCGTTCTCTAAACAGTCTTGGAGATAGACAGCGGCTTCCTCACGCTTCATCGGCGGGGCCTCCTTCCAGCCATTTTTTGATACACGCCGGGCATTCTTTGGGCCAGTCCCGGTCACAGATATATCCTGGGTAGTGAGTGCAAAATCCATTGTTCGGAGCTCCCAGTGTAGCAGCAGCCTTTTCGGCTATCGCCTCGGCCCTCCTGACCGCCGCATCCCGCTCCCCGGTCAGGCGCTCCGCCTCGGCAATCAGGCGGGGGATGGCCTCGCTGGCACAGGCAAGAAGTTCTTTGTCCGCCTCCGTTGCATCTGCGCCTTCTATCGCCAAAACGTGCAATCTCCCGAAAAATGCCCCTGTTGCGTTTGTTTCCAGGATGGTCGTATCCTCGGATGACCAGTGCCACTTTCCCGGCGTTGCGGCTTGCGCAAGCGCCTTGATCTCCTCCAGCCACTCCGGGGTAACGGATTCGGATTTTGATAACATCTCCAAAAGCTTATCCCGTGCATGGATAATTACAGCCGCCCCGGTTGGACACGCGTCTTCCACGTATTTAGCCACATTCGTCAAGCTGGCTACTTCCGCCTTAATCTCCTCAAGCCTGTTCATCTGCGAACTCCTCCTCCGTATCGTCATCGATCGGCACATAATAACAGCACGATTTGTCACAATGCCATTCCAGGCAGCATTCGCACGGGTCAAACATGGGCATCCTCCTTATCCCATTTGTTCGGGTATCCAGCCCTGGCCCGCGCCCAAGCCTTGACATACTCTTTTCGTTCAGTCTCACTACTAAATGCCAGAGGAATTTTGGTGCGAGTGAACTTGTCCATCCATCTGCGTGCCCATTTTTTGAGCACGCGCCGCTTGGTCTTTGCCACGTTTCATGCCTCCCTCACAATCCCATCAACCCCCGCCGTCAACCCCCGCCATCAGCGCGAAGATCGGATACACCTGCCAGGGGACTACCGCCAGGCCCAGGGATTCCACACGGCGCGGCCTGTCTTTAAGCCCGCGCACCGTGCGCGGCGGCTCCCAATGGTGTTGGTCCTGTCCCCTCCAGGCAGGCCAGCGGGGCATCTGTGCGTCGAGCTCGGCGGATACCTGGGCCATCACAGCGTCCAATCTGGGGGATAGCCCATCAATGCTTCGACCCATGCCGGGTTGAGCTGGCCGCCTTCTCGCCGCACATGCGACCTCAGACTCGTCACCTGTCCGCCGCCCGTCGTACCCTTGGCGTCCTGAGCGGCCGGCGATCCCCAAGCCGCCATCACTGCCACCCACCCCGTCAGAGTGGGCCGCCCGGAAGAATCCTGTTGGTTTGGTCCCCCTTTTTGTCCCTCCGATGCCGTTATGGTAGGCCACGCTTGCATCTTCGCCTGTGCCGATAACTTCGGTTCCCCGCGGCTGTTCACGGCGAACTTCCGATCCGCATGGTCCGATGCCTTCGGAGTACGCCACCACGAAGCATCTGTCCCTTCGATGGGGCGCACCGACGGCGAGAGCTGGCAGTACGACCGCCCCGACTTCGTAACCTTCCGCTTCCAGGTCAGCCCATACAAGGTCGAGCGCCAGATGGACGAAGCCACCAACGTTCTCAACAAGCACCCAACGGGGCCGACACTCTTGTATGATTCGGAGCATTTGGGGCCACCGGTGGCGAGGATCAGCCGTACCCCGTTGAGCTCCCGCACAGGAAAAGGGTTGACAGGGTGGTCCTCCAAAAATGACATCTGGACGTATTCCATGGGCTTCCAATGCCTCCTTTGTAACAAGCTCGTCGCTCTTAAAGATGGGCTTCCCGGCGGTCCGTTTGGCGAGCTGCGCCCGGCGCTTTGGGTCTGATTCGCAGTATGCTGCAACCTCGATTCCGGCCCACTCAGCTGCCAGCCCCAGCCCGTCGCACTCCCCGCTGTACAGCGACAGGGCGGTCATGGGGCGGGCTCCGTATTCGGCCACCCAACGGGCTTGTCCGCGCGCTCGAAGGTGTACACCCACACCCAGGGGTTTGTGTCCCAGCCGTAGCCGCGCTTGGCGTTTAAGCTATCCCACAGAGCTCTAAATTCGTCCCGCAAATCATCCCAAATGCCACAGCGTATACCCTCGGCCATGCAATCACAATCGCTGATGTCCTGCACCCGCTCCACCCGCACATCCGTAACCCGCAGGAACAGGCGGCATATCTTCTTTGGCATAAAAATGGATGGTTTCCATGGAAACGGGCGCCCGGTATCGAATCCATCATCATCGCACAAATATGTAGTTGACACCGTATCATGGTCCAACTTAGTTGCAGCAAAGAAATAGTCTACATGTCCCGTTTCAATGTCGCGCATGGCTGTCCACGTTTCCCGCACCCAAAGGATATCGCCAACCGCATACGGTGACAGTTTATTCCCCGGGTCGGCCACGAACGCGGGAGAGAATCCGTCCTCTGTGAGCCATTTCAGGGCAAGCCCCTTTACCACCCGCCGCGTCTTGGATTTGCGGTCAGCTAAGATTGCTTGCACCATCGGTGTACTGAAAAGTGCCGGTTTGATGATGTCGAAGTTGTCCACGATGATCTCACGCATGGGCCTGCACCTCCAGCAAAAAGTCAAACAGCGTCGGCTGCTCCATCTCCTGTTCCACGCCCTGAAGGTATCCCACCCCATCCCGGAAGTAGTCCGGGTTGAGCTCCGTGCCGATGCCATAGCGGCCCATCTTCACAGCCATCATGGGCACGGTCATCAGCCCGGCGAAGGGGTCAAACACTACATCCCCGGGGTTGGAGTACCGCCCGATGATCCGCTCCACGATGTCCAGCTGGAGCGGGCATACGTGCATGGCCTGGCGGCGCTGGCTCTGGGTGGTGTTGAGGGTGCGCATGCGGTTGATATCGTCCCATACCTCATCCGTCCAGCTTCCGGGAGCCACCACCATGAAGGTGGCGGGGAGCTTGCCGTCGGCATCCAGCTTTTTAGCCAGAGCCACATGCTCCGCATAGCTGTATACCGCAACCTGGCTATACTTACGGAAGGCGCTTTGCAGCCGGTCCACCGGAATCTTGGCCAGTTCCTCCTTGCTCACCAGACGGTCCCCGGAGCTGCGCCAGAATCCGTGAGCGTCAATCTGCCACTGGGCTCTGGTGTACTCCTCTTTACTGCGGCTCACCGGCTCGTCCGCGTAGGCTTTGCTGGTGTCGCTGGGGAGTTTGCGGAACAGCAGGATATATTCCGGGCAGCCCACCCCCATCTTGGTGCCATCCTTGCAACATTCACTCCATCCCAGGCGGTAGGTCTGGTTGTTCTCCCGCACCACATCCGTTACCACGGTGATCATCCCGAAATACTGGAACCCATGGCGCATGTAGTGATCGATACAAAGCGAGTGGAATGGCTCAATGGTAGGCATGCCGGTGCCCGTGGCGTTGCCGTATAGCACCCTATCCTTGACGTGGCAGGCAAACACGCGGCCCGGCTGAAGGATCCTCAGCAGGTTGGGGGTCAGGAAGTCCATCTGCTCGAAAAAACGGGCGGTGTCCTCGTTGTGTCCGAAGTCGTTATAGCTGGGCGTATACTCGTAATGATTGGAAAACGGGATCGAGGTGTGAATCAGTCCCACGCTATCCGCCTGCATGGCCATGGTTGCCTCGATGCAGTCGTTCATGACCGCCCGGTACCGTTTGCCTTTGACCTCCACTCTTTTCACTCCTATGCTCCGGCGCAGCTGCTCAAAGGCCTTGCCGCCGCCGATGCCGTATTTGCGGATGATATCCGTCATCTGGTCCGCCAGATAGTTGTGCTGCTCCCACTTTTCCATCAACTTGGCCAGAATTTCCGTTTCTGCTTCAGTGTAGATGATGTCGATCACCACGGGTTCCGTCTGCATGAAGCGATAAATCCGGTGGATGGCCTGGATGAAGTCGTTAAACTCATAGTCGACGCCCACAAAAATAGCCCTGTGGCAATGGCGCTGGAAGTTGCAGCCGGAGCCGGAAATGCTTTTTTTGGTGGCCAGCAGCCGGATATGGCCGTCCGCGAAGTCCATCACCCGTTGCTCCCGCTCCTCCAGGTCCTGGGTGCCGTACACCTCCACGGCCTCCGGCAGCGCCCTTTTGATGGCCCGGCGCTCATCCTCCAGGTCATGCCAGAGGATGAAATGGTCCTCTGGGCTCTCCTGTACGATCTCCGCCATTTTTGCAATCCGGGCGCCCAGGCTGTCCTTTTTCTCCGCAGCCGCGGCTTGCAGCCCCAGAGCGGCGTCCCGCATCAGCTTCAGCTGACCGTCCCGGTCCGCGTCGAAGCCGTCCCGCCGCACCGCCACCTTGTGGGTGCGGATCTCCAAGGGCGGCAGGGCGTACCCTGCGTCATCATAGCCCAGATCGGAAGGCTTGGTGATCAGGAAGGCCCAGGTGGACAGCCATAGCCAAAACTCCTGCTCCTTGTGTGGGTACAGGGTCAGGTTGTTTGCCTTCTTGGAATCCCGCTGGAAAAAGCGCGTCAGGGCCTGCCCGGTATCCATCACCCCCAGGTATCCGGCGTAGTGGATCAGCTCTTTGTAGCGGTTTGGGGACGGGGTGGCGGTGCTCACCAGCTTGTAGGACACGTCCCGGAATTTGGGCAAGAAGGTCTGGTAGGTCTTGCTCCCGAAGGAGCGGAGCACGCTGGCCTCATCCAGGCTCACCGCCGTGAAGAAGGAGGGCTCAATATCCCCGTCCCGTACCCGCTCATAGTTGGTCATAAGGATGTTGCCGTAGCCGCCGGCCGCATACAGGCAGGCCCGTTCCCGAACCTCGGCCATGGTGCGCACATAGAAGGGCGGTTCATCCCAACCAAGCACCAGCTCCGCGTCCCGGATAAACTCCCGCCGCACCCCCAAGGGGAGGACAATGAGGGCCATATGCGCCTCCCCAGGCTTGGCGGCGTCCTCCCGCTCCAGCACCAGGCGGCACCATTCCAACTGCTGTATGGTCTTGCCCAGGCCAAAATGCTCAAACAGCGCCCGGCAGCCGCCCCGAGCCGCCCATACCACCCCATCCCGCTGGTGGGGTTTCAGGGCCGGGTTGACCTCCGAGGGATCGACTTCAAACCCTGTGAGGGGGGCGGTCTGGATCTTGCTCTCCAAAAACTCTTGATACGTCATCATGGCTGCCTCCTAAGATATCAGGGTGCTATACGGGCACTCGGGGCTGGGGCCCTCTGTGACCAGCAGCCGCTTGTACATCTTGCGCATCTCGCAGGCCCGCACCGCCTGGGTGTTGACGATACGCTCCCCCTCCTCGTCCACGGTGACGCAGGGACACTCATAATCGCAATAGTGGAGGGCATGGCCCATGAGGGTCTGCATGTCCCCATCGTCCACCACATGCAGCTCCGGGCACTCCGGCCTTGCGTGGGTCAGCCCTATGCGATATGTGGCAATGCGCCTTTCCAGCCCCAGGCGGTAGTCCTCGTCCTTGCAGGTTGCCATCACCATCTCTCGGGCCGTGTCCAGCGCCTCCAGGGATTCCCTCAGCTGCTCATATATGCCCAGCTCCTGGAGCATGCCCTTGAGCTTTTTTAGCCCATCCTGTACAGCGCACCGCCCGGCCTGGAGGAGAGCTACCCCCATGGCTTCGGATTGGTTGATATAGTCTTTCATATTGCATCGCCTCCCACATGAGGCACATAGCTGCCCGGCACCACATCATGAGGCACCCGCCACCCGTTCCCGGCGATTCGGTCAATCAACCCCTTGGCAACCTCAAAAGGCCAAGTACCCACATGCTGGAAGCCCTTGCCCTCCAAAAAGCGGATCTGCTTTGGAGTGGTCAGTCCTTCCGCCCGGCGGGCCGCCAGCCTGTCCAGGAGCTTTGCCGCCTTCCCGGCGTTGTCGATCTCGTCGGGCATGATGCCCAGCCGTTCCAGGCTTTCCTTCTGCTTATCGCTGGCGGGGGCCATTTCCCAGCCGAAGGTGGGCACATACCCGCTCAAGTCCTCGGCCTGGATGCTCATTTCAAACTGGAGCGGATCCACCAGCTTGCGCTTACGGTGGCGCATTTCCGCCAGTTTTTTGGCCAAGGCTTCTTCACGCTGAGAAACCACGTCGCTGGCCGCCTTTTCCTGGGCTTCCTCCAGGTCCATGGCGACGCCCGGCTCCGCCTCCAAGTTCAGGGTCATCTGCTGGGCTACTTCTTCATTTTCAGCGATCAGCGCCGCAGGGTGGCATAGTTCGTGCCGCTCCGTATTCCACAAAAAATCCAACAAAAGCAGGTGATCCTTGCCAGGGTGCAGGCGGGTACCACGTCCTACCATTTGGCAGTACAGGCTGCGGATCTGCGTGGGCCGGAGCACCACAATGCAATCAACGCTGGGGCAATCCCATCCCTCCGTGAGCAACATGGAGTTGCAAAGCACGTTGGTTTCCCCGCGGTCAAAGGCCTCCAACACCTGGGCCCTGTCCGTGCTGGTGCCGTTCACTTCGGCGGCCCGGAAGCCGCGGCGTTCCAGGATGGCCCGCATCTTCTGGCTGGTGGCGATGAGTGGCAGGAACACCACCGTTTTGCGGTCCATGCATACCTTGGTCATCTCATCGGCAATCTGCTCCAGGTACGGGTCCAGGGCGCTCCCCAGGCTTCCCAGGGCGTAGTCTCCGGCGCTGACCTTCACCCCGCTGATGTCCAGCCGCAGGGGGATGGTCATGGCCTGAATGGGGCACAAAAACCCCTCCCGGATGGCCCGGGGCAGGGTATACTCATAGGCCAATGTTTCAAAAACCATGCCCAGGTTGCGCATATCCCCCCGGTCCGGGGTGGCGGTTACGCCCAGCACCTTGGCATGGTCAAAGTAATCCAGAATCCGCTGGTAACTGCCCGCCAGTACATGGTGCGCCTCGTCCACCACGATGGTGGTAAAATGATCCTGGGTGAAGCGTTCCAATCTTTGCTCCCGCATGAGGCTTTGCACGCTGCCCACCACCACCCGGTACCAGCGTTCTTCCCCGTCCAGGCAGCTCTTTTCCGCCTTTTCGGTGGCACAGCGTAGGCCGGTGGCCTGATAGAGCTTGTCCGCGGCCTGGTCCAGCAGCTCGCCCCGGTGTGCCAGCACCAGCACGCGCTCCCCTTTGCTCACTAACGCTTCAATGATCTTTGAGAAAATGATGGTCTTACCCCCGCCGGTCACCAATACCAACAGAGTGTTTTTGACCCCGCTGTCCCATTGCTGGAGCACGGCTTCCTTGGCCTCTTCCTGATATGGCCGCAGGGTCATCAACGGGGGCGGCGGGGCCTTGGGGCTTTGTAAGAAATTGATCTGCGTCATAATCCGTTCCTTTCAACTTAGCCGATAATGCCTTGTTCCCGTCCGTTTGGCTTGGTAGCACGCCCGGTACGGGCAGGCAGGCAAAGGAGAGCTTGGTAGCAACTCGATCAGCTCCGCCTACGTTCGGCGTGCTGCTTTGCCTGCCTGTGTGGGACCGTTTATCAGCTTAGAATTGGCCCTGGGTAAAGCCTGCTGTAGGCGCGGGCGCCGGGGCGGGTATCGTCATTTTAGCCGGGTCATACTCCAGGAATCTCTTGACTTCATTGCCTTTCATGATTTCCCCGGTTTTGTTGCTGGTCCATTCCCGGATATCCACCAGACAGCGCCCCCGGCTGCCGGGCACACCGGGCCAGTTCATCTTCAAGGGCTCGCCATGCTGGCGCTGGCCAATGGCGACGAAGAACTCACACAACATCCCTTCCGTGCGGCTGTGCAGGAAAAGGCGGTGGGTCAGTGTCGCGGTTTGAGCCCCATCAGTGACCTCCAGGGTCAGGGTGGCCATGTTGCAGGGGGGCAGCTTCGCCGAGGGAGAAGGGTCATACCGGCCCCGCTCAAAGCTCTTCACGGTAAACCAATATTCCCCCTTGGGCAGCACCACAAAGGTACTGTCGTGCTCGATTACATCATCCCAACCAAGTTCCCGCTCCAGATTTTCAGCCATGTGATTTGTCCTCCTTAGCAATTAAAATGGGACCTTTTCCCGGTTTTCCATGACCATGGCCTGTACCTGGGGCCACGCGGCAACCAGCACCCCCGCCACAAAAGCCGGATCGTACTGGGAAATGGGGGTCGCGTTGGGGTAATAACCCTTGCTGGCTACCGCAAACATGATTTCCTGCTCCGTTACGCCGTCCTTGGACATCAGGTCCCGCAGCGCCTGGGGGATTCCGTCATCCTGTGGAGATGGGAAAGTTTTAGAGGTGGCATTGTGCTTGTTCACAATTTCGACCATGGCAACTGCATCATCCGGATGCAAACGCCCGCTTTGCACTTCTTTATCGAGATCGTTTTTCAGTGTTTCCACGCGCTCTGGTAACTTAACATCTGGTGACTTCTGTGCAGGCAAGGAAACGGGGGGCGGCGGGGCAATGGTATGGGCAAAAAGGTGCGCAATGGCCCCATAGTCCATGGGCAGCTCTTCCGGCAAGCTGTGGCGGTTCTTTGCGTCCCAGCTGGGGGTATGGGTGGTGTACATCACCCGCTGGCCGCCTTGGGCTTTGTTCTTGCCCTTGGTGGCTCCTTGACCGTCTACGTTGATCACCACGGTTTTGTAGTTCACAAACAGCAACAGATCGCTCCATTCCTTGAGCATATCCGCCACTTGGGCCCCGGTTTTTTTGGACAGCTTCAGCTCATACCGGTCATAGCTGCCCAGCTCGTCCGGTTGTTCAAACTTCCGCAGCTGGGCATGGGCGGTCACCACTACGGTAATTCCTCGCTCGATCAAATCGGAAAGCAGGTTCAGCAGCTTGCCGAACTCCTCATACACATACACATAGCCCTTGCCGTAGCCGAAGCTCTCAATGCCCTTTTGGTCATGCACGCTGCATACATGCTGTACGCACAGCCGCTCCGCCCAATCGGCGGTATCCAGCACAAAGGTGCGGCACAAGCTGGGGTCCCGGATCACGCTTTGTACGATCTCCAGCAACATGGTCCAGCTGGAGGGTACCGGCGTGCGGGCTACGTCCAGCTGATGGCTGCCTCCCTCCGTATCGCAAAAGAGAGGGTCCAGGAACCGCGCGGCTAAACTGGTTTTGCCTATGCCTTCCGGTCCGTAGATCACCACCTTCTGGGGTTTGAGGATCTTTCCACGGGTGATTTCCAATCAAAACACTCCTTCCTGAAACGCGGGGGCTTCGATTTCCGCGCCCTCCGCGTACCCGTCGCTGATGATGATGGAACACTCGCCGCCAGTGGAGACTCTGGTGGCAATGGCCTGCAATCCCTCAGCTTCCAGCCACTCCCCAAACTCCCGCAGGGTCTCTCCGTCCATTTGCTCCAGCCTGTCCAGCAACACAAAGCCGCAGTTGGGGTTGAGCTTGCGCACAATGGCTGTTGCCACTCGGAGCTGGTCGCTGCCGCTGAGGCAATCCCATTTGCGCCCTTGATACAGCAACTCACCTTCCTGCACCGTCAGTTCCGGTAAGGGTAGGTCAGCTTTGGACAGCAGGGCGGTCTTTTGGTCCCTTACATCCATCAGCTTCCCGGTCAGCTCCTCATACTGCCTACGGTAATCCCGGGCGTCCTCCTCGGCTTTGTCCTTGTCCAGGTTGGCCCGCACCTTGCGGTTGAGCTCGTCGACCTCCTGGATGTTCCGTTCCAGCTCCTCCGTGCTCTCGTCCTGGATATCCAGCGCGGACTTCCGGGCGGTTTCCAAGTCGGCGGCATTGGCAGCGATTTTTGCCTGCACCTCGGCCAGCTGCTGGGCCAGTTTTCGGGCCTCTTCCTCCAGATATGCCAAGTTCTGGCGTTTACGCTGGTTCTCCCCGTTGCGGGCCAGGATATCCTGCTGCTGGCGGATCAGCTCCGATGCGCTCACCGGCTCCCGGGGAGCATCCGGATAATAGGGCTGCTCTTTGGCAAACTTCTCTTTTTGATCGGCGATCTGGCCGATGGTATGCCGCCGGTTGTACAGCTGGGTTTCCTGCCGTTCCAGAGCCGCCAGAGCGTCCCCCACGCCGATGATGCGCAGCAGGGTATCCGCCTTTTCCTTGGCGTTGGCCTGTAAAAACCTCGGCAAATCCAAGGCCAGTTGCTCCACCAGCCCGTTAAGCAGCTGCTGGCCGCTGCGCTGCCCGGCGGGATCCGTCACCTTCAGGTCGCTGTTTTTGCCCTTGCGTTCGATTACGATACCGTTATCCATTACGATGTGGATATGCGGGGGGATAACGCTGCCCTCCCGTTGGGGGGCGCTGGGACGATACCGGTCTCCCCCCAAACCCCAGGCAATGGCGTCCAAGACGCTGGTTTTCCCCTGGCCGTTCCTGCCGCCGATGATGGTCAGGCCGGATGCCGCGGGCATCATTTTCACGGCCTTCACCCGTTTTACGTTCTCTACCTCCAGTAGGTTGATTTTCATTGCTTTGCCCCTTTCCATGTGGTACAATGAGTTGAATCCTTTGATCTGCGTCAAGGTTCGGTGGTGAGTCCGCATGCCAGTGCGGGCTCGCTTTTTTGTGGGCACTCCACCCGGACAATCCGGTATCCCCGCCGTTTCCCGGAGTGGTTTTTCCTTTTGCCGCTGCAAGCCGTACTTACCTGATTGCTTCGGATTCCCAGCCGTTTGGCTAAAGCCGAGGGGCTTTCTTCCACGATCAGGGGCAGTTCGTAGGCATCCGCGGTAACGGCCATGTACAGGGTCATTCCAGATCCACCTCCAACCAATCCTCGGGCAGCTTGTCCACTGGGGGCCTGTCCTCCAGGTACTCCGCCCAGCACCAGCCATATTGGCCTACCCACTCCACGTAGGCCCAACCATCTTTAGTGTCGTGCACCGTCACCGCCTCGCCCCGCTCCAGCCGGTACACCCAGGGGGCGTGGAGGCTGGGGGCATCCCGGACGTTAAGCGGGTCGCTCTGGGTGCAAACGTACATGGTTTCGCCCTCTGCGGTGGCGGACACGATCCCCAAGTATAGGATCATCCCCAGGGCCAGCAGCGCCACCAGCATCAGGGCCACCAGGGGGGTGCGATCCGGCATCAGGTCACGGGTGCGGCGGCAGATGTCCTTTTGCTCGGCCGCCCGTTCCCGGAAGGTCCTCCAGTGTGCTATCAGCATGGCTTGTCCTCCTTGTCAAATAGCTCCCTGCACACATCCAGGCACACGGCTACTCCATGGGAGGTCATAGTAAGGAGCTCTCGCCAGTCATCCTCTGCTAATGCGTGGCTGGTCCGGTAATTCGCTTCCAGGATGGTTTCCACCAGTTGAGTTCGGGTAAGGGAGATTTGGTTTTGTTGGGATTCCTGGGTTTGAGACTTGTCCATCTGGTCCGCATCGTACATAGTGGGGTCTCCTCCTTTGTGGCCTTACGGCATCAGTTCATTCCTCCTGGGAAGGGGCCGACTGCTCCGGCTGGCTCATGTACTCCTCCAGCCATTCCGGCAGTATGCGCCACTCCCGGCCAATCCGCTTCCCCTTCAGCTCTCCCCGGCGGATCAGGAGCAGCACCGTGCGGGCGTTGGCCCGGCCGCCCAAATACGGGGCGGCCTCTTTGGGGGTCAGGAACTTGCGGGGGGTCATGAACGGCACGGAGATCACCTCCTAGTTGATGGTATGCGGGGTGGGTTGTCCGGGTTGCTGGTGTTCGGTTGATGTTCGGAGCGTCGGGATGGTATCATTGGGCAAAGGGGTGTCATATATGCGGACAATAGGTCTTGTTTTCCATGAATCGCCCAGCGTCTCAGATCTGGATGAATTGACAGTGTTAAGGCGATTGTCAGTCCAACCAATTTCAACGCCAGACGAGCATACACAGGAGGTCCTGGTGGCGCTAGAAGCGCGAGGTCTTGTGGACCAGCGCTTCCAACAGAGCGGCTACACGGTTTACCGTCAGCCCACGTATCAAATCTCCAAAGCTGGATTAGTGTATCTTGGGGAAAGGGAAAACCGTATTGAGGAGCATTCCGAGCACGAGGCCAAGGAGCAGGCGAAGGAGCACAAAGCCGAAAGAGTGAGAGTACAGGATGCGCGGCGTAGCTGGTGGCAGTTTGCGCTTGGCCTGCTCTTCGGCTGGATTCTGGGCGGGTTCACGTTCAGAGAGTTCTTGGGGCTGTTTCATTGACTATGTTGTCCTCCTTACTCCTCCTGAAAGGGGTGGCTGCGGGGCTTTGGGCGCTCCAGGATTGCTTACGCGATGAAATGTACCGCTTTGCTCCACGGAGAGAGCGCCGCGCTTGCCGAAGGGAGTATTGCCAAAAGAACAATCAAGCCGCAAACCATGGCAATTAAGCAGATCACAATCACGGCTGTTTGAGCAAAATTCAGGAAATCGTCTCCTGTAAACGCCATTCGTTCCCACCAGCTTTCGCGATGCGGTTGGGGATTGGGGTCTCCGGTCGCAAAATCCTTGTAGTGCATGTGGGGCCTCCTTCCTACTGTTGCTTTTTCTTGGTGCGCGGCTTCTAAGGTAGTCATTGTCTCTCGTTCTCCTATCTGGTACAATTTGGTAAGAAGGGAGGTGAGAAGTATGTTTACAGAATCGGATGTTCAGCGACTGGTCGACCGTATTTTTGTCAAATCCGATAAGGTTCCTGAAGGGCTTCCCGTAACGCAGGAAGAGCTTCGGGTAGTTATCGGTAAAGCTGTGCACGAAGTGCTGGCTTCACAAGACTTTGAAAAGCACATCGGCGAGATCATCGCCGATGCAATGAGGCGTTAGTCCTGGTCATTCAAGGGTTCCCGCGCTTTTTGCTCAAGCGTGGAAACCCTTTTGTTAAGCTGCCATAGCGCCGCCCTTATGCCTGTCGCAAATTCGCCTACATCCTTGGGCCGGTTAAGCCGGTCTTGGATGTCTTGATCGGTAAGATCACTGTAATCGCGTTCGCGTTCGAATTTCATCGATATTCCCTCCTTCCTTACGCGGGCTTCTTCCGCTCCCGCTCGTTCTGGGCTTCGGCGAACTCAATCGCACCTTCCAGCTTGGCCAGCATCCTGGGCGGCAGCTTCTTGATCTTCTCCATGGTCAGCCGGATACGGGCGGCTTTTTGCTCTTTGGGCATCACTCTCACCTCCTTTGTTGCTGTATAGCACCATTATACATGTATTTAAGTGCTAGTCAATACTTTTCTAGAAATTTTGTTGTTGACTAGCAACACTGTTAATGGTATATTTGTGTGTGAGGTGATATAAGTGTTTGGGGATCGCATAAAACAGTTGCGCAAAGCAAAAGGGCTAACCGTGGAGCAATTCGGCGAAAGCCTTGGGGGAAGCAAAAGCGTAGCGGCAAACCTAGAATATGGCCGTGTGGAACCCTCTGAAATGGTGCTCAATCTGATTTGCTTAAAGCATGGCGTAAGCTACAAATGGCTCAAAGACGGCATCGGCGAGATGTACGCCAGCGAAGAAGATGAGGTGCTGGCCGCGCTGGACGACCTCATGACCGGGGAAGGGCATGAAAAAACCAAGGCCATGATAAAAGCCTTGGCTCGAATGTCAGACAAACAGCTCGACACCATTGACGCTTACGTGGACGCGTTGCTTGAGGAGCTGGGGCGTTAACCCGTCTCTTTTTTTGATAGCCTTACCGCAAGGTTATAAATTCGCCTTAGCGAGGCTGCGGATTCAATGCTCCGCAGCATGTCCAGGATGGCTTCGAGGATCTTCTTTTTGCAAGCGATATCCTGTGATTCTTGTGCTTTCCCCTGCCTCATGCGCTCAACCTCCTCCGCTTAGAACGAATGTTCGTATTTTAGTTTACGCCCTAAGCGGAAGGGTGTCAACCACAAGATATAGTCCTGTCCAATCCATTGGACACCGTCCGGAAAGCGGTTGTCAGGCTTGCGGAATCATGCTATGATGGCGGTACAAATTATATCTAGAAGTACAAAGGAGGCACAAATGAGTGGGATTCTTTGCCTTTTTGATTATTATAGCTGTGGCTGTTGGACTTTACTATGCCTGGAAAATAGCGGACTCCTTAAATAAGGATTCTTCTACATCAACTACCCCTACACCGTCATCTGGAGCCCATATAACGGCAAAAGCCCCGGCAGAAAAGCCTCATATAGATCCACTCACCAGAGAAGCACTTGTATATGAGGGTTATGAGAAAATAGCGGCAGCGAAAGAAGAGAAAATGGTAGAGCTTGCCGTGAAGTGTACAAAAAGCAATCCGCCTTTGGATCAGAAGATCGAACACTTAACTGAACTTATTAATACATTTTATGCGCTAAAAACAGAATGCGCGTCCCACGGCACTGCCTATGCGAAAGAATTTGCAGCTATGTGGGAGCGCGATCCCCCGTACATAGTCAAATACGAAAATCTACTGTCCAATTTGAAAGCAAATTACGACCAATTAAAAGGAAACGAGGAATTCATGAATGCCGCCCTGGAGGGATTGGAAGGCAAGGTTATCGCTATAATAGAACAAAAGCCGGGTATTAAACAGATAGACTTGTATAAAGATTTCGATTCCAGATTGAAATCCTCAATCAGTGAATTCCTCTACAGATATAGCAAGAGCGATAAACTCGTGCGCATAAAGGAAGGTAATACCTACCGCCTATATCAGAAGAACGCGACCCCTTGAAGTAAAAAAGACAGCCCCCGCGCATACAATCCCCTAGGAGGTGATTCCTTGCCCTCATTCTTCTACGACAAAGCCCGCCAGTGCTGGGTCTGCCAGTACAAGGACCCCACCACGGGCAAATATGTCCCTCAGCGGGGCTTTGCCCGGAAAAAGGACGCCCAAGAGTGGTATCACGCCTCCGGCTATGACCTGGAGGCGGGCGCTATCAAGCCCGCAGGAAAAATGACCGTGGGCGAATGGCTGGATACCTGGTGGGAGACATACTGTACGGAAGCAGCCATGGAGCCCTCCACCCGCCGGGGATACCGCATTTACATCGACCATCACCTGAAGCCGGAGGTCGGCCATATCCTTCTTGTGGATTTGCGGCCGCATCATGTGCGCAAGATGCTGGCGAACCTATCCGCGAAGAAAAAGCCCGCCAAAGACCCTGAAAAGGCACAGCCCTATAAGCCCTCCACCATTAGCCAGATTTATACGGGCTTTCGGGCCGCCATGAACCAGGCCGTGGCGGATGATCTTATCCGCAAAAGCCCCTGCCTCAAGGTGCCCGGCCCGGAGGTGGTCAGCAAAAAGCCCACTTACTGCGCCGCGGATACCGTGCAAACCCTGATTCAGGAGATGGAGGGCACCAAGTTCTTCATGCCCATCTACCTGTGCATTATGCTGGGCATACGCCGGGGGGAGGCCCTGGGCCTGAAATGGGAGGACATCGACGGCGGCACCGTGCACATCCGCAAGCAGATCGCGGCGGATTCCGTCTTTGAGGGGAAGAAAGCAAAGCGGCAGCTCGCCTACAAAGACCCCAAAACCCCCCGCTCCGTGCGCGACCTGAATATCCCTCCTGATCTGCAAGCCGCCCTGGCCCGCCACCGCAAGCGCCAAATCCAGCAGCGGCTGCTCATCGGCCCCGCCTACCAAAACGAGGGCTATATCTGCGCCGACGAGGGCGGCGGGGTGCTCTCCCCGGATTGTGTCAGCCGGGCCGCCAAGAACTTCCTGCGGAAGGTGGGCGCTCCCCCGGGAACGCGCTTGCACAACCTCCGCCATACCCACGGAACCCTGTTGCGGCAAGCGGGGTTCCCCGTGGAGGTAATCGCGGACGTTCTGGGGGATACCGTCGCCACCGTGCAGAAATACTACATTGGCGAGGACACCGGGAAGAAGCGGGCGGCGGCCCTGGCGGTGAACGATATCTTCAAGGTAAAGTAGTCGCTCCCCTCGCGCGGAGCGTGGATTGAAATTGCTACCAAGTTGCTACCGCCGGGGAGGTCCCCCACATCTAAAACATAGTAAAATCAACGCTTTCACGGCCTGCCCGGGCCGGTTTACATTTTTGTAGCTGTAAAAAGACATAGGCACGCCTCCTTTTTCTTTCCCGCTTGCGCTTGCCTGACGCTTACGGGTTCGCGCAACCGAACCCGGGGGTTCGGTGACGGCGGTCTCCTCTGACCGCTTCACTCCCCATGGTATGGGAGACGCTTAAAATGGTGCGTACCATGGAACAAAGTCATTCCCAAAGAAGCTGGAAACCCGCTAGCCCCGGGACGGGCCCGCTTCTCCCCAAACCTGGGGATTGAGCAGATGCACCGGCTTCTTCCCCTCCAGCAGAACCTCACGAATGCGCAGGCTGGCCTCTTGGGCCATCTCTTTCCTGGCCTGGACGGTATTGCTGCCCACATGGGGGGTCATGATGACATTGGGCAACGTCTGAAAGAGGGGGTTGATCCGGGGCTCCCCTACGAACACGTCCAGCCCCGCCCCGGCGATGCGGCCTTGCTCCAGGACCTCCAGCAGCGCGCTTTCATCCACCACCAGGCCCCGGGAGGTGTTGATCAAAAAGGCGGTGGGCTTCATGGAAAGCAGCAATTCCCGGGTGATGAGGCCCGTGGTTTCCGGGGTCAGGGGGCAGTGCAAGCTCACAAAATCCGCCTCCGCCATCAAGGCCGGGAGGGAACAAAACCGGGCCCCGGCAGACTCCTGCTCCGGCTTGGGCCCCCGGGCGTTATACAGAATGCGCATGCCCAGGGCTCGGCCAATCTCCGCCACCCGGCTTCCAATGCGCCCCATGCCCACGATGCCCAGGGCAGCGCCGTACAGGCTGACGCCCATCTCCTTGCCCATGCCAAAGGCGCTTTCGGCCTGCGAACTGTGCATGACCCCATTCAGCGCGGGAATGCGCCGGGCCAGGCTCATCATCAAAGTCACCGCAATTTCCGCCGTGGGGTGCACCACGGTCTCCGGGATGTTCACCACCGGAATTCCCCGGTCCGTGGCCTGGGCCAGGTCGATGGAGTCATAGCCCGCCCCATAGCAGACGATGAGCTTCAGCCTTTTGGCCGCGCCGATCATATCCGCGTCCAGCGGGCCGCAGGCCAGCACGGCGTCCGCTTCGGCCAGCAGCCCTTTCAGTTCCTCCCGGGAAAAAGCCTCTCCTTCCCCAGGATACCAGGTTTCATATTCCTGGGGGAGCGTCCAGCCTTCCATGGGCACCCCATGGGTAATCAGAACATGGGTCATCGCTTCTTCCCCTCCTTCGTACGCGATTCACTTGAAACGCAACCATCATAACAGTTTCCCTTCACCCTGGCAAGAACCCATACTTTGTGCCCTGTTGGTGCATCCTATGGGCGATAAAAGCCCCCGGAGGTATTCATGCAGGAGCAACCCTTCTGGCAGACCGAAACCCAGGCTCTTTACCCCATCCTCAGAGGTCGCCGCAATGCGGACGCGGTGATCGTGGGCGGCGGCTTCAGCGGTCTGCACATCGCCTATTGGCTGTGCAAAGCCGGTCTGAGGGTTATTTTGCTGGAGGCGGGCGCCTTGGGCAGCGGGGCCTCGGGCCGCTGCGCCGGCATTGTGACGCAAACCCATGGCACGCTGTTTTCCCACATGGAACGCCTCTTCCCCCGGGAGGTGGGGCAGGCCTATGCCCAAACCCAGCAAGCCGCCATGCAATCCTTGCGGGAACTGGCCTCCCAGCAGGCTATGGACTCCGGCTGGCAGGATATGGACGCCTTTTTGGTGGCGGGGGATGAAAAGGAGTCCGCCCTTTTGCGGGAGGAAGGCGCGGCCATGGCCCGGGCGGGCTTTCCCGGAACGCTGACCCAATCCACCCAATGCCCGCTTCCGGCCCGTCTGGCCCTTCATGTGCACGGGCAAGCCACCTTCCATCCCCAGTCCTACTTGCTCTCCTTGGCGGAGAGCGCCGCCCGGATGGGCTTGCTGATCTTCGAAAACTCCAGGGTGAGCTCCCTGGAGGCCAACATGGTGTACACCCAGCGGGGCAGCGTGCTGGCCCCCTATATGGTCATCGCCACGGGATACCCGCTGATCAATACCCCCGGCTGGTATTTCCTGCGGATGTACCAGCGCAACAGCTATCTCCTCCCCATCGACGACGAGGGCGCTTACGACGGGCTTTACCTGGATATGGCCGATCGCTTTTCCCTGCGCCGGTACCGGGATGGTTCGCTGTTTTCCATGCGGGGGGAGCGGGTGGGAACCCGGGTGCGGGAACATCCGGTGCAGGCCTTCGCCGCCTCCTACGGCGCGTCCTTTGAAAACCATCTTCCCAGCGTGGCCTATGGGGGCATCGACGCATACACCGCCGACGGCCTCCCCTATATCGGCCCTTATAGCCAAAAGACCCCCAACATCTTTGTGGCCGCCGGATATGCCCATCACGGCGTATTGCACAGCGTGGTGGCCGCCCAGGCTATCAGCGCCAAGATTCTGGGCCTGCCCAACGACGGGTATTCCATTTACAGCGGCCAGCGGGGCGGCAAAGCCCTGTGGCGGGCGGACGCAAAAATCGCCGCCGCCTGGGCGGGGCGATATTTGCAAGGCATTCTCCGGCTTCACGCGCCCCGCTGTTCCCATATGGGCTGCAAGCTGGTCTACCGCCCAGGGACCAAAAGCTGGGAATGCCCCTGCCACGGCTCCCGGTACGACAACATCGGCCGGGTCCTGAACGCCCCGGCGGTCTACGATACGCCGATTCGCCACAAAAGGAAGGGGTAAGCGCAACATACCATGCCGCGACGCGTGCCTCCCTACCGGTTCAGCAACTCCTGGACCTGCTCCCTGCTGGGCATGGCGCTTTGGGCCCCCATGGCCGTGGTGGAAATGGCGGCGGCGGCATTGGCAAAGCGGATCGCCTCCACCGGGCTCTTTCTTTCCGTCAGCGCAATGGCAAAGGCGGCCGCGAAGGCGTCCCCCGCGCCGGTGGTATCAATGGCGCGCACCTCAAAGCCGGGCACCAGCGTGGAGGTGCGGGGCGTCACCAGCATGGCCCCGCGGTTTCCCAGCGTCACCACCACGGACCGGGCCCCTTTGTCCAAAAGGGTCTGGGCCGCCGCTTTGATCTGGTTGTCCGTGGCCATCTCCATGCCGCTGAGGATGTGCAGTTCCGTTTCGTTGGGAATGACGTAGGTGCAAGCCCGCAGCAAACGGTCGCTGAGGGGTTGGGCGGGGGCGGGATTTAAAATCACCATCTTCCCCTCCGCATGGAGCTTCTGGGCGGCATATTCCACGGTGTCCATGGGAATCTCCAGCTGCATCAAAATCACATCGCAGGACAGCAGCTCATGCATCAGCTGGTCCACCTGCTTCCTGTCCACGGCGTGATTGGCCCCGGGCACCACCACAATGCGGTTCTCCCCGGAGACGTCCACCTCGATCATAGCCGCCCCCGTGGCGACATGGTCCACAGTCTGCACGGTGTGCTGCTCAATGCCCAATTCCAGCATGGTCTGGCGGTACAGCTCCCCGTTCTGGTCCGCGCCCACCTTGCCCACCATCATCGTAGGCATGCCAAGCTTTGCGGAGGCTACCGCCTGGTTGCCTCCCTTACCGCCGGTAAAGGTGTAAAAACCGGTCCCGGTAATGGTCTCCCCCGGCCCCTGAAAGCGCGGCACCGTGGCCGTCAAGTCCACATTCAAACTACCCAAAACGCCGATCAGCTTCATCCTTGCCATCCTCTCTCCCTTGATAATAAAAATAAGGCTTCATGCGCCAGGCATTCCCCCAAAGCAACCTATCAGCTTCCTTTTTCTATATGTGTTTATTTCACCGCGGCTCCTTCTGATTCCTGCCGGATTTCCGATGATTTTAGACGGAGTTTTCAGGCGTCCCGGGCCGTAGGCTGCGGCATGACATCCGGGTCCATCTATGATATAATTACACCGTTTCCAAAATTCACCGCGGGGAGGCATTCTATGATTCCCTTTAACATTCCCCCCTTTCTGCCCGAGTGCGAATCCGCCCTTTTGCAGGCGGCCCAAAACCACAAAATCTCCGGGGATGGTGAATTCACCAAGCGGTGCCATGCCCGTTTGGAGAGCATGACAGGCGTGCCCAAGGCGCTTCTCACCACCTCCTGTACCTCGGCCATAGAGCTGGCCGCCCTGCTTTTGGACATCCAGCCCGGGGACGAGGTAATCATGCCCGCCTTTACCTTTGTCAGCACGGCCAATCCCTTTGTTCTGCGGGGCGCCACCGTGGTCTTCGTGGATATCGATCCCCGGACCATGAACCTGGACCCCGCCTGCGTTCAGGCCGCCGTCACGCCCCGGACCCGGGCCATCGTGCCGGTGCACTATGCCGGCGTATGCTGCGATATGGACGCCCTTCACGCCATAGCCGCCCGGCACCATCTTTTCATGGTGGAGGATGCGGCCCAGGCTTTGACCTCCACCTACAAAGGCAGACAGGCCGGCGCCCTTTCGGACGTGGGCTGCCTCAGCTTCCATGAAACCAAGAATTTCAGCATGGGCGAGGGAGGCGCAGCGCTGATCAACCGCCCGGAGCTCATCGAGCGGGCGGAGATCATCCGGGAAAAGGGTACCAACCGCAGCCGCTTTTTCCGGGGCCAGGTGGACAAGTATACCTGGGTGGATCTGGGCTCCTCCTATTTGCCCAGCGAGCTCAACGCCGCCTATTTGCTTCCCCAGCTAGAGCGGCATGAGGAGATCACCGCTTTGCGCATGGCCCGCTGGAACCAATATCAGGAGGGCCTGGCGTCTTTGGAGGAGCAAGGCAGAGTCGAACTCATGCATCCTCCAGGGGATTGCACCCACAACGCCCATATGTTCTACCTCAAAGCCAGGGACCTGGAGGAGCGTACCCGCCTCGCCGATTGGCTGAAGCAGCGGAATATCCTCGCGGTATTCCACTATATCCCCCTCCATTCCGCGGAGGCCGGGCTGCGCTACGGGCGCTTCCACGGAGAGGACCGCTATACCACCCGGGAAAGCGAGCGCTTGCTCCGGCTGCCCATGTATCATCAGCTCACCCGGGAGGAATGCGCGCAAGTCATCGACGTTATAGGGGATTTCTACAAACAGAACTGAATGCAAAAGGAGGGGGCTTACCATGTACCGTCCCGAAGAAACGCGTTATGAACAGATGACCTACCGGCGCTGCGGAGCCAGCGGCCTGCGGCTGCCCATCCTGTCCCTGGGGCTTTGGCATAACTTTGGGGACATCACCCCTTTCGGGGTGCAGCAGCAGCTGTTGCGCACCGCCTTTGACCATGGCATCACCCATTTTGACCTGGCCAATAACTACGGCCCGCCCTACGGGGAGGCGGAGCGGAATTTTGGCGTCCACATGCAGCGGGACTGGCGGCCCTACCGGGATGAGCTGATCATCTCCACCAAGGCGGGGTATGACATGTGGCCGGGGCCCTATGGCAACTTCGGCAGCCGCAAGTACCTGATCGCCAGCCTGGATCAAAGCTTACAGCGGATGAACCTGGAGTATGTGGACATCTTCTACCATCACCGTCCGGACCCGGAAACCCCCATTGAAGAAACCATGGGCGCTTTGGACTCCATTGTCCGCAGCGGCAAAGCGCTGTATGTGGGCATCTCCAACTACGCGCCCCAGGAGGCGGCGGTAGCCATCCGCACCCTCAAGGCCCTGGGCACCCCCATGCTGATCCATCAGCCCCGCTACAGCCTGCTCAACCGCTGGGTGGAGGAAGGCCTCACCCAGGTGTTGCGGGAGGAAAAGGTGGGCTGCATCGCCTTCTCGCCCCTCCAAAACGGAAAGCTCACCGACAGATATCTCCACGGCATCCCCTCGGATTCCCGGGCCGGTCACGATCCCCGGTATCTCAAGCCCGAATCCATCACCCCGGAGCTCCTTCATACGGTTTCCCAGCTCAACGAAATCGCCGCCGCCCGGGGGCAAAGCCTGGCGGAAATGGCTCTGCAATGGGTCCTTAGGGACGAGGTGGTGACCTCCGCCTTGATCGGGGCCAGCAAGCCCGAGCAGATTGTGCAAAACTGCAAGATCGCCACCGCTCCCCCCTTCACCCAGGAGGAGCTGGCAAAGATCGACGGGCTGACGAAAAACTAAGTCCGGGCATAGCGAATCAGCCTGGGAACCGCTTTGGGGCGGTTCCCAGGCTGATTTTCAATTTGTATGCAAAAAGCTCTCAACGCCCACAGCCCTACGGGGCTTTCCTACGCTTTCGCTGAACAGGCCTCGGGATCACAGCACCGTTCCCATGTAGGCCACGGCCTTGCCAAGCACCTGAACCGACCGGGTTTCCCCCTCGCCGCCGATGATGATAGGCGCATAGCGGGGATTCTCCGCCTGGAGCATGGTCATGCCCCCGGGCAGGTAACGCACCCGCTTGAGGGTGGCGTCGTCGTCCAGGATGACGGCGGCCACTTCCCCGTCGTTGACGGCGGGCTGCTTGCGGATAAAGACAATGGTCCCGTCCTGGATGCCGATGCCGGTCATGCTGTCCCCCCGGGCCCTGAGGGCGAAATCCGCCTTGACTTGGGCCCCCGCTTCCACATAGCCCTCAAAGTTCTCCTCCGCAAAGGTGGGCACGCCGCATTGAATCGTGCCCAGCAGCGGAATCCTGTTGGATACAAGGGGCAAAATCTCGGGGGCCGCTTTGGGGCGGCGGCTCTCCTCCTGGGCGTCCATGGTCAAATCAAAAAGGGTGCATCCAAAAAACTCCGCCAAGCGCTGCATGGCCTCCACCCGGGGATACTTTTTCCCGTTCACCCAGTCGGAGACGGTGGAAGCGGTCACGGAAAGAGCGTTGACGATCCGCGTCTGATCGACGCCCTTTTCACGCATCAACCGCTTCATATTGTTGCAAAAAATCTCCCTGGGTCCCAATTCCCTTTGCATGTGGCCACCTCCTGATGAGCCCATTATACGCTAAAAGCTGAATTTGTCAACCAAAAGCAAATTTTTTTCGTTTTTGGCTTGACATTTCGTTTAAAACGAATTACAATACCCTTAGGAGCCAGGAAGCGACATACCAGGACAAAGGAGCCTTTACGATGATCAAAAGCGCCTACCGGGGAATCCTGACCCTTTTGCTGGTAAGCGGCGTCGCCATGGCAATGCTGCTGGGGTTTGGCGTCCGGGCCACCCAAAAGGCCCAGGAAGCCCAGGTCTCCCCCATTGAGTGCCGCTACACGCAGTTGATCATGACGGCCAAGGCTCCTGAAATGCCTTGAAAATTCCCCGTAAGGAAAAGCGGATCTATCAGCAAAACGGGAAGCAGCGCTTCCCGTTTTGCTTTTCCATTTCGTGGGCCACGGCCATGGCGCGGCGCTCCTCGCCCCGGGCCTGGGCGGTGCGACGGCCGGCCTCCATTATGAATGATGCAGCCGCACCCCTTGGCCCCGAAGGCCCTCCTGGAGTTCCCCCACCTCCAGGTCCCGGGCGGCCAATCCCCGGCGGGCCATGAGCGCCGCCGCCAAGCCCGCAGCCTGGCCGGTCACGGCGCAGGAGGGAATTACCCGGGTGGCCTCCCAGGCCCAGCCCTCCGAGGAGGTCATGCGCCCTGCCGCCAGCAGGTTGGGCATGCCCTCGCAGTATAGGGTTCCCCAGGGAATTTCATACCACTGGCCCACCCGCTCAAAATCGCCAATCAGCCCGATGGAATCCTTCCGCGCCGTTTTTTGGTGCGCCTCTGTCAACGTAACCGCCCCCTGGATGCGCCGGGTGGTGCGAAGCTGCGCCATGGTGGGCAGCGCCAAATCCAGCACCTGGGAAGTTCCTTCCCGCAGCTTCTCCCGCAGCAGCCGCCTTCCATCCAGCACAAAGCGGGTGATCTCCTCGTTGCGAAGGCCGGTGATAGTAGGGTACTCCTTAGGATGCCCCTTGCCATACAGGTCCGACCCGCAGGCCACCCAACGCCTGTGCTTCATGGAGCGGGCCTGCTCTGCGGCCCTCCACAGGTGGGCTACGAAGGAAAGGTAGTTATGCCCCTCCACGCAGGGCGCTCCGGCCCGGAAGAAGAGGTCCGCGTCCCCGGTGGCGTCGATTACCACCCGGGCGGCAAACAGCTCCCGGCCGGACTTGCTCTCGCAGATCACCCCCTGGCAGACTCCGTCCACCATATGGGGCCATGCCGCCAAAATATCCAGCCGGAGCTGGACGCCCTCCGCCTCCAGTATTTCGTCCATGGCCAGCTGGAACATCGTCGGGGAAAAGAAGGTGCCATAGCGCCCCCCTACGGGATGCTGCTTTTCCTTTCGCACCTTGCTCTTGTCAATGGGGATGGCCGGATCGCGCCAAATCTCCGGCAGCGTGTCCTCCCCGTAGCGGACGGACAGGCGCAGCAACTCCTCCGCCAGGCCAAAGCTCATCTGCTCCCCCTGGCCGTCGCACAGCGGTTCATACCAGTTAATAAGGCCATTGGTAGCCAGGCCGCCCAGCAGCACGCTCTTTTCCAGCAGCAGCACCCGCGCCCCCGCCCGGCGGGCGGCCAGGGCCGCGGCGACTCCCGCGATGCCGCCGCCCACCACCAGGACCTCTGTCTCCTCCGCCACAGAAATCTCCCGGGTTTCCATCCATGCCGTCATTGCCGATCCTTTCAAAGCCCCGGCCAAATGGCCGGGGCTTGATGCATTTACGTGAGCGAAACCTTACTCCGCCTCAAAGGACTCCTTACCGGCTCCACAAAGGGGGCAAACGTAATCCTCGGGCACATCTTCCCACTTGGTTCCGGGGGCTACGCCGGAATCCGGATCGCCTTTGGCCTCATCATATTCATACCCACAAATTTGACATACGTACTTCATTGTCCTGTCCCCTTTCTTTCATTTCCCTTATCTCCGAAAAGGCATGCCCCCGGCTGGGATTACGCCTTCCAAAGCCCGTGCAGGTTGCAGCGCTCAAACACAGCCACCGGCTCATCCCCGTCCACCAGCGCAAACACGGCCTTGGGCTCCCCGGTGTGGTCCAGCTCCTTGCGCTGGTAGCCTTGCTTGCTCTGCAAGGCAATCCAGGCGATGTGGTGCTCCTCGGTCATGGGATGGATGGTGCTGCCCACCGTGACGGTGACCAGATTGCCTTCCACCTTGACCACAGGAACGTGCTTCTCCGTGGCGGCGTCCACAGTATTGGGCGAAAAAAGCTGCATCTCTTCCCCGCAGCAAACAACCTTTGGTCCCTTCGCCTCGACGTAGCCAATGACATTCCCGCAGTGTTTGCAAATGTAGAATTCCATCCTCAACACTCCTTTGTATGCTTTGTGTCCTTGTCATACCCACATATCGCAAGGCCGAAACCTTCCTATGGTAGGATTATAGCACAGAGATCGCCCTCATGCGCATCCTTCCAAAAACTTTGTCAGGTTCTGCCATGTATCTACGGCGGGGAATAGGAAAATTATACCATAATAGGAAGATAACCACTTGTCAAAATGACTTCTTTTGGTGTATACTACCGTCATTCGGGATTTGGGAATACCCTTTGACAAAGTTTGCGCTTCCCGGCCTCCCTCTCATGGTCCCTTTGGCGCGCCGCATCCCGCGAGGGAACGCACGCGCGAAACAAACCGCAATCCTCCCACGGGCCGACTACGGGATTTCTCGTCGGCTTTTTGTTGTTCCCTCCTCGCCTCCGGGCTGAGGAGGCTGGCTATTCCGCCGCAAAGCGGCGCGGTTTCTCAAAACGCGGCGTTCGGGTCCCAAGTCCCAATGGGATGCCCACTAACGAAAGAAAGGGGGAACACCGTATGTTCCAGGACCTGCTCATCACCATCAAAGCCCAAGCCAACTCCTTCACCAAAACGGAAAAGGCTATCGCCAATTATGTGCTTTCCCACGCCAGCGATGTGCCGTACATGTCCATTTCCGAGCTGGCAGCCGCCTGCCATGTGGGAGAAACCAGCGTTTTTCGGCTTTGCAGGCTGCTTGGCAAAAGCGGATACCAGGATTTCAAGATGAACCTGGCGCATTCTCTCGGCCAGTCGATGAGCGGCCCCCAACCCATTGACTGCATCGTCGGGGATCAGGACAGCGAACCGGAGATGATCCAAAAGGTTCTCAACAACTGTGTGTCCATGCTGTACGAAACCCACCGGCTGTTGGATGTCAAGGGCATTGCCACCGCAACCCGCTGGCTGGTGGAGGCAAAGCATATCTGCTTCTTTGGCATCGGCGGTTCCTCCTCCTCGGCTTTTGACGCCCAAAACCGCTTTTTGCACTTTTGCCCAAAATCCGAGTACATTTCCGATGTCCATCTGCAGTTCATGCGCGCTTCCCTGATGAACGCCGGAGATGTGGCGGTCTTTTTCAGCTACTCCGGAAGCACCAAGGAGCTGCTTCCCTCTGCCCGGGCTGCCAAGGCGGCGGGTTCCAAAATCATCTGCATTTCCCGTTTTTTCTCCTCGCCCCTGGCGGAGCTCTCCGATCTGCTTTTGCTGTGCGGCGGAAACGAAGGCCCCTACCAGAGGGGAAACCTGGGAGCAAAAATCTCCCAGCTCTTTCTCATAGAGCTGCTTTCCATTTCCTACCGCTTGACCGACGCCGCCAACTGCACCCGCTGCGCCGCCTCCGCCACCCGGGCCTTATGGGAGGATGCCTAAGAGGCGCTCCCCCAAAGGCTTTGGCGCGCCAAAGGGTGCGCCGTACGCAAAAAGGCCGCCGCTTTCGCGGAGGCCTTTTGCATTTCATCCTCTGGCTTAGTACATGCCGCCCATGCCGGGGCCGCCCGCGGGAGCCGCGGGTTCGGGGGCGGGAAGGTCCGCCACAAGGCTCTCGGTGGTCAGTACCAACGCAGCCACGCTGGCGGCGTTTTGCAGAGCGGAGCGGGCCACCTTGGTGGGGTCGATGATGCCGCGCTCGATCATGTCCACATACTCGCCTTTCAGGGCGTCAAAGCCATAGCCGTTCTTGTGGGCGTTCTTCACGTTCTCCACGATCACGCTGCCCTCGATGCCCGCATTGGTGGCAATCTGGCGCAGGGGCTCTTCCAGGGCCCGCAGGACGATTTCCACGCCGGTCTTGGCGTCGCCCGCAAACTTGGACAGCTCGGCCTGTACGGAGGGCATCACGTTCATCAGCGCGATGCCGCCGCCGGGCACAATGCCTTCCTCCACCGCAGCGCGGGTGGCGGCCAGGGCGTCCTCAATGCGGAGCTTGCGCTCCTTCATCTCGATCTCCGTAGCGGCGCCCACCTGGATCACAGCCACGCCGCCCGCCAGCTTCGCCAGGCGCTCCTGGAGCTTCTCCTTGTCATAATCGCTGGTGGTTTCCTCGATCTGGGCGCGGATGCTCTTCACCCGGGCCTGGATGTCTTCCTTGGTGCCTGCGCCTTCCACCATGGTGGTGTGTTCCTTGTCCACCTTCACCTGGCGGGCGGAGCCCAGCATGTCGATGGTGGTTTCCTTCAACTCCAGGCCCAGCTCTTCCGTGATGACCTGGCCGCCGGTGAGCACCGCGATATCCCGGAGCATTTCCTTGCGGCGGTCGCCAAAGCCGGGGGCCTTCACGGCCACGCAGGTAAAGGTGCCGCGCAGCTTATTAAGCACCAGAGTCGCCAGGGCTTCGCCCTCTACGTCCTCGGCGATGATCAGCAGCTTCTTGCCGGATTGCACCACCTGCTCCAGGACGGGGAGGATCTCCTGGATGTTGCTGATCTTCTTGTCGGTGATCAAGATCATGGGGTTATCCAGCACCGCTTCCATCTTGTCGGAATCGGTGACCATGTAGGCGCTGGCATAGCCACGGTCGAACTGCATGCCTTCCACGGTGGTCATTTCGGTCTTCATGGTCTTGCTTTCTTCCACGGTGATGACGCCGTCATTGCCAACGGTCTCCATCGCCTCGGAGATCAGCTGGCCGATGGCCTCGTCCCCGGCGGAGATGCTGGCGACCTGGGCAATGGCCTGCTTGCTGGAGATGGGCTGGCTGAGCTTGGCCAGGCCGTCCACGGCGGCCACCACGGCGGACTCGATGCCCCGCTTCAAAACCATGGGATTAGCGCCGGCGGCCAGATTGCGCAGGCCTTCCCGCACGATGGACTGGGCCAGCAGCGTAGCGGTGGTGGTACCGTCGCCCGCCACATCGTTGGTCTTGGTGGCAACTTCCTTCACCAGCTGGGCGCCCATGTTCTCAAAGGCGTCCTCCAGCTCGATTTCCTTGGCGATGGTCACGCCGTCGTTGGTGATCAAAGGCGCGCCGTATTTCTTATCCAGCACCACATTGCGGCCCTTGGGGCCCAGGGTGATCTTCACGGTATCCGCCAAAACATTGACGCCTTTTTCCAAGGCGCGGCGAGCATCCTCGCCATACTTAATCTGCTTTGCCATAATGGGTTTCCTCCTCTATCTACTTTCCGCGCTCTGCTTGATGAACGGCTTATTCCACGGTGGCCAGGATGTCGCTCTGGCGGACAATGATCAGCTCTTTGCCGTCGATTTTGACCTCGGTGCCCGCGTACTTGCTGTAAATAACCTTCTGGCCGGGCTTCACCTGCATGGTAATCTCCTTGCCGTCCACCATGCCGCCGGGACCTACGGCCAGCACCTCCGCCATCTGGGGCTTTTCCTTCGCAGCGCCAGTGAGCACGATGCCGCTTTTCGTCGTCTCTTCCATTTCCACGTTCTTGATGACCACGCGGTCGCCAAGGGGCTTCACGTTCATGTTATTTCCTCCCTATTGGTTTGATTTTCGATTTGTTAGCACTCGCAAAGAATGAGTGCTAACAGCATTGTTAGTGTACGCCATTTGAGCTTATGTCGCAAGCCCATTGGAAGCCTCCTCACGCCGTTTTTCTCTATGGATGTCCGAAAATTTTTGGATATTGGCAGTTTTTCTTCCGATATCTCATAATTTCTTTATTTTTTCTCTGTTTTTGGGAATTCTGCTCCTGTCATTTGGCAGGAAATATGGTACAATCATCTGGATACAGAAAGGATCAAAGCCATGCGCCGTCAAGCTTCCATGGCTCCCGCCCTGCTGGTATGGTACCGGCGGGCCAAGCGGGAGCTCCCCTGGAGAGAAACCAAGGACCCCTACCGCATCTGGATTTCAGAGATCATGCTCCAGCAAACCCGGGTGGAGACTGTGAAGGGCTATTATGAACGGTTTTTGAAGCTCTTCCCCACGGTTTTCGCCCTGGCCGCCGCTCCCCAGCAGGATGTGCTCAAAGCCTGGGAGGGCCTGGGCTACTATAGCCGCGCCCGAAACCTCCAAAAGGCCGCCCAGGTGATTGTGAACGTGCATGCCGGGGAATTCCCCAAAACCTATGAGGGGCTGAAAGCCCTCCCGGGCATCGGGGCCTATACCGCCGGGGCCATTGCCAGCATTTCCTTTGAGGAGCCGGTGCCGGCCATTGACGGCAACGTGCTTCGGGTGGCCGCCCGCTATTTCGGCGTCCGGGAGGATATCGGCTCCCCCGCCGTTCAGCGGAAGATTCGCAGCCTGGTGGCGGACAGCCTGCCTTCCCAGGGCGTGGGGGACTATAATCAAGCCCTGATGGAGCTGGGGGCCACCCTGTGCCTTCCCGGCGCGCCCAAATGCCATCTCTGCCCCTGGCAGGACAGCTGCGACGCCTATGGGGAAAAGGACGCCCAGCTATTGCCCCTTCATATCAAAAAGCCTCCGCCCAAGCCTGTGGACGTGGCGGTATGCCTGCTGACCTATGGGCAACAGATCCTCGTGACCCGGCGGACCCAGCGGCTGCTCCAAGGGCTGTATGTTTTTGGGCTGGTGGAGGAAGAGACGGACCCGGGCCGCGTCCAGGAGGTTCTGGCCCAACGGGGGCTTGCGTGCGCCTTTGAAGCCTCCTTGGGGTCCGCCCGGCATGTGTTCACCCACCGGGTTTGGGAGATGGCGCTGCTGCACTACCGCTTGCTGGAAAAGCCGGATCCGGCGGTTTTGGCTTCCCTTCAAGCCATGCTGGCAACCCGCCGGGAGCTGCTGGCCCTCCCCTTGCCCACCGCCATGAAGGCGGCCAAGGAGGCGGCCTTGAAGCTGGATTGGTAAAAACTCCCTTTTCATGATATCATGGTGTTTGCTGAATTTCTTCCGGTGAAAGGGGCCTTGGGATGAAGGTTCTGCTCAAAAGGCTGAAGGACCTGGGAAAGCACCGCCTTTCCAGGCGGGCTTTGCCGGTGGCATGCGGGGTTTGGTGCGCGCTGATGCTCCTTCCGCTGATCCTGATTTCCTTTGACGCCCATCCCACCCATGACGACTTTGTCCATAGCCTGCCCGTCACCGAGGCTTGGCTGCGCACGGGCAGCCTTTGGGCCGCTTTGGGGGCCGCCTGGGACCGCGCCCTTTTCATGTACCACAACTGGCAAGGCACCTTTGTGGCTATGTTTTTCTCCGCCCTTCAGCCCATGGTGTTTTCCCCCCGGCTTTTCTTTCTGACGCCGCTGCTGACCCTGGGGGGGCTGTGCCTCTCGGCGGCGTATTTCTCCAAAAATCTGATTCGCCGCACCTTGGGAGCGGATGCACCGGCCTCCGCGGTCTTCTTCACGGTGCTGATGACCTTGCTTTTGCAGTTTTTGCCCAGCGCCCGGGAAGTGATCTACTGGCATTCCGGCACCCCCTACGCCCTGAGCGTCATGATGATTTTGGTGATCCTCGGGCTTTTGCTCAAGCTCCACCGCCAGGCCTTTTCCCTGTCCTATGCCCTGCGGGGGGGCCTTCTGTTTGCCTGCGGCGTGGTTTTGGGAGGCTGTCCCTATCCCCTGGCTTTGGGGGGTGCGCTGGGCCTGTGCTTTGTGGCGGCATGGGCCCTTTGGACCCGCTCCGCCGCCCGTTGGGGAAGCCTGTGCGCCCTGGCGGGGACCGGGCTGGCCCTGGCGCTGGTGGTCGCGGCTCCGGGAAACCTTTTGCGCCAGGAGGTGGTGGGCGCTCCGGTAAGCGCCGCCAGGGCCGTGGTGCAAAGCGTGGCCGAGTGCGCGGAAATGACCGGCCAATGGTTCTCTCCCCAGCTTGTGGCCGCGGCGGTTTTGCTCCTTCCCCTGCTGGCCCCGGCGCTGCGGGCCGGCGGCTTCTCCTTCGGCCATCCCTTCCTCTTCATGACCTTGAGCTTTGGGGTGTTGGCCGCCTCCTTTGTGCCTCCCATTTACGCCACCGGCCTGGAGGGCTACCGGGTGGAGCGGGTCCTCAGCAGCCTGTACATGCTCTACGCGCTGCTGGCGCTGCTTAACCTTTTGTACCTGGGGGGCTACCTCCTGCGCCGCTTTGAGCGCCAGGGCGCTTGCCTGGAGGCCCTGGGCCGGAAGGGCCCCTCCTTGGCCGTCCTTTCCCTTTGCGGGATGTTGCTCCTGTGGGGCCTGTTCGCCAACGCCATCATGACCGCCCCCAGCATTGCCGCGGCCAAAAGCTTGCTCACAGGGGAGGCCGCCCGCTATCACCAGGAGATGAGCCTGCGGGAGGAGCGGCTTGCCGCCAGCGAAACACAGGCCGAAGCTGTTTCCGCCATTGTGCCGCTGAGCGCGGAGCCCGTGGCGCTTCCCGTGGACAAGCTCCCTTTCCAGCGGGAGGGGGGCATGCCCGGCCTGATGCGCCGCTATTTCCGGCTGCACCAGTTGGCCGGTATCCACGGCCCCGGCAAAATCCCTCCAGGGGAATGGGAGGCGCTTGATTCATGGCCGGCCCGCTAAAGCCCGAGGGCTTGCGTCCCTTTGACCGCTTTGCCCTGGGGGCCGTGTGCCTGGCGCTGGCGGTGATCTTTGGCTACCTGACGGTGTTTTGCCTGTTCCATACCTCCGCTTATGATCTGACGCAGGAGGACTGGGGGCTTGTGCGGCGACAGGCGGACCCCTTCTGGCTGAACCTTCTGCTGGTGGTTTTTCTGGCGGGTTTGGTCCTCCTTTTCCTGCGCTTTGAAAAGTCCATTCCCCTGGGCTGGTGTACGGGAATCTTTTTAGGGCTTCTCTTTACCCTGGGGATGATCTGGGTGCGCTCCATCAGCGCCCTGCCCCAGTCCGATGCGCTGGTTTGCTATAATACGGCCGTGGACCTTGCCTCCGGTCGCCCCATCTCCCAGATTTCCTATTACCGCAGATACCCCTTTCAGGTAGGATATACGCTCTACTGCGAGTTGTTCGTGCGCCTGTTCGGAGAATACTGCACCCCTAAGATCGGCGCGGCCAACGCCCTGCTGATGACCCTCTCCTACGCCGCTATTTTGGCCCTTCTCTGGGAAGGGCGGCATAGCAAGCGCCTTCAGCTCTGCGCCATTGCTTTGCTGGCGCTGCTCATTCAGCCTGTGTTTTATGCCACCTTTATCTATGGCACGGTGCCTGGGTTGGCTTTTGCCCTGTGGGGCCTTGTGCTGGCCCAGCGCTGGGTGCGGCAGAAGCGTTGGTGGCAGCTCCCCTTGGCTGCGGCGCTATGCGCTGTGGCTGTCCTTTTGAAGCCAAACTACTGGATCATGGTCGTCGCCATCCTCCTGGTGCTGATGCTATATTGCATCAGCGCCCGCCATTTTCGCTGGCTTCCGCTGCTCCTTGCCTTTGCCCTGACGCCGATGCTGGCCGTATCCGGCGCGCAGGGCTACCTGGAGGCCCGCACGGGGCAAACCCTTGGCAAAGGGACGCCCCAAACCGCCTGGCTGGCTATGGGCCTTCAGGAAGCCCCCCAGGCTCCGGGATGGTATAACGGCTATACGGGGGATCTGATGCGGCGCTTTGACTTTGACAGCGCCGCCGCCCAGGGCCAAAGCCTCCGGGATGTGCGGGAAAGGCTTGGAGAATTTGCCGCCGACCCCGCCTATGCCCTGTTGTTCTTTCATGACAAAATGGTGTCCCAGTGGGGGGAGACCACCTATAAATCCCTGTGGATCAACGAATTGATGGCCTTTACCCAGCAGCCCCCGGCCTTTGTGCAAAGCGTTCTCACGGGGAAAGCCTCCCCCCTGGTAAAGCGGTACATGGACGCTTTTGCCATTTTGCTGTTCCTGGCCTTCGCCCTGGGCCTTGTGCGGTGGACCTTTGGAAAGGACGCCCGAAAGCGCTCCTGGAGGGAAAACTTCTTTTTGGGGGTGCTGGCCGTGGCTGTTTTTGGCGGGTGGCTGTACCACATGCTCTTTGAAGCCAATGCCCAATACGTGATGATCTACCTTCCCATGATGGTTCCCTTTGCGGCGGAAGCCCTAAGCTCCCGGGCCTGGCCCGCAGGAAGCAGGAGGCGCTGAACCAATGGACACAGAACGGAGAATCGATCATTTCAGGCCCTTTGACCGCTTTGCCCTGGGAGCCGTATGCCTGGCGCTGGCGGCGGTCTTTGCCTACCTGACGGTGTTTTGCCTGATTCATACCGCAACCTTCGATCCGGAAAACATCTTCCTTGAGCGCGTGGTCTATGTGAGGGATCCGGTGCTGCTTACCCTGGGGCTGATGGGATGCCTGGCGCTGTTGGTCCGGCTCCTCCTCCGCTTTGAAAAAGCCCTGCCCCTGGGCTGGTGTACGGGGGTTTTTCTGGGGCTGGTGTTCATCGTAGGGGTCCTATGGATGAACTCCCTCAGCGCCATTCCCCGGGCCGACGCCCAGAAGTGCTATAGCGCGGGGGTGCAGCTCGCCCTTGGCCGGCCTTTGGAGTCCCCGCAGTATTTTCAGAAATACCCCTTCCAGGCGGGGTACGCCCTTTACTGCGAGCTCTTCGTCCGCCTGTTCGGGGAGTACAGCACCCCCAAGATCGGCTATGCCAACGCCTTGCTGCTGGCGCTGTCCTATGCCGCCCTGCTGGCCCTTCTTTGGGACAGCTGCCATGATAAGCGCCTCCAGCTTTGCGCCGTGGCTCTGCTGGCGCTATTGATCCAACCCCTCTTTTACGTCACCTTTGTCTACGGCTTTATTCCAGGGCTCGCCTTCTCCCTGTGGGGCCTTGTGCTGGCCCAGCGCTGGGTGCGGCAAAAGCGCTGGTGGCATCTTCCCCTGGCTGCGGCGCTGTGCGCGGTGGCCGTCGTTCTCAAGCCCAATTACTGGATCATGGCCGTGGCGATTCTCCTGGTGCTGCTGCTGTATTGCGCCCGCCCCCGCCACATCCGCTGGCTTCCCCTGGCGCTTTTGGTGGTGCTTGTACCCATGGCGGCCCTTTGGGGCGCGCAGCGCTGCTTTGAAAGCCGCGCCGGGCTGCCCCTGGGGGAGGGGACGCCTCAGTCCGCCTGGTTTGCCATGGGGCTCCAGGAGGGCTCCAGGGCCTCCGGATGGTATAATGATTATACGGCCCTGGCCCTGGACCCCGTCACCCTTGACAGCGGTGCGGCCCACCGCCAGGCCCTGGAGGATATCCAGGCCCGGCTCAAGGTGTTCGCCGCCGACCCGGCCTATGCCCTGTCCTTTTTCCATGACAAGCTGGTCTCCCAATGGAGCGAGACCACCTACGAGGCCCTCTGGGTGAACAGGACCTTGACCTTTACCCAGCCCCCCTCCCCCGCCGTGGAAAGCATCCTCTCGGGGGAAGCCTCCCAGGTCCTGTCCCGGTACATGGACGGCTTCACGGCGCTGCTGTTTCTGGCCTTTGCCCTGGGCCTTCCGCTCTGGTTCTTTGGCGGGAACGCCCGGCGGCGCTCCTGGGAAGAGGGCTTCGGCCTGGGGGTGCTGGCGGTGGCGGTCTTTGGCGGGTGGCTGTACCACATGCTCTTTGAGGCCAAATGCCAATACCTGTTCATCTATCTGCCCATGATGACGCCTTTCGCGGCCCATGCCCTGGCCTTGCGGCGCAAGAGCGGGAAGGGCGGGCCCGGCCCAGCCGAGAAATCAGGAGGCCTTTGAGCGATGCGTACGGAGCTGAGGAAGGAAAGCTGGAAACCCTTTGACAGGTTCGCCCTGGGCGCTGTCTGCGTGGCGTTGGCGCTGATCTTCGCTTACCTGACCTTGTTTTCCCTGCTGTATACATCCTCTTTCCTACAGGAGGGCGTGGTGGCGGAGCATGTGACGCGCCAAAGGGACCCCCTCTGGCTCAACCTTTTCTTGGTGGCGGGCTTGCTGGCTTTGCTGCGCCTTTTGCTGCGCTTTGAAAAATCCCTGTCCCTTTCTTGGTGCACGGGGATTCTTTTGGGCCTTGTCTTTGCGGTGGGCACGGCTTGGTCCTTTTCCATCCGCGTGCTGCCCCGGGCCGACGCCTGGGCCTGCTACGACACGGCGGTACGGCTGGCTGCCGGCGAGCCGGTGGCGTTGCTGGACTACTACCGCCTCTACCCTTTCCAAGCCGGATATACGCTGTATTGCGAGCTGTTTGTCCGCCTCTTTGCCGGGCAGGCCATCCCCGCCATCGGCTGCGCCAACGCCCTGCTCCTGGCCCTTTCCTATGGGGCGGTCCTCGCCCTTCTTTGGGACAGCCGGCGCAGCAGGCGGCTCCAGCTGTGCGCCATGGTCTTGCTGGCCCTGATGATCCAGCCCCTCTTTTACATCCCCTTTGTCTACGGCACGGTGCCGGGGCTGGCCTTGTCCCTGTGGGCGGTGGTTCCTGTCCAGCGCTGGGTGCGGCAACGGCGCTGGTGGCAGCTTCCGGTTTCCGCTGTCCTTTGCGCCCTGGCTGTGGCCCTCAAGCCCAATTCCTGGATTATGGTGATCGCCCTTTTTCTGGTTCTGGCCCTATACTGCCTCAGCACCCGCCGCTTTGGCTGGCTTGCCCCGGCGCTTGCGCTCCTTCTCGTGCCCATCCTGGTTCTCCCCGGCCTTCAAAAGGGCTTTGAAGCCCGGACAGGGGAAAGGCTTGGCAAGGGAACGCCCCAGGCCGCCTGGCTGGCTATGGGGCTTCAAGAGGGCCCCCGGGCGGCGGGATGGTATAACGGCTATACCGGCGCGCTGCTGGAGCGGCATGGCTTTGACCCGGAAGCCGCCGGCGTCCAGGTCCGGGAGGATATCCGGAAACGGCTGGCAGCCTTTGCCGCCAATCCAGCCTATGGCGCGTCCTTTTTCCACAATAAAATGGTTTCCCAGTGGGGAGAAACCACCTTTGAATCCTTTTTGATCAGTGGCGCGGTGAAATTCACCCAGGAGCCGCCTGCCCTCATACAGCAAATCACCGCCGGAGAGGCCACCCCCGGCCTTCAGCGCTACATGGACGGCTTCACCATCCTCCTGTACCTGGGCTTTGCCGCCGGCCTTATGCTATGGGTTTTTGGAAAGGCCGCCTCAAAGCGGCCCTGGGAGGAAGCCTTTGCCTTTGGGGTATTGGCGGTGGCTATCTTCGGCGGATGGCTGTATCACATGCTCTTTGAGGCCAAATCCCAATACCTGGTCATCTATCTGCCCATGATGGTTCCCTTCGCAGCCCTGGCCCTGGCCTCCCGGGTCAGGCTTTTCAAGGCCCGTTCATAGCTATGCGCTATCATGGCCCGCAGCTCCCCATCCTCCACCGTGCCGTCCAAAGCCACGGTATTATGGTAGGGCTGTTGCACAGGGGGACAATGGTAGCCCCGGCGCACCGATTGGGGATACCGCTCCCGCCAAGCCAGCCCTTGAATCGGCTCGCATTTCAGCGTCACCCATCCCCGGCCGGGGTACACCTGGGCGAAAATGCGCCTCTCCACCCGCGCGCAGACGGGTTCGGGTCCAAAGGGACAATCCAGGTAGGCTCCAGGCTTGGTCATACAATCGTCCAAAATTTCCTGAGGGGTCATGGGCCACGCCTCCTTGTCCTCCGCTTTGATTTTTCCTCCGTCCGTTTCCATGCTCGTTGATTGTACCATGGCCGCCGTTTTGTTGACAGCGAAGCCCGGAAAAAATTCAGCCTCCCAGGAGGCCGCGCCATTTCCAAATAGGCTTTACATGTGATATACTATGCCCGATTTGAGGACAGGAGGATGGAAGCGTATGGCAAAGGAACTTCGCAAGCCTATCGTTTTGGATGTAAACCACATGATGAGCGATATGCTGGGCTTTCAGTATGGCATCGATCCGGAGCAGGTGAGCGCCATGGCCGCTGTGGCCGCCTCCGCCCAGGCGGCCGTGCAGAAAAACCGGGGAACCGGGTGGCTGGGCTGGATGGAGCTGCCCTACAACCAAGGGGATATCGTGGCAAAGATCGAGAAGGTGGCTGCCCAGGTCCGGGAGCGGTTCGACGCCTTTGTGGTGCTGGGCATCGGCGGCAGCGCTTTGGGCCCCATCGCGGTGCAGTACGCCCTGAACCACCAGCGCTATAACGAGCTGCCCGCCGAAAAGCGGGGCGGCCCCCGCTTTTACGTGGAGGACAACATCGACCCGGAGCGGATGGCCTCGCTATTGGATGTGATCGATGTGAAGCGCACCTGCTTTAACATCATCACCAAATCCGGCGCCACGGCGGAAACCATGAGCCAATACCTCATCATTTCCGACCTGCTGAAAAAGCAGGTGGGAGACGGATGGCAAAAGCACATCATCGCCACCACGGACCAGGAGAAGGGGAACCTGATCAAGCTGGCCCAAAAGGAGGGCTTTGAGCTGTTCTACATCCCCTCCAGCGTGGGGGGCCGTTTCAGCGAGCTTTGCCCTGTGGGGCTGCTGCCCGCCGCGGTCTGCGGCATCGACATCCGGGCCCTGCTGGAGGGGGCGGCGGCCATGGACGGGCGCTGCAAGAACGCCGATGTATGGCAAAACCCGGCCCTGCTGGAGGCGGTGCTTCAATACATCGCCATGGAGGACATGGACGCCAACATCCAGGTGGTGATGCCCTACGCGGACAGCCTGAAATACATGGCGGACTGGTTTTGCCAGCTTTGGGCCGAATCCCTGGGCAAGAACGTGACCCGTAAGGGCATGGCGGTGAACGTGGGCCAAACCCCCACCAAGGCCCTGGGCGTCACAGACCAGCACAGCCAGCTCCAGCTTTATACCGAAGGCCCCTATGACAAGGTGATCACCCTCCTGAAGGTGGAGAGCTTCCGGGAGGAATCCCCCATTCCCCATGGCTGCGAGGAATTTGCCGACGTGGCCTTTTTGGGGGGCAAGAGCCTGAACCAGCTGATCGAGGCGGAGCGCCAGGGCACCGAATACGCCCTGTACCGTTCGGGCCGGATGAACCAGACCATCACCCTTCCCCAGGTGAACGCCTACACCTTGGGCCAGCTGATGTACTTCTTCCAGATGGCCACCGCCTACGCGGGAGAGCTGCTGGACATCGACGCCTTCAACCAGCCCGGCGTGGAGGAAAGCAAAATCGCCAGCTACGCGGTGCTGGGGAA
This sequence comes from Candidatus Limiplasma sp., assembly GCA_034927815.1. GTDB lineage: Bacteria > Bacillota > Clostridia > Christensenellales > Aristaeellaceae > Limiplasma. The sequence continues at coordinate 50,176 of JAYFPK010000033.1, forward strand.
CCAGAGCGACAAATACGTGAAAAAGGCCCGGGAGATGGAGGGCAGGCCCCAGAGCCGGAAGGAGTATCTGCTGTAAAGCCGATATCCGAAGCCCCCAAGGGGCGCAAGCCCGAAAACGGGATCAAGCAGCCAGAGGCCGGGAAGCCCCGCAGGGGGCTCTTCCCGGCCTCTGGCTGTATTATCCAGCGCGGTCCTGGCCGCAGCAATCCCTATGCCCCAGCCTCACAGCTCGATCCAGTACCTGGCGATGCGCTCGTCCCCACGGTCCACCACGTTCTCCAGCACCCCGCCATGATGCTCCATCACCTTGGCGGAGGCCGTATTCCAGGTATCGCAGGTAAGGAGCACCCTTTTGAACCCAGCCTCCCGGTACTTTTCCAGCGCCATGCCCAGCATGGCCGTGGCATAACCCTTCCCGCGCTCGCTGGGGCGGATGCCGTAGCCGATGTGCCCACCGAACTCCCGCAGGTACTCGTTCAGCTCATAGCGCAAATTGATGGCCCCCAAAATGCGCCCGGGCTTCTCCTCCCCCAGGAGAAAGTAGGTGTCGGCCCGGACTTTGTCCCCCAGGCTTTCCCTCTTGGCGATCAGCTGGGTTTTGCGCCAGAAGTCCAGGTAATGGCTGAGTTCCAGGGTGAGGCTATAAGGCGTCACGGCTTCCCCCGCCGCCTGAATTTCCGCCACGATGTCCAGCCATGCCGCCTCATGGTGAAGGGCAGGTTTTTCCAGCCTCAGGTTCATCCAGCCACCTCCTTGCCCGGCTTCGGGCGCCCCTTACAGCCCCAGCAGGCGCGCCAAGGGAAAGTAGAGAAAGGGCACAAAGATCGCCGGCAGCAGGTTTGCCACCTTCAAATCCTTGTGAAAGAGCATGTTGATGCCGATGCCCACGATCAGCAGCCCGCCCACGGCGCTCATCTCCAGAACCACCTGCTCGCTGAGCAGCGGCGCGATGAGGTTTCCCAGCAAGGCAATGGCCCCCTGGTAGACAAACACCGGCACCACGGACAGCATCACCCCGGGGCCCAAGGTGCTGGCGAACACCAGGGCAGCCACCCCGTCCAAGGCGGACTTGGCGATCAGCGTGCTGTGATCCCCCCGGATGCCGCTGTCCAGCGCCCCCACTACCGCCATAGCCCCCACGCAAAACACCAGGCTGGCCGTCACAAAGCCCTGAGCAAAGGTACTGCTTTGGCCCCCCTCCCCCGCCGTGCGGGCCAGCTTGCGCTGGGCATAGGCCCCCAGCTTGTCCATCTTGTCCCCGATGTCCAGCAGGGAGCCCGCCACGCCGCCCACCACCATGGAGAGGATCACCAGCAGCATGTTCTGGGTTTTCAGGGCCCCTTGAAGGCCAATGAGCATGGTGCACAGAGCCAGGCCCTGCATCACCGTATCCCCAATGGAGGCCTTCATGCCCCGGCGCAGCAAAAGCCCCAAAAACGAGCCCACGAGAATGGTCACCACGTTGATGAGGGTTCCGATCATGGTCATTCCTTCTTTGCCAAATCGATCTTGATAGGAAAAAAGTGCAAGGCTTGCTTGCACTTTTGGCTTTTCACAGTCCCCGGGGGCGCTTATTGGGCCGCGGCGCTCTCCACAGGATACACGCTGACCTTTTTCTTATCGCGGCCCATGCGCTCAAAGCGGACAATGCCGTCTGCCTTGGCAAAAAGGGTATCGTCGCTGCCGATGCCCACGTTCAGGCCGGGATGGATCTTGGTGCCCCGCTGCCGGACCAAAATGTTGCCCGCCAAAGAGAATTGGCCATCGGCGCGCTTGCAGCCCAGGCGCTTGCTTTCGCTGTCCCGGCCGTTACGGCTGGAGCCTACGCCCTTTTTATGAGCGAAAAATTGAAGATTCAGCTTCAACATCGTGATGTCCTCCCATCGATGATTGTAAAATAGTTAGGATATTCCGAGGAAAGATCCTCAAACCCTTGCAAGGCGGTTTTCAGGATCACCTGCGCGTCATGATGCGCGTTTTGGTCCAAGTCCCCGGGCAATTCCACCCGGATCATGGCGCTTCGGGCCTCCCGCTCCACCCGGGGCTTCACCCCCGCCACCGTCTCCAGGGCGTTGGCGCAGGTGGTAATCAATACGCTGGCTGCGGCGCAGACTATGTCTTCGCCCCGCTTTGCGTACCCCGCGTGTCCCGAAACCGTCAGTGCGCGAAGCTCTTCGCCCTCCCGCAAAACATGAAGCGTGGTCATCAGCCGATGGCGGTAATTTCCACCTTGGTGTAGTTCTGCCTGTGACCCGCCTTGCGGTGGTAGTTCTTCTTGCTCTTGTACTTGTAGATGACGATCTTTTCGCCCTTGACCTGGCCCAGGACCTTGCCCTCTACCTTGGCGCCCGCCAGCGTGGGCGTGCCCACCTCAACGCCGTTTTCCGAGCCCAGCATCAGCACATCGAAGCTAACCTTGCTATCCGGCTCCTGATCCAGTTTCTCCACGTAGATGGTATCCCCTTGGGATACGCGGTATTGCTTGCCACCTGATACGATCACTGCGTACATGGCAAAGCACCTCCCCGTTCATACTCGCCAAGCGTAAGGCGGCAACCTTGGTTGCACTTCAAAACCCCGCCCGGGCGGCTTACCGAGTCACGTTATCACAATCCACCTGAAATGTCAAGAAATTTCTTGCCTTTGGGGGATTTTTGGAAAATCCGGGAGGCGTTGCCGCACTTTGCTGGCAAGGCCCGCCGCGTCACTCCCCAGGCCATTCCCCGGTTTGCACATAGCGGTGCATCTCCTCGGCCACCTGCTTGGAGAGCTGCATGGCTCCCACCACGGTTTTGGCTCCGGTCACCACGTCCCCGGAGGCGAAAACCCCTTTGCGGGTGGTGCGCCCCAGGGCGTCCACAGCCACCAACCCCTTTCGGGATACCTCGATCCCCTCCGTGGAGGAAACGATCACGGCCCGGGGTCCTTGCCCGATGGCGATGATGCTGGAATCCACCGGCAGGAGCTGCTCTGTGTCCGGGATGGGCTCCGCCCTGCGCCTGCCGTCCGGGCCCGCGACGATCCGGGAATCCGCCAGCATGACCCCTTCGTCCACAAAGGCCACCGTGCTCTTGCCCATCATCAGCTTCGCGCCGTCGATCTTCGCAAATTCCAGCTCCACAGGCCGGGCGGTAATATCCTCCTCCTCAAGGTTGCCGATGATCCATACCTCCTCGCAGCCGTGCCGGAAGGCGGTGCGAGCCACGTCCATGGCCACATTGCCCACCCCGATGACGGCCAGCCGCTTTCCAAGGCGGTATACGTCGGGGTTGCGCAGGTATTCAATGGCATAGTGCACATTTCCCAGGCTCTCCCCCTGGATGTTCAGGCGGGAGGGCCGCCAGACCCCGGTGCCGATGAACACCGCCTGGTATCCGTCCCGGAACAGGTCGTCCACATTCAGGTTGGTCCCGATGGAGGTGTTGGGCCGGATGCGCACCCCGCTTTTGAGCAGGACGTCCATCATCCGGTCCAGCACGGCCTTGGGCAGGCGGAACTCGGGGATGCCATAGCGCATGACGCCGCCAAGGTGGTCGTTGCCCTCAAAAATCGTCACGTCATAATGATAGCGGGAGAGGAGGGTGGCGATGGTGATGCCCGCCGGGCCGGAGCCGATGATGGCGACCTTGCCGTTTTCCCTGGTGGAGGGAACGGGATGGTAAATATTCAGATAATAATCGGAAATGTACTTCTCAATGGCGCTGATCTGGACCGGGGAGCCCTTGGCCCCCAGCACGCAATGACCCTCGCATTGGTTCTCCTGGGGGCATACATAGCTGCATACCAAGGATAGCGGGTTGTTTTGATAGAGCATTTTCCCCGCTTCCTCAATCCTGCTCAGGAGCAGCAGGTGGATGAATTCCCGAATCTGGGTATGGGCGGGGCAGCCCTGTTGGCAGCGGGGCGTTTTGCATTGCAGACAGCGCTTCGCATCCTCAATGACGTGTTTGCTCATCTTCTACTCCCTTTCCGCGGGGTGGGGGGCTATGAGGCTACGCAAGCCCCCGCCCTTTCCAAGCTGGAGAATCCTACTTCCCTAAGCTTACCGTATCCATTCCCCTTTGTCACCCAGAAATTTGTCAAAAGAGAGAGAATGCCCCTCCGGCAAGGGGCCGAAGGGGCGGTGGAAAATAGGACCGCCTTTTAGAGGAAGGGACTATTAGGAATCGGATCCCCTACTCATACGGATATCCCATTCCCTCCAGGAGGCCCTTCAAATAGCCGATGGCAAACAGCCTCCCTACGCTGGCATAGCCGGGACGGGTGTTGTCCTCCCCGGCCATGGTGGGCACGTGGTCCACCCGAACGGGGCCGCGGTATCCGTGATCCCGGTAGCAGCGCAGCACCTGAGCCATATCCGTCTGGCCGTTATCGTGAAAGGTTTCCTGGAAGCGCTCCCGATGGCCCCGCACATCCCGGAAATGGACGAAGAACAACTTCTCCTGGGCCATGAAGCGGTGGATGGCGTCGCACAGGGGCGTGCCCATGAGGCTGTAGGTCCCCTGGCACAGGGTCACGCCCACGGCGGGGCTGCCCGCGATATCCAAAGCCCGCTGGATGTTCTCCGGGCTGATCAGGATGCGGGAGACGCCCATGAGGGCGGGCACGGGAGGATCGTCCGGGTGAAGGGCAATGCGGATTCCGTACCGTTCGGCATAGGGAGCCACCGCCCGCAGGAATACCGTGAGGTTCTCCCAAAGGGCTTCCGGGGTGATGCTGCCGCGCACTTCCCCCGCCACGGCCCGGGCGTCAAAGCCCGTCACCAGCGCCCCGCCCCGCTCGGGGATGGCGCTGTCGCTGCGGAACCAGCCCACATGGGCCATAAAGTTGGTGCAGATCGTATCCACCCCGGCGCCTTGCATGGCCCGCATCATCTGGATGACCCGCTGGATGCTCTCCTCCCGCCCTTCGTCTCCCGCTTTGATGTGGTCGTGCAGATGGTTGGGCATAGGCTCCACCACCAGGGGCTTGAGGCCCTGGCCTGTATAACGGCTGATCAAGTCCCGCCAATGGGCGGGATCCCCCTCGTCAAAAGCGCCGTCCTCCGGCAGGCGGATCACGGCGTGCCCAATGCCCAGCTGCCGGGCGTAGTCCCATTGCAGGCCGGGGGTGGGGAGCAGGTAATCGGTGAGAATCATCGTCTGCCTCCTTATGCCACGGAGAGGATAGCCTTGCGGATGGTCTCCCGCTGGGCGGCATCCACCTGGACCAGCGCCAAAATCTCCTCCTGAAAGGCGGTAAGCCCCTCCCCCGCCAAAGAGGGGGACAGCTGTGAGAGCCGGGTGGGCACGCCCATTTTTTCCAGCAATTCCCGCCGGGCGGCAATGCGCTCCGGGTCCTCGCCGTTGGCGGCCATCTGGGCCAGAACGCCCACGGCCACCACTTCCCCATGGAGCCAGCGCTCCGGAGGGAACCATGCGCTCCGCAGCACCTCATTCACGCCATGGGCGATGGCAAAGCGGGCCCCGCCCCGGCCCCCGAAGCCCCCCAGGCCGCTGACCATGCCGGTGGAGGCAATGGCGCAAAACACCGCGTCCTCCAAGGCCTGGCCCACCTCTCCCCCGCCCAGGGACTTCAGGGCGGGAAGGGCGCAGGCGGCGATCACCTCGTCCTGAACCTGGGCCAGCCTGTAGCCCAGGTACTTTCCCAGGGGCAGGTCCCCATAGGCCGCCTCCGGCATCATGGTGGCATACTCGCAGGCCTTTGCCATGGCATCCGCCAATCCGGCGGCCAGGAGGCGGGGCGGCGCCCCGGCCATGACCCGGGCGTCCACAAAAACCCCATCCACCTCCTTATCAAAGAAGCGGATTCCCTCCTGCCTTCCCTGGGGGCCGTACACCACGCTCAGGGGGGCGTAGGCCGCGCAGGTGGCGGCGCTGGTGGGTATGGTAAACACCGGAAGGCCCGCCTCCTGGGCTACGGCCTTGGCCAGGTCCATCACCTTGCCGCCCCCCAGGCCCAGCACGCAATCCGCGCGGGTTTCCCGGGCGGCCTCCGCGTACCGGGCGATCTCCTGCGCCGTGCAATGGCCCTGGAAAAGAACCGGGGCGATGGCATCGTCCATGGCCTTCAGCCCCGGCATCAGCCTGGGGCCCGCAGCCCCATAGGCCTTCCTCCCCGCCAGCAGCAGCCCATGGCGGTATCCCTTTTTCGCCAGCGCCGGCCCCACCTGCTCCAATACCTCCTCCCCCTGGAGGTACACGCCGCAGCCAGCCAACAACCGTTTCATCATCTTAACTCCACAGCCTGTCGTTGGACCATTCCCCGTCCCAGTGCTGGGTGCTTTCCCATTGGCCGGGGATGTCCTTGTGGATATGTTGGGCGATCAGCTCTTCATTCAAGCCCTCGATTCCCAGGCCAGGGGCGTCGGGCACGGTGATAAAGCCATTTTGCACAATGGGGTTGGGCAAGCCCGTCACCAGGTCGTTCCACCAGGGCACATCCGCGCTGTGGAACTCTACCGCCAGCACCTGGGGCATAGCCGCCGCCGCGTGGACGGCCGCCATGCACCCGATGGGGCTTTCCGCCATGTGGATTGCCGTTGCCACCCCGTGGTCATAGGCAAACTCGGCGATCTTCTTGGTTTCCAGGATGCCTCCCGCCGTGAGCACGTCGGGATGGACCACGGATACCCCGCCCCGCTCAATCAGGGGCTTGAAGTTCTCCAGCAGGTAGATGTCCTCCCCGGTAGCTACGGGAATGCAGGTACTGCCAGCCAGGCGTACGTATTGCTCCGTATACTGCCAGGGCACCATGTCCTCCATCCAGGCGATGTTGTAGCTTTCCACCCGGCGGGCAAAGCGGATGCAGTCCTCCACGCACACATGGCCGAAGTGGTCGATGGCCAGGGGAATCTCATACCCGATCACCTCCCGGACCTGCCGCACATAATCCTCCAGCATGTCCAGTCCCTTTTCGGTGATGCGGATCCCCGTGAAGGGATGGGCGATGGTGTTGATCTCATACGCCTTGCCCGCGGCCTGCTTGCGCTGCATGGAGCCCCGGGCCTCGTTGATGGCGGAGGAGGCGTGGCGCTTCATCTCCTCCAGAAAGCCCAGGGGCGCGGTGAGCGTGCCGGGCTCGTCCATCAGCAGCCCGATCCCCAAATCCATCTTTAGGAAGGTGAAGCCCATGTCCATGCGGGCCTTGAGGGCGCGGCCCATGTCCGCGCCGCTGTGCCGCCCTTCCACGTCCGTATCGCAGTAGATGCGGACCTGATCCCGGTATTTGCCGCCGATGAGCTGGTATACCGGCACGCCATAGGCCTTGCCCGCCAAATCCCACAGCGCCACCTCGATCCCGGACACCCCGCCCCCCTGGCGGGAATGGTGCCCGAACTGCCGGATGCGGCGGATCAGCTTCTCCACCTGGCAGGGGTTCTCCCCCACCAGGCGGCTTTTGAGCATGGCGGCGTAGGTTCTGCTGGAAGCGTCCCGCACCTCGCCGTAGCCCACGATGTCCTGGTTGGTATAGATTTTGATCAGCGGGCAGTGCTTGGGCGTCCCGTCGATGTCCGCGAAACGGATGTCCGTAATCTTCAACTGGGAAGGGTTGGAGTTCCTGTTCATGGCCAGACCTCCCGATTTACATGTTTCTAAAAGTATCCGCCCTTGTCCACCACTTCTTTGGCGGACATTCCGTCCTCCACCCAGCTTCGGATGCTGACCTCCCCGGTCTTGATCTCCTCGGCCCGGACCAGCACGTCGTAGGCGATCTCCCTGGGGACGACCACCACGCCGTCGATATCGCCAAACACCACGTCCCCGGGATAGATGAGCACCTTGCCGATCTTGACCGGGATATTGTAGGCGGTGATCCGGCAGCGGGCCAAGGTGCCGCAGGAGGTGCGGTACTTGTAAAACACCGGGAAATGCTGGGCCAGCACCTGCGCCGTATCCCGCAGGCCTCCGTCCACCACCGCGCCCCGGGCTCCCCGGGCGCGGGAGGCCGCCGTCATGATCTCTCCCCAATGGGCCGCTTCGTTCTCCCCGCCCGTGTCCCATACGCAGATGCAGTTGCGGGGCATATCATCCAGCATCCGGGCGCGGGTGTCCATCTCCCCGACGATGGCGGGGTCCTTGCTGCTGCGGATGGTGTAGGCCATGCCGCAGACCTTCATCTCATCCCGCAGGGGGTGGATTTCCGGCGGCAGGGCCTGGTCCAGCAGGCAGAACTCCCGCAGCACATCGTTGACGGCGGAGGTGTAAAGCTGCTCATATCTCGCGCACAGCTCCTCCTCGGATACCGGGAAGGGCTTTTGCTCCTTGCGCTCCCGCTGGGCAATCAGCTTGTCCAGATTCATCTTGCTCTTTTGAACCACGTGCTTTTCCATTGATATTCCCATCCTTTTCTGACCGGCGCGGCAGGGCCTTCCTCAGCCCTTCACAGCGCCGCCCACAATTCCTTTGATGAAGTGATCCTGGAGAAGGAAGAACACCAGCAGCACCGGAAGCCCCATCAAAATGGCGGAGGCCATCACCGCGCCCCACAGGTTCGCGTCTTCCCCCAGAAACAGCGCGATGCCCACCGAAACGGGCTTGGCCCGGGAGGAGGTAAAGGTATAGGAAAAGATGAATTCCTCCCAGGAAAGCATGAAGGCGTATACCCCCACCGAGAACAGGCCCGGAGCCGTAATGGGCAGAACCACCCGCAGCAGCGCCCGGGGCTTGCTGCACCCATCCACCAGCGCCGCTTCCTCCACCGCCACGGGCACCGTCTTGAAAAATCCCCTGGACATCCAGATGGCAAAGGGCACCATGGTGAAGAGATGGACGTAGGACAGGCCAAAGTGGGTATCCATCAGCCCCAGCTTGCCCATGAGGATGAACAGCGGAATCAAGGCCGCGGACTGGGGCAGGAGCTTGAAGAGGATCACCCCGGAGGATACCAGCTTGCGCCCCCGAAAGGGGAAGCGGGCCAGGGCATAGCCCGCGGGAATGGACGCCACCAGGCACATCAGCGTAGCCATGGCCGCGATGATGACGGTGTTAAGCATGTACTGCGGGATGCGGGTGCGGGTGAGCACGTAGGAAAAGTTCTCCAAAGAGGCCGAGGAGGCGATGAGCTTGGGGGGAATGGTGAACAGCTCCGATTGATCCCGCACGGCGCAGGTCAGCATCCAGAAGTAGGGAAACAGCGCCACCAAGGCGAAGATCCCCAGCACCCCATAGGCCAGGGCGGAGCGAAGCAGCTTGACTTTCTTCATCAGAACGCGTCCTCCTCTGCCTTTTCGGTGGCGAAGATATAGCCTACCGCCAGCGCCAGCACCACCAGCAAAAAGATCGTGGAGGCCGACGCGCCATAGTTATACTGGAAGCCCGCGATGCCGGTATTGTAGATATACATCTGCATCAGCTCCGTGCTGCGGCTGGGGCCGCCCCGGGTGATGGAATACGCGATGGTGAACTGGTTCATGGCGGTGATGATGGAAATGAGCAGCACCGAGCGGATCACCGGGAACATCAGCGGCAGCGTCACCTTGAAAAGCTGGGTATACCAGGGCGCGCCGTCGATTTTGCAAGCGTCGTAAATATCCTCGGAGATGCCTTGCAGGCCGCTGACGTACATCAGCATCACAAAGGAGGAGCGCTTCCAAATATACACCACCGACAGCCATACGATGGCCGTGGCCGGCTTGCTTAAAAAAAGGATGTCCGTGCCCAAGAGCTTGTTGATCCCATAGCTGAGGATGCCGAAGTCCCCGTTGTACATCCAGGCCCACACGGTGCACACCGCGATCATGGGCGTCATCCAGGGGATCATCAGCACCGTGCGGAAGAGCTTGGTGCCCCGCAGCCGCAGGTTGATGAGGTTGGCCAGCACCAGCCCCACCAGCAGCTCTCCCACCACCGCCAGCAGCATCCACTTGCCGGTGGTGATCATGGAGTTCCAAAACCATTTGTCCCTAAACAGGCGTTCATAATTGCCCAGGCTCCAAGCGCCGGATTTGGAATGGACGCTGAGCCAGAGGTTGTTCAGCAGCGGATAGACCGCCAGCGTACCCAATACGATGATTGCGGGAAGAAAATAATAGATGATGCGTTCTTTGCCAAGCGTCCGCCTGATTTTGGCGTACAATCCCACGCGCCTCCTCTGCTTTCGGGCAGCGCGCCCCTGCGCAAACGCAGGGGTGCGCTGCCCAAAACGGTCCCTGGGTTACTCTGCGTTCTGCTCGTCCAGCAAGGCCTGAATCTCCTCCTGGGCGGAGGCGATGGCCTCGTCCATGGTGGCGCCGTCCGTGAGCACGGACTGCACCATGTTCATGATGACGGTCTGGGCGCCCGCCGCGTTCTCAAAGTTGGGGAAATCCCGGCTGTGCTCCGCCAGCATGGCGCTGTAGGGGCCGTAGAAGTCATCCGTCCAGTCCCCGGCGGCCAGCACTTCCGCCAAAGCGGGCATCAGCAACTGCTGCTCCATGCCTTCCTTGCCGGTAATCAGGTTGATGAAGGCCGCCGCGCCTTCCTTGTTCTTGGCGGAAGCGGGGATGCAGGCGTTCCAGCCGCCCAGGCCCGCCACGTTGGTGCCCTCCATGCCGGGATATAGGGCCACGCCCACCTCAAAGAGGTTCTCCTTCACCACGTTGTTGCGGATCCAGGTGACGTTTTCCAGGGTCATGGCCACAGCGCCGGAGGCGAACATCTGGCTGGAAGCGGTCTGGTCGTTTTCCAGCATGCTGCGGGGGGCTGTGCCGTTCTTGTAGAAGCTGCAGTAGTACTCCAGCGCCTTGCGGGTGGCTTCGCTGTCCAGGGTGGCCTGGGTCATCTCGGGGTTGCAGATATCCCCGCCCGCGCCCCAAATCTCGGGAATGATGCGGTACCAGATATGGCTGCCGCTGGTGCCCGGCAGGGCGAAGCCGTACACCGACACATTGCCCTCCGCGTCCTTTTTGGTGAGCTTCTGGGCATACTCCTGTACCTCGGCCCAGGTCTTGGGGGGCTCGGTCAGGCCCGCCTCGGCGAACATGGCCTTGTTGTACACCAGCGCCAGGGCCGTGCGGCTCTGGGGTACGCCATAGAGCACGTCTCCGTCCCGCATCAGCTCAAAGAAATCGGGGTTGAACTCCGCCAGCAGGTCCCGGCCGGCCCGGGCCATCAGGTCGTTCATGGGCTCCAAAAGCCCCAGCTGTACGAAGCCGTTGGTGGCGGCGATGGGCTGGCTCATCACGTCCGGCCCCATGCCGCTCTGGCAGGCGGTCATCTGCCGGGAGGCCAATTCCGCCATGGGGATGACTTCCAGGGTCACCGTGGTTCCCGGATAGGCCTTTTCGATCTCGGCCTTGGCCCACTCATACAGTTCCACGCGGGATTCCGCCGCGCCGGAGTACCAAACGACGATTTCACCCTCCACCTTCAGCGGCTCCGAAGCGGACGCGCCAAGGGGAAGCGCTGCGCACAGCAGCACAAGACAAAGTACCATAGACCAAAGCTTTTTGACGGGCATCATGGTAGCAACCCTCCGTTTCAATATGTGGCATTCATTTGCCATGCTCTCAGGCGGTCGCCCCGCGGGCGGCCCGCCTCATGTATGCAGTCATTATACAAGCCCGCCCATAGGCTGACAATCCATAAAACGATTTTCTTTTGCACAAAATGACTTTTTGGAAAAAATTTTCTCAAAGGAGCTTCTCTTCTCTTTTTTGCCACATCCAAAAACAAGCCCCTGGGGATCATCTCCCAACAAAGGCTTTTGCCGGAAGCGTTTCCTCAAATTGGCACGCAGCCCGCAGGAATGGACACCGCATCAAGCAGAGCGGAATCCTTCCAAAAGCAAAGGGGCAAATCACTTCTTGCACAGATCCGAAGGCGCTATTCCCGTAATTTGTTTGAACAATCTGCTGAAATAGTAGATGTCCCGGATACCCACCATGCCCGCCACCTCCGTCACCCGCAGATTCCCGGTGTTCAGCAGGTCCTGGGCATGGGTGATCTTCATATAATTCTGGTATTGCACGGTGGAATAGCCGGTGAAGCGCTTGAACAGCATCCGGAAGTACGAGGGGCTGAGCCCCGCCTCCCGGGCCAGCTCCTGAAGGGAAAAGTTCTCCTCCCGGTTCTGGTTGATGATCTCCAGGGCATGGCGCAGCTTCTCCTGATGGGGCAAATCCTTGTCGTAGAAGGTGCCCGCCTGGCGCATCATGGTATACAGCAGGTCATACAGGGCGCTTTTGCACCGCAGAAGGTAGCCGGGCCGCCGCCCCCGCCACACCCGCTCCATTTCCAAAAAGCTCTGGCGGATGGTCAGGGTCGTGCCGGGGAAAATATTGGGCAGCTCCCGCAGCGCTTGGGCCGTGCGGTCGTTGAGGGCTTCCAGGCGGAACTTGACCACGATGAACTGCCAGGGGTCCTGGGGGGAGCTTTTGGCGGAGCGGGAAAAGCCCTCCTGGAAAAAGAGCATATCATCCTTGCGAAGCTGATAGGTCTTTTGCCCCCAACTATACTCCGCCCCGCCCCCTGTGCTCAGGGACAAAATCCAATGGTCGGAAGTGGTCAGATTGTCCAGGGACCAGTAGGAATCGGTTTGAATGCTGATGATGTTGTTGATGTGGGGAATGGTCAGGTCATAATCCTCCAGGGCCTTCACGGATGTTCGCCCCCTCTGCCTTCTCTTTGAAAAGCGTGGAATGAACGGCGGTTTCCGGTTTTATTGTACCGGGGCGGGCCGGGGAAAACAAGGGGGTAAAAGCGGCGGAGGGGATAGCGGCATTGGCGACAGAAGAAATCACCCTGAATATGGCGATCAAAGCCCGAAAATCACTTCCCGACAAAAAACGCCCTTCTTCATCAAAAGGCAAATCAAAATCAAATGATCCCGCCCTATCTGCGCGCCCCCTCCCTTGACATTCCTTGCTTTCCCATTGTACAATGATTTGTTTATATCCCCTTTATCCTTGTATGCGAAGCGGAGGAACCACCCCCCATGACCCAACCCCAAACCGCGGCTTCCCAGGAGACCCGGGCGGAGATCGAGCGCCGCCGGACCTTTGCCATCATCAGCCACCCGGACGCCGGAAAAACCACCTTGACCGAAAAGCTGCTGCTCTACGGCGGAGCCATCCGCCAGGCGGGCAGCGTAAAAGCCCGCAAGGCCGAGAGGCACGCCACCAGCGATTGGATGGAAATCGAAAAGCAGCGTGGCATTTCCGTGACCTCCAGCGCCATGCAGTTTGAATATGAAGGCTTCCGCATCAACATCCTGGACACCCCCGGCCACCAGGATTTCAGCGAGGACACCTACCGGGTGCTGGTAGCGGCGGACGCGGCGGTGATGCTCATCGACGCGGCCAAGGGCGTGGAGGAGCAGACCGTCAAGCTGTTCAAGGTCTGCCGGCTTCGCAACATCCCCATCTTCACCTTTGTGAACAAGATGGACCGGGCCGCCAAGGACCCTTTCGCGCTGATGGAGGAGCTGGAAAACGTGCTGGGCATCCGTACCTGCCCCATGAACTGGCCCATCGGCGTGGACGGTGATTTCCAGGGGGTGTACCGCCGGGGCAGCGGCGACGTGCTGCTGTACAGCGGCGGCAACCACGGCATGAGCCTGGCGGAGGAAAGGGCCGTGCCCTTGCACAGCCCCGGGGCGGAGCAGGCCCTGGCCGCCCATTACCGCAACCGCCTGCTGGACGAGATCGAACTGCTGGACGTGGCCGGGGACGCCTTTGACAAGGAGGCTGTGCTGGCCGGGGAGCTTTCCCCGGTGTTCTTTGGCTCCGCCGTTACCAATTTTGGCGTGGAACCCTTTTTGGAGGCGTTCCTGTCCATCACGCCTCCTCCCTTGCCCAGGATGAGCGACGTTGGGGAGATTCAGCCCACGGAGGATTTTTTCAGCGGCTTCATCTTCAAGATTCAGGCCAACATGAACCCCGCCCACCGGGACCGCCTGGCCTTTGTGCGCATCGTCAGCGGCGAGTTCCAAAAGGGCATGACGGTCTACCACAGCGGCACGGACAAGCCCATGCAGCTCAAACAGCCCCAGCAGTTCATGGCGGACGAGCGGGAGGCCGTGGAAACCGCCTATGCCGGGGATATCATCGGCTTGTTTGACCCCGGCTGCTTCCACCTGGGGGACAGCCTCTCCACAGGCCCCAAGCTCCACTTCAGCTCCATCCCCATATTCGCCCCGGAGCACTTCGCCCGGGTGCGCCCGGAGGACAGCATGAAGCGCAAGCAGTTCCAAAAGGGCATTTGGCAGTTGGCGGAGGAGGGAGCCATTCAGACCTTCCGCCGCACGGAAACGGGCCGGGAGGAATTTTTGGTGGGTGTGGTAGGCGTCTTGCAGTTCGAGGTGCTGGAACACCGCCTGAAAACGGAGTATGGGGTTACCATGCTCATGGACCGCCTGCCCTTCCGCTTTGTGCGCTGGGTCACCAAAAGCCCCATCCCCATCGACAAGCTGAAGCTGACTTCCACCAGCGGCCGGGCCTTTGACAGCGACGAGCGGGAGGTGCTGCTCTTTGAAAACGAGTGGTCCATCCGCCTGGCCCAGGAGAACAACCCGGGGCTGGAGCTGGCGGAAACCGCCTACCGGGAAGTCTATGAGTAAGGCGTAACGCGACAAGCAGCGCAGGGGGAGGCGCAATCCTTTCCCCGCATTTGATATTTTTCCCCAGGCCGCGTGAAGCGCGCCCTGGGGGAGCCCAGGGGCATCCCTGGCGGGCCCGGGGCGGGCGGCCAGACGGCAGCCAAGGCCGGAGCGGCCCCCCTTCCCCCTCATGTATGAAAGGACTGAATCCATGATTCGTAACGATATCCGGAATATTGCGATTATTGCCCACGTAGACCATGGCAAAACCACTTTGGTGGACGAAATGCTCAAGCAAGGCGGTGTTTTTCGGGAAAACCAGCAGGTGATGGAGCGGGTGATGGACTCCAACGACATCGAGCGGGAACGGGGCATCACCATTTTAGCCAAGAACACGGCGGTACACTATGGGGAAACCAAGATCAACATTGTGGACACCCCCGGCCACGCGGATTTCGGCGGCGAGGTGGAACGGGTGCTGAAAATGGTGGACGGGGTGCTGCTGCTGGTGGACAGCTTTGAAGGCCCCATGCCCCAGACCCGCTTTGTGCTGAAAAAGGCCCTGAGCCTGAAGCTGCCGGTGCTGGTGGTGGTGAACAAGATCGACCGGCCCGACGCCCGGTGCGACGAGGTCATCAGCGAGGTGCTGGACCTGTTCATCGAGCTGGGCGCGGACGAAACCGCCCTGGACCGGCCCGTCATCTACGCCTCCGCCCGCAAGGGCACGGCCACCCTGGACCCGCAGGAGCCGGGCGCCAGCCTCAAGCCCCTGTTTGACGCCATTTTGGAGTACATCCCCGCCCCCGAGGGGGACATGGAGGGGCCCGCCCAGGCGCTGATCTCCACCATCGATTACAGCGAGTACGTGGGCCGCATCGGCATTGGACGGATCACCCGGGGCAAGCTCACCGAGGGCATGCAGGCGGTCAAGACCAACTATGCCAGCGGGGAGGCCAGCTTGCCGTTGCGCCTGTCCGCCTTGTACTCCTTTGACGGCCTCAAGCGCCTGCCCGCCAACGAGGTCAGCATGGGGGACATCGTGGCCATGTCCGGCATCGAGGACCTGTCCATCGGGGACACGGTCTGCGCGCCGGAGGCGGTGGAAGCCCTCCCCTTTGTGAGCATTTCCGAGCCCACGGTGACCATGACCTTCAGCGTCAACAACAGCCCCTTTGCGGGCCGGGAGGGGGAGTACGTCACCAGCCGCCACCTGCGGGCCCGGCTGATGCGGGAATTGCAGACCGACGTGAGCCTGCGGGTGAACGAAACGGAAACCCCGGACGCCTTCGAGGTGCGGGGCCGGGGCGAGTTGCACCTGAGCATCCTCATCGAGAACATGCGCCGCCAGGGCTATGAGTTTCAGGTGAGCAAGCCCCAGGTGCTGTACCGGGAGGTCGACGGGGAAAAGTGCGAGCCTGTGGAGCGGATGGTGGCGGACGTGCCCCAGGCCTACGCCGGGGCGGTGATCGAGAAGATCGGCCGCCGCCGGGGCGTGCTGGAGGGCATGCATGGGCTGGACCGGGTCCGGCTGGAGTTCCTGGTGCCCTCCCGGGGGCTGTTCGGCTACCGCAGCGAGTTCATGACGGACACCCGGGGCGAGGGCGTGATGAGCGCGGTCTTTGAGCGCTACGATCCGGTGAAGGGGGATATCCCCCACCGCAACGTGGGCGCGCTGGTCTGCTTTGAGGACGGGGAGGCCACCAGCTACGGCCTGTTCTACGCCCAGGAGCGGGGCACCTTGTTCATCAACCCCCAGACCCCTGTGTACAAGGGGATGATTTGCGGCCAAAACGCCCGGCCCGACGACCTGGTGGTGAACGTGTGCAAGCAAAAGCACGTGACCAACATGCGCAACGCCTCCGCCAGCGAGGACAGCCTCCGGTTGGTGAGCGTGCATCCCCTGACCCTGGAGGAGTGCCTGGAGTTCATCGACGACGACGAGCTGCTGGAAATCACCCCCAAAAGCCTGCGTATGCGCAAGCGGGAGCTGAGCCACGAACAGCGGGCCCGCGCCGCCCACAGGAACAAGCAATAGGGCCCGCCCGCGGCGGCTATGAAGGAGGAAGGACCATGAACCATCGTTTGCTGACGCGCATTGCCACCGCTTTGCTTTGCCTTTGCCTGCTTCCCGCCGCCGCTGTGGCCCAGGGGCCGGTGACGGAATCCCGGTTCACCCTCCAGGTGGGGCTGCATGCGGACGGATTCCCGGAAAGCACCCCCAGGCTCCGGGATTGGGAGGCCTTCCTGGGCAAGCTCAGCATCCGGGGCTATGTGAACACCATGGATTTCCTCCAGCCCTACAGCCGCGTCTACATGAACGCAGGCGTGTACCTGAACGGGAAGGAGCGCCTGCCCTTCGTCTACGACGGCTACCACAGCTACCGCTACCTCATCAGCCCCGCCTTCAAGAACGACAGCATCCACTTCCAGATGCACAACTTCTTTGAGTTCATGCTCAAGCCCTACTACTACATGGGCCTTCCCACCCAGTACATTGCCCTCTTCCTCTATCCCGAGGCGGCCTACTATGTGGGCGAGAGCTACTACACCTCCATCGCCGAAGCCCTGGCCGGGGAGGGCTCCCGGACGGTTTCCTACGAGCGCCTCTATGAGCTCTGCGAGACTTTGGACATGCTGGTGAACGAGGACCCCCACTATGAGCGGGTGGGGATGTTCATGACCTGCCTCTTGGCCGAAACCTACACCGTGGAGTCCACCCTGTCCTTCCTGGGGGCCCTGGAGGACTACCTGGACTTCCTGGACCCCAACCAGGAGGGCATGCGTATCACCGTGGAGGGAAACAGGGAAACCTATGTCCTGGGCGAAACCACCCTCCTTGAGAAGACCCAGGCCGGGGACGCCCTTTCCCTGGCGCTGAACCTGCCGGGACCGGATGGATACTTGCTTCACCTCCAATATGACTGGAGCCCTACCGCCCAGGGGGCCCTCCTCAGCGGCAAGCTCACCGTCGCCCTGGAGGAGGACGAGGTGCTTTCCCTGTCCCTGGAGGGCAACGGCCTTCCCTGCGAGGGCGCTGCCCAGGGAGAGGGCCGGCTTACTTTGGCCGTGAGCGGCTCCAGCCTGGAGGCCTCCCCCGCTCCCCAGACCCTTGCCTTGCGCTGGAGCATCCCCCAGAGCCAGGAAAAGACCGTGGACCTTTCCCTGGACTGGCTGCATCCCGGCACCGGAAGGCCCGCCCTGTCCCTTGCGTACACGGCGGGCATGCGGCAGGTGGAGGAATCCGTCTTTGTGGAGGGCTCCTACCCGCAGCAGGATTTCTTCTCCCTGAACGAGGGCTTCCTGGAGGAGTACAAGGAGCTCTATGCCCCCACCCTGACGTTGGCCTTGGTCCCCTTCGTGCTGGAGATGCCCGCGGGGGTGCTGGACGACATCGTGGAATTTGCCTCTGAAACAGGCATCTTGGACTCCCTGGGTTTTTGACGCTCGCAAGCAGTAGGACCCCCATGCCAAGCGGGGCAGGGCTTTGCAAGGAGGAACGGCGTATGCATGACACCCCACTGGAAAAGAAGGGTCAAAGCCCGCTGTATCAACAGCTGATGACGCGCCTGAAGAACGACATCCTGGCGGGGGTATATCCCTCCGGCAGCAAAATCCCCAGCGAACAGGCCCTTTGCGACGCCTACGCCGTGAGCCGGGTGACCGTGCGCAAAGCCTTGCTGGATTTGGTGCAGGAGGGCATGCTGGTGCGCCGCCAGGGGAAGGGCACCTTCGTGGCGGACAAGCGCCTGCAACGAAACCTCCAGCACATCACCAGCTTTTCCGACGCCTGCCGGAGCATGGGCCGCGCGGCCTCGGCCAAGGTGGTGAGCGTCTCCTTTGAGCCCGCCAGCCCGGAGGACGCGGAGCTCCTGGGCGTGCCGGAGGGCGGAAGGGTGCTGGAAACCTGCCGGGTGCGCATGTGCGACGGGGAGCCGGTGATGCTGGAAATCAACCGCTTCCCGGAGCGTTTCGCCTTTTTGGAGCAAGCGGCGCTGACCCGCTCGCTCTATGACCTGCTCAAGGAGCGGGGCATCATCCCCAGCCATGCGGTGCACGATATCTCCCTGGGCCACGCCACGCCCTTGGTGTGCAAGCATCTGGGCACCCACCCCAACGAAGCGCTGCTGATTCTGGACGAAACCGTGCTGGACCAGCAGCAGCAACCTGTGCATCACAGCCGCCAATGGATTCGCGGCGATAAGTTTACCTTCCGAATTTGACCGATCATATATAGAAGAAAGAGGAGATTATCCTGAGTACATCCCGTTTTGCCCTGTTTGTGGATTTGGAAAACTGCGGCGCGAAAGTTTCGACGCTGCTGAGCGTACTGGAAAAAGTAAAGATCCGGGGGGATATCCTGCTGGGCAAGGTCTACGGCTACACGGACCAGTACAGCGATTTGAAGGAGGTGCTGCTCTCCAACACCTTCACCGTGGTGCCCAGCCTGCGCTACGGCATCAGCCAGAAGAACAACGCGGACATTCTGCTGGTGATCGACGCCCTGGAGGTGGCCTACACCAACCCCCTGATCGACAGCGTGTGCATCGTATCCGGCGACAGCGACTACACCCCCCTGGTGGGACGGCTGAAAAGCATGGGCAAGTTCGTGTTGGGCATCAGCCGGAGCGAGGCCGCCAGCACCATCTTCATCAACGCCTGCAACGAGTTTCAATTCCTGGAGAACGTGGGGGTGCGCACCCGCAAGACCGCCGAGAAGAAAAAGAACATCGTGGACAAGGAGCCCCTGGACGAGCAGGAGCTCAACAAGCTCATCGTCAGCATCCTGGAGGAACAGGACAAGGACGAGCTCTATGCCAGCGAGCTGAAAGGGGTGCTGCTGCGCCTCCGCCCGGATTTTAACGAAAAGGCCTATGGCTGTTCCACCTTTTTGAAGGTGCTGGACAAGCTGAGCCAGCAGTTTGGCAACCTTTGCATCCGCAACGCCAACTTCAACGTAATGGTGTCCTTGGGGCAGGTGAACGGCAAGGAGAGCGCCCCCCAGCTCACCAAGGAAAACTGGAAGGACGCCTTCCGGGAGCAGCTCCAGCGCTACAAGGAGGATGGCTTTGACCGGATCAACCCCAGCATTTTGAAGGCGGATATCCAGCAGGCCTACCCGGACTTCGCGGAGCGCACCCTGGGATTTAAGCGCTTCAGCGACATCCTGAAGGCCCTGGAGAAGGACAAGCTGCTGGAAGTGGAGATGGACGAGCAGAAGACCATGCTCATCAAGGTCCCGTAAGGCAGGAGGAATACCAATGAATCACGGCTTTGCGCGCATTGCCGCCGTCAGCCTGCGGGTGCGGCTGGGCAATGTGGAGGAGAACGAGGTCGAAATTCTGGCGGCCATGAAGCGCTTGGAGAACCAGGACGTGCAAGCGGCCGTCTTTCCCGAGCTTTGCCTCACCGGCTACACCCTGGGGGACCTGCTCCAGCATCCCCTGGTGCAAAGCCGGGCCTTTGAGGCCATGGAGCGCATTGCCAGGGCTACGGGGGCCATGGCCGTGGTGGTGGGGCTGCCCCTGGCTGTGGAGGGGCGGCTGTATAACTGCGCGGCTGTGCTCCAGGGGGGCAAGGTACGGGGCATCGTTCCCAAGACCTATCTGGCGGAGGGGCAGGAGTATTACGAGGCCCGCTGGTTCACCAGCGGAGCCCAGGCCTCCGGAGCCGTCCGCTATGGCGGCGGAGAAGCGCCCTTTGGCCCGGGGCTGCTCTTTGACATGGGCTCCTTTACCTTCGCCGTGGAAATCTGCCAGGACCTCTGGGCCCCGGCCCCTCCCAGCGGCCGCTACGCCGTGGCCGGCGCGGAGGTCATCCTGAATCCCAGCGCCTCCAACGCCCTGGTGGGCAAGCAGGAATACCGGCGGCAGCTGCTGTCCCAGCAAAGCGGACGGCTGTACGCGGGCTACGCCTACGCCTCCTCTGGCTTTGGGGAGAGCACCTCGGACCTGGTTTTTTGCGGCTACACCGGGGTCTATGAAAACGGACAGGCCCTGGCCGAGGGGCGGCGCTTTGCCCTGGAGGGGGACGAGGCCATCGCGGACGTGGACATCCAGCGCCTCCGCTACCTGCGCCTGCGCAGCGCCAGCTTCTTCCACTCCGCCCAGCAGCATCCCTCCCCCTTGCTCCGGGTGCCTATGGAGAAGAACAAGGAGCCGGGGCTGCCCCTGCGGCGCAAGCTGGAGCCGCTGCCCTTTGTGCCCGCGGGGTCCCACGCGGCCCAGCGCCTCACCGAAATCGTCCAGATTCAAACCATGGGCCTGGCCACCCGGCTGGCCGCCATCCGCTGCAAGGACCTGGTGATCGGCGTATCCGGCGGGCTGGACAGCACGTTGGCGCTGCTGGTCGCCGTGAAGACCTTCGACCTGCTGGGGCTGGACCGCAAGGGCGTCCACGCCGTTACCATGCCCGGCATGGGCACCGGCAAGCGCACCAAAACCAACGCGGACCTGCTTATGGAGGCCCTGGGGGTATCGGTCCGGGAGATTCCCATTGAGCAAGCCGTGATGCAGCATTTTGCCGACATCGGCCAGGATCCCGCCGTCCATGACGTGACCTTCGAAAACAGCCAGGCCCGGGAGCGCACTCAGATTTTGATGGACATCGCCAACATGGTCAGCGGCATCGTGCTGGGCACCGGGGACATGAGCGAGCTGGCCCTGGGCTTTTGCACCTACAACGGCGACCATATGAGCATGTACAACGTCAATGCCTCCGTGCCCAAGACTTTGGTGAAGGAGCTGGTGCGCCATCTGGCGGAAACCGGCTTTGACCAACAGGTGCGGCAGGTGTGCGCGGACATTTTGGACACCCCCATCAGCCCGGAGCTCCTGCCCGTCCAGGATGGAGAGCTGAACCAGCGCACGGAGGCCATTTTGGGGGATTACGCCCTCCACGATTTCTTCCTGTACCACATGCTCAGCGGCGGGGCCCAGCCCCCCAAGCTGAAGCTGATGGCCCGGCAGGCCTTTGCGGGTGTTTACGACGCCGCCAGGATCGACGCCCAGCTCTCCACCTTTTTGCGCAAGTTCTTCACCCAGCAGTTCAAGCGCAACTGCGTCCCGGACGGCCCCAAGGTGGGCAGCGTCGGCCTCTCCCCCAGGGGGGACCTGCGCATGCCCAGCGATATGAGTATGGGGATGTGGGTGGAGTGAGGGACGCCCAGGGGTTCTGTCCCCGGGACCCCCGCCAAAGGGATACATCCCTTTGGAAACCCTTTTTGCCCACGCTACGCGCGGGCACGGGAAACAATATCAAAACGTATAAGGTATACTTTAGGGGGAAGCGAATCGCTTCCCCTATCTCTAAGGAGCGTTGCCCATGAATCAGCAAAAGCCTGTGGACCTGGTCGTGGTGGGCATGGGCGCGCGGTCCATGATCTATGCCCGGGAAGCCCTCCGCCATCCCGAAAAGCTGCGGATCGTAGGCGTGGCGGACGTGAACCCCCAGGCGCTGCGCCTGGCCCGGGATACCTTTGGCATCCCGGAGGAGAATTGCTTCCCCTCCGCCCAGGCCCTGGCCGCCGCCCCCCGTTTCGCGGAGGGGGCCATCAACGGCACCATGGACCCCCAGCATGTGGAAACCACGCTGCCCCTGCTGCGCAGGGGCTATGACGTGCTGCTGGAAAAGCCCTTTGCCCTGAATCAAGCCCAGGCGGACCTGCTGCTTGCCTGCGCCCGGGAGACAGGCCGCCGGGTGATGGTCTGCCATGTGCTGCGCTACGCGCCCTTTTACCGGAGGCTGAAAGAGCTGATCGCCTCCGGGGAGCTGGGCCGGATCATGAACCTTCATATGACCGAGCAGGTGAGCTACTTTCACGAGTCCGTCTCCTATGTCCGGGGCAAGTACGCCTCTGCGGAGCTGTGCGGCTCCGGCATGCTGCTGTCCAAATGCTGCCATGACCTGGACCTTCTGGCCTGGCTCATGGCCGGCTCCCCTCCGGCCCAGGTGTCCAGCCTGGGCTCGCTGTTTCAGTTTCGCCCTGACCGGGCCCCCGCCCAGGCGGGGAGCCACTGCCTGCTGGACTGCCCCATCGAGAGGGACTGCGCCTACTCCGCCAGGAGGCTCTACCTGGAATCCCCCCAGCGGTGGGCGGAAAACATCTGGCACGATAGCGGCCGGGAGGGCGCGCCCCAGGCGGAGAAGCTCCGCCTGCTGTCGGACCCCCAAAACCCTTACAGCCGCTGCGTCTACCGCTGCGGCCTGTCCATTGTAGACCATCAATCCGTGCTGATCGGCTTCCAAAATGGGGCCACGGCCACGTTTACCATGAACGGGGGCGCCTCGGCCTCCTCCCGGACGGTGCATCTCACAGGCACCAAGGCCGAGGCCTGGGGACGCTTTGAGGAGGAGCGCCTCACCCTCTCCCGGATCGCCCCGGAGGCTCCGAGGGGCAGGCGGGAGGAAATGATCCCCATGGCTTCCCCGGGGCAGGGGGACGCCCACGGAGGGGGCGACCAGGCGCTGGTGATGGACTTCGTTTCCTTGCTCCAGGGCCGTAAGCCCTCCCTTTGCTGCACCGCCTTGGAGGACTCCATGGTGGGCCACCGGCTGGTGTATCTGGCGGAGGATTCGCGGCTGGCGGGGGGCGCGATGCTGGCGTTTTGACCTTTTTCCCTCCAAGAGAGGCAAGGCCCCCCTCCCGGCTGTTCCCCGGCGTTTTTTTCATAAGATGTATGATGTTGCTTTTCGCCTTTTATCTCATTTATGGGTATAAAGTATTAAAATCTTATGTTGATGTTTCAAAATACTATGAATGTGAGAAACGCCACTTTTCAAATCCATTTTTTTGTTGTATAATGCTAAAAGACCCAAGCATCATACCGTTTCAATTGAATAGGAGGGAATCAACCATGAAAAAGATCGCCGCTCTGTTTCTGGCTGTCTTGATGACCATCTCGTTGATGGGCTTCGCCGCCGCCGAGGGGGACATCACCCTGGACGTCATCATCTGCCAGTACGGCAACAACACCAACGACTGGTTTACCGGCGCGGGCATCGAAGGCAAGAACTTCGTCCAGCTGTTCGAGGAGGCCAATCCCGGCATCAAGCTGAACCTGGAAGTGGTGTCCTGGAACGACGTGTACACTGTGGTCAGCACCCGCATCAGCAACAACAACGCCCCGGATATCCTCAACCTGGACACCTTCGCCGATTACGCCACCGAGGGCTTGCTGCTTCCCGTGAAGGACTACTGCCCGGAAGAGCTGTTTAACGACTTCTTCCCCTCCTTCATACAGCAGTCCGTCATCGACGATACGGTGTGGGCCGTTCCCGATCTGGCCTCCGCCAGGGCCATGTACTACAACAAGGATATGTTCGAGGAAGTGGGCATCGAAGTGCCCACCACCTGGGCCGAGCTGGAGGACGCCTGCCAGGCGATCCTGGACTTCTATGACGGCAGCGTCTACCCCTGGGGCATTGACATGACCACCGACGAAGGCCAGGCTGCCTTCTCCTACTATGCCTGGAACAACAACGGCGGCTTCGTGGACGAAAAGGGCGAGTGGGCCCTGAATTCCCCCGCCAATGTGGAAGCCCTCCAGTTCGCCATCGGCCTGTATGAGAAGGGCTATACCAACCCCAGCCCCGCCACCCAGACCCGCTATGACCTTCAGGATATGTTCGGCGCCGGGAAGATGGCCATGGTCATCGCCCCCAACCAGCTGCCCACCTACCTGACGGAGAAGGGCTACAGCATTAACTTCGGCACCGCGGCCCTGCCCCACAACGAGGGCGCAGAGGGCGGAGCCACCGGCATCATGGACCGGATCATGGCCTTCAAAGACGACGCCTACCCGGACCAGGCCGCCCGCAATGCCGCCATCGGCAAGTTCCTTGCGTTCTTCTACAGCTCCGAGATGTACACCGGCTGGGTGAGCATGGAGGGCTTCCTGCCCGCCGTTTCCTCCGCCGTGTCCTATCTGGTGGAGGCCGATCCCTCCTTCGAGGCTTGGCTCAGCGTGCTGGACAGCTGCCAGTTCTACCCCACCGCCAAGGCCGAGTGGATCGACGTCAAACAGGGCGTCATCGAAGTGGAGCAAAACGCGCTCCTGGGCGGCGATATCCAAGCGCTGCTGGATGAGCTCCAGGCCAAGCTGGTGAAATAATCTTTCCATTCCCCAGGAGGGCCCGGCCTGGCCGGGCCCTCCTCCTATCACCAATGATCAAAGGGGGACGCCTCATTGAATTCGATTCTGGTCCGCCACAAATGGGAGCCCTACGTATGGCTCCTGCCCAGCATTTTGCTGATGACGGTCTTCGTGATTTTTCCCATTGGAATCGTATTCAAGCTTTCCTTCAGCGAAATTTCCAAGGCCGGCATCGTGGGGGCCTTCGCAGGGCTGGAGAACTTCCGCCTGGCCGTCACGGACAAGGTCTTTGGCACGGTGATGCTCAACACCTTGATCTGGGTGGTCTCGGTGGTGGGCATTTCCACGGTTTTGGGCTTCATCATCGCCATGGCCCTGAACACCCGCTTCCATGGCCGCAAAATCGCCCGCTCCTTGGTGGTGTTCCCCTGGGCCACCTCCCTGGTGATCCAGGCCTCCATCTGGAACTACATCATCAATTTTGAATACGGCAATTTGAACAACGTGCTGCTCAACCTGGGCATTATCAAAAGCGCCATCAACTGGCGCTCCACCTATCAAATTGAATTCATGTGGGAATGCGGCGTCGGCATCTTTGTGACGATCCCCTTTGTGGCCTTTTGCGTGCTGGCGGGGCTGCAATCCATTGACGACGCGTATTACGAGGCCGCCACCGTGGACGGCGCGGGCTTTTGGAACAAGCTCTCCAAGGTCACCCTTCCCCTGGTGCGCCCGTCCCTGACGGTGAGCACGGTGCTGAACATCATCTATGTATTCAACTCCTTCCCCATCATCTATACCATCACCAAGGGCGCGCCCGCCAACATGACGGATACGATGGTAACCTACCTGTACATGCTGGCTTTTTACGACCAGCAGAAAGGCCCCGCAACCGCGCTGTCCGTGATCGGCTTCGTGATTCTGTGCGTGGTAGCCGGACTGTACATGGTCATTTCGATGCGGAAGGAAGAGCAATGATATGAAAACAGCTCCCTCCGTACGCAAAACCGGCATTCGGGCCGTAGCCCTCTGCCTTTCCGCGGTCGTAGCGTTACTGGTGCTGCTTTCCCTGCCGATCTATCAATTTTCCAACACCCTGTATACCAAAAAAAGCGGCAACACCTTCCCGGGCGACGAACGGTATACCGCCGCGCGCGCCGACGCGGACGCCGCCGCCGCGCAATACCAGGGCCAGCCCGGTTTCTCCGGTGTATCCGTAACCGAAGAAACCACCCAACGTGTTAACTCCAAGGGAGAGACAACCTCCTTAATGACCTTCCGGGTCAGCGCGGTCACAGAGCGCACCGGGTGGGCGTTTATCGCCTCCGGCCTGCCCTCCGGTAAAGTGCTGCTCGCAGCGTTGCTGTGCGCGCTGGCGGGCGTGGCGCTTGTTGCCGCCACCCTGCCCGGTACGCTTGATACCGCACCCGGCAGACTGTCCCGCCAAACGACGCTGCTGCGCAAAACCGCCTGTGCGCTGGCGCTGATCGCGCTGGTGTTGGTGCCCGTCTTTCATTTTTCCACCGTAAGCTATCTAAACCGACACGTGATCGCGCCGCTAGCCCAGAATAACGGTGCGGATCTCACCGCGCCGCTCGCAGCCGTGAACGCGTTCCTTTTCGGCGGGCAGGCAGGCAATCAGGAAGCCGCTCTGCTGACCGGGCTGTCCTTCCGCCC